>NZ_JBVFXI010000001.1:0-1527037 GCF_055524595.1 Oceanobacillus sp. B139/18 | reverse complement strand
GGAGAATTTTTCAATAAAAATAAGGCGATTAAAGCAGTTCGGGAATTAAAGAAAAACTATCCCTTCCTCAAAGAAGTCGATAGCATTGCCCTTCAAAAAGCGGTGGAAAATGTGAATGATTCCTATACGCGCTATTATAAGAAGCAGAATAAGGCACCTCGTTTTAAATCAAAAAAGAATCCTGTTCAATCGTATACCACGAAACATGTCAATGGAAATATTGCTGTATTGGATAAACATATCAAACTGCCTAAGCTCGGATTGGTTCGTTTTGCCAAAAGTCGGGAAGTGGAAGGACGTATTATCAATGCAACGATCCGGCGCAATCCTTCAGGCAAGTACTTTGTTTCGATTGTAGCGGAAACGGAAGTTGCATACGATGAAAAGACAGGTTCCTCTGTAGGTATCGATGTCGGATTAACTGATTTTGCAACCCTTTCTGATGGAACTGTGTATGAAAATCCAAGGTTCTTCCGGATATTAGAAGAAAAATTGGCAAAAGCGCAGGTGATTCTGTCTAGGAGGCAGGTAGGCTCAGCAAATTGGCAGAAACAAAAACGAAAAGTAGCCCGGATTCACGAAAAAATTGCGAATAAAAGAAAAGACATGTTGGATAAAATCTCCACCGAGATAGTCAAAAACCACGATATCATCGGGATAGAAGATTTGTCTGTAAAAAACATGTTAAAGAATCGAAATCTTGCGAAAGCGATTAGCGATGTATCCTGGTCAGCTTTCCAAACGATGCTGGAATATAAAGCGGCCTGGTATGGAAAGCAGGTTGTTACAGTCGCTAAAAATTATCCATCCAGCCAGCTGTGTTCCCATTGTGGACACCAAAACCCAGACGTTAAAAATCTTGCTTTGCGTGCATGGACGTGTGGTATCTGTCAATGCCATCACCAAAGAGATAGGAACGCAAGCAGGAATCTTCGTAAGGAAGCATTACGAATAACCGCAGGGACTGCGGGGCTAGCCTAATCCATAACTGACCAATGGGTTGGTGTTCTTAGGAATCTCCCACTTCAAGCAACCTTGAAGGTTGGTAAGAGGGGGTAGTTCAAAGAAACAGAGACGGAAGAGCTGCAAAAAAGTAAATGGAATGTGTTTTTAAGAAGGTCCATCGCTGGATTGAAGATTTTAATCGCTAACCCACAACAGCTGATTAGCACAATAGCCATGGCAATATTAGCTTTCACAACGGTGTTTATTACATTTAATATTCCTATCCCAGAGATAATCAGCAAGAAACTCATCAGCAACACCCAATTTAGATTTTTGAATTTATTGATCAAAAAGATGCCAACAATATTACCTACGCCAGCACTCGATAGCAAAATACCAATAAACCCTTCAGACAACTCTAATGTAATCCGAGCGTAAAAGATTATAGTTATGATTACAGCAACAAACGTTTTTATTATGATGTGTTTTGGGATGGCCGTTTTTGATTGTGCGCTATCTATGGCTTTTATCGTACAAGGCGCTGTTCATCAAGGGATCACGCCAGATGAATTCTTAACAAGAGTCAGGAGCTCCACCTATGTTATTGGCGGACTATTCTCCATACTGGGAACTTTTTTAGCGGGAGCTATTCCGGAATTATTTACGGAAAAAATTGCTTTAATGATCGGGGCTTTTATTCTTTTGATGCCAGCTTGCATCTTCCTTCGTTTTGGAAAGGCTGGCGTTGCATTGAGCAAAGTAGAGCCAGTTTATAACAAATAGGAAAGTATAAACGAAGCAGCATATTAAAATTCTCGATAAGTATTTCGTTTTTCCGTCGAGAATTTTAATATGATTACGGGAGGGACATAGCATGAAATCGGTCAAAGTATATCATTATGATGCATTTAGTAAGGTGCCGAATAAAGGAAACCCTGCTGGAGTTGTTTTAAATGGGGATGAGCTGACAGATGAGCAAATGCAGGAAGTCGCATTTAAAGTAGGATTCAATGAAACGGCATTTCCAGTTAAATCAGAAACAGCAGACTTAGGGATACGTTTTTTTACACCTGGACATGAAATGAATTTATGCGGTCATGCGACCATGGCAACGGTGTATGCGTTAAAAACAAAAGGACTGTTCGGAGATAAAACAGAATTAACGATTGAAACTAAAGCAGGGATTTTACCAGTAAGGCTTGATTCTGCTCCTGAAAAGGAAATAACGATAACAATGAACCAGGCTGCACCGGAATTTGTAGCGTTCCATGGCTCTAAAATGGATTTAGCTCATTCGATTGGGATAGAAGAATCGGATATACATGATAACTTACCAATTCTTTATGGAAGCACAGGTGCTTGGACACTGCTGATTCCAATAAATAATTTAGAAGCTTTTCGTAAAATGAAACCAGAGAATAAAGATTTTCCTGCAATTTTAAAGGAGATGCCTAAATCGTCTGTACATCCAATTTGTATCGAAACGTATGATACAGATGCGGATATGCATGCAAGGCACTTCTCTTCTCCGTTTTCAGGCACTGTAGAGGATGCAGTAACAGGAACGGCGTCCGGAGTAATGGGTGCTTATTATGCTGACTATATAAGAGAAGATAGGAAAGATGTGATGAAGCTTGTAGTGGAGCAGGGACATGAACTTGGTAAAGATGGCAAGGTAGGTGTTCAGGTATCTAAGAATGGCGAGTCATATGATATTCAAATTACCGGGAATGCTGTTTTTGTGAAAGACTTTGAGATTATGTTGGAAAATTAGAAGAATACAAGTAATGTATATTGATGAAAATATCTTACTGTGAAAGTCAAAATCAAGGAGTGATTATTCTAATGAAGGTTATAGATAACAGAGGAGAAACGCATGAGTGGACGCTAATCGCTGTTGCATTGTTATCTCTGATTACTTTCAAGAAAATAAAGAAGGTAGAAAGATATAAAAATAAATTAAAAGGGACTTTTATTCCGTATTAAAGAGGTGAGGAAGTATGAAATCGGTAATTTTTGATATGGACGGAACATTATTTCAAACAGATAAAATTTTAGAATTGTCATTAGAAGATACGTTTACCTATTTAGCTTCTTTAGGGAAATGGGGAGGCTCCATCCCAATTGATAAGTTCAGGGAAATTATGGGAGTTCCATTGCCGGTAGTATGGGAAACTTTACTGTCGAATCATTCTGTGAAGGAAAGAGAGCAAATCAATGATTATTTTCAAGATAGATTAATTGAAAATATAAAAAACGGAAAAGGTGCATTATATCCGAATGTACAGGATATTTCTGAGTTTTTATTAAAGGATGGTTATACCATATTCATCGCCAGTAATGGAGTACCAGCCTATTTAAAAGCGATTGTGGATTATTATCATTTAGATGACTGGGTTTCAGAGACTTATAGTATTGAACAAATCGAATCATTTAGTAAATCTGATTTAGTCAAAACTATTTTAACGAAATATGGAATAGAGGAAGCGGCAGTGGTTGGAGACCGGATATCAGACATTAAAGCAGCAAAAGATAATGGATTGACAGCTGTAGGATGCAGCTTTGATTTTGCGAAAGAAGAAGAGCTTTCGCAAGCAGATGTTGTGATTAATGATTTAATTGAATTAAGAAGAATGCAATTCACCTAAAAAATAACGGATATTCAACAGACAGGGGGATATAATGTTTCTTAGCTCAAAAAAGAATAAAGATTTTGTTCCTATAACAGAACATGTCCTAAATACAGCGGAAAAGGTAACCTGCTCCGCAGCTGCTGCTTTTGTAATTCACAACGATAAAGTAGTATTAGAAGACTATTTTGGAAGCCAATCAAACAAATCAGGTTCAAGAAAAGTTCAGGAAGATACCCAATTTCATGTAGCCTCTGTCAGGAAAAGCTATATCGGATTTGCTGTGGCATGCGCAGTCTATTATGGGAAAATTAAAACCATAGATGATTTGATACTGCATTATTTGCCTGGACTTAATGAAGATATATGGAAGGATACAACAATAAGGCATGTATTAACCCATACACATGGTTTACATAAAAAAGAAGATACGGTATTTCGAGAATTTCCTGCAGGAGAAAATTGGTCATATAGACAGGTTGGAATAGATGTATTAACGGAGCTCATAAAACAAACAACTGGTAAAACGGTATCTGAAATTGTTCATGAACAGGTTTTTAATCCTTTCGAATTTAATGAATCAGATTGGTACGCACAAAAACATGAGAAGCTTGTGGATGTTATCCTTAGAGATGAATCTGATAAAAATTGGAATGTTAGTGAAAGCACGGAAGGCAACAAAATGAATATGTATGTATCTGCACGTGAATTGGCATATTGGGGCTATGTCCATCTTAAGGAAGGCTATCTAAACGGAAAACAAATGATACCGAAAGAAATAATACAGATGGCTGCAACGGTACAAAGCCCATCAACGATAGATAAAAACCTTCCGCAAAATGGCTTTTTATGGTTTGTGAAAGACTTACCGGCTGAAAAAACAGAAATTGGACAAAGCGTTCCTAAAGAATCGTATCAGATACTGGGATATACAGGAGTAACGTTATTAGTGATTCCACAGGAAAATATAGTAGCTGTACGGATGTTTAACAGCTTCGGGTCACCTGAAGGGTATGATTATTTATCGGATGTCCGATCATTTGGAGATACGGTGATGCGTTGTTTATCATGAAGAAGAACAAAAACTCCCGCTGCGTGAAGTTTCGTTATATTGGTTCCACTCCTTTTTACAACTAGACTAGAGGTTTTGACCCCCCTATATAAAATAATAGTTCTTAGTCAGGAGGAAATCGTGTTGAGAAATGCTATTGAACTGCCAAAACAATTCAATTTTAAAGCTGCTGTTACCGATCACGGATGGTATTTACTGCCGCCTTTTCAAGCTAACGATGACAGAAGTGTTTTAAAAAGGGTAGAAGCGCTTTCAACTGGTAAAATCGTTCTGCTGCATATAACACAGAATCAAAATACATTGATGATAGAAACAGGGGGTAAGCAAACGTTAACGAGAGAAGAAAGTGAAGAGGTTGTTCGCAAGGTTAACTGGATGCTTCGTTTAGATGAGGATTTTCGTGCTTTTTATCAAATGTGCAGCGCTGACCAGAATATGCAGGAAATCGTAGCGGAAAATAAAGGAAGACTTTTACGCTCCCCAAGCATCTTTGAAGATATTGTAAAGACGATTTTCACAACCAATACGACCTGGAGCCGGACCATTGCCATGACAACGAATTTTGTGAGTCATTTAGGAGAAAGATACTCGAATGAGTCGGAATTATTTACTTTTCCTGCACCAGAAGCAGTTTTAAAAAAAGATAAAACCTTTTTAAATAAAAGCATCAAATTAGGCTATCGAAGTGATTATATTTATGATCTTGCATTAAACATATGTAATGGTGTATATGACTTAGAGGAACTTACCAATCCAGAAATGCCGACTGAAGATGTCGTTCACAAGCTGAAAGAAATTAGAGGCGTCGGACCTTATGCACTCAGCATTATTTTAATGTTATTAGGAAGATACGACTTTTTGCCAGTAGACAGCGAATTTAAAAAGCATGTAAAAAATAAATATTTCGCTGGTGAACTTCCACCTAAATCACAATTGCAGCAGCTATATAAAGAATGGGGAGAGTTTAAGTTTTTGGCTTATTGGTTTGATAAGTGATATGAAAATGCCGGGAATAATGGAATGGGGAGTATAATCGATTATGTTCACTTCACGCCCGGTCTTATTTCAAAGTATAATTTTTATCTTAGAAAACTGTCTGTAAAACTCCCGTCAAAATCAAACGTAAAAATAAATTTATTCAGGCGTGGAATCAGATGAGCTAACTTCCTAAATCACTTAGGCTAACGCAGTGAGAGAAAAACAGCAGACTAAGTTCGCAATCTCCTGGGGCTGCGATTACTCACCCCATCGAAAACATTTGTGCGTTGAAAACTCCCACTGAATGAAGTTGCGTTTTATATCATCATAAATTTTTTCATAACGATTTAATAAATGAACCAGATTCTATTGCGAAATAAGCAATATAGAATCTGGTTTATTTTTGTAGATATATCAGTGTGTTTGTACCTTCCGTAGAAATTATTCAAAACCAATTTAGTTAAAAGACTTGCATTTTTATAAAATAACTCTTATGATAATTAACATAACTTTATATGTTAGGTAATATAACATATAAAGTCATTCGAAAAATTAATATAAATTGTTGAAGCTGGCTATGTAATCTATTCTTCAATGCTGGATTAGAAATACCAGTTTGCATCCCAATAATTATCGAACTATTGGGAATAACGAGATGATTTTTTAAATGATGTATCATCATGTAAACCAAGGAGGGAAGCCGATGAATCTGTTGCCAAGAGAAACGGATAAGCTGATGGTTGTTGTTGCTGCTGACCTTGCAAGGAGAAGAAAGGACAGAGGTTTAAAATTAAACCATCCGGAAAGTGTTGCACTGATTACTTATGAATTAATGGAAGGCGCAAGAGATGGCAAAAGTGTTGCTGAATTAATGCGCTTTGGCACAACCATACTTACGGAGGAAGATGTCATGGAAGGGGTACCTGAAATGATTAAGGATGTTCAGGTAGAAGCAACGTTTCCAGATGGAACAAAGCTGATAACTGTGCATCAGCCAATTAAATAGGAGGGATTTCGATGGTACCAGGAGAAGTGCTGCCAAAAGAAGGGACGATAGAAATTAACCAAGGAAGAGATACAACGAAAGTAACCGTCATTAATTTAGGAGACCGCCCAGTACAAGTTGGATCACATTTTCACTTCTATGAAATCAATACACAGATAAAGTTTGACAGGGATACCGCTTTTGGCAAAAGGTTGAACATTCCAGCAGGAACTGCGGTCCGTCTGGAGCCAGGGGATGAAAAGACGGTGGAGCTGGTAGACTTTGCCGGAGAGAGAAAGATATATGGATTTAATAATATGACAGATGGAAGCGTCGGGAAGGAGAAAGTAAATGGCTTATAATATTCCCCGAAAACAATATGCGGAAATGTACGGACCTACAACGGGTGATCGAGTGAGGTTATCTGACACGAATCTCATCATTGAAATTGAAAAGGATTATACCTCGTATGGGGATGAAGTTGTTTTTGGCGGAGGAAAAGTCATCCGGGATGGCATGGGACAAAATCCGCTTGCTCTAAATGATGAAGCTGCAGATACGGTATTGACAAATGCAATTATATTGGACTACACAGGGATTTATAAAGCGGATATCGGCATTAAAGACGGTAAAATATGCGGAATCGGCAAGAGTGGTAATGCGCTGGTGATGGATGACGTCGATATTACCCTCGGTGCAGCGACTGATATTATCGGAGCGGAAGGTAAAATTGTGACTGCCGGCGGGATTGATGCCCACGTTCATTTTATTTCACCGCAACAGATTGAAACGGCGCTTGCATCTGGTTTAACAACATTGATTGGCGGCGGAACAGGGCCTTCTTCCGGTTCAAAAGCAACAACCGTTACGCCGGGGAAATGGAATATTCATAAGATGCTGGAGGCTGCAGAAGATTATCCGGTGAACATTGGGTATACAGGGAAAGGACAAGCTGCTTCGATCGATCCGTTAGCAGAGCAAATCGAAGCCGGAGCAATCGGTTTAAAAGTACATGAGGATTGGGGAGCGACTGCTTCTGCGATTGACCATGCGTTGACAGTTGCGGATAAATACGATGTACAGGTGGCGCTGCATGCAGATACCTTAAACGAAGGCGGATTTGTTGAAAATACAATGGCAGCACTGAAAGACCGCGTCATTCATATGTATCATACAGAGGGTGCAGGCGGCGGACATGCTCCGGATATCATTAAGTCAGCACAATATCCAAACGTGATTCCTTCTTCTACCAATCCGACCATGCCTTATACGGTCAACACGATTGAAGAGCATGTCGATATGCTGATGGTTTGCCATCACTTAAGTCCGTCGATACCGGAGGATGTAGCGTTTGCTGACTCTCGTATCCGCAAAGAAACAATTGCTGCTGAGGATGTTCTGCATGATATGGGTGTACTCAGCATTATCAGTTCCGACTCACAGGCAATGGGGCGGATTGGCGAGGTTATTTTAAGAACTTGGCAGACAGCGGATAAAATGAAAAAACAGCTCGGTATACTTGAGGGAGATACAGAAACTGCAGATAATAATAGAGTAAAACGTTATGTTGCAAAATATACGATTAACCCGGCGATTACCCATGGTATTTCCGAGTATGTCGGGTCGGTAGAGGCTGGGAAATATGCTGATTTAGTTGTTTGGCCAACGGAATTTTTCGGTGTGAAACCAGAATTGATTGTAAAAGGCGGCTCGATTATTGAAAGTGTGATGGGAGATGCCAATGCATCGATTCCAACACCACAGCCGGTTATTTATCGCCCGATGTTTGCAGCGCATGGGAAAGCAGTGCAACGAACATCCTTAACATTTGTATCCACTGCAGCCTATGAAAAGGGGATAAAGGAAGAGCTGGGTTTAGAGAAAACGGTATTGCCTGTAAAGAACATTCGTAATCTGACGAAGAAAGATATGAAGCTGAATGATAAGACACCAACCATTGACGTGGATCCGGAAACATATGAAGTAAAAGTGGACGGTGAAGCCATAACCTGTGAACCGCTGAAAGAGGTGGCGATGGGGCAACGATACTTTTTATTTTGAGGTGATGACCAATGCTGGTTGAAAAAATTGAGATGAATATAAATGATATAGAAGAAGCAGAGCTTGCAAAGCTGCATAAAGAAAAGGTTTACCTGGATAGTGCCGATTTGCTGAAGCGTATTTTACGGGTGAAAACAGACCATGGAAAGGATATTGGTATTTCCTTAAAAGAAAGACAGGCCCTGACAAAGGGTGACGTTTTATATAAAGATACATCCAATATTATTTTTATTGATGTCTATCAGGACGACGTGATTGTTATCCGCCCTAAAGATATTCATGAAATGGGCGTCATTGCGCACCAATTAGGAAACCGTCATCTTCCTGCACAATTTGAAGCGGATAATATGATTGTCCAATATGATTATCTTGTAGAAGAATTGCTGAAACAGCTAGACATTTCTTATCAGCGGGAAGAGCGCAAATTAAAAGAAGCGTTTAAACATATAGGGCATAGCCATGACTAATTCATTGCTCACCTTTGTTCAGTTATGCGATTCAAACTTCCCTATTGGCGGTTTCAGCCATTCATTTGGACTGGAAACCTATATTCAAGAAGATGTTGTGAAGGACAGGATCTCATTTCAAGAATGGCTGGATACGTATTTCAGGGAACAGGTGAAATATACAGAAGGGCTTGCTTTTCAACTTGTATGCGAGGCGCTGTGTGAAAATGATTTGGAGCGGATTTGGCATATGGACCGGCTGCTTTATGTCCAGAACCTTCCAAAGGAAACAAGGGAAGGAAATACCCAAATGGGAGTCCGGATGCTGAAGCTGGCAGAAAGTCTGTTTGAATACGGAATACTTGCAAATTATCTAAAACGAATAAAGCAAGGGAAATCATTCGGGCACAGCGCCATTGTCTTTGCAGTTATTGCGCATTATCACAGGATACAACCTCGGGAGGGACTTGGGTTTTATTTATATTCCCTGGTTTCTAACCTGGTACAGAATGCAGTAAGAGCTATTCCGCTGGGGCAGACAGACGGGCAGAAGATATTGCTGGAGAGTCAGCAATTAATAAACAGTGTCGCGGAAGAAATAGCTGCTTTAACGATAGCGGATTTTGGGATTGTTTCGCCCGGTCTGGAAATTTCACAAATGAAGCATGAGCATGTAAAAGTAAGGATATTTATGTCTTAGAAGGGAGATTTGGAGATGGAACCGATTCGAGTAGGTATTGGCGGTCCAGTAGGGGCTGGAAAAACAGAGTTAGTAGAGAAAATAACAAGACAATTAAATAATGAAATGGACATGGCGGTTATTACGAATGATATTTATACCAAAGAAGACGCTAAAATTTTAATGAAAAATGGTGTGCTGGAGGATGACCGGATTATTGGTGTGGAAACGGGCGGGTGCCCGCATACCGCTATCAGAGAAGATGCCTCCATGAATTTTGCTGCTATCGATAAATTAATAGAACGTTTTCCCGACGTAGAATTGATCTTCATTGAAAGCGGCGGGGACAATCTGGCAGCGACATTCAGTCCGGAGCTTGTTGACTTTTCTATTTATATCATTGATGTAGCCCAGGGAGAGAAAATTCCCCGTAAAGGCGGGCAGGGCATGATTAAGTCGGATTTATTTATTATTAATAAAACGGATTTGGCGCCATATGTTGGAGCGGACTTAGATATCATGGCAAGAGATACGAAAGAATTTCGAGGAGATAAACCCTTTATTTTTACGAATTTGAAAAATAATGAAGGATTGGACGAAGTAATTGATTGGCTGAAAGATAATGTACTGCTTCGAGGGATCGTCTAAGATGCAGAAGGAATGGACCGGAGAGCTTCAGCTTGAATTAACGGAGAAGAAGAATAAAACGGTCCCTGCGGATGTATATTTCCGAGGTGCCTTCAAAGTGATGCGTCCAATCTATTTAGACGATTCCGGGCAATTAACCTATTATCTATTAAATCCTGGAGGCGGCTATTTATCCGGAGATACATATTCCATGGATATTAGGGTGAATGAAAATGCCCGGGCAATTTTGACAACGCAATCTGCAACCAAAGTATATAAATCCCCAGGAGAGCCTGCGTATCAGTATGGGAAGTTTACCTTGAAATCGAACAGTCTGCTGGAGTATATCCCTGATCCGCTGATCGTTTATCGGGAAGGGTCGTATAAACAGCTCAACCAATTTTATGTAGATAATACCTCGACATTGATTTGCTCTGATATTATTACACCTGGATGGTCACCAACCGGAAAGCAATTCAGTTATGACAAGGTAGATTTGCAAAATGAAGTGTTTATCCATAAGGAATTAGGCGTTTTTGACCGCGTTGTAACGGAACCGGCTAAAAATAATCCTTCTGTGTTTGGAAGAATGGAAGGGTATAGTCATTTAGGCTCCATGATGGTTATTAGTCCTTATATGACAGATGAAGTAATTGAAAATATCTATGATATGATGGAGCAGAAGGACGTGAACTTCGGTATCTCGAGGTGTCCGGTCCCGGGGTTTTCTTTGAGAATATTGGCCAATCAGACGCAAATCATCGAAGAGATACTGCAAATGTGCCATGGGTATTTACGAGAAGTATGGTTTGGCATGTCTCCTGTATTTTTACGGAAATATTAAAAGAGTTTAAAAACGGTGGGGAAGACAAGCGGGATCTGAGAGCAGCTTTAGAGATGTTCGAAAGCTTGCTTCCCCGGCCTTTGGAAAGGTAGTTAAGATGGAGCGACAAATTTCTGGAAAATATTATTTGATCAGTACGCTGCACAGTTTTTCCCAAGTAATCCTGCTGGCGAATTGGAAAACAGGACTTTTCATTTTTTTGGGCATTCTTGTTGTTTCCTGGCAATTTGCCGTAGTATCCTTATTAAGTGTGATAATAGCGAATGTTATAGGCTATGTGCTCACGAAGAATAGAAGTTTTATAGAGGATGGATTAATGGGCTATAACGCGGTGTTAAGCTGTTTAGCTATTCTCATTTTTTTGGATGGGCCGTATCTGTGGCTGCTTGCTTTTGCAGGAACTGGATTATCCGCATTAGCAACCGTAGCTTTAAATAATTATTTTGTGCGTATTCCGGTTCTCACTTTTCCATTCATTATTACATCATGGCTGATATTTTTATTTCCTTATAAATTAGATTTATTCATAATGAGTGATCAGCTTATACCGCAGAATCTAATGCATTGGGAGTATATTGAAGGAAGCGGAATGGACTGGATTACCGCATTTTTTAAAAGCATCAGTGAAATCTTTCTATTGGATTCTGTGTGGGCGGGAGCGCTGATCCTGGCAGGAATTCTGATTGCCGGGATCAGAGTGAGCGCGAGCACCATTATATCCGCTGTCGCTGCCTTAGCTTTTGCTTACATATTAGGGGCAGAAAATGATCAGATGCAGCTTGGGCTGTATGGATACAATGCGATTTTGACGGCCATAGCAGTGGGCCATACATTCAATGCCAAGGGGGCGAAAGGTATGTTTGTGTACGGTCTGATAGGAGCACTATTGACGGTTCCGATTTCTGCGAGCTTATCTATTCTGCTTATCCCATACGGCCTGCCTGTATTAACCATTCCATTTGTAATCATTACATGGCTGCTGTTGAGCGCATCAAATTCTATCTTAAAACCGGGAAATAGAGTATAATAGAAAATGAATTTTTATGATGAAGCGTTGTTGCAGGGTAACATCAATAGAGAAACGAGTTGATGTTGCCTGCAGCTATGAAGAGAGAACAACATGAAGGAATCAATCAGAGCAAGGAGACGCTGATAGGAAATGTCTATACAAACACCTGTAAAATATCGTGTGAAACAGGTTGAACAAAAGGACGCTGCGCAGGTAGTGGATTTTATGACAACGATTCGAAAAGAAGTATTTCCGATGTTGGATCATCAGCAATTACCGCCGGATATGCTTCATTTTTATGCACATTATATAAATAGAAGGGATGCGGCGTTATTTGCAGCTTTAAGTGAAGCGGGCAATGTGCTTGGTACAATTGGTTATTTGCCCTATGACAATCGATTTGACGAGCTGCAGCAATTTTACGCGCAAACGAAGACCACGGAATTGGTAAGATGCTATATAGATCCGGCATATAGACGTTTAGGAATTGGCACTGCCCTCTATCAAACGGCTTTAAAGTCGATTCAAACAGCAGGATACGAGAAGGTTTATCTGCATTCTCATCCATTTCTGCCTGGCGGTATTCCCTTCTGGAAAGCGCTGGGCTTTGAAGAAAGACTGGCTGAGTCAGATCCAGTCTGGAAAACACTGCATATGGATAAGGTCTTATAGTATTCCTTTTGCGTGAGCTGCTTCATCAGGCATGACACCAAGAATAATAGGAGTAATAAAATGAGAAAAATAAATATAGGGCTGCTTTCCGTATTGTTTTTGTTTTTATTGGCAAGCTGCAGCAATTCGGAAAATGATAAAGCAGCTAAAGATGAAATCGTATATGCCAGCTCGAAGGATATCCGCGATATTAATCCGCATTTATACAGCGGGGAAATGGCAGCCCAGAATATGGTGTTTGAATCACTGGTCAAGAATACGGAAGACGGTGTAGAGCCTTGGCTGGCGGAGAGCTGGGATATCTCAGAGGATGGGCTGGAATATACCTTTCATTTAAGAGAGGATGTTACCTTTTCTGACGGAGAAAAGTTCAACGCAGAGGCGGTAAAACAGAATATGGATGCCATCATGGATAATGAAGAACGTCATGCTTGGCTGGATTTAGTCAATTTGATTGACGAAAATGTGGTAGTGGATGAATATACGTATAAGCTTGTGTTAAAGCATCCGTATTATCCGACGTTAACGGAATTGGGACTTACCCGCCCGTTTCGTTTTTTATCTCCCAATGACTTTGTGGATGGAACGACAAAGGATGGCATCAGCGGTTATTCGGGAACAGGGCCGTGGGTTTTATCAGAACATAAAGAGAATCAGGAGGCTGTGTTCACTGCCAACGAAGAATATTGGGGAGAACAGCCTAAAGTGAATGCAGTAAGATGGAAGGTGATGCCGGATCATCAGACCATTCTGCTTGCCCTTGAAAAAGGAGAGGTCGATCTGATTTTTGGATCCGATGGAGATATGATTGACCTGGACTCTTTCTCCGCGCTGGAAGAGCAGGGAGAGTACGTAACCGAAATGAGTGAGCCGGTCGCTTCCAGAGCGATTTTATTGAACTCCAATCGTCCCATCACTGGCGGAATCGAGGTAAGAGAAGCGCTGCAATATGCGGTTGATAAACAATCGATTGCGGATGGTATCTTAAATGGATCAGAATCTGTTGCGCCGACCTTGCTTGCATCGACAGTTCCTTACAGCGACCTTGGACTGGAGGAAAGGAAATATGATCCGGATAAAGCTAATAATCTGCTCGATGATGCCGGCTGGGAGTTGAATAGTGATGATGGATATCGTTATAAAGATGGCGAGAAATTAGAGCTTAACCTGTATTATAATTCGGATAATGCACAGGAAAAGACGATCAGTGAATATATTCAGTCTGATTTGCGGGAGATAGGTGTGGAGCTGCATATCACTGGAGAGCAGAAGCAGGCGTTTTTAGACAGACAAAAATCAGGAGAATTTGATTTGCAATATTCCTTGTCATGGGGAACGCCTTATGACCCGCAATCTTACCTGTCCTCCTGGAGAATCCCGGCGCATGGCGATTATCAGGCGCAGACAGGGCTGGACAAGAAAGCGTGGCTGGACGAAACAATTACCGATTTGATGATTGAGCATGATGAGGAGAATAGAGAAGCGATGTATGCGGAAGTGTTATCGTATATCCATGATGAAGCAGTATACATCCCGCTCACATACTCACGTACAAAAGCAGTCCATCGACCAGAACTGCAGGGTGTCACGTTTAATGTCTCTCAATATGAAGTTCCATTTGAAAACATGTATTTTGATACAGAGTAAATTAAAAAAGCGGATGAAGGTCCGCTTTTTTGGTTCTTTAATGTAAGAATGTAGGTGGAGTAAATGAAGCGTTATATTACGAAAAGAATCATAAGCATCATTCCCTTATTAATAGGAATATCCTTTTTGGCGTTTATTCTCATTAATCTGAGCGAAAGTGATCCGGCGGAAGTCGCGCTGCGGGTAAATGAAATCACACCGACAGAAACAGCTGTTGCAGAGATGCGCGAGGAGCTGGGCCTCGATAAACCATTTTTTGAAAGATATATTACATGGGTGACCAGCAGTATCAAAGGTGACTTCGGAAACAGCTTTGTTAATAATAAACCGGTGATCGAAGAAATCGGGCAGGCATTGCCAGCTACGCTGATGCTTGCGTTGGTTGCCTTCGTAATGATTGTTTTTATCAGCGTCTCTGCCTCCATTCTATGTACGATTTATGAAGGAAGCATCATTGATCGGACCATTAGAGGCTTTGTCTTTATTGCAGAGGCCATGCCCGGTTATTGGATCGGGCTTTTGCTGATATGGTTTTTCTCGATTAAATTAAATCTGCTGCCGACAAGCGGGATGAGCTCTTGGACATCTGTTATTCTGCCGGCAGTAACGTTAGCTTTTGCTTATATTTCCACCTATGTGAGATTGATTCGAAATAATATGGTGCAAAACAAAAACGAGAATTTTGTACTTTATGCAAAAGCCCGCGGGATGAAAGAGGGTATTATTTTAAAGCGTATTTTCAAAAACTCTCTTCAGTCTGCTATTACAGCACTGGGCATGTCGATTCCCAAATTAATTGCAGGCACTGTCATTGTCGAGAATATCTTTGCCTGGCCGGGGATAGGCAGGCTGAGTGTGACAGCGATATTCAATTATGATTATCCCGTTATCCAAGCGTATGTCTTTCTGATGGCGGTTTTATTTGTCATCTGTAACTTACTGGTAGATATTGTTACTGCCATATTCGATCCAAGAATGAGAAAAGAGGTATAATCATGGGGGGTTTAAATAAATTGATGAGAGATCGTTCCGCCATGATTTGTATCATTTTCTTAACCCTTGTGGTACTGGCAGGAATTTTCGCGCCATGGCTAGCGCCGCATAGTCCAATTGATGTCAATGTAAAAGAAAAACTGGCGGGAATAAGTACAACCTATCCGCTTGGTACGGATCAGCTGGGGAGATGTATTTTTTCCAGGCTGTTATACGGGATTCGCACGACAGTTTTCATTGCCTTTATAACCATGATTGTCACGATTGTGATTGGAACATTGATTGGAGGAATCGCCGGGCTGTTTCGCGGGAAAATCGACGAGATCATTATGAGGATTTGCGATGTCTTTATGTCCTTTCCAAGTGAAGTAATGATTCTAGCCATTATCGGAATGATGGGACCAGGGCTTACCAATATCGTGATCGCCAGTATTATCGCAAAATGGGCATGGTATACACGTATGGTCCGTTCAATTATCATCAAATACGCCGATAAAAACTATATTCAATTTGCCCGAGTCTCCGGCTTCAGCAGATGGCATATTTTCAAAAAGCATATCATGCCAAATACGGTAGGCGAGATTTCGGTCCTGGCCACACTTGATGCAGGTTCGGTGATTTTAATGATTTCCGCTTTATCCTTCCTCGGGCTGGGAGTGCAGGCACCGACGCCTGAATGGGGAATGATGTTAAACGAAGCGAAGAACGTGATGACCATCTATCCGGAATTAATGCTTGCTCCGGGAATAGCAATTCTTGTTGTGGTAGCGGCATTTAATTTTCTTGGGGACAGTCTGCAGGATGCCTTTAATGTTAAGCGTGGAAAGCGCGGTAAAAGAATGAGGTGATTGCTTGGTTATGCTGGAAGTGAAAAATTTATCGATACAAGATACACAATCAAACGAGGTTATCGTTGAAGATATATCTTTTAAATTGGAACGCGGCCGCAGTTTGGGCATTGTCGGGGAAAGCGGCAGCGGCAAGTCAATGACGGTGAAGGGGATGCTGGGGCTTATAGCGCCCTGGATAACCGTTTCCGGTGCAGCCTATTTTGAAGATGCGGATATGCTGAGGATGAAGACAAAATCAATTCGAGATATAAGAGCCCGGCATATCAGCATGATTCTGCAAGATGCCATGTCCGCCTTTGATTCGTTAGATACCATTGGAAAGCAGATGCAGGAAACGCTATGTGAGAATTTGATAATTTCCAGGACAGAGGCAAAACAAGTATCCTTGAGAGAATTAGAAAGAGTGGGGATAAAGGAAGCTGCACAGGTGCTGAAGAAATATCCGCATCAATTGTCCGGCGGGATGCTCCAGCGATGTATGATTGCCATTGCAGCAGCCGTACAGCCTGGTATTATTATTGCGGATGAACCAACCACTGCGCTGGACGCTATTACCCAAAAAGAAGTCATTGCAACATTTCAGCATCTCCAGGCTCAATCGGGGACTACCTTTATTTTTATTTCTCACGATCTCGGCGTTATCCAACAGCTGACGGAAGATGTGCTTGTGATGAAAGACGGGAAACAAGTGGAATATGGCAGGACAGAAGATGTATTTCAGCATCCACAAAATGAATATACAAAATACTTGGTGGATACAAGAATCAAACTGACCCGTGCGTTTGAACAATCGATGAGAAAGGATTCCTATCATGCTTGAAGTAAAGAAGGTCTATAAAACATATCCGAAAGCAGGAAAAGGCTTCAGAAAAGAAAGGTTATCCGTCTTAGCGGACGTATCCTTTCAGATTCATGCGGGAGACTGGGCTGCCTTAGTCGGGGAAAGCGGCAGTGGGAAAAGTACATTAAGCAGATTGATATTAGGCTTGGAAAAAGCAGACAGCGGCAGTCTGTTGCTGGAGGGGGAAAATCCAGCAGCGTGGAGGAAGGAAAAGAGAGGGCAGATGAGTGTTGTTTTTCAGGACTATACGTCCTCAGCCAATCCTGCTTTCCAGATAAAAGATATTATCTTGGAACCCTTGAAGGCTTTCAGCCGGAATCATCCGATACAGGAAACAGCGGAAAGTTTAATGGAGAAAGTCGGTCTGTCTAAGGAGTTAGCAGAACGTTATCCGCATGAGTTAAGCGGCGGCCAGTTACAGCGGGTGTGTATCGCCAGGGCAATTAGTACGAAGCCAAAATTTTTGGTTCTGGATGAAGCAGTCAGCTCGCTGGATGTTTCTGTTCAAGCACAAATCCTAGATTTACTCGATACGTTAAAAAAAGAAATGGATATGACGTGTCTATTTATCGCACATGACTTGCAAACCGTTGCTTATCTATGTAATCAAGTGATGTTTTTAAATGAAGGAAAAATCGTTGAGCAGATAGGGACAAAAAATCTGGCAAATGTGCAGAGTGCTTATGCGAAGAGGCTGTTGGAAGCAGTGGTTCGGTTTAGAGTGGAATAGAATTCTACTATATAAAACATGCCACTTGCCTGCTAACCCGGCAAATGGCATGTTTTATCTTTTATAATAATTTTTTCGTGCTTACAAGAATAATGCATGTACATAACACGTCGATTGCTTTTTCCACTTCTTCTAACGATGGGAATGATGGCGCAATACGAATGTTTCTGTCACGAGGATCTTTCCCATATGGAAAGGCTGCTCCGGCTCCGGTTAAGGTGACTCCAGCCTCTTTGGCAAGATGGATTACTTCAGAAGCACAGCCGTCCATCGTATCTAAGCTGATAAAATAGCCTCCATCCGGTTCTGCCCATGTTGCAATGCCATAAGAATCCAGTTTGGAATGAAGTATTTCTATTACGGCATCAAATTTAGGCTTCATAATTTCCGCATGCTTTTTCATGTGTTCCAGGAGATTACTATAGTTTTCAAAAAAGCGGACATGGCGCAGCTGGTTTACTTTATCAGGACCAATTGTCTGCACGCTTAACTGCTCTTTAATAAAGCTGATATTTTCCCTGCTTGCTGCTACGACTGCAACACCAGAGCCCGGGAAAGTCATTTTGGAAGTAGATGCAAACATAAATACTCTGTTTGGGTTTCCGTGTTCCTTACATGCTTCCAATATATTTTTTAATTTTGGAGGATGATCCGTCAGGTCATGAATGGCATACGCATTATCCCAGAAAATTTTAAAATCCTTTGCTTTCGTTTCCATTTTAGCTAAACGTTCCACGACCTCATCACTATATGTAATACCCTCGGGATTACTATATTTCGGAACACTCCACATTCCTTTGATGGACGCATCGTTGCGTACAAGCTCTTCCACCTTGTCCATATCCGGACCGTCATTCAGCATCTCTACGGAAATCATTTCGATATCGTATTGTTCACAAATCGTAAAATGCCTGTCATAACCGGGGACAGGGCATATAAATTTAATTGCATCTTCTTTACCCCAAGGAGTTTCGCTATCAATAACGCCTTTAATCAATGCTTTTGAAATCAAATCATGCATGATATTCAGGCTGGCATTACCTCCGATTAAAATCTCCTCTGTATCTACTTCTAATAGATCTTTAAATAATGCTTTTGCTTCTGGCAGACCATCTACCATCCCATAATTTAAAACAAAAAAGTTATCCCCAATATTTTTAGAAGTAACGCTGTCTAACAATTCCAATGACAATTGCAGCTGCTCAGCGCTTGGCTTTCCTCTCGCCATATTTAAAGATAGATTTTCTTTCTTGATTGCATCCAATTCTTTCTTTGTTTTTTCATGAAGATGTTGCAGACTGGAATGATCCATCTGTTGTAGCGTACTCATTTTATCCCTCCGGCATGTGTAACTTAATTTTATCTCTTGTTAATTATTTTATTTCATTCAATAAGAATTGCAAGGGAAAACATGAGAAGTTTACAAATCTATTTAACAAGAAAGCATTTCCTCTATAAATTGTTGAATAATTGAAACATTTCCCGGCTGTAATCCGTAAAGAAAGATAATAAGAAAGGAGAGGAATAGCATAATGAGTGACTGGTGGGAAAAGAAGAAATCGAAAACAAGGAAAAGCAAAAAGGGGAAAGGAGATTATACAAAGACCGATTTGTTTTTTGATATTCTTTTTTGGATTCCGGAAGTTATCATTCTTCCGATTCGGATTCTCTTTTGGTCATTTAGAGGCGTGCTGAGATGGGTGACGGATGTAATGTGAAGCAGGGAAGGGGAAAGTTAATTTGGAGACCATTTCTGCATTAATAAACTGTTTAAATTCAACTATAAGAGCAGGAGTTATAGTAAATATGTAGAATTCTATAATAGGAGCAGCTGCAAATCAGCTAACAGAGCAGCCTTAATTATGCTGCGCTATTTTGTATCGAAAATAAGATAGGGGTATTTATATGGGAAATGTAATTGAAAGACCATTCAGGTTAAAGCTGGGTTTTCATCTGTTAATTGGGCTTACAGGTTTTATCAGTGTTATTTTACACGTTGCCTACTCTCCGGACCCTTTGGTATCAATAACGAAATTTACGTTTCAAGCGAATTTAATGGTCGCGATAATCTTTCTGTGCAGCAGCCTCGCCATTTTAAATCGTAAAAATCAGAGTCCATTCTTGGATTTTTTCAAAAATGCTTCCGTTATATATATGTTTGTCTGCATTTCTACCTATCATTTTCTTCTTGCCAGCGGGGGTGAATATACTGGCATCCGCACCATCACGAATGTGACGCTGCATTATTTTATTCCGATAGCCGTCTTTATCAATTGGCTTCTTTTGGAGACGAAGAAAAGATATAGCTATCAATATATTTTTTATTGGATGATTTATCCGGTTATTTATTGTGTTATTTCAAGCTTGAGAGGATTAATGGACGGGTTTTACCCCTATTTCTTTTTAAACCCCAATGGTGAGATTCCGGCAGGCGTGGGAAGTTATTCAAATGTTGCAGGCTTTATTGCCGCTTTTTTATTTGTTTATATTATTCTTGGGTTTCTGCTGATTGTATCTAATCGAATATTTTTGTATATCGGTCATAAGAATAGAGCTATTTCGTCGCGATAGATTTGCATGAAAGAGTTTGAGGAAATGGATATATAATAAAAGGAAATAAAGGAGATTTTAATGGTGCTTCAAAATAGAGAAATTATCGTCACTGGTGCAGCTGCTGGAATAGGGAAGGAAGTGGTCCGGCAGTGTATAGAGGTAGGCGCGGCTGTTATAGCGTGTGATAAGAATCAAGAAGGACTGGATGATTTAAAGCAGAGGATAGATCATCGCGACAAATTATTTACATATGCATTAGATATCAGCAGCTATAAAGCAGTTTCTGCATTCTTTCATTATCTGGAAACAGAACATCCCGAGTTAGATGGATTAGTGAATAATGCGGGTGTCTACTTAGCAAAAAATATTTCAGATTATCAAGAGGATGAAATAAACAAGGTATTAGATGTGAATGTAAAGGGAGGCATTTATTTCTCGCAGCTGTTTGGTGAAAAGCTGCTTCAAGCAAAGCAACCTGGCGTGATTGTCAATATGTCCTCCGTTGCAGGGATGGAAGGGAGCTCGGATGCAATCTATGGTGCTTCAAAAGCAGCAATTCTGGGGCTGACGAAAAGCTGTGCCATGAATTTTTCTCCATACATCCGGGTAAACGCTGTTGCGCCGACGATGGTGGACACCTCGATGATGGAAGTCATCCCTTCGTGGAGAAAAGAAGAATATTTACATAGCGAATTAGTTGATACACCAGTAACTGCTAAGGATGTTGCTGAAACAGTAGTGTTCTTGTTATCGGATAAGTCGAAACATTATACAGGAGCTACTTTTGATATCAATAACGGCGGTTATCTGAGATGAAGCTGCACGTCAGGGGGGAGCGAAAAAATGAACAGACAGAACAAAGAGACTCGTCCTTATTTGGATGAGAACATTTCGGTAGAAGATTTTTTAGATTTCTATTGGTTGAAGGTGGAATTGCAGGATTTTTGCAGAAAGAAAGGAATGCAAACTTCAGGAGCTAAAACAGAAATTGCAGAACGTATCATCCATTATTTAAAAACAGGGGAGCTATCACAAGCTGCCAAGTCTAAAAAAGCACCTGCATATCCAGAAAAACGGAAAAAGGCAGATTCGATGAGCTTGGAAACGGTGATTGAATCCAATTTTAAATGCACGCAGGAGCATAGAGAATTTTTTAAACGTGTGATTGGCCCGAAGTTTCATTTCTCTGTAGCCTTGCAGAATTATCTCAAAGCCAATGCTGGAAAAACATATCAAGACGTAGTAGATCATTATTATAAATTAGAAGAAGATAAAAAGAAAGGAAAGCGTACAACGATTTCCGGACAATTTGAATATAATACGTTTATTCGTGCTTATTTTGATGATTCGGCGAATAAGGGAAAATCACTGCAAGACGCAATCAGTGCCTGGAAGGAAGTTCGGAGCAGACGCGGCGATAATGTATATCGATCTGCATCTGAAGCGGAATGAAGTAAGTTAACACGAATCTGGATTGGGAGATTACATGCTATTTTTATCAAAAAAAGGAGAGAAAACTCCCTCTTCAAGCGCGTAGAGGTAATGGGGAGATGAATCTCCTATGCACAAAAGATTGCTTTTGAGTGTTTCGATTGTTCAATATTAAATCGAACAAATGTTCCAAAATCATCCTTCTTCTGATATAATAGACAGGAGGAGGTAAGAAGCCATGAAAGTAAAAAAAGCATTTCGTTTTCGTATCTATCCGAACAAAAAACAAATCACCTTCATTCATAAGACAATCGGCTGCTCCCGCTTTGTCTACAACTATTTTACAGGAAAACAAATAGGTGATACATATGATGAAAATTTGGTGGACAACAAGTATCGTTTGGATACTATTTTTTATAGCAGCATCTGTTGCTATCGGCGTTCGAGATGTTGACGGAGCAGGGGTGGTACAGACTCCTGAATTAAGATTTCTTGCATTTATGGTTTTAGGCGGATTTTTTGTACTTGTTCTGATAGGTCAATTGATATTTTTATATTTTGCAAGGAAAAGAAAGCATCCGTCTCTGGCAAAGAATTAAAAATAAAACAATTTACATATCAGAAAGGATGGATGACATGCAGGGATACGAGAGTAAACAAGCTCTAATTGATGAAATCACTAAGAGAGCCAATTTATTTATTAGTGAATTTGATTCAGTGAATCATTCAGATAAAGATGTCTCTGTAGATGATGTAGACAGAACGCCGGCACAAATGATTGCTTATCAGCTGGGATGGATGAATTTAATCTTATTTTGGGAGCAGGCCAATCAAAATGGGGAAGATGCTATCACGCCAACGCCGGATTATAAATGGAATAATCTCGGCGGCCTTTATCAAAGCTTCTATGATACGTATGCAGATGATTCATTGGGAAATCTGATTGAGAAGTTTCATCAAGATGTTGACCGAGTCATTCAGTTGGTAGAAAGCTATCAGGATAAAGAGTTATTTGAGCAGGGTGGCAGACAATGGGCGACGACGACTCCTTCCAGCTGGGCGATTTGGAAATGGATCCATATTAATACAGTGGCGCCGTTTAAGACATTCCGGACGAAGATTAGAAAGTGGAAAAAGGTTCGGGGAGTATAAGTTTGCATTGTTTCAATCTGCAAAATAAGCAGATACTAAAAAAGAATAGGAAGTTAATCGGGAAATTACTAACGTATCATGTTATTAATGGAATCCTATTAATCAAGAGAGGAGTTTATAATATGAATGGAAAAGAAATTTATCAAGCATGGATGAATGCCTGGAATGAAGACATATCTATTCTGCATGACATTACTGATGAGAATTGCACAGTACATCAAGCAAGAACAGATGGCAAAGATTCGGGCAGCGCAAAAGGGATAAAAGCATTAAAGGATGTTGTTGAATCTGCTAAATACTATTTTGAAAATGTAAACATGTCCCTAGTGGTTCAGCCCATTGAAGAAGGAAACTATGTTTCCGCCCGCTGGAATTTTGAAGGCATTTATAATGGTAATATGGAGGGAGCAAAAGCAGAGAAAGGAAAGCTTGTTTCCTTTGATGGAACGGACATATTCCGTATTGAAAAGGGTAAAATCAAAGATTATTGGGTTTCTTCTGATGTAATGGATTTTATGAATCAGCTGGAAGTATTTTAGTGGTATGTTCAGTTGGACTTACTTGAAAATTCATTAATTTTTGCTAGCTCTATATGAAGGATGGAGCTGTTGATGTATAGTATGATAACCTTTTGAAAATTAGTTCGGAAAGCGAGTAAGTTTAAGAAACATAACGTTCTAATCAAAATCTAGTTAAGAAAACACTGAAATGCAGCTGCTTCAGTGTTTTTTGATTTTTTTTGCGGGAACAGATGATTCATTTTGTGAAGACAATTCAATCATTAAGGGCTTCAAAAACTTAATGATTGAATGAATTTAAATGGCATTTTTGAAGTAACAGTCCGCAAAGTACTTCTTGACATTCAAGTTACTTAAAGGGTTATGCTTATAGTTAAGAAAGGGAATTGGAGGAAAACATATTGATGACGATACAGGTCTTTTCAATACAGACTGGAATACCAAAAAGCACCCTTCGTTTTTATGAAGAAAAGCATCTTCTGAAATCAGTAAGGGAGGAGAGCAGTAACTACCGCATGTATGCCGAAGATCAAATTCCTCTCGCCAAGCTGATTGCAAGCTTGCGGGCAGCTAAGGTTCCTATCCGTGATATTCAGCTTTATTTAGAAGCGAACGAAAACAGCCGGAAGCAGATGAAGAAGAAATGGATTCAAACCATAAAAGAAAATCAGAGACAGCTGGAAGTCAGTCTTCGCTATTTAGAAAGTGATAATGAGAAAGAAAAGATTTATATGTTTGAAAAAACGGGAGAGAAAGTCATTTGGTTTGAGGCAGAATCCGCTGCGGGACAGTTTAGCCGGGAGTTTGTTTTCAGAAGAGAACAGATGAAACAGCACTATATTCCGATTAACAACATGTATTTACGGTATATATCCGGAAACAGAAATCAAGTCAAAGCAGAGATTGGCTTCGGTGTATCCCGAGAAATAAATACAGCACTCTTTCCAGATGCTTTTTCAGAAAAAATGCGGGGCAGCTTCTGTGTCGGTCTTCCTTTTAATGAAGACTTTTCAAAAATTGAAAGAGCTTATCGCAGCTTAATGGATTATTGCGTGACAAACAGCTGGACTCCTGCTGGTTCTATTCTGGAATGGTATCGCGGTGACCAGATGGAAACAGCCGACATCATTATGCCTGTCAGTTATATAGGGGCGAAGCAATGAAGCATAGAAAAAAACTGCAGGTGGAAGTCATGGAACTAAAAGGGAAGATGTATGAAATCGGCAGGAAACAGGGCATTGCGCTGAAATCGAATGCAAAATGGAAACAGCAAACGGAATTACAGACGAATGGAAACATGCTGGAAGCAAGAAAACAAATAGAGAAAGTTTCGCCAAGTCTTTTGAACGAGATAGAGGGGCTGGCTGCAGGGATGAACATTCATGTAGATACAGCAATGCAGCTGTTTGGAGGGTACAATATACAAATGCCTTCCATGGGCTGTACCACACTGGCCAATGACTCTTTGTATGTGAGAAATTATGATTTTAGTGATGCATTATATGATGCTCGACTGGTTCTGCTCAATCCGGATAACAGCTATGCAAGCATCGGGTTCAGTCAGCAGATTACTGGCAGACTGGATGGCATGAATGAAAAGGGGCTTGTGATTGGGCTGCATTTAGTAAATGAAAAGGTCAGTCAAAAAGGCTTTTTGGCAACGACGATATGCCGAATGGTCTTGGAGCAATGTGCTGACATTTATGAAGCAATTTCACTTATCAAACAAGTTCCCCATCAGTATTGCGTGAACTTTTCCATCATGGATAGAGAAGGAAATAATGCTGTTGTGGAAGTATCACCTGAGCAACAGATTGTTTATAAAAGGACACCGCTGATATGTACGAATCATTTTGAATCTAAGCAGCTAAGTGAAAAAAATAGAGCATTCATTCAAGGTTCGCTGCACCGTAAAAATTATTTGGAAGCCTTGGAAAAGAAAAATGTTACTCCAATTTCTGCGTATCATATATTTAACGATGAAGAATCGCCATTATTTTTCAAGGATTATAAAGAATACTTTGGAACACTTCATACGGTGGTCTATTGCCCTAAAGACCGGGGTGTAATGGCGGGGATTGGAGGAAATGGTGATCCCTATTTCCTTTCGTTCAACGATTGGCTGAAAGGAAAAGAAAAACTGCCTTGTTTACTTGAAGGGGAGATAGCAAGCGGGAGCTTCCTTTATTAATATGGCGGGTTTAGATTGAAATCATGCCATCCTTTAAATACATCTTTTCTTAACCAAAGCGCGTTAAATTTGTTGTTCTCTGCTTTAATTTCTTACCTTGCTATGGCGGGGAAATGTAAAGCACAATCGTCGACAAAACGAAATCATTCCTGTAACATGGTCACTATTGTAATTTGTTATATGAAGGAGGGTGTCATAGAAAAGTGCAATCATTTAATAAAACACCTATCATTATCGTACTTCTTACAGGTGGGTTCATATCAATTTTAAACCAGACGACGATGATTACTGCCATCCCGCCAATCATGGACGAAATGGATGTAAGTGCCAATACCGGACAATGGCTGACGACGGTTTTTATGCTCGTCAATGGCGTTATGATACCAGTCACGGCATTTTTAATGGCACGTTTCACGGCTAGGCAGCTGTTTATTACTGCGATGACCGTGTTTGCTGTCGGAACCGCTTTTTCTGCCATGGCTCCGAACTTTGGTATGCTGCTTTTAGGAAGGATCATTCAATCCAGCGGTGCAGGCGTAATCATGCCGCTGATGCAGACTGTGTTTTTACTACTTTTTCCTGTCAGGAACCGCGGCGTAGCGATGGGATTGGTAGGGCTGGTAATCTCTTTTGCTCCAGCGATTGGTCCTGCATTGTCCGGATGGATTATCACGAATTACTCCTGGCGCGCCGTATTTCTTCTTATTCTGCCTATAGCAATTATCGTTATTGTATTTGCAGCTAAAGTGATGAAAAATGTTACGGAATTAACGTATCCGAAATTGGATATGTTATCGATTATCTTGTCATCTTTCGGTTTTGGCGGATTTCTATATGGATTTACAAGTGCAGGAAACAATGGCTGGGCAAGTCCCATTACGATTACTACCCTGATTGTCGGAACGGTAGCGCTAGTATGTTTCATTATCAGGCAATTACGTATGGAGACGCCTATGCTGGAGTTTAGGGTATTTAAAAATCCTATTTTTACTTTATCAACGATTATTCCCATGATTGCATTTATGGGATTGATTGGCACG
Organism: Oceanobacillus sp. B139/18; assembly: GCF_055524595.1. Lineage (NCBI taxonomy): Bacteria > Bacillati > Bacillota > Bacilli > Caryophanales > Bacillaceae > Oceanobacillus > Oceanobacillus sp. B139/18. The sequence goes on along the minus strand of NZ_JBVFXI010000001.1, from coordinate 1,500,142 downwards.
GAAACGTTAGTTCCGCTTTATATGCAGAATGCACGCGGTTTTACTGCGATGGAAGCAGGAATTGCGCTTCTTCCCGGCGCTTTAGTGAATGGAATGATGTCTCCCATCACGGGTAAAATATTTGACCGTTTCGGTGCGAGGTGGCTCGCAGTAACCGGCCTTATCATTATTACCATCTCTACATTTGCATTTACCAATCTGGGACCGTCCACATCAATGTTAATGATTACGATTCTGTATGCGATCCGGATGTTCGGTCTGTCTATGGTCATGATGCCTGTAACAACTGCCGGTTTAAATCAGCTGCCTAGAGACTTGATTCCACATGGTACGGCGATGACGAATACGATGCGTCAGGTTTCAGCCTCTGTTGGAACAGCAATTGTCATTACCATAATGACAACAACGGAAATGTCTGCAGAGCATAATCCGGATATATCTTATCCAATGATCCATGGTGTTAATACAGCCTTTATGGTCATTACAATACTCTCTCTGATTGGGGTTGTAATCAGCTTCTTTATGAAGAATGGCAATTCCCCTGCTGAAGAGCAAAGTCATATGCAGCGGGATGAAAGAGAAGAGCGGACAGTCCGTGAATCGAGGTAAAACAGGCCAGAGGGAAAATGAAATGAATTATCCAGCAGGTATTTGATTGAGCTTGCGTAAGGGTATTTTGAACTGTGTGTTATTTTATCTCTTTAAGGTTTTTTTTAGCAGTTTGTTAAAGTGTTATGAAAAATAGAGTTTGAAACAGCGTCAAGGGGACCCCTTGACGTTTGTTTTTCAATAAAGAGACAAAAGCAAATGGAAATGATGAATAGAATTTATTCAAAAGTGATGTTTCAAATTTGGATTTGTGCAGGACTCTTTCCATTTGGCTATTATAAAATTTGTTTGCCTTTTATAATTATAATTTACATTATTCATAATATTTAAATAAATATTTTTTTAGACTTTTAGTTAAAAATTTTATAAAAAACTAATGTCGATTGATATGCTGAAGAAAGTTGTTTAAAGCTTTGTGAAAAGGATTATATCAATCATTAGATATTAAAGTGAAATCCTATGAATACCGAAACAATGATAAAACATAACGGACTTCTAGAATATCGGCAGTCTGGAGACATTAAAATAATGCGTGAAATGAATTTATTTAGGCGGGAAATCTGGTGAGCTAACTTCCTGAATTACTCAAGATAACTCAGTGGGAGAAAGGAAACAGACTAAGTTCGCCACGCCTTGAGACTGGGCCTGCGATTACTCGCCCACTGAAACCATTGCGATTACCTACCCCGAAGAAGAACTTTTGTGTGTCTAAAACTCCTGCTGCGTGAAGTTTTTCGTTTTATAATTAATGAAGGTATTGGCTTCATATTCTGCATTGCTAAAAATATTATCGTTAATGACATGGAATATTTCCCGGGAAAGCGCATAATCTGACATTTTTGTTGAAAATGAGGGAAGAATAGCGAATATTGCTATAATGATTGGAAAGAATGTGTTTAGGCAGTTTATCTAAGTAAAATAAAAAAGTCGTTGGAAGAAGTGCCTTCAATTATGCGATGTTACTTTTATTGGATTTACGCCATCTGACAGCATAGATGAGAGAAGTAGAGGCTCACCATGTTACACTGAGAAATATGGATTGGAATGATTTGATATAGAATGATAAATACCATGCATTATATTTTACAGAACCTATCATATATTTTTTATTACGTAGAACCGTCCGAAAAACTCCCACTGACTGATGTTTCGTTTTATGTTATAATTAGTACCAGATAATAATACTAACTTCTAATTATTTTGGAGGGATTCGATGATTGGAACAAGAATGACTGCGATCGGAAGCTATGTACCTGAGAAGAAATTAACGAATTTCGATCTGGAAGAAATGGTGGAGACAACAAATGATTGGATTGTACAGAGAACTGGAATTCACGAACGAAGAATAGCGCGTTCAGATGAATTTACGAGTGATTTATGTGTAGCTGCTGTGGAAGATTTAATGCGAAGATATAATAAAACAGTGGAAGATGTCGATATGATTATTGTAGCAACCAGCACGCCGGATTTTCCTTACCCGTCTGTTGCAAGCATTATACAGAATCGGCTGAAAATCAAGCAGGCAGGGGCCATTGACTTAGGTGCAGCGTGTGCGGGGTTTGTCTATGGTCTGCATACGGCGAATAGTTTAATTCGTTCCGGCCTTCATAAGAAGGTGCTTGTGATTGGAGCAGAAACGCTCTCAAAAGTAACGGATTATACCGACAGAAGCACCTGTATTTTATTCGGTGATGCTGCCAGTGCAGTGTTAGTGGAAAAAGATGAGGACGCTGAAGATTTTATCGGCTTCCATTTGGGCAGCGATGGTAGCGGCGCACAGCATGTATATCAAACCAGCTTAGCTAACAAGGTGAATGATGTAGAGCTAATTGACACAAAATATCTTGTCCAAAACGGGAGAGAAGTTTTTAAATGGGTAGTAAGGAAGGTGCCGAAAAGCATTGAACAGCTTTTAGAGAAAACGGAAGCCGGCTTAGATGAGGTAGATTGGTTTATTCCGCATAGTGCCAACCTGAGATTGATTGAACCGATTTGTGAAAAAATAGGACACCCGATCGAAAAAACACTTTATAGTCTTGAGAAATTTGGGAACACTTCAGCAGCAACCATTCCTTTGGCACTGGACCTTGGTGTTCGGAATGGAAAAGTGCAGAATGGAGATAAAGCGCTTCTGTACGGCTTCGGTTCCGGCTTGGTGCATGCAGGGCAGCTGTTAAAAATAAATTTTGATGAGGAAGTTAATACGCCGAGACCATTATAATTAAATATGTATAGGAGAGGATTTTCGTAATGCATTTATGTACGAAAGTCCTCTTATTTTTAATAAAATCATGGCGATACAATCCGTCAAATTCTAAAAATAGTTAGAGTAGCATTTATTATATATAACTGGCTGTATGATACGCCATTATAAGAATAAAAAAGATAGCCCTTTTGATTGTTTATTTTTTACAAAGAATTTTTAGTTGAAGAAAAATCCATACTGTTTATGATAAAATCAAAATGAAATATAAATTATAAAATACTTAAAAAGTGAGGATACACAATGATTGCAAAGACAGAAGAAGACTTTCAAGGTCTAAAAGAAATCGGTAAAATTTGTGGAGCCATTCGAAATGAATTAGTCCGATATACAAAACCTGGAATCACAACGAAAGAGCTGGATGAAATAGCAGGCGAGATGTTTGAAAAAGAAGGAGCACAATCTGCACCAAAAGGAGAATATGATTTCCCTGGATATACATGCATCAGCGTAAATGAAGAAGTAGCCCACGGTATTCCGGGGAAACGGATTATTCAGGAAGGCGACCTTGTTAATATTGATGTGTCAGGCTCGAAAAACGGTTATTTTGCCGATACTGGAATTTCCTTTGTAGTCGGAAATGGAGAGGAAATCCTGCAGAAAATATGTGACGTTGCTAAAGAAGCATTTGATGCTGGTCTGAAAAAGGCAAAGCCGGGTGCGAAAAAAAGCGGTCTTGGAAAAGCGGTGCACAATGCAGCCAAGCAAAATGATTTAACTGTTATAACAAACCTTACGGGGCATGGCGTTGGCCGATCTATTCATGAAGCACCGGACCATATTTTCAATTACTACTCCCGCTGGGATGATGAAATTTTAAAAGACGGTATGGTCATTGCTTTTGAACCGTTTATCTCTACACTGGAAGAGGAAGTTTACCAATCGGATGACGGGTGGACTTTCCTGACGGATGAAAGCTTTGTAGCGCAATATGAGCATACGATTATTCTGACGAAGGAAGGACCGATTATTACTACATTGTAAGTATGTTTTTAATGTTTTAAACCAGATTGTTTAAGTAGCCATTTTGTTTTTGAGCTTAGTTATCTCCATCGTTATTTAAAGACTATAGATTTTCATTCCATTAAAGGGCGGTATGGCATAATAAAGGCCATTACCGCCCTTTAATAAATTCGATCTAGAAACAGAATTAAATTACTGCCCATCCATAGGAAAATCGCAATTTGAGTCAGGACATAAACGGTTCGCTCCATGGCTGTTAATTTTCTTTCCTTTTTGATTTTTTTAAAATGAAAATAATAATAAACGGCGCATATCAAGAGGATTGCTCCAGATAATTGGGATATGTTTTCTAATAAGCCTGCCAATAAGATCCCCCTTTTTCCTTTGTTAGGTCATTCGATTATGGAATTGTCAAAACCTGCTTTCTGGGGTTATTGTATCAAAATTTCCAAACTACAAAAAGCGTGCGAAATACAGCGGCTGTTAGTTATGATTTTATAAATAATTTACATGTCCGTTAGACTGCATCATTCGGACGGACACGTTAAATAAGTAAAGTAAAGGACACTTGACGTCAAGTGTCCTTTACTTTAGCATTAATCATGAAGGGGCTGAAATCGATTGAAAAATAATATGGTGGAATTCAGACGAAAATTTGATTATTCTCAGGAAAAACTTGCTGAGCTGCTTGGCGTTTCAAGACAAACCGTTATTTCAATTGAAAAGGGAAAATACAACCCATCACTTCCTTTAGCCATGATTATTGCCGAACTTTTTCAAACTAATGTAGAGAATGTTTTTATTTTAGAGGAAGAAGATTATAAAAAATAAATGAGCAGGAGGGATATCGTGAATAAAGATGCAAGCCGGGGGCTATTTTTTAATTTTAGGTTTTTTTCAGGCAGGTATGTTTGGTTTTATTGTATTTGCAGCGGTGATGGCAAATGCATTTCCGCCAACTTCCACCTATATCATGCCATCATTAGGTATTATGGCTTTTTGCATGAGTTATCTTTATCCGCAATTCAAACAAAAAGATGAACGAATGAAGTTAATTAGGCAAAAGGGGCTGGAGTATGCTTATTTCGCCTTATTAGTTTATTTTATGATCCTAATGATTATTCTGCAGTTTAATCTCTTAACACTATCTGCATTAGACGTGCTCTATATTCTGACAGCATTAACCATTTGTACGGTCTTTATTTGCATGGTCATCGCTGCGAAAAAGTATTAATATTTTCTAGTTTGATGAAATAATCGATAATACATATGGACAGAAAAATATCAGAAAGAATGGAATCATATGAAATCATGTCCGTCTATTACTGTGATTTCTCTCATATACAAAGGAGTTTTTCATTATGAGTCAGGAAGAATTAATCCAACAATCCAATGCACCGCAAACGCGCAGCTCGCTTGCGAATGACTTCAGAAAGCTGGGCTTATATGAAGGAATGACGGTAATCGTCCATTCCTCCATGAGATCATTAGGATGGGTCTGTGGTGGCCCAGTAGCTATTATTCATGCTTTACAGGACGTGATAACTTCAAAAGGGACGATTATCATGCCAGCTCATAGTGGTGACATATCGGATCCAAGAGAGTGGAGTAATCCGGCAATTCCAGAAGAATGGATTCCTGAAGTAATGAAGGAATTACCGCCGTTTGATCCCGATGTAACACCGACCTTTGGAATGGGGACTATACCAGAGGCATTCCGAACATACCCCAATGTTAGGCGCAGTTATCATCCTGCACTCTCTTTTTCTGTATGGGGAAAGAACAGGGGTGAAATCGCAAGTAATCACTCATTAGATAATGGATTGGGAGATAAATCTCCGCTTGCTTATATATATCGTAACAAAGGCTATGTGTTGATGCTTGGAACGGATTATGGAACCAACACCTCCATGCATTATGGAGAACATAAAGCTGCAGGAATAAAAGAAGTTCATAAAATGAGTCCGATTTTAGAAAACGGTCAGAGGGTATGGAAAGAGTATAAAGAGCTCGATTATGATGAGGAAAAGTTCCCCGCAATCGGAGAAAAGTTTGAAAAGGAATTTGCCATTTGGGAAGGCTATGTTGGAGAAGCGCGCTCAAAGCTGATTTATCAGCCTGATTTAGTTGATTTTACAGGAAAAAATATAAAATAAAGAAACAGGATAACATGTAAGAATGATAAAAATGTTATCCTGTTTTTGTTTTTAGAAAAGCTTTCACTTATTTTAAATGGATTACGAGTGACCCAATTCCACTTAACACCAAATACAACATAACTGCTGCCCACAGATAAGTGATTGAAATCACTTCCATTCCCTTTATGGAAAGAATAATGAGACCTATAATGATGATTCCTAAATAAATATGCGGGGAAATAGCATAGAATTTTTTAATGTTATTCAGGGTTCTTTCGTCTATCGAAGGCGTTTTATCTTTTTTCGTTTTAACAATGATTATATTGATGATGATTATAATAAATAATCCGGCAAGCAATCCGAGAAGCCCGGAGAAATCAAATTGACCAGTAAATAAATAGATAATGGTCTTCACGAGCAGCGAAGTAATAAAACCAATGCTCCCAACGACCGTCCAAACCCAAGGTTGTAAATGCTTATTCATGATTTGTCGTCCTCCTTTAAAATGAAAATTTCTTCAATCGGAAGTTCAAAGTACTTAACAATTTTTAGAGCGAGTTCTAAGCTTGGATTGTATTTATTTTTTTCAATTGCCGTCATCGTTTGCCGCGATACTTGTAAATTCTCTGCTAATTTCAATTGCTTAATGCCTCTTTGTTTTCTTATTTCTTTGATGTTGTTTTGTACAGGCATTCGCTCGCCACCTTTATAAAATGTAAATATACCTTTACATAATTTATAACATGAACTTGTAATTATGTAAATATATCTTTACATAAATATAAATGAATTACTTAAAAATTCGTATTAAAGGCCAGGGATATAAATTTTAAACAATATTATTCTCTTAGCGACTGGGTGAGAATTTTTGCATCTATGGTTTCACCAATATCCTGCCTTTTTTTAATGAATAAAAAAACATAATATAATCTATTAACCCTTCTTATAAAAACTATAAAAAATTCAATAAATGTTCAAACAATTTTGATTTATACAAACGATTATAAGTTATAATAAAGGTATAGGAAGAGAGGAGGATATAAATTGAGACCAAAAACATTAAATTTTGAACAGCTTGTCGATTTAAACAGACAAGAATTATTAAACGATGAAAAAAGAATTTCCCAAATTGAAGAGAAGTTAGAGAAGAAACAAGAAGCTTTTTCAGGTTATAAAAAAAGCTAACCACTTTAGTAAGAGCCGCTTACTAAAGTGGTTTTTTAATGCCTAAAAAAGGATTATATAGAAGTTGATTAGCAGTAATTAGTCAGCGATATCCGATAAGCCTCAAGGCCTATCCATAAATATTCCTCAGGTTCATTCTTATACGTTCGTTGGCACGGTAAGATAGAATTAAAAAGAAAGAAGGCCAAAGGAAATAATGATGAAAACGAAAAGGAAAGTTAGACTTTGGAGGATTTTAAGGAATATATTATTGATTACCGTTGCTGCGTTTGTCATGTGGTTTCTTTTTAATAATATCATGACTGCATTTGAGCAAAAAACGTATCCGCCAATCGGAGAATTTGTTGAAGTGGATGGAAAGGATATGCATATTTATATAAAAGGGGAAGGAGATAATACGATTGTTTTAATGAGTGGACTAGGAACCGCCGCCCCAGCCCTAGATTTTGAACCGTTATTAAATGAATTAGCAAAGGAAAATAAAGTAGTCGTGGCCGAGGGATTTGGTTATGGCTGGAGTGAATTAACCGAAAAAGAACGAACAGTGGAAAATATTGTTGAAGGATTAAGAACCGCTCTAAAGCAATCGGATATCCATGGTCCATATATATTGATGCCCCATTCCGTTTCAGGAATATACGGCATGTATTTTGCCAACGTATATCCAGAAGAGGTCAAAGCTGTCATAGGCATCGACCCGACTTTACCAGAGGCGTTAGCGTACTTTGATGAAGCTGCCCCAGCAATACCTGGATATATGAGCTATTTAGCACCTTCCGGATTGGCAAGGTTAGCAACATATATTAGCTCTGAAGACTTCCTGCCGCTTGCTGCTGACGATACATATTCTGAAGATAATTTAAAAATGACCAAGGCTATTTCGGCTTGGAAAATAAATAACAAAAATGTTGTTGCCGAAGCCAATGAAATAGCCAATAATATTGAGAAAACGGCAGCGATGACATTTTCGGCGGATATGCCTGTTTTACTCTTTACTCCAAAAGAAGATCTGGAAACCGCGGATGGAAAAAATATGCTGACATTTTATCAAACACAGGTAACGGATTTTTCTGCCAGTAAAATTGTTACCTTGGAGGGGCATCATTATCTGCATTGGACGCGTTATAAGGAAATAAGTGAAGAAGTTCGTGCATTTATTGGTTTAATTTCTGGTGAAAAATAGAACATGGAGTTATAGCACCTATAAATATAGACATTTTTATCAAAGTGAAACATATCCAGTTGTAATCAGATTAATAGACGGTACATAGCTTCCATAAATTAAATTAGTTATTTCATTCTATAATAAAAAATGATATATTTTCCTGGAAAGGAAGATTTGATGAAAAAAAGAAGTATTTTCATATTTTTAGGTCTTATCATTGCCTATTATGTTCTTACAAATTACATTTTATATACTACTTCTTCTTTTGGCAGCTTTGAAGTAGTTGATAAACAAAAATCAGATGATAAATTTGAGTTGAAAGTTGAATTAATAGATGAAGGAAAGGAACAACTAATTGAAATTAATGACAAAACACAACTTATTTATAATGAAGAGAATCATAATTTCACGGAAGATGTTTGGGAAAATATTAATACCAACACAAAATATCATATGGGCATAGAGAAATTTCGATTTCCTACATCCTTTTTTATTGGAGAATACCGTTTAAATCTGATGTACTTAGATTAGAGAAATGGAACTTCTTATAACGAAAAGTTTGAAGGGCGGGAAATAAAACTAGATGTTATACCACAATATGGTGTTGCAGATTAACATAGAGATAACTACTAATTGGGGATGGTAATAATTCTGCAAATACAGAAGAAGATGGATCGGAAAATGAGGATAGTGAACCTTCTGGAAATACGGAAGGAGAAGCATCTGATAATGAAACAGACAGCATATTGTATGGTTATTCCGCGGAAGAAATAGAATATGCTCGTATATGGCTGCAGCTTAGTGAATTGGAAGAACCTTCAAATGAAAATGTATATGTGCGGCATATTTCTGCAGGTGAACCATTGAATGAAGTTGATGAGGAAAGTGCTGGATATCCTGAGGATGTTACTGTATTAGATGGTGGCAGGCAGCCTGGTGTTATAACTTACAGCAGTAATGAGAATGGAACAATTAATGTATATAATATTCCTCCACGATGGGGAAATAATGCGGGGGAGGAAGCATTGCAGAACACATATAAAAAAATTTTGGAAGAAGTAGAACTAGTAGAGGTAGATACAGGCAATCCGGAAGATGTCAAAAAAGTAATTGATGCGTATCTGATTACGGAATAGGCGATTGTAATTATAAGAAGTAATGGTATTGTGGCGTTGCGTTAACATTCCAAATTTTTCATAGATATATGAGGTAAGGTGAAGGCGTAATTAGAGTACGCACGTATACCCAATGGATGAGCAGCTATCCATTGGGTTGTTGCTATTATATTTAATATAATTATTCGGATGAATTATCGTGATAGAGTAATAGAGTTGAGTGTTAAAATACTAGTTTATAATAATGAAAACGTTCACATATCGGGCAACAAGAAAAAGATAAACTGTTACGGGAAACTGCCTATAACGATTTATCTTTTAATCACAAATTTAATATCACTTTTAAAAAAGCTCACAGATTTTTTGATGCTATTTTAATTGTTATATGAAAGGCCACAGATAATTGACGGAAACAAAAATAAAGAGATTGTTTCATTTCTCACTTTAGAAAATAAAATAGTCTATCCCTTTGCTGTTCCAGATACGCTTTCTTTTTCAGACCAGGAAGAACTATTAACAATTATAGATAAAGCAGCAAATGATACAAATATTATTAGAGAAGCAGGGAACGAACAGGAAAATAGAGATTGGGTAGGAATTATTCCCTTTTGGTAGTATAATGAACGTGATAGATTAGTATTTATACAGGAAGTGTATATGATGAATAAAACAGGATTTAGAACTGAAAAAGATTCTTTAGGACAAAAAACGATTTCTCAGGATGCTTATTATGGCGTTCAAACGGTACGTGCCCTTGAGAACTTTCCCATCACGGAAATCCCAGTTCATAAAGAGCTGATTCTCGCGCTCGCCGAGGTGAAAAAGGCAGCGGCACTGGCCAATATGCATACTGGAATGCTGCCAGAATCTATTGGGGGAGCAATTGTAAGCGCTGCCGAAGAAGTGATGGAAGGAAAACTATTGGATCAGTTTGTCGTGGATTCCATTCAGGGAGGAGCAGGCACCTCCATTAATATGAACATGAATGAGGTGCTGGCCAACCGTGCTTTGGAAATATTGGGAAAAGAAAAAGGCGACTATAATTTCTGTTCGCCTAATACCCATGTCAACATGTCCCAGTCCACCAATGATACGATACCAACGGCATTAAAAATAGCTTCCTATCGCATGGCTCAGGAATTGATAGCGACCTTGAAGCGATTGGAAAAAGAACTGGTGAAGAAAGAAGCAGAATTTCAGAATGTGCTAAAAATGGGACGAACTCACCTTCAGGATGCTGTACCAATCCTGTTAGGTCAGGAATTCAGCGCTTATTCGGAAGTGGTTAGCAGGGATATTAATAGAATTACGCAGGCAGCAGAGGCAATGCTGACGGTCAATATTGGTGCAACAGCTGTTGGGACAGGACTTAATGCCAAACCCGAGTACATGGAAAAGGCGGTAACACAACTATCTAAACAGCTTGGTGTAAAGCTTCATTCAGCGAAAAATTTAGTGGATGGCACACAAAATACAGATGCTTATACGGCACTTTCAGCGGCATTGAAAGTGTTGGCAATGAATATGTCCAAAATTTGTAATGATTTGCGTTTGATGGTATCCGGACCAATGACAGGCTTTCAGGAAATCATTCTTCCTGCAAAGCAGCCGGGTTCTTCCATTATGCCTGGGAAAGTAAATCCGGTCATGATTGAAGTGGTCAACCAGGTTGCTTTTCAAGTTGCAGGCAATGACCAGTCGATTTGTATGGCATCTGAAGCCGGGCAATTTGAATTAAACGTGATGGGGCCTGTTATTATTTTTAATTTGCTGCAGTCTCTTAAAATAATGGACAATGGCTTAGATGTGTTTACAAGCTATGCAGTAAGCGGTATAGAAGCAAATGTAGAGAGATGCCGTGAGTATGTGGAAGAGAGTTATGGCATTATCACCGCATTGAATCCACATTTAGGATATGAAACAGCTGCCAAGGTAGTTAAGCAGGCAATTGAAACAGGGCTGACTATCAAAGAAATCTGCAAGGCGCACGACCTTTTATCAGAGAAGGAACTGGATACGATTCTGGATCCAAAAGAGATGACAACACCTGGAATTGCCGGGAATGAGTTTCTGATGAAAAAATGAATATCAAAAAGGTAACTGATTTCTTGCTTAAAGAACGCAGTTACCTTTTGATTATCACTTCCTTCCAAAAGAAGCGCTCCTCACTAAATAACTAGTTAGGATTATACCGGTGAGAGTAGTTCACTGTGAAGACCTATCCTTCTAATCGAAAAGCCAATTTCCCCAATTTCACACTATACTTTTTGTTTTTTAGGGAAAAGTGTATAGCTGAAACTTATTACAAAATCGATGATTACAATAAGTGACCAGAGCAGCATAATACGCATTAATGATTCAGTCTGAGCATAATTGTTAATATAGAGAGTGATGATTATTAATATCCCGCCGCCGATGAACAAGGAGAGCAAATGCCGGTACCATCCTTCACGTTCTTTTCTGGCATGCGCTTTCCCGTACTTTATTTTTACCGGCTTATCACCGTTTCCGAATCGATAATTAAAATGGCCGTCTGCCCATTGAATCATCCGGTGGCCAAAGGCTATACTTACACCAATATAAACCGCGGCTATTCCATGTATCGTAGTAGCAACAGCGCCATTTTTTAAATCAATGACCGTTACAATAAGCAATATGAGATCTACAACAGGCGTACAAATCAACAGGAAGGTACCTAGTTTCTTCTTTTTCCATACATATCTGGAACATAATCCAGCTAAAACAAACACCCAAAATCCAATTTCACAAGCTATAATCAGCCAACCAATCAAATGAAACACATCCTTTTTATTAATTTAGTACAACTGTATTAAATTAATAATAGCATGATTGTTTATTTAATACAAGTGTGCTAAAATAAAAATATGCCAAAAAAAGTAGATCATCAAAAACGTAAAATTCAAATTGCAGAAACGACATGGAAAGTTATTGTAGAAGAGGGGATTGAACATGCAACCGTCAGAAAAATAGCGCAAGCTTCAGGTTTATCAGTTGGTGCTGTCAGACATTATTTTGCAACGCAGTCGGAATTGCTGCACTTTTCCATGGAGCTTGTATCTGATCGGGTTATTCAAAGAGCGAAAGCAAGGAAATTTTCAAAAGACAGGGATCCGTTAGAGCTTGTGACAGAGGGTGTAAGTGAAGTACTGCCTGTCGATGAAGAACGAAAAATAGAAATGGAGGTATGGTTAGCTTTTTCAGCAAAAGTTCTGGTCGATAAAACACTTCGGGAGTTAAGTGATAAAGTCTATGATGACATGCATGAAGGATTTAAAAATGTTGTTCACGCATTGCAATTATTAGATATAGCAAAAGATGGACTTGACCTAGAGATGGAGGTTAACAGGCTTCATGCTATCGTCGATGGGATGGCGATGCATCACTTATTAAATCCAGAGCAGTTTACACATGAAGAAATGATGGAGACTTTAAAGTATCATCTTCATTCTCTTTTAAAGTAATCTAAAGGCATCTAGCAGAAAGAAAAGTTGAGTAACTTTTCTTTCTGCTAGATTAGTTGTGTACTATTTTTATACTCTTAATTACTTTACAGATAAACGTATACGAAATATTTAGGTTTACATAATAATTAATATAATGTATTCTTGTGAATATAAAATAAAAAAATTCATAAAATCAATAAAATGATTTTTTATAACAAACATCCTGCTCTTTTGAGAAAGGAAGGCATGATCCATGTAAACCAGTTATATTTTACTTACCCGGCAAACAAGGATGAAACCATTAAAGGAATGTGTTTTAAAATAGAAGAAGGGGAAGTATTTGGCTTTCTAGGTCCCTCAGGTGCAGGGAAAAGTACGGCGCAAAAAATATTAATTGGAATTCTTAAGGGGTATTCAGGAAGTGTAAAGGTGATGGGAAAAGAAATTAGGAATGTTAGAAAGGATTACTACGAGAAAATTGGCGTGTCATTTGAATTACCGAATTTATACAATAAATTTACTGCAATAGAAAATTTGAAATTTTTTAGTTCTTTCTACACCGGAGCAAAAGAGGACCCGAAACGGCTGTTAGAAATGGTTGGGCTGGAACAGGATGCCCAAACAAGAGTCTCCAATTATTCAAAGGGCATGAAAATGAGGTTGAACTTCGTGCGTTCCCTATTGAATAAACCAGAACTGATCTTCCTCGATGAACCTACATCAGGACTTGATCCAGTCAATATGGAAAAGATAAAAGATATTATATTAAAGAAAAAAGCGGAAGGAAAAACTATTTTTTTAACTACCCATAATATGAATGTTGCTGAAGAAATTTGTGATCGGGTTGCTTTTGTCGTGGACGGTCAAATTAATATCATTGACTCTCCTCGTGATTTGAAATTGCGGTATGGTCAGAAAAAACTGCAGGTGGAATACAGAGAAAATAATCAAATGAAGTCATCTATTTTTTCGATGGAAGGACTGGGAGATAATACAGATTTCTTAAATATGATCAAGTTCAAAGATATTGAAAGAATGCACACACAAGAGGCCAAACTGCAGGATATATTCATCAAAGTGGGGTTTGTCAAATAAAGTGTGTAAGTTCCCATTCACTCAAGGTACTTTAACACTCTATCTTTCAGTTCATCATGAAGTAGAAGTTGGTTCATGACCATTGCCCAGTTTTGGATATGACCGCCTTCCCACTTGGATTCCAGTTCTCTGATCCGTAAAAATAACACTTTTAACAGAGCGTTCTCGTTAGGGAATGCTCCTTTTTTCGTTACTTTTCTAAAACTGGAATGGACGCTTTCTACAGCGTTTGTGGTGTACATGACTTTCCGGATGGCACTTCCATAATCATAAAGCTGCTCTACATGACTAAAATTCCTTGTCCATACATCAATCGCGCCCTGGTAAGCCGCCCATTGTTGTTTAAAGGATTCAAAGGCACTTAAACAAGCCTTGAGACTTGGTGCTCCATACACTTTTCTTAAAGCTTTGGTGAAAGCCTTGTAATCTTTGCTTGGCACGTATCTGATCGAGTTACGAATTAAATGAACCATACAACGCTGCACAATGACTTCAGGTAAAATAGCTCGTGCACCTTCTTCTAAGCCACTCACTCCGTCTATCGATAGAAAGAAAATATCTTCTACACCTCTCGCTTTGATTTCATCAAAAATCTGCATCCACTTATGCTTGCTTTCTGTCTCGTTTAACCATAATCCAAGTATTTCTTTCTCTCCTTCGATGGTGTAGCCCAGAATGGTATAGACTGCATATTTCCTTGTTTCATATTGGTTGCGGATGGTGGTATACATACAATCGACAAAAACAAAGGCATAACAGTTACTCAAGGGGCGATCTTGCCATTCTTCCAAATCAGGAAGAACTTGGTCGGTAATGTCCGATACCATTTCATGAGAGACAGAAAAGCCATAAATATCCTCAATGGTGGAGGAAATATCTCGCTGGGACATGCCTCGTGCGTACATGGAAATCACTTTATTTTCAATGGCTGATACATCTTTTTTTCGTTTCGGTATCAGTTCCGGTTTATAGGAGCCGTCTCGATCTCTTGGTACCTTGATATCTACTTCTCCTGAGCTTGTTTTAATGGTCTTCTTACCATAACCATTTCGTCTATTCTCCGTTGTTTTTTCTGCTTTATCATTGGATTCATAACCTAAATGATGATTCATTTCACCTTTCAACATAGACTCAAACATCGGTCCAAATATGTCTCTCAATGCATTTTGCATGTCTTCTACGTTCTCTGGTTGGTAGTTTTCTAGAATTTGTTTGGCTAATTCAGCTGATTTCTCTTCTCGCTTTGACTTAGACAATAGAATAACCTCCCAATCGTTATATACTTATTCTAACAATAAAAAACTAACTGCGTAGTAAGAGCCGTACGCTCTCTTACTTACACAGTTTAGTTTACACCCCCTCAAAGTGACAGGGAGGACAATTACATGAGACTTTTATCTGCTTTGAAGTTTGATATGCTTTCTCTCTATCGGTATCGTATCGTTCATGCTTATCTCCTACTCACCATTTTTTATATTTTCTTACTTCATATGATGCCAGAATCAGGATCTGCTACAGCAAGTATTTTAGTAATATTTACAGACCCTGTTGTCCTTGGATTCTATTTTATAGGAGGAATCATTCTCTTAGAAAAGTCCCAAAATACGTTTGATAGTCTATTTGTAACTCCCTTTCGTATGGAAGAGTATATCATAAGCAAAGTGGGTTCACTGACTTTGCTAACCGTGGTAGTCTGTCTTAGTATTATCATTTTAACGACTGGATTTAAAATAAATATAGGCACCATTTTATTGGGAGCATTTTTAAGCGCTATCTTTTTTACACTTTTCGGATTGACGTTGGCGGTTCGAGCGAAAACACTTAATATGTACTTTATGATTTCTTCTCTCTATTCCATTATATTTTTTCTGCCTATATTAGATTATCTAAACATTTTTCATACATGGCTGTTTTATTTCATCCCTTCCTATGCAACACTTATTTTGATAGAAGGTGGAATGTTAGGTATATCGGTTTGGGAGATGATATATGCTGTAGGTATGCTTGTTATTTGGATTGGGGTCGCGTATATTTTTGCGAAGCATTCTTTTTATAAATCAATCATCTTACATATTGGAAGTGATAAAAAATGAGAACGTTTATCGCTTTTTTTGTGGGAGATATAAAAAATATCACACGTGATTCCATGTTGTTTGGGGCTATGTTAGCACCTGTTGCTTTAGCGTTATTCGTTAAATATTCTATTTCTTCCTTTTCAGAAGACCTTCAGGCAATGTACGCGTTTTCTATAGAACAGCACTTCCTTTTTATCATGAGTTTTGTCATCTTATTACCGCCATTTATGCTTGGAGTCATGGCAGGTTTAATGATTTTAGAAGAAATAGACGATCATATTTTGTCTTATATCGCTGTCACACCGGTGTCAAAGTCTAGCTATTTGTTATATCGGTTATTAGTTCCTATGGTAACCAGTATCATTTTAACAATTTTTGTTATGATATATACAGGTCTTGTTAATTTCACGATGAGCCTATTGCCTGTAGTTCTCCAGGCAGCACTGCTTACGCCGATAATCGCATTGTTTCTGGCAAGCTTTGCAAATAATAAAGTGGAAGGACTGGCTATTGGAAAAGCAGTAGGAATCATTGTAGTTATTCCTGCTCTAACATACTTTGTGGAGTCAAATTGGTTGTTTTTGTTAGGTGTGTTTCCAACATTTTGGATTTCGGAAGCATTCATGAAAAATAATGAAATCGCATTGCTTCATAATATTTACGTATGGATTGGCTTTTGTGTGCAGGGAATATATTTATATGTGTTATTTAAAAAATTTAACCGCAAAGCTACTTAATCCTGCAGTAAAATTGAACTGGATTTTAAAAACAGTAGTGTAGAGAGAAGTGTAGTTATGGAAAAGCTATCCCATTCAAAACTGTTTGATAATATTATCCGATATTTATTGTAAAATAAATAATGCACGATAGATTTGTTTTGTGATATGGATATGCGGTATATTGATTTCTTTCCTGGGATTGGTAGTTTATATTAAAGAAAAAGGTAAGCATGATGTGTATAAAGGAGCGGGGAATCTTGGCGGGAAAATTTAACGAGCAAGAAAAAGAATATATTCGCAGCAAGTTGTTAGAACATGGAAGGCAGCTATTTGGAGATCTGGGCTTAAAAAAGACAAGTATTAGTGATTTAACGAGGCAGGTTAATATCGCACAAGGAAGCTTTTATCTTTTTTATGAATCGAAAGAAGAACTATATTTTGAAATCCTGGAACAGGAAGAAGAATATATTCGCGAGGAATTGCTTCATAAGATACTGCTGAAAGAAAAGGTAACAAGGGAAACCTTCCGTCATTTCTTACAGCAAGCTTTACAATTCTTAGACGAAAGTCCAATTATCAAACAACTGTTTGATAAATCAACGATGGAACAGCTGCTACGCAAACTGCCTTATAAAAAATTAGAAAGTAATCATCAAGGGGATATCGATTTTTTAGTTCCCTATATTGAAAAATGGCAAGCAGATGGGGTTATGAAACAATTAGAACCAGATATTATTGTTAGTATGATTCGTTCTTTGGTTATTTTATCTTTGCAAAAGGAAATGATTGGTGAGAGGAATTATAAAGCGACGATGAATCAATTTATTACAATGATTGCAGAGGACTTAGTTAATGATTAATATTAAATCTCCACTTCTATGAAGGTTATGAATAAATCCAAAACAAGCAATGAAAAGCCTGGAAGTTAATCCAGGTTTTTTAGTATTTTGGAAAATATAGTTACTGCTCAATTAAAAAAGAACAAAAATATAATCATAAGTTTCGAAATTAATTGACAAATAGAGATGTAGGCTATACAATCCATTTTAAAGAAGTATTTTATACGATTGTTTCTCCTGAGTAAGTGAAGCTGGAGCATTTAAAAAAGAGAATAGGAAGCCGAAAGAAAAACTTTGTTTCGATTTTTACGAAAGCAAAGTTAATTTTATACATCTATATGACTGTAAATGCGAAATTGGTCATATAGATATAAGTTGATGAATTATAGAAAGAAAGGGCGTATCAAGGATGGCTAGAGGTTTTTCACAAGAAGAAAAAGAAAAAATCAAAGCAAATTTGTATATGGAATGTGAAAAAAGCTGGGTGAGTAATGGATATAGAAAAACGAATATTGATCAGCTTTGCAGTAAAGTTGGTATTTCTAAAGGTGCATTTTATCTTTTCTTTGATAGTAAAGAAGATCTTTTTGCTGATGTCATGGACAAAGTACAGGATAGGATGATTACGCACATGAATAAAGCGATAGCAAAATTTCCTGATAAAAAAGGATTTATAGAAGGATTTAAACTGTTGTATCAGGAATACGATCAAGGAAATTGGATTAGAACATTATCCGGAGATGATTTTCAGTCATTATTAAATCGCTTGCCTGAGGATCGGCTGATGATTCACAACGCTCAATACACAATGGATAAATTAGGTGAAATCATAGAAAAAAATAATTTAATTTGTAAGGAGCCGTTACCTAAGATAATTGGCATATTATCCACTTTGTTAGCAATCTCTGCGCAAAAGGAGGCGATTGCTTATGATGAGGAGGAAGTGTTGGACTTTTTATTGGAGCATATCATCGACGGTTTATTTGAATAAATGTAAAGAGACACAGAATAAACAAGGAATTCGTTGATTTATGCATATAGAAGCTGAAACGAACTAAAAAGGATAAAGCTTATTTTCAATTAAGGGAGGAATTAGAAAAGATGAAGCGGACATTTGATTTATCCAAGGTGGACCAATTGTCAATATTTTTTGAGAGAGGACAGGGAACAATCGAGCATATTTCAGGCAATAGTATGAAGATTGAATATTATTTTACGAAGGAGGAGCATGCCAAGTCATTTGTTTTTACGGAGGATGTAAAGGAAGGACGGTGTATCCTTCAATTAAAAAGAGCAAATTCTTTGAAGCCTTTTCAATTCTTTAATGGCGTTTATTTTCATATCAGACTTCCGGAAGCTTATGCAGGAAAAGTAGAAATCAAAACAATAACCGGCTCCATCACGGCGCAGGATCTTGCTGTTCCAACGATTTCCTTTAAAACGGAAACGGGAAGTATAGCGATTCAATCTTTAGCTGGTCAGGATATATCGGTTAAAACAACTACTGGGCATATTTCATTGGATAATCTGAAGAGTGAAGGAGAAAACAGTCGCAGTCATATTTCAAGTACTACTGGAAAGGTTACTGTTAATCATAATCGACTATTTCATGTGGAAAATATTAAAACGACAACAGGTAATATTAAATTAGCAATCAACCCCGATCTAACGGATTATTGTATCCGCTATAAAACGCGTAAGAAAATCAGCGGAGATAACACAGAAATTGCAGGCAATCCCCAAAATAAGATAACTGTCAAAACTACCACTGGAAATATTACGAGAGTTTAAAAGGGAGATAGATAGAGACAGGTATGTAACAGATTAGCACATTAAATAGAGGAAGTGATTATAGTGCAGAAACAGAGCTACTATAGCAGAAATCCATCAAAACTGTGTATAGACACAGTCTGAAGCAGGTATCTGATAAAAATTTTTATACGAGGCTGTAACTGTACTGGATTATTGCATAAACATGTTTGAAATCTAAAAAGGTATAACTGAGAATAATAGAGTAGGTGCTGTTGAATGTTAAAGAATATTCAATTCAAAATAATGGACCAGAAAGAAGCAATGGAAATTGCCGACTGCTGGAAATATAATGAACCTTATGATTTTTATGATATGACCGATGATCCGGAGGACTATGAAGAATTCATTGATCCCCATCAAAGAACCGATACATTCTATTCTGTTTTAGATAATAAACAGTTAATTGGTTACTTCTGTCTGTTTTCCAAAGATTCCGCTATGAATGAGATTGAACTTGGTCTTGGTATGAAACCGGGAATAACCGGGAAAGGATTTGGGGAACAATTTGTTAAGGAAATATTATCGTACATCGAAAAGCATTTCTCCTTCCAGGTTATATGGCTGTCAGTAGCTGACTTTAATCAAAGAGCAATCAAAGTATATGAACGAGCCGGTTTTAAATATGTTACTGAAAAAATACAAAAAACGAATGGGGGAGAATACCTTTTTATAGTAATGAATAATTTGAAATAAGAGTTATAAATATTGGAAGTAAAGTCATATTGTTCTTTTTTATTACACGGGTGCATGAAAAACATAGTATAGATGAACTGGATTTATATGTAATACAGAAAACGATAGAAAAAATAGAAGAGCATAGGAAGGAATGAAAGTAAATGCACATTAGACCGTATCATGAAAAAGATAAAGAAAGCATAATCAGTTTATCAACTCGCTTTAATGATATCCCATTTATGGACTATAGAAATCGAGAAATTATGGAACAAAAACAATTAGAGCTAGCGAAAAATTCTATCGAGTCCAGTGAATCAGATATTTTTGTGGTTGAACACGATGGAGATTTCTTAGGATACATAGAATTGATTGAAGACAAAGACTATTTTACAAATAATGCTGTAGCGTATATTTCTGCAATTGCAGTAACCAGCTTAGGGGAGGGAAAAGGAGTAGGGAAAATGCTCATGGAAAAAGCAGAAGAGTGGTGTTTAGATAAACAATGTACCCAGCTTATGTTAGATGTGTTCAGGGCAAATGACAATGCGATTAATTTTTATAAGCACTTAGGATATGAAGAAGAAATTGTGAAAATGGTTAAAACGCCCAAATGAAGTTATGAAGGTAAAGTTACCATTGTTATAAGTTAAAATACATGTATTCCTGACAACCTTTAAAAATCGGTAGTAAATTAGAGCAGTTAGAAACTTCCACTATCGGCATTACAGGGGCAGAAGATGATGTTGAGATCATTACGGAATAATCGAGGTTTTTTGAAAAACTGCCTCCTGTTATTTGGTGAATTCAAGTAACAGGAGGTAGTTTCGTTATAAGGGAGTGTAAACTAAACTGCGTAGTAAGAGCCGTACGCTCTCTTACTTACACAGTTTAGTTTACACTCCCTAGAAATCCACAAAAAATATCAAAATGTAGAACACCTTGCTATAATTGATCCATTACCGAAGTTAGACTTTGATTTTAAATATGCTGGTTTTTTTGTTTTTTGTTATAAATTCCTTCTTCCAGCTTATTCTGACGCACCAAGATATCGTAATAATTCCTATCATCAATGCGCGAATACATTAAGTAAAATTGCTGATGGCTTTATAAGCGGTTACGCAGGTAATGATGAAAGGCTTACTGAGCGAATAATGAATGAGTATATTTTATGGGTTTTATTAGAGGTTTATGAACATTTTGAAGTCTTGAATGAAGAAAATGTAAGTTATAAGACTTTACAACAAATGGGAAATAAAGAAATCATAAAGAATAGGCTATCCTTATGTTTAAAACAATTAGAATATTTATGTTTAGATTGACAGCAGGCTGACAGATAAATTTGAAGAGGTAATCAGCTTCTATGCAGGGGGGAAGCTTAACCAAGTATAGAAGCGTCCGAAGAGAAAAGAGGATTTAAAGGCGTTATTTTCAGGCTGTCTCATATAGACTACTACTTAGAATTTATCACACATTAAGATGGCAGCTCTTGCCCAGCACATACAAAAGATAATCTAATGTTTTTATATAGAAAGTAAGGATGAAATGATGCATGTTGGTCATAGACCGATAAAGAAAGAATATGTAAAAAGTAGAGCCGGAAAATGAATACTGGAAAGAAAAAGGCTGTCGCTGTAGAAGATCCAGATGGATGGAGAGTGGTTTTTATGAACCATTCTTATATTTAATAAGGACAGGATGGTAGTTAATGATGATTACTGAATTAAAAAAGTCTGAATTCCATAAATGTAAAAACTTGTTGCATGCACAAGGTCAATTAGAAGCCAAAGCCGTAGTAGAAGGAGTAAATCCAGGTCGTATTTTTGTTGATAATATAGATGCTCCAACATCTGGAGTGATCTGGCTAGGGAATAATGATGGTTTTTTCTTTATTGGAAATGAAAGAAATAAGAAATTCAATAATGAATTAAATCATTTTGTTGATACAGTAATTACACCAGAGGCAAAGAAGGTAGAGCTATCCTGGTTTGAGGGAATTGGAAATCATCATAAATGGGATGATACGATAAAAAGCGTGTTTGCAAATCGTCGTTTAGGCAGCTGGAAACAGAGGGTTTACACATTAGAAAAAAATGATTACAAAAGTAACTTTAACCTTATGATTGAAGAAGGATATGATATTGTCGAAATCAATGAAGAGCTTTTTAAAAATAGGAATAAATCCATTAATAATATTGATTTCTTACACTCCAAAATTGCAGATAGCTGGTCTTCAGCAAGCAGCTTCTTTCGCAAAGGAATAGGTTACTGTGTTACATATAAAAATAAAATTGTTAGTATTTGTATTTCGAGTTTTGTCGTTGATAATGTGCACTGTATTGCTATTGAAACATTGGAAGAGCATCAAGGTAAAAAAATAGCACAAAAGATTGCCTTAGCTTATGTAGAAGATTGCATGAGAAATAATTTCATTCCGTATTGGGATTGTATGGAATCTAACAAGCCTTCCATTGCGGTTGCAGAAAGAAATGGATTTAGAATGAAGTTTCATTATTTAGGGTACGATTTTAAGTTGGAGTGATTGTTGCTTCAATCTTTGTAATTTCTTATTCATTATCTGATATAAATTTGCTGCCTGCTTTGTGATAAATAAGTGAAGATAGGTGTGATTCGTATGAGGAAATATTTAGGGATTCTAACTATACCAATATTGCTTATTTTACATATTGGATATATAAATCTTCCATCGAAGGAACAGAAACGGGAGCAATGCCACTGCTGCTAATTGCATTTATACTAATATTTGCTTGTTGGCTCTTCAATTATCGAGGTTTCTGGAAAACATTTTCTTTGATCATATTATTAGCCATTCCGGCTGTTTTTCTTCTTTTTTCGGTAGCTTTGGGGCTTGGTTATTTGTTTCACTAATTCCGGATGTGTATGTATAAATAATTTCCTAAAAAAGGTGATAGATACTCGTCTTGTATCAATATCACCTTTATCATTACCTGAAATCTAATCTTTTTAATTTTCGGATGGAAGCACGAAAATCTACACTTCTAAATGCTAAAATAAAGATGAATGCAAAAAGGATATAGGTCACGCCAACGAGAAAAGAACTTTGCAAGGGGGAAAGCCATTCTGTTAAAAAACCTGCCCCAATCATCGCGATACCCATGGAACTATTCTGAAACATGGATAACGAACCAAATAAAAATCCCCGTTTAGAAGCAGGAAGTATTTTCATCAACACCGTATCAAAGCAGATGTCACTTATTCCTCCTACAAATGTTATAAATATAGCAAGCATTAGAGCTTGCACAAAAAATCCCGATTGGCTGAGTAGTAAATGACCTGTGCTCTCCAGTAAAATCATGAAAACTCCTATTACAATATATTTTCCGCGAATCCACTTAACCATTGTCGAGCTCAAGACAAAGCCCATTCCTAAGGATGCATAAATGGAACCAACTCCCAGATCTCCTTTCTCAAATACTTCTAACGCAATCAGGTTAAATATGACATTGTCTACGCCGTTTGCAAGCGGCATGAGCAGCATAACCATTAAAAATACACGTAATAAAGCAACTTTTATAATTAGAAATCCACTTTCACGCAATGAAGATTCTGCAGCTTTTATTTTTGAACTTTTGGTAATGTTACTTTTTGTTAAACGCCTTATTAAAATCGCTGCTGCCATTAGACAGATTGCATGAAGGGAAAATAAAACGTTCACATTGGTTAAAAAAGCAATGATTCCTCCAAGCATTGATCCGAAAACAAGTGTTATCCCTACGACATTCTGCTCTAACCCATTAACGGAAACCAGGTTTTTCTTTTCGACAATATCCGGAATAAGCGAAAAACGAACGGGTCTATACACAGCCTGCCCGCTGGAGATAATAAATGTACTAAGATATAACAGCCACAGCTGCTCTGTTATTGCTCCCAGTATCGGAAGTAATGCGAACGGTGCTCTCAACAAATCTGTCCAAAATAATAATTTGGCCTGGTGAAAACGATCAGCCAGATAACCGCTGATAGGAGCAAATAGAATGGTGGGTAAGACCAGCAGAGCCATAAGTATTCCTAATGCAATTCCGGATTCTGTTAATAGATAAAGGAGCGCAAAGGAACCGACTTGAGCGAATCTTCCACCAATCCCATTTAAGACAGAGCTCCAGAATACAATTTGATAGTTGGGTTCTTTTTTTAAAACATGAAAAACAAGCAAACTATCTCCTCCAGTAAAATAGATGGATATCTAAATAGATGAATATCTAATTAGTTATTTAAAAAAATAGCCTGATTAAACAGGCCACATATCAACCGGATTAAGTTCATAAATATTATTTTGGCGATACATAAAATGTGCCATCACAAATTCACGCCGAATCGTTGCATAATCTGGATGATATTGTTGAATACGTTCATTGATTTCTTTTTCTGGATACGTTTTTCCGTGCTCTAAACCACGCAGCATATATTCTAAGAGAATCAGCTTTTTCTTTCTTTGAGCAGGCAATGACTTTAATCTTCCTTGATGATCAATGAAATTCTGAATAACCATTGCTTTTTCTTCTTTTGTGATATCAAACTTTCCAAACATTTCATCACTCCCGATTCGAATAATCTCCTGCGCCATTCGTTCCAGTTTATCTTTATTTAAGTAAAAATAAATCGTATTTTTATCACGTCGTTGATAAACCACATCAATTTCTTTTAATTTTGTTAAATGGTGCGAAATGGTTGGCGGTTTCAACCCTAATTTGCCTGCAATTGCTTGACCATGGAGCGGCCCTGATTTCAATAAGCTAATAATGCGTATCCGGGTTTTATCTCCAATGGTTTTGTGAAAATGAACGATTCGATCTAGTTGCATCATTTTGCCTCCTCATCTAATTAGATTATAATCTAATTAGATGGATATGAAAACCCTTTTATCTAAATTAATATTTAGAGGCAGGACAGTTTTTACCCAAAAAGCATTCGTACTCCCAAAGTATATTGTAATATATATGTAAAAATAAGTTAAATACATCGAATTGGAATTCATTTTATCACATAAATGGATTATACTTGTTAAATAAAGGTAAAAAAGGAAGAATATGCCGTGAATAACCGAAGGAGTTAATGAAGTTGGAGAAAAGAAAGAATGGTATTTTTATTTTTTTAGGAATTTGTATTTTAATCGCGGGAGGATTTATTGGCGGCAGTCTCAGTGGTGGGGCAGACAGCATCAATCAGCAGGATGAAGAAACAGATGATTCGTACAGGTTAATTGTGCAAGAGGGGACGCTTTATATGTATGATACGGTCACAGGGCAGGTTTGGAGAAAAACAGATACTCCTGATTCGAAGTGGGAAGTGGATGAATCCCTAATTGACGATTATTGAAAACGAATAAATCAAGCGTATATAATTATTGAGAAACGCAAATTGAAAATAATCAACCCTATTTAGAAAAATAAAACAACATTTCATGAATAAGGAATCTGCTTAATCGTTCGATAGCATGTCTAAGCAGATTTCTTATTCATTTTTTTATTCGTATATATGAGAATAGCAATTGCTGTTATAAAAAATAAAAAGAAGAGGATAAAACCTGCAAGATATTTATCCAAAATAATAGTAAAAATTAAAATGGCCAGACCGGAAAGAATAAAGCAGACTTTAGATAATATATTTAAAACGGAAAACATAATTGAATACTCCTTTAAATCGTAAAATAATAATCAAAAAATATCGATACTCCTGATGGGTTATTACCGTAATTTCAAAGTCATAAGTGTATGAAGGGCATTCCTTCCATGCTACTGTTCTGCTTGAATAAGATATAAATATACTTATTCGAAAGGATACTATACTTAAAAATTAGTGTAAAGCGTTCTAATAATAGATATCTTTCAAGTTTTTTAACGTTATCCGGCTTATCGCAAAACACGCCCTATTACGGAATAGGACGTGCCCGTGTAGCATTTCATTTTAAAATATTTACTTAGAATTCATATAATAAATCAGATTATCAGCCCATTCATCAGACTCATAAATAAATTTTTTTCTAATACATTCATAGGTGAACCCCACGCGTTCTGCTAGACGGATAGAAGGTGTATTATCTAAGTTTATATGAGCCTCTACTCGATGAAAATGAAGATTGTTAAAAGCAAACTTTAACCCTTCGTTGACAGATTCTTTGCCATAGCCGTTTTTCCAGAATTGATTATGGATTCGGTATTCTAAAAATCCCCATTGAAATTCGCGCCTCATAAGCGTCCAAAATCCAACCATACCGATGTGTTTGGAATCTGACTTGCGAAAAACGCTTAAAATATATCCTTCATCCTGCATAGCCAGCTGTTCGTGCCTCTTCACTGCCTCATTAAACTTTTCTTGTGTCCAACCGTTCAAGTCCATTTTGGGACTGTCATGTTTATGCTGTTGAGGAAGGGTATGACGGAAGCCTTCCAGCCATCTGTCATAATCCCGGCTCTCCAGCGGCCGTAATATTAATCTTTCCGTTTCTGAATAAAGATTTTGTTTTTCTGTTTCCAATGCGACATCTCCTTAGCATGATTTTTTCCAAAGAATATCTCCGCTCTACTTTTTTGATTTAATTTATTTGCCATAAGACATCACACCTTTCAACTAGATTATGTATTTATCATACCATTTTTTATTACAGAGTGAGAGGGCATATTACAATATACGCAAAATGAGCTTTGTTCTAAACGCTGTTTAACGTGCATCATAATGTATTTCTTCAGTAAAAATGAACTTATTCCTCTACACTAACTTCAAAGTCGAAAAATTCGTCCATTATCTTTTCTAATTCCTCTTTATCAATATTTGCTCCATCACGTATAGTTAGATTAATATGGAGATTTTCATCTATATTTGCTGCATAAGTAACATTCTGATCCATGCCGTTCTCTTTTAAATAATTTTGAACCATCTCGGTAATATTCATTTCTAATATTTCCAATCTTGCTTCTTCAGTCGACGTCTGTTCAATTTCGATTGTGTATTTATCTGCTAAATCATATTGCTTCAGTTTATCTAATATATCTGAATGAAATTCTTCTATATCCACCGTATCCGGATTGATATCAAAAAATAACACGGGATTCTCTCCATCATCATGCCCGCTTGATGCAGCATGTATATCGTAATTTTCAAATGTATAATCCAGTATTTCTTCTGCTATAATTTCATCCTCCTCTCTTTCTTCCAAAGAAAAGTTGTTAGAAAATATAGTAATGATTACGATAAAAAGAAGAATTCCTGAAAATATAATTATTTTTTTCTTCATATAAATAATAGCAGAGGGGAAATAGAGTGTCTAAGTCATATTTTCTGATAATATAGTATTAATAGTCTGAGAGGGAGGTAATGTTATGTTAAATGATCCATGGTTTACCGTTCGAAAAATAGATGAAAAAACATATGCCATTAGTGAGCTTGGTCATTGGGAAAAAGTGCATTCATTTTTGCTTATCGGAGACAAAAAAGCAGCTTTAATTGATACTGGCTTAGGTATTGATAATATCAAGCGAATCACAGATCAGCTGACGCCTCTGCCCATTGATGTTATCACGACGCATGTACATTCCGATCATATTGGAAGTCATGGAGAATATGACCGGATATTTGTTCATGAAGCGGAAAGAGATTGGCTTGTTCATGGCATTGTAGGGTTGTCATTAGAACAAATAAGACAAAATACAGCAAGGGATATTACGATTCCTGTGCCAGAAAGCTTTGACCCGAATACATATAAACCCTTCCAGGGTGAGCCAACTGGAATTTTAAAAGACGGTGATAGGGTGGAGCTGGGGAACAGAACATTAATTATCTACCATACTCCCGGCCATTCTCCAGGTCATATTGTGATTTTTGATGAAGAGACCGGATATTTATTTACAGGGGACTTGCTATATGATGAAACTCCAATCTATGCTTTTTATCCGACAACCAATCCGGCAGACTTAGTAAATTCGTTAGAGAGGCTCACGCAAATAAATCATGTCTCCATGATTTATGGAGCGCATAATACATTGGGACTTCTTCCTGAAATTTTAGATGAAGTTAAAAATGCAGTGGAGTATTTACGGAAGCATGATTTTGTGCGATTTGGCACGGGAGTTCATACTTTTCATGGGTTTCGTGTGCAGTTTTAACTTCGAATATCATTAAGAGGGAAGGGAAATTCAATAGCTGAATCAAGGAGTGTAAAAAATGAATGTAACTGAATTTCAACAATGGGTAAATAGTTATTACCAACATAGAGGCTGGTCGGAATTAGATATTTTCATCCGGATCGGTTTTTTAGCAGAGGAAACAGGAGAAGTAGCAAGAGCCATAAGAGCACTGGAGATTGGCAGGGACAGACCGGATGAGATAACGGAATCAATTGCCGAAAATAGAGATGCTTTAGTAGAGGAATTAGGAGATGTACTGGGGAATGTTATCGTTATCGCCAATAAATATAATATCTCTTTGGAGGAAGTATTTCAGTCTCATAAAGAGAAGCTCTTAGAGCGTTATTCTGCGGACGGATAATATCGTATTTTATAAATAAGGAGCTGTCAACATGCAATCAGCGTATACGGAAAACAAGGAACACAATAAAACAATCCTAAAGGAATATGTAGAAATCAATGGTGCAAAGCAAGGGATCATTGTAGAATCTTTAAATCAAAATAAACCATTACTTTTATTCTTGCACGGCGGGCCCGGGTTTCCAGCTTATCCCGTCAATAAAGCACATGGGGTAAACCTGGAGCAATATTTTGATGTGTGTTATTGGGACCAGAGAGGAACTGGAATGTCGTATGATGCGGAGACAGCTAAAAAAGGGGTTATGGTGGAGCAGTTAATTGAAGATACAATTGAGGTAACAAATCATCTAAGAAATAAATACGCACGGGATAAAGTGTTTCTTCTTGGTCACTCCTGGGGCAGCTACCTGGGCAGTCTGGCGGCGCAAAAACGTCCGGATCTTTTCTATGCGTATATTGGAGTGGGGCAGATAGGTTCTCAGCTGGAATCAGAAAAAGAAGCCTATCAATATATTTTAAAAACGGCAAAGGACAGGAAGGATAAACGTGCTGTTAAGCAAATTGAAAATGTGACTTTTGATGAAAAATTTTATGAAAATCGAACTTATGGCGCTATCAGGACTAAATTTACCGAGAAGTATGGCGGGGGCTTTAAAAGAGAGGGTTACTCCAATCTGGAAAGGTTGAAGCACGTTTTTTCGTGTGCGAATTATACATTTAATGAACGAATCAATAGTTTTAAAGGGGCTGTTTTAGGCTGGCAGTCACTGGGGCATGTAATGGCCGCTGCAGATTTAGCAGAGCTTGTTCCCAAGCTTCCGTTGCCTGTCTTTATTCTTCAAGGCCAGCATGATTATCAAACAACCTACACACAAGCGAAACGTTTCTATGATTCCATCGAAGCTCCGTTCAAGAAAATGTATACCTTTGAAAATTCCGCACACACGCCTTTTATTGAAGAACAAGTGCTATTTTATCAAATTATTGAAAATGATATTTTGCCTGTGGTTGAGGAAGAGATCTATTCTATTTAAATCGTGTATTCAAATAAAAATATTAAAAAGCAGGTGGCAGTATGAAATTTAATAATTTTTCAGCAGTGCAAGTAAGGATAGCCAGACCGACAGATAAATTTGATGAAATAATCAGCTTTTACGAAACGGGTGTAGGTTTAACAAAAATAGAAGTATTTGAAGGAGACAGAGGGATTAAGGGAGTTATCTTCGGATTGCCTCATACAGACTATCATTTAGAATTTACATCTCATCAAGACGGAAGCCCATGCCCTGCACCTACGAAAGATAATCTGCTGGTTTTTTATATAGAAAATAAAGATGAAATCATGCATGTCGTAAATCGTTTGGCCCAAATGGGATATAACGAAGTAGAGCCAGAGAATCCCTATTGGAAAGACAAAGGAGTTACCATCGAAGATCCAGATGGCTGGAGAGTCGTTTTTATGAACCGCTCCTATGATTAAAATGAGATGTGTTATTTTTTAGAAAATTAGTAAGCTATCCTACCTTTCATGCTGATGTTAAAATGTAGTAAAAGAGGAGGTAATTATCATGACAGAAAAGAACGGGAAGGAAATTCTTTTAGCAGAGAGCGAACAGAATTTTAAAGCGTTATTTGAAATCATTGAATCTATACCCCCTAGAAAAAGAAGTATGACAATAGAGACAGAAGAAAGAGATAAAAATTTTCGGGATGTATTGATGCATTTATATGAATGGCATGCCATGCTTGAAAGATGGTACAGAGAAGGGATGGATGGAGATACGCCGTTTATGCCGGCACCAGGTTATATGTGGAGAACAATCAAGCCGCTTAATATGCAAATTCGGGAAAACTATCAGGATGTAACGATGAATCAAGCCATAAAAAAATTGAAGTTAAGTCATCATCGGGTAATGAAGTTGATCCAATCTCATACAAATGAAGAAATTATGACGAAGAAATATTATAAATGGACAAAGACCAGTAATTTATATGGATATTTTGCTGCGAATACTTTCAAACATTACATATGGGCAATCTCCAAATGTGAAGCTATTGCAAAGTCGATTAAAGAAGGGGAAAATAGCTTGAATAAAAGAAGAATAATTAGGTAAAGATTTGAGAAGGCATACTGGATATACTTCAGAGGACATGGCTTATACAATAATCAAGAAGAGCGAAATGATTTTCTTAAATAATTAATGTGCACAGCGTACATCACAGCGCTTTATAATGCTGATAACTGGGAGAAATAAAACATCATTTGAAGTAAGCCGAATTTGCGACAGCTCAAATGATGTTTTTTCCCATAAGGCTATAGGATAAATCAACCCAACTTACTCGTATCCATACCAAAGGATTTCTCTAATCCTTTTATTCCTGTATCAGTAACTTTTACAGCACGGCCAGGTAATCTCTCAATCCAGCCTAAATCAAACAATTGAAGTAAAATGGCATTTCCGAGAGATCCTGCCAGGTGATAACGTCTTTCACTCCAGTCCAGACATTTTCGGGCAAAGTGTCTTCGTTTTTGTCGTAAAGCATCCAGGTCGATTTTAAAGCTGTTAAAGAATTCTTCTCCAGCCTTCGTTACTATAAAAACGTCTTGATCTTCCACCACATATTCTTTTTCTACCAAGGCCTCTGTTATTAATACACCAAGCTTACCTGCTAAATGGTCATAACATGTTCTGGCAATTTGAATTTTTTCAGAGCGTGAAAAATCCTTCAACGAATTCACCTGGGCAGACGGAGCAAGAACAGTCAACATTTCGATTGCCTGAGCAACCTCGGCGTTCGCAATTCGAAAATAACGATGCCGGCCATGCTTTTCCACGCGAAGTAAATTTCCTTCTACCAGTTTTGATAAATGACCACTTGCCGTTTGCAAAGATACATTTGCCCTTTTTGCTAATTCGCTTGCAGGAAGTCCATCAAGATCAAGAAGAGCTTCTAACATCGCAGCTCTTGATGAATCAGCCATTAGTTTTGCAACATATGAAAAATCAGGTCTGCTGCCCATTATTATTCCTCCCAAAACATTCATACTTCGATTATAGCCGAAGTATCTGCGTGCTACAATAGGTTATACAATATGACAGGAGGATTATGAAATGAATACAAATGAATTGATTACTCTTAATTTTGAAGAAGTCCGGCGCAGAAGCGAAAAAGTTTGGAGAGCAATCCCAGAAGAATTGCTGCAATGGAGACCTGATGAAAATGCAATCAGCTGCTCTGAAATGATTAGGCATGTATTAGAAGGGGAGTTTCTCTATCATCAAATTATCCTTGGCAGAGGGAGTAGGGCGTTAACCAATATATCTAATCCTTTTGAGGATAGAGTATTTACAACAGTGGATGATGAATTGGAATTTGCTAAGAAGTACCGCAATGAATTTATTAAATATATTAAGACAATACATATAAATGATTTAGAAAATATTGAAATTGACCGTTCAGATGTTGGTTATAAAAGAAAACTGGGCGATATGTTATTGCGGATTGCATATCATGAATCTGTGCATACAGGACAACTGTTAAGTTATATGAGAACAATGGGGGTAGAACGCCCTAATATATGGGATTAATTTTTTTCTTTATTATGATAGATTATAAAAAGCTGTTTTAAGTTAAAATAAATTACCAATCATTTTAAAACCATTCATGTATCTCATCAATAGAGCACGCAATGGTTTTTTTATGAAATTAAACAGTGTACATCGGAAAAGCTTTTCATCAGCTTATCCATATTAACCAAAGCAAAATCCTTTGATGTAAAGAGGGCTTAACTGAATAAAAATGTTACAAAATAAGCGGAATGATTTGTTGTTCTCTTTCAAATATGATATTATGTTCTATTGTTGATTAAAAAGTAAATATTTTGTAAGGAAGTTGGTATAAAATGGAAAGCGAAAATACATTTGAAATTAAAAAATATATTCCGCTTTTCGCGGTATTATTATCCGGTGCTTTTGTCACCATATTGAACCAGACGCTGCTAGGGACTGCACTTCCACCCATCATGAAAGATTTGAATTTAAGTGAGAGTACAGCGCAATGGCTACAGTCGGTTTTTATGCTCGTAAATGGGATAATGATTCCAGTTACGGCTTTTTTAATTGATAAATTCACAACACGTAAATTATTTATGACTGCAATGGGATTGTTCACTATCGGCACGTTTATTGCAGCAATTTCACCAAACTTTTCATTGTTATTGGTTGGGCGGATTTTGCAGGCTTCAGGGGCCGGCATTATGATGCCGCTGATGCAGACGATATTATTCCTGACCTTTCCTGTTCATAGAAGAGGTACAGCAATGGGACTGTTTGGACTAGTTATTGCATTCGCGCCGGCGATTGGCCCGAGTCTCTCAGGCTGGCTCGTGGATCAGTTCCCATGGCGCAGTGTATTCTATGTTGTACTGCCGATTGCTATTTTAGATATGATAGCGGCTTACTTCTTATTGAAAAACGTAACAGAGCTGAAGAAACCGAAATTGGATATTTTATCGGTCATCCTTTCTACAGTCGGCTTCGGTGCAATTCTATACGGTTTCAGTGTCGCCGGCGACGCAGGGTGGCTCAGTCTTCAGGTCATTCTTACGATTGTTATCGGCAGCATTTCTCTCTATTGGTTTATTACCAGACAGTTGAACTTGAAAGAACCGCTTCTTGAATTCCGGGTATTCAAACACAGCACATTCACGTTAGCAACGGCGCTTGGAATGCTGGTCTTCGCTGCGATGATTGGGACAAATGTTATTTTGCCGTTATACATGCAGAATATGGTTGGCTTCTCGGCGCTTGAATCTGGGCTTGTCTTGTTGCCCGGTGCGATTATAATGGGATTCTCCAACCCGATTACCGGTTATCTTTTTGATAGATTCGGAGGAAAATGGCTTGCTCGGGGCGGCTTGTTACTGCTAGCCTTGACAACTTTTGCATTCACGAATTTATCTGCGGATACAAGCTTCAACTATCTGGCAACCATGAATGCCATTCGCATGATTTCGATTGCCATGGTAATGATGCCTATGACAACCATGGCATTGAACCAGCTGCCTAACGAATTGATTCCGCACGGGACAGCAATGAATAATACATTCCGCCAAGTAGCTGGCTCGGTTGGTACAGCAGTGCTTGTAACAATCATGTCCACTGCAGCTATACCAGGTGAGGATATCAATGGTATTATTCATGGTGTGAATGTTTCCTTTATCGTAGCAGCAATTATTGCTATCGTTGGATTTATTCTTTCTTTTAAATTAAAAGAAGAGATAAAACCGGGAAATCGTGTCAGCTAAGGCTCTAATATCAAGCTAAATAAAGTACCAGGCATTGTAACAATTGATTATTGTTAGATGTCTGGTACTTTTTTTGATGGAGTATTGAAGAGAGTATTTACATTTATAGTTTCCTTCATAGAATTCTAAGAAAGTTGATCGGACTTGGTATATGGTATAATGGTGGTTAGCATCATTTGGGACGAATAAAATATAATGGAAGAAATTTAAAGATCAGAGAACTCGTTATTTTTTACACTTTAAGAAAGCATAAAGAATTCAAGGAATAAAGTATAAGTGCAACGTTTTTGATGGGGCGAGTAATCGCAGTCCCAACTAAGGCATTCGCGAAAGGCTTGCACTCCAGAGTATAAGGGATTCTAAGAAAGTAAAATACGCTTTCAAGACTCCCCCTTTAGGAAAAGCTTGTCTGCTGCATGCAAAATTTGTAAATATTCATCCTTTTTCTAACGGAAATGGAATAACCTCTAGATTACTTATGAATTTTGAATTGATGAAGTCTGGATTTCCTCCAATTACAATTGAAAAGGACGATAGATTCAAGTATTACGAGGCTTTAGATATTTCTGGAACAGAAGGGGATTATGAACCCTTTCTATTGTTTATAGCCGAGCGAGAGGTGAAAACGTTAGAAAATTATTTAGCTTTTTTAAAAGATTTATAAATAGAACCTTCATTTAGTAGAAGTTTATCGGCACATAGGATGTGATAGGATGGAATTAAATCAAAAAGAAGAT
The DNA here is from genome assembly GCF_055524595.1 of Oceanobacillus sp. B139/18. Classification (NCBI taxonomy): domain Bacteria; kingdom Bacillati; phylum Bacillota; class Bacilli; order Caryophanales; family Bacillaceae; genus Oceanobacillus; species Oceanobacillus sp. B139/18. Next base: position 1,465,461 of record NZ_JBVFXI010000001.1, on the reverse strand, counting down.
GAATTTGCTACGAAAACTACAGCTCAAAATTTGGGGAGCGAATGGCTCTAAACTAACTGAGCGATAAAAAAGTTGTTACTGTCGTTTCAGAAACATGAAAATTTAGGGAAATCTTCAGTTGATATTGTAGTACAGTGAGTTAAAAGAATATATATTCATTAGGATGTAATAGTCCCTTATAATATAGGTATAGACAAGGAGGATTCAATGAATTTTGAATAATAAAAAAATGGATTTTTCTACCCTTGTTGCCAATTTGCTTACTGTTGGTCTAGTAATGGGTAGTATCGCAGTTATTGTAGCCATTCCTATTTTAATAACATATGGTTTATCTAATATTTTAGCAGGCTGGAATCTTATCGAAATACATTTTTTTGATAGTATTTTTATTAATTTTCTTTACTTCGGAGGATTGCTTTTTCTGTCTTACGTGGTGGGGATGCTGTTTGATTTGTTATATATGCTAATCCTTAAAGCAGCGAAAATGAAACAGACAAAGAAAGTAATGCTTTGGAGTTATGTCGTTCAATGGTTGCTTAGTGTTAGTTTTTATAAAATATGTATTGAGCCCCTATTTACGAGGGTTAGTGTATCATGGGAAGGAGCAGCTATTTTATTTTTTTGCTTGTATTTTTCTGCTTTTGTGATCAGTGAAGATTATAAAATTTTTTCCGATAAAAAAAGGTAACGCAATTTTGATTTAAAATCGATCGCAGAAAGATTCCTATATTTTGGGATTCTCCTTGACGAATTCATTGCTTCCATGTAAAGTAAACTGTAATTATTCGTATAATTCCATATATTCTTATCGAGAAAGGTGGAGGGACTGGCCCGCTGAAGCCTTAGCAGCAGACGTTGATTTGTACTGTGCTAATTCCAGAAGCATTTTTGCTTGAAGATAAGAAGAGATTTTATCATATCGAACCTCTTCTATTTTCGGAAGGGGTTTTTTTTAATGGAATATAGAATGAATATAGGAGACAAAGAGGAAGGGGTATTCGATGGCGATATCAGCAGAGACAAAAAATACACGGGCTCCATTCAGAGCAGATCATGTAGGGAGTTTTCTTCGTCCCAAGCGTTTAAAAGAAGCGCGTGCCCAGAGGGCAAAAGGAGAAATCAGTGCAGAACAATTGCGTCAATTGGAAGATGAGGAAATTATCAAACTGGTAGAACAGCAGAAAAAAGCAGGTCTTCAATCGGTGACAGATGGGGAGTTTCGCCGTGCCTGGTGGCATTTTGATTTTCTGGAAGGCTTCGATGGCGTGGAAGGCTATACCGCGGAGCAAGGCTTGCAATTCACTGGTGTGGAAACGAAAAAACGAGGCATTAAGGTAACCGGTAAAATTGGTTTTAGTAATCATTATATGATTGAGCATTATAAATTCCTGCATGGTATTGCCGGGGATGCGGTTGCAAAATTTGCGATTCCGAGTCCGAACATGCTCTTTTTCCGGGCGGATTTTGAAGAAGGAATTTATGAAAATGATGAAGCCATTATTGATGACCTGGTTGCTGCTTATCAAGGGGTGATTCAGGCATTATACGATGAAGGCTGCCGCTACTTACAGTTGGATGATACGTCCTGGGCAACCTTTTTCTCAGAGAAGGGCAGAAATTCGTTGCTTGAAAAAGGAAGAAATCCAGAGAAAACAGCTGAATTATGTGCGAGAGCAATCAATGAATCGATTGCGAACAGACCGGATGATATGCTGGTAACAATGCATATTTGCCGGGGGAATTTCCAATCTACCTATATGTCAAGCGGCGGTTACGAGGCGGTGTCAGAAACGATTTTTGGCGGTTTACAGGTGGATGGTCTTTTCCTGGAGTTTGATGATGACCGCTCGGGCGGATTTGAACCTTTACGCCATGTGAACCGTGATGATTTATTCATTGTGCTGGGTCTTATCACGTCTAAGTTCAGCGAGCTGGAAGATCCGGAGGCTGTTAAAGCAAGAATTACAGAAGCGGCGGGCTATGTACCGTTGAATCAGCTTTGCCTGAGTCCTCAATGCGGGTTTGCTTCCACAGAGGAAGGGAATTTATTGAGTGAGAAACAGCAATGGGAAAAAATCCGGCATGTTGTGCGAATTGCTGAAGATGTGTGGAAATAAGGGATATGAGAAAAAGGAGATTTGGAGAGGTGGGCTTTCCAAATCTCCTTTTTGCCGAACTTTTTGAATACGTACTATGAGTCATTTAGAGAAGATTGTTTTGAATGAAAATACTTTTGAGTTAATAAACCAGTATTGAAAACGGAAGCTAAGGTGATGAACAAAAATAAATTTGCCATTATGTCACTGATTCGATAAGTAAAATTAAAAAGTAAGTAAGTGTTTATGATGAATAATAATGAAACAACTGACGAAAGGATGAATTGATTTTTAAACGATTTGAACAAAAAAACGCTCCTCTCTTTGTCAACCTAATTTAAATTAAGGTTAACATGCGGGCGCGAAAAATTAAATATAAATTCTAAAAAAATTCAAACAAAGAAAGAAATCATTATAATTTTTTGATATATTAGTAATAACAATAAGGATATTCAGCTGTTTGATCATGGGAAATAAAAGAATTTATACGAATGATAGTACATCGTTTCAAATAAAAGGGAGAATGTAGAATGGAAATTCGCAGTTTGCAAAGTTCGGATTATGATGTCCTGATTCCGCAGATAAACGACTGGTGGGGCGGGCGTGATATGGCAGGGATGCTGCCTAAATTATTTTTTCAACATTTTAAGAATACCAGTTTTATCGCAGAAGAAGATGACGAGATGGTAGGTTTTTTAATTGGATTTTTATCACAGGATCAGTCAGATGAAGCATATATCCATTTTGTAGGTGTACACCCGGATTACAGAAAGAAAGACATTGGAAAAACACTTTATGAGAAATTTTTCACCAAAGTTAAAATGTCTGATCGGAAAATCATCCGCTCCATCACTTCTCCCGTGAATAAAACGTCGATTGCGTTTCATCAAAAAATGGGCTTTGTGTTGGAGCGAGGAGACAAAACAGTAGATGGTGCAGCAGTAAAAGCAAATTATGATGGGTTTGGCAATGATCGCGTTCTGTTTAAGAAAGAGCTGACATAAAAAGGGAGGAAATAAGATGAAAGCGGTTATAATGAATGAATTTGGCGGATCAGATGTGCTGCAATTCAAAGAAATACCAAAGTCGGAACCTCAAACCGATGAAATTTTAATTAAAGTGATTTATACCAGCGTGAATTATGCTGATATTAAGAATAGAACCGGCAACAAAGCGAAGGCAAATTTCCCGATGATTTTAGGATTAGATGCCGCTGGAGTAGTCGAGAAGGTTGGAGCATCTGTAGAAAGCGTCAAGCCTGGTGACCGGGTTATATGCTTTCCAAAAGGGGGCGCCTATGCGGAATATGTCCTGGCCTCGGAGTTACTTACTTTTAAAATTCCAGATGAATTAGATTTTAAAATGGCTGCAGCATGCCCGACTGTCGGCTTTTTATCTTATAAATTAACATATGATTTAGCACAAATAACTCCAGATGATACGGTTTTAGTCCATTCGTCGGCCGGTGGAGTCGGTTCAACGATTATTCAGATGGCCAAATTGCTCGGAGCCAAACGAATTATTGGTACGGTCAGCAGCCTTGAAAAAAGCAGCGTGCCGTTTGAATTAGGAGCGGATGATGTTTATACATATACAGATTTTGATGAAAAAATAAAAGAAACAACAGATCGTAAAGGTGTAGACGTTATTTTTGATTCGCAGGCTGGAGAGATAACCGAAAGAAGTATGAAGGTTTTATCGCATTTTGGCAAGCTGGTTCATTTTGGGAATTCATCAGGCAGTATTGGAAATTTTAATACAAAGGAAGTGCACGCGAGCTGCCGGTCTGTACTGGGGTTCAGCTTAGGTACGACAAGAAAAGAAAGGCCGGAGACATTGGAAGCCGTATCTCAAAATGTCCTTGAATTAATAGTGAACGGAAAATTAGAAATAAAAGTCGGTACAGTGTTTCCTCTTGAAAAAATAGCGGAAGCACATGATTTTATCAGCAGCAGGAAGAGTACTGGGAAGATATTGATTCATGTTTCTGATTGATGGGAATGCGATGAGGAGTAAGAGAAGAAATAATGTCTTAACTGGAAGAATGTAAGATTTTAATCATGTAGAAGCTACTATTGACGTCTATTGGAGGAAGCAGGATGATACGAAAACTGACAAAAGAGGATCATGCAAAAGTAATGGAGTTAGTTGAGCCTAAGGCTGCAGAAAATTTGTTTATTATTGGAGACATTGAAGCGTTTGGCTATGACTCAGATATTCAAGATGTCTGGGGAGAATGGAAACAGGAAGATTTAATCGCTGTTCTCCTGCGCTATCGTGAGAATTTCATTATTTACAGTGAAGGGGAGTATGATGTAAAAGGGTTTGCGGAGAGGACTAACGACTATAAACAGCGGTGCAATGTGAGTGGTCTGAAACTGGCTGTCACCCCTTTGCTTAAACACATGGATAAAGTCATTCGTGTACATAGAGAAATGTATTATGCAGCTTGTGAAGAATTAAGCTACACAACGACTTTAGAACAAGCTGAGCAGGTAGAATATTTGCAGCCTGTTGATTATGAAGAGAACATCAAAATGCTGGAGTCTATTCCGGAATTTGCAGCAAGTAATATAACTGTTGAATCGAGGGAGCATGCAGAGAAAAATAAGACAGGACGCACCTATTTTATTCGTGATGAGGAAGGGACGATGGTTGCATCTGCATCGACGACCGCTGAAAATTCCCATTCTGCCATGATCGTTGCTGTTTGTACGCGCCCAGGGTATGAGCGTCAAGGCTATGCAACGAAGTGTATGGAGAAATTATGCACTGCATTATTAGCAGAGGGGAAGTCGCTTTGTCTTTTTTATGATAACCCTGCGGCTGGAAGCATTTATAAACGAATGGGCTTTAAAGATATTGGGATGTGGACGATGATTCGTTATGAAGCGGAATAGGTTTTGCGATTTAATCAGAATAGGGGGCTGGTTCATTTGAAGATTATTTCGTTTGAGCAAGAATCCGGTGTATCGATGGATTCAGAGACAACGAAATTTACTGCGCATCGTCTTTTATTTGATGCCGATGATATAAGAATGAGTTATATGTATTTAAGAATAGAGGATAACATTCCTTTCCACGAAGCACAGGCGGATCAGCTTTTCATGATTGTATCTGGAGAAGGCTGGGTCTGCGGCGAGGAGGAGAACAAAATCCCTCTGACTGCCGGTAAAGCAGCATTTTGGGAAAAAGGAGCGCTTCATGCTGCAGGAACAGATTCTCAGATGACTGTTTTATGTGTGGAGGGGAAGCATTTAAACACAGAAAACATGCCTATATTAAAGAATGCTGTAACAGGTTATTAATTGATTATTTTTTCTATATAAAGGAGTATGCATTTTAAATTTCCTATGCACTCCTTTATTTGTTTTGGTGAAGATTTAGACAGGTGCACTTTTCAAACGACAAAAGAGTGATTATTATAATAAAGTAATAGCAATCATACAAAAGTGAGTGGTAAACGTGAATGAAGAGAAACGAATTTTAATTATTGAAGATGATCAGGAAATCAGCAAACTGCAGCAGGTAATTTTAACAAAAATGGGGATGGCGCCAGTTTCTGCTTATTCAGGGACAGAAGGTCTGCTGCAGCTGAAAAGCAATCCATTCGATTTGATTTTATTAGATTTGATGCTGCCGGGGATAAGCGGCGAAGAATTTATTACCCAGGTCAGAGAGGAAAGCGCAATCCCCATTATTGTGATTTCCGCAAAGGTTGGAATAGAGGATAAAGTCCAAGTCTTGAAAATGGGAGCCGATGATTATATAACCAAGCCATTTCACCAGAAAGAAGTAGAAGCCCGTGTAGAGGTTCAGCTGCGAAAATCGATTGGCCAGCCCTCACAAAAAGACGAAAAGGTATGGCGTGGTCTGACTATCTTTCCTGAAAAGCTGTCTGTCACACTAGAGAACAAATCATTGCAGGTAACCAATGCGGAGTTTGATATTTTGTTCTTATTTATGAGTCATCCGGAGCATGCTTTTTCTAAAAGAGAGATTTACGAAAAAATTTGGAAAGGCACGTATGTCGGGGATGATAATACCATTAGTGTCCATATCTCCAATCTGCGCAGAAAAATGGCTGAAGTCACACCTGAAGAGTATATCAGAACCATTTGGGGTGTCGGGTTCATGCTGGTTTGATTCTGTTCTGTCTTTCTTTATGAATTCTTTATGATTTGCTTAAAGGATTTTAATGGCTCTTGCGCTAAACTGGAAACAAGAAAATAGAGTGAAGGAGCCGAGAAAATGAGTGCTGTTATTCAGACGTATACATTAACTAAGAAATTTAAGCAGGAAGAAGTCATTAAACCGCTTGATTTTTCTGTAGGAAAAGGAGAGATTTGTGCCTTAATTGGTAAAAATGGTGCTGGTAAATCGACTATTTTTAAAATGCTTGCAGGGCAGTTAACGCCGACAACGGGAGAAATTTACTTGTTTGGTAAGTCCGGCAAAGAAATGATGCAGGCGAAAAAAAGAATGGGATTTATGATAGAGACGCCGGTCTTTTTCCCGGATTTTACAGCAATTCAAAACCTGGAGTACTTCCGGATTCAAAGGGGAGTTGCGGAAAAGAAGCGGATATATGACGTATTGGAAATTGTCGGGCTGGCCAATCAAAAGAAGAAAAAATTTAGAGAATACTCTATGGGGATGAAGCAGCGGCTGGGAATCGCGCTTTCTCTTTTAAGCAGCCCGGATTGTTTAGTGCTTGATGAACCAATTAATGGTTTAGATGCGGAAGGTATTACGGAAATTCGCAGGTTATTGATCCGGTTAAATCAAGAAAAGCAAATAACCATCTTGATTTCCAGCCATATTTTAACGGAATTGCAGCTGTTGGCAACGCGGTTTGTATTTATCAAAAACGGGGTGATTGTCGAGGATGTAAGCAAGCAGCTTCTGGATGAAAAAAGCAGGAAACAAATCCATTTAAAGGTGGATGACACAGCCAAGACAGCACAGCTATTAGAACGCACTTATGAGGATATCCAATATAAATCCCTTCCTGACCAGGTTATCACGATACAAAACCACATTGAGAAGGCTGGAGAAATAAACCGCCTTTTAATCAAAAATGATGTATTGGTGATGGAATTCCGGCTAGAAGCACTGAATTTAGAGGAATATTTCTTAGGTTTAGTGGAGGGGGGTGGCGAAAAATGATTAACTATTTGAAAAGTGAAAACTACCGTATATTGCATAGGAAAAGCTTATATCTCACTACTGCTATCTTTTTTCTCCTAATTACAGGTGCTGCATTTTGTTTATATTTTTTTAGCAGTGTAGATGCAGATTTCCGTTACGGCACAAGCAGCTTTTTCTATTCGAATGTCATTGGTATGGGGATACAAATAATTATTATCTCTTATTTGTATAATAGCATATTGACTGGTAAGGATATTATGCTGACAAAACAGGCAATTTCTTTCGGTATCTCTCGAAGCGTCATCTTCTGGTCAAAATTGCTTGTGACGCTAGGTTATTTTTGGTTGGTTTGTGCAGCAGGTTTACTTCTGATGATAGGATTAGGGCAGAGTCTTTTTGCGGAGGACCAAGGAGTAGTCAGCAATTTCTTCATTGCAAGCTTTAATATGCTGCCGATTGTGCTCAGCGGTTTTATTTTGATACATGCATTAAAAATGCTGAAAATCGCTGATATATATAATATCATTATTGTCGCAGTTATCTATATTTTTTTCGATGATGTGTTGCGCCTTATTTTCCGTCAGGTGAATGGATTAAATGAGTTATATACATTTGCTCCAGGTGCGTTATTGACGGATAATTTAATGCACTTTATGAATCAATCTGTACAATTGGATTATCGTTATTGGGTGACCGGTGCTGTCATTAGCATCATTGCTTTGTGGATAGGAGCGGGCAGATTTACGAAACAGGATATGGATTAAGGAGGAGGGGTGACAGTGAGCAGCTGGTTGATTATTGTTATATTGAGTATATTATTAGTCGTTTGTATCAGCATGCTGCTGTTACTTTATTGGGATATCAGAAGGATAACCAGTCAGCTCAAAGGCATTAATGAGAACTTTGGCACAAACGAACTAATCCGTACAAATACACACAGCAGAGGTTTGCTCCGGTTTATTGAAAATATCAATCAGTTAATTCATCTATTTAAGCAGGATCAACAGCGTAAGCAAAGGAGAGAAGAAGCATTAAAGCAGGAAATCACCAATCTCTCACATGATTTAAGAACGCCGTTAACATCAATAAAAGGATTTTCTGAATTGATGGCAGATCCCTCTTTGTCGGATGCAGAAAAAAAAGATTTTTTGGCTATTATTCAAAAGAAAATTGATCATTTAACGATGATGGTGGATCAGTTTTATGAGCTTTCCCAAATAGAATCTTCGGACCAGAAATTCAGTATCCAGCAGGTATCTTTGAATCAGCTGGTAGTGGATACGATGCTGCTGTTTTACCATGATTTTGAGAAAAATAAGCTGCAGATAGAAATAGACGAGACGGCTGTACCCCCCATTTTAGCAGATGAAAAAGCAGTCCATCGGATTATCAGTAATATTGTTCAAAATGCGTTACGATATGCGGAAAGTTATTTTACCATCAGGCTGGCAGAAGAAGAGGAATGTGTCAGGCTGGAAGCAGAAAATGATATCACCGTATTGGATGACAAAACGGAACTCCATCGGATTTTTGACCGGTCGTATCGGATGGACAGCAGCAGAGCTGGCGGACAGCTAGGATTAGGCTTGCATATTGTCAGGCAATTGGTTATGAAATTAGGTGGTCAGATAGACGCTAAGCTGGAGGATAATAAATTTCAGCTTGTTGTATTATTCAAGAAGTGGTCATAAATCGCATGGAATAAATAATCGCAGGGCGACTAGGGGCAATTCACAGATTTTCATAGAATGATTTCCCGGGTTTTCTTTAAAAAAGTATATAACATGGGTGCTGCCACAGTATTTTGTACTGTGGCATGTTAAATGGGCATTTATACCTTTTTTTCTCTTTCTCTCTAGTCAACCAGTTGTTCTCTCCGTATAATATATGTATAACGTTTACATTAAAAAAGAAGGGAGAGGGAGCTTTATTTTGAAAAATTATATCTTTGGAGCTGGATTCATTATTATTTTATTTTTAGCCGGGTGCTCCGAGCCTGAGGCTGCAGAGGTTTTGGAGGAAATGGAGCAGTTGGAGCAGGATATGACCTCGTTAGACGTGAAGTTTGAAGAAAATATCGAAGGCGAAACGTTATCGGGGAATGGCGTGTTTGACTTTGAAAAGGATATCGATTATTACAACCTGGGGAACTTTGCTCTGTATAGAGACAATAGTGACTTTTTGATGGAAACTGCTGAAGGGGAGGTCATGGAGAGCTTTGCAACAACAACCGCTGATCAGGAGGAACTCGAACATATCTTTAATAATCAATTAGGCAGGATGAAAATGCCATTTGCCTTTTTCGTATCCATAGACCCGGATATTCATAACAAATTTGATATGGAAGCAAGAGATGAAGATTATGTCCTTACATACAATGGGGATGAAACAGATATCGAAGAGTTAGGCAGAGGAATCGCGGAACAAACACTCCGAATTACCGAGGGCTCGGAAAGAGTGGATTTTGACCCCGCCGATTTTGACATTGATAAATTCACACTTGAAATGGTTATTGAAAAAGAGACCCATCATCTGCAGGAAATGGAACAGGAATTTACGTATACGTTTCATGATTTGACGAATGATCAGAATTATTTGTATACATACTCTAATCATAATGATGCTGAACCAATTGAAATTCCGGCAGTCACTGTGACAGCAGAGGATACAGAGCCCGCAGATGCGGAAACAACAGATATAAGCGAGGAAGAGAGGGAAACACTGGAAACAGGAGCATCGGATTATTTGGATGCACTTATTCAGGCGACGGTCTTCCAGGATGCGGAAGCCTCTATCGAGCGTTTGCCAGACACTTATTCGGAAGAAGAGAAAACAACAGAAGCTGAGACACAGCGGGATATGTTCAAGGATATATATATCCAAAACACGGAACGAAATATGCAAGGGACCAATGTGGCAGAACAAGAAATTATCGAATTAGCGGATGCTGTGATGTATGCATTGTCTACTGCGGATTATGAGATTGTTGAAGCACAGGCGGAATCGGCAGATAGTATTATGGTTACGGTTTCCATAGAAGGAATCAGTGATACGTCCATTTATCAGGAAGTAGACCAGGAATTGCTTGAGCTTATTGAAAATGGTGACATTACACGTGAAGAAGTTGATTCGAAAACCATCGAGCTGTTGATTGAAAAATATAATGCCATCGATACGCTCCTGCCTCCTGTAGAGCTTACTGTTCATGTGATGCAAAATCCTGATGGCAGCTATGTCGTTATCGCGCAGGATCAATATTTAGCAGGATTTTTTCAATAAAGGATAACGAATGCCTTAGTTGGGGCTGGGACTGCGATTACTCGCCCCATCAAAACCGACTTGGTACCTAAAAATTTTTACTACATTGAAATTCTTCTTCGTTAAAATTTTATGCTTTCCTAACGTGTAAATAAAAGATAAGGCGGCTGGAATAGATACTTTCCAGCCGCCTTATCTTTAATCGATATTATATTCAATCAGGCTTTCTGCAAGAATCCCCAATCGTCTTAATCAATAATATACATTTTTTCAATAATAGCTATAACATCTTCCTCCTCACCAGGCTCAATGGTGACCGTCTCGGTATTTTCAATCATCTCTCGCATATCTTCCTTTACCTCTTCTAAATCAACATCATCCGGACGAGGCATTCCTCCGTACCAGCGATTTCCATATGGAATGTCATATACATTAATGGTACCGTCTCCATTTCCGCTATACGTAATCATGCCATCTGCGATACGGGAACCGGAGACCTGAATCACCTCTTCCGGGTAGCTGATATCATTTTCTTCATCGTTGGGATCAAGCGGGGTGCCGGCTGGAATATGTTCGACGTATAGTTCATCGATATCTTGATTTGGCCCAAGCTGCAGCCAGACGCGGGCATACTCAATTTCTTCGGAAGAATAGTCCGATAATGCCTGATCGTTCCCCGCTTCTTCGTCTTCCGAAGAACTATCGTTACTTTCTTCCTCTTCAACAGAGCTATCTTCCGAAGCATCTGTTTCTGCTTCATCACTTGACTGATCATCAGAGTCATTTTCGGAGGAATCTTCCGATGAGTTATCTGATTCTGAAGGGTCTTCTGATTCCTCTCCATCCGGTAAGTCTTCATCGTCTGCTGTACCCGGTTCTTCAGTAGTTTTATCTGTGGCAGAACCAGAGTTATCTTCATTATTTGTATTGTCTGAACAGGCAATAAGCAAAAAAATGAGAGGCAGCAGAAGACTGTAGCAGGAGAATTTTATATGTTTTTTCATTTTTAGACTTTCCTTCCTTTTGTGTAATTTCAATTCAATAAATAGGTAAGTATGTTAAATTAATCATAAAGTATTCTAGCCGGGTTGTAAAACTTCGATAGTCAAAGTAAATGGACATATAGAATTGTAAAAACTATTGGGAACGGGTTTGGCGACAGGAGCATAAAAAGAAATATTTGCACTAGAAAGAAATACGCAGGATTTTAACCAGGTACGGGCTTTGTTTTGAAGAAAAATACAGTGGCAGCAGAAGCGATAAAAAATGGAATCAGGCTGTGAAGGAATTTTTAAAGAAGATGTTTTCAGGCAGGGAAATGATGAAGATATAAAGCGGACAGGGCTTCTTTGACCCTCGTCTGTTTTTAGTATAATGGATAGCAACAAACATTTCCATATAAATATGAAAAAAGGGAAGCGGTTTTACAACTAGGCAACAAAAAAGCTGAGTCAACTGGTCACTCAGCCCTTTCGTAAAGATGCTACCTTTTTCGTTTGTTTTTCTTATTGTCTAAGTTCAGAAATTCACTATTTTCACTCGCAAACTCTGTATCATTGCCTGTCTTATTGTGTTTATTGCGATTATTTTGCTTTCCTTTATCCTTGTTGCGATTTTTATTTTGCTCAGACATGGGGGCACCTCCTGTAAGTAAATATGGTGATTACAATCACCAATGAAGCTAGTTTAACCATATAACGATAAATTATAAGCGAGCACGAATGATAAACTGCGGTTTTAGGTATCTATTAGAAAAAAAGTGAAATCTATGGCATAATAAGATATCGAACGAATGTTTCTAATATAAAAAAATGATAGCGAAAAACCAGCTGATATGGCTTTTAAGGAAAGGCGATGAATTCGAAATGGGAGTCCGATTAATCTTAGCAGAGAAACCATCTGTCGCAAAAAATATTGCAGATGCATTAAATATAAAATCGAAGAAAGACGGCTATTTTGAAGGGGAGCGCTATGTGATTACCTGGGCATTTGGCCATCTTGTCGAGCTGTATGATGCAAAGGACTATGATGGGAAAATGCGAAGCTGGAAAATGGATAATTTTCCTTTTATCCCTTCTGAATTTAAATATAAAGTGAAAAGCAATCCAAGAAATCGGGCGCAGACAGATGGCGGAGCTGCAAAACAGTTAAAAACGATTCATGCTTTAATGAAGCGGAATGATGTGGACGAAATTATTTCAGCATGTGATTATGACCGGGAAGGACAGCTGATTGCAGACAGTATCATCTATCGGGGCGGGGTGAAGCCAAAGGCAGCTGTATATCGCCTGCTTTTAAATGAATGGACGCAAAATGAAGTACTGCAAGGCCTGGAAAATCTCCAATCAAACGATAGGATGAAGCCGTTGCGCGATGCGGGAATCAGCAGACAATGGGCAGATTGGGTTATCGGTATTAACCTGACATCCGTGGCAACGTTAAAATATCAGCAGGGTAAAAGCAAAGCGTTAAATATAGGCCGGGTGCTACTCCCAACTCTAAAAATAATCTATGACCGCGATCAAGAGATTGAAAATTTTAAGCCAGAGGATTATTTTAAACTGACTGCAACCTTTCAAACGGCGGCTAACCACGAATACGAAGGGACTTATGTCGAAAACAAAGAGGATAAATTTAAGAAAAAAGAGTTATTGGAGCCAATTAACGAAGCGATTCAGAACAAACAAGCCATAATTACCGATAAGCAGGTGGAAAAGAAAAAGGAATTTCCGCCGTTTCTATTCAATTTATCCAATTTGCAAGGGTTTATAACGAATAAGTTCAAGGGATGGACATCTGATAAGGTATTAAAGGTGGCTCAGTTACTTTATGAGAAAAAACTGATTACCTATCCGCGAACTGCGAGTACTGCCTTAGAAGAAAGCCTGGTTGGAAAAACAGCCCATGTCTTAAAGGTGCATTCCGAAGAGCTTCCTTATAAGGATGAAATGAAGTTTATGAAAACAAAGCGTGTCTTTAATAACGCAAAAGTGGAAAGTCACAGCGCAATCATTCCCACTTATATGAAGCCTAAACGGCTCTCGGCAGATGAAGGAATTGTCTACACAGCCATCAAAAACCGCTTTATTATGCAATTTATGCCGATAGCAGAATATGAAGAGACAAAGCTGACTACCAAAATTCTGGATGTGGATTTATCTGGTGTTTTCCATTCAAAAGGGAAGGTACAGCTGGTAGAAGGATGGAAAAAGGTAGAGAATATCCAATCTAAGGATACCCTGCTGCCATCGGTGGAGAAGCAGGAGCGTGTCCAGGTGAGCGATTCTGAGGTCACTTCCCATGTTACCAAGCCGCCGAAGCATCATACTGAAAGAACCTTGCTGCGTGTCATGGAAACATGCGGGAAAAGCTACCAGGAGGATGAAAGCGAGGAGCTGATGGGCAGTATTTTGACCGGTTTTAGTATTGGCACTGCTGCAACAAGAGCTGAAACCATTAAAAAGTTGAAGGATATAGGCTATATTACAACGGAAAGTAAGCATTTGCTTTGTACAGAGCTTGGTAAACGGCTGGTTACCACTTTTCCTGTAAAAGATTTATTTGATTTAGAGTTCACCGGACGTCTTGAAAAAGCCTTATCGGATATTCAAAAAGGAAAAGCGGGCAAGCAGGAATTTCTCCGGCTCGTTTTTCATTTTACATCAGAATCCGTTGAAACAATCAAGCATGGAGAGGACGTTATTATCAATAAGGTAACGCAGACACGGGCAACCAATGAAGTAGTGGGAACCTGTCCGCAGTGCGGAGGCAAGGTAATAGATGGCTATAAAGCCTTTAACTGCAGCAACCGGAAGCAGGGCTGTACATTTGCCATTTGGAAAAATGATAAATATTTAGCTTCGATGCGGAAGAAGCCGACGAAAACCATGGTGAAAAAACTGTTGAAGGATAAGAAAGTCTTTGTGAAAGGTCTGACAAGTAAAAAAGGAAAGAAATTCAATGCTTATTTAAGCTATGAAAAGAATAAAGAAAATGACTACTACAGCTGGAATATGGAGTTTTCAAAGTAGGTTCTTCGAAGTTTTCAAGCTTTTAAAGTGAAAGTAGTGTATACTAAAGAGTAGAGGTAGCATTATTTAATAAACGGAGATTTTAAGAATGATATTTACCATGCTAAATTTTCCTCTAGACAGGATGACAAACATGAAAAAAGTTATCGTAAGTACAAAGGAAAATCTGGATTATGGTACTTTAATATGGATTTACGCAAACAACCGTAAAGTTTATCGCAGCAGTAAAAGCATTGATTCCGAAATGCCGTTCCATCATTACGATTCGCATTATATGGGAATGATGGAAGAACTGTACAGAGATCAGGAAAAACATCCCCTTTTATTTAAACAAATGATTGAGGAATCGAACCGGATTTTTGGCGTTTGCCTGAATAAACGCCGTAATGAGGATGGTTCCAGAGATATGAAGGTTCTTTTCTTTTCAGATTGGGACAGCGTCCAGGACTTTGCTGAAGATACTTATCCAAAGCTTGTAAAAGCAGAAGTAAAGCGAAGGAAAGAAGCCAAACAAAAATGGCTGGAAAGAGGGAAGCTCTTCTCCGAAAAGAAAAAAATGTCACAATAGATGTTACTGCAATGCAGTCTGGCTGCTCCATGAGGTATTTTACTTTATGGGGCAGCTTTTTTATGTGGAGATAGTTGTTAAGAAAGCATAGCACGTTTCATTTTTTTATAATAAAGAAGATTAATAGCGCGATATATAATTAAACAGTATACTGAAAAGTAGAAGTATTATTTAAATTCACTTGATCTTAATGGTTCATTGGATTGCTTAAACAAATAAGAGCAGGGGGGATTTATTTGGAAAGGAAATACAATGATTTAATTGGAGATATGATTAAAGAGAACGATTATAGCTATGAAAAGAATTTGCCGGGAAAGGGAAAACCGCTAACGAAGGATTATATGGAAAAGGATACGTTCCAGCATTTTCAAAAAATAGCGAAGGATGCAGGCTATTTACCGCCATGGTTGAAGCTGCAAAAGGAAATCAGTGTATTTGTACAGGAAGCTCAAACTGAAAAGGATATTAAGAAAATAAATAAACAAATAAAAATGCATAATCGCATTTGTCCGCCTCCAATGCAAAAGAGCTTTATCAGTTTAACTGATTTGGAAAACGCAAAAAAAGTGTGGTGAATATAAACAACTGGACTTGCAAGATATATCTTACCTTTGCAAGTCCAGTTATTTTCTGTAGAGTTATTCTACTTTCTTCCCTTTTTTATAAACAATTTTATCCGCTTGGACAGCTTTGATATCCTCCAATGGATTTTCTTCAATAATAATAAAATCAGCAAGCTTGCCTGTCTCAATAGAGCCTGCATAATCATTTATTTTCAACAGTTCTGCTGCATTGATAGAAGCTGATTGTAATACCTGCAATGGTGTTAAACCAGCATCGACCATCTGTTCAAGCTCTTGAGAGGGCCCTTTCTCAAAGTCATTATAAGCAGTTCCGGAGTCTGTCCCCATTGCGATTTTAATTCCAGCCTTCGCTGCTTTGCCAATACTTTCAATATGTGCTTCTTGAACAGCAAGTGATTTTTTTACCATAAAATCAGGCAGTTTTTCCGGATGTTGATTGATTGCCCAAGGTGCCATTAAGGTTGGAACAAGATAAGTATCATTATCCAGCATCATCTGGATGGCTTCATCATCTAAATAAATCCCATGTTCAATCGAATCTACTCCAGCACGGATGGCGTTTTTGATTCCTTCTGTTCCTTGAGCATGTGCACAGGCAGTATAGCCTTTATGATGTGCCTCGTCCACCGCAGCACGCATTTCCTCGACGCTAAGCTGAACATCATTAGGTGTTTCCCCATCCATACTGACGCCGCCGGTTGCCATGACTTTAATATTTCGTGCTCCATTTTTAATATTGGTGCGGGCATGTTTACGAATCTCATCTACGCCGTCCGACTCCCATCCGAGTTCTACGCCATGCCCGCCTGTCATTACGATGGCAGGACCGGATCCGATAATTCCAGGGGCTGTTATTTTATTTTCTTTTTCTAATTTAGATAACTGTAAATCAATGTTGTCAGAAGAACCAACATCACGTATATACGTAACGCCGTGTTTTAAAAGTTTATTCAGGTTATCAATTGCAATATACGTGTTTACGACGGCTCCCGTCTGAGATGCATTGACCGAAGAAAGGCCGCCGATTTTGAAGAAAGGATCTAAGATAATATGCGTGTGGGCGTTGATTAAGCCGGGCATGACATATTTCCCTTTTAAGTCGATCGTTTCATCTGCGTTTGCTGTTTCTTTGTTGATAAATTGGCCTGCTTCTGTATCTACAGCAAAGTCAATCCCTTCAAAATCCGTATTTTTGCCGGTAAACACCTTGGCATTTTTAAATAAGATGGTTGTCATTCTTGTCTCTCCTCGTGATAGGTTTTTCTAAGGGTGTGTGAAATATTTTAGAATAAAGAACAATATATCATAAAAAGAGAAGAAATTGTGAGAAAAAGTTCTAGTTAAATTGAGGAGATGTTATAAACCTACTATGTGTATTTTGTTTGTAAGGGTTTTCTTTCATGTGACAAGAACAAAAGAGATAATCCATATTGTATATAGAAACAGGGCTACAACGAATCTAGTTCTCTTGCCCCAACACCAGATTTCCGATAAACTGATAATGCCATTACATAAAACGAAATAGACTCATGGATCAATAGAAAAGGAGGTATAAATGTTTTCTTTGATTAAAAATATGACGATTCGAAAGCGGATTGTCTTTATATTTCTGACTTTATCTACTTTTCTTATTTTATTATTTATTTCTGTGTTTGCTTATTTTGAGATTGGCAATGCCCAGGATACATACAAGCAATTATCCAGACAGACGGCTAATGGACTGGCCTTTATGCCGGCTTTGGAGGAAGCTGTCAGCAGCAGTGACCATGACGAATTACAGGGAATTATTGACCGTGTGCGGCTGCAGGCAGAAAATCCGGTTGTGACCGTAGTTACACGAGACGGAGAATATATTATCCATCCAGATGAAAACCACATCGGTATAACGGAAGAAACAGAGCAATTTGACCAGACGCTGTTATATGGCTCTTATGTGACAGAGTCTGGGGAAGGGGCGCTTGGACCTGCTATTATGACCACTGCACCAATCTATGAAGAGGTGGATGCCAATGGCGGGGAAAGAATTATCGGTGCGGTTACAGTCGAGTATTTGGAAGAATCGATCAACGCTATCATAGTAAGTAAGCTCACAAGATTAGTTATCGTGGCATCCATTGGGATGATTCTTTGCGTTGGCGGAGCGTTGTTTTTAGCCAGAAGTATTCAGGAGGATACGATGGGCATTGAGCCTGCAGTTATCGCAGAAATGTTCCGTGAGCGGGAGGCCATGTTAAACGCAGTAAAAGAAGGGATTATTGTGATTGATGATAAGCAAGCGATTTCCTTGATTAATCCCTCTGCGAAGGCATTACTAGATTCATCGATGGAGCTCCGGCAGTCGATTCAACTGCTTGGCCTGCCGGAGACGCTTTTCTCTGGAAAGCCGAGCTATGATGAGGAAAAAGTCTACCAAGGGAAAACATTTATTACGAATTGCATTCCTTTATATGAAAATAAACAGATTGTCGGTGCGATTTGCAGTTTTCGAGATAAAACAGATATGAAGCAGCTTCAAGAAACAGTGATGCAGATAGAGGGCTATGCAGATAGCCTGCGTGCCCAGACACATGAATTTAAAAATAAGATGTATGTGCTGTTGGGGTTAATCCAGCTTGAGCAATATGAGGAAGCGTTAAAAGTGATTCAAGAAGAAACCGCTGATAAGCGACAAGCATTCCCAATGTTAAAGAACATTAAAGACCCTGGAGCGCAGGCAATTTTATTAGGGAAACTAGCGAAGGCGGCTGAGAAAAAAATAGCACTTATCATAGAAGAAGCAAGTCATCTGGATAAAACGAAAATAGCTGCTGCAGATATGGCTATCATGCTTGGCAATTTATTAGATAACGCCATGGATGCTGTACTAGAATCGGAGGAACAGAGAATCACCGTGATGGTTACTGATGTTGGAAGTGATATTGTGATAGATATAGAAGATACCGGGCCGGGAATGACGAAAGAACAGACTGGGCAGATTTTTACCAGAGGATATTCCAGCAAAGGGGAAAATAGAGGCTATGGTCTGTTTCATGTCTATGAAGCGGTGAAAAAGTATTGTGGAGAGATGGAAGTGACTTCCCCAGCTGAAGGTGGAACTGTGTTTTCTATCTATTTACCAAAAGGAGAAGAGGTGAAAAAATGAATGTGGTTATTGCAGAAGATGATTATCGGGTAGCTTTATTGCATGAAAAGTATCTGCAGGCTTTTTCAGAGATCACAGTTGTTGGCAGAGCGCTGAATGGCAAAGAACTCAAGGAGCTGATAGAAAAAGAGAAAGTAGATCTGATCATCCTTGATATTTATTTTCCTGATATATTAGGGACAGAATTGCTTCATTACCTGCGAATGCATTCTCCGGATCTGGATATTATTATGGTCTCTGCATCTACAGACCGGCAGCATTTGCAGCTGGCAAAACGTTATGGCGTATACCAGTACTTAATTAAACCAGTGACGGTGGATGATTTTACAAATACGGTAAAACAATATGTAAAGGATCGGATATGGTTTGAAGAAACGGGAGAATTTAAAGCGAACGATACCGATTATTTTTTGACAGGGGGATACCAGCGAAGCATAGAAGAAAAAGGGACAAATATGCCTTTGCCGACAGGGATTGATTCCATTACATTAGAAAAAGTAAAAGCAGCGTTAAGGGAGCATCCAGAAGGGGTAACCATCGATAAGATGTGCCAGCTGGTCGGGATTTCAAGAACAACGGCCAGACGATATTTGGAGCATATCGTATCTGACGAAGAAGCTACTACCATTTTAAATTATGGGGTTATCGGCCGGCCGGAAAGAAGATATATTTTACAGTAAAACCTCAAAACATCCTGGTATCAGGGTGTTTTTTTATTCTCTTTTTTTCACTTAATGGATAAAAAGGACGAAAAGGCATTAAAGAATGTTAAGTGAATAAAATTCGAAATATTGTTTTTCCTCTTTGGGTTTGCAATAATTACCCTATCATTGAAAGCGTTTACTTAATTATTTATTTTGAGAGGTGTTGACATGAAGCGTTTATGCTTATTATTTATTGGCTGTATTCTTCTGGCAGGATGTTCAGAGAATACCAGTGAAGGGAAAGGGACCTTTCCTGAAAAAAACATAGAGATTATTGCTCCGGCAAGTCCGGGCGGCGGATGGGACAGGACAGCGCGTTCTGCACAGCGGGCGATGAATGCGGACGGGACCGTAGAAGAGGATATTACAGTAGTGAACAAGCCTGGAGGCGGCGGGGAAGTAGGCTGGCAATATTTGATGCAGCAGGATGCGCATTTTGCTGCATTAAATTCCAGTCTATTAATTACAGGTCCATTGCTTGGTCAGACAGAATTAACCCATGAAGAATTTACGCCATTAGCCATGTTATCTACGGAATGGCTTGCTGTGGCAGTCCGGGAAGATGCAGGGATTGACAGCGGTACAGAGTTATTGGAGCAGTTGAAGGAAGATCCAAAGTCGCTGGTGATTGGTGTCAGTCCATCTTTAGGAAGCGGGAATCATCTGGCCTTTGTCCAAGCTGTGATTGAATACGGCATTGATCCGACAGAATTACAGTTCCTTGTTTACAGCAGCGGCGGCGATATTATGAATGCATTACTTGGCGGACACATCGATGTCACCAGCAATTCGTTATCTGACCTGTCCGAACAATATTTAGCAGGAGAAGTGGATATATTAGCTGTTACATCGCCAGAAAGACTAGACGCATTTCCGGATATACCAACCTGGAAAGAGCAGGGTATTGATATGGAATTTCCGCATTGGCGCGGAATCATGGGCCCTCCGGGAATGAGTGAGGAGGAAATTGCTTCCTGGGACCTTTATTTGAGTGAAATGGTAGAAACAGAAGAATGGCAAACAGATTTAGAGAATAATAATTTGGAAGAATTCTATATGAACAGTGAAGAAACAAAGGAATTTTTACAAGATCAAAATGAATTTTTTGAAGGTATAGTAGAGGATTCTGGCTTAACGCCTTAGGAGGGAAAATAGGATGCAGGTAGCAATACGGTATGCCATGCCTGTCATGTTTATTATTGGCAGCGTTATCTATGGCACGATGATTATACAATTAGATCCGGCAACATTAGGCAACCCGGATGGACCAAAGTTTTTTCCTTTATTTGTTTGTGCTGGATTGCTGGTATTTTCTATCGCAGATTTAGTCAATGTACGTAAACAAATATATGCGAAGAATAAAGATTTAGAGCTGATTGCCCAGCTGAAATCATTTAAATTAATTGCAATCATTATTGGAATTTGCGTGATATATACGCTTATTTTTGAACATGTCGGTTATTTGATTGCAACGATATTATTTATGGGAGCACTTATGTTTTATTTAAACGGAATGAAGAAATGGCTCTTGAATGTAGTTGTAACACTGGTTGTTTCTGTTTCAACCTGGTATGGCTTCACAGAGCTGCTGCAAATAAGTCTGCCTTAGAGGAGGAGTGCGAGAATGGATGTAAATATTATTTTAGATGGATTATGGACAGCGCTCCAGCCTGCTAATTTGTTATGGCTTTTACTTGGAGCAGTTCTTGGTACAATTGTCGGTATTCTGCCGGGGCTTGGAGCGGCAACAGGAGTGGCAGTGCTTATTCCATTAACGTTTGGAATGGAGCCGGTCAGCGCATTGATTTTAATGGCAGCGATTTACTACGGAGCTTTATTTGGAGGCTCCCGCAGCTCTATTCTGATTAATACGCCGGGAGATGGTTCTTCGATTGCAGCTACGTTTGACGGATACCCGATGACGAAGAAGGGACTGGCAGGGCAGGCGATGTCTATTGCTGCGATGGCTTCGCTGATTGGCGGTGTGATGGCAATCTTCGGATTTATCTTTTTAGCAATACCGCTGGCAAATTTTGCATTAAATTTTGGGCCGGCTGAGTTTTTGCTGTTGTTCCTATTTGCCTTATCTGCTGTGGTGACCTTATCGCAAGGAAATATTATTAAAGGCTTTTTAACCATGTTTTTAGGATTGGGTATCAGTACAATCGGAGTGGATTTGCAATCCGGCGTACACCGCTTCACCTTTGGATTGCCGCATTTAACAGATGGTATTAATTTTATTGTGATTATCATCGGTATTTATGCCATAGGGGAAGTGCTTTATAATTTACTTAAACCGCAATACTCTGGAAAATCAAATGGGCAGGACATCGGGAGCAAGTGGTTTACGAAGGAGCAGTGGAAGCGATCGCTTGCCCCGATTATCCGAAGCGGCCCGATCGGATTCTTCCTCGGTGTACTTCCCGGTTCTGGCGGAACGATTGCTTCTTTGTTATCTTATAGTACAGAAAAACAAATATCCAAAAATAAAGATGAATTCGGCAAGGGTGCTGTAGAAGGACTGGTTGCACCAGAATCCGCAAACAGTGCATCGGCTGTCGGCTCGCTGATTCCGATGCTGACCATGGGGATACCTGGGTCCGGGACAACAGCAGTGATGCTGGGAGCACTTGTTATGATTGGAATCACACCGGGACCTTTGTTATTTGAAAATAGTCCGGATACGATTTGGACGCTGATCAACAGTATGTTTATTGGAAACATTATCTTAGTAATTATTAATATCTTAATGGTCGGTATGCTGGTGAAAATCTTAAAAACACCGCCGAATGTGCTTTATCCGATTGTTCTTATTCTTTCCTTCTTAGGGGCATATACGCTTGGATACAGTACAATTGATTTTTATATTTTAATTATTGCCGGTGTTATTGGGTTGTTGATGCGTATTCTGAATTACCCTGTTGTACCGTTAATTCTTGCTTTGATTGTTGGAGGAGATATGGAGCAAAATTTCCAGAGAGCAATGATTGTTTATGATTCTCCAATGGATATTTTATTTGCTTCTCCGATTGCGATTGTTCTTGCTTTGCTGACTGTTTTATCCCTTTGTTATCCATTGATTGCGAAGGTTTTTAAGAGAAGAAAGGCAGTGAAATAAAATATCATATACAAAAAAGCGAACATCTATTATTAACAAATAGGTGCCGCTTTTTTTGTTTGTAATTCAACTTTCGCACATTAAAAAGTAATTTCAATTCTATAGAAACAGGCGTTGATCGTTCCTTCGATAACACCCTTGACAAAGAATAAAAGGTGAAGTGTAAAGCACCGCTGTGGCGAACCATTTTGCTTTCCGACGTACAAATGTTTTCGATGGGACGAGTAATCGCAGTCCCAGGACGTACTAGTGCAGACGTTGCAACAACTCTTTTCGATGGGGTGAGTAATCGCAACCCCAGGACGTTGCGATGTTAGTCTGCCTAGGGGCACGCTCTTCAGCTAACTTTTGCCAAGAAGAGCACTTGGCAAAAGTGAATCTTCAGATGGTGCTGATTCCTCAGGAGTCAAAAGTCAAAACGATCCGCCTCTGCTAGCAGGATATTCTATCCGTGAAAAACAACTAACCAAATAGACGTTTGATCAGATAGAACATATTTTATATGCTTTTGATAAAATATTTGGGAATATTTTAAAAGAGTAGTAAGACCTAATGAAAAAGTATTTAACTCTGCGAACTATTTTGAATTACCATCGGTCTGCCCATATAGCGTGCATTATAGTAAAATACATAACAATAAACTTGTTGCGTTTAAATATATAGAGGGAGCAATAATATATGTCGGCAAGAAAGACATTGCAGAGCTTAGCTAACTTGGAGAAAGCAATCGGAAGACTGGAAGATGCTCTAAATGAAGGTGCAAAGAATAGCTTGTTTATCGATGGAACAATTCAACGTTTTAAGACTGCGTTTGAGCTTTATTGGAAAACGTTAAAACGAATGCTTGAAGAAGAAGGGATTGAAGCAAAATCCCCCAGAGAGACATTAAAACAAGCATATGCAGTAGATTGGATTCAAAATGAACAAGCTTGGCTGCAAATGCTCCGTGATAGAAATGAAACCTCCCATGTATATGATGAAAAGAAGGCAAGAGATATTTATGAAAATATTGCAGGTTATTTCCCTGAAATGAAGGAGACCTTTAAATTTTTAAAAGAAAAGTATAAAGAAGGAGGGAGTGGATTTTACGATGATTGAGCAAAAAATCATAAATCAGTTAACTCATGTTGGTCAACGTATCAATACCATTCATAAAATTATTCTTTTTGGATCAAGAGCTGTTGGGGATTATACACTAAAATCTGATATTGATTTAGCATTTGTTGCTCCAAATATGACGAAGGAAGAATGGGTGGAATTAACATTTGCTTTAGAAGAGGAGTTAGATACATTGCTATTTTTGGATTTGATTTAAGTATGAAGATGCTCCAGAAGAGTTAAAAGAGGAGATTTTGAAAAGCGGAAGGGTGATTTATTCGGAAGGAGCAGTTATTGATAAAAAGACTTCTTAGAAGCAAATACACTTAACTATAGCATAGTTGATTTTTATATTTTAATTATTTTATTGCCTGTGAGATAGATTTATTATTGAATGCAGGAGGAGAAAGGCAGTGAAATAAAGAAGATTTCAACATGTAAACACAGTATCTATGGTGATTTCTACATCGATAGATGCTGTGTTTTTTAACGTATACGAAACATTATTTGTACGGTTATCACAGGTGAAATTGAAATGAATTCTCTTATAAGACTATGGTATACTCAGCTGTAGAAGCATAATCAAGATAATATAATCAAAGCATTTAGCATTATATTTTTGGAGGAAGATAACATGCTGCAAATGAATTCACAAGAGCTATTAAATGAAGAAAATGGTCAAGCCGGCAATTGGATGAGAAGGAATCCGGAGGTCATTTATTTAAATGAAACTGTAAAAGCTGCAGCAGCGCTTCTTCATAATTTGGCAGCCGATTTCCTTCCTGTTGTAGGGGAATCTATGAATCCGGTTGGAATCATTACGTCCAAAGCAATCCTGAAAGCGTACCTGGATGGGGAAAACGAAGCGTCGATTGCGAATTATATATCACAGGAGGATTTTTCGATTATTCGAGCCGATGAGTTCATCATCGATTTTTATAAAATGCCGTATACTTACTTTTTTGCA
Source organism: Oceanobacillus sp. B139/18 (assembly GCF_055524595.1). Taxonomy (NCBI): domain Bacteria; kingdom Bacillati; phylum Bacillota; class Bacilli; order Caryophanales; family Bacillaceae; genus Oceanobacillus; species Oceanobacillus sp. B139/18. Next base: position 1,440,744 of record NZ_JBVFXI010000001.1, on the reverse strand, counting down.
GTTAATGAGAAGCAGCAGCTGACAGGCGTATTAACAAGAAAAGAAATACAGCAATGTTTATCGTTTTATATGAACGAGCTGAGTCAAACCTCTCATACTGCCGAAATTTTGGATGTTATTCTTGAAAGCGCTTATGAAGGGGTTGCTGTTGTTAATCAGGAAGGAATCATTATTGAGTTTAATGAAGCCTACAGCCGTTTTACTGGAATTGATCAGAAGGATGCTGTCGGACGACCAGTACAGGAAATTATTGAGAATACCAATCTGCATCATACAGCCAGAAATGGAATGCCGGAGCGGGGAGTTATCCAATACATCCAAGGGCAGCCGATGGTGGTGCACCGGATACCGATATGGAGAGAAGAAAAGCTGGTGGGCGCAATCGGGATGCTTATTTTTGAAGGCGTAACAGAGCTATATCAAATCTATGATCGGTTTTTGGAAAAAACGATGCAGACAGCTGTAAATAAAGACAGAGTGAAGCAGCCTTTGCAGGAGAACAGAATAGAGCATGCATCGATTGAAAAAATTAAGGGATCCAGTGAACAGATAACGGATGTGAAGCGGATTACCCGAAAAGTTGCCAAAACAGATGCAACCGCTTTAATCACAGGGGAAAGCGGAACTGGGAAAGAAATGTTCGCTAAAAGCATCCATGAGCTGAGTTATTATCAACATGGTCCATTTATCAGTGTCAACTGCGGCGCCATACCGGAGCAGCTTTTTGAGTCTGAAGTATTTGGCTATGCAGATGGTGCCTTTACAGGTGCGAGAAAAGGCGGGAAACCGGGAAAGTTAGCATTAGCTAAAGGAGGGACACTGTTTTTAGATGAGATTGGTGAAATGCCTGAGATGATGCAGACAAAATTATTGCGTGTGCTGCAGGAAAAGGAATTTGAACGGGTAGGAGCAGTTCAAAAAGAAAAGCTGGAGGCAAGAATCGTTGTAGCGACAAATCAGAATTTGTTAGAAATGGTTCGGGAGGGAACCTTTAGAGAGGATTTATATTATCGGATCAACGTTATTGAAATCCCGATACCGCCGTTAAGAGAGCGTCCGAAAGACATCCCGGTACTGATTTCTCATTACTTATCGAGTTTGTGTAAGAAATATGATGTTCCGGATAAAGAAGTAACACCTGAAGCAATGGCTGTTTTTATGAATTATGCCTGGTATGGAAATATCAGAGAGCTGATAAATACAATGGAAAAGTTAGTTATTTTAGTTGAATCCGATACCATCGATGTAGACTATCTTCCAAACTATTTGAAGCGTTTTGACCTGCTGGAGACGCCTTACGTCTTCCAGCGGGAAGTGAAGAATAAAGAAAAAGAAGTTCTGATGAAAGCGCTGGAAGAGAACAGAGGCAACAAATCAAAGGCAGCGAAGGAACTCGGGATGCACCGTACGACATTATATAAAAAAATGAAAAAGCATGGTTTGGATAAATAGTGTAGCAGAATAACTACAACTTTTCAGTGAAGTGTAGCTGTTTAGCTACACTTTTTGTTTTAAAACGCTTACAGCAGCGCTCTAAAAATTTGGCATGATTTTTGCTATTTAAAAAGTGAAAGAAAGAGAGAAGGAGAGATACTTATGGGAGAGAGTAATGTGTTTCGTACACCACAGACTATTCATTATGGAAAAGATGCTTTTAAAAAGATAGGGAAGGAAGCATCGGAAAAAGGGCAGAAGGCGCTGATTATCAGTGACCGTATCATGGAGAAGCTTGGTTATGTCAGCGAGTGCAGAGATATCCTTTTGCAGGGACGGATTGAAAGCGCTGTCTATTTAGGGGTTGAATCAGAGCCGACAGATGTTTATGTTGCTGAGGCATTGGAATTATGTAAAAAAGAAAAATGTGATGTCGTTATTTCCGTAGGTGGAGGCAGCTGTATTGATACGGCCAAGGCAGTAGCTGTCGCTGCAGTAAATGGGATTTATATTGGAGAGTATATGGGTGGAAAGAAACAAATAGAGCAGCAGCCGCTTCCGCATATAGCAGTGCCGACTACAGCCGGAACAGGTTCAGAAGCAACAGATGTTACCGTAATCACTGATACAACGAATGATGTCAAGATGATGATTAAGCAGCCATTACTGATGCCGAATGTAGCGATTGTAGACCCTGTTCTAAGCATATCATCGCCTAAATCCGTTACAGCTGCTACCGGGATTGATGCTTTAAGTCATGCGGTGGAGGCTTATATTTCGAAAAAAGCACAGTCCATGACAGACACGCTGGCTTTATCGGCGATTGAACAAATCGTAAAGAATATAAGAACGGCCTATAACGAAGGAGAGAATGTGGCTGCCCGGGAAGCAATGTCTATTGGATCCATGCAGGCGGGGATGGCTTTTTCCAATGCCTCGGTGTGCTTAGTGCATGGCATGTCCAGACCGATTGGAGCGTTGTTCCATGTACCGCATGGGATTTCTAATGCAATGCTTCTTCCTGCTGTGCTTGATTTCAGCAGAGATGATTGTGTGAATCGATTAGCTGATTTAGCGAAATTTTTTGATGCGGACGCAGATAGGCTTTCTAAAGAGGAAGCTGCAGATCTGACGGTTTATGAAGTAAAAAAACTGTGCTATGAGTTAGATGTTCCTAATTTACAAGGCTGGGGAATCGATCAGAAGAATTTTGAAGCAGCTGTCAGTAAAATGGCGGAAGATGCAATGGCAAGCGGCAGCCCGCAAAATAATCCGAGAGTACCAACAAAAGAAGAGGTAGAGGAGCTTTATCATGTTTGTTTCTCGTATCAGTTTAGCATAGAAAAAACGTCGTAATAGAAGGGATGATATCAAGGGGGATAAATGGGATGGAAATAATCAGTTTTATCGGATTGATAGCTGCGCTTGCTTTGCTCGTCTATCTGACAATGAAGGGAATTCATATTATCGTTGCTGCGCTGATCAGCTCAGTAGTTATAGCTGTTACAGGGGGATTGAATTTAGAAACAGCATTACTGGATAATTATATGACGGGCTTTACAGGGTATTTTGCTTCATGGTTTTTAGTATTTTTATTGGGTGCTATTTTTGGAAAGTTTATGCATGAAACCAAATCAGCGGAAAGTATTGCCCAGTGGATTAAAAAGAAATTCGGCGTCAAACGGGCCGTGTTTGCCGTGGTAGCGGCAGCAGCAGTGATGACATATGGAGGGGTAAGTTTATTTGTAGTTGGCTTTGCGGTCTACCCAATTGCTGTTTCCCTGTTCCGTGCGGCCAATCTGCCGCATCGTTTTATTCCTGCTGCACTTATTTTTGGATCGATTTCGTTTACGATGACTGCACCGGGATCACCGGAAATACAAAATATTATTCCAACAGAATTCTTTGGAACTACACCGACAGCAGGCGGCTGGATTGGAGTTTTATGCTCCCTGCTGATTATGATTGCCGGCGGATTGTACCTTGGATCAATGGTGAAGAAAGCGGTTGCCGGCGGGGAAGAATTTTCTCCTCCAAAATCCGTTCTGGAAAAAGAAAAAGAGGAGGCAGCTGCCGCTGTGGAAGAAAATGAATCACAGGCGCTGCCGAATATTGTGGTTGCTATTTTACCTCTCTTTTTAGTTATTGTTTTACTAAATATATTAGGTCAGTTTATGAACCCGACAACGGCATTATTAATTGCATTAATTGTAGGGATTGCTGTTTCCTGCTTAACGATGTTGAAATTTCTTAAGGAATTTTGGAGTTCAATGGCAGCAGGAACACAAAATGCACTGGTTGCACTGGCAAATACCTGTGCGGTCGTTGGTTTTGGAAGTGTTGCCGCAGAGGTATCGGCATTTGATACCTTGATAACTGGACTTGTTAATCTGCCTGGACCGCCATTATTGGGACTGGCTATTGGGGTAACGGTTATTTGCGGAATTACTGGTTCGGCCTCTGGCGGGTTAGGGATTGCACTGCCTATTCTAGCGCCTATTTATTTGGCGCAAGGAGTAGACCCTGGTGCAATGCATCGTGTTTCTGCGTTAGCATCCGGCGGTCTGGATTCGCTTCCGCATAATGGAGTCGTTGTTACGACGGTAAGAGCTATTTGCGGCGAGACGCACAGCCGGGCATATAAACCCGTTTTCCTTGTTAGTATTATTGTTCCAAGTATCGTATTAGTATTGGCGATTGTGCTTTACAGTCTTATTTAATAAAGAATATTACAGGAGGTTTTTTCATTGACACAGACAACAGTAGAAACATTAAAAAATTATGTAGGCGGAAAATGGATCGAAGCGAAAACAGCAAAAACAGAAGAGGTAGTGAACCCGGCGACAGGAGAAGTGCTTGCTCACGTGCCGTTATCTACTTTAGAGGATATTAATTATGCAATAGAAACAGCTGCAGAGGCATTTGAAACCTGGAAAGAAATTCCGGTACCAAAACGTGCCCGGATTCTATTTAAATACCAGCAGCTTCTTGTTGATAATCATGAGGAACTGGCAAAGCTGATCACTCTTGAAAATGGTAAAAACTTTGCGGAAGCGTATGGAGAAGTACAAAGAGGAATCGAAAATGTAGAATTCGCAACAGGAGCGCCGTCATTGATGATGGGAGAGCAGCTTGCTTCGATTGCAACAGAGTTGGAATCCGGATTATACCGTTATCCAATCGGAGTTATTGGAGGAATCACACCGTTTAATTTTCCAATGATGGTGCCGTGCTGGATGTTTCCGATGGCGATTGCGACTGGAAATACGTTTGTAATGAAGCCTTCTGAACGGACACCGCTGCTTGCCAATCGTTTAGCGGAATTACTGGAAGAAGCTGGTCTCCCGGGCGGTGTGTTCAATATCGTTCACGGCGCACACGATGTCGTAAACGGATTATTAGATCATCCGCAAGTGGCAGGGATTTCATTTGTCGGTTCGCAGCCGGTGGCCGAGTATGTCTACAAACGCGGGACAGATAATTTAAAACGGGTACAGGCTTTGGCAGGCGCAAAGAATCATTCGATTGTTCTGCAGGATGCCAACCTGGATAATGCTACAACACAAATTATGAATGCGGCATTTGGTTCGGCTGGCGAGCGCTGTATGGCAGCTTCTGTAGTAGCAGTAGAGGACAGCATTGCAGATGAATTTATCAAGCTTTTGACACAAAAAGCCAATGGAATTCAAATTGGTAATGGTTTAGATGAAGGAATTTTCCTTGGACCAGTGATACGTGACAAGCATAAAGAACGTACGTTAAGCTATATTGAAGCTGGACAAGAAGAAGGGGCTAATCTGGTTCGGGATGGCCGAAAAGATGAAGCTGTGAAGGAAAAAGGCTATTTTGTCGGTCCGACCATTTTTGATCAAGTTACTTCGGAAATGAAGATATGGCAGGATGAGATTTTTGCGCCTGTATTATCTATCGCTCGTGTGAAGGATTTAAGTGAAGCAATTGAACTGTCTAATCAATCACGCTTTGCGAATGGAGCATGTATTTTTACCAGAGATGGGGGAAGCGTCCGTCAATTTCGGGAAACCATTCATGCAGGAATGCTTGGTGTGAATATTGGTGTACCGGCGCCAATGGCATTTTTCCCCTTCTCCGGGTGGAAGGATTCGTTTTATGGGGATTTACATGCCAATGGGAAAGACGGGTTACATTTCTATACGAGAAAGAAAGTTATTACGACGAAATGGGTGTAAGGAGAAAGAGAGGTCGCTGTATTTTTGCAGCGGCTTCTTTTTTTTGTTTGTAAGCAAGCTTCTAGTCATCAAATAAGTAAAATAGATTTTATAATTTTTAAAATAGTATATTGCAAAGCTAACTTATCTGATGTATATTATATTCATCAGATAAGTTGAGAGGAGGTATCTTTTTGAGAGGGAATTTTAACACAGTATACGATAAATTAAAAGACGAAATTATGAGCGGAAGTCTTGAGGAAGGCACAAAGTTACTTTCTTTGGCTAAGTTATCTGATAAGTATGATGTTGGCGTGTCTACTGTCAGAGAGGTATTGAGAGCGCTGCAAAGCCAGTCTTTTGTTAAAATCGAGCAGGGAAGAGGCACATTTGTTACATACGATGCAAAAAGAAGCAATGACTCTATATCGAAATCAGAAGTAAGAGATTTAATGGATTTAACCAGTTTTAGAACAATGGTGGAACCTTCTTTTGCTGGAATTGCTGCAGTACAAGCATTTCAATTTGAGATTGATTTAATTGTTGAGTCAGCAAATAAGATGGCGGAGTTAGCTAAAAAAGGAGAAGACACCAAAGAAGAGGATTTAACTTTTCATCTATTAATAGCTAAAGCAACGCATAATGCTTATACGATAAAATTTTATGAGGATTTTCAAGAGCAGTTATCGATGGGAAGAAAACATACCAATGTTCCAGGAATGATTGAAAAGGCAGCGCATTATCATTTGATGATAGCGGAAGCAATCAGAACTAGAAATAGCAGTCAGGCAAAGATGTACATGCAGGCGCATATGGAATCAAATGAAGAATTAGCTTTAAATTTGTTATTCTAAATTTCTTAATTTTTAACAACGAGGTGAACTGTTTTGAAAAGGGTTACATCATATGGAGACAAAGGATTTAGTGAGTATATAAAAATGGCGTTTCAAAGAAATCTTGGATATGACGAGAATGATTATAATAAGCCTATTATTGGGATATGTAATACGTTTAGTGAAATCAACAGATGTCATGCACATTTAAAACCGATAATTAATTCTATAAAAAATGGAATTTTAATGGCAGGAGGGATTCCTCTTGAATTTCCAACGATTTCTGTTGGAGAAATGTTTACCAGTCCTACTACGATGCTGTATAGAAATCTAGTAGCGATGGACACGGAAGAAATGATAAGTGCACAGCCTATTGATGGTGTTGTTCTTATTGGAGGCTGTGACAAAATGGCCCCAGGACAATTGATGGGAGCTTTTAGTGCCAATAAACCTGCCATTCTATTTACTGGAGGTCCGATGGAAAATGGTGAATATAAAGGGAAGACTCTGGGAGCCTGCAGTGACTGTAGACATTATTGGCAAGAATACAAGGCAGGGACAATCTCGGAGAAAGAATTATCCGAGATAAATGCCCAATTAGCTCCAACAAATGGACATTGTATGGTCATGGGATCAGCGAGTACGATAGCTGCTTGTTCAGAGGCATTAGGCATCATGCTTCCAGGAAGCTCTACTCCTCCAGCTACAGTGAATGAACGATTAAGAATGGCAAAAGAAACAGGAAAAGCTATCGTTAATTTAGTGGAAAAAGATATAAAACCTGCCGATTTTATTACGAAAAATTCATTTGAAAACGCTATCACTACTTTAATGACAGTAGGCGGTTCAACCAATACGGTTATACATTTAATAGCAATAGCTAAAAGACTTGGGATTGATTTAACATTAGATGACTTTGAAAAAATATCGCAAAGAACTCCGATATTAGCTAATTTAAGACCGGCAGGAGAATTCCAAATGCAAGAATTTTATCATGCGGGAGGCGTTTCTGCATTATTAACAGAGTTAAAACAGCTGCTGCATTTAGAAGAATTAACGGTTTCGAATAAAACGCTTGGAGAAAATATTGAAGGTGCAGAAGTAATAGAAGAATATAGAAAGATAATTAAACCATTTCATAAGCCGCTTTATAAAAATGGAGGGATTAAATTATTAAAAGGGAATCTAGTACCTTCCGGGGCAATTATAAAGCCCAAAGCAATAGCAAACCCTAAATTAATGAAGCATACTGGAAAAGCTATCATATTTGATTCCATTCAAGAGATGGAGGAGAAAATAAATGATGATAATTTGCAGGTAGATGAAAGCAACGTGTTGGTATTAAGAAATGCCGGACCCGTTGGTGCGCCTGGAATGCCAGAAGCGGGAGGGATCCCTATTCCCAAAAAACTTTTAAAAGAAGGAATCAGGGATATGGTTCGAATTTCAGACTGCCGGATGAGTGGAACGGCTTCCGGTACCGTGGTTCTTCATGCTGCACCTGAAGCCGCTGTTGGAGGGCCGTTAGGTCTTTTGAAAAATGGAGATAAGATACATTTGGATATAGAAAATGGAATTCTTGAAGTGCTGGTTTCTGAGGATGAATTACAAAAGAGAAAAGAGTTTTGGAAGCCTCCTGTATTTAAAGAAGGACGAGGCTATCCCCAGTTATACAGAAATCATGTTCTTCAAGCCTCAGAGGGGTGTGATTTTGATTTTTTACTCCCTTAAGCAATAGTAATCTAGTGAATACCCTTGAATAGAGCAGTATATAAAAGAAGGAGGATTAATATTTTATGGAAAGTACTGCGTGGATTATTACGGTAGGAATACTAGCGATGGTAATATTACTTTTTCTGATTATCAGAACAAAGCTTCAAGCCTTTTTAGCCCTGATTATAGCCAGCTTATTTGTAGGGCTAGCTGTTGGCATGCCGCCGCAGGAATTATTGGCACATATCGAAGAGGCGATGGGTGGTACGCTTGGTTTTGTGGCATTAATTATTGGAATTGGAACAATATTCGGGGAAGTATTGAGAGCATCCGGGGCATCTGAAAAATTGGCTTTAACCTTGATGGACAAATTTGGAGAAAAGAATATTGTCTGGGCGCTAGGGGCAAGCGGATTTCTGATTTCTATAGCTGTTTTTATTGATGTTGCTATCGTCATATTGGTTCCGTTAACCTATGCCTTAGTAAGGAAATCAAAAAAATCATTACTTTATTATGGAATTCCTTTAACAGCTGGTCTTAGTGTTACGCATACGTTTATTCCTCCAACACCCGGACCTATTGCAACTGCAAGTATAATCGGTGCTGATTTGGGTTATGTCATTTTATTTGGAGTAATTGCAGGTATCCCAGCCATGATAATTGCCGGACCGCTTTTTGGAAAATTTATATCGAAAAAAATTCATGTAGATGTTCCTGAACATTTTAAAGAATCAGAGGTAAACTATGATCCAGATAAACTGCCGGGATTTGCCGGTGTTGTTATTATGTTGATTGCACCGCTGATTTTAATTTTAGGAAATACTACGGCAGATTTATTATTGGATGAAGGAAATATAGTTAGAGAAATTCTGATGTTTATTGGAAATCCTATCATTGCCTTATTAATTGTAAGTCTTTTAACCATATGGTTATATGGAACAAGGCGAGGTTTTACTAAAGGGGAACTGCAAAAAATAACTACAAGAGCTTTAGAACCGGCAGGGATAATCATTTTGATAACTGGTGCTGGAGGAGTATTTGGACAAACGTTGATAGCTACTGGAATTGGAGACATTCTTGCAGATGCAATGCAGCAAATTAATATGCCGATTATCTTATTCGGATTTATCACTGCAGCATTAATTCGAATTACACAGGGATCAGGAACAGTATCAATGATTACTGCTGCCAGTCTGGTTTCACCTTTAATCCAGCATTTTGATGTCAGTGAACCAATGCTAGGTTTGGTGACAATCGCAATTGCTTGTGGAGGGACTGCTTTTTCTCATGTGAATGATTCCGGTTTTTGGATGGCGAATAGATATTTTGGAATGAGTGTAGCCGACACGTTAAAGTCTTGGACAGTTATGAAAACGTTAGTTGGATTAACTGGATTAGCAGTTGTTTTAATATTAAGTTTATTTATAAAGTAAATATAGAGTGCTCCATCGATCTTATGCCTTTTAGAAATATATAAGATGGATGGAGTTTTTATTTATTGCTTTAAATAATAGGAATTCTTTTTTGCCTCTACTTTTCAAAATTTATCAAGAAGAACCGTCCGTAAACCTCCCGCCTCAAAATAAAGCATGAAAATAAATTTATCTTGTTGAATAGTTATCTAAAAACGGAATGAGCTAGAATCTATGCATTTTAAAAAACACTATGAGATACTGTACACAGAAAATTAGAACTATAGTTAGAAGAGGAGAGATAATCATGAAAATACTATTAGTCGGAGCAACTGGCTCCATCGGAGAAGTAGCGTATGAAGAATTAAAGGACGATGCAGAAATCATCCAAGCCAGCCGGAACACTTCAGAATATCCAGTAGATATTACCTCTGAAGCAAGCATTAGAGCGCTTTTTAAAAAGGTGGGCGAGGTAGACGCCATCATTTGCGCAGCAGGCTCGGCTCATTTTGCAACCGTGGATGAACTGACACCTGAACAGAATATGATTGCGGTAAACAGTAAGCAGCTGGGACAGGTGAACTTAGTATTAATTGGTTTACATTATCTGAGAGACAACGGAAGCATTACGCTGACAACGGGTGTTTTGATGGATGATCCATTGAAAACAGCATCCTCATCGGCGATGGCCAATGGCGGTGTATCCGCGTTTGTTAAATCAGCAGCCATTGAAATGCCGCGTGGAATCCGGATTAATCATGTCAGTCCATCGATGCTGGAAAAATCAAAAGAAAAATATGGTAAACTATTCCAAGGATTTGAACCTGTATCTTCCAAACGGATTGGCTTAGCTTATCGAAAGAGCGTTTTTGGTGCGCAGACTGGCCAGGCTTATAAGGTTTATTAAGCAATTTAAAAATTATTGTTTAACTAGACAAATAGAAAGCAGATCAATTTAGCTGTAATTGGTCTGCTTTCGTATGAGCAATAAAAATATGAAAATAAGGACGTCTTTATAATTGAAAAGGTTCTTCATAAAGTTCTTTGGTAATAGAGACAAAAAGCTGCGTAGCATGGGACGGGCTAGTTGGCGTACATAGTCCTATAATTCGATAAGCATCCTCTTTTAATTTGATAATCCGAATACTTTTAGATGTTTTTTCTCTTTGCAGTACTAGCTCCGGTCTAATATTTATTCCGAGATTTGCTTCAACCAGCGCAATAATCGGCAAATCTTCAGATACTTCATATTTAATATTGGGAGATAGATTATATTTTGAAAATAGTCCATTGATTTCATCATCCCAGCTCTTTTTGGGTTTGATAAACGGATAGGAAGACAACTCCTTTACGCTGATTTCGTTTCTGGAATGTAAAGGATGCTGATTGGAAACAATACAAAATAATTCATCTTTTTTTAGCGGTGAAAAGGTTAGACCGCTGTTTTCAATCGGAGTATTAAAACAACAATCCAATTCCCCGGTCAGCACCCTTTTTTCAAGGGATTCATAATCACCTTCATGAATATTCACTTCAATTCCTGGATACTCCTCCTGCATTTTCATAACAATGTCAGGAATCCAATTGCCTGTCACACTGGAAAAAGAACCTACATTCACCGTTCCGGTCTTCAACCCATTCAAATGGCTTGCTTCCTGCATTAACGCCTCATTCATTTTTTCTATCTGCAACGTATACTGATAAATTTTTTCTCCTTCTTTGGTTAAGGTAATTCCATTTCTGTTTCGATTCAATAATTTTAAATTTAAATCAGATTCCAAACTTTTAATCGCGTTACTGAGTCCGGGCTGCGTAAGGTGAAGTTCCTCTGCTGCTTTGCTGATATTTTTCAGCTGAATTACTTTATTAAATATTTCATATCGCTGCAATGTCATGGGCGTGCTCCTTACTATCATTTTTTTGAATGGTAGACATAATGAATATTTATTTTACTTATGCTAATTATCTAAATAAAATGAGAATATGTCAAACAAATTCCAATTAAAGGGGGCATACGATGTCGACGATAAGAACGGTTGAACAGATAAGTAATTTTATAAATGGGGAATGGGTAGAACCCACTTCAGGAAATTATACAGAAGTTTTTAATCCGGCAACGGGAGAAGAAATTGGCAAGGTTCCGATTTCAGGATTTGAAGAAATTGATAGCGCTGTCAAATCAGCGGAGCTTGCTTTTAAAGAATGGAGAAGAGTTGCTGTTCCAAAAAGAGCGCGAATGCTATTTAAATATCAGCAATTATTAATTGAAAACAGGGAAGAGCTGGCTGAAATCATCACATTAGAAAATGGAAAGACATTTGATGATGCAACGGGCGAGGTACAAAGAGGAATTGAATGCGTAGAATTTGCTGCTGGTGCTCCAACCTTGATGATGGGAGAGCATCTGCCGGATATCGCTACAGGAATCGAATCGGGAATGTATCGCTACCCGATTGGAGTCGTCGGCGGGATTGCACCATTTAATTTTCCGATGATGGTTCCATGCTGGATGTTTCCGTTAGCTATTGCCTGCGGGAATACATTTATTTTAAAGCCATCTGAAAAAACGCCATTGCTTGCTAACCGATTGGCTGAAATTTTTAAAGAGGCCGGTTTGCCTGACGGTGTATTGAATATTGTTCATGGTTCCAACGATGTTGTGAATGGAATTTTAGAACACGAAAAAATTAAAGCGGTATCATTTGTCGGGTCTCAGCCTGTTGCAAAATATATTTATCAGACAGCTGCAGCAAATGGAAAGCGTGTCCAGGCGCTAGCCGGTGCTAAAAATCACAGCATTGTGTTAGAGGATGCAGATTTAGATAATGCAGTATCAAATATTACTGCTGCAGCATTTGGCTCAGCTGGGCAAAGATGTATGGCAGCCTCTTTAGTAGTTGCTGTTGGAGATGTTGCAGATAAACTGACGGAACGCTTGAAGCAGGCAGCGGATAATGTGGTTATCGGAGATGGGGCGGATAAAGCATCTTTTCTTGGACCAGTTATCCGGAAAGAACAAAAGCAAAGAACGTTAGATTATATTGAAACTGGTTTAGAAGAAGGGGCGACCTTACTGAGAGACGGAAGAGAAGATAAGAAAGACAGTGACGGATATTTTGTCGGGGCAACGATATTTGATCATGTTCGCACCGATATGAAAATTTGGGAAGATGAAATGTTTGCGCCAGTGCTTTCGGTTGTACGTGTGAATACGATTGATGAAGCAATCGAGGTAGCGAATGCATCGGAATTTGCGAATGGAGCCTGCTTATACACGGATAGTGCAAAGGCTATAAGAACATTCAGAGAGGAAATAGATTCCGGGATGCTAGGGATTAACTTAGGCGTTCCTGCTCCAATGGCATTCTTCCCGTTTTCAGGATATAAGAATTCATTTTATGGAGATTTACATGCAAATGGCAAGGACGGTGTTCAATTTTATACGCGAAAGAAAATGGTGACGGCGCGTTATTAAGTGTATAAGGAGGTTGGCCAATGCTTCAATCGATGAATCAAGCAAATGATATTAAGCAAAAAGATGCTAAACAGCTCTGGCACGCAATGAGAGGGTCTAAACCCGATCCGAATCTTCTGGTTGCGGAAACTGCTGAAGGAGCGTGGGTGACAGATATTGACGGAAATAAATACTTAGATGGAATGTCTGGATTATGGTGCGTTAATGCCGGTTATGGACGGACGGAAATTGCACAGGCAGCATATGAACAATTGGAAAAGCTGGCATATTTTCCGCTGGCACACAGTCATCAGCCGGCGATTCAATTGGCTGAGAAGTTAAACAGCTTTCTAGATGATGATTACGTGTTCTTTTTCTCTAATAGCGGTTCGGAAGCAAATGAAACAGCCTTTAAGATAGCGAGGCAATACCATCAGCATAAAGGAGAAGGACAGCGGACAAAATTTATTTCCAGATATCGTGCTTACCATGGAAATACCATGGGAGCGCTCGCTGCAACCGGCCAGGCTGAAAGAAAATATAAGTATGAGCCGTTAGCACAAGGTTTTTTGCATGTAGCACCGCCTGATCTTTATCGCAACCCGGACGATGAAAAGACTTTATCCTCTGCGGAAGCAATTAATGAATTAATGACATGGGAGCTTAGCTCAACCATCGCCGGTGTGATTATGGAGCCGATTATTACCGGAGGAGGCATTCTGATGCCGCCTGAGAATTATCTGAAGCGGGTCAAAGAAATCTGTGAGGCGCATGGAGCATTGCTGATTGTCGATGAAGTTATTTGCGGCTTTGGCAGGACGGGCAAACCGTTCGGATTTATGAATTATGATGTAAAACCGGACATTATTACGATGGCAAAAGGAATTACAAGTGGTTATATGCCTTTATCAGCTACTGCAGTCAGAAGAGAAATTTTTGAGCAATTTGACGGTGAAGATATATACGATCGTTTCCGTCATGTGAATACGTACGGCGGGTCCCCAGCAGCCTGTGCTGTAGCTTTAAAGAATATTGAAATTATGGAAGAGGAAAATCTCTTCCAGCAGTCGGAACAGCTGGGAGCACGATTACTAGAAGATTTTCAAGATTTATTAACGCATCCCAATGTCGGGGATGTCCGCGGGAAAGGCTTGTTGCTGGGAATAGAGCTGGTAGAGGAGAAACAGACAAAGGAACCAATTCATGTCGATAAAATCAATCAGATTGTAGCTAAATGTAAGCAAAGCGGATTGCTGGTTGGTAAAAATGGGGATACGGTTGCCGGCTTTAATAATATTCTTCAGCTGGCTCCACCGCTCAGTATTACAGAAGAGGATTATCAATTCATCGTCAAAACAGTGACGGAGAGCATTTCAGAGTTGAATTGATTGGATTCTTCAAAGGATAGATACAAAGGAGGAAGGTATCATGAGTGACGCAGCAGCATTTGAAGCAGTTTTAAAAGATACGGAAGAAGTTCAGAATATGTATATCGCTGGGGAGTGGACCAGCGGGAGTACCGGAAAATCCAGAAAGGTTTATAACCCTGCAAACAACCAAGTCATTGCAACCGTTGCTGACGGCGGCGCAGAGGATTCAGACAAAGCAATCGAAGCTGCCAGAAAAGCCTTTTATGAAGATGGCTGGCGTGAAGCCTATGCGAGAACAAGGGCTGACCTGCTATTGAATGTAGCAGAGAAGCTGGAGGCGCGGAAAGAGGAAATAGCAAAATTAGAAACATTAAATAACGGAAAAATCTATGAGGATTCTATTGTTGATGTGGAGGATGCCATACATCAATTTAAATATTATGCGGGACTGGCGATGCAGCCGCATGGTCAAACCTATGAAGTGCCCGATGAAATTCAGGCCATGGTGATTCGGGAGCCGGTTGGCGTGGTCAGCATTATTGTTCCGTGGAATTTCCCGCTGGTAATGGCTGCGCAAAAGCTGTCAGCTGCGCTTGCTGCAGGGTGTACCGTGATGGTAAAACCAGCTTCTCAAACGCCGTTAACCGTGTTGAGATTATTTGAAATTATTGATGAGGTCGGCTTTCCAGACGGGGCAGCGAATCTGGTGTTGGGTCCAGGCTCTGTGATCGGCAATCAATTAGTACAGCATAAGGATGTCGATAAAATATCGTTTACCGGCGGAACAGATACCGGGAAGCAAATTATGAAGGATGCAGCGGATACCATTAAAAAAGTCGGCTTAGAGCTGGGAGGAAAATCTCCAAATATCGTATTTGCCGACGCGGATTTTGAAACGGCAGTCGATTATGCCATGCTGGGCATCTTCGCCGGACAGGGGCAGGTTTGCTCGGCGGGCTCCCGATTAATTTTAGAGAAAAGTATCTATGAGAAATTTGTTGATGAATTAGTAAAACGCACGAACAAAATCAAGATTGAACCGGGATGGGACCCGCAAACTGAAATGGGACCGCTTATTTCTCCGGATCATGCCGATTCTGTTCTGGAATATGTCAAAGTCGGCTTGGATGAAGGCGCGGAATTATTATGCGGCGGAGAACGTTTAACAGACGGTTCTCTTGCAGAAGGGAATTATGTAGCTCCGACGATTTTTGCAAATACAACACCAGATATGCGGATTGTACAGGAAGAAATTTTTGGGCCAGTACTGGTTATTCAAGTATTTGAAACAGAGAAAGAGGCACTGGAGCTGGCAAATGGAACAGATTTTGGATTGGCGGCAGCGGTATTTACGAATGACGGTGCGAAAGCGCAGCGGGTGATTCGCGGATTACATGCAGGAATTACCTGGGTGAACAGCTATCATCCAACATTCAATGAAGCTCCTTGGAGCGGCTATAAGCAGAGTGGAATTGGCGGAGATTTAGGCACATATGGCTTTGAAGAGTATCTGTATAAAAAGCAGGTCAACATTGCTTTAGAAGTGAAGCCTTCAGGCGCTTACTCCAATGCAGACAGTTAATCTATCAATCTATTTTTAAAAAGGAGGTGGCAGATTGAATAGTTTTGATGTGGTTGTTATCGGCGGAGGCATTATTGGTTCAAGTGTAGCTTATTACCTCTCTAAAGAAGGGTACCAAGTTGCTTTGGTGGAGAAGGGAGATATAGCGGCTGGTACGTCGAGCAGATGTGATGCTGTTGCCCTCATTTGTGATAAGAAACCGGGAATTGATACAGAAATCGGCTTTCGAAGTATTCAGCTGTATAAAGAATTAGCAAAAGAATTCTCTTTTGATTTCGAGTTTTTCTCCCGGGGAAGCCTGTATGTTTGTGAAACAGAACAGGAATTGGAAATTGCAAATGGGTATGTCAAGCAGCAGGTCGCTGCCGGCTACGATATGAAGATGGTAAGTAAAGAGGAGCTTCCCGATATCGAAAAGCATTTGGCTAACGATTTGGCAGGCGGTGTCTGGACAGAGGTTGACTCTACGATGAATCCATATCTCGTTTGCTACGCCTTTATTGAAGAAGCAAAAAAATACGGATTGCAGCTTTTTACGAATCAGGAAGTAAAAGAAATCACACAGGGTCCGGATGACTCTGTAGAGTCTGTAAAAACCAGCACCACAACGTTATATACGAAAAATGTGGTCAATTGCGCCGGTGTCTGGGCAAGTCATATTGGGGAAATGGTCGGGATAGACATTCCGATTCGGCCAAGAAAAGGAATGGTCCTTGTGACAGAGCGGACAGACAGGATCGTTCATCAAAAAGTACATGAATTTGGCTATATGCTCTCTAAATTTGAAGATATCAACTACAAAAGAAATGTCAGTAAACTTGTAGAAGATTATAATATTGCCTTTACCATTGAACCGACAGAAGCAAGTAATTATTTAGTAGGCGGACATCGCGCATTTAAAGGCTATGATACCAGTGCGGAACATGATGTGATGCGGGGAATTGCCGAACGGGCAACGCGGTTCCTGCCGATGTTAAAGGATGTCAATTGTATACGTGCCTATGCCGGCATCCGCCCATGGGTAGTGGATCATTTGCCGATTGTATCCGAGGTAGATGAGGTGCCGGGCTTCTATATTGCCAGCGGCCATGAGGGTGACGGAATCAGTATGGCACCGATTACCGGGAAAATGATGACAGAGCTTATTTCAGGAAAAGAAACCGAATTTAATATTGATCGCTTGAAATTTTCAAGATATAAAGCGCAAGAAGAAATCTTACAAACTATTTAATTATTGGAGGAATGAATGATGTATAAACCAACTGGAATGATACCTGCAATGCCAACACCATTTAATGAGGACGGATCGATTAACTTTTCTGCCTATCAAGGCTTGATTAATCACCTGGTTGACGGCGGAGTACACTGCCTGCTTGCTGGAGGAAGCACAGGAGAATATTCGCTGATGTCGTTAGAAGAAAGAAAGAGTCTATTAAAAGCAGCGGTAGAATATGCCGGCGGACGTGTGCCTGTCATGGCAGGTACGAGTGCACACCGGGAGGAAGAAACGCTGGAGCTGACAAAATATGCAGCAGAAGTTGGCGCGGATTGTGCGCTTGTCGTAACACCATATTATATGACAACAAGTGAAGAAGGAATGAAAGCATATTATAAAAAATTAGCTGCCGAAGCAGGAATTGGAATTGTTATCTATCATTATCCTGCAGCAACCAATGTAGAGCTTTCCCCTGAATTTATTGCGGAATTAAGTGAAGAGGAAGGAATTGTAGCGGTCAAAAATACAACAGACCAGGAGCATACTTGTAAAGTGATTGCTTTAACCAAGGATAACGAGGACTTTACTGTATTAACCGGATTTGAACACCTGATTCTGCCGACGTTATCTGTAGGTGGGCACGGGGCGACAGGAATTATTCACAATCTGGTTCCAAAAGAAATCGTAGAAATGTACGAGTTATTTACAAAGGAAAAAGATATCGATGGCGCATTAGCTATCAATCAGCGTTTACTTCCGCTATATGATTATGTGGAAGCAGAGCCGGTACCTGGTCCTGTGAAAGCCGGTTTAGATATTATTGGCCTGGAAGGCGGAACCGTACGGAAACCATTAGTGCCAGCTTCCGAGGAGCTAAAAGAGAAGATGAGCAAAACATTAAAAGAATTAGGCTATGAAGTAAAGCCGGTTTAGGTTTTTAGCAGGTGAAGGCACAGAGAAAAACAGCATAAAAATATATTTTGTTTGATTTCTCTGTGCCGCTGCTTTGAATTGAGATGATGGAGGAAAAAAATATGGCGAGCAGCAGAAATCAAGAATATGGCTTTGTGAAATCGGATCACGGTCAGCTGATTGAAATGAAAAAAGGGCAATATGTAGCGGGTTTCTCCGTAGGAATTCTATTCCTGGATGATTGCTGGTACCCGGTATTACCTGGCAACGTAGCTAATTTATCCACCTATGATTTTCCTGTTGTACCACGGGTTGTTCCAAATTGTACGCAGGATAGAATTCACGTCGGCGACCCGACGCTGGTGGACGATGTGATTCAAACAGCACAGCAGCTGGAAAGAGAGGGAGCAAGGGTCATCTGCGGAGCATGCGGCTTCTTTGGGAATTATCAAAAGCAGGTTGCCGATGCAGTAGACATCCCCGTCTTTATGTCGAGTGTTGTTCAGATTCCATGGATTAAAACAGGATTAAAAAGCCAACAGCGTATCGGCATGCTGACGGCAGACAGTGATGGCATAACGGAAAGTCTGTTTGACAGCTGTGGAGTGACCAATGTAGATGATATCGTGGTAAAAGATTTGGGGAAATTACCGGAATTCTCTGCCATCGTGGAGAGCAGAGGAAGCTTTGACAACGGAGTAGTTAGAGAAGAGGTTATTCAAGCGGCAAATGAGCTGGTGGAGGATCATCCGGATATTGGAGCTATCCTGCTGGAATGCAGTGATTTACCTCCGTATGCCGCAGCAATTCAACAAGCGGTCGGATTGCCAGTCTTTGATTTTATTACAATGATTCGATGGGCGCATATGGCAACTGCTCAGAAACCGTATTATGGTTTTATTTAAAACAAAGGAGGAGTACGGATGGCGGATGAAGATATCATCATTTGCAGATGTGAAGAGATAACATTAAAAGAAATTAATCAGACGATAGATCATTACCATTGTTCCTCTCGTGAAGTGAAGCTGAGAACAAGAGCAGGGATGGGATATTGCGGAGGAAGAACGTGCCGGAGTATGATTGATCAAATTGTTCAGTCCCATGACTCTGCTCCAAGGACAGATGGTATTTCTCTCAGCTATCGTCCGCCGGTCAGACCAGTATCATTTGGCACTCTGGGAGGGATGGATCATGTCAGTGAGGATTGAGGAGCACCCGATTTTAGGGTCTTTATCGAATAAAAATAAATTAACCTTTACATTTAATAATCAAACGATAGAAGCGCTTGAAGGAGATACCATTGCTTCAGCATTATTAGCAGAAGGATATCGAGAATTACGAAAGCATGATGTAAGCGGAAAAGGCAGAGGAATCTATTGTAATATCGGTCATTGCTTTGAATGCAGAGTTCAGCTGGAGGACAGGCAAGTTGTCCGCGCTTGTGTAACTGCTGTCAAGGATGGGATGACTGTTTATTCTTTAAGGAAGTGATGGTTTATGTGGAATTTGGTGATTATCGGTGCTGGTCCAGCGGGTTTAACAGCAGGAATAGCAGCCGCAGAAAATGGAGTAGCCGTTAAGGTGATTGATGAATTTCCCCGCCCGGGAGGCAGGTTATTAGGCCAATTGCATGAGGAGCCGAACGGGGAGTGGTGGAATGGCATCCAAGAATCTGAAAATCTGGTAGATAGAGCTGAATCTCTAGGTGTGGAAATAGAATGTGAAACATCCGTTTATAATTTGGAAAAAATAGAAGCTGGCTGGAGAATTTATACTTCCAGCGGCGCTATCGATACGGTGCATCTGCTGTTGGCAACAGGCGCAAGTGAAACACATATTCCGCTGCCGGGGTGGACGCTTCCAGGGGTAATGTCAATTGGAGCGGCACAGGTAATGGGGAATGTCCACAGGGTAAAGCCGGGGAATTCTTGTATTATCATCGGAGCAAATGTATTATCGATGGCCATTGCCAATGAGTTAAAGCTGTGCGGCGTAGATGTGAAGGCCATTATTTTACCAGTAACCGAACAAATAGGAAAAGAAGCTGGTCAGCCGCAGGAAGTATTAGCATCATTAATGCGTTTGACCCATCTGGCTCCTTCTCCTTTACTAAAACAGCTGGGCAAGCTGGGAAAACATATGCCCGTGAGTTTTGCGACAAAATTTTATCCAAGTAATGGATTGAAAATGAACGGGATTCCAATCAAATTAAAAACGGCTGTAACAGAGATTATCGGGGAAGATGTTGTTGAAGGAGTGAAAACCGTAAAAATAAACACAGCAGGCGAACCCATTCCAGGAACAGAAAAGACGGAAACAGCTGATGTGGTTTGTATTTCAGGGGGACTGACGCCAATGGCAGAGCTTGCTTCTGTTGCCGGTTGTTCCTTTAAATACGTGGAAGCATTAGGGGGACATATTCCGGTTCATAATGAAAAAATGGAGACAACACTCCCTGATTTATATGTATCTGGCAATATCACAGGAGTAGAAAGCTCAAAGGTTGCCATGGCACAAGGGGAAGTCGCCGGATTAAATATAGCATCGAAAGTAATTGGAGAAAATCCCGCATTAACAGAGCGTATGAATCGCGCAATTCAAAATGTAAAAAAGGTAAGAGCAGCCGCTTTAATTCAATTTCATCCGGAAATTGAAAAGGAAAGAGAAACATTGTATCAAGATTATCAACAAAATGCTTGAAATGAAGAAGGTAAGGAGACATGTCATATGAAAATACTATTAATCGGAGCAACCGGATCCATCGGAGAAGTAGCGTATGAAGAATTAAAGGACGATGCAGAAATCATCCAAGCCAGCCGGAATTCTTCAGAATATCCAGTAGATATTACTTCAGAAGTGAGCATCAGAGCGCTTTTTGAAAAGGTAGGACAGGTGGATGGCATCATTTGCGCTGCAGGTTCGGCCCATTTTGCCACAGTGGATGAACTGACACCGGAACAGAATATGATTGCGGTAAACAGCAAGCAGCTGGGACAGGTAAATGTAGTATTAATCGGTTTACATTATCTGAGAGATAACGGAAGCATTACGCTTACAACGGGTGTTTTGATGGATGATCCATTGAAAACTGCATCCTCATCGGCGATAGCCAATGGCGGTGTATCCGCGTTTGTTAAATCAGCAGCCATTGAAATGCCGCGTGGAATCCGGATTAATCATGTCAGTCCATCGATGCTGGAGAAATCAAAAGAAAAATATGGTAAACTATTCCAAGGGTTTGAACCTGTTTCTTCCAAACGGATTGGCTTAGCTTATCGAAAAAGTGTCTTTGGAGCGCAAACGGGTCAGGCATATAAAGTATATTAACCGATTTTCTGGTGCGGGGCCTAAAATGGATTCTAGTTTTTAGGCCCGTGAACAAGGGGGATAACATGGGTGAATTTATAGGGCGATTAAACGATATTGTATGGAGTCCAGCGTTGGTTATTTTTATTCTGGCACTGGGAGTGTTTTTCTCCATAGCAACGCGTTTCATTCATTTTCGATATATTAAGGACATGTTTAAACTGACATTTATTGGCGGAAAGTCGGAGGCAGGTATTTCTTCGTTTCAAGCATTATCGATGTCGATTGGAAGCAGAATTGGTATTGGTAATATAGCCGGTGTAGCGACTGCAATCACATTAGGGGGTCCGGGAGCTGTATTCTGGATGTGGATTTTGGCTTTTTTCTCTGCCAGTATTGCTTTTATGGAAACCACGCTTGCACAGATTTATAAAGTGAAGCAGGATGGGGAATACCGCGGAGGCGTCCCGTATTATATTGGTAAAGGGTTAAAGAAAGAATGGTTTGCTGTCATTTTTGCAGCCGTGACCATGGTTTCTATGACGATTCTTGTTCCGGGGATTCAAGTAAATACTATAGCGCTTTCTCTTGATGACGCATTTGGTATAGCTCCGGCAATAACAGGTATATTACTCGTGATTTTACTGGCTGTTGTTATTTTTGGAGGGGTAAAAAGAATTGCAAAAACGGCGGAGACGATTGTTCCAGTTATGGCAATTGGTTATATCGGCGTATGTGTTGTTATTTTAGCTGTTAATTTCACATCCATACCAGATGTACTTTCATTAATTGTTTCCAGCGCAATCAATCCAAGTGCAACATTTGGCGGAATCATAGGTTCAGCAATCGCCTGGGGCGTACAAAGAGGAGCCTTTTCGAATGCCGCCGGCTTTGGAAGTGAAACCTTTGAAACAGGAGCAGCAGAAGTTTCCCATCCTGTTAAACAAGGATTAGTGCAGGCATTATCCGTGTATATCACCACCCTGGTTATTTGTTCTGCTACAGCATTTATGGTCTTGATTACTGGTATGTATAATGTTCAGCTGGATGATGGCACGATGGTTGAGAACAATATTGGTGCTGTGGAAGCAGGTTCCAACAATGTTCAATTAAGCGTTGAAACGATTTTACCGGGATTAGGGGGACCTTTCGTTGCTGTTGCGATCTTCTTCTTTGCATTTACCAGTTTGATTACGTACTCCTATAAAGCGGAAACCAGTCTGGCCTATCTTAACAGTAACCGTAAAAAAAAGCTGCAGTGGCCATTAACTGTCTTGAAATGCGGCCTGTTAGTCACCGTTTTTTATAATAGTACAAATTCAGCTGCCCTGGCATGGAGTTTTGGCGACTTAGGGTTTGGGGTCATGGCTTGGTTAAACATGATAGCATTGCTATTTCTGACAAAACCAGTCTTAAAGGCCGTAAAGGATTATGATGTGCAGAAAAAACAAGGAAAAGATCCAGTATTTGATTCGTTGAAAGCTGGAATTAAAAATGCAGATTTTTGGGAACCGGAACAAGAGGAAAGTGTGCAGCCGGCTAAAAAAGAACGAAAAGTTATTTAGTGTATTGTAAGCGTTTGCTGGTTGGCCCAGTTTAGTTTAATGGTGTCTTTAGATTCTTTTGGGGCAGGTTAAGAAAGCATACGGGTTCATTCGGTTTTTAGGAGTGGTCGATTTTATGAAAACAGTGGTTATTACAGGTTCTGGAAGCGGTCTGGGTTCAGAATTAGCGTATGCTTTTTCTGAACTTGATTATAAGGTATGTCTGTTAGGCAGGACGCGTTATAAATTAGAGGAGGTGTCCCAAAATTTAAAAGGAAAATCTTCCATCTTTGAAGTGGATATTACAGATCCCTTAAGTGTGGCAGAAGTATTCAAGAAAATAGATGAATCACATGATTCCATAGACTGTCTCGTAAATAATGCAGGGGTCGGTATTTTTAAATCATTAGCTGAAATGGATAATAAAGAAGTCGATTTGTTGATTGATACAAATGTAAAAGGAGCGATTTATTGCACCAAAGAAGTTTTACCAGATATGCAACGCAGGAATAAGGGAGATATTTTAAATATTATTTCCAATTCTGGAAAAGCTGCCAAAGCAGATGAAATCATATATAGTACCAGTAAATTTGGAATGCGGGGGTTTTCAGAAGCATTAACGGATTTAACAAAAGACACAGATATTAGAGTGCTTGCGGCATACATGGGGAATATGAACACCAGCCTCTGGCGGGAGGATAAGCCGGCAGAACGGAAAAGCTACGCAAGTCCAAAAGATATGACGAAAATAATTATGGATCATTTCCAGGATAGAGAAAATGTAGTTAGTTCGGACATAGTTATAGAAAACCAATAGAATCGAATGACTTTAGATAACTGCTAACAGAGGAAATCACAGTAAGATTAAAAAATCTGAAATAGATAAGGGAGAGTTATATGAGCGCATTTATAGATTGGTTAAGCGGAGCTGTCTGGAATCAGTATTTTATTTTCAGTTTTTTAGTGATTGGTTTATTCTTTTCTATTATGACCAGATTTGTGCAAGTGACACATTTAAAAGATATGATCAAGCTAATGTTTGTGAGAAGATCTTCTGAATCCGGCGTGTCTTCCTTCCAGGCAATTTCAATGTCACTGGGGAGCAGAATCGGAACTGGTAATGTTGCAGGAGTTGCAACAGCAATCACACTTGGGGACCGGGAGCAGTATTTTGGATGTGGGTAATGTCTTTCTTTGGAGCAGCTACAAGTTTTATTGAAATTACATTATCGCAGGTTTATAAAAGTAAAGTGAATGGAGAATTGCGTGGCGGGACGCCATATTTTATTGAAAAAGGTCTTGGATTTAGAAAACTGGGTATTATTTTTGCAATATTAACAACTTTGGCAACAGGATTTTTTCTGATGAATATTCAATCTAATACGATTGCGGCTTCAATGGAGGGAGCTTTTGGGATTCCGCCATATGTTATTGGGATTATCCTTGTTCTTTTAATGGGGTTATGTGTCTTTGGCGGTGTAAAAAGAATTGCTAAAACTGCGGAGTATTTAGTACCTTTTATGGCAATTGGTTACATTATAGTCTGTATTATTATTTTAGGGCTTAATTTTCGGGCTATTCCAGATTTGTTTTCATTGATTATATCGAGTGCATTTGGTGCAGAAGCAACGTTTGGTGGCATGATAGGAGCGGCTATATCATGGGGGGTTCAAAGAGGATTTTTCTCGAATGCTGCAGGTGCAGGTTCAGAAACTTACGAAGGAGCTGCTGCTGAAGTATCGCATCCGGCAAAGCAGGGACTGGTTCAGGCGCTGGCCGTGTATGTTGATACTTGGATTATATGCTCGGCAACTGCCTTTATGATTCTTATTACAGGGATGTACAATGTAGAAGGGGCAGCATCTGTCGTGAATGTTCCTGGTGTAGAAGCTGGCTCAGTAAATGTGCAGCTGGCAGTAGATACCGTTTTGCCGGGTATTGGATCTGCTTTTATGGCTATTGCCTTATTTTTCTTTTGTTTTACCACAATGATAACTTACTATTATAAAACAGAATCTAGTGCTACGTATATTATTGGCCATTCCAATAAAAAGGAAAAATTATTTTTATTTCCGTTACGTATAGGCATACTTATTTTTGCCTTTGTCGGCGCTATTGTTTCCGCATCTACAGCATGGGCAATGGGAGACATCGGATTAGGAAGCATGGCGTATTTGAACTTAATCAGCACGTTGCTGTTATCTGGGGTAGCACTCAAGGTTTTAAAGGATTATAAAGAACAGAAAAAAGCAGGTAAAGATCCTGTGTTTGATCCAGTAAAGCTAGGAATTAAGAATGCGGATTATTGGGAAACACGACAAGAAGAAAGTTCCCGATCATCTAAAAGCGGAACAAAGGTTATTTGAAGTATTGTAAGCGTTTGCTTAAGTGTTGAAATAATTTAACATGATAAAGTGCGAATTCTTCGTTTAATGGAGAATTCGCACTTTATCATGTAAAGTAAGACACGCTTTCAAATTATTGAAGGAGGAGTTTCATGGCCGGTGCTACATGAACAATCCCAGTTCCGCTTGTATCTGTCACAAAATCTGCACCAATCACGACATATCCGTTAGAAACAGTGATAAAATCGAATGGAGGATGGTAGGAGAGACCAATTAAATCCTGTCCTTTGATAATTTCTAAAACGTTATAGTCTTCCTTCATCACATTTTGGACTAATGATTTTGCTGCGATATATATTTCATTTCCCTGCTGCACACGCATATACTCCATTTCCGGATTCACTGCGAGAGCCACATTGGCTGGAAGTGTCCAAGGTGTTGTTGTCCAGCCTAATAGATATTCATTGTCTTTTCCTTTAATCTGAAACTTGGCAGTAGCAGATAAATCAGTGACGTCTTTATATCCTTGAGCCACTTCATGAGAACTTAGTGACGTCTCACAATGGGGACAATAAGGAACAACACGATGACCTTGATATAAATAATCCTTCTTGTGAATGTCAGAAAGGATATGCCACACCGATTCGATATACGCATTGTTCAGTGTGACATAAGGGTTCTCCATATCTATCCAATATCCAAGCGCATCGGTGAATTGCTTCCACTCATTTTCGTAGGTGAAAACACTTTCTTTACATTTCGCGATAAAGTTCTCCACACCATATTCTTCAATTTGTTCCTTGCCGCGGATATTCAATTGTTTTTCTACTTCCAATTCAACAGGTAATCCATGGGTGTCCCAGCCAGCTTTTCGTAAAACCTGATAGCCTGACATGGTTTTATATCTTGCTACAAAGTCCTTGATGGTTCTGCCTAGAGCGTGGCCGGCATGCGGCAGTCCGTTAGCTGTCGGCGGTCCTTCGTAAAAAACAAAGGTTTCTTTACCTTCTCTGTTGGAAATAGAGTGCTGGAAAGTATGATCTCTTTCCCATTGGTTTCGAATTCTTAATTCACGAGCTGCACTTGATTCCTTCAATTTTTTTCACCTCATTATCAAAATTAAAAAATCCCGATTCTGCGCAGAGAGAATCGGGAGGCTTACATTCTTCATAAAAATAAAAAAACCAACATAAGCAGTGGTTTTCGGAATGGATTTTCACTACGTACTATCATACGCGTTCTGGATATCGGTAGAATGCCGTCAAAGTTTAATGTACTGTCTAGTTCCAAGCGCCAAACTTTAGAGATTTCACGTCACGCCCTACGATAAGTCAACATCGGTTCGTCACCTCACCGTGTTTCCTTTATCTCAGTTGTGCCGCTTCAATCTCTACGTTTTTAAACGGGCACTTTCCACTTTTCTCTTCAACTTTGCTTCTCAGGGAGGATTTTCATTAGCTTTCTTAACGTTGACTTTCAGCACAGGGTCAACTCTCTGTAGATAAGAAGGAGATAATTACTCTTTCCCGTCATCGAATTAGATTTTAAATTAACAACAATAGTAAACGATTAAAATTGAAAAGTCAACCTGCTGGATTTCTTGATTAACAATACTTCTGTGATTCATCATTTTTCATGATTCTTTTTGTTATCAAGTGAAATCTTTAATATCACGACCAGCAGAAAGAAAATAGTTAAATCAAAGAATCCGCGTAAGTTCCCAACAGTAAACAGGTTGGCTATAAAAGGGAAAAAGGTTATGACGGCAATGGAAGCTATCATGCAAAATAATACGGTTAAAAAAACATCTTTCATGATTTGTAAACTCCTATATACTGGAATATGAAATGTTCAGTATATCAATATTTACATATATTGACTAGTCCTATTTAACGGAATATATTTTGGATAGAGTATTTCCAAATAAATAACAGAATTATAAAAGTATTATGATGGATATTTTTCAAAAAATAAAATAATCCTCTATAATAAAGAGAGAAGGGAGAAGGTTAATATGAACATTCAAAAAATAATTATTGCCAGTCCGTTAATAAAGGAATTAGAAAAACACATAGCACATTATAAGCTGGATAAAGAAATTCGTTACATAACAGAGGACGCTATAACAGAGGGAGACCTGGAATGGGCGGATGCTCTTTGCGGGTTTCAGCTGCGGAAGGATACGGACTACGGCAAAGTGAAATGGGTACATTCTCTAGGCGCCGGTGTCGATGGATTTTTGTATGATCAGAATTGGAATGAAAATGTATTATTAACACGTACTGTCTGCTCGTTTGGACAGCGCATCGGGGAATATTGCTTAAGCTATATGTTAAGGGATACCCAAGCGCATCAGACGTTTGCAGCCCAGCAAGGAGAGAAGGTCTGGAAGGAATTTTCTCCTGTATTATTGAGTGAGAAAACAGCAGTGATTTATGGAACCGGTGAAATCGGCAGAAGACTGGCAGAGATTCTATCCGGATTTGGAATGAAGGTGTACGGCATTTCTTTAAGCGGGACACAGAAAGCACCTTTTAGCCAAGTTGCAGCTATTGACTCTCAATTTTCATTTATAAAAGAAGCGGATTATGTAATCAATACATTGCCGTTAACAGAGAAAACAGCAGATTTATTTGATAAACGCTTATTTGATCAAACGGACAATATTGGATTTATCAATGCAGGCAGAGGAAAGTCTGTTGCTGAAGCAGATTTGCTGGCTGCCTTGGAAAAGGAGCAAGTACGGTTTGCTGTACTGGATGTTTTCCATGAAGAACCGTTGCCTGCATCGCATCCATTCTGGGAGCATCCAGCTATTACAATAACACCTCATATATCTGCTGTGACAACGGCAAAAGAAGCGGCGGATTGCTTTGTTGACACCCTGAAAAGAGTGGAAGCAGGGCAGGACTTGGAAAATAAGGTGGATATTCAAAAAGGATATTAAAGCTAATTTTATGCTGGTTCAAATAAGAGGGGAGGCTAAGCTGATTTATAATCCGAATTTGACAATGATTCCAAGGAGCTGGTCAGCTTTCCTTCATCTCTACTATAAAAAATAGCAGCACAGACCATGGCTTTGGTCTGTGCTGCTATTTTTTATAGTATGTTTTTCTATTTTAATACTGCTTGCGCTACAGCTAAACGAGCGGCTGGAATACGGTATGGTGAACAAGAAACATAATCAATGCCGATTTGTTGGAAGAAAGCAATCGATTCTGGATTGCCGCCAACTTCGCCGCAAATACCGATCATCATGTTTTCTTTCGTTTGTCTTGCTTTGTCGACAGCGAGCTTAATCAATTCGCCAACACCGCTTTGATCCAGAACCTGGAACGGGTCTTGCTGCATAATCTGTTTTTCTTTATAGGTATTGATAAACTTACCGATATCATCGCGAGAAAATCCAAATGTCATTTGAGTTAAATCATTGGTACCGAAGCTGAAGAAATCGGCATTTTCTGCTAATTGGTCAGCAATGATACATGCGCGCGGTAATTCGATCATGGTCCCGATTTCGTAAGGGAAGGGCTCCATTTGATGCTCCTTGAATGTAGCTTCGATGGTTTCGGTTAAAAAGCTTTTAACGTAGTCCAGCTCGGCTTTTTCAGAAATTAAAGGAACCATGATTTCTGGACAAATCGTCAAGCCTTCTTTTGCTAATTGAATGGCACTATTGAAAATTGCTTTGACTTGCATTTGATAAATGAGCGGTTCAGTAATACCTAAGCGGCAGCCCCGATGGCCCAGCATTGGGTTGGTTTCTTGTAATTTTTCGATTTGTTTCTCCACAGCAGACGGGTATCTGTTTAGTTGATCAGCCAATGACTTGATTTCATTGGCATCATGCGGCAAAAATTCATGCATTGGCGGATCAAGCAAACGAATCACCATTGGTTTATCTTGAACTGTTTTTAACATTTGATAGAAATCTTCTTGCTGGAAGCTTAGTAATTTATTTAAAGCGGCCTGGACTTCCTCTTCATCTTTAGCGAGAATCAAGCGGCGCATTTCCAGTACACGCTCTTCCCCAAAAAACATATGCTCTGTTCGGGCTAAACCAATTCCTGTTGCACCAAAATCAATCGCTGTTTGTAAGTCTTGTAATGTTTCAGCATTCGCACGAACCTTCAACTCAGCGCATTCGTCTGCCCAAGTAAGTAATTGCTGCAAGCTCTGATCGTTTTCAGGAACAATTGTCGGGATTTCCCCTAGATATAAACTTCCAGTACTGCCGTCAACAGAAATCATATCGCCTTCCGTCAGGGTATGGTTACCACATAATACAGTTTTGGCACTTTCATTGACTGTTAATGCTTCACAGCCGGTGACACAGCAAGTTCCCATTCCTCTGGCAACAACTGCTGCGTGCGATGTCATTCCGCCGCGGCTCGTAACAATTGCTTCGCTGACCACCATGCCTTCAATATCTTCTGGCGAGGTTTCTTGACGAACCAGAATCACTTTTTTTCCTAAAGCAGTGTATTCTTTTGCTTTATCAGCTGTAAAGACGATTGATCCGGTTGCTGCGCCTGGACTGGCAGGTAAACCTGTTGCGAAAGCATCCACTGCTGTCAGTTTTTCGGTATCAAAGACCGGATGAATCAATTGATCGATCACCTCAGGAGAGACGCGCATAATCGCTTCTTCCTTTGAGATTAAACCTTCAGCTGCTAAATCTAAAGCTATTTTCAAGGTAGCTTTGGCGGTGCGTTTTCCATTTCTGGTCTGCAGAATATACAGCTTACCATTTTCGATTGTAAATTCGATATCCTGCATATCCTTATAGTGCTGCTCCAGTTTATGAGAATGTTTAATAAAATCATTATAAGCTTCTGGCAAAATGGTTTGCAAAGATTCAATCGGCTCCGGTGTACGAATCCCTGCAACGACATCCTCTCCCTGCGCATTGATTAGAAATTCACCAAATAATTTATTATCACCGACAGAAGGATTGCGAGTGAAGACCACTCCTGTTCCGCTTTCCTCACCGCTGTTGCCAAAGACCATTGACTGGACATTAACCGCTGTTCCTAAATGATGAGGAATATTGTGCAGGTCGCGATATACCTTCGCCCGCTGGTTATTCCAGGATTTGAAAACAGCCTTCGTTGCTTCGAATAATTGCTCCATTGGATCCTGTGGAAAGGCTACTTTATTCTTAGAGAACAAATTCTTATACGATTCAATCAATTCTACATGCTCTGCTTCGTTAAAATCAGTTACTTTTTTATTCAAACTCTTCTCCATTTGATGCAGCAATACATTGAATTGTTCTTTATGGATTCCGTAAACGACATCACCGAACATTTGCAAGAGACGGCGGTAGCAGTCATAGGCAAAGTTCACATTGGTCAATTTGGCAAAATCTTGAACTCTATGATCATTTAAGCCAAGATTTAAAATGGTATCCATCATGCCGGGCATGGAAAAGACAGCGCCGCTTCGAACAGAAACTAATAGAATATTTTCAGTAGATGTAAAAGATTTCCCTGTTTCTGACTCTAAATTTTGAATCGCTTTCAAAACTTCTGCTTTTAATTGCTTTTCAAAAAAGGAAGCATCTGCTAAATAATTCATACAACATTCTGTAGTAATCGTAAAGCCCTCAGGTACAGGTAATCCCAAATGAGTCATTTCTGCAAGATTGGCTCCTTTGCCGCCCAGCAATTCTTTGTTCCCGCTTCGTCCTTCATCAAATGTATAAATTAATTTTTCCATAAGAAACCTCCAATGATTTAATTGTGTGTCACATTTATTTAATAATCATCATATATGACAAAAATATGTGTGTCAATACATAAATATGTGATTATTAGTTTAAAAGATTCATTAATATGTGTATAATGAAAACATAATAATAACATTGTTTGATAGCTTTATTTGGAGGTCCAAGTATGAAATTAAGTGAAAGACAAGAACAAATCATCCAATTAGTAAAAGATTATCAGCCGGTCAGCGGGGAAAAAATATCTGAGCTGTTAGATGTTTCTAGAGCTACGTTACGTTCAGATTTATCGTTTTTGACATTAGCAGGTGTTTTACAAGCTACACCTAAAATCGGCTATACGTATTCAGGTTCGGATTTAGAAGCCTTTTTCTTTTTTAAGACCTTTGATACGAAAATCGATGAAATTATGATTCCACCCTTAGTGATTAACCAAAATACATCGATTCGAGATGCCATCACTAATTTGTTTATTTATGATGTTGGTTCCCTGTACGTGGTGGATGAAGAAAAACTTCTCGTGGGTGTTTTATCCAGGAAGGATTTATTAAGGGCATCATTAAATTCAGATATTGATAATACGCCAGTTGTAGTGTGTATGACACGAATGCCGCATATTAAAGTCTGTCAAAAAAATATCAATATACTGGAAGCAGCCACTATCTTACAAGATTTTGAAGTTGATTCACTGCCAGTCGTTGAAGAAGAAAATCACAAAAAAGTGATTGGTAAAATTACGAAGTCTCGAATACTTAATTACATTACGCAGCAAGCCAGAAATGCAGAATTAAATAAATAAATAAATAAAAGGGGATATCCATCTATTATGAAAAATGAAATCATCATCTACTCTATTTCTGATTCACTCGGAGAAACATCACAAAAGTTACTAACAGCCGTCAGTGCACAATATCCGGATTTGAATTTTAATAAAAGCTATCGCTTTCCATTAGTAAATCGAGAAGAGGAGTTATTGGGAATTTTGCGGGATGCCTTAAAGGATAAAGCGATTGTTGTTAGCACCTTAGTTAATCATCGTCTAGCTGAAACTGCCCGGAATTTCAGTCAGCAGACAGGTCTCATGTATTTAGATTTGATGCACCCATTTTTTGAAATGATTCAAGCAAGAACCGGTTCGAGACCCATTGAAGAACCTGGAACAGTTCATAAATTAGATACGGAATACTTTAACCGCATCGCAGCTATTGAATTTGCGGTGAAATATGATGATGGCAAGAACCCGCAAGGCTTTATAGATTCCGATTTAGTCTTGTTAGGTGTATCACGAACCTCAAAGACACCATTAAGTATGTATTTAGCGAATAAAGGGTATAAAGTTTCCAATTTACCTCTGATTCCGGAGGTTCCCTTACCACAGATACTGGAAGATGTAGATCCGCATAAGCTGGTGGGTTTAGTTTGCCATCCAGATAATTTATCTAGAATTAGAAGTAATCGTTTAGATTCATTAGGTTTAAATCATTCCACCAGTTATACCGATTTAGAAAAAATATATAACGAACTCGACTATTCACAACAGGTTTTCAAACGATTTGGTATTTTTACGATTGATGTGACAGATAAATCGATTGAAGAAACAGCGTATGTGATTGAAGAACATTTTAAAGAAATGGAATAAAATAATCTTTTTATGGTATGTATTAATATGAGTGACAACTGTCTTTTATAAAATAGGGAATAGGTATTTTTCATGGCTTTATATTCATTCTGCAGGGTTTAATGTAGTATTATTTGCTATAATACTAGAAAAAGAGAGAATCATGTTAATATACCATGCTTTTTATGATAGATTTTATTCTAAAAAATATAAAAGAATTGGCCAAGTCGTGAAGTGAGATGTTCTGGAATGGAGCAATCTTGCTGTCGTTCAGCACCCCTCAATGGGTGCTGATTCTTATAAAAAAGGCTGTTCTTTAACAAATAACGGCAGGGCGGTCGCTGCGATGAAAAATAAGAATACCTATACATACTTCAAGGTTTTTGCCATTTTATTATTATTTTTTACGTGCCTGATCAGTTTTCGATTCATGTGGATTAATTACCATAACAAAGGAGAGCAGCCTGTCATCACAGAGGGCGTGCTTGATTTAACAGATTGGGATTTTTCTGACAAAGAGACGATTTCTTTAAATGGGGAGTGGGTTTTTTACCCCAATCAATTCATAGATACACCAGCTAATTCTTCCGCGGCGGACCAAACGTTGATTCAGGTTCCTGGTGATTGGCAAAATGAGCTGAGGATGGTTAATGCAAATCAGGAAAACAGCTTGGGATATGGCAGTTATTATTTGAAGGTGTTGCTACCGGATGCGAGTCCTCCTTTTCTGGGACTCCGTCTGAATAACATACATACGGCAGTTAATATCAGGGTAAATGGTCAGCTTGTAGAATCGGTGAATTACCCAACTGCCGAGAAAACGGAACAGTCACATATCCGCGGGCCGATTACCAGTCTGTTTTATGCGGATCCGGATAAGCGTGAACTGGAAATTATCTTGCAAATTTCGAATCATGAGCTTCCGTTTGCAGGTGGAGTAGATCAGACGGTTTCCTATGGAACGGCAGAAGCTGTCAATCAGGAAACCAATCTGTCCCGCTTCCTTCAGTTAACCGTTATTATCATTCTATTCTTGCATGCCCTGTATGCTTTTGCCATTTTCCTTATGAATAAAGGGAAGCGGCAAACCGAATTAATTTATTTTGGATTCATGTCATTCTTGATTGCTGTGGGGAATTTATTAGACGATGAAGTATTTGTTCAATTGCCATTTAGTGCAGATGTCTCCTTCCGGCTGCTGGTTGCCATCTATATTTTGGTGTTATTTGTCTTGATTAAATTTATTCAGCATTTGTATCAAATGCATCAGAAGTTTATCAAGGTGTTGGCCGTTATTGCTATCGTGATGGCGGTATTGACCTTGACCTTCTTTTCACTGGAGCATTTTACCGTTTTATCGATGCTGTTGTTTGTATATGATGCTGTTGCTATTGCTTATCTATTTATCATTACGCTCAGGCAGATTGTCCGTGGTGATAAGAACGGGATTCTGATTTTACTCTTGATATGCAGCTATACCTCTAATGTAGCGTGGGGAGCGGCAATACAAACAGGTCAAATAGACTTTCCTTTTTATCCCTTTGATTTTTTTGTACCCATTGTTATCATCGCTATTCTATTAATAAAACGCCATATTCAACTGACACAGCTGAGTGAAGAGCAGGCAGTGAGATTAATTGAAGAGGATAAGAAAAAGGACCAATTCTTAGCGAATACGTCTCATGAGATTCGCAATCCTTTACATGGAATGGTGAATATTGCTCAATCAATTATTAATAAACATAGAGACAGCTTAACCCCAGAAGCAGTCAATAATTTACAGCTTTTAGCTCAAATTGGCCATCGATTAACATTCACACTAAACGATATTTTGGATATTACAAGACTAAAAGAGCGGAAGATTCCGTTACAAAAAGAGAACCTTTCATTGCATTCTATTACAGAAGGTGTTATCGAGATGGTGCAATTTACATCCCCAAAAAAGTCCATTACCGTACATAACGAAATTGGATTGGATTTTCCGCCTCTATATGCAGATGAAAATCGGCTGATTCGAATTTTGTTCAACCTGATCCATAATGCAGTGAAATATACAGAACGCGGCAAGGTTATTATTTCTGCTGTAAAACAGGAAGATATGGCCCTTATTACGATTCAGGATACGGGAACAGGGATCGCTCCGGATGCTTTGGAACGAATCTTTCTTCCTTATGAGAAGCTCAGCAAGTCTGATGTGGATAGCGGGGGAATCGGGTTAGGGTTAAATATCTGCAGACAATTAGTTGAGCTGCATGGCGGTGAAATTAGTGTAGATTCTGTGCTGGGGAAGGGAACGTCCTTTTCTTTTAGTATGCCTTTAGGCTCAATGGCAGGTATAAATTTGGTACAGTCAGAGAGTGGGAAACAAGGCAGCATTTATGATGACTATGCCATTCATACCATGGTATGGCATGATAAAAATGCCGCAACAGGCAAGCCTTTTCTGCTGGTTGTGGATGATGATCCTGTTAATTTAAAAGTAATGCAGAATCTTTTAGAACCGGATTATCAGCTGCATTGTACAACGGATCCGGAGACTGTTATAGAGTGGCTGGAGAGACAATCTTATGATTTGGTCATCTCGGATGTGATGATGTCGCCATTCTCCGGCTACGAATTAACGAAACGTGTTAGAGAACGCTTTAGTCTTTCCGAATTACCTGTTCTATTATTAACAGCTCGTAACCAAACGGAGGATATTTATACTGGTTTTATATCCGGGGCAAATGATTATATCGCCAAGCCAGTTGAAGCATTAGAATTACAAGCCCGGGTCAGGGCATTAACAGACTTAAGTCATTCTGTCGATGAACAATTGCGGATGGAAGCGGCTTGGTTACAAGCTCAAATCAAACCGCATTTTATGTTTAATACTTTGAATGCCATTGCTGCCTTAAGCAATATAGATATCGACCGGATGATGAATCTGCTGAATGAATTTGGCAGATACCTTTCCAGAAGCTTCCACAGCAATAATACGAAGCCGTTAGTATCGCTGGAGGAAGAGCTGGAGTTAGTAGATTCCTATATTTATATCATGCAGCAGCGATTTATGGAGAAGCTGACCGTGCATAAGGATTTTGATGACGTTCAGGATATCTTTGTACCGCCGCTATCTATCCAGACAATTGTCGAAAATGCGATCAATCATGGGATTATCTCCCAAAATAAACCAGGTACACTTTGGCTGCAAGGGAAACAATTAGTAGATGGTTACTACATTAAAATTATCGATGATGGAGCAGGGATGGAAGCAGAGGTACTGGCCGGATTATTAAATAAAGAGGATGAAAAAGAGGGTGTGGGTTTACTGAATACGAATCAGAGATGGAAAAAGCTTTTTGGACACGGAATGAATATTAAAAGTACAGCAGGAGAGGGGACAGAGGTGACGCTGAGGATTCCTAAAAATAGATAATACAAAATAAGATAAGTCACCTCTATTTGCACAGTACGATAGAGGTGACTTATCTTATTTTGGAGCTGTGACAGTGTTTGTGTTATTCTCTTATAACATTTGGTTATTTTCTTTTATAGTAAGCTTTCTAATGAACATAAAAATCCCTTTTCCTACTTTAAGCAGGATATACCCGGGAATCCATCCAAACAGAAGAATAATAATCTCCGTCGCAAAAATAAAGATACCTAACGGCGGAATGTCGGTGAATATCGAGATAATCCATACAGGAATACTATGACCTGCAAAAAGGATAACGAAATAAATGAACGGAAGAAACCATTTCGTATAAGCCCTCCAAAAAACAGTAATAATCGGCAGCAGGATGTTGATACCATATACGCCAATAACAAATAATATTCCTATTTCCCAAAAGGTATTATCATCAGCGACAGGCTGCCAGGGAAGTACAGTTAAACCAAGAATAAATGCATAAGCTAACAGAAGTATTCCTATTCGAATTTCCCATTTTCTTGTCTTTTTTCTCAATGAAATTTCAGGTTTTTTCTCATCGGGCTCCCATGGATGAAATGGATTCTTATATATTTTTCTTCCTATTTTTTGTGGGAATTCCTCCCCGTTCCATGGCTCTCCTTTGAGCTGATTAAAGTCCGTATGATATTTTTGACGTTCTAAAAGGGCAGGACGGAGATCATCATCTGTTTGAAACAATGGCAATCCTTTATCCTGAAAACGGGCTGTCCAATCGTAAAATTCTTCTTCATTAAAAAATTCTCTCATATAATATTGATCGTCTTTGTATTTAAAAACCATAAGTTTTCCTGCATAATACAATTTTTTATTAGAGGAAGATTCTTTGATACTATTTCCTATAATGACTTCCCAGACAGAATCAAATAAGATGGATGTTTCTTCCCTTTGTCCGGCCTTATGATCAATAGCAGTTTGGAAATACCCTTTTTCATTTAATTCATAGAAAATTTCATATCTTTCTAAGTATTTTTTCTGCTGCATAAAAAAAGCAAAAATCAGGCCGGATATAAAGCTGATAACAGCAAAAATGCTTACAAGTATCCAGTTAATAGGTTGTAAGAATAAAAAATAGATTCCGCTTCCCATGAAAATAAGACAAATAATAAAAGCAATCGTTGTTATGCGACGGAGCGCATCATTTGTTTCGGAAGGAGGCTGATTTGTATCTTTGATTGGTTTATGTAGGTTGTTTTCGATGTGGATTCCCTCCTTTGGTTCTCCTTCTAATCAGTTTATTTTATTACAGCCTATGTTTGATAATATGGTACCATATCCAGATTTTGTTACAAATAAAAAAGAGATGTACAACAATGAATTTTTGAAATATATTTGAAAAATTTTTGTCTGTTTAAATATACAAAGGAGGGGAAAAAATACAAAGGAAGCAAATTTTATGATTTGTTTATTGAGTTCAAGGAGGGGTTAAGATGAGAGTGCAGGACAAAGTTATGTTGATTACTGGAGCTGGGACAGGGATTGGAAAAGAAACAGCTCATTTATTTGCAAAAGAAGGCGCAAAGCTTATTTTGACAGATGTGAATATCGATGGTGTCAAAGAAACAGAAAAGGAAGTCAACAAGCTTGGAGCAGAAGCTATTTCGATAAAGCATGATGTCAGTAAAGAAGCGGATTGGCAAGAGGTTGTTAAAAAGGGCGTTGACCAATTTGGAACCATTGATGTTTTGTTCAACAACGCAGGGATATATATTATTAAGCCAATCACGGAAATCGAATTA
Source organism: Oceanobacillus sp. B139/18 (assembly GCF_055524595.1). Taxonomy (NCBI): domain Bacteria; kingdom Bacillati; phylum Bacillota; class Bacilli; order Caryophanales; family Bacillaceae; genus Oceanobacillus; species Oceanobacillus sp. B139/18. The sequence continues at coordinate 1,402,903 of NZ_JBVFXI010000001.1, read as the reverse complement.
GAGACATGGAATAAATTAATGAATATCAATGTGACAGGCACATTCTTAGGGATGAAGCATGTATTGCCTGTGATGCAGAAGCAAAAAAGTGGTTCAATCATTAATGCTTCCTCTGTTGCAGGACTGGGCGGAGCGCCTGGACATGCATTATACGGTGCAAGTAAAGGTGCAGTCCGTATTATGAGTAAGGACGTTGCGATGGAAGTTGCCAAGGATCAGATTCGTGTGAATTCGATTCATCCAGGTTATATTGACACACAAATGGCGGATTATGGAGCAGAGCAGCAAGGGAAGACCGCAGATGAAGTTGGGAATACTTATCCGCTTGGACGTTTAGGAAAACGGGCTGAAGTGGCAAAAACAGTGTTGTTCTTAGCATCAGATGATTCTTCGTATACGACAGGCGCCGAGTTTCCGATTGATGGCGGGTCTACCAGCTCGCTTTAGCAGCATGACTTAAGAGGAAAACCTTGAATCATAGCTCACTAAAAATAACTTAAAAGGGTTCCAATTATCCTAATTAGATAATCGGAACCCTTTTATTTTGGTTTATTATCATTAGCTGATTAGCGTACAGAGCATTGTATTTTCACTTATCTTATAAACTGAAAACAATTGGCATCCAGAAGTATACGGCAGCAGTGATGACCACAACGGATATGAGGTTCAGCCATACACCGGCTTTTGCCATGTCGGAAACTTCTAAATATCCAGCGCTGAACACTGCTGTGTTCGGCGGAGTAGCAACAGGAAGCATATAACAAGATCCTGCAGATAATGCTGCGGCTGCCATAAACGGAAGCGGATCAATTCCAATAGCAATCCCGAGGCCGACAGTCAGCGGCAGGATTAAGTTAGAGACAGCGGTATTTGAAAGAATTTCGGTAATGCTGAGTACAAACACAACAAGTAACAGTATTACAAAGATATATTGCATGCCTTGAAGCATCTGCAGGACTTCCCCGATAGAATCATTCAATCCTGATTCACTAAATGCTGTTGCGATTGACATACCGCCCCCAAAAAGAATAAGAATCCCCCAAGGCAATTCCGTCGTGTCTTTCCATTCGAGGATACGTTCAGCTTTATTTGAGCTTGGCAGGAAGAATAAGAGTGCTGCCCCAAAGATAGAAATGGTCGCATCATCCAAATTGTCAAAAAACGCACTAATACTTTCAGGCATGAATCCAATGCTGGAAACAAATGGAGAAATAATCCATAACATGACAGTAATCAGGAAGACAATTCCAACCTTTATTTCGTCCGACCTGAGCTTGCCAAGCTTATGAAGTTCATCTTTTACGAAGCTTAATGCACCATCGGCTTCTTCTGAGGATTTCACTTTAAATTTAACCTTTGTAAGATAAAAATATAAGATAACTAACAGGATAATTGCAATTGGTCCTGTGAAGAACAGCCACTCTGCAAAGGTAACTGTCCGGTCAAGCTGTGAAGATGCAATACCTGCCAAGAGCGCGTTTGGAACGGCAGATACCAGTGTGGCAAGACCGCCAATTGTAGCTGCATAGGCTACAGCGAGTAAGATGCCTTTTGAAAAAAAATCAAAGTTTTGCCCCTTAAGTATTTCTTTATCCTTTACTTCATCAATGAGTGCGATAGCCACCGGCAGCATCATCAAAGCTGTGGCAGCATTGGAAACGAACATGGAGATTCCTGCTGTGGCAATCAGAATTCCCAGGATCATCCGATTGCTTTTTGTTCCAATCATTTTAATAATATTGAGCGCAATACGCCGATGCAGATTCCACTTTTGTATGGCCAGGGCAATGACAAAACCGCCTCCATACATAAAGATGACGGAGCTGCCGTAAGCAGGTGCTACGGTATCGATATCCACACCATGAAAAGCAGGAAACAGGACAAGCGGCAATACGGAAGTTGCAGCCATTGGGACAGGTTCTGTCACCCAGAAAGTCGCGACTAGCAATGTTACTCCCAGTACTACCTTCTGTTCATGCGGTAAAACGTTTTCAGGAATAAGGAAATAAACGAGTGCAAATAATACTGGTCCCAGGATGAGTCCGACCCAGTTGCGTATTGTATAATGGGGTTTATTTTCTTGATTTTCACTATTTTCTTTGGATTCCATTGTGTGGCCCCCTATGCTTTAGTAAAGCTTGATTGTCTCTTTTTTGTGAACCTTCAATTAGTAATATTTATCCTTATAACTGGATAGAAGGCTTGCTAAATATGTAAACTCACTTCAAATATTTCAACAATACAATAGCAAATGGGTTACTGGTTTTTCTTGTAATACTATTCCCAGCAGATTTCTTGATAAAACTTGATAAAAGACAGGTTTATTATGAAATACAGTATAATAATGCTATGTTTGTAATAGAATTTGATAAAATGACATGAATAGCTTACATATGGAAAGGCGGATAATCATGGAGATTATAAAAAGATACGGGATTCTTATTCTATCCACTATCCTGACGATAGCGGGCTATTTCAAGCTGAAAACCAGCGTTAGCGGTGGGGTAGAAGGAGCAAATAATTATTTGGCCACTACTGGAGGCACGATGGATTCGGTACAATTCAATATGATTCAACAAGGGTATATTGCAACTAATATTGTTATAGGCGGAGCATTGCTTGTTATAGGGCTGGGATTTCTATGTTTCTCTGTTTATCATATTTTAAAAGGGATCTAGCTGACTTTTTAAAGTCAGCTTCTGTTTTATATCAAAGAATCAAAAATTATACTCTAAATATGAGGATATCTTACGCCTCTTTTTCAAGATAGTCTTTTATGGATTAACTCTTTTATTTCTTTAATTACTAACTGAGGCTGATCGAAATAAATATCGTGGCCAGCATCTAAAGCAAAAAGCAGTTTAGCATTTTTATAAATAGCTTGTTGCTCGATAATTAATTGATGCCAGGTTTCTTCCAATAATTCTGCCTCATCTTTTGGGATGCCGCTCTTCACATGATTTGATATACATTTTTTCTTATCCCGACCAATAATCGTTACTGGAAATGAACCGGTGAAAGGTAAGGATTTAATTGTTTCAGCATCTTTTTCCCAACTTGTAATTTCTTGAACCATGGTTTTATATAATAAAGGGTTTATATAAAATGCAATTAATTTTTCCTGAATATTTTGCGGAAGCTTTTTTTGATTTTCTGTCAAAATAGGCGCTAACTGTTTCGAAAGTTCTAAGGGAGATAATGAAGCGTATTCTATACATTTTTCAATCCATGCCGCGTCTGAATCGTTTTCGTTTAGATAGGGTAAATCTAGTTGGTCTAGTTTATACAAATCTACAGAGGTAGAATCTAATAGTAATAATCCTCTTATTTTATTTGGATATATTTTTGATAAATGCTGTGCACATAAACCGCCATAGGAATGTCCTATAAGAACGACAGGCTCGGTTATATTTAATTTCTCTAGTATCTGTATAATTTCTTTTGTAACATTTTCAGTAGACTTTTTTGTATTAGTGAACTCACTTTCACCTAGCCCTGGACGATGAAACATGATAATTTGACTGTTTTCCTCGAGAGCAGAGATAATTTCTTCCCATTCATAAAAAGGAGACCCCATTCCAGTCAAAATAAGTATTGCTGGTTTACCATTCCTTTTAGATAGAATTTCTATCTTCTTACCGTTCATGTCAATAAACTTCAAAAAATCACGTCCCTTCATAATAAAAAAATTTATTATCATTGATAATGATTCTGAAAACTTCACTAATTGACATTTCGTTTTATCTTGATACTTAAAGCAAGTTTATCATATTGGCGAAGTTTCATTTTATTTCAAAATGAATTTTTTTGATTATAAGAAGGAAGCTTTACAATTAAAATGATTTGTTAAAGAAATGTGCTTATAGAGATGTATAAGGATATAGAAGATTTCCCAAAGAATAATGTGAAGAGCAGGATATAAAAACAAGCAATTATTGATTTGAAGGATAAAGTTATCAAATCATCCCATTATTCATGACAAACCAGTAACTTATCCGATATAGTATAGATAGATATGTCTAACGTGATAAGAGGCGAGTTAAAATGGAAAACAATGAACCAAAATTAACGAAAAAACAAATCGCAATATTAGAAGCTGCAACGGATTTATTTGCAGAAAAAGGGTATGCAGGCACATCAACGAGTGAAATTGCCACGAAAGCAGAGGTGGCAGAAGGAACGATTTTTAAGCATTTTAAATCGAAAAAAGGACTGCTGATGGCGGTTGTTTCGCCAATGATGGTGAAATGGCTTGCTCCCATGCTAAAAAAAGATCTGAATAAGGTGCTTGATCAGGAATTTGAATATATTCAAGATTTTATTCGGGCGATGATTGAGAATCGAAAAGAATTCATCCAAAAGAATTTGCCGATGTTAAAGATTTTAGTGCAAGAAATTCCATTTCATCCCGATTTAAAAGAAAAGTTTATTGAATATGTAGGGAATGATATTTTTGATAAACTGAGGGAAATCGTCACGTATTATCAAGACAAAGGACAGCTGGCTGACATGAAGACAGACACAATTATACGCACGGTTGCTACATCGATCTTATCGTATATTGTGGCGCGTTATGTGTTTCTTCCGGAAATAAATTGGGATGAAGAAGAGATAGAGACAGAAAGAATTATTCAAATATTGGAAAGCGGGATTATACAGAAAAACAGCGGGCAATAGGTATGCGTTTCTTTATCAAAAGATTCCTCAGACCTTCCCATTAACGGAAAGGTCAGGGGAAACTTTTTGCGTTTATTAAAATAGACAATTCGGCTATTATTTTCTGCGCTTTTCCTTTATCGGATATAAAATATAGTAAAAGATTGCCCCCGTGAAAAAGGAGAGAAAACATCCTAATAAAGATATTTGAGAGTAAAATCCGCCTTGACTCGTCTCCATTTCAAATAAACCGGAGCCAAAGATAGAAGCATGCTGAGGCAGACCTAACAGATGAAGCAATGTTAGAATGAGTGGTGCGCAAAGTATAATAAGGACATAAATCATTACAAAGCAGAAACCAGATAAGATACTTTGGAATATTTTCATGATATATCACCCTCCTTCAATACATCATTCATCGTTATTTACGGTTACCTTACTATGTTATACCCTAAAAATTATTATTTACATCATTTGTGTAGGATATGAAGGATCTGTTAGGATAAACAAAATGCCCGCATGGAAGGAAAAAGGAATACGAATATCTATTTTTTAACAGGTATCATGGCCATCATGAAACTTGCCGCTTTTCCAGAAATATATCCGTGATTTTTCCCATTCTATTTTTTGATGATAAGTATCATTTGTTTTGTCAGAAATAAAACGAAAGCTGAACAGGTTTTTTCTTATGTTTCCTTATTATTAGCAATAGGAAGCAAGGTTCTTTTTTTACTTCTTTTAAAAAGCAAAAATAGTGCTTCATGAAAGGAACAGGCGTGATTCCTCTGTCATTCTATGATGGAGGAATCACGCCTGTTTTGAGATGTAAGCAGAAGCTTTCAACTCTAAATAAATGCGGATGCACTATCTCTTTAACGTATACCATCTGCTAAAATCTTGGCACCATCCAATGGGAAGGTTGTTGATCCTTGTATACATAACAGGTCTTGCGCGATTGCTTACTACGATAGAAGCTAATCCCAGCTTTTGCTGTACGATATGACGTGTCAGCTGCAATTCCGCTATTTTAGTTCTCTTAGATAAGAAAAATTTTGTATTAAAACCGCCAGTCTTAATCTGTACAATGGAGTCGTTCACTGTATAGCGCGTCTGATAGAAATAAAGCAGTCTTGACATGATTACCAGAATGAAAATAAAGACAGAAAATATCCACCAGGGTATTTCCAAGCCTAAAAAGTCAGGTTTAACATAATAAAGCAAGCCTGTTGCAATCATCCAAACCCAGCTGGGCTTTAGCATCTGAAGCAGCCAAGCTTGTTTAGGCAAACGATTCATTTCTGAAGTTACCTGATAAGACGGTAATATTTCTTCAATCATTGTGTATGCACGCTGTACAGGAAGAAAGGGATACAGTCTGTTCACTTCTGCATCTTCACTGCCTGTATTTCCTGCACAAATCAATTTTATTTCCGCAATTCCAAGAGCTCGTTTGATCCATGATTGATGTACGCTGACAGCTTGCACATTTGCTTTGGAAATACGAAAGGTAGTTCTCTCTGAAAATCCCTGTGTAACGTAAATCTTTTCGATATCAGAAGCAATTTCATATTTGCCAAATCGAAATATGGTTAACACGGTGCCGGCAGCTATCGCAATCAGTATGATCAAGATGATGGAAACGAGAATAATCCACCAGGGCCAAGCGTCCAGAATATCGGTGAACACATCTTCCGCTTGTGCGCCGAAAGAAAAGAATTGTATGAAGTTTGATAGAAGCGACCATACAATGGGAAACACAGCTATAAAACTAAAGGATGCTAAGGAAGCTTTGAAAATATCATAGGCTGTCGGCGAGAAATGAACGATAGGATCTGCATTATACGTATCTGTTTGAATGTTTTCAGATACCGGGCCCGGGAATTCTTTCTCATAGGTATTTTCTGAACGGTTCAAGCTTCTTGTTGCACGAATGTGTTTTTCCATTTCCTGTGCTTCTTTCTGTGTTAGAACATGAAAGGTTACCGTGCTATTATCTCCAGCTGTGCTCGTTTCCAACGTAAGTGAGGTCATATTGACCATGCGATGGAATAGGGAAGCTTTCCGCCTGGTATGCTGAATTGTTGCATAGGGTATCGTTCGGCTGCTTGTTATCACGAGACGCCGGTTTAGCTGCAGATTTTCATTTCCAACTTTATATTTGCTGGTAAACCATCGAATGGGAATGGCCAAAAGAATAAGCATAAATATCAAAACGATTGCCAAACGTCCATAGGTAAACAGCCAAAAATCAGAATTTGCTCGAATAATAAATAAAAACAAGAATAAGAAGAACATGTTTTTAATCAAGCGCCAAATATCGTAGATCATAAGCAGGGGATGATACCGTTTTTCTTGATTCATGCGTCCCGCTCCTTTACATTCGCATAGGTTGCGATTTGCTGTCGCAGTTCCATGGCCTCTGTTTCATCTAAGGCGGGAATGGTATGCTTTGTTGTTATCGTGTTGACCTTCAGCTGATAAAGCTGATATTTTCTCATGAATGGTCCTTGATGAATGGATACGGATTGGATCTTCGTCATGGGTATCATCTGATGTTTTTGAAAAAGCGCTCCTGACCTTAATTGTAAAAATTCCTCACTGACCCCAAAACGCCAATGCTGATACCGTCTTTGGAGCTTGAAAGGGGTGAAGCTCATATCAATAATCGTGAACAAAATCAGCCCCATGATGATCCAAACTATCCATTCTCTCCATGAAAAATAATAGCTAAGATAGAGGAATAGACCAAGTATACCTAAACCAATTACATTCGAAAGGACTTCATTCATAAGCCAAACCTTGATACTATATTTGGATAGTTTGCGTTGTGGTGCTGGAATGTCTTTTATCAAATTAAATCACCTTTCATTTTTCCTGCTTTGTTATACAGACTTCATTTACTCTAGATTAAGAAAAATTTCCTCAAGGGACGGTTCTTCTACTTCTAACCGAAATACATCGATGTCCTGTCTTACAAATTGTTTATTTACATGCGGAATATACTCTTTTGAAGCCACAATGATTTCGGAAGATGTTTCTTCGATTTGAATTTTTTCGACAAGCTCTGTGAAGGAAGTCTGTAAGTGTACTTGCTCCTTTTCAGAGAGGGAGCGATGATGAATATGAATCACGATGTCCTGCTGATACTGTTCCCGCAGCTGTTTCATCGTTCCCTGTGTTTGAATGCTTCCCTTGTTCATAATCGCAATCTCATCACATAATTTCTCTACTTCATTTAAATTGTGAGAGGTTAATAGAATCGTAGTTCCTTGTGCAGCAATTTCCTTGATTAATGCATGAATGTTCAAAACGGCGTTGGCATCCACGCCGGATGTTGGTTCGTCTAAAAAGAGCAGCTTAGGATGATGAATAATGCTTTGAGCGATGCCCAGTTTCTTTTTCATTCCAAACGAATACTTTTTCACTTTGACATGGACAGCGTCCTCTAAACCGACTTGGGTGAGAACATGGATAATATCCTGCTTGGAAAGCGATTGTTTGACTAATTTTTGAAAGTAGTTTAAATGATGGTATGCTGTTAAATCATCATAAAAGGTAGAGTAATCCGGCAGTACACCAATTTCTTTTTGAATCGATTCCAGCCTTTTTTCAGGCTGACCTAAAACTTCAAAGGAACCGGAGCTGGGCTTGATAAGCCCGGTTACCATATTAATAAACGTGGATTTACCTGCTCCATTTTTCCCGAGAAAGCCAAAAATCGTACCCTCGGGAATGTGTAAATCAACGGAATCGACAACTATTTTCTTTCCGTATGTTTTAGTTAACTGATGTGTTTGCAAAGCTTCCATTTATAAATCCCTCTTTCTAAAGATGAATAAGCTTAATACAATAAATAAAACGGGGAAAAGCACTACGAAATAAGCATAGTAACTGTGCGTTTCTTCCTGTATGTAATAAAAATAAGGTGTAATATAGCCAATGGCCTTCACAAAAAGATTCTCTGTCCCTGTACTCCATAAACCAAGCACCGGCAGAGCAACCGAAATAATGATTCCTAAAAACATACTTAAAGATGGCTTTGGAATAACGGTTGATAGAAATAGTGTCAGGCCGATAAAGTAAGACACAAAAATAATCGCTTGAATCAGATTTAAAATAGAAAACGATTTTGAAAATGGAATGATAAGTAACAAAGCGACAGTAAGGCATACAGCCCAAAATAAAAAACTCCCGATAAATTTGCCAAGAATAATATGATTCCGACTTGTCTTTGTTGCTAAAAAACGGATGGTTCGTGTATCCATTTCTTTATTGACGATGTTGTGGGATAAGCTGGTTACAAACAAAGGCACGGCTAAAATCAATAAGAGCATTAATCCCATCACGTAAGCATCCTGTCCAAGTCCTAAATCCTGAAGGGGAGCTTCAAATTGGCGGACTAATCTGGCAGCACCGACTGTGACACCAAATAAGACGGCAATTATTAAACCTGAGCGAATGCTCGTAAATAAACTTTTAAACTCTCTAAAAGCGACTGTAAACATAAATTCATCTCCTCGTTTCCTAGGTATGCTTGCTGGCAGAAGCGCTGCGGGTTATCACCATGATTCCGGCAATCAAATAGATCATACCGCCAAAAATCCCTAAACCGATTGTTGAAAGCGTGCCAAGTATGGCTATTCCAATTAATAGAACCCCAGCCGATTTTCCTCTGGTTTCTTTTTTCAATAAGTAAATAGCTGCGGACCCTAAGATTATCCAGGTGAAGGAAATGACAGCTAAATAGATAAATAAATAACCTATATAAGTGATGATTTGTTGTTCGCTGAATTCAACTATATTTTCATCCTCCATAAAAGACTGGACTAACTCCAGCGTCTTGGGGCTTCCTTCGACATTGCCATACAACAGGATGCTTCCTGCGAATAGTACGCCAAATAATAAAATGCCAATAGCTGTTAAAACCGTTTCTGCTTGGTGCTTCATATCCACTACTCCTTCTTATGTTTCTTTACGTTCACTCTAGCAAACGCAGCTGTCTGCTAGTTGAACAGAACATTACCAATAAATTAAAAAAGCTTCGATTTGTTCAACTGTTCGTAAACTTGCTATGGTACGATACCAATGGAGGTGTCATACATGGAGGATCAAACAGATATTTTGATTGTGGATGATGAGAAAGCAATTGTAACTATGTTAGAAATGATGCTGAAGAAAGAAGGATTTCAGCGTGTACATAAAGCTTATACCGGGCAGGAAGCCATTCAGATATTAAAGCAACATAAAATAGAAGTGATTATTTTGGACGTCATGCTTCCGGATGGGAGCGGCTTTGATTTTTGCCCGAAAATCAGAGAGCTGACAAATGCGTATATTCTCTTTTTAACGGCAAAAGTTTCTGATTTAGATGTGTTAACAGGATTTGCAACAGGGGGTGATGATTATGTCACCAAACCATTTAATCCGTTAGAGGTGGCGGCAAGGATTAAAGCGTATTTAAGAAGATCTGCTAAAACAGAAGCCGCTATACCAGAGAAATCCAGCAAATATAACTTCGGTCGTTTTGTGCTAGATGAAAGCGCAGGTATGTTAACGGTTAATGGAGAGGATGTTCCATGCCCGACACAGGTCTATTTGCTGCTTCTTTATTTATGTAAGCATCCAAATAGAATTTTTTCCAAAGCAGATTTATTGGAGGCGGTTTGGGGCTTTGAACATTTTGCAGATGAGAATACGGTTTCGGTACATATTAGAAGAATCAGAGAAAGAATTGAGGTCAATCCGAGTAAACCAGAATTTTTACTCACTGTTCGGGGATTGGGGTATAAATTGGTGAAAGGAAATGTCTCATGAAGAAATTACGGAGCCGGTTGTTTTTTCATTTTTCAATTCAGTTTGGGTTTATTTCTTTGTTGATGATTGTTGTTGTAGTCGCTGCTTTTTTTATCGGTTTGTATTCCCTTTCTAATGTGGAAAGAGATGAGGATTATTATCAAACGCAGCTAGAAGAACTTGCAATTGAGATTGGCGATCCGTACGAATATAAAGAATTTGGGAACGAAATCAGCGATGCATTACCTGAGAAAACGTGGCTGCAAATTATTGATGAAGAGGGAAAAGTGGTTGAATCTGCAAATGTACCGGAAGATATAAAAGAGAATTACAGCAGTTTTGACATTGTACAAATGAAGGAGAGAGAGCAGCTAGGGGAATATGCTATCAAATATACATTAGAAGAGCTTTTATTTGCGAGTGACGATGCATATTTATTTGTGCTAGGTTACCAAGAACCAGGAAAAATTCTTATTAATGAATTATCAGAAAATACGAATGCAAACGGCAGGATTTCCAAAACAGACCAGCCTGAGGTGGAAGAGAAATTAAGCCAGCTTGAAGGAACACTTTCTATTTATGATGAAACAGGAGCTATTATTCAACAGTTTGGTAATCAGGAGCAAATAGAAGGGCAGCCATTAGAAATAATTGAAAAAGACACTTCTCCCGATCTTTTCACTGAAAAACAGTATACTTACCTAGATAGAGGTTCAGGTAATTCGTGGATTTTATATACTTCAAATGAACAAAGTCAGGATATGCCATTAACATTGTATAGAGATATTACGCTAGTATTCGTTGGTTTAACTGGGGTTATATTGCTAGTAACATTCTTAATCTCTTTTTGGACGAGTTTTCGTTATGGAAGCCCTTTGTTTATTTTTTCAAATTGGCTCAACCGGATGGGGGATGGAAACTATAAGGAAGTTTTAACAGCACAGGAGAAGAAAAAAGTATATCGAAAAAATGGCAAAATAAAAAGAAGATATAAGTTGTATAAAGAGGTTTTTCAGGCATTTGATGAGATGGCAGAAAAGCTGGATGCTTCCCGAAAAGAAAGAGAACAGCTGGAAAAAAGCAGAGAGGAATGGGTGGCAGGGATCTCCCATGACCTCCGCACACCTCTGACCACCATGGAGGGCTATGGGCGCTTGCTGGGAAATAAGGAATACGATTGGTCGAAGCAGGAGCTTCAAGAGATTGGAGATACCATCACTGAAAAAAGTGATTATATGGTAGATTTAATTGAAGACTTTACGCTCAGCTTTCGATTGAAAAATGATGCCAGCAGCTTAACGTTTAACGCGGTGAGTATCAATGAATATATGGAGCAAATCTTAGAGAAGTTTCAAAAGGATGTCACCTTTAAGGATTATCCAGTTGTATATGAACCGATTCATCCAGATAGAAAAATAGAAGTGAATGAACGGTTGTTTGAAAGAATGATTGATAATCTGATGTATAATGCCTGGAAACATAATCCGCAAGCAACTGCTGTAAAGGTAGAAGTTGCTCAATCTGAAGAAGAAAAAGCACTGGAAATCAGAATTACCGATAATGGAACGGGAATGGATGAGGAAACGCAAAAGCATTTGTTCACCCGCTATTATCGCGGCACCAATACAGAGGAAAGAAGTGAAGGGACAGGGCTTGGCATGAGCATTGCCCTGCAAATCGCCAAGCTGCATCAGGGGGCTATTTCGGTACAATCAGAAAAAGGTCGTGGCACCACCGTAACGGTATTTTTGCTTATGACAGAGATTAATCAAAGAACGCGTTACAGCAAGGGAAAACTGTAACGCGTTCTTACATAGAAATTATTAACTAAAAATAAAGAATTCAAAGACAGCGTCATGCATGATTTATACTCAAAGTAGTCAGAGAGAGGGGTTCCAATGGAAGAGAGAACAAACATTTTAATTGTAGAAGATGATTATGAAATTGCCCGGATTATGAAGGATCATCTGGACAGGGAAGGGTTTCAAACGACATGGGCATCTACTGGTGTAGAAGGCTGGGAGGATTTTAAAGCAGGTGACTTTTCCATCATACTTGTTGATTTGATGATGCCGGAGATGGATGGCTATGATCTGTGTGAAAAAATCCGTTTGGAAAGCGATGTACCCTTATTAATCGTCAGTGCAAAAGGAGAGGATGACAGTAAAATACGCGGATTGAATTTAGGTGCAGATGATTATTTAACCAAGCCGTTCAGTCTTAAGGAATTAACGGCGCGGGTTCAATCCCATTTAAGAAGATATCAGCGTTATACAAGTAAAAGCTATGATGCGCAAATGTCACAGTATGCACATGGATTAGCGATTGATTTCTTAAATGACGCAGTATTTTTGGAGGGTGAGCTTCTTGTTCTGACGGCGAAGGAAAAGGAAATTTTATTCTTACTTGCCCGGAATCCGTTTATTACGTTTGAGAAAGCACACATTTATGAGCATATTTGGCAGCTGAAAAATGTGAACGGTAATAATACGGTGACCGTGCATATTAAGAGTCTTCGCACGAAATTAAAGGATACTGGAAAACAGGCGAAATTTATTCAAACGGTTTGGGGAGCAGGCTATCGTTTTGTAGGAGAGCCGATGCCATGAAGATTAAAAATTGGCTGATGGTGAGTCATCTTGTGGTGATGCTGCTGCCGGTTGTGGCGGTGTATCTGCTTTATGTCAGTTTGCAGAGTTATGATCAGGAAGAGGATTTAAAGGAACATCTTGATTTTCAAAAGCTTGTTTCGGATTTAGATGGTGAGTTAAATGATGCATCTTTATATGAATATATGGAAAACAATCGCTTTCAAGGATTAACACAGATGGGTGATGATAATCTTCGTATTGATTTATATCGTTATGATGGACTTAATTTATTTTCAACAATGGAGGGAAATGTAAACTATATCTCACACCAAAATCAAGACAGGATGTTTGAAAATTTAAATGAAATTATTAAAGGGGCAAAAACCTATTCATATAAAAAGCCTGTATTTAACGAGAATCAACAGCTGGCAGGTATTTACGAAATTACGTTGGGAAGAAAAGATTGGGTAGAAACCTCAAATCAGCAAATGCTGTTAACGCTTATTCTTTCAGGTATCTTTTTTATTCTGCTTTATATTGTTGTTATTACTGCGATAAATTGGAAGCTGAACCGCCCGCTCTACCAATTGCAAAGTCATATGCAAGCTTTTGCAGTTGGAAAAAATGTGGAGAAAAAACTGATTCGCTCAAAAGATGAGATTGGAGAATTAAATCACCAATTTGAGGAAATGAAAAAACAAATTATAGAGACAAGAGAGAAACTTGTCAAAGAACAGGAAGAAAAAGAGTATATGGTAGCAGCTCTATCTCATGACTTAAAAACGCCCCTAACAGTTATCCGTACGTATACGGAAGCTTTAGAAAATCATGATTTATCAAATGAAGAACGGACAGAATATCAGACGATTCTTAATGATAAATTAGAACATATGAGGCAAATGATTGATGATTTATCCATTTTCACTGCACTTCAATCATCTAAGAATATTCTTCAGCCGGTACAGGTAAATGGGGAAGAATTTTTTGACATGTTATTTTCAGGATATGAAGAACCATGTGCAAGGAAAAATATTCGATTGACTACCGAATGGAGTGTTCGGAACACTTATGAATTAGACCCAAAACAAATGATTCGACTGGTAGATAATCTGATGGATAATAGTATTCGCCATACGTCTAAGCATGGAGAAATTTGGATGGGAGCAGCAGCATCAACAAAATCACTTCCAGATTGGATTTTCCCTGAATTAAAAGAAGAAGTAAACCAATGGAGAACAGATGGAACTGTCCTTCTGATTCAAAATGAAGGAAAAGGAATGGAAGAAAGTCAGATGAAGAAGGTATTTGAACCATTTTATCAAGACGATATATCTAGAGGAAAAGGAACAACCTCTGGCCTGGGTTTGAGTATTGCAAAATTTATTATGGAAAATCATGATGGAAAAATAAATATTTGGTCAACAGCAGGGAAAGGGACTCTATTTGTCTGCTGGATAAAAGAGAGGAGATAACGTATGTTTCAATTTAGATGGAAAGCAAGTTTTGTAGCAGCTAGTATACTGTTGTTAATTTTAGGAGGGTGTTCACAGGATATAGAGGTATCTGCTGAAGAAATTATTCATAATGTGATTGAATCCGAGAAAGAGGTAGATACTTACTATGGTAAATCTGAAATAGTATTTTATGAAGGAGAAGAATTAATAGGAGAAACAATGATGGAAGAATTTGTTTCAGGGACAGATAGAAAAATTGTTACGCAAGAAGGAGAAGAAGAAGTAGAGGTACTTAATAACGGTGAAAAGATGGTAATGTATAATAAGGGAAATGAAACAGCACAGGAAATGGATACGTCAGCAATTACGGATTATCCACTTACTCCGAAAGAAAGCTTTCAGCAAATACTGGATGTAGCAGAAGATTCTCATGATTATGAAGTGGTAGGGGACGAAGAAATGCTAGGTAGAGATACATTTCATGTTAGTCTGGAGGCAGAAGAAGCAAACAGTTTGATGGGGGATATGGAACTGTGGGTGGATAAAGAAACGTGGTTTGTTGTAAAAATGATTTCAGAAACAGGCGATTCTAAAATAGAATCAATTTATACAGAGCTTGATTTCTCACCAGATTTCACAGAAGATACATTCACTCTTGATATTCCAGATGATATAGAGATTACAAATATGGAGGATAATGTTTCTAATGAATTAGTTTCTGTAGAGGAAGCAAAAGATGAACTTGGGCAAGATTTTTATATGTTTTCTGAAGAAGATTTTAATTTGAAAGAAATAGAATTATATGATATTGGAGGAGAATTACAGCGGAAGGAATTAAATTTAACCTACATTTCAGATGATAATAAGTCAATGTTTAGTTTATCCATATTTGAATCTCCAGAAGCTATGAAGATTGAAGAATCAGATGTAGAAATCAGAGGGAATATCGCAGAATATGAGGGATCAATTAATGCCTATTTTTGGGATGAGGATGGTTTGCGTTATTCGCTTATGATTGAAAATCCAGATATAGAAGAGGAAGTTGTAGAGCTGACGGAGGAAATGGTGTTGAGTTCTGAGCAGCAGTAGAGATTAGCTTTCCTAATAAGTTGTCTACTTCAAAAATATTATAGAGAACATGAATGAAAATGAAGAAAAACTTATGTAATGCTCTGAATGGAGATTAGATTCCTTAGATAAAAAGGCTGCATACCGTCCAATGTATATAAAAAGAACATAGGCCCGTATGCAGCCTTTTACCAAATCAGGAGGCGAAAAGATATGAACATATCTGCTGAAGAAATCATGCGCAAGGCGGTTGAAGCAGGAGAAGGAATGGATCATTATTATACGTTATCCGAATCAAAAGTATATCAAGGAACAGAATTAATGGAGCACAGTATTTTAGAAGAATACGTCGCAAATGGCAAAAGAAAAACCATTACACATGACCAGCTGGAAGGGGAAGATAAAAGAACGGAAGCCTTGAATGATGGTGCAAAAACAATTATCTATGATAAATATAATCATCGCGCATTTGAGATGGATATAACAGCAGACGGAGATGTAGAATCACATGATTCTACAGGGAAAATGAATGGAATGAAGGGCATCACGAAGGATACTCATGCACTTGAAATAATAGGAGAAGAAAAAATACTAGACTTTGATACATTCCATATAGAAGCAAAAGCAAAAATTTCTGATCATGTATTTGGAGATACAGACTTGTGGGTGGATCAGAAAACTAGATTTATTATTAAAATGATTTCCGAAGTGGGCGGTATTCGAACGGAACTGGACTATAAGAAAATCGACATATCACCAGTATTTGCAGAAGATACCTTCACTTTGAATATTCCAGATGATGTTGAAATAAAGGATTTAGAAGCATTTGCTCCAGATACAGTAACATTAGCGGAGGCAGAAGAAATTCTTAAACAATCATTTTATCTGTTTCCTGAAGATGAGTTTATTTTAAAGGATATCGAAATGCATCACATCGACGGAATAATAACGCGTGACGAGTTAAATTTAACGTATTATTCTAAAGCGGATATGCCAATGTTCTACTTATCTATTTTTCATTCTCCTGAAGGGATGGAAATTGAAAAAGCTGATGTGGAAATTCGGGGAAGGAAGGCGGCCTATGAAAAGGTTGTCAATAGTATTACTTGGGATGAAGAGGGGTTAAGGTACTCCATCATTATGATTGGTTCCGAAGTTGAGAAAAATGAAATGATAGAGAGAACGGAAAGTATGGTATTGAACTCGGACTTAAATAAACAACCTTGAAAAAAGAGGTGATTCCCCATGAAAAAAGTAAAGATACATCCGCTTATTATTGTCGCTTTATTCATCAATACATTAGGAAACGGATTTTCTGCTTATCGTCTTTACGGTGATGATAGAGGAGCTGCTATTGCTTTAACGGTATTGTGTTTGTTTACATTAACTTTAGCTGTTTATGGTATTTTTCGTAATCGGAAAATAAATGAAAAGTAGGGAGATGTCAAAAATGTCAACAGAGGTAACGCTTGTAACAGCTATTATCTCGATCGTTATATGGAGTGCAGTGTCCTGGGAGCTTACAAAATCTTCAAAAGAGCAGAATAGAAAACGAATTACTTTGTTAATGTCTGCGGGCTGCTTATCTACACTTATTTTGATGGTTCCGCTTTTTGAAACAATCTCATTTTAAAAATAATCTCGTTAAGTTATTCTAAGAACGTTAAAAAACTGCTGGCTGTTTCATATTTGGCGCCACATACTTTATCAGTTAAAGAAATCCTGCAAAACGGCTAACCAGGTTTGATCATTTATAAAGAAATTACGGTAATAATGAACTAAATAACTATGCTTTCACGGAGGGAACTTTTTGGAAAACACAGCAATGAAACTAATTGATTTAAAGAAAACAATTGGAAAAACCGAAATTATTAAAGGGCTAAACTTTGAGATTAAGTCAGGAGAAGTCTTTGGCTTCATCGGCCCAAACGGTGCGGGTAAAACAACAACCATTCGAATGATGGTAGGTCTGATAAAAATGTCCGGTGGAGACGTACAGATACTGGGCAAAAGCATTAAAAACGATTATAAGGAGGCTATTAAAGAGGTTGGAGCCATTGTTGAGAATCCAGAAATGTATCCGTTTATGACAGGGATGCAAAATCTGGTACATTTTGCGCGTATGCTTCCGGATGTCAGCAAGGAGCGGATACAGGAGGTTATTTGCTTAGTAGGCCTGGAAAAGGCGATCAAAGAAAAAGTCGGCAAATACTCGCTAGGAATGCGGCAAAGGTTAGGGATTGCTCAAGCCTTATTACATAATCCGTCTGTTTTAATCTTAGATGAGCCGACAAACGGGCTTGATCCTGCAGGTATCCGAGAGATACGACACTATATTCGACGATTGGCTGAAGAGCAAAATGTTGCAGTTATTATTTCCAGTCATCTCTTATCAGAAATCGAATTAATGTGTGACCGGATTGGAATTATTAAAAATGGAGAGCTTATTACGATTCAAAATGTTCATGATGCAGCAGATACAGAGCAGAATTCCCATCAGATTCAGATGGAAGTAACACCTGCAGAGAAAGCAATAGAACTGTTAAGCACAGAGCATATTATAGAGGCCGTTCTCACCAATGGTTTCATATCCTTTCAAAGTCAAAGAGAAGAAATTCCTAATATCATTCAAACATTCGTGCGAAATGATATTTTGATTTATCAAGTAGAAGTATCCAGAGCGACATTAGAAGAAAAATTCTTTGATTTGATTGGAGAGAATGTCATTGAGTAACCTGGTGAATTTAATCCGAAACGAAATAAATAAAATATATATACAAAAATCAACCTGGATCATATACATACTTTTAGCAGTTATTATTGCGGGATATGGCATGTTAACAAGCTTTTTTGGTGACGTAAGAGAGGATTACAGTCAGGATTCATGGCGTGCGGAGCTGCAGGAAGAGAATGAAGAGCTGACGAAGGAGATGGAAGAGGAAGAGCTCCTGGAAGACTTTAATATGGGTTTGATTGAGCAAAACAATTACTATTTAGAAAATGATATTCAGCCGGCGGGGTATGATGCGTGGCAATTTGTGATGGAGATGAACATCATGCTGTCCATCGTAAGTTTATTAACGATCATTATCGCAGCAGGGATTGTTGCGAATGAATTTAGATGGGGTACGATAAAACTTTTACTTATCCGTCCTATCTCCAGATCAAAAATACTATTATCCAAATATTTGGCAGTCCTGCTATTCGCTTTGATTACACTGTTATTTGTGGTTGTCTTTTCATGGGTGATTGGTGCCGTGTTCTTTGGTGTGGAAGGATTAAATCCGCAAATCGTCATGGATAAGGTCGGCGGTTTGGAATATGTATCGGTTATTCATGAGATAATTACAAACTATGGCTATAAACTCGTTAATTTAGTAATGATGGCAACCTTTGCCTTTATGATTTCAAGCATTTTCCGCAATAGTGCACTTGCCATTGGAACAGCGGTATTTCTAATGATGGCTGGGAATTCCATTGTCAGTTTTTTCTCGGAGTATGCATGGGCTAAATATATCTTATTTGCGAACACAGATTTAAGCCAATATGCGAATGACGCACCTTGGGTGGACGGGATGACGTTGCCGTTTTCCATCATGGTTTTACTTGTTTATTTTGTAGTGTTTTTAGCAGCTTCTTGGGGAATATTTACTAAGAGAGATATTGCAGGTCAATAAGAGATTTAGGGAGGTATAAAGATAATGAAAAGAACGGTTGAAATTGTATTAGGTGTCATTGGAATGGTCGGATATGGACTGGTTGCAGCTTTAGGCGGGTTTATGTTATTTCTGCAAAATAATGAAGACCTCCTTCAAGAAGTAGTAGAGCAAAATCCAGAAATGGGTCTTAATGATCTGAATACGGTCATGGAAGGAATGGGCGCAGGAGGGTGGGCGCTTCTCATTACTTCTATCCTCGCGATTATTTTAAGCCTTGCAGCGATTTTCTTGATTAAAGGGAATAAACAGCCGAAAATTGCAGGTTCGATTTTCATTGTGATTTCTATCTTAGGATCGATTGTTACCGTAGGGTTTGGTATTATTCCTGGCATCTTCCTGCTTATTAGCGGTATTATGTGTCTGGTTCGGAAGCAAGGAACTCTATAAGACTATTTTTAAGTTTAAAGAGAAGGGGCTGTCATCAAAGGAAGGATATATTTGATGACAGCTTTAGAGTTTTATTATTTAACGTTGAATCGAAAGAAATTGATGAAGCAAAAAGGAAGCGGAGGTGTTAAAAGTGAATAATAAGATTACATATGTCATATTTGCAGTAAGTATGCTGCTAATTCCATATTTTATCTTTCAAATTATTCATCATAAGGGTAATCTAGGCTGGCAAATTTATTCAGGTTTGATGATTAATTGTTCAATTATCGCTGCACTGCTTATTGTCAGTCATTGGAGAGACGTGAAAATCAATAAGTTATGGCATGATGAAATCTATTTAAAAAGCTAGTATCGTACTTTAAACTATTTTACACGCAGGGCAGGATTTGTAATAATTAGGGTGCTGAGTAATTAATAATGCACATATATTAGCGGAATCTATTTGAAAGGAATTAATTGAAAGTTAATAATATTTACTGTATAAAAAAACAAATAACAAATGTATTGATTTGATTGTTGAAGAAATAGCAGAAAATTAAAGTTACTCTTTTACCGAATAAATGAATGGGATATACAAGGAGGCAAAAAATGAGTGAACGATCCATCAAAATTTTAGAGCTTGAAAAGAAATATGGAAATCAAGCTGCTGTCAAACAGATTAATTTTGAAGTGAGAAAAGGCGAACTGTTTGGATTTTTAGGGCCAAATGGGGCAGGAAAAACAACGACGATTAAAATGATGACTGGATTGCTTGAGCCAACAAATGGAACGATTGAAATAAATGGTTATGATATTTGGAAAAATCCGCTTGAAGCGAAAAAGCAGATTGCTTATGTTCCAGACCAGCCAAATTTATATCCGAAACTGACTGGATGGGAATATCTGGAATTTGTAGCATCTGTATTTCAAATATCATCGGATCATTTTAAAGAACGGGCGGAGCAGTTACTGTCCATATTTGGACTGACGGACCGGGCTAATGAATTAATAGAAGGATATTCTCATGGGATGAAGCAGAAAATTGCAATCTGTGGAGCACTCGTCCATGATCCGGAAATTTTATTTTTAGATGAACCAACCGTGGGGCTTGATCCTAAAAGTGCACGGAATCTTAAAAATTTGCTCAGAGAAGAATGCGATAAAGGCATGACGGTGTTTTTAACAACACATATTCTTGAAATCGCGGAACAGATGTGTGACCGGATCGGTATTATTTCAGATGGTGCTATCATCGCACTTGGAACAATGGATGAATTAAGGGAAAAAGACGGACGTACAGAGGGAAGTCTTGAAGAAATTTTCTTAGAATTAACAGGCAGTGATGACCAAGAAGCGATTATTGAGGAGATGGCGAAAGAAAATCAACCAGGTGGTCCATCATGATAAAGGTTTTGCTCAAGAATCAGCGCAGAATATTTGTAAATACACTCAAATCACAAAATCTTAAAAATTATTTTGCCTATCTTTTTGTTTTTGCAGTCTTGGCTGTTCTGTTGTTTTTTGTCTCTCAGGCGATATGGAACATTGCCGGTTCGGTGACTGAGCCCATTTTAGATGGGATCTTTTCTTTCAGCTTGTTAATGATTATTGGAATGATTATTTTAATCGGGATGCCAGAAGTGTTTAAACACTTGTACTCGGCAACCGATTTATAGTTTCTGTTCACCATGCCGATTAAAACGAGACAAATTTTTATAATGAAGTACATGCAAAGTTTTATCGGCGCACCTTTGACTGTTTTTTTATTTCTTTTAGTACCACTTACAGCTTATGGGGTGGCCAGCGGCGCAAATATTATCTATTATTTCGTACTTGTATGTATGTTGCATACAGCGGCTACCATTGGGCTTTCCATTGCCTACCTGCTTAATTTGGTTGTCATACAGCTTATTCCTGCAAGACGAGCAAATGAATTGATGACAGCGATGACCTTTCTGTCAGGATTGTTTGTCTATTTGATATTTATGTTACCGCAAATATCAAATAACCGTTCATTATCAGAGTCTCTTATGGCAGGGCTTCCAGTTTTACCGGATTGGGTACCGGTAAGCTGGGGAAGTGATGCATTAATTCAGGCAGCAAATGGTTCAATGAGCTTTTTCCTGCCAATGATTTTATTGATACTTTTTGCCGGAGTGTTGATTTTACTTACGACGACATTAGTTGAAAAAGGATTCCGCACGGGTTGGGTTAGACTAAGTGAAGGAAGCGGGAAAAAGAAAAAGCGTAAACCTAAAAAAGAGCGTGCGCAGGGTGTATCACATCCAGTTATTGCGATCGGGAAGAAAGAATGGTTTTCCATTAAGCGTGATCTGAGAGAATGGATGACATTTTTACCGCTTGCCTTTTTCATCGTTTTTCCGGTTATCGGTTTCTTCAGTGGTGGCATCCGCTTAAGTGATCTTCGCGGATTTAATGATATTTCATGGCCCATTGCTCAAGGCTTCTTTTTATTTATTTATGCATTGTTTAACGGACAGCTTGCTGCTGCGGCTATTGCACGGGAAGGATTGTCTGCGTGGATTTTACGCACGCTCCCATTATCAGGCCGCGATATTGCCTTAGGAAAGCTATGGATCAGCTGGCTGCTGCCATTTATTATTTTAACGATCTTGGAATGTATTGTAGGAGTATTTCTTGGCTGGGCATGGTGGCAGTTCATCTTTGGAATTGTGGTGAAAGCTGGAATTACCATCGGAATCAGCTCCATCGGCATTTGGATCGGAACAATTGGTGCACGGTTTAATCCGGGCAATCCCCAGCAGCGGTTAACCTTTGGAACGTCTATGTTTCTATTATTGTTGGCATATGTGTATTTGGCTGTTTTAAGCATCCCTTACGCATTAATGCTCGTACCTGGTGAGGCAGCTCCATTTGTTGTTGATCTGGGCGCGGAAAGTTCTGGATTTTTCGGTTTCGTATTTAGTTTATTTGGCGTTTTACTTACATGGAAAGCAAGTAATCCACTGATCGTAATCAGTCTGGGCTTGCTGCTGATGTTCGTATTGTCTATTGGTCTTGCGTGGTTGTTCTTGTATGAGAGTGCGAAGCGGATTAATCGTGGTGTTACTATTGATATAGTGAGTGAGACGAGTGGAAAGACTTTGTTTAAACAGAAATCTGGAAAAAGTTTATATTAAGCTTTGTTTTTTTAGTGAGAAAGCCAATTTTGCTGAAAGATAGAGCAGTAGTTAATGTAAATATAACTATTTTATGTTCGGTAAACATGAATTAGATAAGGCGAAACTTCCTTCAGCAGGGGATGAAAGAACCCCGCTGAAGGAAGTTTCACTTTATAATGTTTACGAACATTTAAGAGTTTATCGATTAATATTTTAGTGCAGTATTTGCCCAAGAGGTTAGTCTTCTCTTAGCCTCTTTGAGTATTTTCATTAATCATATTCTCCAATCCAGTATACTCAGAAAGAGGACGGAATATCCGATTGTTTTCTGCTTGCTCCAGAACATGAGCACTCCATCCGGCTGTCCTGCTTGCAGTAAATGTTGGTGTATACAGCATTTCCGGCAGATCTATAGCTTTGAAAACAGCTGCTGCATAAAACTCAACATTGGTATAAAGTCTTCGTCCAGGTTTATATTCTTTAAGCAAGCGAATTGCGGTATTTTCCACATACCTTGCAAGGGCAAACCAATCATCATTAGCCGATAAACTTTCAATGACATCGCTTAATGCCTCAGCCCGGGGATCATTTGTTTTATAAACACGATGTCCGAATCCCATCAGTTTTTCATTGTTATTTAGTTTTTTTCTCAACCAATCTTCGGTATTTTCCATTGTACCTATCTCGTTTAACATTGACATGACACCGGTTGGTGCACCTCCATGTAATGGCCCTTTCATAGCACCAATTGCTCCACAAACGGCAGAAAACAAATCAGATTCAGTAGATGCAATTACCCTGGACGTGAACGTTGCGGCATTCATACCATGTTCTGCCGTAAGAATAAAATAAGCATTTAAAACTTTGATATGTGCGTCTTTCGGTATTTTACCAGTAAGCATATACAAGTAATTGGACACATGATCTAATTGATGATTAGGCGCAATAAATTCTAAATGGTGTAAAGATCGATAACGATAAGCAAGTATAGTTGGTATGATAGCTGTGATACGGGTTGCTTCTTCTAATGTTGGCGGCCATTCTGGATTCGCTTTCAAAGAAGATATACTTGTTCTTAAAACAGCCATCATTTCCATATCTTCTGGTAATTCATCAATAATACGAATGATGTACTCCGGTAAATTTCTTGCTTCATGAAGCTGCTTTTTCAATTTTTTTAATTCATTTTGTGCCGGCAGTTCCCCATACCAGAGTAAATAGATAACTTCTTCAAACGTATACTTACGAGCTAATTCATCTGCATGGTATCCACGAAAAATCAAGCGGCCATTTTCACCATCTACAGAACTCAAATTGGTTTGTACTGCTGTAATACCTTCAAGACCAGGTCGAAAATTCATTATAATTCCTCCATTTTTACTATTTGTGTCTATTATAAATGAGATATATAATAATGAATATTAGTTATTTATTAACTAAATGATTAAAAATCATAATCAATCAGGGGGAAGAGATGAATATAAATTGGTTACGGACCTTTATTATGGCTGCAGAAAGTGAAAATTTTAGAAAAACGGCAGAAAAGCTATATATGGCACAGCCAACGGTAACGGCACATATTAAACAGCTTGAAAGAGATATTGGCACACAATTTTTTAGCCGGTCTGGACGTAATATCATTCTTACGGAAGCTGGACGCCGATTTTTGCCGCATGCCCGGTTAATATTATCCAGCTATGACCGTGGAACTCATGATTTACTGGCTTGGGAACAAGGGTATAAAAGAAAGTTAACCATCGCTATTTCTCCATTATTAGCTGCCTCCATTCTTCCATATATTATTAGACAATTTATGGAGCGGCACATGGATGTAGAAGTGATTGTGCAGATAAAAGAATCAATGGAAATAAGCGAAATGATTGAAAAAGGAGAAGCAGATCTCGGATTATTGCAGATGAAACCCGTACAAGGATCATTGCAAGTGGAGAAAATAAAAGAAGATGATGTGATTTGCGTATGCTCCCATGATGGCGGTGATTTAGAAAGCAGCCCGCCAATTGATATTCATGATCTATTTGAAAATCAGACATTATTCACCTATAATCATCCAGAATACTGGGATGATCTATTAAATGCGATCCATGTAAAGTATCACAAGGTACGTACTATGGTTGTTACACAGGTCCACATTACGAAAAAATTTATCGAGGAAGGGCTAGGTTTCTCTTTTCTTCCTAAAATCGCTTTGAATCGGGAACTAATAGAAGGGAGATTACTGGAAGTAAGAACACCGGAGTTAAAGCTTCCAAAGGCATCTACTTATATCGTTACTCGTGCGGATACAGAAGAAAACAGGTTGTTCCAAGATTTTCTTGGAGGATATTTCTCGTATTAATATATTTAGATTGGTAAGGGATAAATATTTGAAAGAATGCTTTCTATATTTAACTGCAAGCCCCTTTTAAACAGCTTGCGATTGGCAATATTTTTATACATTTAAGTAAATCTTAGTACTATAATTGTTTCAATATTTTTGCGCCTGGTAATTAAGGGGTTTATTGAGTGAAATTTCAGAGTAATTAATTACATATATATCTTTTACATTGGGTTTTAGAGAAAATGAAATGATATTTTATTTTCCATAACAAAATTAAGCTTACTCTCTATCGAAATCAGAATAAAAGTTTAACTAATCCGAATAAAGGTCTTAAAAATCTTTAAAGAGTAATCATAAATAGTTGACGCAAACATGATATCTTGACAAAAGAAAAAACATATTCTTATAATGGTACTATATTACGAACGCGAGTTTATATACTGAACTAATTCATTGGTCAAAGAGTTATATTTTAAACAAATCATATATAGTCCTTTGTAAACAGATAACGTAATTGGGGGGAGCTAATTGGAAAAATATCACGTACCAGCTTTGGAAAGAACAATTAAAATACTAAAACTTATTAGTGAGTCGAAAGATACATATACGGGAACAGAAATTTGTAAAATGCTTGATTTACCAAAAGCTACGGTTTTTGCAATTATGAAGACGCTTGAGTACCATAATATGGTTCAAAAAGATCTCAATGGTCGTTTTCAAATTGGTCCCAAAATGTTTCAAATTGGAATGACGTATGTGTCTGATAGTAATATGATAGAATTGGCAAAACCATATATGAAACGTTTGATGGGAGAATCGGGTTTTACTGTACATTTAGGCATCCTTCATGAAAATCAAATCATGTATATAGCAAAAGAAGAACCGGATAGTTTCATAAAATTCTCCACGTATCCCGGCCTGAAGACGGAAATTCATTTAACGGGATTAGGAAAAGCAATAGCAGCTTACTTGAGTGAATCGGAGCTTGACCAAATAGTGACATTTGAAAATTTGGATAAGGCAACACCGAATACAATTACTGATATGACGACTTTCAAGGAATCTCTTCGTGCTGTCCGCCAGAACGGTTATGCTATTGAAGATGAGGAAGGCGAGATTGGTGTTAGATGCATTGCTGCTCCGATAATTAATGCTCGCCATACTACTCCAACTGCAATTAGTGTAACAGGCCATACCTCTCAATTACCTAAAGATCGATTTTCAAAAATTGGAGAACTAGTTCGTGAAACAGCACAAGACATCG
This sequence comes from Oceanobacillus sp. B139/18, assembly GCF_055524595.1. Taxonomy (NCBI): domain Bacteria; kingdom Bacillati; phylum Bacillota; class Bacilli; order Caryophanales; family Bacillaceae; genus Oceanobacillus; species Oceanobacillus sp. B139/18. The sequence continues at coordinate 1,376,508 of NZ_JBVFXI010000001.1, read as the reverse complement.
CAAAAAGTATATAATAGGTGATTTCGTATACCTGTTTCTTTATGATTTATATGACATTAAAAGAAAATGGTATGTGATATAAAGGAGAGTCCGAACCGATTGAAATTCTAACATTCATTTGAATTTCAATCGGTTCGGACTTTTTCATGTATTTTTCAACGGTTAACAGATAAAACAGAAAATTAACTATTGACAAAACTAATATTAGCACATTATACTTGTTCAACAAGGAGAACTAAGTTCAGTATTATGTATTTCGTTTGCTTTATTCGTTAGGAAATGTCTCATGTGTATTTATTTTGTAGACTATTTTAAATTGTAAAGGGGAGGATCATTTTAAAAACAATTAGAAAGCGCTTTCGTTTGGTGATGTCGTTTCGCTCTACATTTTGCATGATTAAAAATAGGGAGGTTTTTTAGAAATGTTAAATACGAAAAGTAAAGAATTATATGAAGAGGCAATAAAATATACCCCTGGTGGCGTACACACTTCTATAAGGAATGTGGATCCCCATTTAATTTTTACTAAATCAGAAGGCGCTTACATTTATGATGCGGATGGAAACAAATATGTTGATTATCAATCCGCATTCGGACCATATATATTAGGTCATAATTATAAAGCAGTAAATGATCAAGTAATTGAAGCTCTTTCAACAACAGACTTATATGGAGTAGGTACCACTGATTTAGAGATTAAATGTGCAGATAAAATAACAAAGAACGTTCCTTCGGCGGATCAGGTATTGTTTTGCAATTCGGGTTCAGAAGCTACGTATCATGCGATAAGACTTTCAAGGGCTATAACAAATAGAACTAAATTAATTAAATTTCAGGGGTGTTATCATGGATGGCATGATTATGTAGCGAGAAATATGTTAAGTGCTCCTGATATGATAGGCAAGCGTGACCCAGGTTCTGCTGGAATGATGGATGAAGCAATTGATAATACACTGATTTGTACATTCAATGATTTAGACGATGTTGCAGCTACTTTTCATAAAAACAAGAATGAAGTTGCGGCAATCATTGTAGAACCAATTCCACATAATATAGGCTGTGTGATGCCAGAAGATGGATTTTTGCAGGGGTTGCGTGATTTGTGTGATGAAAATAATGCGGTATTGATTTTTGATGAGGTGATTACAGGATTTCGCCATGGCTTAGGCGGTTTTCAAAAGGTTGCTGATGTAACGCCTGATTTGACAACAATGGGGAAAGCAATGGCGAATGGTTTCCCGATGGCCGCAGTCGCCGGCAAGAAAGAATATATGGAGCGGTACAATACCAATCCTGGTGGAGACGTTTGGTTTGCTGGTACATACAATGGGCATGCTGTTGGTACTTCAGCAACGATTGCTACCATGGAAATTATGGAAACAGAACCGGTTCATCAACATATTTTTGAACTTGGGGATAGAATGAGAAATGGCATTCGCGAAATACATGAAAGACTCGGCATGAAAGCATATGTAGCTGGATTTGGATCTGTTTGGACAACATATTTTATGGATTTTGAACCGAAAAATTATACAGATTTAATGAAGAACGATGCGGAAATGTATGTCAGTTATCGAAAGAAACTGATTGAGCGAGGCTTTTTCAAAATGCCGATGAATATTAAACGGAATCATATTAGTTATAGCCACACGAAAGAAGATATTGATAACACATTACAAGCAATAGAGGATGTTTTAAAAGAGCTCATTTAGTATCTTTTTCATTCATTCAAAAGTTTTAAAGTGGCTTCGTAGAGTGGGATCATTTAATATATGAATAATAACCATCCTCAAATGCTAAAAAATGGGTTTGAGGATGGTAGCCAAATATCATGAATAAAAAAGTTAAACAAAAGATGTTACATTAGCTCGTTTAATTTGTAAATTTCATAAATTTATTTAGGAGAGATCTTATATGAATAAACAGAAGATTGGAATAGTTGGTACAACACGAGGAGCTGATTTTTATGAAGATTTTAACTTATTTAATGATGTAGAAGTGAAAGCCATTATGGATACGAATGAAGAAGCTCTGATGAAGTTTTCAGAAAAGTATGGTGTGAAAAGAACCTTTTCTAACTATGAGGAATTCCTTAACGATGGTATTGATGTCGTTGTGTTAACATCTCCTATTCATATGCACGCGCGTCAAGCAATTTCAGCTTTGAATAAGGATATCCATGTACTGTCAGAAGTAACCGCGGCAACAACTTTGGAAGAATGTAAATTATTATTGGATGCAGTCAAACGAAGTAAGGCGAAATACATGATGGCGGAAAATTATTGTTATATACGAGAAAATGTTGCTATACAAAATATGGTTAAGAAAGGTTTATTTGGCGAGATTTATTATTCGGAGGGAGCGTATATACATAATGTGAAACATTTACAATACGATGAAAATGGTGATCCAACGTGGCGGAAAACAGACACCATGGGAAAACGCGGTTGTAATTATGGGACACATAGTCTTGGGCCTATATTAAATTGGTTTAACGAAAGCGTTCAATATGTAAATTGTTTAGGTTCCGGATCACATACATCTCCAGATAATGAAATTGATGACACAACGATTATGTTATGCAGAACAGAAAGTGATGCGCTGATAAAAATACGATTAGATTTAACTTCTAATCGACCACATATTATGCGGTATTATTCCTTACAAGGAACCAAGGGTTGTTATGAAGCACCAAGCGTTCCTGGAGAGAAGCATCGCGTATGGTTAAAAGATTATAATCCATCTAGTGAAGAATGGATGGATCTTGAAGCATTTTATCCTGAATTTTTACCAGAAGATTATTTGAAAATGCCGGTTGAACCAAAAAACGCTAACCATTGGGGAGCAGACTATTATATGATTAAAGATTTCCTAGATTGCATTATGCATGACAAGCCTCTGAATATTGATATCTATAAGGCTTTACAACTGACATTGCCTGGAATTTTATCTGAGGAGTCAATCACTTCAGATGGAAAACAAGTCACAATGCCAGATATAAGTAAATGGTAAATGTTTCAATCTTGAAAAGAGAGAGGGTGTTCATGTGCAAAAAAGAGTGTTAGTTACTGGAGGAGCTAAGGGCATAGGAAAGGGGATTGTTCAAAAGTATCTAAAAAACAATTGTCGTGTTGCCATATTGGATAACGATGAAGAGCACTTATCCATTTTAGCTGCGGAGTGTCGTACCTATCATAATCGAATTCTGCCCATTGTCTGTGACTTGCAAAATGTTGAAGATATAGAAGAAAAAGCGGAGAAGGCTTATGCCTATTGGGAAGGGATAGATATTTTAGTTAATAATGCTGGTTTAGCTGTTAGGGAACCTGTTATTGAAATTCCAATAGAAAATTGGGATCAGATCATGCAAGTGAATCTTAGGGCAAATTTTATTCTCAGCCAATGGATAGCAAAGCGAATGATACAAGATCAAATTCCTGGCTGCATTGTAAATATCTCATCTAAAAATGGCTTGGCTGGCAGTTCGTACTTAGCCCATTACAATGCTTCAAAAGGGGGAATTAATTTATTGACACAATCGTTAGCTGTAGAGTTGGCACCGTACAATATTAGAGTAAATGCAGTAGCACCCGGCTTTATTGATACACCATTGGATAAAAAATTAAAAAAAGGAGATGAGACATTGAATTTAACGGAGAAAACACCTATGAAAAGATTAGGAACAGTGGAAGAAGTAGCGGATGGGGTCTACTTTTTATCTTCTGACCAAGCAACTTATATTACGGGTACTGTTTTAGTCATTGACGGTGGTCATTTAGCCAATGCGAGCGAATTGTAAGACGAGTGTTTTTAAATTAGTAGTGTGGTGAGGTGGGATAGTTGGATAAAACTTGGGAACTAGTCCAAGATGAAAAGGCGCATTTAGGAGAAAGTCCTTCCTGGGATAGCGAAGGCCAGGTACTCTATTGGATCGACAGTGCTCGAGGGAATTTATATATATATGATCCTAAAAATGAACGAAATCGAAAAATGGAAATAGGCGAGCATATTGGAAGTGTTGCTCCTAAGAATGAACAGGAAGTGATTATGGCCACAGAAAGCGGCATTTATTTATTCCATCTTGAAACGGAAAAAAAGACATTTATCACGAATCCCAATAAGCATTCTGAAAATATATTTAATGATGGCAAATGTGATCCATTCGGACGTTTTTGGGTAGGAACTGTTAATGGAGTAGATGCTGAAAAGTTTACTGGGGAATTATTTTGTCTCCAACTAGATTATTCGATAGCAACGAAGATTCAATCTGTTGGATGTTCCAATGGCATAACCTGGTCTCCGGATTATCAAACCATGTATTATATTGATACGTTAGCATATAAGATAGTAGCTTTCGATTATGACTTGAATACAGGTGATATTAACAATAAGAGAACTGTTGTGATTATACCAGAGAAATTTAAATTGCCTGATGGCATGTCAGGTGACATGGAAGGGAATCTATGGGTGGCACATTGGGATGCAGGGGTCATTTGTTGCTGGGATCCTAATAATAGAAATTTATTAGAAACAATCAAACTGCCAGTGCCTCGTGTTACTTCTTGTGTCTTTGGTGGAGAGAAACGGAATGAATTATACGTTACGAGTGCTCGTACAGGATTAACAGAAAAGGAGTTAGCATCTCATCCTTATTCTGGGGGATTATTCCGTATCAACATGGATGTACAAGGGTTACCAACATTTTCATTTAACAATCGATAGGAGGTACTGTCTTTGAGTAACGAAACGAGAAAAAGTGAGACATATTTTGCTGATCAAACCCTGTGGGGATTTGTACATCGTTCTTTTACAAAATCAATGGGTTATACGGAAGATGATATAAAGAAGCCAATCATTGGTATATGCAATACGTTTAGTGAATTAAACAAGTGTCATTCGCATTTTAACGAACTCGTTGAACATGTAAAGAGAGGAGTCTGGCAAGCGGGTGGAACACCAATGGAATTTCCGACGATCTCTCTTGGGGAGCCATATATTAAACCAACATCTATGCTGTTACGAAATTTAATGGCCATGGATACAGAGGAAATGATGAAAGCCCATCCTATTGATGGAGTTGTTTTATTGGGAGGCTGTGATAAAACGGTCCCCGCTCAATTAATGGCCGCTGCCAGTGCGAATATACCATCCATCATCCTAACGGGAGGGCCGATGTTGAATGGCAGGCTGGGCGGGGAAAGCCTCGGTGCTTGTACAGATTGTTATCGTTTTACCTTAGAACATAAAGCAGGAAATTTGGATGGTGCTCAACTTGCAGAAGCAGAAAATGCTATTTGCCGGAGTGACGGACATTGTATGGTAATGGGGACAGCTAGTACGATGGCATCGATTGCAGAAGGATTAGGAATGGCTCTACCTGGGTGTGCAGCAATACCTGCTGTCGATTCAAGAAGGCGTCATATGTCACAGATGACAGGGAATCGAATTGTTCAATTAGTAAAAGAAAATTTAAAGCCTAAAGATATTATGACAAGAGAAGCTATCGAAAATGCGATCACCGTAACGATGGCGAGTGGTGGCTCAACAAATAGTATTATTCATATGGTTGCTATTGCCCAACGTCTCGGTATGAAACTTCCGTTAGAGACGTTCGATGAGATAAGCAAAAGAACGCCATTTTTATTGAATTTGCGGCCATCTGGACAATACCAAATGGAAGAGTACTTTGAAGCTGGTGGTGTACCTTCTCTAATGAAAGAGTTGGAACCTCTTTTACATAGAGAATGTATGACGGTAACAGGTAGAACAGTGGAAGAGAATTTGATGGATGTCCATGTCTTGGATAGAAAAGTTATCTTTCCGTTGACTGAGCCAATTGAATCAGACGGGGGCATTGCTGTTTTAAAAGGAAACCTTTCCCCTGGTGGTTCACTTATTAAGAAAACAGCTGTATCCAAGAAATTCTTTCAACATAAAGGAAAAGCAGTAGTATTTGATTCTTTGGAAGATATGAAGAAGCGGATTGATGACCCAAATCTCGATGTCGAGGAGAATAGTGTATTAGTTTTGAAAAATCTCGGGCCAAAAGGTGCTCCAGGTATGCCGGAAGAAGGGCAAATACCTATTCCACAGAAACTATTAGAAAAAGGTGTGCGTGATATGGTGCGTATATCTGATGGAAGAATAAGCGGAACTTCTTATGGAACGTTGGTAGTTCATATATCTCCAGAATCTGCTGTCGGAGGACCGTTCGGATTAATTGAAAATGGAGATGAAATTAAATTGGATATCCATGATCGGCGTCTTCAATTACTTGTTGATGAAGAAGAATTAGAGAAGAGGAAGTCAAAATGGGTACAGCCAGAGCCATTTTATGATCGTGGCTATGGGTTGTTATTTGAAAATACAGTTTTACAAGCGGAGTTAGGATGCGATTTTGATTTTTTACTTCCTAAGGAATTGAGGGATGAATTAAAAAGCAACAGTTAAATAGAAGGTTTATCAACAAATAGGAAGAATCAGAATAAACGAGGAGGGGTTGCTTGCCATGATATTTGATAGTCACACCCATTTATTTGGACCTGGTCATGTAACGGGGGCGATGAGAGAAGCCTGTCAAAGAGCCTGGGGAGAAAAACATGAATTAATTGCATTACCGGAAGACCATCAAGAAAGTATAAAAGATGTAGATGGAGCGATCGTTTTAGCGTTTGATGCACCGGCAACCGGCACGAGGGTTCCGAATGAATATGTTTCTGAATATGTTTCCAAACATGCGGATAGATTATTTGGCTTTGCGAGTGTAGATCCGAACAATGATTTAGCGCCTAGTATATTAGAAGATGCAGTTAAGAATTTACATTTAAGCGGATTAAAATTGGGGCCGATGTATCAAAATTTCTATCCGGATGACAAGAAACATTTTGCCTTATATGCAAAAGCGAATGAATTAGATATTCCCATACTATTTCATCAAGGGACATCTTTTGTTCCAGAAGGTTTTTTAGATGCATCAAGACCAGCCGCTTTAGATCCCATTGCAAGGGCTTTCCCAGATTTAAAAATAATTATTGCTCATATGGGGCATCCCTGGGTTGGTGAATGCATTTCAGTAGTTCGTAAAAATCCGAATATGTATATGGATTTATCCGCTTTAGGGGGAAGACCATGGCAATATTACAATGCAATGGTATTAGCTATGGAATATGGTGTAACACATAAAATCTTTTTGGGTTCAGATTTCCCGTTCTTTACCATAACACAAACCATAGATACATTGTGGGAAATTAACGATGTTGTAGAAGGAACCAAGATGCCAAAGATTCCCGATCATATTATAGAGGATATTATACACCGGAATGTACCTGGAATTTTAAAATTGCGTAAAGGATAGTCGACATTATGAAATTGGATAGAGAGGAGAATAATGATGAAATTTTTAACTATTCAGAAGGAAGATAAAGAGGTTTTAGGAATTCAAACGGATAAAGGTATTATCGATTTCGATGAATTGCTCCAAAATCATAGGAATGCCACTATTCCAACGGATGTGATGGAAGTTATCCATGGAGGAAAAGATGCGGTGAAAGAAATAGCGAGTTATATAGAACAAGTAGAAACGGAATCGATTCGTTATTTGAAAGAGGGAGATATTCATTGGGGACCAGCTATTACCTCACCAAGTAAAATTATTTGCGTTGGGTTAAACTATCGAAAACATGCAGACGAAACGGGTTCACCCTATCCCGAAACACCGATTCTTTTTAACAAATTTAATAATACATTAACAGGACATAAACAAGCTATTAAAATTCCGAAAACCACAAAAAAGCTAGATTACGAGGTAGAACTAGGAATGGTCATTGGAAAAACAGCAAAAAATATTCCTGTAAACGAAGCACTAAATCATGTATTTGGCTATGTTACAGGAAATGATTTATCCGCTCGCGATTTACAATTTGTTTCTAGTCAATGGTTGCTTGGCAAGAGCTGTGATGATTTCAGTCCAGTCGGTCCCTATTTAGTAACTAGTGACGAAGTGGAGGATCCAAATAATTTGCAACTTAAAACGATTGTAAATGGGGAGGAAAAACAAAACTCAAATACTTCCGATATGATTTTTCATTGTGATGAGATTATTAGTTATATCTCTAAGTATATGACATTAACACCAGGCGATCTTATTTTAACCGGCACACCAGAGGGAGTGATTATGGGGGAATCAGAAGATAAACAAGTATTTTTAAAACCTGGGGATGAAGTGACTGTGGAAATAGAAAAACTAGGAAGTTTAACAAATAAATTTGTATACGAATGATTTTGAAAGCGCCTCAATTTCATCAATTTCCAATTGATTTGAGTTTCATATTAGCAAGGTAAGAGAGGTATAAAAATTCAAGAAACTGCTTCACATGGGAAAAGTAGGCGAGGAGGAATGAGCGGTTAATTCTCTACAAAAATCAATGAACGACATTAGAAAATAATTATTTTGTTAAAAACTATTATCATAGGAGGCCTTCAATGTCATTCATAACAATTATATCGTTTTTGTTTTTTATGGGATTGGTTGCTTTGATTTCTTATTTTTATACGCGAGGTGAAAACCTCCAAACTACAGAAGGCTATTATTTAGCAGGTAGAGGGCTTTCTGCATGGGTGATTGCTGGGTCGCTATTGTTAACAAACCTTTCTACAGAACAGCTTATTGGTTTAAGTGCGGAGGGGTATCAGTTTAGCTTATCTTCCATGGCATTTGAAGTAATAGCTGCCATTGCTCTTATTATTGTAGCGATATTTTTTCTTCCTCGGTATTTAAAAGGGAATATTATAACGATTCCTGATTTTCTGGCTGATCGTTATGATGAACAAACGAAACAAATTGTTACCATTCTTTTTTTACTTGGGTATATCACGAATTTAATGCCTCCCGTTCTATATACAGGTGCTATTGCATTTAACGGTATTTTTAATATTGACGAAATTCTGGGCGTCAGTAGATTAACCGCATTTTGGATCATTTCTGTCACTGTTGGAGGAATCGGTGCCATTTACGCTATTTTCGGTGGACTAAAAGCTGTTGCTATCAGTGATACGGTAAATGCAGTTGGTTTGTTCATTGGAGGCCTATTAATACCAATATTAGGTCTAGCCGTTTTGGGAGATGGTTCCATATTTGAAGGGATAACCACGATTGTTAATGATACACCTGAAAAATTAAATGCTATCGGCTCATCCGCAGAACCGGTCCCTTTTAGTACTTTATTTACCGGGTTGCTTTTAATCGGACTATTCTATTGGGGGACCAACCAACTTGTTATGCAACGTGCACTTGCAGCCAAAAGCTTAAAGGAAGGGCAAAAAGGGTTATTAATTGCGGCGGCATTTAAGTTATTCACGCCGATAATCATTATCTTGCCTGGAATTATTGCTTTTAATATATTCGGTCCTGAATTAGTACCTGAAGATGCGTATCCTAGACTTGTGGAACATGTGTTACCGAGCCCGTTACTTGGATTTTTTGCTGCTGTTTTAGCAGGAGCAGTGTTATCAACATTTAATTCAGCACTCAATTCATCGGTGACTCTATTTATGATAAATGTTTATAAGCCTTATATTAATCCAAATGCAACACAAGCGACTCTTGTACGAAAAGGAAAGTATATTGGTACTGGCATTGCCCTTTTTGCTATTATTGTAGCGCCGTTAATTGCACTGGTTCCGGAAGGATTTTTTGTTTATTTACAAACGGTCAATGGGTTATACAATGTGCCAATCTTAACAATTATAATTGTAGGATATCTGACAAAACGTGTACCTACCATAGCGGCGAAAATATCTTTAGCAGTATTTATCTTCGCTTATGCTTTAACACAATTGGTCTGGGATTTTGGATTAAATTACATTCATATCTTAGGAATATTATTTGTTATTTGTGTAGGATTGATGTTGATTATCGGAAAAATCAAACCGAGGGAAACAGAATTTGTTCTGAAAGAGAATAATTCCGTTGATGTTACAAATTGGAAATATTTATATCCGTTCTCTTTGGCGATAATCGCATCGATTCTTCTGATGTATATCTTTTTCTCTAAACTGGGTATTGCTGGGTAGATAAAGTGTGAATATTGTATCTTTTTAGAGATTCGAAGTAATGAGTAAAGTAGCACGACATACAAAAAATAATATGATGTTTATATAAAAGATGAGTTCGTAATTGAACTTACTATTGTTTTAACACATAAACATTTCAGGGTAGAAAATCATTTATATTCTTAGTAAATTTTAAGCAATGCTTAAGTTGGCAATCAAGCAAATATTAAATATAAAAATAATCACTACTTTGTAAAAAACAAGTAGTGATTATTTTTATTTATAAAGCTGTTGAGGATTTATTAATCAGATACTTCAAATTATTATTGTGGCATGTTAATAATCTTCACAGAAGCGACAAATTCTTTCTGTAATTTTGTTCTAAGCTTCTAACAAGGAATGGATTACTAAACTAACTTCAAAAATCCAAATAAGTCAAAATATATGTGAATTGAGAATAGATAAGGTAAACTAATCTTATTAAATAGAGCGGAGAAAGATATAATAAAAAAAGGAAGTTTTACAGCATTTATTTTTGTTCTGTTTTTATTTTTAATTGCTTGCAATAATGAAGAAACCAAAACAGAGAATCAAGAAAATGATCAGGAAAAGACTGCGGATGAGAAAGAGATATTAAGTGAGGAAGTGGAAGCCTCTTCTAATGTAGAAGACCCCGAATAAGAAAAGTTATTTGATGTTATAAGACACAATATTTTAGCTAAAAATCAAGAGGATGAAGATAAGTTTTTGTCTTATTTCCATAGTGAATCGCCAATAATGCAAGATGTCGAGGGAGAACTCACAAGCATCATGGATATAGGTGGGGAAACATGGATTACAGATATCGTTTTGGAGGAAAAAGAAGAAGATAACGCAATTATCTATACGTCACAAGAAACATATTTTGAAGATGAGTCCATACATAACTATCAACAAACGATACTGTATTCACTCCAAAAAGAGGATAGACATTGGAAAATCTATTCGATGGCTGGTACCGAAATCAGTTATATTGATGAATATGGAAATTTCCTGGAAGATATCTCTGGTTCTAGTGAGGGCGTCACATCCATTGATGAATTAGAAGGAGACTATGCAGCCCTTTTGAAAGAGATAGACTTGAGTTCGATAAACGAAGAGCTGACAGTGGATTAAGTGAACAGAATATTAACGATGGAGGTAATCGTCGGCCTTGGAAACTACTATTCAACAATGGAAGATTTAGACGGCGTATCGAATTTATTTAATTTATATCGTGTGTTTTACGAACAAACATCAGACATAGAAGGTGCGAAAGCGTACATAAAGCAGCGTTTAGAACACAAGGGTTCTGTGATATTTATGGTGAGAGATCATCAAATGTATGTCGGATTTACCCAGCTTTATCCGACATTCTCATCCATATCTATGAAAAAAGCATGGATACTAAATGATTTGTATGTAGATGCAGAAGCAAGGAATCAGGGAATAGGAGAAAAGCTTTTAAATAAAGCAAAGGATCTTGCTATGGAAACAGATGCGAAAAGCATTGTTTTGGAAACAGCACCGGATAATACTGCTTCTCAGGGATTACATGAAAAGAATGGATATATCCGGGATTCACAATTTTATCATTATGAATTAAATTTAAGTTAATCGCTGTTTGGATGCGTATTTGATTAAAGGGAGGACTCTATATCTTAGTAAATATAATTGGAATAAGCTCATTCATTATTATCTTAGGCATGGCTATTACACATACTTCTTTCAGTAAGGTTGTAGTTGTATTATTCTTTAGTTCTTTAGCTCTGTTTATCGCGAGGCTAACGATGGAAAAGGAAAGCCTGCTGCATGCTTTTATGGATTCGTTTGGCTTATTTTCTTTGATTGCTTTTATCGTGATTGTTATCAATTACTTTCGAAATCGTTCTGTTCATAATGAAACTTAATGAATCATATAATTAAAGGGAATAAAATCATATTAATTACAATCCGGCTAATAAATAAGCTCTCTAAAAAGGGCTTATTTATGCTTTGCTGGGAGTTTTAGAAGTATCCTATAGAGCATTAGCATTTAAACAACTACTAGTTTACTAAAGTGATATACAGCAAGTGAATCAGCGTGAGAAATAAGCAATGGAATTATGTTATAATAAGTGCGAATATTGCATAAGAATGAACTTAAATAATAAGATGGCAAAATGAAATGCCACCCTACCAAAACTGGGCAAGTCATTGAAGTAGGCTTCAAATCTTTTTAAGACTGTTTATTCTTAAATGTGAGAAAAGCAATCGAATTTTGGTCATTTACAATACCTTGGTAGTACCAATGGGCAGACAATCGTGACTTTTAGTATGAATAGCACTTGTTATGTTTGGCTTGTCTGTTTGTAGAATGAACTTTTGAAACAAAATTACAGGAAAAAGCGATTGGAACAAACTTGTTGATCCTGCGCTAGATTCCACTTAGGAGAATAAAAATGAGAGAAGAAGAAAAAATCTTTAAAGGTACCCTTTTTTCACCTGGAGAACCGGATTTAAAAAAAATAAAGCTGAGAACTCATAACCTATGCTCCGAATATAACCGCACGTTCGAAGATGAAACGGAAAAGAGACAAGCACTCATTTCAAATATTTTCCATGAAATTGGAGAGAACAGCCGTCTGCAAGGTCCTATTTATATTCACTACGGAAAACATACAAAGATTGGTAATCATTTTTTTGCAAATTTTAATTTAACCATTCAAGATGATGCAGAGGTGGTTATTGGCAATCATTGTGATTTTGGTCCAAATGTGACGATCGTTACGCCTGTACATCCAATGCTTCCAGATGAACGCCGCGCCATTATGGATAAAGACGGTGTGCCTAAGCATATGTGTTATGCGAAACCGGTTAAAATTGGTAATGATTGCTGGCTTGGAGCAAATGTGGTTGTTTGTCCGGGAGTAACAATCGGGGATAATTGCGTAATTGGGGCAGGAAGTGTTGTTGTGAAGAACATTCCAAGCAATACCTTTGCGGCTGGCAACCCATGCAGAGTGATTAGAGAAATTACGGAACTGGACAGCATGAAACATAAGCCGGAAATTTTGGACGATAATAGAATTATAGAATAAAAATATTTCGGACTATGAAAGGCCTTACAGATTCCCGTTTAATACTGCGGGGCAAACGTAATTGGCGTAGTGGTTGTAATCAAGTTTTAAGAAAATATTCTACTCACTAAAGTAATTAATGGGCTATATTTTGAGTGAGAATAGAATCGTATTCGTACAATTTGACTTGAGTTGAGGGCTGTTACATAATCAGGTAATTGATTATGTAACAGCCCTTCTTTTATCAAAATAAAAAAGGAATCTATTTGAAAAACACCTGCATATCTTGAAAGCTTATATTTCCAGGTGGCGGCTTTATTCATGCATTCCGGATTTTTGATTGTTCAGTTTGTATGCAAATGCTAAGTATAGAAAAGCAAAGAATGAGATAAATATAATCACTACTAGAAAGTAAAGAATGGTCGTTGTATTTGCCAGTATATCCAATATAATTGAAACACTTACTACACCAAAAATACTGCCAATTTGACGTGCAAGGTTTACTAATGAAGAAATTTCATTATGATATTTTTCTCCCGTTGATAAAAAAGCTGCATTCATTAATACGGGAGCTATAGCTCCAGAAAAACCGAAAAGAATAAAACTAATTAAAATAAAAACAGAGTATGCTGCTATTGTGAAGTAGGTAAACAAAAATATACTGCCTGCAATAATAGCCAATAAGCATAGCTGCTGAGTCCATTTTTGTCCTAATTTATTGACCAGAACAGGTGACAAAAATGAGGATATTAGCATACCGGAAACCGTTAAGGGCAAAAATTTCACACCCGTCTCAAGCGAAGACAAAAATAAATGTTCCTGAAAATGAATAGAAAGGAAATACATCACTCCATAGATTGAAAAATTATAAGTAAATCCATTTATTAAGCTGGCAACATTCTGTTTTGTGAATAGTTGCCGCTCTATTACTTGTGTCTGATTATTTCTAAACTTGATACTATATGCATATCCAAAAATTAGTAAAGTGATTCCTCCTAAAGTAAATAACAGCGGTAACTGATAGATTACTTTATATTCCTGTATCATAAATACGAAAATTAAGATAAACAATGCAACCAGCACCTGTTCCTTGAAAAACATCGGAATTTTTTCTTTTTCTGTATCCTTGATTGCAGCAAGTCCAGTCCAGATGACAATTAAAGAAAAAGGAATATTGATAAGAAAGGTGCTTTGCCAACCCCACAATTCATTTAAAAAACCACCAACCATCGGCGAAAAGGCAAATGCGATGCCTGATGTTCCGGACCATATACCAAAGGCAGTCGCTCTTTTTTTTGGCTCTGTTACTGTCGATGATAAGAGCTTTGTTGCAATAGGTGCAAACATAGCTGCACCAACTCCTTGAATAATCCTAGAGATTACCAATTGTTCATAAGTGTTAGAGAAACCACAGAATAGCGAACCAACCATAAAGATTGAAATCCCCGTGATAAAGGCATTTCTTGCACCTATTCGTTTACTGAACCTGGCAAAAAATAGGATGAACGAAGCAAATACCAATACATAGCTATTTACGACCCAAGAGGTTTGTAAATTGCTTAAATATAATTGTTCTCTCAAAGGTGGAATAATTATATTTACGATATTTGTATCTAGAATAATTAAGAAAGATCCGATGCAAATACTGATTAAGCTTATTGTTTCTCGACGTGTGTATTTCATAAAAATCACCTTATTTCAATTTTTTTTGAACTGTAACTATTATTTCAAAAAAAATTGAAATGTCAAGAGGGAAATGTTATAATAAAATTATGAAAAATACTCATGTTACTGATATTTTTAAGGTACTTCAGGATCCAATTAGAATTCGAATTATTGAGATGTTGCGATTTGATCAAGGAAGGAGGGAGTTTTTTCCGGATTCATCTGAAGCAGAAGGTGGCTTTTGTCCAATGGATATCCTGACGATTTTGCAGGAAGAAGGGATCCATATTTCTAATACCAAATTGTCTTACCATCTCAAGGAAATGAAAAATACTCATGTTATTTACTTAGTCAAGGAGGGGAAACGTAATTTTTATCTGTTTAATAAAGATAGATTGGAAATGATTCAATCCTGGATAAATTTTATATTAAAAGGATAACCACGCATCAATTATTAAAATTAAAAATGTTAAACATTTTATTTTTAACAGGGATAATGAGTGGGTTCTTTAAGGCTAAATGAATAAAGAAAACTCTTTCCCATGAAAGCGGAGAAAGAGTTTTCGATTGATAATAGTTATAACAAATCCGTATTCTTTTTAACCTGCAGCAATCACATTAAATTCTCACACCTTCCGATACCGCCGCATACCCAAAATATTCAACGTTACAAAAACAACAATAAATAAAAACAAAATAGAGAGGGGAGCCAGAATCTCTCCAAATGTAAATCCTTTTAAAACAACATCGATCATCGCATTTCCTGCATAGTACAAAGGCATAATCGGCGCAATCCATTGCAGCCACGATTCCATGGTATCTACATTCAGCATTCCAGAGAAGAATATCTGTGGAATAATGACGAGCGGGATAAATTGAATCATCTGGAATTCACTGCTGACGAATGTAGATAACAGAAGACCAAGCCCAAGGGCAACGAAGCTTAATAAAATATTAATGATAAACATGTTGCTGATGGAACCGGCGATTTCCATATCTAAAATATATACTGAATATAGGATGATAATCGCTGTCTGCAGAATAGCAAAAATCCCATAGCCGAATAAATAACCAAATACGATCTCAGATTTTCTGATTGGCGTGGATAATAATTTCTCCAATGTGCCGCTGCTTCTTTCTTTTAACATCGACATACCGGCGATTAAGAAGACAAAAAAGAATACAAAGAAGCTGACTAAAATGGGATTTAAAATTTCAAAAAAGGTATTGCTTTCATCGCCATAGATATATTCTACAGTAATCGGGTCTTCATCCATATCGATTTCAGAATCGATGTCTGTATCGATATTCGTGTCCATATTTATATCCATGTTCTCTGCGATTTCTGGAGGTAGCTGCTCCATCATTTCTTCTACGCCTGCTGACATATCTTTCATATTACTTATCATCTCATCGATATTATCCGAAAGGTCATCTAAATTTGTTTCCATTACAGCCTGTGAGCTTCCCTGAATAGCAGGACCCTCATCCATCGGGTTATCATTCAGAATGGTCAATGTCCAATTCCCATCCTTTTCCTCTAAAACACCGCTGGCATTTCCTTCTTCCAGATAAGATTGTATATCCATCTCGTTTTCCTGTTTTACGATGATATCATTATCTTCTAAAATATCGATTACCTCATCATTGACATTAACTGCAGCGATGGTTACCTCGTCATCCGGATCTGGAAAAATATAATTCAATAGCGTAATGACAAAAATAGGAGCCAGAAATAATAATGCAAGAGTACGTTTATCACGTAGAACCTGTTTGCAAATTCGTTTAATCAGCTGAAGCATTCGCATATTCGATTTCCTCCAATTTTAAAAAGACTTGGTCAATATCGCTGACGCCAAAGTTCTCTAATATTTCCTGCGGCGTACCGCTTGCTGCAATTCCTTTATTTTTCATTAATAACAGCTGGTCACATTTCATGGCTTCATCCATAATGTGGGTCGTAATCAACAGCGTACTTTCCTTTTTCAAATCATGCAGTTGATCCCAGATATTTAATTTAAGCACGGGATCAATCCCGACCGTAGGCTCATCTAAAATCAAATACTCAGGCTGATTAATTAAAGCAATCGCAAGTGATAAGCGGCGTTTCATTCCGCCAGAGTAGTGGGCTACCAATTTATTTTTATCCTGTTCAAGCTGGACGAGATTCAGTGTGGACTGAACTGCCTTATTGGATATTTTCCTCCCGTACATATGAGCAAAAAATTGAATGTTTTCCAAACCGGTTAAATCATGGTATAGCGAATCACTTTGCGCCATATAGCCGATTTTGTTTAAAAGTTTACGGTTGGGAACCGCTGTATCATCGATTTGGATAGAACCAGTATCGTATTTTTCCATTCCCATCAAGCATTTAATCAATGTCGTTTTCCCTGTACCTGAAGGACCAATCAATCCGGTGATTTGATTGGCGCTAATATCTATGGAGACATCTTGCAGAATCGTTTGTTTTCCAAAGCTCTTGGACATATTGGATAATTGCATCATAAAACACAACACCTTTCACATAAAAGTGAGTACTCACTCATTATAATATCAGAGTAAGGCTATGATGACAAGAATCTTTTTGGAGAAACTGCTTGGGTTTACGATAAAAAATGATTGCAACAAATACAAAGTTTATCGGATCGCTATTCTGTCGCTTCTCTGAAAGTGGCAATGGCTGGTTTGCTTATAATCCATTTTTTGTGTATCTTTTTTATTGAAAGGGCTGATAGGATAAACATAAGCTACTGTTGGTGTTTCATTCCTTATCGCTTTTCTGACAGATGTATAAATAGAGGGTTATGGAAATACTATCGGAGAAAGAGAGCAGTTTTTCGTTTCCCGATATATAGACCGGAGGCAAAATGATGAAAGTACGAATCGAATATACCTATCAGACACCCAAAGGGGTTACTGCAGCTTTTACTTCTGAGGACATGGAGGCATCAAAAGCGTTATTCATCGTTGAAGATATAAGGAAAATGGGACGTATGAAAAATGTCGTATTCGTCGATTCTCATGAGCATACATGGAGTTTAAAAGAATTACGTAAGCAGATGGAAGAAATTCAAACAGAACCGCATGATATAACTGTTTATTTTGATGGGGGATTTGACCTCGAAACAAGCCATTCCGGTTTGGGCTGTGCCATCTATTATCAACAGAATAATACCTTTTACCGTTTACGAAAAAATGCAATGGTGGAAGAACTTTGTTCGAATAATGAAGCAGAATATGCTGCATTGCACTTGGCACTGGTGGAATTGGAGAGATTGGATGTCCATCATCTGCCTGTCTCTTTCTATGGCGACTCCCAGGTTGTTGTGAATCAATTAATGGGAGAGTGGCCTTGTTATGAGGAAGAATTAACAAAATGGGCAGATCGAATTGAAAATAAAATGAATCAATTGGGAGTTATCCCGGAGTATAAGCACATTTCACGTAAAAAGAATCGGGAAGCGGATCGATTGGCTGGTCAGGCATTGAAAGGGATGGAAATAACAAGCAAAAAAGAACTAGCGGAGTGAGGCAGGGAAGGGATTCTCTGCTTCTTTTGCATGTTAACGTCATTTGACTCCATATAGCTTGCATGATGACAAGCAGCTAATAACATTAAAAAGACAAGGATTATCCCTGTCTTTTTGTCGTTATGCTTTCCCATTTTCTTTGTTAAATGCTCTTGCAGCAGAAATCTTCCGGGTAATATATTTCTCGATTTCAATAATGGTAAAGGTCATCAATCCAATCGCAAAAGGATAGACCCAGTATTGCGCCTCGATTGGATATAAATCAAATACATTCCTTAAGAATGGAATATACGTCACCGTTAATTGAAGAAGGATCAGAACGCCCGCAAGCATAAAAGCGATCTTGTTTGAGAAGAAATCCTTATTAAATGCAAAATGTCGTTCATTTCGCACATTAAACACATGGAAAACCTGTGCGATTACAATGGAATGCAGCGTAATCGTTGTTAACTGTTCCGTTGTATAGTGTTCCGGATCACCAAGCAGGGTTACATTCATGGTCATAATGGCTCCGCCGACAAGCAATGATACGAGAATAATCCGGAAAATATAGTAGGGACTGAGCAGTTTTGCGTTAGCCGGGCGCGGCGGCCGCTCCATTGCTCCCGGCTCCAGTTTTTCGAATGCCAGTGCGAACGAAACGGTTACTGCTGTCACCGTATTTACATAAAGGACTTGAATCGGGGAGAGCGGCATATTCATTCCTACGATTAAAGCAGAAACAATCAAGAATGCTTCCGCGCCATTGGTTGGCAGGATAAACAGAATCGTTTTCTTCAAATTATCGTAGACACGCCGTCCTTCCTTCACGGCATTGACAATCGTATTAAAATTATCGTCGACCAGCACCATTTCGGAAGCTTCTTTGGAGACTTCGGTTCCTTTGATGCCCATGGAAACACCGATATCTGCCCGTTTTAAGGCTGGAGCGTCATTGACACCATCACCTGTCATCGCTGTGATTTCTCCGTTTTCCTGCATGGCGGTTACCAACTGCAGTTTGTTCTCCGGACTGGTGCGGGCGAAAACATCTACCTTTTGGGCTGCAGTCAGCATCTCCTCTTCAGACATCTGGTCTAAATCGCGACCTTCGAGAACATTGTCTTGTTCGGTAATGCCCATTTGCTTAGCGATAGCCAGAGCTGTTGCCTTATGATCTCCTGTAATCATTTTCACCTGGATGCCAGCTTTTTTACAAACTTTCACTGCTTCCATCGCTTCTTCTCTAGGAGGATCCAGAATGCCAGCCAAACCAATTATGTTCAATCCTTCACAAACATCTTCGTGATCAATCTGTGTTTTGTTGTTATCAACGTATTTATATGCTGTGCCGATAACTCTTTCTCCTTTGCTGGAGCGTACGAGCGTTTTATCCTCCCAAAGCTTGCGTTGTTCAGAACCTTCTGCCAAACCTGCCATATCATACAGCCGGTCGGGGGCTCCTTTGACATAAATGATTTTTTCTCCGTCTTTTTCCACGAGTCCTGCCATGTATTTATAGCTGGAATCGAAAGGAATTTTAGAGAGGAGGGGAAGCCGGTCTATTTCCTGATTTGCTTTTTCTGCCAGCGTGACCAAACACCCTTCTGTCGGTTCGCCGCTGATTGTCCATTCTTCATCGTCATCTTTTCGCAAATAGGCATCATTGACTGTTAATACGTTACTTAAAAACAGTTGCAGTTCTTTATCCTCTGCAATATCTATTTCTTGATTATTTTCAAGAATTTTTCCTTCTGGTGCGTATCCTGTACCTGTAACATCCAAGTGCCTATCGGAGAGTTCAATGGATTGGACGGTCATTTCATTTTTGGTAAGCGTCCCTGTTTTGTCCGAACATATCACGGTTACTGCTCCGAGTGTCTCTACAGACGGCAAATTACGCATAATAGCATTGTTTCTGGCCATTACCTGCATACCTAAGGAAAGAATGATGGAAAGAATAGCAGGCAATCCTTCGGGGATAGCAGCAACAATTAAGCTGATAACGTAGAGTAACAGCTCTCCAATCGGATAGTCATAGAAAACTGCTGCAAAAACAAATAATAAAGCAGCAATGCTGACGATAGCGATGGAAATCATTTTTCCAAAATGCGCTGTTTGTTTTAATAAAGGTGTCTTTAATTCTTCCACTTCTGCAATGGACTGGTTGATTTTACCGATTTCCGTATTTGCTCCGGTGGCTGCGACAATCCCTTGTCCCGATCCAGATACAACCGCTGTTCCGGAAAAAGCCATATTTAATCGATCTCCAAGGACCGTATCCTCCGGCAGGATGTCTGTATTTTTTTCGACGGATGTTGATTCACCAGTGAGAAGGGATTCTTCTATTGTCAGCCGGCTGGCGGCAGTCAACCGTAAATCTGCGGGAATTTTATCTCCTGGAGACAATAATACGATATCACCCGGTACCAGATCGCTGGAAGCGACTTCCTTGCGCTCCCCGTCACGAATAACTGTTGACTCCAAAGAGAGCATCTTTTTAATGCCTTCCAATGCTTTCTCGGCTTTGTTTTCTTGGAAATAGCCGATAACCGCATTAATCAGAACCACCATTAATATAACGACAGTGTCTGCATAATGTTCTAAAACAATCGTAAGAACAGCGGCAGCTAATAAAACATAAATTAACGTGTCATTAAATTGGCGTAAAAATTTTAGCCATTTTGGATCCTTCTCCGGCTCCGGTAATTCATTTTTTCCCCATTTTTGTCTGCCTTGTTCCACTTGCTCTTTGCTTAAACCATGCTTTATATCTGTTCCAAGCTCTGATTCCACTTGCTCTGTCTGCATGTTAAACCATTTTTTCTGTGCCATAAGCACGTGCCCCTTTCTTCCTGAACCCGTTTTATCTTTTACGAATAAATAGGAGTAAAACGTTTCAAGGAGGTTTAAACTAGAAATGAACGTTAAGGGGTGTTTTTCTGCTGCTTATGAATCGTTGATACAGAGGTAATGAAAAGTATCCAGCAGAAAATCACGCCTGATTTTTTATAGCTGTAACCATCATCCATCACCTCTTTCTATCTTGAAGTAAATGTATCCTCACTTATAATGATGAAGGATATATAAGGACAGTTCAAGGAGCATTGGTTGAAAATTTTCGACAATTTAGTGATGGTCTTTTTGTTAATACGGTATGAATGCTTTTAAAATGGAGGCAAGTAATCTGAAAGGAATTTTTACAGTACAGCTATGCGAAATGAATACTCCCACCACTTAATTTCTACTGAAATTTGAAGTGGGGGTTTCTGGGGTGTCGACTTTCAAGATGACGATTAACCACCAGTGGAGTTGACACGTTGGTGTGCTAAAAACACCCAACCCCGCTATCCCATTGGTCCTGCCTTTGGGACTACTTTTATTTGAGAATGATTGCTGCCGGTCGAAGCAGCATCTCAATGCAAGCGAAGGGTTCTTCAAATGCTTCCCGAAATATTTTCCTCATAATATTTCCGGCTCCATTGACATCGGCGTTCATCATAACTCCATTCTTGGACTGATAAAGCCCGCGTTTTATTCGCTTACCTGAAAAAGCTTTTTTTGAAGTCTTTTCACCGTAAACAGGGATTTCATCCTGATCAAGAAAGCTCGCTTTCGATGTGTAGGATTCTTCTGTCATAATGACTTTGATTCCATGTCTCTGAGCTTTGTATTCAATCATTTCCATCAAAAGACGATGCGGAATGGTTGTAAACGATTGGTTGTTTCGTTTCCCCATCTTGGCATGTTGTTTCCACGCTTTATTTTGCCCAATAATGATGGTATCAATATCCTCTTCCAGGGCTATTTTTTCGATTCGGTAACTCGCTTTATGAAATAAATCTTTGATTTGATTAAAGCGTCTGTAGTTGATTTTCTTCAATCGTTTAGACGTAAACAGACCTTCATTGGTGTTTTTACCCTGTCTAAGAATTCCGTGGTAATGCGCTTTCAATTGGTTGTAGCGTTGATTGATGGATTTGATATTTTTGCCCTTCACTACAACAGGCTTTCGTCCTGTATTGGTGACAATGGTTGCAAGGTTATCCATTCCTAAATCAACGGACATGTACCGTTTTTTCGATGCTTTCATTTTTTGTTCTGACGGTACTTGAAAAACCAGTTCTACGACGTAGTGACCATACTTTGGGATAAGGCGGACTTGTTTCAGTCTTCCTTCCGTAAACCCTAATTTACCGATGTTTAAACGTTCCTTCGTTTTAGGAAACTTCAAAAACTTATTCTCTTTTATGACACAATCTTGGTTTGAAAAAAGAACTTCTTTTTCTTTCTTACGACTATATCCTGGAATTTTTGGTCTTGCTTTAAACTTTGAAGGGTTCGTTTTATATTCTCGTAAACTGCCATAAAATGCTTTCCAATTTTGGAACACCGTTTTCATAACCCCTTGACTCGATTGCGTTGGCAGAGAGCGATAATCGTCTTGTGCCATGGATTTAAAAAGAGCATCCAAAAAATTGTAATCAACATAAGGGTTTTCTCTAGAAGGTTCTTTGAATACATGACACTTGATTTCTTTTCGTTCTCGGGCGGGTTTGGAATGTTCTTTTACGACCTTCTTTTGATAAACAACGAATTGGTTATCGTTGATTATTGGCATATGTTTTTGGATAGCGTCTAACACTTCTTCCTGAAGCGGCTGCAACGCTTTTTCCTGCGTGAAAGCTGTAAATACTTGCCGGATATAAAAATTGGTCGTGTTATGCATATTCTTTGCATTCTGACACATTTCTTTGAAATATCCGTACATACGGTGATTCATTTTTACCCATATTTGCATCGTTTGGTAATTCGCCATTTACTTTCCACCCCTCTAAAACGAACTAACGTTCTGTAATTTATTTTACTATAAAGGGAATAAAAATTCTAGCGAAAAAACCGCCAATTCACCTCCCACCTAAAATTCCATCGAATTTTTGAGGAAGGAGTCCTCTTGGCTGAAATGATAGATTGAACTAATAATAATCAAAATAGTTTAAAATAGGATTCGATATGTTAGCATGGAAGGGAATTGAAATAGAACACAGGGGTTGTGATACAATGCTATGGTTAATTTTATTAGCTGTTCTGATTTTAGGGGGTTATTTGATTATCAAAGGTTCAACCAGAGGGTATAAGATACTGGGATATGTCATTATAGGATTCACAGTTGTATTTGCAGTGGTGATTTTATCCAGTATCGGCGTTAAAACAAATAACATAATAAATGAACAGCCCTCAAATGAGGGGGATTCCATAATTGTTGATTAACATAAGAAAACCGGACCGCCTTTTGCCCGGTATTCTTATGTATCCTTAGGTGTATCCTTCGGGAAGAACCATAGAATAATAAAAGTCAGTGTACCAATTACGAATAGACCAAAGAACACCGTGTGAAATGCCTGGGTCAACCCATCCTGCATTAAAGCCAGTGTATCTGGCGGGATAGATTCTCGTAATCCTTCATTTAAAATAGCATCTGTATTTGGCATATCTTCATCGATTGCTTGCTGCTGATAATATTGCTGCAGGCGCAGATTAAGAATACCGCCTAACAATGCAGTACCGATTGCACTGCCAATGATACGCATAAACATATTTAAAGAGGTAGCCGCCCCTCTTGCCTGCCAGGACACACTATTTTGAATGGCTACGATAAATGTTGTCGAAGTCAGCCCCATTCCTATTCCAACAATAAAAGAGCTGAAACCGGCATAAATGGGCCCTTTTTCTGCATCAAGCAGGAAAAAGAGAAATGTGCCCACAAATAATGCGATACCGCCAAGAAATGCTGTTTTTCTAAAGCCGATTCGTAATACCATATGACCGGCGGCAGTGGCTGCAATTGGCCAGCCAATGGATAAGGTGCTCAAGGTAAAACCGGCCACAATCGCTGATTCTTCCATGACTCCCTGTACATACGTAGGAAGAGAGCTGCTTAAACCTAAAATAATCATACCGGAAAGTAAGGTAGCGATATTGGCAACGATCATTAATTTGTTCTTCCATAAAGATAAAGGCATCATTGGCGCTGCGCATCTCTTCTCCTGCCAAATAAATAAGGAAATACAAATGACAAAGAGTCCAAGGAGACCGAGCGTTTCTGGTGACAACCAAGCCCAATTTGTACCTGCCTGTACAAACACGATAATCAGCGATGATATGGCTATAAAAAAGAAGCTTGTCCCAAGATAATCGATGGTTTTCTGTTCTTTATCCACTTTTTCATGAAAGAATAGGACAACTCCGGCCAAGCCGATAAGGCCAATCGGAATGTTCATCCAGAATATCCAAGCCCAATCAATGTATTGTACAATGACTCCTCCCAGAAGCGGGCCGGCAACAGAGGATATCCCCCAGACACTTGCTAAATAACCCTGTACTTTGGCGCGTTCTTCCAAATTATACATGTCTCCGACCATGGTAGTTACTATCGGATGAATGGCCCCGGCGCCCAGCCCCTGGATAAGCCGGAAGATAATAAGGGCAGTCATCGTTTCTGCTAATCCGCATAATAAAGAACCAATCAGAAAGATAACCACACCAATGACAAAGATTGGTTTGCGGCCAAATAAATCAGCTAATTTGCCATATATCATCGTGGTGACTGCCTGCATTAATAGGAAACTGGAAAAGACCCAGCTGTACAGCGTGAACCCGCCTAAATCGGATACAATGTTAGGCATGGCAGTGGCAATAATGGTTCCTTCAATTGCAGCCATAAACATAGATAATACGAGGGCAATAAGCACGATAGGCCGTTTGGTTTGTTTATGTACCATCTATAATTCCTTCCTTTACTCTAGCTATTTGTTTCTACCCACTGTGCAAGACTCTCTGGCCACAGGTGATTTTGCGAACTATCAAAAGTCTTTTCAAACCGCAGTACTAATCTATAATCCAATTAGCTTTATTGTAGCAGATGCTTTCTTATTTTGTAAGAAATGGAATGCCAGTTTCATAGTTCATTGTCCGAAATGCGTCAGCAGGGGAGGCTCGTTGAACAGATTTAATATTCCTTTGTTGGAAACCGGATAATCTATTCTTTGTTATGATATTTTCATAGAGGGTGAGGAACTATCAGTTAAAATGGATAGCTCCTATATTTTTCGCTTTCATTTTAAGTTGATTATAACTGCCTGCAATAATAAAGAAAACTTGGTTGTCACCTAGACTTTAAGTGACAACCTTAGTTACACTTATGCAGTAAGAAAGTGTAAACTTTCTTAACTGCCAAAAAAAGGCTATTGCAGCCTTTTTACCGTCATTTAAACTAACTCTATTTTATATACTCCACGATCCGTAGTAATAAAAAACTTCTGTCCATTAAATTCAAATAAAGAGTTATCCTCCAAAGGGATTTCATAATTGGATGACGGAAGCGGTTCATCGCTCATCGTTGGCAGCGCTTCGATTTGTCCGTCTCCGTTTAAAAGTAAGCTATGTTTTGGTACATAGTCATCAATTCTGCGGGTATTCTGGTCATAGGATATGCTTTGCAGATGGATTACTGTTTGATCGATATCGTTTATTTCATGCTTTGTAATTTTAATTGTTCTTCCGTTCCACTGTTGTATCAGCGTATTAAACTCCTCAATAGTTAAAAAACCATGCTCCATAGAACAACCCCTCCTGTGTATAATTTTCCTAAATACAACGGAAATATACAGGAAGAAAGTAAATAAAAAATCGTAATATTTGTACGCGGACTTTGAGAGGTAAGAGGTAGAAGTACTAAAGGATAACGTAACGGAGCGATTCGGTTATTGAACCGAATCGCTCCGTTGTACCAATTATTTTTCATGTGCCCGTTTATCAGCAGCGCGGCTTCTTGCTTGAGCTTTTCTGTCTTCTGCATCAGCAAACTCATCTGAAAATTCAACATCTATGCCGTCAGATATTTGATTTTTTGGAGTTTGTGACAAAAAATTATTTTTTCTTTTCTTATGCTCATCTCTGCCCATTGGGAACACTCCTTTTAGGTTGTATATAATTGGTTAGTCGAACATTCGGCCAGACAGATTGAAGATTGCAATACATCGAGCCGCTCTGTGAAGGCAGCTGCTGCACCGCCTTATCCCCTAGATAACATAAGGGAAAACTGTACTGACATATCTGTATTTTTAACAGGTTTACGATACTTATTCATTTTTTCCGCTGGTAAAATTAGAACATACTGTACCGCTTAAACTTGTGGCAGTAATCTGTGACGGTTATTAAAATTTGTTCAAGCAGAAATTTTCGCATAATAATGTTTAGTAATCTGTTTAGAAAGGAAAAGTATTAAAAAGACACAGAGAGGTGGATGAAAATGTCCAACAATGAAAAGCGTTCTTCAAAAAGCGGAAAACCGAATCGGAATGAAGAGCGAAGAACCATGCTGGATGAACATGAAGAGCAGATGTTTGTCGATGACGTTCCATTGGAAGATTTAAAAATAGAAGCTAAGGATGAGAAACGAAAGACGAAATCGAAGGATGATTCGCAAAGTGAAAAGAAGCATAAGGAGAAACAAAATAAAGACAACGACAGTAAAAAACCCTGAGCATTCTTGCTGAGGGTTTTTTTGATATGGAGAGAATCTCTTGAAATTCATTAGAAGCTGCCATCGCAATGAATTAAGTTCTCTATAAATAAATAGACGGGTTTAACTGTGTAGCCAGTTATTCAGTATAATTATTCGTTAAAATGCATAAATATTAGGTATTTTGTTTCATTTATTTTTATCTTTTCCGTGATAGAATAAGGAACATATATTAATTAGCAATAATTTTTATTTTCAATTTATCATGGAGAAAAGCAAAACTCCACTGAATGAAGTTTCGTTATCTTATGAGATGAAATAACTGATAAGGATGTATGTACATATCATTCATACTTCATTTAGCAAAGCATCAAGAAAGAAGGAGAGGACAGATGGAGCATATGGGATGGCTATCGCTAGTTCCGCCAATTTTGGCAGTGATTTTAGCGATTCTAACGAAAAACGTTATTATTTCATTATTTTTAGGCGCCTTTGTCGGCGTACTTATTATTGTAGGAGGAAATCCATTAACTGCGACAACAGAAACGATAGGGAATTTTCTTTTTCC
The DNA here is from genome assembly GCF_055524595.1 of Oceanobacillus sp. B139/18. Classification (NCBI taxonomy): domain Bacteria; kingdom Bacillati; phylum Bacillota; class Bacilli; order Caryophanales; family Bacillaceae; genus Oceanobacillus; species Oceanobacillus sp. B139/18. The sequence continues at coordinate 1,349,112 of NZ_JBVFXI010000001.1, read as the reverse complement.
GCAACTGACGGACAGCTACAATGCGGCAGTGCTTGTCCTGCTATTTTTTATCGGAGGATTTGTAGCTTTAATTGAAAAATCAGGGGGAGGCGCTGCACTTGCAGCAAAAACCGTCAAATCGATTAATTCCAAAGTGAAAGCTCAATTATCTGCCTGGCTGGGCGGTTTGATTATTTTCTTCTCTGATTTGGGAACACCTTTGATTGTAGGCCCTATTTTTGAAAAAATATTTGATAAAGCAAGAATTTCCAGAGAGAAGCTGGCGTATATCATTGATTCCACGTCATCACCAGTTGCAGTACTGATTCCTTTCATTGGCTGGGGCGTCTATATTATGGGGCTGATAAGAAGTGAATTTGATGCGCTGGGAATAACCACATCGGAATTCGATACCTTTGTTCAAGTCATTCCATTTCAGTTCTACGCTATTTCAGCGGTGTTAATGATTCCATTAATGGCCGTATTTAAATTAGATTTTGGTCCGATGGCAAAGGCAGAACGGAGAGTGAGGGAAACTGGAGAACTGTACTGGAAGGATTCCAAGCCGCTGCGGAGACCGGATAAGGAAGCAGATAGTAATCAAGAAGGCAAGGCTATTTTAATTTGGCTCCCTTTATCGGTCTTATTCGTTACATTGTTTGGCTTGCTTTCCACAAAAGGATTTCCATTTGAGCCGGTGGATGGAAATGACTTTCGTGTCTCGTTGACCACAGCTTATTTATTTGCGGCTATTACTATTTTTATTTTATTAATCAGCTTCCGTCTGAAAAAGTTTGCGGAGATTTTTGATATTTACACCTCAGGGATGCAAAAGATGGTGTATGTAGCTGCGACGTTAGTGCTTGCATGGTCGCTTGGAACGGTTATCAGTGAGATGGGGACAGCGAATTATATTGTAGAATTGATGCAGGGAAGAGTGCCGGCGTTTATCATACCAGCATTGCTCTTTGTTATCGGGGCAATCGTTTCACTTGCTTCCGGCTCTTCCTGGGGAACCTTCGCCATTATGCTTCCAATCGCTATTCCGATGGCAGTTGCATTAGATGCCCAAGTGCTTGTCTGTATCGGCGCTGTATTGTCAGGTGGTATTTTCGGAGATCATAGCTCCCCGATATCTGATACAAGTATTCTGTCATCAACAGGAGCTGGTGCAGATCATATCGATCATGTGAAAACACAGTTCCCTTATGCATTGACGAATGCAATCATTGCGATAATCGGTTTTGTGATTGCAGGTGTGACTGGCAGTCCGTGGACCGTAGTATTGACAATTGTATTGCTTGTGTTAGCAGCTTTTGTTTTATCAAAGTTGACAAAAAATAAATATGAATCGAAAATGAATATATAACAGAAACATGCCTTGCTGGTGAAGTGAGGCATGTTTTATTTCAATTTTTTAAATGGAGGAAGTAATAATGCAATGGAAAAAGCCTGGTAGTGATGATTACGCTGCCTTAATTGAATTATGGGAGAAGTCTGTTTTGGCAACACATGATTTTTTAGCATCAGAGGATAGGGAGGCGCTCAAGAAGGAAATTCCTGCTTATTTTCCGCAATTAGATATGAAAATGTGGTTTGAAGATACTACATTCGTTGGATTTTCCGGTGTGAATGCGTCTCAGTTAGAAATGCTGTTCTTGGACCCGGAGCAAATAGGGAAGGGGCTTGGCAGCAGGATTTTAAATGATTTAATTGAAAAGGACGGTATTAAGACAGCAGATGTCAATAAAGATAATACATCGGCTCTTGCTTTTTACCTGAAAAACAACTTCCAAGTTACTGGAGAGTCAGAACAGGATGACCAGGGGAGGGATTATCCGATTCTGCATTTGTGTTTGAAAGCGGAGTAATATATGGAAGTGAAATTGCAAGGTGAGGAGAGCGAGTGTTCTTTTTAACAATAGCATAGGAAAAAGGACCATTAAATAAAGCCGCTTGCTTCTTCGTGAAGCAGCGGCTTTATCTTATAGTAAATTCTTTTCGTTAGGCAATTTGATGCTTTTTCACTGGTACTGCCTGGTCAAAGCTTGCATGTTTTTCTCTGACGGTAATAAAGCAGACAGCTCCAATCAAGCTTGGTACGGCAAATGCCATAAATGCATGCTGCGGGTCTAAATTGGTTGATAACAGAAGGGCGATGGCTACCGGCGCCATAATACCGCCAATCCGTCCAACGCCGACAGCGATACTTAACCCTGTTGTACGAATCTCCCGCGGGTAAAATTCTGAAATATACGGGTTCACTAAATTTTGTGTGCCTACTGTACAAGCGCCGGTTAAGGTAATGATTAAATACAGTAAGAGCGAGCTTGTAGTGATGCTTAATAAAACAAAGCAGAGTGAACCGATAAAAAACATCAGGATTAAGACAGAACGATGACCAAGACGATTCACTAACATCCCGCCGAATATGGAACCGGAAATTTGTCCGACAGCAAGCATCAGGTTAAAGGATAAGCTGGATGTTAGACCGTGACCGGCGTCCACCATAATTTGCGGCAGCCAGGTTGTCAGTCCGGAAATAACGAGCATGGAGCAGGTAACTGCAATCCAAAATGCAATGGTACTGCTGGTTCGCTTATTAGAGAAGACCTTTTTAATCGGAATTTCCTTCGTGCTTTCTTTAAATGATTCATATTCATAGTTATCAGACGCTTGATAGTTACCGCCAGGATCAACTTTATTGAGAATCTCTGCAATTTTATCGCCTTTTTTCTTGGTCAGATAATAAGAAACGGATTCCGGAAATTGCTTTAAAAACCATGGCAGAGCAAGAAGCGGAATAATACTAATCCAATATAAAAGCCTCCAGCCCATCATTTCCATCAAATACATACCAATCAAGGAGGCAATAATCGCGCCGATGGAATAACCGCAATACATCGTAGCAATGGTTAACGGCCGCTTCTTCACCGGAGAATATTCACCCATAATAGCTACGAGGATTGGCATGATTCCTCCCAATCCCAGCGCCGCAATCACTCTCATTATCATAAAAAGGGTGGGGTTCTGTGCAAATCCGGCTAAAAAGGTAAAGAGGCTGAATAAGATTAAGCAAATCGCAATCGCTTTTTTACGCCCGATAAAATCTGAAATAGAGCCCAGCAGAAAGGTGCCGACCATGGTACTGATCAGCGTATAGCTGCTGATTGCACCAGCCTCAATTCTGCTGATATTAAAATCCTCCATCATCAATGGCAGCCCAATCCCATAGATGGCCACATCAAAGCCGTCAAAGGCAATGGCGAAAAAGCACCAGAGAAAAATAAGTAAATGAAATTTATTAAATTTACTATTCCCTAAAACCTGTGTTGTCTGAACCGTCCGCATGTTTAAAACGTCCTTTCCTTTAATTGATCGAAGTGTAATAAGTAAATAAAATATTACCATGAAACAATGGTTATAAGGTAATTGTAAAAAGGTATCGTTCGCTATAGGTAAAAGCTATATCAATAAAGGAGAGGATAGAAGCAGTTGTTTGTAATAAATAAGGTACGTAAAAAAATCCTCTGATAGAAGCTATTCTTATCAGAGGATTTTAGAAAGTAATTTATTCTGTTAAAAGCGGATAATATCCTTCTTTATTATGCGTTTCTGTTCCAACTAACGGCGGGTTGAAGACACATACCATACGCATTTGGGTGCGTGCCCGCAGACGGTGCTTATCATTTTCATCTAGCAGATACATCGTGCCAGGCTTAAGCTGGTGTACCTCTCCGGTGGAGACCTTTTCGACTTCTCCTTCACCTTCAATGCAATAAACCGCTTCAATATGGTTCTTATACCAGAAGAAATTATCTGTCCCTGCTTTGATAATGGTATCATTCATGCTGAAGCCGACACCATCTTTATTTAAAATAAAGCGGCGGCTCTCCCAGTTTTCCGATTTTGTTTCATCTTCTGTTCCAATTAAATCTTCCAGTGATTTTACGATCATTTATAAATTCTCCTCTCCGTAAACCATATCTCTATTTTTTTAAAACATGCTTTATACTGTCTTCCAGAATGTCTAAACCTTTTACCAAACCTTCCTGATCAATAATCAAAGGCGGCAGGAATTTCACCACTTCATCATCTGGACCAGAGGTTTCTACAATAAGTCCGCGTTCAAATGCCTCCGCACAAATTTCACCTGCTAAACCTTCCTTCTCCACAGCAATGCCCTGCATTAAACCTCTGCCTCTAGCTTCTCCGTTTAACTCCGGATAGTGGTCAATCAATCTGTTGATTTCTGATTTAAGAAATGCGCCTTTTTCTTGTACAGCATTGGCAAAATCATCATTTTCCCAATTTTTCAGTGCTTCGGTTGCAGCAAGAAAGGCCATATTATTGCCGCGGAAGGTTCCATTATGCTCGCCCGGTCCCCATTGATCATATTCTGACTTGATTAACGTAATCGCCATCGGCAGACCAATTCCTCCAATGGATTTAGACAGGCAGACTACATCTGGTTTAATTCCCGCCGGCTCAAAGCTGAAGAAGGTGCCCGTCCGGCCATTTCCTGCCTGGACATCATCCACAATCAGGAGAATGTCCCAGCGTCTGCATAGTGCTTCTACTTTTTTCAGCCATTCCATGCGTGCAGCATTAATCCCGCCTTCTCCTTGAACGGTTTCCAGAATGATGGCAGCAGGGAGGGCAACACCGCTTCCGCTGTCTTCTAAAAAGCGATCCAGATAAGCAATCGAATCATTGTCCTCCACATAATTATCAAATGGCATCGAAACGGCATGATGCAATGGAACTCCGGCACCATGGCGCTTGAAGGAGTTTCCTGTCACAGAAAGGGAGCCAATCGTCATCCCGTGAAATGCATTGGTAAAGCTGATAACTGTTTCTCGTCCAGTTATTTTTCTGGCGATTTTCAGCGCGCTTTCTACGGTATTTGTACCGGTAGGGCCAGGGAACATAATTTTATAATCCAGATTTCGGGGCTTGAGAATGACATCAGTAAAGCGTTCCAGAAAATCTTTTCTGGGAATCGTAGCCATGTCCAGGCTGTGAATCACGCCGTCATTTTTAATATATTCAATTAATTTCTCCTGCATCGCATCGTCATTATGCCCGTAATTCAATGTACCTGCGCCTGCAAAGAAATCAATATATTCTTTTCCATCGGTATCCCACAGCTTATAGCCTTTTGATTTTTCAAAAACAGTCGGCCATCCTCTGCTGTAGCTTCTTACTTCAGATTCTAAATTTTCAAACGTTTTCATTTTCGCATCATTCCATGTTGCTGTTGTCAATGAAATCATTCCTTTAATTATTTATTTTCTGTAGCAATCGGTCCAATTGTAAACAGTAGCTCATCTTCATGTTCTTCCTCTTCATCCGGAAAATCATCCGTTACATAGCAGTCACTGATATGACACTCCGTATCAAGCTTTTTAGCGAGACCTTTAAATAAAGACTGAGAAGGTTGATTGGATGGAGAAACGGTTGCTTCTACATAATCAATCTTTTTACAAGCTTCGCGCTTTAATAATTGGCGCAGCATTTTCGTTGCTAATCCGTTACCTCGAGCGGAAGCATCTACAGCAACTTGCCAGATAAATAGTTTATTCGGATTATTCGGATTTTTATACCCGGAAATAAAACCGAGCGTTTTCCCGTTTTTTTCTGCAATGATGGAGGTTCCTGAAAAGATATCGCACCACATTAAGTAACTGTAGGAAGAATTGAGATCAAGCACCTTGGTAGCTTTAATCAGTTCCCAAACAGCTGCCCCGTCATCTTTTGCAGGTTCTCGAAAATAAAAATCGTTTTCTTTTTCAATAGTCATTGTCATATTATTTGTTGTGTTTGTATTAATGCTCTCACCTCCTGAGTGGATTTTTTACTTACCATATTAGATTAACATAAGGAAAAATAACGTCAAAACGCATATAACGGAGAATAACGCGATTATTCGTGATAAGAAGGGGTGAGGGTAAAATGATTGCCATTGGCTATAAATAGCTTTGAATATAACAGAAATAATCCGTTTTATAAACTTTTGGGGAAAATAAAATAATGAATTAAATAGATAAACCATATTGTGGGGATAGAAAAGGATAACTGTAAGCTAAAAATTTATTATTGAAGAACAAAACAGCTGTCCGCTCATTTTTAGGGGAGTAAATGATTAAGGGACAGCAATAATAAAGCTTGAATTGATTAATTTTCTTTTAATTTTTCATCCATTTCCATCATTTCAGATACTGTAATGGTTTTATATTGGTTTTCAGCTAAATAATCAAGAATAAGCGGGAGAGCTTTAACTGTTTGCTCTCTTTTTCCTCCTGCATCATGAAACAGTACGACATCCCCCGGGGAGATATTGCTGATGACGTTATCTGCAATGGTTTTATAATCTACTCCGTCCCAGTCTTTCGTATCTTGATCCCAAGACCACAGTGCAACATGTAATTGGTTTTCTCGGGCTTTCTTTACAATCGCATCATTATAACTGCCGCCGACCGGCCGGAAAAGCTTTGGCCGATTTCCTGTGATGGCGTAAAGGATATCAGAGGTTTCTTTCATTTCTTGACTAAGTCTGCTGAGTTTCATGGTGTGATCATAGGTGTGATTGCCGAGTTCATGCCCTTCCATTACTTGCCGATGGATGATATCTGGGAATTTTTCTGCGTGAGCTCCGAGCACAAAGAAGGTAGCTGCGGCTTCGTATTCAGCTAATATATTGAGAATGGCAGGAGTGTATTTTGAATGCGGACCATCATCAAATGTTAAAGCAATTACCTTTTCCTCCGTTTTTGCATCCCAGAAAATATCTCCGTCTTTCTCAAAATCAAATCTATCTTTCGCATATATCTGCTCTTGGATGAATAGAAAAGCACAAGAAGTCAGAAGCAGGTAACTAATCGCATAAAATATTTTTTTCTTCATTTCACACCTCTCATTTTCAAAAAATAAGTTAAACTTTAAGTATTTATGGACGTAATTAGTTATTAATTAAATCTATTATTTGCTAAGAAGCACGTTTTTATCATAAGCAAATTTTGGAGAAGAAAAGAGGAAGGCTAAACCAACTTCTTCATTTTAAATATACTGTAAGAAAAGCTGTATAAAATGGATGACTTAAAAACGCATGATGGAAAGATGCTTCCAAGAAAAGGTTTTGAAAAGCAGGAGCAGAAAGGTGAAAAAATTAATTACTAAAAAGGCAAAACTTAATTAATTCCTCCAAAAGTTTAGCTATAAAAAGATACCTGAATCAGGATTACTCTCCAAGGATTCAGGTATCTGACAAAAACAGGGCTTAACTATTTGCGGTTGCGGTTATTGCGTCGCTCGTTGTTGTGGTTGTTGTTATCTTCGAAAGCATTCTCGTCGATAAATTCATTTTCATTGGCAAATTCCACGTTATTGATTTCTTGATTATTGCGGTTCTCATTATTGCGGTTTTTGCGTTCATTTCGGTTAAAGTTACGTTTATTGTTATCCATGGAAAGCCCTCCCATTATTCTTTATGAGAAAAACATTCATTTTTGAAGCGTTACTTGAAGCAGAAGCTTCCAGTACAAATGTCGTCCTCGAATTATATTTTACCCCCTTATCAAAAATTCACTCGTTATTTCGAAAGCCATATTTTGTTATTTTTTACCGTCCAAACCCATTGGAACGGCAAGGCTCGGTGTGCCGGTTAAATTAACTGGAACAAATGGCAGACATCTTCTGATAACTTCCAGATTTTGCTCTACCCATTGTTCACTATAGATATGAGGCGTGATAGGTATGTTTGGACCGAGCAATATATCGACCTGTTTAAAAGCTTTCTCAAAACCTTTCACCAATTGTCTCCGGGCCTGCTGCGCCTGATATATTGCGGTGTTTCAGTTAAAGCGCCGGCCAGAAAGAAACTCCGTATGTCTGCAGAATATTCGTTTGAATGGGTCTGGAGCCATTGGTGGTGTAAAGCAGCTGCTTCGCCAGCCGCTATCGTATATCCGGAAAAGGTTGATAAAGCTAATTCAGGAATTTCTACATCCACTATTTCAGCACCTAAATAGAGGAGTGTTTCCATGGCATGTTTGAAAAGGATTTCTATATCAGGGGCCAGGTCTTGGAGAAAGTATGCAGGGGTACCAATTTTGATTCCTTGGATTCCATTATTTAAATCGGATATATAATTTGGAACGGACACATCCAGACTTCCCGGATTATTTGCATCAAAACCCGCCATATAATAAAGCATACATACTAAATCAGAAACAGATCTTGCCATGGGACTGGCAGTATCTAAAGTCATAGCTGTAGGAAAAATACCATGCGTACTGACTAATCCATAAGTTGTCTTCAGACCGTAAATACCGCAGATGGAAGCGGGTAAGCGAATGTATTAAAATGTATCTGATCCAGCTGCAAGCTCATGCAAATTTTGCTTTCCGAGCATATTGCCGCTTGCTCTTACCAATTTATCTCCGGTTGTCGCATTTTTTTAGAAATAAAATCTATAAAAAGTCTGGAATGGAGTATATTCCGGCGTAAATGGAAGGTAGACAGAGACCGCGTCTCCCTTTGGACGTTCTCTTTAATCATGCTGAGATTTTCGAATATAACTTTCGATGCAGTAATCCAAAGGAATGATGTTTTTAGGAAGTACAAGGGATTTCTCATATTGTAGTAAAAATAGCGTTCTAATTTAAGAAAAATTACGTAAATATAGAAATGGTATGTATACTGAAAGGTTTGAAAGGGTGATTGTGTGGATGAGAAATCGTCAAGAAATCAACATTCTGATAATAGAGATGTTAAGCAGGACCAACTAGATCAGTTTCGCGTAAAGGATTCAGGGAAGCCGATGACAACACAGGAAGGGAAAAAGAGATCACAGGACCAGGACCAATTAAAGGCTGGTATACGCGGGCCTTCCTTACGTCAGGATTATGAGTTTTTTGAAAAAATGTCGCATTTTGTCCATGAAGAAATACCGGAAAGAGTAGTTCATGCAAGAGGCTACAGTGCTTATGGTGAGTTTGAATGTTATCAGTCCATGAAGCATGTGACAAAGGCAGTTTTTTTGCAGGAAGCCGGGAAAAAGACGCCAATAACTGTTCGTTTTTCTACGGTGCAAGGGGCTAAAGGATCGTATGACACCGCGAGAGACTTGCGCTGCAAAGGCGTTAAGCTGTATACGGAAGAAGGAAATGTTGACCTGACAACGATTGCCATGCCTGTATTAATTAATCAAGATGCGATGAAGTTTCCGGATGCGATGCATGCGTACCAATCTAAGCAATCTGATGATATCCCAACGGCAAGCGGAGCCCATGATCGCTTCTGGGATTACGTGGCTAATAACGATGAAGCCCTTCATATGGTGCTTTGGATAATGTCTGACCGCGGGATTTTAAGAAGCTATCGAATGATGGAATCATGGTCGATTAATACGTATTTATTTGTTAATGACCAGGATGTCGCAACCTTTGTGAGGTATGTTTGGAAACCTGTTCTTGGAGTGCACTCCCTGCTGCAGGATGAAGCACTGAAAATCGGCGGGCTTGACCCCGACTTCCATAGAAAGGACCTGCGAGAGGCCATTGATAAGGGGGCTTATCCTGAATATGAACTGGGTGTTCAATTAATTTCGATGGAAGATGAGTTTAAATTCGATTTCGATGTGCTTGACCCTGCAAAGTTTTGGCCGGAAGAGCTGGTTCCTGTTCAAATGATTGGTAAATTGACATTAAATCGAAATATTGATAACTACTTTACAGAATCAGAACAGGTTGCATTTAACCCCGGCAATGTTGTTCCGGGAATTGACTTTTCTAATGATCCTGTTTTACAAGGCAGATTGATGGCATATCGAGAAACCCAAAATCATCGGCTGGGCAGTTCCAATTATGCGGAATTACCAATTAACCGTTCTGTCTGTCCATTTCATAATAATCAGCGGCGGGGCTTTATGAGACAACGTATCGATGTTGACAAGGTAAATTATCATGAAAATTCACTGGCTGATAATACGCCATATACAGTGCCTCCAGAAGAGGGCGGCTACAAAGATTACCCTGGGAAAGTAGATGGCTATAAAATTAGAGCCAGGAGCGAATCGTTTAAAGATTATTATTCACAGCCGAGAATTTTTTGGAATAGTTTAACCCCGATTGAAAAGCAGCATACAATCGAAGGATTAAGTTATCAGGTTGGAAAAGTAAAAAGCGAATCTGTCCGGCAGCAGGTGGTTGATAAACAGCTTGTCCATGTTGATAAGGAAATGGCGTCCATTGTTGCTGATAACATTGGAGTGAATCGTCCAAGCGGATCCAATGTGTCTGTTTCTACAAGCTACCCTTCTCTTAGCCAGTCCAATACCCCTCGTTATGCATACACGCAGAAAGCAGGTGTATTGATTGGTGATGGTTTTGGAAATGAGGTCACTGAGACGCTTAACGTTTTAGAACAAAATGGCGTTTTTGTTGTCATCATCAGTGACAGACTCGGTACTGTTGCTGGTGCTGGAGGAAGAGAACTTAAAGTTGATGACACTTTTATTACGACAAGTCCCTATCTGGTAGACTCTCTTTATATTGTTGGCGGCCGCTCCAAGCATCAGGCAAAATTCGATTCCCAAGTTACAGAATATGTGCATACAGCTTATCAACACTATAAACCAATTGGTGTTGCTTCTACAGGGCAGCCATATATTCAAGCATCCAAAAATAATAATTTAGCTGGTGTTGTTTTTGCTGCGAATAATACAGACTTTGGAGAAGAATTTGTTTCTGCTATTGCAGAGCATCGTTTTTGGAATCGAACATAGTATGGAAAAAGAGCATTGTAAAAAGATGCTCTTTTTTATTCTTAAAATATTTCCTGGACTGAATCCAAAAGTCAGCATTTCCAACGAATATGAAAAGCATAGACCAAAGCAGTTTTGCCATTTGATAAATTGACTATTTGGGACGATTTATTTGTAATTATACGATACGCGTCGAGGTAATGGATTAGAAAATGCCATTACTAAAAGCGTTGATTTATTTAATTTTTATTATGCTCCGTTTCCTGCTGCCGTTCTTCTGAGCAGGTAAAACAATACAAGCGGCCCCGTTCGTTCACACCATCTAAAAAGCCGTCTTTACAGTAAATTTCTTTATTGCATGTTACACATGTACCTATATATTCCTTCATCCGTCTCCCTCATTTCTTCTTTGAATTTTATTTATTTGAACATGAAATCCACCGCTTTGTTTACATCGATATATCTCCATTGTATCTAAAAAGGGAACCAACATGGATAATTTTTAATTAATAGAAGCCTGACAATATGAAATGATTGATGAATGAAGGAGGCAGTTATAAAAACTGTTTCCTTATTAACTATAGATGGAATTTTTATTACGGTGCTCATGTGCCGTAATATGTATACATTCATAAAAAACCAAATACTACTTTTTAAATCGAACAATAAATATAGGGGGCAACGCGCTAATGCCCAATAAACCAAAATGGCTTCCTCAGAACTCGGTGCTCTATGGATGACATACCAATAAAAAATATTGATTCTTCGATATTTGGAATATTTTATAGAAACAGCAGAGAATGAAAAATCCCGAAAACTCACGTCAGGGTTATGAGAAGCACTTCATCCCAAAGTCGAAGAAATGGAAATGATGATTCAAGCGGAAAGCGCAGCCCCCCAAAGGATTTACGCATGAAGATGTGTACCTGGATGCACCAAGGAACTTTCCAAAGAAATTTTAAATGAGACGGGGGAAATTCTTCTTCGGGATGATATTCAAGCGCCAGGTACCTCCGGGGGGCACTGTGACAAGTTCAACATCCGCACCTTTTTCAGATAAACTTATGATGATAACAACCTTCTTTTTTTGTAACGTATCTCTTGGCACTCAAAGCTTTGGTGCTAATTTCAGTATGCGTAATGATTTGAATGCGAGTCTTTGAATAATGGCTGGATGGAGGAGCCGCCGAGAATGGATGTTTGAACAGCTAAATCAAATTCTTTTTCTTTCCTGCTCTTTAGACTTTGTTTCGGAACAAAAGGTTCAGCAATAAAAAAAGAAATCGTATCATCCGTAATTTATCACGGAGAACCGTCCGTAAAACTCCCGCCTCAAAATAAAGCGTGAAAATAAATTTATTTAGGCGGGAGATAACGGACGCTAACTCTCTGAATCACTTAGGCTAACTCAGTGGGAGAAGAACGGCAGACTAAATTCGCGACATCCTGGGACTGGGGCTGCGATTACTCGTCCCATCGTAAAGAGCTGTGCGTCGAAAGCTCCCACTGAGTGAAGTTTCGTTTTATTGGAAGAAAATGACCCGTGCACCAATCATCTGAAGCGCGGGTCATTATTTTTACTATTAAGATTCTGATTGCTGGGTCATGATGGCACTTTGAACTTGACTTACCGTTGTTTGAGCTGAAGCAATTTCAGTAGAAGCTTGCTTAATCGCTTCTTGAGCCAGTGCTTGATCTGAGGTGCTTTTTTCGATAGCCTGTGTTAACAATTCCTGCGTTAATGTAACAATTGCTTTTGCTTGAGTTAATTGGTTTACATCGATTGGTTGCTGAGCCATTAGAATCTCCCCTTTGTAATAATTATTACTTGTATATCTTGTACATATTAAAAAAATTATAAGCCATCTTAAATCCAATTTTTTCAGCTGTTGTCACATTCGAATGATGTTCAGTTTTATTCTGTAATTATTTGCTTTTCTTTTGTTCCAGCAGGCATTTCCTTTACAATTTCTTTGATGATTTAAAAAAAGCGTATATTTGACCATTATTTTAGCACCATATTATTGAAGGAAAACGAACTAGGAGGATTTTTATGGAAAACAACCAAATGCAAAACGAGCAAATGAATACAAATGCTGTCCCGCCGCAAATGAACCATGGAGGCCATGAAATGTTTGATGTTCACGAGGTATTATCAGGAGCAATTAATACAATGAACACCTTTACAATGCTGAACGAGCATGTCAGGGATCCGGAGCTTCGAGATATTTTAGAACGTCAAAAAGCGTTCATGCAAGAAGAGTATAATATTACGCTAGAATCCTTTAAAACAGGACAAAAGCCTGCACAACCTACACAAACTTATGAAATGAAGCAGGATAATCATTTCACTTATGGGTTAAAAGCTTCGCAGCCGAAAAAGCCAATGCAAGCATCCACTGAAATCAATGATGAAACGATTGCTAACAGCATGTTAAATGCCGTTAAATCAACTGTGCCAGCCAAAGCAGGAGCAGCCCTGGAGGTTACGAATCCCGTAGTTCGCAGAGTGCTTGCAGATTCAGTACCCAATTGTATTGAAATGGCTTATGAAATTTCTCTATATCAAAACAAGCATGGATATTATCAGGTGCCGCAGCTGACACCACAAGACATGATGCAGATGCAGGAAGGGTATGCACCTGCTGCTGTACCATCGCAAAAACCCCCTTTACATTAAAGAACTGGCCCCTCCTTTTTTTGAGGGGCATATTGTTTAGCTGCGATTTTAATCAATTGTCAGCTCAAACAATAATATGACACGACATTTAGAAAGGGAGCTCGACCATATGATAAATGAAGATAAAAAAATAAATGCAAATAGTAAAAATGAACAATTAGAATATTTTCGAAGTGCGGATAGCGAGGATAAAAAGCTTACTACGAATCAAGGTGTGAAAGTATCGGAGGATGAGGAATCTTTAACAGCCGGAGAAAGAGGCCCAACTTTAATGGAAGATTTCCATTTCCGTGAAAAAATGACCCACTTCGATCATGAGCGAATCCCGGAACGTGTTGTGCATGCGCGCGGCTTCTCTGCTCATGGAGAATTCGAGTTATATGAATCGATGAAACCTTATACGAAAGCAAAATTCCTGCAAAATACGAATGTGAAAACACCAGTCTTCACCCGTTTTTCTACGGTTGTCGGTTCACGGGGTTCTAAGGATACCCCCAGAGATGTTAGAGGATTTGCAACGAAATTCTATACAGAAGAAGGAAACTTTGATTTAGTGGCCAATAATTTCCCTGTCTTTTTTATTCAAGACGGTATGAAATTTCCGGATGTTGTCCATGCCATCAAACCTGAGCCGCATAATGAAATGCCGCAAGCAAGCGGTGCACATGATACATTCTGGGATTGGGTTTCACAAAATCAGGAGAGTGCGCATATGGTTATGTGGCTGATGAGTGATCGGGCAATTCCCCGCAGCTTTCGAATGATGGAAGGCTTTGGTGTCCATGCGTTTCGATTTGTGAACGATGAGGGCAAAGCTCATTTTGTTAAGTTTCATTGGAAACCGGTATTAGGGACCCATTCCCTTGTATGGGATGAAGCGGAAAAACTAGGCGGTAAAGATCCTGATTTTAACCGCCGTGATCTGTGGGAATCCATTAATATGGGGAATTATGCAGAGTACGAGTTAGGTGTCCAAATTTTAGAAGAAAAAGATGAATTTAACTTTGATTTTGATATTCTTGATTCCACGAAACTTTGGCCGGAAGAGGATATTCCTGTACGTATTATTGGAAAAATGACCTTAAATCGAAATGTAGATAATGTTTTTGCGGAGAATGAACAAGTTGCTTTTCATGTGGGGAATGTTGTACCTGGAATCGACTTTACGAATGATCCGTTGCTGCAAACACGTTTATTTTCCTACACGGACACCCAGCTGCTTCGTCTTGGCGGTCCAAACTTTCATGAGATACCAATTAATCGCCCTGTTTGTCCGTTTCATAATAATCAACGGGATGGATTTCACAGACAAACAATTAATAAAGGGCAGGTCTCTTATCGAAATAATGCTTTAGCAGGTAATTCACCGCATACAGTAGATGAAAAGAATGGCGGGTTTGCCCACTATCAGGAAAAGGTTGAGGGAAGAAAAATTCAATCCCGGAGTAAAAGCTTTGAAGACCACTTCAGTCAAGCCAAATTATTTTGGAATAGCATGAGTAACGCGGAAAAGCAGCATATTATTGATGGATTTAGTTTTGAAGTTGGAAAAGTACAGTATAAGCCGGTGCAACAAAAGATTGTTGATATGTTTGGGAAAGTGGACCACGGGCTGGCTGCTGCGATTGCGCACAAACTTGATGTGAGCGTACCGCCTGCCAATATTCAAAGCAAGGTAACTAAAACGTCGCCTGCATTAAGTCAGGAGAACACACCAAAGTTGGCAGAAACGCGTAAAACAGCTGTTATTATTTCAGATGGATTTAATGGGGCGGAGGTAAAAAAAGTTATTGAGAATCTGCAAGCAGCCAAGGTTCAAGTTGCGATATTAAGTGACAGACTGGGTTCTATCACGGCCGATGACAACAGTACACTTAAAGCGAAGCATACGTTTCTTACCGATTCATCGGTTGTTTTTGATGCCGTGTATATTGCCGGAGGTATGAAAGCAGATAAAATGTTTGAAAAAAAGGCTAAAATGTTTATGCAGGAAGCATTTGATCATTTCAAACCGATTGCTGTCTCGAACGAAGGGGAACAGTGGTTTAAAGACAAACAATTACCAAGCAAAGCGGGTGTTGTTATCAATAAGCAGCAGCCAGATGATTTTTCCAAGCAATTTATTGATGCAATTGCAGCGCATCGCTTCTGGGACAGAAGTATATCATAAGGAATAAAAAGGGTTCTCTGCATGTGAGAGAGGCCTTTTTTCTTTAATAAGTGGCGTGTAGCTGTGTTGCCACTTTGAACTATAAGGAATAAATATCCTCCAAAAACGATTTGACAGTAGCAAGTTCAAGTCTAGTGCTTGTTGAATCATTTTCCTTAGCTGCCGCAATAAGATTGTTAATACTTTCATGCAATCCCTCATACTCATCCTCGTCACCTATTAATTGGATTTTCCATTTGTGATTTTTGAAAATAGTTTTTAATTCTTCCGCTAGAGTCGTAATTTCATCCCATTTTGGTTCGTCTAAAGATTGTTCCAGCTGATCAATGTGGTCAAAGAAATAATTCCCTCCGACTTGATTTTCGCATCCGGAAAGGACGATGAATAAAAGCGTAAAAATGATTATTTGCTTCTTCATTTCTCATTCTCCTTATTTAATGAATTGTTATCTATAGTTTGTCCGATAATACTAATATATTACGTATTTTAGTAAAGTGAGGGATAGGAGATGCCTGAAATTGTATTGGTACTAATCCGTTCCATAGCTGCTTTCTTTTTATTATTTTTAATGGCGCGGATGATGGGAAAAAAGCAAATTTCACAGCTCACTTTTTTTGATTATTGTGTGGGAATTACTATCGGTTCCATAGCTGCTACGTTGTCAGTGGACCAGAATGTAAAAATTATTAATGGATTAGTGTCACTGACTATTTGGGGGTTTTTCCCGATTATTCTAGCGTACCTTGGGATGAAATCAATTATTTTTTCAAAGATAACAGATGGCAAAGCAACGATATTAATTCGAAATGGCGAGGTATTAGATAAGAATATGAAGAAGAGTCTAGTAACAATTAATGAGCTATTAATGCTATTAAGGGAAAAAGGAACGTTTAAAGTTTCTGATGTAGAAATGGCTGTTTTAGAAACAAATGGTGAGCTGAGTGTTATGTTGAAGAGCAATCAACAGCCAGTTACTGCACAAACATTAGGGGTTCCATTAGAACAGGAGCATGGGCCTGCCATTTTAATTATGGATGGTAAAATAATGAAAAAGAGTTTGGAGAATCTCGGTTACTCGAAGGAATGGTTAATAGGAGAAATCCAAAAGCAAGGAGCTGAAGAGGTAAGAGATGTTTTTTTAGCTCAAATTGATTCTCGCGGCAGCTTGTATGTTGATTTATATGAGGACCAATATACAAAAACGGAGGTAGAAGAAAGACCACTGTTAGCAGCTTCGCTAAAAAAAATACAGGCTGATTTAGAGGGATTTTCACTACAGACAGATGATTCGGAAGCTAAGAAATTATATACTGAGCAAGCAGCTGAGGTTCAAAAAGTGCTGGATACGATCTTGCCTTATTTGAAGTGAAGGAAAAAGAATTTTGATTAAATTATGAATTACTTGTTATACTCTTCTAAGTCGTATAATAATGATTTATCTCTTACATGTTCGTGATAACTTGTCAGTGGAGACTGTAAAGGAGCGGTTAACAATAGAAGGGGGGGAACGGCTAATGTCTATTGCCGAAAAAATAAGAAATGAAGGTATGAAAGAAGAAAAAATAAAAGTAGCTAAAAAGTTACTTCTGTTAAAAATAGATGAAGAACAAATAAAGGAAGCGACAGAACTAACAGCACAAGAAATAGAACAAATTAAGAAAGACCTATAGTCAAGATATGACGAAAAAGACATGGCATTTACTCACAAATATTTAGGAGTAAATGCCATGTTTTTTTATTACACATTAAGAAGTATAAAGAATTCAAGGAATAAAGTATAAGTGCAGTGCTTTGGATGGGGCGAGTAATCGCAGTACTTGCCCCACCTCCAATCCCAACTAAGGCATTCACAAAAGGCTTGTACTCCAGAGTATAAGGGATTCTAAGAAAGCAAAATACGCTTTCAAGACTCCCTTTAACGAATGCCAAGTTTTCTTTAAAGCCGATTCATTTCATTCGTCTATCGCAAATATCTGTAATCTTTCAGTTAAGACTTTTTCTCTCAATATCATTTCTATAATATTTACTTCAATGAATATGCGGATAAAAAGGTTCATATACAGGGTCGCTATAATATGGCGGTCTGATTTTAATCGACGGTGTTTTCCAGCTATAGTTCAAATAATGCATTTCCAGCTTTTCTGCTTTATTTTCTAATAAGCGTTTGACCTTAGGGTAAAATTCAAATTCCAACTTACTGCCTCCTTCTGTAAAAAGTTATGCTGTGTACGGGTGTGTTTTGCACATGCATGCGAAACGAAAGGGCCTAAATGCCATATTGCTTCACATATGCAGCCGCCTAATCATAGCCTATGAAAAGGAGGGGGAGATCGTTATGAAAAACAAAAATAATGACCGGGATCTATCCTTATCGGAGGAAGCGCTGAAACAAATTCGGGCATACCAGCAATGGTTTGAAGAAAATAAAATAGAAGATCCTTATCCGTATTACCCGATATACGGTAAAATTACGCAATACGAAGAGGTGCCTCTTACACAACCGGAGCAACGTCAGCTGATTCAGCCGGGCGTTGAAAAATTAATGGTGCCCAAACCAATTATTGAGAATCCAAACTATAAAGGAAGTGGAAAATTAAAGGGGAAGGTTGCGCTGATAACAGGAGGAGACAGCGGAATGGGCGCAGCGGCAGCAATTGCTTTTGCAAAAGAAGGCGCTGACGTTGCCATTGCCTATTTAAATGAGCACGAGGATGCTAATCGGACCAAAAGAAGAATCGAGGAGCTTTACCAGAAATGCTTATTATTACCAGGAGATTTACGTGAAAAAAAGCAATGCGAACATATAGTTATGGAAACAATCAATCACTTTAATAAATTGGATGTTTTATGTAATCATGTCGGAATTCAATTTCAGCAAAATGACGTGACTGAAATTACCGATGAACAATTTGATCAAACCTTCAAATTGAATATTTATTCGCATTTTTACACTACGAGAGCAGCACTGCCTCATTTAAAAGCGGGAAGCTCCATTATTGGAACGTCCTCAGTGGTTACTTATGCAGGAGAGCCTTTATTAATGGATTATGCAGCTACCAAAGGAGCTATTGTCGGATGGACACGTTCTTTAGCCAAAAACATTGCTAAACGACAGATTCGCGTAAATGCGATTGCCCCGGGACGAATTTGGACACCGCTTATTCCGGCAAGCTTTTCTGCAGATGAAAATGCCTTGACTGGAGGGAATTTATTTGGCAGGATGGCTCAGCCTTTTGAAGTAGCGCCGACCTTTGTTTACCTGGCATCAGATGATTCCAGGCATGTCACTGGTCAAGTGCTGCATGTAGACGGAGGAGAATCCACCAATTCCTAAGCGTGGTGTATATAGAAGGAAGATATTAAAAATAAATTTAATAGATATTGCGGTTTCGGATAATTTTTTCTTGAAAAATGGAAAAACATAATCAAATCCCGAGTACTTTAAAATGGTAAAGGTCATGTAATCTCCAAAGTCTATGAACAATCACTTCAAATTAATGGGGACATGAAATCTGTTTAGATAAGAGCTCAAATAAGCTTACATTCTAATTCATGAAGCCATCAAACATTAAATGAGGCTTCATGAATATTCATTATTGATTTCCTTTACCGCCCCAATCGTCCCGCTGAGGATGTTCAAATGGTTTATCTTGTTGCTGTTCATCTTGTGAAGTACCACATCCAGACACCATTCCCACAGAAAGGATGCAAGTAATTATACATAAAGTCAGCTTTTTGAATTTCATTACTGTCACCTCATTTCAATGATAGATCTCCCATCTTAATGATTTCCTTTTTCTCTAATCTTATGCTTATAAAAAGACTTATAAAAATATCATGGAGAACCGCCCGTAAAACTCCCGCCTCCAAATAAAGAGAGAAAATAAATTTATTTAGGCGGGGGGTAACAGGCGCTAACTCCAACTGAATGAAATTTCATTTTATGATTTTCGTCCAGCCCTTTGTGTTCAGAAAACGATATTTTAATGAATGTGTACAATCTAACCAATGAAAAAGAACATAAATTATTTTATATCTACATGAAAGGAGTGTTATTTATAACATGAAACAGACGTTGTTCTGAAAAGTCCATTCCACTTCCAATTAAGTAAGGGAAGAGGATTAAAGAATGTTGCTCCGATATATAGCAATAATGACTCTAAATACTGGGACAAACACTATGGTATAACTGCTGCATAAGAGGGGATACAGTCTAACCATGGCAAGTAAAGTTACAGCCGAATGGGGATCATTCAATCTTGGGAATACGTCGGAATTTCATGCGTAGAAGCGCAAATAGCAAATTCCTTGCAAAGCAGTACCCAAATGGGGAGGACAGCCCGTCTGGGTCTTGACTCTAAAAGGAATAAATGAGGAGGGATATCAGCTGTAAGCAAGGAGCAGTTGATTTCTCAATTTATGTTGTGGGTTTTCCTAGTACTAAAAAGGCGACCCCAAAAACATTATGGAAAGGAATGAACAAGCTTGGCTAATTTAACAGAACGGCAAAGAAGGTTGGTAAATTTGTTAAACCAGTTATCACAAAATTTAATTACGGCCAATAGTGCCAATGATAGCAATAATGATAGCACACTAAGTAATAATTTCTCTCTGAATTTACCAGGATTTAGTCTGGATTCTAATAATAATTTAAATTTGGGTTTTGGTAACTGGGGAGGAGGAAAACCGACCCCGCCCAGCACTCCAACGAATATTAGAGAAGTCCTGATGGGATTAGTAAACGAACAAGTGCAGGTTACTACTCCTTTTGACACAATATCTGGAACATTGCTTTCTGTCCAAGATGATTATGTTGTAATTATTGAAGCTTCTGGTGCACAAGCGCTGGTTCGAATTGAAAAAATTGAATTTGTCAGTAATTCGTAAAGGAGGAGTTTAAATGTTTCAAGCGACGTTTGCTGCTGAATTGGCTAATCGAATTGGGTCAAGAGTCGAAGTAGCTACGGATAATAATTTGATCGAAGGTATTCTTTCCACAGTTACTGCAGATTTAGCCCTGGTTATCGATGTGACAAGCGGTTATGGAGATAATGTCAAAATATATATTTCAGTAGATGCAATCAACTTCGTCCGTTTTCTTGTAGCGGCGTAAAAGATTATTTCACGAAGAATTATTGGTGGAATTTCCACTGAATAAAGTTTTTGTTTGATGAGCTTCCTATTTTAGGAGTATAGAGGGATAAAAAATACCCTGGCTTGCTTGACAGCCGGGGTATTCTATTCCGCTTCATTACTCCATGATATCTGAAAAATTTATTTGGCATCAATTGTTATTTGATATGATGTCATGCGTCAATTCAACCTATACTGTTGTTCAATATATTATTTTAATAAAACTGAAATTCGGAGGTTTTTTTATGGTCAACCAGCCACATGGCGGAAGGTTAGTCTGCCGGGAGTTAACAGGAAAGAAAAGGGAGGAAGCAATCAGAAATGCGGAAAGTCTTCCATCCATGACGGTGAATTCCTGGGTGCTATCTGATATAGAGTTGATTGGAACAGGAGGATTTAGTCCGCTGACCGGATTTATGGGGCAGGCTGATTATGAAAATGTTGTTGCGCATACGCGTCTTGCAGACGGCACAATTTGGAGTATTCCGATTACATTGCCGACAACCGAAGAGGAGGCTAGCCTTTTTAATATTGGTGAACAAATTGCTCTTAAAGGAAAGGATGGCATCATTTATGGAACCATCACCTTGGAGGAGAAGTATGCTTACGATAAAAATAAGGAAGCGCTCCATATCTATGGTACAACGGATGCAGCACATCCAGGGGTGAAGAAAGTGTATGAAAAAGAAGCAGTTTATCTTGGCGGACCGATTACATTGCTTCAGCGTCCGGATCACAGCCAATTTGCAGCGTATTATATGGATCCATCCGAAACACGGCAAATGTTTGCAGATTTAGGCTGGAAAACAATTGTTGGATTCCAGACACGTAATCCGGTGCACCGCGCCCATGAATATATTCAAAAGACTGCCCTTGAAGCAGTAGATGGGCTGTTGTTGAACCCGCTTGTCGGCGAAACCAAGTCGGATGATATTCCGGCTGATGTCCGGATGGAAAGCTACGAAGTGATTTTGAAAAATTACTATGTGAAAGACCGTGTACGCCTCGTTATCTATCCAGCCGCTATGCGTTATGCAGGGCCGAAAGAAGCGATTTTGCATGCCATTGTCCGCAAAAATTACGGCTGCACGCACTTCATTGTAGGGCGTGACCATGCTGGTGTTGGTGATTATTACGGAACGTACGATGCGCAACTGCTGATGGCACAATATG
The DNA here is from genome assembly GCF_055524595.1 of Oceanobacillus sp. B139/18. Classification (NCBI taxonomy): domain Bacteria; kingdom Bacillati; phylum Bacillota; class Bacilli; order Caryophanales; family Bacillaceae; genus Oceanobacillus; species Oceanobacillus sp. B139/18. Next base: position 1,327,212 of record NZ_JBVFXI010000001.1, on the reverse strand, counting down.
AAGAAGAACTCGGTATTCAGATTTTTCCATTTGAGCATGCGTTTTACTGTAAGGTCTGTGAAAATATGGCATCTGGAAAAACATGCCCGCACGGCAAGGAAAATCATGTCCATTTAAGCGGTACAAAGGTGCGCGAAATGCTCCGTCATGGCAAACGTCCACCAAAAGAGTTTTCACGTCCGGAGGTTGCCAATGTACTAATTAAAGGAATGGAGCGAAAACAATAAATCATGTTCAAAAATACGCTTTTTGAACATGTATGAAAAGAGGGTCTGATACCCAATGACATTGGAAATGATGTTTGTTCTGATTATACTTCTGACCATGTTTGCTGCAATGGTTTTCGAAGTTGCCCGGCCAGACATGGTTATTTTTTCCGTGCTGGTTATATTGATGCTATCCGGCATATTGACAGCTGAGGAAGCATTGAGCGGCTTTTCCAATGAAGGAATGCTGACCATTGCGTTATTATTCATTGTTGCGGGTGTGATACAGAAATCCGGTTTAATCCATCAAATGATGGAAAAATGGCTGCAAAACAGCCGCAGTCGCAGAGGTTCAATGATGCGATTTTTCGTGCCGACATCTGCCTTTTCGGCTTTTTTAAATAATACACCGATTGTGGTGACTCTTACCCCCATTATTAAAAAGTGGTGTGAAGATCGCGGAATCGCTCCATCTAAGTTTTTGATTCCATTGTCATATGCCACCATACTGGGCGGGATGATAACGTTAATGGGAACATCTACCAATCTTGTTATTCATGGTCTGCTGCTAGATTTTGGGCTGGAGGGGTTTTCGTTATTTACCTTAGCAGCCGTTGGTATTCCAGTCACATTGGTCGGGCTCATTTATTTATTTTCAATCGGATATAAATTGCTGCCGGATAACAAAGGCTTCAGCCAGAGACTGAAGGAAGAACCGAAGGAATATATTGCGGAAATGAAGGTAACAGAAGCTTTCGGGAATCCTGGCAAGCGTGTGGAGCAAGCCGGCCTGCGAGATTTAGAAGGGCTTTATCTGATTGAGATTATCCGCGGGAAGGAACGGATTTCACCGGTCAGGTCAACAACGGTTATTCAAGTAGGGGACCGCCTGATTTTTACCGGTTTGATTTCAACCATTGCTGACTTGCAAAAGATAAAAGGCTTGGAGCTGGAAACAGGGACGAATATTGATCTTGATGATTTGAGGGATGGAACAATCAATTTAGTGGAAGCCGTTGTGTCAGATCAGTCATCCCTTTTATCCAAGTCCATTAAACAGTCACAGTTTCGTTCACGGTATGATGCAGGGGTCATTGCAGTACATCGGAATAATGAACGGATTAAGAGCAAAATCGGGGATATCGTATTAAAGCCCGGAGATTCCTTGTTATTTTTGACTGGAACGGATTTTGTTGAAAAATACCAGCGGTCGAATGATTTTTTTGTTGTATCTTCGTTGGATACATCAGCAGTTCTGAAACTGAGTACGAAAAAAGGCTGGTTTTCCATTATCATGCTGCTGGGGATGATTGGGACAGTGACACTTGGGTGGCTCAGTATGTTTAAAGCAATGGCAGTAGCCGTATTGGTTTTTTTGGCTGCGAGAATTATTACCCCTCAAGAGGCTAAAAAATATGTTCATTTCAATGTTTTACTGTTGATTGCCAGTTCATTCGGTATTGGTGCAGCGATGAGAAAAACGGGGCTGGCAGAATGGATTGCAGATGTCTTATTGGATGTTGGGAAGCCTTTGGGGCTGCTGATTATTTTATTTATGATCTATTTCTTGACGAATTTGTTTACAGAAATGGTAAGCAATAGCACAGCGGCTGTTATCATGTTTCCGATTGGAATGGAAATGGCTCATACACTTCATGTCGATCCAACGGGGATAGCTGTTCTTATAGCGATAGCTGCCTCAGCAAGTTTTGTTACACCAATCGGTTATCAAACAAATTTGATTGTATATGGCCCTGGCGGATATACGTTTACAGATTACGTAAAAGCAGGACTTCCGCTAAGTCTAATTGTTATGGTGACGTCTGTTTTGATTATTTATCAACAATGGTTTTAGGAGGAATTATTTATGCCTGAATCAGAAAATATAAAATGGCATCATTCGAAAGTAACAAAAGAACATCGGAGAAATTTGAATAACCATAAAAGTGCTGTCATATGGTTCACCGGGCTATCCGGTTCCGGCAAATCGACTATTTCAGTTGAACTGGAAAAAGAATTGCATCACTTAGGCGTCCGGACTTATCATTTGGACGGAGATAACATTCGCCATGGGTTGAATAAAGACCTTGGCTTTGGTCCGGACGATCGTAAAGAAAACATCCGCCGCATCGGGGAAGTATCCAAGCTGATGGCAGATGCCGGATTGCTTGTATTGACAGCATTTATTTCACCGTATCGCGCAGATCGTGATGAGGTACGTAACCTGATGGAACAGGGGGAATTTATTGAGGTATTTGTAGATGCAAGTATCGAAACATGTAAATCACGTGATCCCAAAGGACTTTATAAAAAAGTACGCGCTGGTAAGCTTAAAGGGTTTACTGGAATCGATGCACCTTATGAAGCTCCGGGGAAGCCGGAAATTACAGTGAATACGGATGTAGAGAGTGTAGAGGAATCGGTGCAGACAATCATTTCCTATTTGAGAATGAAAGGATACCTCATCAGTGATTCATGTAAATAAAAAATCACGCTGGATATATCACCGGAAATCAGCGGTCTTCTAAACAATCTAATAGTCTTGTTAATCTAGCTGCTTAACCTCGCTAATCTTCCAGCATTTTAATAGGATGGTTCGTCATATGCAAATGGTCATCATCTAATGAAAGGCTCTAATTATATAGACAGCAAATTTGGACCCGCAGCAGCTGCCTCTTTTATCTTTATTTAAACGTCTATCATGTACAGTCTACTAGTTTTTTCATAAATTGATTTAGAACCTATTTGAATGTAATGATGCCAGTTACTAAGCAGGGAATAAACGAACGTTGAAACCTGTTTTAGGGAAATTCCTGTCATCGAAATCATCAGTGGTGTTCGAATATATCTATTATCCTGATGATAAAAATAATAGGCATTATTCCTGGAGGAGTGTTTAAATGTGTTTCAAAATACAACGATATTGATTACCGGAGGAACCGGTTCCTGGGGACATGAACTAGTCAAAAAGCTGCTTTCCTTTCAACCGAAGGAAATAAGGATTTTTTCCCGTAATGAATTTGCTCAGGTGAAAATGAAAAGAGAATTCCTGGATAATCCTTGCTTAAAATTTGTGATTGGAGATGTAAGAGATTTTGAAGCGGTAAACGAAGCAGCAAAAAATGTGGACTATCTATTCCATCTTTCCGCACTAAAGCATGTACCAATATGTGAAGAACAGCCTTTAGAAGCGTTAAAAACCAATGTAAACGGAACGGAGAATATCATCAAAGCAAGTTTAAACCAAAAGGTGAAGAAAGTCATTGACGTTTCCACAGATAAAGCAGTGGAACCAGTTAACTTTTATGGACTGACAAAAGCAATCGGGGAAAAATTAATCATTCAGGCTGACCAATTAAGCAATCATACGCGCTTTGTCTGTATCCGCGGAGGCAATGTTATTGGGACAAATGGCAGTGCGATTCCGTTTTTTAAAGAACAGATTGTCAAGTATCATTCCGTGCCGCTTACATCCAGAGAAATGACGCGTTTTTTCCTGACGGTTTCGCAAGCCATTGATTTACTGATATATGCTTCCGAAAAAGCCGTTGGCGGGGAAATATTTGTTATGAAAATGAAAGCATGTGAGATTGTCGATTTAATTGGTGTTCTGGAAAAACACTTTGCTGAGAAAGCAATTCACATGAAGGAAATCGGCATTCGGCCAGGTGAGAAAATTCATGAGGTATTAGTGTCAAATTCGGAATCCCGGAATGCTTATAAATATGATGAAAATTACTATGTTATTTTGCCAGACAATGCTTCCGAAGAGGTGAAGAAAAGGTATGACGGCTTACCAAAGGCTGGCTTCACCCGATACCAATCGGATGATGAATTAATGTCATTCAGTGAAATTGAACAAATTCTTATCAAGGCAAATGTTATTACAGTGTAAGCTTTTTTTTAATACAACAATCTGTAAAGAGGTACAAAAGGAATGGAACATATTCAAAAACACTAATTTTAGGGATGGACCTGGGACAGCCCCCAGAAAAAAATGAAAAATAGTGAGCTCTCCTGTAAAGGAAGACTCACTATTTTTTTGATGGGTTTTTAAAATAAAAGCTAACGTAAGTCCTTATAATATGCTCCTTATCTGCCGGGATAATTGTTTTGCCCGATGAGCAGTTGAATGATGATTTTGAACAAAGCGCCAGCCAGCTTCGGTTATTTGTTCCCGTTCTTTCGGATGTTGCAGATAGTATGCTGCTTTTTCCGGAAAATTTTCCTCGTTTATATCCACAAAATGCTTTCCTGGTATCAAGCCAATCTCCTCAAGCTCTGGTAAGGCCGGTGCCATTAACAAGGTGCGGCACGCTGGTACCTCAAAATATTTAAAAGTCACAACCTGACGTACGGAGCCGCAGGCAAAAAACAATTTCGCCTGATTGATGGTTCTGGCATAATTTTCGCCAATTAATGATTGCTCCGCCTGTTCGCTTGTAAAATCTCGCCATCCGGGATGAGGACGATGATGAAAATGAGAACTGTCTTGATAATGCTGTAATATCTTATCTCTCAACGGGTAGATCTGCGGGAAGGCTATTTCACCCAGCATCATCAAATCGATTGTTTTCACATTGCCATAGTCTTTAAAGATGGAGGTATTCACGAATTGGGGGAGAAAAAATACCTGATGCTGTTTTTGGTGAGGGTAATGCTGGTAAAAATTATGCCGGCATATGACAAAGAATGTCTTGATTTGATTACGCGCTATAAACCTTCTTCTTTGTTCCACAAAACGATGCGCATCATTTACCATCAGACCTACAGGCGTGTCGATATCGGCTAAGCCTGTAACAACAGGGGCAAATGTTTTCCCTACATCATTTATAATTAAAATAAAATCCGGTTTGTCAGATACTTTACGCAATATTTTTTTTATCGGACCAGATTTTCGATACACCATTAAATTTGTCACTTTTGCTAATTCCTGCTCCAAATCAGCATAATTATTATTCGTAAAGCGAGAAGTATCGGCCGCAATCAATAATAGATTTAGCATTGGTTCATCACCCCTTCCTGAAGTAAAAACGCCTTCTAGATTTAGAAGACGTCTTGATTTAGCGTTTTATCATAGAGAACCGACCGTAAAATTCCCACTGGATGAAGTTTCGTGTTATTTATACCCTAGTCTTGATAAGGTCTTATAAAAAGCTTTATTGATTTGCTGCTGCTGTTCTTGGCTTAAAACCGATTTCCATTTATTTGCCTTGCCTTCTCTTACAAAAGGCAGCGCAGGATTGGTAAATTGCGAAGAACCATTTATATGTTCTTTTTGTTTTTCTTCCAATGCCTTCATATTATCGAAAGAAGCCCAATGGACTGCTTCATTGATTTCTTGTTCGGTTCTGTCTAAGTGTAAAAAGTTTATTATTCTTTTTGCTTCTTTCGCCGCGTCTGCAAGAAGATTTTCATATTTCACAAGCAGAAAACCTTTTTTGACCTTCTCCTGATTATCGAGCCAGCTTTCTATCTGCGTGTCCCACATTCCGGGCACAATATCGCCCTTCATAAAAGCAGCAAAAAAAGCATCAAAGTCACGGCTTTCTCCATGATATTTCTGGAAATGATGATAATAGGAAATAACAACATCCCTTGGATCCCTTACCAGGTAAATTACTTGAGGATAGGATGGGTCATAACTGTCATGGCTCCATACAAGATGCGGGGAAGGGAGATTTTCGATTGGTTCGCTTGCTACATTCTGAATCATCTCTCCTTTCGTGGCCCAGTCCATTTTTTTTCGATATAATAATGTGGCGACGAGAAATAATAAGAAGTTATTTCCCGACTTTGGATAGGCTACAAGACAAATATCGTCTTTATGACATATATATGTTTGATTCGTTGACATGAGGTTATCATCCTTTCTGTTCATCCGTTTTATTCGGCTGAACATCTAATGAGATTGTATCCGGGTTCTCCGGATCAAATATTTCATTGGCCCAAAACAAAACAATTATTTCTTCCTCCGTTATGTTTTCAATGGAATGGGTGTACCCTGGAGGGATGTCTACTATTTCGATATTTTGATCTGTAACCTGATAGGTGATTTGTTTATCCGAATCTATCTTCCTTAATTTAATGCGTGCCGCTCCTTTAATAACACAAAATTTTTCTACTTTTGTATGGTGATAATGGTTTCCTCTTACAACACCCTGACGTGATGTGGATATAAAAACCTGCCCGGCCTGGTTTGATTTGATTAATTCAACTAAGCTTCCTCGTTCGTCCCGATGGACAGGTAATGCATAGGCTAAGTTATCCGCTTCTAAATAAGACAGATAAGTCGTGTAAAGGTATTTCGTAAATTGATCTGACAGGTCCGGGATAATCAGCGATTCTCGTACATTCTTTATTTGGTAAAGCTTTTCGGCCAGTTCTCCTACGGTTGTTTGGAAGGTCTGATCGATATCATAATATAACTTCTTTTCCGGCTTTTTCTGATCAAGACAATCTATAAAACTGTCTATGACATCATCAATATATACGAGGTCAATCTTTTTGTCAGCGTCATGGATTTCAATCTCTTTATCATGGGAAATTTCATGGCAGAAGGTAGCGACTACCGAATTATAATGCGGCCTGCACCACTTGCCGAAGACGCCTGGCAAACGGTAAATGCACACATCTGCACCAGTCTCTATATGATAATTTTGAAGCACTTCTTCTGCAGCTTTTTTACTCAAACCATAAGGTGTATTCCCTTCTGCTTGAATGGATGAGGTAAAAATGATTTTCGGTGTTTTATGATGTTTTTTTAAATAGTTGACAATGGATTCTGTAAGTCCTCTATTAACACTAGCAAACGCATCGCTGTTTGGGGGCCTGTTCACTCCTGCCAAATGATAGATAATATCCGATTCGTTTAAATACTCGTGCAGCAGTGACAGGTCGTCCCCGTGATGATATTGCCTGAGAGAAACACCTTTTACCCTCTGTAATCTATCAACCAGATTCTTGCCAATAAATCCTCCTGCACCGGTTACGGTTACGTTAATCATGTTTATATTCCTCCTGTTTCTATTACCCGCGCAATGGTCCAATTGGTGATAGCTGGACGATTGTTCAACACTTTTAAATACTTTTCTACATATTATGGAGTACGCTGCGAAATGTGAAAAAATAGGGCATAGGCAAGATTGTTAATTGAAAAAGAGGGGATGTATATATGGTAGATTTATCTATTCATACAAAGGATTGGCTGGAAAAAATAACACCAAAAGCAGATATACATGAAGTTTATAAGGAATTCTATACAGACGAAACGGTAACATATACGCTTCCAAAAGGAGATTCGCCGGAATGGGTCGACTGGGTAAAGCCGCCAACGTTTGGAGAGAAACATAGGTTTGAGAAAGCCTATGTTTCAAAGATAGAGAACGGGAGTGTGTGGATGTGCGATAAAGGAGAGGGCATGGTTTATGCACTGGCGCCTGATCACACATATTTTCACGATATGGTTTTCCATTTATATTGGAATTATTTTGATAAAATTGCAGTTAATTCCATTCCTTCGGTTTCTCCTTATGAGGGAACGCTGGGGGTATTGGCTTGGGCCGGGCATGCCAATTACTGGCATTGGCTGCATGATACGCTGGGACGCTATCATTTATTGCAGCTCAGCGGATTTAAGATAGATAAATATGTTCTACCTCCTCTGACGTTACCGTTTCAACGGGAGACGATTAAACTGCTTGGCATCCCAGAGGAAAAAATCTTACAGCTTACACCGGGAATGCATGTGCAAGCAGAACAGCTGATTTTGCCATCTGTGCCATTCAATGCAGGAACTTGTGTGAAATGGACAATTGAATTCCTCCGGAGCGCATTATTGAAGAAGGATTCCTATCGCTCCGCAAATCCCGAAAAGCGAATCTATATCAGCCGGGAGGATGCTTCGTGGAGAAAGGTTGCCAATGAAGGAAAGCTTTTGGAGCTTTTGACCAGAAAAGGATTTAAAAAAATTGTATTGAGTACGTTGACGGTAGAGGAGCAAATTGCTCTTTTTTCCTCGGCCGACGTAATTATAAGCCCAAACGGTGCCGGACTTGCAAATCTCATGTTTTGTCAACCGCGGACAAAAATCATTCAATTATTTACAGCTACATCAGACGAATTTATAAAAATTGGACAATACCTGGATTTGGATTATCATTTTTTGAAATGCAGGAATGCCAACCCCGTCTCCACAGAGCATGAAGTTATCAAAAACCTCGTGGTGGATGTGAAAAAAATAGCTGAGATTTTGAAGGAGGAAGGGATAGATTAGTAAGGAATATTTTAAAAATGCAGGCGCTCAGAGAAGCACCTGCATTTTTAAAGGCATTGTTATTTCAGCAATCTCAAAAATTCATTCCAGTCTGAACGGCTGGTTCTGGTTATGCTTTCCTTATGCTCCCGTACATTATATACTGTAAAATCATGATACTGAAAACGGTCGCTCTGAATCAATTGATTTAATACGCTCACATCCTCAAAAAGCTTTCCTTCTTTAAATGTTATCACAGGAAATCCTCCAATTCTTTTTAAAGCAGAAGTGCGGTATATCCTTGGTCCGAGAGGAAATCGATAGGAAAGAAGGTCAGCTCTTCCATGGATATGCCTTCCCTTTGCTGTTCCTTTAAAAAGAATATCTCCCGCCAGCTGCTTCCACTTTCGAAGATTTCCATATAATACGGATACATTTTCAGAGAGATTTGCCAGACGTTTTTTTATATTGGAAACAGCGTCCGGATCCAGCCAATCATCTGCATCAAGTTCTAAGATGAAATCGGATGTCACGTGAGGTAATAAATGGTTGAGAGCGACAGCTTTTCCCTCGTTCTTTTTTTCAAAAAGCTTCACCAGCTGTCCGTCGTGCCATCGTTTGAGCCGGTGATAGGAATTGTCTGTTGAGCCGTCATCCATAATTAGTATCTGTTCCGGCAATTCATTTTGAAGCAGGCAGGAGACAACTGCAGTTTCTGCATGATTTTCCATATTATAATTGGAAAGGATGACAGATAGACTTGGATTTGCTGTTTGGATTTTATTCAGCTGGTACTTCTCTATGAATTTTTGTTTTTCTAATGTGCTGGTTGAATTGCTTCTTCTTGACTGCAGCACCAGACCTTCTTCATAGCGTCTTTTTAAACTTGATTTATCAGTAAGCCAGGCTGGCAAGAGAGCCTCCTTAAACGGCAGCTGGGTGTTTAATAGAAATGGCTGGTTTTTAAGAAAAGGAGCAGACACTAGTAATGGCCGATGAATCACACGGTTTCGATTCCGAAAGCCAGTTGTTAAAAATGACTCTGATTGGGAAAGATGAAGGGAATCAGCTTGTATAGCTGGAGAAAGGTAATCTGTATCATACAGAAATAATACATAGGGATTGGTGATTTTTTGAATCACATCATTCAATGTTTTCCCGGGATCATTCTCTTTGCATATAATCGATTGGATTTGCTTGATAGGAGTGAAATCTAGTATTCCTGCTAAAGACACGTTCTGTTCATGGAGAACCATCACAGAATGTAATCTGGATTCAATCCTTTTTAAAGATACTAATGCTTTATGAATTGCTGCTGCATCAGAATAAAGAATGAGAATCGCAGTGATATCCTTCAATCGGAATCCCCCGTTCTTTTACGATATTTCTATTTATCACGGAGAATCGTCTGTAAAGCTCCCGCTTCCAAATAAAGCGTAAGAATAAATTTATTTAGGCGGGAGATAACGGACGCTGTCTCCTTGAATCACTCAACTAATCCTTCAGTGGGGAAACGCAAAACACCCGCTGAATAAAGTTTCATTATATATATATGAAGCTAATCTGATTTTATCCCCTGTAAGTAATCAATGGGGTCTTCATGGTATCCTTTTCAAATGAATATGTAATTGAAAAAGGTTTATACAACCATTTTTTTATTCTCCGTTTCCGATAACAGCTTCTCAACATATATTATTATATCTTGTGTATTGGTGGTGTAGATATATATGATAAAAGTAAGCCTTTGTATGATTGTAAAAAATGAAGAAGAGGTGCTGCGGCAATGTCTGGACAGTGTAAATAACCTCTGCGAGGAAATCATCATTGTCGATACCGGTTCAACAGACAAAACGAAAGAAATCGCAAGAGAGTACACAGATAAAGTCATTGATTTTAAGTGGATCGATGACTTTTCAGCTGCCAGAAACTTTGCCTTCAAGCAAGCAGCCTCACCTTATATTTTATGGCTGGATGCAGATGATGTGTTGCAGGAAGCCGAACAGATAAAATTTAAAAAGCTGAAGGAAGAGCTGGATGAATCCGTGGATGCTGTTTCGATGCTGTATCATATTGCCTTTGATGAGTTTGGCAATCCGACCTTTAGTTATCGAAGGAATCGTCTGGTAAAACGTGAACGGAATTTCAAATGGATCGGTCCGGTTCATGAATATTTAGAGGTATATGGAAATATCATTTCATCCGATATCGCGGTGACTCATCGTAAGACGGATAAATCCGATGCGAATACGGTAAATGGCCGTAATTTAAAAATTTATGAAAAAAGATTAGAAAGAGGAGAAGCATTTAGCCCCAGAGATTTATTTTATTATGCAAATGAGTTAAAAGATCATGGGTTGTATCAGAAATCGGTTATTTATTATCGGGAGTTTTTAGCAACAAAAAAAGGCTGGGTGGAAGATGAGATTCGCGCCTGTATCAATATGGCTGCGTGTTACCGGATGTTAGGAAATGCAGAAAAAGAAATTGAGGCACTGGTGCTCTCTATTACCTATGATGTTCCGAGGCCTGAGGTCTCCTGCCGAATTGGTGATTTATATAAGGGGCGGAATTTATTCCGAAAAGCAATTATCTGGTACCGGCTTGCGATAGAAGTCGATACAGATGATCATCAAGGATTTCAGCAGCAAAGCTATGCGACCTGGTATCCGCATCTCCAGCTTTGTGTCTGTTATTGGCAGATAGGGGAGAAGGAATTAGCGGAAGTGCATAATCAAAAAGCAAAATACTACCGGCCAAATGATAGCCAAGTGTTATATAATGAGAAGTTCTTTAGGGAATATAAGGAAAAGCACAGTTAAAAAACAAAAATAAATTTAAGAAAGCAGAGAAAGAAATAATACGAAATGGGTGGTGTGAAATCTAAAAAAAGGTGTGTGCACCATGAGCAAAAGAGTATTATACATTGGCTGGATTGGCTATCGGAATCTGGGAGACGATCTATTATGGAACCTATTTCGTGATAGGGCAGAGAGATACCTTGCATCCGGACAAATAACAATTGTGCCCTCTCTGCCAGGCGTGAACATTCAGCACTTAGAGCGTTATGATACCATTGTTTTAGGAGGGGGTTCTTTAATTGCACCGACCTATATCAAGCTTTTGTATCGAGCAATAAAAATGAAAAAGAAGGTATGTATTTGGGGGAGCGGCATCGACCGTATTCCAGAATCTGTACTGCATGCGATGCAGGAAGGTAATAAGGTTCCGGCAATCCAACGGTTTAAGGGAGAAGAGATAGCGCAGTTGAAAGAAGTGCTTTTGCATGCCGATTTTGCCGGTGTCAGGGGACCTTATACGAAGAAGGTTCTGGAAACATTAACCGGTGTATCTGATGTGCCAGTTATCGGAGACCCTGGATTATTATTAGAATGGAATCATGCTGCTGTTAAAAATGAAAAGTGGATTGGCATCAATTGGGGAACAACAATGAACAATTTATATGGCAATAAGGAGAAAGAGGTCGAAAAACAGTTGGCAGTAGCAGCAAAGCATTGGATAGCTAAAGGGTATAAAATATTTATCTACGCGGTATGGACAGAGGATTTTCCTGCATGTCAACGGTTGGATAAATTAATAGAAAGTCCGGAAAATGTATTGTTCGAAAAGAAACGATATACGGAGCAGGAGTTGATGAAGAAGCTGTCCGTTTGTTCTGTAACGATGAATTTTAAGCTTCATCCAAATATACTTTCTCTGTCTGCCGGGGTGCCTGCTGTGGCTTTGGGTTATCGGTTTAAGGTGTTTGATTTCTTCTCCTCAATAGGATTAGAGCATCTGGTGCTGTCAACCAGCGAGGAACAGCTTGATAAAAAACTGGTGAAGCTGGCAGATGAAACCATGCAAGAAGCAGATAAAATAATGAATGAATACGGGAAAAAGCAAAAATTATATGGTACACAGATTGAAAAAATATTTACCGAAAAGGTATTATAAACGTTGTAACATTCTTTATGAAAATATCAAAAAACTGCCGGCTCACTTGATTTATTCGTGAACCGGCAGTTTGCTTGCCATGATAGCTGTTCATCCTGTTTCAATCCAGTTTAGTAACATTTTAGCGCGATGCTCGTAGGTATGGTATTTTAGGAGATGTTGATAGCCGGAAGAGGCAATGATTTGTGCTTCATCGACATGGGTTAAATAATATTCGATTTTTTCCAGAAGATCCTGATGGGAATCAAAGAGAACGAAATGCTTTCCGTCTTCAAGCAATGTATCCAGTTTAGGAACTTTATCAGTCAGCATGAGAGAACCGCAGCCAATTCCTTCAAAAATACGCATATTCAGGCTCTTTATGGTATCCGCTGCATGGTTGATGACGAGCTTTGATTGACCATACGTTTTCGCTAAATCATGTAAGAAAACCCGTTTATGGAAGGATAATCGATAAGCTTCATGGAACGTTTCTTTTATTTTTTTAACAGCTCGTATCCGTTTTTGATATAAGACAGGATCTAATGTACCGACCGATGTAATATCAACGAGTCTATTTTGAAGCGGTGTAACATCATTAAAAAAATCCTTTGCCATTGCAAATGGGAAAAATTTGACCGGTGCAGCAAAATGGTCTGCTAAATGTAACGAATGCGCCATTAATATAAGGTCCGGCTGATAACGCTGAGCCAGCGTTTTATTGGTAGTGAGCCGGTTTTCTCCGTGATGAATCCAAAAAACCCTCGGAATATTCACAAGGTTTATCTGCTTTACTCTGACGGAAGGTACAGAAGGACTTTCCACGAATAAAACAGCCATGTATTCCTCCAGAGCAATTTTAGAAAAGTCGATCAATGATGTATATACATCTACTTTCAATCCGATATTTCGAAAAGCATCCTCCAAGTATCGCCCGGGAGTAAAGGATGTTTTTCCATAACACATTAAGAGCTTTCTTTGCTCCATAACTCATTCGACCTGCCTTTTGTTTAGGATAAAGATTTCTTTTGCTTTAATAAGATATGTCTGATTGAAGAAAGAGGATGTATATTTAACCTGTTATGGAAGGTTTTATGTAAGAAATAAGCAGGGAGCGGATAGAGAATAAGGGCTTGTCTGTAAAAAGAGAATACAGGATAAATCGAGAGTCTTTTACTCAGCAAATTTATCCTTTAATCATTTGTGTTCTGGTTTTGTTTGGAAGGAGGTTTACTTTAAAATAGATTCTATCTCTGTTAAAAATTCTCTGGCACGCTTTTTGGTGGTATGCCGTTCTTTTGTCAACATCATTCCGTTATAGGCGATTTGTTTTCTTTCTTCATCATGATTCAGGTAATAATCGATTTTCTCTTCAAAGCAGAGTTCGTCGATTGCGACAAAGTTCACGCCGGGTATAAAACCTAAATCACTTAATTCCTTGGAATAACTGGCTAACAGCAGCGCATTGCAGGCAGTGATTTCGAAATATTTCATTAAAGGGTATTTGAATACAGAGTCGCAGGTCAAAACGATTTTGGAACGATTCAGCACTTTAGCATAATTTTCCCCGACAAAAACATCTTTTTCACCTTCCTGAATCTTTCGATAGCCCGGATGAGGGTAGTGGATAAATTCAGGTCTATTTTTAAGCCGCATCTGTATGGTGGCGCGAAGCGGATAAAAATCTTCCAGAACCGAACCGGTTAATAGAATATTCTTATCTTTTTCCAATTGATAGTCTTGATAGATGGCAGCATGTGCGTGATGTGGAAGCCAGTGCATGCGTGAGGCAAATTCAGGGTACCACTGCTTGAATTTATCACGATAAAACGTGAACACATGCTGAATATTTTCTTTTTCAATCATTGCTTTTCTTAGAGGCTTTTGAAAATGTAAATCGTGTAACCCGACTGCAAAAGGCAAATGCAAATCTTTAAGGCCAGTTACAATTGGCGAGCCATTTTCAAGATAATCATTAAAATAGATAAAATCCGGTTCAAAAGGGATAGAATCAATAATTTTCCCGATATCGCCAGATTGATGAGATACATATAAATCCGTTATTTTTTGAAGCTCCTGAATAAAGAAATATGATGCAGGAACAGTATATGATTGATCATCGCGCGTCATAAATAATAGTTTTACTTTTTTCATTATCACCGCATCCTCTTAAATATATAAGCCTTGCTCAAAGGGCTCTATCAGCTTTAAACGGTAAGCCTGCCGTTGTTTATCCATCGTTTCTATGATATCAGAACGGTTCTTGGAAATTTTTTTCTCCAGCGAAATAATTTGAGAAACGAGATTTGCATCATCCGTTGCGATAGCCATTTCCTCTAATTGGACAGAACGGACAAAATCAAATATTTTGAAGCGGTAGCCCAAAGCGATAAATGGAACCCCTGCGGCAAGGGACAGGTAATTCGCATGTAATTTAAAATTAATGGTGAAATCAAAATGTGTCATTAAAGATAGGACAGATGCTGCAGGATAAACGGTATCATCTATCTGCCAAGAAGCTTTATCACTTAATTTAGCAGCTAAACGTTTGGTATGTTCTAAATCAGCATGCCACATGATATAAAAGTAAATTTTATAACCGTCAGCAATCAGCTGATTTAAAGCGTCTGCAAACTGGTCTTCTAAAGTGATTTCATTTCTGCCATAGATATTATGGAAGGAAGTGCCCCAATTTACACCAATCACTTTATCATCTGGATGAAATGGAGCTGGAAACGGATTTTTATCTGTTCCATGTTGCAGTAGAAAGGCTGGATCACCGCTGATGACAACGTCTTTTTTTACCCCTGCCTGCTCCAGAAGTTGCTTTGTTAAAGGACCTCTGACACCACTCCAGGAGCTTTCACGGAAGACCGTATTTAGCTTTTCATGAAATGACTTCCATCCATTCGTTTTAAGAAAATCAATGTTTTGACCATCTGTTAGATACGATTTAGGAACCCAATCAATTCCTGATCCCCAAATCATTACTTTTGTATTTAATTGCAAAGCTTGATACAAGGCATCAATAATATAAGACTGAATCGGATGATTGGCACCGCTTAAGATAGAGCCTCCGCCAAGTACGATTAAATCATAAGCTTGAAGTGAGGCATTGTCGAGGTAGCGTTTTTCATTATTTACAAGATCAAGCCTGTAGTCATCCCCAAGCTGATAAAATTGTTCTTTAAAGCATTCAAACATTAATTCATCGCCTAAATTATTATATCCAATCCACCCAATATACAAAACATGTTTCATTTTCTGCCTCCTATTTCTCATCTGAAGTGTTTAATTTCTCCGTGCAAATGCTTTTATAATGTTCTGCCCGAAAGCTCCCGACCCCTTTTAAAATTAAATAGTTCGGATGATTTTCACCTAGATCCAGACATTTTTCAAAACATGCTTTGGCACTTTGATAATCTGTTTGTTGAAATAGAATAAGTCCTTTGTAAAAATGCAAATCGACGTAATCCGGATACAGGAGAAGGGCTTTCTCAATACCTGATAATGCCTGGTCAATACTATTGGTTTGAATTAATATGTCATACTTCAGCTTGTAAAGAATTGAAGGCGGTTTTTGACCTGCTGTTAAAAATTTGAAAATAGATTGATTGACATATTCAAACGCCTGATTATATGCGTTGTCACGATAATATTCACTGGCGAGGTGGTATTCGATCCATGGGCTGTGTGTTTCTTTCGCGGCTTCTAATTTCAGAATTCTTTTATTGCGGGCTGATTTATCTTTCTTTTCGGCAACTTCATGAATATAGCCGTAATGAAGAATAGGCAGATTTAGTATATCTGTTGTCATCTTCTCTGGTTCGGCAGTTAAGGTTTCGTGGATACGATTAATGAATTGTATACCTTGATGATTGCGAAATAGACGGGGCTGGTAATGGATATAGGATGTAAGATCCTCAGATTCCACGCGCTCGCCGGTAAAATTTGTTATTGGCAGGGAAAGCATATTTGCTTCTATATTGGTCAGTGTTTTCTTAATGGCTTCCGGATCCAGTATATCTAAACATTCATCCGCGTCTATCCACAAGATCCAATCATTTGCCGCTTTTGCTATTCCTTCATTTCTTGCATTGGCAAAATGGTCATCCCATTCATAATTAAAGACCTTCGCATGATATTTATGAGCAATATCGATGGAGTCATCGGCAGAACCGGTATCAATAATAATCATTTCATCCACAAAGCCCTGGACGCTGGATAAACATTTTTCAAGAAACGCCCCTTCATTTTTGACAATCATACATAAGGTAATCGTTGGTTCTGTTTCCACGTGATTTCCTCCTGATTGGTTAAGTTGATTCTAAGAAATCTTCATCACGCACTCGCTGTGACAGCCAAGGCCGCTGGGGAGAAGAGCTATTGATAATTGTAATCCTCGGGTAATAGCTTAATAATAGATTTAAGCTTTCTAAACAGTGCTTTTTATACGTATCTAAGGAAAAAGGGTGCTGTTGGATTTGTCTTTTTAATTCAAGTATCTGCTCGTGAATATCTTCTTTGAAGTACTCTTTTAAACTATCTTCATGCTCAAATAAAGATTCCTCGGGGTAATAATTAAGCTCTTCAAGCACTTCTTTTTGCTGGAAGAAAAGATAATGAAGTTTTTCGAGAGAGGAAAGGGAAACCAGGAGTTTTTTTTCCATTTGTTCTTCCTCTGTAATAGTTACTTTTTTATCATAAAAAAAATAGTCATAAAAATATTCTGTAAGAAAATATAAAAAAATGTGTGTATAGGTTACATAGTTTAATTCCCATTCACCCCATTTTTCTTCTAATGTTAAATCCTCATGCATTATGCTCTGCCTCCTTTTTTATTTATCAGAGCAAGGTTTGTTTTCTCTGCAATACTCGCAGTCACAATCCGTTGAAGGCTGGTAGCCTAGTTCTTCATAGAAATTGTTCTTACAGCCCCGATGTTTGGATTTCGATTTTTTATCTTTGCATTTACAGTCACAGTCTTCATCGAGGGCGGCAACATCTTCCAGTTTGAATTGAAGAAGCATTTGCGATTTAACGATTGTACGCAATGTTTTATTGACGCTGTCGTTCATTTTTAAATAATCCTGTAAACAATGATGCGGGTTTTTTAAAAATGCCTGAAGCTTTTCGCCTTCTGCATTCAAAATATGAGATAACCCTATTTCTTCCAAAGCGATGGAAGATAGTAATAAATCGATGGTTTCACAGCGATTTAGTGAGACAATAGGGGTGATGTTTGGAATGTTTGGCATGGACATAGGTCTTCCTCCTGTTATTCTCAGGGGATAATCAAATAAATCGGGTCCCCCCTGTATGTTGACTTTCTAATATAGAAAACATATTCAATCTTTAAATGAATAGTAAACAATTGATTTATAACAGCTTCCTTTTAAGAAGCTGGTACTTCTTTTATTCAATGATATCGATAATATTTTTAAGTTTCGTTTGCAGTAATAACTCTTTCTTTAATACCGTTTCCAATGTTGATTGGACACTTTCATTTATATCAATCAAGTCATCTAATTCCAAAATTGCTTCCGGAGAAGTGGGTAAAGTGCCTAACGCGTATTGGATTTTTTCGCCTTCTGCATTGATGATGTGCGCTAGACCGAGTTCTTCCAAAGCAATAGAAGCTAATAATAAATTAATGACATCATCCCGATCAATGGAAATTTCAGGTGTAATGTTTGGGATATTTGCTTGCGACAAATCAGTTCCTCCTTATCTTTAGACATTTATCTATCAGCGTACAATTATCGTATGAATGTATCATTTAGGTCGTTCCATAAATGGGTAATGGTCTATGGTTAAATGTAACGGGATTGGACGCTTTTGAATGCTTGTCTTAAAAGGGGGCGAGCAGCTTTTATTCATTTGAAATAATTATAAGATGACGTGTTTGATAACGGTTTTCTAAATGAAATATTTGTTTGTGATTACTGGGAAAAAACCCCTTATAAACGGATGGTTAAATTATTTGTTCTATGAAGTTCATAGAAAAGATTCAAAAAAGATGAAGAGTTGATAATAGAAAAAGTAAGTAATAAAAAACGGTGCCTGTTTCAATGTAAATAAGTGTATGATATTATGCTTGGAGATATAAATTTAAGGGGGAAATTGGTAATGAAAAAATTTTTCTTATTTTTGTTAACTTTCATATCAGTATTAATTATGTCTGCATGTTCAGAAACAAATTCTGGTGAAGAAGGGGAATCAGATCAAACAAATGAGGAAATGAGCTCTGACGAATCATTAGAAGCTGAAAACGAGAAAGAGAAAAGTCTTTTGCCCAAAGATTATGGGGAAAACGCTAGGGAGGATGCCCGGGACAATGCTGCATCCGATTATTTAAAAGCTTTTATTGAATACATGGATGCTGATTTCGGACAAGAATTATTAGTCGATAATATTGATAAAGCTGAAAAAGTTAGTACCGGAGAAAAAGCCAGCCAAAACAAGATAGATGTAGAAATCACACTCAATGATAATTTTAAAGACGAAACTAAAGGTTTGATACTTCTGCACTCAATCCTATTAGATTTGGTACACAACAAGTTCTATGAGTTTTCCGTAAGCGGGGTAAATGAAGTTCATTTTGTAGCTAATGCCCCTATAGATGGAGACGTAATAAAGGTTTACGAAGCAGTGATTGATGAAGAAGGATACGAAATAATGAATGAGCAAGATTCAGATAATATGTCAATGAATGCAATCGTTGAACATGCAAATGAATTTTGGATGCACGATATATTCACAGAAGGCATATTCGAAGATAATTCTATTGAATATGAAAATGAATAAACTATACTAGTATCAGTGATGACAGATGGTGTTGAACAAGGTAAATAAATTTCTTTTACAACTATGTGTAAGCCGTGGTGTGATATATACAAATCACACCACGGCTTACACATAATTTTTTGAAGATATTAGTCATAAGAGTTAAACTATGGAGATCTTTATATTGTTGTATTTAGCTTTTTCTATTTTTCTTATTTGTACCTGTCGTAATTACCTCATTACTGCTTTTCCAGTAGTATTTAAAAAAAATTTAATATAGTACCTACATCTCCACTGCGTATGTGCTAAGCTATTCTTGTCCTTCATTGGACGTGCCTCCTTCTATAGTGAGAATTGGTGGTCGGGAAGCCTACCTTATCTTATCATGAAGTGAGGCTTTTTTTGATACTACACTAGAAGTTCTCTGGAACCCCAGCATAGCTGGGCGTTTTCAAAGATCATAATAAAGAAATCTGGAGTGCGTATGCACTCCAGATTAGATAGATTATGCAATCTGATTGATAGACCAATAGATGCCTTGCTGATCGCCACCACCTAAGTCTATGCCGATAGTTAACCCATCAGCTACATAGAATAGACCAATCTGGTCGCCGGCAGTAAGTTCAACTTCTCTGGCTAGCGTTACTGTCCCGTTACCTAATACAGCTCTTAAGGTGAGGAGAAGTGCAATGTTTACGTTCAATATAGGGAATAAGCCTGTTACCAATGTTGCAGGGTTTGGCGTAATACGTTGAACTTCGAAAGCTGGGTTTATTCCTGCTCCAAGGTTAATGGTAAGAGCAGCAGTCGTTTGATAGTTTATTGTTGCACTGATAGAATAACGGCCTGTTTCGGGAGCTGTGTAAATTCCATCTAAAGCAGCAAAATTAGGGCTAGCGTAAGAACCAGGTGTTATTGTAGACCAACTGACTATTTGGTCTGATCCCGTTACAGTCTGTGTTGCTTGGGTGGCAGAAAATCCGTTTTCCGCAAATGCTGGCCCAGTTGCACCTGTAGCACCAGTTGCGCCAGTGGCTCCTGTAGGCCCCGTAGGTCCGGTAGCGCCGTCCGCGCCAGTAGGCCCTGTAGGTCCGGTAGCACCGTCCGCACCGGTAGGCCCCGTAGGTCCGATAGCGCCGTCCGCGCCAGTAGGCCCCGTAGGTCCGATAGCGCCGTCCGCGCCAGTAGGTCCCGTAGGTCCAGTGGCCCCATCTGCGCCAGTAGGCCCCGTAGGTCCGATAGCGCCGTCCGCGCCAGTAGGTCCCGTAGGTCCAGTAGCGCCATCCGCGCCAGTAGGCCCAATAGGTCCGGTAGCACCGTCCGCACCGGTAGGCCCCGTAGGTCCGATAGCGCCGTCCGCGCCAGTAGGTCCCGTAGGTCCAGTGGCCCCATCTGCGCCAGTAGCACCAGTAGGTCCGATAGCGCCGTCCGCGCCAGTAGGTCCCGTAGGTCCAGTGGCCCCATCTGCGCCAGTAGGTCCCGTAGGTCCGGTAGCGCCGTCCGCGCCAGTAGGTCCCGTTGGCCCTGTTGGCCCCAAGTCCCCGTCAGGAATAATGCTAGTTACTTGCTTTAATTTATTATCCAATAATAATTCTTTTTTCATAGCTGTCGCAAGCATATCTTGAACTGCTTCATTTACTTCCAATATTTCAGGTAATGTTGCAGGTGTTGTCAGGCCAGGGAGGGTACCTAAAGCATATTGTATTTTTTCGCCCTCCGCATTAATAATATGTGAAAGCCCTAGTTCTTCCATAGCAATGGAAGCTAATAGTAAATTGATTGCATCGTCCCTTGTTAAAGTTATATTAGGTGTAATGTTTGGGATATTCGGTTGGGACATTATGATTCTCCTTTCATAAAAGATAGCTATTTCAAATCGAATCATCTGCGTAAAAATATCTACAAAAGCAGTGTTCTCAACCAATATATTCTTTGCTGCAAAGTCGGTGTAGACACATTACTATTATTTGTGTATTCATGAAAAATAGGTTAACCATATATAAGGAATTACATGGAATTTTTTTTGGAAAAGGAACTTGAGAATATTATCAACATCGAGTAACAGAAGCCGGGCTTTTTAAGCGGATAGAACTAACCTGGATCATCATGAAATAAGCAGAATCATTTCTTTTCTAACTTATTCTTTGTACACTTAGCGTATATATAGTAATCGCTTTATTAATGGGGAATAATCTTAATTTAATCTCCGTTATAAGGTCCGTTTGAACCAAAAATCTTTAGGTTTGTGGTATTGACACGGTCTTGATAGAGTGAATAAACACAGTCTAACACCGCTTGAAAAGACAAAGAACGCTAAATTGAATAAAGCTTCAGATTATGAGCAGCTGCTGTAAGGAGGAATTTGTTTGAAAAAAATATCGTCAAGTGTTGTTCAATTTCGGGGAACACATTATGAATTTGGTTATCATCAAGGTACTTTATTAAAAAATCATATTTTAGTAAAGAATCGTGAAAATCAATGGAAGGTAAGAACGCCTTTATTTTCTATTGATATCAAAGAAACAAAAAGGATTTTTCAAGAAATAGCACCGGCAATATGGGAGGAATTATCAGGTTTTGGTGATGCGCTTGAATGGCCGATGGAGAGAGTACTGCTTGAATTTGGAGGGTATCGGGTAAAAGTGAACCGTTCCGGATGTTCCATTATAACAGGAGCAGATTATATGATCAGAAATTATGATTATCATCCGAAAACATACGATGGCTTTTATTCCGTATTCCAACCGACGGATACAGGATACGCAGCTATAGGAGTTACGCAGAAAGTAACGGGACGTTGTGATGGAATGAACGAAAAGGGGTTAGCAATGGGATATACCTTTATGCATCGTAAACGCCCGAAAGATGGATTTGTCTGTCATATGATTGGAAGAATGATTTTAGAAACATGCGCTAATATCGAAGAAGCTGTTTCGTTGCTAAAACAAATTCCGCATCGGGGATCATTTAGTTATGTATTGTTTGATAAAGATCATTCGGAATCAACGATTGTGGAGGCTTCTCCAAGAAATGTAGAGGTAAGGACTGGAGAGGCGTGCACGAATCATTTTCAACTGATGAAGGAGGAAAATCGTCATTATCTGAAGGATTCGATAAGACGTCTGGAAATTATGGAAAGTAACTCACCTCATTCTCTTCGCGGGAAAGAAGCTTTTCAGCTGTTAAATGGAACAGAAAATGGTGTGTTTTCTAAATTATACGGACAGTGGGCAGGAACGATACATACTTCTGCGTATTTCCCATCGAAATTAGAAGCATGGATTGCTCTTGGCGGTGATCAGCAGCCGGTGAAATTTGATTTTGCATCATGGCTGAAGGGGAATGATTTCCCTGTTTCTGAAGTTACAGGAATGGTAGATACAGATATTCCTTTTGTTCATATGGAGAAGGCGGATTGGTATAAAATGTATAAATAATTTTCTAACAAGGTACCGGAAACTTTTAAGATGCTGTTTCGGTATCTTTTTTGTATGTAAAAAGAAATTACATGATGATAAAGTAACATATTTTGGATTTATGTAATGTCGGTACAACTTTGCAAATAGCTTTGGAAATAATTTGGTCTTATTTTAACTGTTTGTTTTATTTATAATTCAAATAGAACATAATACAAAACATCTTATTATGTTTTTAGGTGGTGTTATGCGTTGAATCAAAGGATTTTAGCAATGCTGAATCAATTAATTCATTCGGAAGGTTATCTGGCGATAGATGAACTTGCAGACAGCTTCAATGTATCTCGTCGTACGATTTATAACGACTTAACTAAAACGAATGATTGGTTAAAAGCAAACGGGTATAAAGAAATAGGGCAGATACGTGAGAAAGGGTTATTTTTAGACATCACGGTAAAAGAACAGCTGAAATCTGAAATAGGCGCTTCTGATTACTCATATTACGAGTATGCTCCTAATGAAAGGAAAGCATGGATTTATCTTTATATGACAACATATGATACGCCCATGTACCTTGAGGACTATCAAAAACTCTTTGTAGTAAGCAGAAATACAATTCTTGAAGATGTTAAAAAATTAAAACAAGAATTGAAAACGTTTCATATTAAAATTATATCTGAGCGCTATGAAGGATATGTTCCCCTTGGGGATGAAGCGCAGGTCAGAAATGCATTATTTTATTATCTCCCTTTCATTATTCCGCTAAATGGATGGTATAGCATCCTTAATGAAACCGAAAAAAAGGAAGGAGGATCGAATAAGGTACAGGCATACCGGTTATTTGATATAACTCGGTTGCATCAAATTAGAAAAACTTTGCATGCTTATGAAGCAAGTCAGTATTTAGAATTTACCGATGATGTTTTTGCGGATTTAGTAATATGGATTTATTTATTTACAAAAAGAATGGAAAAAGGAAAATATGTAGATATTGATCCGATTGAAGAAAGTGTCATTAGTTCGACAGAAGCATTTAAGGGAGTAAATAATTTATGCCAAAAGCTGAAAGGACAATATCAATTTTTTATTCCAAAAACAGAAATTTATTTTCTTACTAGGTATTTATTAAGTGCCAAAGTAAATTATGAGATTCCTTCATATGATGAAAGAAATGAAGTGAATAAATTACATGAAGTAATCAAAGCGATGATAGTTGATTTTCAATTATATGCTGCTATTGAATTTACAGAGAAGGAAAAAATGATTCAAAACTTAATAGTTCATTTGAAACCAGCTTATTACCGATTAAAGTACGATATAAATATTGATACAAAACTGCATACATCTGTTATGAAAAATTATCCTGAAGTTTACCATTTGACAAAAATGGTAATTCATCACTTTGAAAAATTTGTTCAAAAATCGGTTAAAGAGAATGAAATCGCTTTTATCGCAATGCATTTTGGAGGGTGGTTAAGACGAGAAGGGATTGTTCTCAATCAAAATCGATTACGGATTTTAATTGTTTGTACAAGTGGAATAGGAACTTCAAAAATTTTGGAGTCTCAATTAGAAGGTTTATTAACGGACGTGGACATTGTTGCAACGAAATCCTTAAGAGATTATCAGCAATTTACGAAGTCAGTGGATTTTATTGTTTCAACTGTCCCACTTGTGGAGGATGAAATTCCTGTCTTGGTGGTGAATCCAATTTTAGATAATAAGGATAAGGAATTGTTGTTAAAGAAAATAAATCGATTGTCTGAAGAATATAAACCTGGAAATTCGCATTCAGTAGATGCGGTGTTGAATATTGTGAAGCACTATGCGGAAGTTCATGATGAAGAAGGGTTAAAAGAAGAATTTAAAAAATATTTACAAGTTCCTTTGGCGATTGGAATGGAAAGAAAACCATTTCTATGCGAGTTGATTCCTTCAAGCCGAATTCAGTTTCAGCATGCAGTAAAAGATTGGAAAGAAGCGGTTAAAGTTGCATCAAATCCATTAGTGAAGAATCAATTCATTAATGAAAACTATGTAAATAAAATGATTGAAAATATGAATCGTTATGGTCCATATGTTGTTCTGTCCAAACGTTTAGCGTTACCCCATGCTAATTCAGCGGACGGAGTAAATGAAACAGGGATGAGCCTGCTGCGTTTAGAGGAACCTGTCGATCTATTCGGATTTTCTATTCATCTATTTGTTGTCCTTGCTTCCTGGGATAATAAGGAGCATTTACGTGCTTTAAGCCAATTAACTGCGATTGTAAAAGATGAAGAGCGGTTAAATCAGTTGATTACAGCTCGGAGTGAAAAGGAAATAGCAGAGTTGCTACGGCGTTACTCTTTAGAATAATTCGAAAAGTTGGAAGGGTGAAGATGTGTTAAAAGAATATTTACAAAGCAATCTAGTATTTAAGAATTTAGAATGTGAAAGTTTCAAAGATGTCCTTGCCACAGTTAGCGAAAAACTGGTGAAGTTGGACTTTGCCGGTGAAGAATTTGAAGAAGCATTACTAATAAGAGAGAAGGATTATCCGACAGGTTTGCAGTTAGAAGGATATACCGCAGCAATCCCTCACGGCGGTGCTGAATTTGTGAAAAAAGATTTTATTTCTGTGGTCACGTTGAAAAAACCAATTGTTATGAGTCGGATGGACAATCCAGAAAAAACGTTAACAGTCGATACGTTGTTTATTTTGGGGTTTGGGAGCAGTGACCTTCATTTAACTGCTTTGCGTCAACTTATGGAAACCATTCAAAATAAAGAAACTATGGAACAAATAAAAGCCGGAAAAGAATTAAAAGCTTTAATATAAAAAACTAGGAGGAATTTAATATGTCAAAAATCAATATTGCTGTAGCGTGTGGAAGCGGGATTGCAACATCAACAATTGCTGCTGATGCAGTGAAGGAAGTGCTGGAGGAAGAAAATATCTCTGACTATAAGATTATCAAAACGAGTATGACAGAATTGCCGAATGTAATTGATCAAGTAGATATTGTGTTAACAACAAACAATTACGAAACTGACGAAAAACCTCATTTGAATATAATGGGATTTGTAACAGGGATAAATGAGGATGTTTTAAAAGCACAATTAGCAGAGCTATTAAAATCACTATAGACAAGGACGGTAGACAATATGGAGACTTTATATAATATTGTCAGAACGATTACCGAAATGGGTGCCACAGCTATATTACCAATTATTATAACAGTTCTGGGAATTGTATTCCGGATGAAAATTGGGAATGCCGTTAAATCAGGGCTATTGGTAGGTATCGGTTTCTTAGGACTGACATTGATAGTTGATTTATTAAACACTTCTTTAGAGCCCGCAGTAAGTTACTATGCGGACCTTGGATCAGGTTTTACCATTGCTGATATTGGGTGGCCAGCAGTTGGTGCAGCTTCATGGGTTGCTCCTTTTGCAGCACTGTCCATTCCGTTGGGGTTATTAGCCAACTTATTGCTTGTTCGATTGAAGTGGACGAAAACATTAAACGTAGATATATGGAATTATATGCATTTCTTAATTCCAGGTGCTTTAGTTTACTTCCTTTTTGGGAGTTTTTGGATGGGGCTGCTTGTGACCTTGCTAATGTCAATTATTGCGCTCTTTGTGGGCGATTGGATTGCTCCGAAATGGCAGAAGTATTTTGGTTTAGAAGGGACAACAAATACAACGATTATTTATTCGGCTTGGGGGTATCCGATTGCTTGGGCCGTAAATAAAATAATTGATTTTATCCCAGGAGTAAACAAATGGAATCTTTCTTTAGATAAATTGAACCGAAAATTAGGGGTCATTGGAGACCCTGCTATTATTGGATTTATTGTCGGTTTGATCCTAGGCATAATTACGAAGCGTTCGCTTCCAGAAGTTATTACGATGGCTATTGGAATTGCCGGAGTTATGGTGTTAATGCCTAAAATGGTTGGTGTGATGATGGATGGATTATCACCAATCGGAAAAGCTGCCAAAGACTTTATGGTAAAGAAAATGGGGAAAGATTCAAAATTAAATGTTGGAATGGATATTGCTTTAGGCTTAGGAGATCCAACAACGATTACAACAACCGTTATTTCTATTCCATTAGTCATGCTATTCGCAATTATTTTACCAGGCGTACAATTTTTCCCTATTGGTCTGCTCATGTCTGTCACATACATTTCTGTTATGTGTGCTATGGCAAGTAAAGGAAATCTATTCCGATCGATTACATCTACAGTAGTATTTTGTATTATTACATTTTATTTAGCTGGGTTTGTAGCTCCAGGAGCAACAGAAATGTTGAATAGTGCAGGTGTTGGGTTAGAAGGATTAGGTACAGATGTAACTTTCTCTACACTTTGGAACCTGCTTATTTACTGGTTTAGTACGATTTAAAATTTAGTTAAAGAAAGGATGTAGAATCATGCCTGAAATTTTACCTTCCTTGTTTGCTGCAGATATTATGAATCTGCAGCAAACATGTAAAGATTTAGAGACGGAAGGGTTTAAAAAACTGCATGTGGACATGATGGATGGTCAATTCGTTCCTCATATCGCATTTGGAACCGAGCAGATTAAACAAGTAAAACAAGCCGTAAATATGGAGTTAGATGTGCATCTCATGGTAAAAAATCCTGAGCAGAAAATAGCTGAATTAATAGAGATGGGAGCAGAAATGATATCTGTTCATATAGAATCAACACCACATATTCACTTTGTCCTTGAAGAAATAAAAAAAGGCGGTAGGAAAGCAGGCGTTGTGCTTAATCCAGGAACCGACACATCTCTCATTAAGCCATTGTTAAACACAATAGATTATGTTCTTTTAATGTCTATCAATCCTGGGCGCTCAAATCAGAAATTTATAGAAGAAACGATTGATAGAATCAAAGAAGTAAACGAATTGATCGGTTCTCGAAATATTGAGATTGAAGTAGATGGATCTGTAAATGCTTCTACAGCCAAAAAGTGTATTGATGCAGGAGCATCAATCATCGTTATTGGATCTTATCTATTTGTTGACAACCAACAAAACTTCTCCGTGTTAAAACAATTGGAAGAAGGAAGGGAGTTGAAAGAACAATGAAAGCATTGAAGCTTTGCGGAAATAGAGATATCCGTTTTGAAGAAGCAGAGAAACCCGCTATTAAATCAAAAAACGATGTTTTGGTTCAAGTTAAAGCATGTGGTATATGCGGATCAGATACGTCAAGATATACAAAATTGGAACCACATAGTCCTGGACAAATCTGGGGTCATGAATTTTCAGGAGTGGTTGAAGAGGTCGGAGAAAATGTCACCGATGTGCAAGTTGGCGATCATGTTGCAGGCTGTCCCGCATTGATTGATGAGGATGATTATTATTATAAAGCTGGTTACCCGGCCCGCGCAGACTCATTACAGGCGATTGGTTCTCTAGAGCCGGGCGGGTTTGCAGAATATATCACATTGCCTTCCCAAAATGTAGTAAAAGTACCAAAAGAATTAGACTTTGATGCAGCAGCAATGGTAGAACCTTCAACTGTTGTCTTGCACGGGTACTATCAAACAAAACTGACAGCAGGTGATGATGTAGTAATTACAGGAGCTGGAGGAACAATTGGATTATTTGCTGTACAATGGGCGAAAATATTCGGTGCAAAAAAAGTGATTGCCATTGATATTGATGATCAAAAGCTGGAGACAGCAAAATTGTTAGGTGCTGATTATACAATTAACTCTCTACATGAAAATGTATTAGATAAAGTTAGTGAATATACAGATGGCATGAATGCAGATATTGTTGTTGAAGCGGCAGGAAGTCCAATTACCGCAGCTACTGTATTTGGCTATGCGAAAAAAGGTGGCGGCGTTCTTTTCCTAGGAATCCCTTATTCAGATATTTCAATGGAACGCTTTTACTTTGAGAAAATTCTTCGCAGTGAATTGACTGTTTGGGGTTCTTGGAGCTGTGTTTCTGCTCCGTTTCCAGGGAAAGAATGGCATACAACCGTTCACTTTATGAATAATAAGCGTTTAAATACGGAAACAATGATTACACACCGTGTGAATCTAAAAGAGGGACCAGAGATATTTGAAAAATTTGCAGAGAAATCGGAGACCTTTGGAAAAGTAATTATGTATCCAGAAGGTGAGCGTGTATTAGAATGACAAAAACATCAGTATATATGCAGGAAATTCTAAATGAAATCAATCAAAGTATACCAGAAATTGATTTCAATGATACATCTGAAATCATTGAAATACTTTATAAAAGTAAATGTATTTTTATAACAGGAGCTGGGCGCTCTGGCTTAGCGATTCGTTCATTTGGAAATCGGTTGCTTCATTTAGGGAAATCTGTTCATGTTGTAGGGGATATTTCCAGCCCTAGTATTCAAGAAGGTGATGTCTTAGTGGTTAGCTCAGGTTCTGGTGAAACAGAAAGTCTGGTTACACATGCCGAAAAAGCAAAGAAGCAAGGAGCAAAGGTTGTTCTGGTTACAACTAATCAGAATTCCCGTTTAGGTAAAATAGCGGGTAAAAAGATTATTGTAAAAGCAGTAAATAAAGATTCCGAGGTAACCACTCTTCAGCCAATGGGATCTTTATTTGAACAAGCAAGCTGGTTATTATTTGATGCAATCGTTCTTGAATGGAAGGAACAGTATCAGGTAAGCTATGAAACAATGAAAGAACGTCATGCTAATTTAGAGTAGATTATAATCAGGAGTTGTATCTTGTTTTAGTACAACTTCTGAATTTTTAACTTTACAAACCCTAGTTGACAACTCGGGATAAAATAGGTAGACTTATATAAAATTCAGAATTTATTTCTGAACATGTGTTAGGTAAGTCATATATACTATTGAGATGGGCGGAGATTAAACAGTGAGCACAGTAGATAATAAAATAATACATTCCATATTTAAAGAATTTGATGCAAACTTTGAAGAAGTAAAGGACTGGAGAAGGTATATGCACCAGCATCCAGAATTATCCTTTAAAGAGGAGAAAACAGCAAAATACATAGAAGAAAAATTAAAAAGCTTTGGTTTAGATGTTCAAAAAAATATCGGAGGGCATGGTTTAATAAGTGTCTTGGAAGGAACACAGCCTGGCAAAAAGATTGCTTTAAGAGCAGATTTTGATGCGCTGCCAATTGAGGATGAAAAAGAAACCGCTTATAAATCTACTAATCCCGGTGTGATGCATGCTTGTGGTCATGATGGGCATACAGCAGCTTTATTAGGCGTGGCAAAAGTAGTAAGCCGATATAAGGAAAATCTGAAAGGAAGCATTGTTTTTGTATTCCAGCCAGCAGAAGAAACACCGCCTGGCGGAGCGAAGTTCATGATAGAAGAAGGAATTTTAGATGATGTAGATTATGTATTTGGAGCTCATCTTGCATCAGACATACCAATCGGGAAAGTTGGTGTAGGAGCGGGCTATCAAATGGCGGCAGTAGATAAGTTTGCCATTGATATTAAAGGACATGGCGGTCATGGCGCCCGGCCGCATGATACTACGGATTCACTGGTAATAGGAACGAGCATTGTCGAGGCTTTGCAAAAAATAGTCAGCCGGCAAATTGATCCGTTAAAATCAGCTGTGGTGACAATTGGTGTTTTTCAGGCAGGGAACGCATTTAATGTCATTCCTGATACAGCACGTATTGAGGGAACGGTGCGCAGCTTCGATCCAGAAGTACGTGATAAAGTAGAAACGGAAATTCGTTCGATATTAGATGGAATCACCAGTGCATTTCATGCGGCTTATGAACTGGACTACTTAAGAGGATATCCTGCATTATTCAACCATCTAGAAGAAACAGACCTTGCCAGAGATTTATTCAAGAAAGCTTTTGAGCATGAGAATGTAGTAGAATTTTCTCCGGCTATGGGGGCAGAGGACTTCTCCTACTTTTTAGAAGCAAAGCCGGGGACCTATTTCCGGGTTGGTTCTAGAAACGAAGATGTAGCCACACATTACCCGCATCATCATCCTCGATTTGATATTGATGAACGGGCATTGGTGAATACGGAAAAAGCATTTGCAGCAATCATTAATCATTATTTATTGTAGAATAAAAAAATGCAGGAAAGTTTCAGCAGAAAGGAATTTAAGCATGACTCGGCCAAAGATATCTTTAATGGAAGCGTATATGATTGAAACAATGCGCGTAAACGGAATAACAAATGAAGAAATAATAGCAGGTGTAAAAGCTAAAGATGTATCAGGGTGGAAGCAAATAAATGAAAAATTTGATTTTGAACAGCTGATTGCATTAGCGGAAAAGGATTTAGCAGCTTTTGAAAAAGTAATTCATGATGGTTATGCTGTTAAATTTGTAACGGTTGGCGGTTTGGAGAGATTATTGAGTTTGAAATTTGGGAAAGAGGATGGAAAGGATTATCAAAAACAGCAAGCAGGGGTAATTGATTTGAATTTGGATGAACCAGCTCTGAGTGAGTTAAAGCAGATTCTTTCCCCTAATTGGAAAGTAGAAGATGGAGCAGAAGGTATTTCCGTGTTGTTGAAAGAACAGAAGGATTTTTCTTGAAACTTCCAAGGGAGCGCTATAAACCTATTTTTGGGTTTATAGCGCTTTTCAAATATCTAAACCTTAAATTAGGAAAGCATTAGGCATATTTGACTTTATACTGTATAGATTCTATGATTAATATAAAGAATAAAGGAAGTTTAATAATTAGTATTTATAAACTGTGAAGAGAGCGGATGTTATGCTAAGTTGGGAAGAACGGCGTTTAATGGTTAAAATTGCGCAATTATATTACTATGAAGGATGGACACAAGCAAAAATTGCAAAAAAGCAAAATGTTTCACGTCCTATCATCTCAAAATTGTTAAATAATGCCAAAAAAGAGGGTATTGTAGAAATTTATATTAAAGATGAAACGTTACATAGCGTGGAGTTGGAAAACGCTATTATGAAAAAATTTGATTTGAAAGAAGTTATTGTGGTATCCACAGCGGGCTTTGCTCCTGAGATGATAAAACGCCAGCTGGGAAAATCAGCTGCTTCTTATATAGCGAATCACTTAACGGATGTAAAAAGCTTAGGGCTTTCTTGGGGAACAACGCTATTATCTTTCGTAGAAGAGTACCCTTATAAATATAAAAAGGACACACATATTGTTCCAATTATTGGAGGAATGGGAAGCGAGTATGTTCATTTACATTCCAACCAATTAGTTTTCCATCTATCACAAAAAATGAATTCAAGCTGCTCTTATTTATATGCTCCAGCGATGGTAGAATCTATTGATTTAAAAGAAAGGTTAGTTGAGTCAAAGGATATTTCTCATGTTTTAGAGCAAGCAAGGAATGTTGATATGGCGGTTGTTGGTCTTGGGAATCCGTTTAAAAGCTCAACAATGGAAAAAATAGGATATCTAAACCAAAAAGACCTCGCATCTTTACGTAAAGCGGGAGCGGTAGGAGATATCAGTTCAAGATTTTATGATGCGATTGGAAAAGAATTAAATCATCCCTTAAACGATCGTGTTATCGGTTTAGACTTAAATGAAATTAAACAGATACCCGAAGTTATTGGGATAGTGGAAGGTTCATATAAATTAGAAAGTCTAGAATCGG
This sequence comes from Oceanobacillus sp. B139/18, assembly GCF_055524595.1. NCBI lineage: Bacteria > Bacillati > Bacillota > Bacilli > Caryophanales > Bacillaceae > Oceanobacillus > Oceanobacillus sp. B139/18. Next base: position 1,295,020 of record NZ_JBVFXI010000001.1, on the reverse strand, counting down.
CATTACAAGGTAAATATTTAGACGTATTAATTATTGATGATCGAACGGCACAGGAATTGGTTGAAAGCTATATATAAGAAACGACCCAATTATCAGAAATAGATAATTGGGTCGTTTAAAATTTTTATTATTTCCAAGGGGTTACTACGCATTTCAAACCGTTTTTATCAAGAGCGGTTTGAAACGCTTTTTTTGTATTCTGCAAAGAGAATATATCTGTGACAAATGGAGTGAAATCAATTAGTTCTTCATCAATCCATTTCACTGCTTCTACATGTAAATCACGCGGAGCTCCGTGTGTACCAACAACAGTTAATTGTTTATAGATAAAATGATTTGTATTAATTGAAGTTTCAGTAACCTTCTTATTTCCTGAGAAATATAATACTCTTCCTTTTTTTCGTACAATTTCCAAAGCCTCATTTTGAACATAAGCAGAGGGAGCAGTTACAATGGCAACATCAGCACCTAATCCACCTGATGCATCAAGAATGGTTTGCAATGTATTATCCTTAGTTGGGTCGATAACTATATCAGCGCCGATTTGCTTAGCAAGCTCTTGCCTTGCTTTGGAACGCTGTACAGCAATAACTTTCCCGGCGCCCATTTTTTTAGCTGCAGCAATATACATACACCCAATTGCGCCTGCTCCATAGACAACGACTGCATCACCGGCATTGATCTTTACTTCAGTCAGCCCGCTAAGCACACAGGCGAATGGTTCAGAAAGGCTCGCTAATTCATATGATGTAGTATCTGCAATGCGCTGGATAGATCCATATTCAATAAAGTTTCGCGGCAGCACCATATATTGAGCAAAGCCGCCATCGATTTGGTAGCCAATAGATTCTCCTTTTACACAAAAGTGGCTGTCATTTTTTTGGCAATAGTAGCATTCGCCACAAGGGAGATGTGCCCAAAGTGTGACGCGGTCTCCTAATTGAAATGATGAAACATATTTTCCTTTTTGGATGATTTCTCCTGCTATTTCATGTCCGATAATTCTAGGAAAACTTACCCGGCTGTCCCCGTTTTGGAAGATTCGTAAATCGGACCCGCAAACTCCAGTGGCATGAACCTTTAATAATATTTCATGGCCATCGATATCAGGAATCTCCTTTTCCTGATATTCGAGCTTTTCTTTACCAGTTAATGCGACTGCCTGCATCATATTTGATTCCCCCTAATCTTCTTTGAAATGGAGTGCTTTTTTGATTTGGTATTGCATTTGACGGATTTCTTGTTCTTTAACGGCGTCGTTCCACTGAAGAATATCAGCCATCTCTTTAGTAACTATTTCTAATGTTTCTTTAACAAGCTCTAAATCAAATAATAAATAGCTTGTACGACGATCATAGAAATCAGTTAATGTTGAAACCATTTCATGCTCGATTGTATAACGAAGTTCTCCTAAAATGTTCCTGTGTACGTGTTTTAGTTGCTGCCCGTTATAGCTATCTATTGTCTGCAGTAATTTTTCAGTGTTTGATCCATAACGCAATACATAGTTAGTGATGTTCTGCTGTGAAATTTCTAAATGACTATATCGTCCATGAATCCGATCCGCATACTCATAAAGTTCTTTAATATTGTTAAATTGTGATCCGGATAGTTTTAAATTTGCTGTTTTAGTTGTAGGAAGATTTAATTTGTGTTTTTTATCGATATAAGTTAGAATGCGATCTGCCATTTTACGATAACCAGTCAATTTTCCGCCAGCAATGGTAACAACACCAGAATTTGATTCGAAAATTTCATCATGACGAGATAATTCGGAAGGTTTTTTTCCGCTCTCGCCAATAAGCGGCCGAATTCCTGCCCAACTGGATGATATATCCTGAACCTGTAATTTTACATTTGGAAACATATCCTTTAAGCAGCCTAATAAATATTGAACTTCGCTAAGATGCACATGTATATCATCCATATCTTTATTGTACAGTGATTCTGTTGAACCGACATACGTACGGTTTCCTACTGGAATAACGGCTATCATTCTTCCGTTATGTTGAAAATAAACAGAGGATTTCACTGGTAATTTATCATAAGGAAATACAATATGAATTCCTTTCGCAAGAACCATATGCTTCCCGGTTATTTTCTCATCCTTCTTACGAACTTCATCAACCCAGGGGCCAGCAGCATTTACAATGTGTTTAGCATAAACAGTGAATGTCTGGTTAGCACAGTGGTCTCTTCCTACGATTCCTTTAACCATGTTATTTTCATCTTTTAGGAATTCGGTCATTTCGGCATAATTTAAAATTACAGCGCCTTTTTCTTGTGCTGTTTTTGCTACTTCCAGTGTTAAACGGCTGTCGTCTGTTCTATATTCAATATAACATCCGCTTCCTTGAACGATCTTTTTGTTAAAAAGGGGTTCGTTTTGAAGCGTTTTCTTTTTTCCGTATAGGCTATGGCGTTCCTCTTTTTTTACACCGGCAAGTTTGTCATAAAGGGTGAGTCCGGCTTTTAAAGTTACTAAATTATAAGACTCTTTTTTTATCAAAGGAAAATTCATAGTAATCGGGTAAACGAGATGAAGGGCATTATTATAAACAATATCGCGTTCTGATCCAGTTTCTTTTACAACAGGAAAATCAAAGTTCTGTAAATATTTTAAACCTCCATGGATTAATTTTCCTGAGCGGCTGCTTGTTCCTGATGCGAAGTCATAACGTTCTATTAAAGCTACTTTTAGTCCTCTTGTGATAGCATCTAGGGCAATTCCGCTTCCTGTGATTCCTCCGCCAATAATCAATAAATCAAATTGTTGTTCTTCTAATTGGTGAAGGGTGCTGTCACGATGAAGTGTAGAAAAAGAATGATTATGAGACATGTCGAATCCTCCTATATTTTACAAATGTTCAAAAACGAAAATTTTGTAATTTTATAATGAGTATATAATTTGGGGAGTAACAAGTCAATAATCTAGATGGTTAAAAACCTTTATTCATGTTTGTTTATAATGGCGAGATGATTCACACAATTGGAAAATAGCTGTAGTTATACATCAATACACCAAGGATAAAGAGCTGCAAAATGGTGTTTTGCTTCTTTGTAAAGAATAAGTGTCCGCAAAATTTCAGCACAGTGAAATTTCTTCAAATTTGAATGCGTTTGCATAAAATCTGAAGAAATATGATATAATCGTGTTACATTTGTAAGGGGGTTGAAATTATGAATATTGAAGAAAGAAGATTAATGACAAAAGTAGTCAAACTGTATTATTTAGAAGGTTGGACACAAACGGAAATTGCAAAAAAAATTAACAAATCCAGGCCAATTGTCTCTAAACTTCTGAAGCAGGCAAAAGAAAAACAAATAGTTGAAATATACTTGAAGGATAGTACTGTACATACGGTTCAACTAGAGAGAGAACTGGAGCAAAAATATAATCTGAAAGAAGCAATTGTGATTGAATCCGCACATAGCGGCCCAGAATTAATTATGCGCAAACTTGGGGTAGTGACAGCGAGATATATTGAAAAAAAACTGGATCAAATAAATACAATTGGTATTTCATGGGGAACTTCTGTATATGCAGTTGTCGAAGCTTTTCAATATCAAGCAAATAAACCCGTTCATCTTATTCCGCTGATTGGCGGTATTGGACAGAACTATATTGGTTACCATACCAATTCACTGCTTTTTGAGCTTGCTCAGAAGTTAAATTCAACTTCTTCCTATCTGTATGCTCCAGCAGTTGTCGAAAGTGAAGAGTTAAGGAATCATATTGTACGTTCTAAAGATGTGAAAGAAGTTCTTACTAAAGGAAAACAAGTTGATATAGCGATCGTAGGTATTGGGAATCCAGGAATACAAAACACGATGACAGAAATGGGGTATTTATTGGAAGAAGATCAGCAAAGTCTTTTGAATGCTGGGGCCATTGGTGATATCAATTCAAATTTCTTTAATAAAGATGGTGAACTCGTTGACCACCCATTAAATAATCGCACAGTAGGAGTTAAGTTGGAAGATATTAAAAATATTTCAGAAGTAATTACAATTGTAAGAGGAGATTACAAATTATTCCCGTTGCATGTCGCACTTGAAAATAACTTTATCACTACATTAGTTATTGATAGTGATACCGCAGAGAAACTTTTAAAAAAATACAAATAAATGTTGACAAAGTTTTGAAAGCGTTTTATTATTCTATTTACAAACGTAAATTAATATTACATTTGTAAATATAAGAGGGGGATAAGTTATGTGGGGAACTTTCATTTTAATTTTTGCCTTTGTGTGGGGAGTACAGTTTCTAATGACACAACTGCAAGTAAAGCATTATCGTTCAAACATAAAGAGCTTTACCAATCGAAAGTCAGGTTTTTTAGGAACAGGTTATTTTAAAAAAAGGTTTGGAACAGGGGCGTTGGTTTTATTAGTATCTGATGAAAATTTGCAGGTAGTTGAAGCAAAAATAATGAAAGGGATTACCGTTTTTGCTCGCTTTAAAGATAGAAAAGAATTAATCGGCAAGGATTTATTTGAAGTTGAAAATATGGAGATTCTCGATGCTAAAGAGAAAAATGCCGTTCAAGGAGCAGTCAAAATGATTGAAAAAGAGTTTGAGAAGAAAGGGGAGAAAGCAGCATGGATTTCTTAATCAGTATTGCAGAAGGATTTATTGGAATGTTTGAAGAAGGCGGAGAAACTTTCATGGGGCTAGTAACGGGTATTATTCCAATGCTCGTTGTATTAATTACAGCAGTAAATGCTTTAATCAAATTTATTGGGGAAGACAGAGTAAATAGTTTTGCACAAAAGTGTACAAAATATTTTGTTTTACGATATACTGTTTTTCCGTTTTTAGCCGTTTTTTTCCTTACTAATCCAATGTGCTATACATTTGGACGTTTTTTACCGGAGAGACAGAAACCAGCTTTCTATGATTCAGCTGTTTCATTTGTCCATCCAATAACCGGGCTTTTCCCACATGCAAACCCGGCAGAATTATTTGTATATATGGGAGTAGCAGCTGGAATTACAGAACTGGGTTTATCATTAGGGCCGTTAGCTTTAAGATTTCTGTTGGTCGGAATTGTCGTTATGTTGATTAGAGGAGTTGTAACAGAGATGATTACAGCCCGTATGTTAAAAAATAAGCAAGACAGCGCAGCGTAATAGTTGAACAATTATGGGAGGGATAGAGAGTGAGTGAATTTAAAGCGGTAAAAGTTCATAAAGGACCTTCTGGATGGGGTGGTCCATTAGTAATTCAGCCTAGTGAAGAACAAAAATATATTATTTCTGTAACTGGCGGGGGAATCCATGAAGTTGCACAAGCTTTAGCAGAACAAACGGGAGCTATTGCGATAGATGGTTTTGAAAAGTCTGTACCGAAAGAAGAAATAGCAGCGGCAGTTATTAATTGCGGTGGAACGGCGAGAAGCGGGGTATATCCGCGAATGGGAGTAAAGACAATTAACACATTTAGTAATTCGCCATCCGGGCCATTAATGAAGTTTATTAATGAAGGTAATTTCGTATCCGGAGTAGAGAGTCAAAGTCAATTTGAAAGTGTGGATGCATCTGGAGAAGCAGTTACAACGGCAAAAGTTGAGAATGATGATGCACCAGATTTAATGGATAAAAAGGTTGCCCAACAGGTAAAAGAAGAAGCAAAATCAAAAGTAGCTGAATCTAAGAACGGTAATGGAAAGAAAAAGAATCCGATAATGAGATTTATTGAGATCCTGGGAAATAAAGTGGGGAATGTCGTAAGTGTCTTCTTCCAATCAGGACGAGATACAATTGAAACGGTTATTAAAAATATCTTGCCGTTTATGGCTTTTGTAAGCGCATTAATGGGTATCATCACATTTACAGGAATCGGTGATATGATTGCTAATTTAGTTGCTCCGTTAGCAACAAGTCTTATTGGAATGCTAATCCTGTCATTTATCGCTGCCATTCCAGTAATATCTCCATTACTCGCACCGGGCGCAGTAATTGCTCAGGTTGTCGGAGTACTCATTGGTGTGGAAATCGCAAATGGTAATATACCTCCACAAATGGCATTACCGGCATTGTTTGCTATTAATCCGCAAGTTGGTACAGATTTTGTGCCAGTTGGATTAACGCTTGGGGAAGCAGAAGCAGAAACGGTTGAGGTTGGAGTTCCGGCAGTATTATTCTCTAGATTAATTACTGGACCAATAGCAGTAGTTATTGCTTATCTTGCTAGTTTTGGACTTTACAGTTAATTAACTCGAGATTTTTTACAAATGTAAATATGTATAACATTTGTAAAAAGGTGAGATGTCATGTATAGTAGATTTATAAAATAAAGATTATTAGAAATTCTTACAGAAAATTTTGTGCGTTGAAGGGTGATTTAGATGAGTCAATTACAATTAGATTTAAATGTAACTGAAGTTGGGGAAGATGTAGAGCTGATGAAAGAGGAAGGTATATTGATTTTATTTAATAATACCGTGCCAGAAGATTTGAAAACGATTGCTGTTATTCACGATGGCGCATTTCATCAAGACATTAAGTCTGGCGATAACATGATAATCAACGGTGAACTTTTCCGTATCCTTCATGTTGGAGATAAAGCAAATGAAACGTTGTCACAGCTAGGCCATGCCACATTTAATTTTGAAGGTGAAACGGAATATGATATGCCGGGTACGGTTTATCTGGAAAAAAAAGAAATTCCTCATATAGAGACAGGTTCTACAATTTCATTTCACAGATTATAAATTAGTCATAGAAGGAGTGCGTTTCCATGTTAAATTTAAATAGAAAACTTGAAAAATTACAAAACGAAGGATCTTATATCAAAGTTGGTCTTGTAGGCGCCGGACAAATGGGAAGAGGGATGATTTCACAAATTGAGGGTATGAAAGGGATGCGGGTAGTAATTACTTCCGATTTAGCAGTAGAGAATGTGACAAATGCTTATAAACATGCTGGAATCGATGCTGCCAGTATTCAAGAAACAAATGATAAAGAGGCAGCGTCTAAAGCGGTTCAGGAAGATAAAGTAGTTGCTACAAAAGATATGAAACTTGTAACCTCTCTCCCTGAAGTAGACGTTGTAGTAGATGCTACGGGTATTCCAAATGTAGGAGCAGAAATTGCCTGGGATTCTATTTTAAATAATAAACATATTATTATGTTAAATGTTGAAGCGGATGTTACGGTCGGACCGCTGCTCAAAAAAATGGCGGATTCTGCCGGCGTCGTATATACAGGATCTGCAGGGGATGAGCCTGGAGCAATTATGGAATTATATGATTTTGCGGATGCGATGGGATTTGAAATTGTAGCACTCGGAAAAGGGAAAAATAATCCGTTAAATTTAGAAGCGAATCCGACAACGGCGGAAGCAGAGGCTAAAGAAAAAGGGTCATCCCCTAAAATGCTTGCATCCTTCCAAGATGGAACAAAAACAATGGTTGAGATGAATGCTGTTGCAAATGCAACTGGATTTTCACCAGATAAGCCCGGAATGCACGGTTTTGAAGCCTCTGTTCAAGAATTGCCAAAAGTCTTTCTTGAAAAGGACAAAGGCGGAGAGGTAAATGGAAAAAGAATTGTAGAGTTTATCAACGGAATCGCACCAGGCGTATTTGCCATCATTGCTTCTGATAAAGAAGAAGTTAATGCAGAAATGCAATATTTAAAAATGGGAGATGGACCAAATTATGTGTTATATCGTCCATATCATTTAACTAGTTTAGAAACGCCATTATCCATTGCTAAAGCATATATTGATCATGAGGCAACGATTGCTCCTTATTATGGATTACAGGCAGAAACGGTTACAGTAGCTAAAAAAGATTTGAAGGAAGGGGAGCATCTGGATTATATCGGCGGCTATACCGTTTATGGACATATTTTAAAAGCTGAAGAAGCTAAAGAACAAAAAGCTCTTCCGCTAGGGTTGGTTGATAGAAATGTTGTATTGAAGAAAGATATTAAAAAAGGTGAGATTATTACCTATGATGCCGTAGAACAAACAGAAGAATCTACTATTTGGAAGCTTCGTTCTATTCAAGATAGAGAGTTTTAATAAACTGGGGTTAATCAGGATGTGTTTTGCGCTTTAGCAAGGCATATTCATTTACACACATTTTTACATTTGTGCCTAACAAGAACAAAAGGAAAGGATGAAATTTATGTCAAAATTAAACGTTCCAGATAAGATTACAAATGAAAAACTGGTAGAGCTCTATAAACAAATGTGGACAATCCGTTTTTTCGAAGAGAAAGTAGATCAATTCTTTGCAAAAGGTAAAATCCATGGAACAACGCACTTAGCAGTAGGACAAGAAGCAAGCGCTGCAGGCGTATGCGCTTTACTAGAGAAAGAAGATAAAATTACCAGCACGCATCGCGGGCATGGTCATTGCATCGCTAAAGGAGCTACGCCGGATAAAATGATGGCAGAGTTATTCGGCAGAACAACAGGCTATTGTAAGGGAAAAGGCGGATCCATGCATATTGCAGATGTAGAAATGGGTAATCTTGGTGCAAACGGTATCGTTGGCGGGGGGATTCCATTAGCTGTCGGCTCGGCATTAACAGCATCGATGAAAAAGTTAAATTATGTAACTGTCTGCTTTTTTGGGGATGGCGCTACGAATGAAGGAAGTTTTCATGAAGCAGTGAACCTTGCTGCAGTTTGGAATTTGCCAGTTATCTTTGTTTGCGAAAACAACCAATACGGCATGTCTGGCCCTGTGAAGGAAATGGTGAAGATAGAGGATATTGCAACAAGAGCAAAATCCTATGGCATCCCTGGAGTGGTAGCTGACGGAAATGACCTTATTGAAATGATGAATGTCACAAATGATGCGCTTGAGCGTGCTAAAAACGGGGAAGGACCAACCTTAATTGAAGCAAAAACCTATCGTTGGAAGGGTCACTCGAAAAGTGATGCTAAAAAGTATCGTACCCGTGATGAAGAAACAGAATGGAAAGAAAAAGATCCAATCAAACGACTTAAGGAACTGTTAATCAGTGAATCTATTATCACGGAAGAACAGGCGGAATCACTGCGAAAAGATGCTTTAAAAGAAATTGAAGACGCAGTTGCTTTTGCTGAAGAGGGCCCGATGCCTACGAAGGGTGATTTATTAACGGATGTATTTGCTTAAAGTGGATGTTCAAAGGAGGAAAGAAAATGAGAGAATTAACATATTTAGAAGCAGTTCGTGAAGCAATGAGCCAAGAGATGCGTAAAAATGAAGATGTTTTTATTCTTGGTGAAGATATAGGGGTATATGGAGGAGCTTTTGGAGTTACCCGGGGAATGATTGAAGAATTTGGTCCGGAGCGGATACGAAATACGCCAATCAGCGAATCTGGGATTGCCGGTGCGGCAGTTGGTGCAGCGTTGACTGGGATGCGCCCGATTTTAGAGCTGCAGTTCTCTGATTTTATTACGATTTCGATGGATCAAATGGTGAATCAGGCCGCGAAGATTCGTTATATGTATGGCGGAAAAGGAAAAGTTCCGATGGTTTTACGTACGCCAAGCGGATCAGGTACAGGAGCAGCTGCACAGCATTCGCAAAGTTTAGAGGCTTGGGTGGCTCATGTTCCTGGTTTGAAAGTTGTTCAGCCTTCTACAGCGCATGATGTAAAAGGACTATTAAAAGCAGCGATGGATGATGATAATCCGGTGATTTTTTATGAGCATAAATTACTTTATAAAACAAAAGGGGACGTACCGGAAGAGCAATACAGCATCCCGCTGGGAAAGGCAGATATTAAGCGGGAAGGAACAGATGTAACAATCGTAGCAACAGCTATTATGGTACACCGTGCTTTAGAAGCGGCTGAGGAGCTGGAGAAGGAAGGCATCAGTGCAGAAGTTGTTGATCCGCGCACAATAGTACCGCTGGATACAGAAACAATTATTCAATCTGTTTCCAAAACATCTCGTTTAGTTGTTGTCCATGAAGCGGTAAAAAGAGGCGGTTACGGTGCAGAGATTGCCAGTATGATTGCAGAGAGTGAAGCATTTGATTATTTAGATGCGCCGATTAAACGATTGGGCGGTGCCTCTTCGCCGATTCCATATAACCCGGAATTAGAGAAAATGCATGTGCCGCAGGTTCCAGATATTATCCAGGCAGTGAAGGAAACATTAAATAAAGCATAGAAAGGAGGGATTCAGGTGGCTAAAGAAATATTTATGCCTAAGCTAAGCAGTACGATGGAAGTGGGCACCCTGCTTCAATGGTTTAAAGAAGAGGGAGATTCTGTTGAAATGGGGGAGCCCCTATTCGAAATTATGACGGATAAAATCAATATTGAAGTTGAGTCATATGAAGAGGGCATACTGCTAAAGAAATATTTTAAAGTGGATGATGAGGTCGAAGTAAATGCTTGTATTGGTTATATAGGAGAAGCAGGAGAAAAAGTTCCTGATAATCCGCCGGCAGCTTCCGAAGAATCTGAATCAGTAGAAAATGTCCAGGAAGAAGCATCTGCTGAGGGACAGGAGCAAACAGTTAGTACCGATTCTGATCAAGAAGAAAATAAGGACGGAAAAGTCAGAGCGACTCCTGCTGCCAGACGAATTTCCCGCGAGAATGATCTTTCCTTATCCGCTATTTCCGGCTCTGGTCCAAATGGAAGGGTACATCAACAGGATGTCGAAGCAGCTCTTGTCGCAGGTGTGATAGCTGTGACGCCGTTGGCAGAGAAAATAGCAGCTGACCATGGAATTGATTTAAATCAAATTACGGGTACAGGGGCGCGCGGAAAAATTGAAAAGCAGGATGTACTTTCTTATCTGGAAAAAGCAGATGAAATTTCAAAAGAAACGGAATCTGAGCCAGCAGAACGTATAAAGCTCAAAGGACTTCGTAAAGCGGTTGCTGACAAAATGGTACAAAGCGTTCAATCCATCCCGCATGTAACCTTGACAAGCGACGTGGATATGACGAATGTTATTGACCTGCGTAAATCATTGCTTCCTGTGATTGAAAAAGATACGGGATACCGGTTATCCTTTACCGAAGTGATTATAAAAGCAACTGCCAATGCACTTATGAAGCATCCAAAATTAAATGCCTCTTTAATTGGTGATGAAATTGTGATGAACAATGAAGTCAATATCGGACTGGCAGTTGCTGTAGATAATGGATTGATTGTGCCTTCTATTAAAAATGTAAATCAAAAAGGTCTGGCTGCGTTAACTCAAACTAGTAAAGAACTGGGCAAGAAGGCAAGAGAAAATAAACTAAAACCGGATGAAATGCGCGGAAGTACCTTTACCATCAGTAACTTGGGAATGTATGCCATTGATGCCTTCACTCCTATTATTAATGGACCGGAAACAGCGATTTTAGGTGTTGGAAGAATTGTTGAAAAGCCTGTTGTTGTAGATGGAGAACTGACAGCTCGTCCAATGATGGTGCTTAGTCTGTCCTTTGATCACCGTGCAATTGATGGTGCACCAGCTGCAGCATTCTTAACGGACTTGAAGGCGAATCTTGAAAATCCATACAGTTTATTAGTTTAAGGGGCGGAGTAAATGACAAAATTTGATGTAGCGATAGTTGGCGGCGGTCCCGGAGGATATGTATCGGCAATCCGAGCTGCAAAGCTGGGCTTGTCTGTTGCGCTGGTAGAAGGAAGAGACCTGGGTGGAACTTGTTTAAATCGTGGCTGTATTCCTTCTAAAACATTATTAAAAAATGCAGAAGTGATCAATCAAATAAAAGATGCGAAAAAGTTTGGAATCCAGGTTGATTCATATTCATTGGAATTAAAAACAATGATTAATAGAAAGAATCAGGTTATTCAGCAGCTACAAAACGGGATTAACAGTCTATTAAAAGCGAATAAAATAAAGCTATATTCTGGTTATGGAACAGTGGATAATCAAAAAATAATTACGGTTGATACCGGAGAGAAAACAGAAAAGCTGGAAGCGGAATCTATTATTCTGGCAAACGGCTCCAAGCCTTTTGTTCCTAACCTTCCGGGGCTTAATGAAGTTCCTTATTATACAAGTGATACGATATTCGATATAGAAGAGGTCCCGGAGCATTTAGTTATTGTCGGCGGCGGGGTCATTGGATTGGAAATCGCCTGCATTTTTCAAAGCTTAGGAACGAAAGTAGAAATTGTGGAAATGGCAGATCGTATCATTCCTGCAGAAGACAAGGAAGCAGCTGATTATCTAGCAAATGAGCTGAAAAGAAAAGGGATAGGCATGCATACCAGTGCAAAGGTGCTGGAATTGAAGAAGGATAAGAAAACGGTGGTCAAATTAGAAAAGGACGGAAAAGAAACGAGTCTGGAAACAGATAGTGTCCTTGTTTCTGTGGGACGCGAACCTAATTTGACCGGATTGAATGACCTTTCTATTAACTATGAAGGCAAATTTGTCAAAGTGGATAAATCGATGCAGACCAATGTAAAAGGGATTTATGCTATCGGAGACTTAATTGGCGGATACCAGCTTGCACATGCAGCGAGTGAAGAAGGAATTCGTGCAGTCAGTCATATTTTAGGTGAAACACATCCAAAAGATTTCATTATGCCACGCTGTATTTATACATTTCCTGAGATTGCAAGTGTTGGGATGACAGAAGAGCAGGCGAAAGCAGCGGGCTATCAGGTGAAAGCTCAAAAAGTAGACTTAGCCGCTAATGGAAAAGGAATAGCTTCTGCCGAAAACAGCGGATTTATGAAAATTATCTCCGAAGAAAAGTATGGTGAAATCCTCGGTGTGGTGCTTGCTGGCGCCCATGTGACGGAAATGATCAGTCAGGCAACTTCTTTCATGTACTTAGAAGGGACGGTAGAAGAGTTGGAGGATATGATTTTTCCGCATCCAACCTTAGCGGAGGGAATGTTTGAAGCTGCTGCAAAATGGCTGGATAAAGGGATTCATTATTAAAAAAAGAAAAGTGCTGTATATTCCATTTGTAGTCGTAATTTCATGTAGTATAGCAGCACGATTTCAACAGGGTATACCATGCCTTTATAAGAGTTGATTTAAAATACAGTTGGTAACTAAACCGATCCGAAGAGCTGGAAATATTTCCAGCTCTTCGGATCGGTCTTTTATTTTCGTAATGTGTTTGATTTCCCTTCTAGTCATCGTTCTAACTATACTGTTTGCTTTCAATTGTTAAGCATTTACGCCCTTATCTACAATATCCACTTTTTTTCTCTTATTTGCAATCAATGTAATCGCAAAAGATAATATAAAAGCTGCAAGCATGGCGATGATAAATCCGTATGGATTATCAGATAAAAATGGTGTGGTGAATGTTGGAACGTAGGCGGTCCCGCGAACGTCGAACAGGCCGACTAGGGCACCGCCGACTCCGGCAGATAAAATGGCACCGGCGAATACGATTTTATTTGAGAACATGAACGGATAGGCTGCTTCCACAAATGTTCCGAATCCCATATTGATCAAGAATCCTGGGGTTGCAGCAGCTGCTTCTCCTTTCTCCCTCGGAGCAACGATGTTTGCTAAGTTGATTCCAGCAGATACCATAACTAAACCAACCATATCAATGGCTCCTAAGAAGCTTACGCCTGTTTTTTCCATTTCTAATAATACGATTGGCAAAATAGCTGCATGGTATATCCCGCCTAAAATGGCCGGCCAAATAAGCAGACCGCCTAGTAACCCCGCTAAAATAGGGTTATATGCAATGGCTGCCTCGATTGCAATTTTAATTCCATCCCCGATGAACAATGCGATCGGCGCGAATAAAAAGTAGACTAACAGCCCTGCGAATAAACCGGCTAGGCCTCCAGTGACGATATTTACGGTTGTCATCGGAAATTTCCAGCTGATGCATTTTTGAAAGAAATAATGTACGAAAACTCCTGCTAAAATACCACCAATGAGACCGCCAATAATACCGCCATTAACGGATAATACACCAGCTACAACCCCGGCTACAATTGATACCTCGTCTAAATTAGACACTTGTTTGGCGGCAATTGCAGCGATAATAATCGGAAGTGCTCCAATCATTATATCAAAAATATCTTCTAGACCACTGAATATCGGAATCTTACTTAACGCAAGAACAAGTGCCATCGCAATAAAACCAGGCAATGCAGAAACCATGATACCGCGGATATTCATATTTTTCCAAATGCTTCCGCTGTTTTCCGCATTCATTTTACTCGTGGTTCCAATAATTGGTTTATATGTTACATCCCAATATTTTGCAAGGGAGCTAGTGAAAGAAATTGCTCGCGTTCGGTTCGTTGTACCAGTTGTTCCTGATTTAGCAATAACATTCGCACCTTGTGCGCTGATGGTTGCCATGGACGTTCCGCCTGTTCCGACGATCGGTATGTTCCTTTGAATGGCTGCGTTAATGACATTTTGATTGGCGCACTTTGGATCCGCACTCATGACGATTAACCCATCAACTGTTTGATTAAGTATAAGCGCAGCTATCTGCTCGTCTGTCTGTTTTGCTTGTTCGTTTATTTGTTCTAATGTATTTGGAGGGCTTTGTGTAACTTGCCCTTCTTCATCTAGACTAAAAAGGCTTGTTTTCGAGCTTGCTTTTGCTTGGTCCATGGAAACGTCAGAAGCAATAAATTGAACGGCAGCGATGTTAAAATCTGCAGCACTGCATTGGTTTTCAATTTCGTCTAATAATTTCCTTGGATTTTTTCCTCCTAAATTGTACAGGTTGCCGCCGGAGCTACCTATGATAGCTATAGTTTTCAAGATTATTCCCCCAGTAGAAAATTTCAATAAACAGGTTTTTAACACATTAGTATTTTATCATACTAAAGCGATAAAGTCTTTAAAGATCTAAAAGAAAGTGATTTGAGCGGCTAGGGAATAGATTTCTAAGATTCTGTTTAACAGATATCTTCATATTAAATGTTTTGTATTTGTTGAAATGAAATTTAACGCAGTGTAACTGGCTGGGGCTGGGGCTGCGATTACTCGCCCCACCGAAGAACTGTTGTGCGTCGAAAAATCCCCACTGAAGGAAGTTTCACTTTATCGAATGCTGTTTTTGTTGATTGAATGATTTCATCGAATTTTGTCTTATTTTACTTTAGATTCCTCTTTTGATATAATCATCAATCATTGAGAGCAGTAAAGGAGAAGATGAAATGGATTGGATAGAAAATATAAATTGGGAGCAGCTTCTATTAGATACTGGATTTATTCTTTTAAAATTGATTGGAACGCTTATTGTATTTTATATTGTACGTGCTATTGGAAAGCGATTTATTCGGAATTCCTTTTCCAAAGCACAAGTGAAGAAAAAAATGTCGGCAGGCAGAACGAAAACGCTGCAGTCTTTAACCATTAGTACGTTTTCTTACGCTTTACTATTTGTTACGCTAGTGGTTGTTCTTGGTATTTTTGATATTAATGCCACTGGTTTAGTTGCCGGGGCTGGTGTGGTAGGACTGGCTATTGGCTTTGGTGCGCAAGGATTAGTCAGTGATGTAGTTACAGGCTTTTTCTTACTGCTGGAGAAGCAGGTGGATGTTGGTGATTATGTAACAGCTGCCGGATATGATGGGGTTGTAGAAGATGTCGGGCTCAGAACAATGCAAATTCGCGGCTTTGATGGCACGTTAAACTATGTACCTAACCGGGAAGTTACCTCCCTAAGCAACCACACCCGCGGGAATATGCAGGCTTTAGTGGATATTGTCATTCCATATAGTGATAATATTGATGAAGCAGTTGGCATTATTCAAACCGTCTGTGATGAAATGAAAGAAATGAATTCTAAAATCGTAGAAGGGCCCAATGTAATTGGTGTCCAAACGTTTGATACAGCTGCGGTAACTTTACGGGTTATTGCTAAGACAGAAATGATGGAGCAATGGGCAATAGAACGTGATTTACGAAAAGCGATTAAAGAAGCGCTTGATGCAAATCAGGACGATCCTGAAAAAACATATGCCGAACAGCCTCAGGGATAGGTGAAGGCATAAGGGAATAATTTAGTATGAAGAATAATGTTATTTTAAAACAAAAAGGCTTTCGATTAATCGATGCCTTTTTTGTTTGATTTTATTTAAAAGGGGGATAAAAGATGAAACAGGAGTGGTCTGGTGATTATAAGGAATAATCGCTGTTTATTTTCTTAATAAAAGAAATAATCTTAATTTTATAATAGGACTTTTGAATCAACTTTATTTCTGAAGCAGATGTTTTTTATTTAGACAGTCATAGATGCACGCACATCCTGTATAATAGTGTCATGATAAAGATACATATACAATTTTCTTTTACTAAGAAATAGAGAACAAACAAAATTTTGATTGCTGAGCAGGTAAGAAATAATGAGCATTTGCAAAATAAGCTTTAGGAGTGAGTTGGTTGAGAAGTATTTTTCGTAAAGATGAGAGAGAAGAGAGTTTATTGGAAAGCAGTAAAGAAGTAACTGTGGTTTTAGAGAAGCTGCAGCAAACCGATTTAGCGTTACAGCTGAAAATATCCAGGTTAACAAAGCAGGATTTGGCTGTTGCCAGATTATTGAAGCCGGTGATTCAAGAAAATATTGATATTATTATCGATGCTTTCTATGCTAATTTGGCACTTTCTCCAGAGTTAATGGATATTATCGAAGACAACAGTTCGGTCAGCCGATTAAAACAAACATTGGCAACACACGTTATAGAAATGTTTTCCGGAGAAATTAATCAAGCATTTATTGACAAGCGCCGGAGGATTGCCCAGGTGCATGTACATATTGGTTTGCAGCCTAAATGGTATATCGCTTCCTTTCAAGAGCTGTTCTTTCAAATATCCAAGCTAGTATCAGATACATATCAGGACAAAGAAAACTTTTTGTATGCGATACAGGTGGTAAATAAGCTGTTGAATTTCGAGCAGCAGATCGTCTTAGAAGCATATGAAGCAGATATTGAAGAGAAAAGAGCTGTGATGGATGAAAAGAATCAAAACCTGATTACTTCCATGAGAGAAACAGCTGAGAACTTGAGCTTCTTGTCTTCGGAAACGAATCAGTCTGTGATAAAAATGGTAGATCAAGCAAATCGAATCAATCAAATATCCAAGCAAGGGGAAGAAATTGCTGCCGCCACAAGTGAATCAGCACAGCAGGGGATGGAGCAGACACAGACAACGAATGCAGGCATGTCCCATTTGGATAAGCATATGGCACTTGTCGTAGAAAGGTTGGAACAATTAACAGGCAGTGCCGAAAAAATCAAATCGGTGATTTCTATTGTAGAGTCGATTGCGGGGCAGACAAATTTATTAGCTCTAAATGCGTCTATCGAAGCAGCAAGAGTTGGTGAGCAAGGAAAAGGCTTTGCTGTGGTAGCGGATGAGGTGCGTAAACTTGCGGAGCAATCAGCGAAAGCTGTTGCTGAAGTAAGCGATTTGATCCTGGAGACAAACGAACAGGTTGCAAATAGCCGGGAAGCGATTAGAGAAACACAGGAAGAAGTAACATCCGTCCGTGAACAAACAGCGAAAACAGCAGAAATATTAAGGAAGGTTTCGGAATCTATGGCCCGTATTTCGCAAAACAGCAGTCAGATTCAACAATCATTGGAAGAAAATCAGCACAGTATCAGTGAAGTAGAATCTTCCATGGGTGAGATTGAGAATTACTCTCTGAAATTTAATGAAATGGAATGATAGCTTGTTATTACCGCAATTTTAAAAACGCTTAAAGAATCTTGACGGAATGAGGAATATACATGAGACAATCCTATTTTTATTTAAAGCTGGAATCCCACGAGCTGCCAATGGCTTATAAAAAAGAGAACCGTCGTGTGCGGGTATTATTGCCAAAGGATTATGGGAAAGAAAAGGATCGGCATTATCCTGTTGTGTATATGCATGACGGGCAAAATGTTTTTTACAGCAGTGAAGCCTACAGCGGTTATTCATGGAAGGTGATTCCGGCAATAAAACGGAATCCGGATTTGCCCAAAATGATTATTGTCGGGATTGATAATGGCGAAAGAGACCGCATTAATGAATATACACCATGGAAAATAACGGAAAGCCCGCTCCCGGAGGATATTGAATTGGGAGGAAGAGGCGCTGAATTTGCTGAATTTATTATGACAGTAGTAAAGCCTTTTATCGATGAACATTATCGAACTAAACCAGATAAATACCATACGGCAATGATTGGCAGCTCCCTTGGCGGAAATATTTCTGCTTTTATGGGAATTGAATATAAGGATCAAATCGGCGGCCTGGGGATTTTTTCGCTTGCTAACTGGATTACTAACAAAGCATTTGACCATTATATGGAAAGAGAAACGTTAGATCCGGAACAGCGTGTGTATGTCCAAGTCGGGACAGAGGAGGGTGACGACGCGGACCGGCAATTAATGTATGGTAATATGAAGCAGGCGTATATCGACTGTTCGCTAAAGTATTATAAACAGCTGGTCAAAGGCGGTATTCCTATCGACCATATCGATTTAAATATTTTTTCGGATGAGGAGCATAATGAGGAAGCCTGGTCAAAGCATCTTCCGGAATGTTTTCGATTCTTAGGTGCAAATTGGTGATAGAGATAGCTGTTTAAAAATTGATAGAATCCGTCGGAAATCATTGTGAGTTTGAGTTGGTTCATGGTTGATTAACTTCATTAAATTGGATGAAACGGCGGTTTCTTTCGAGTATTTTTTTATTATCTAATCTTATTTGACAATTTTCTAAAAATTATATTGATTTTAAATTAAAAAAATGGTATTTTAACAGGTAATCTAATGATTTTTACCTAGGTAACGAAAGGAGAAATAATATGAATTATATCCTAATTTCACCATATTATCCCAAGAATTTTCAGACTTTTGCGCATCGTTTAAAAAGTGCAGGCGTTCAAGTATTTGGAATTGGGGAAGAGCCTTATGATCAATTAGGTTCAGAATTACAAAAATCGTTAAGCGAATATTATCGGGTCAATAGTTTAGAAAATGTTGATGAAGTAAAGCGTGCTGTAGCGTTTTTGTTTTTTAAGCATGGCCCGATTGACCGAATTGAGTCTAATAATGAACACTGGTTAGAGCTTGATGCGCAGCTTCGTGAACAATTTAATGTGTATGGGAATAAAACAGCTGACTTGAAAAAGGTAAAGTTTAAATCGGAAATGAAAAAGCTGTTTAAAAAAGCTGGTGTGCCAGTGGTAGAGGGCTATGTCGTAAAAAATAAAGAGGATTTGTCGAAAGCTGTGGAAAAATTAGGGCTTCCTGTAATTGCGAAGCCGGATAGTGGTGTCGGCTCGGCTGCGACCTTTAAATTGAGTTCAGATGAAGATATACGTCATTTTGAAGCGGAATGGCAGGAAACAACCGTTTATTTCCTGGAGCCTTATGTGGAAGGCGGAAAGCTGTGTACGTTTGATGGCCTGACGGATCAAAATGGAGATATTGCTTTTCAGACAAGTTTTACATATAATGTGCCGACATTAGAGCTCGTTCAGGGGCAGCTGGATCTATTCTATGTTATTCAGAAGGAAATTGATCCGAAGCTTGAAGCATACGGGAAAGCGATTGTGAAAATCTTTGGCATGAAGGAACGTTTTTTTCATATTGAGTTTTTCCAATTAGAAAATGGAGATTACGTGGCGCTGGAGTATAATAACCGTCTGGCTGGCGGCTACACCATTGATATGTATAACTATGCTTACTCGATTGATTTATTTGCACAGTATGCTTCTTTGGTAACAGGAAGCGGATTTAAGAAGCCGGATGTTCCGAATCAATATTGTATTGGAGTTACCCAGCGGGACGCCTATCAATACCAAAACAATACCAAAGCAATCCGTGATAAATTCGGAGACAGGGTAAAGTTTGCTGAGCGTATGCCGGAAGCATTTGCCCATCTGCAGGGAAATCAATTTTATGCAATCAATGCGGATACGGAAGAAGAGGTTAATGAAATTACTCGTTTTGTACATGAACGAAAAAAATAGAGACAGGGGATTTGACAATGCAGATGGAACAGTTAAGCCATTGGAGCGGAGAATTAGGAAGGGAGATGCCATTAAACAGATATGGACACAGCGGTACACCAATTATTGTGTTTCCATCATCCGGCGGGTCACATTATGAATACTATGATTTTGGAATGATTGATGCGTGTCAGGAATTTATTGAAGCGGGAAAGGTGCAATTTTTCGCGTTAGCCAGCGTGGATAGCGAGAGCTGGCTGCATGATTCCAAGCCGCCGCATGACCGCGCATTAGCTCATGAGGCGTACGATCGTTATGTCATTTCAGAAGCAATTCCATTTATTCAACATAAAACAAACTGGTTCCATCCAATGATGACAACCGGCTGCAGCATGGGGGCTTATCATGCGCTCAACTTTTTCTTAAGGCACCCGGATGTTTTTCAGACGACGGTGGCCCTCAGCGGTATATACGATGCACGCTTCTTTTTCGGAGATTATGGAAATGACCCGCTTGTCTATGAAAATTCACCGAGTGATTATATCTGGAATCAGAATGATGGCTGGTTTATCGATCATTACCGTTCAGCCGATATTATTGTCTGTACCGGCCTTGGGAACTGGGAGCAGGATGGACTGCCTTCATTTTATACATTGAAAAAAGCGTTTGAAGAGAAGCAGATTCCTGCCTGGTTTGATGAATGGGGCGAAGATGTTTCCCATGATTGGATTTGGTGGCGGAAGCAAATGCCTTATTATCTGGAAAAATTGTTTTCCTAAAATGCTAAAACACTAGTACAATAAAAGTGCTGGTGTTTTTTAATGGGGAAAATTTGGTAGAGGGAGCAGTTATATGCTCCCTGCTGAAAAATAGATGGATAAAGAGGTTAAAAGATGAAACGAACTAAGAAAACCAAAAACAATTTAAAAAGAGGGATTATATTAAGCGTTCTCCTGCTGGCAATGCTTTCATTGCTGATTAAAGTATATTTTGATACAAACACTTTTAAGATTAATAGAGAGCAGTTTTCCAGTGTGAAGCTGGAGGCTGGTACAGAGCTATCCGTGCTGCAAATAACGGATGTACATAGCCGGTTGTTTGGGGAAGATAATGAAAGGGTGCTCGAAAAGGCGAGAGAGCTGGATGCGGATATCATTGTGCTGACAGGAGATTTGATTGACCGGAAAACAGAAGAACTGGAGATAGCCTTTGAACTGGCAGAGGCTTTAGTACAGGTAAACCCGGATACCTATTTTGTCACTGGCAATCATGAGCATGAAAATCCGGAGAAAGAGGCTTTCTTGGCCGGATTAGAGAAGAGAGGAGTACGCATTCTAAGCAATGAACATACACAATTTGAAAAAGATGGCCAGCTGTTTAATATGGTTGGCGTGAATGACGTATCCACAAATCATGAAGATATGTCTTCGGCTTTTTCCAACGTAGATACGGATAAATATACCATTCTACTTTCTCATGCTCCCGCCGTTATTCAGAAATACCCGGAGGTTGATGCGGATATCGTGTTAAGCGGTCATACCCATGGCGGACAGGTAAGGCTGCCGTTTATTGGGGCGCTTGTCGCTCCGGACGAGGGACTATTGCCTGAATTACAGAAGGGCGTATATTCATTAGGTGATGCGCGTTATTTGTATATTGACAGCGGTCTGGGGACTTCTGCATTGCCAATACGATTTCTTAACCAGAGTCAGATCAGTTTGATTACGATTCAACCGGAACAATAGCATGAAAGAAGCAATGCCTGTTTTTTTACGAAGGTATTGCTTCTTTTTATGCTAAAAACCTGTCATTTAATTTACGGAATATATAGTGATATAATAGAAAACAAATCGCATTTACATAAAATAAAGACAGTTTAAGGGGGATTTTCTTTTTCATGGGCAACCAACAAGGGCAGAAGACAGCTAAAACGGTAAATGAGAGAAGAGAGGAGTTATTGGAGGGTTATCCCGTTTGGAATCGGGATACAATCGCTGCTCATTTTCAAAAAAGTGTGGAAGCTTATGCGGATCAAGCTTTCATGCATATTAGCGGGGTAACGTACACCTATCAAAATGTATGGGATTATGCTGTAGAAATAGCGAAAGCGCTTATACATAATGGAGTGAAAAGGCGCGATCATCTTGCTGTTTTACTGGATAATGATGCAGCCTATCCGTCTCTTATGATAGCTTCATCGATGGTCGGCTCTGTGTTCATTCCACTTAATTCCATGCTTTCGAAAGCGGAATTAACCTATATATTACGGCAGTCAGATACGAATCATTTAGTTGTGCATGAGACAGTGAAGGATAAGCAACACGCTCAAACAGTCGCAGCGTTATGGCAAACAAAAGAATTTCAAGATAATGCTTCACTGGAAAAAGTAATCTGTATGGAAACAGATGGACATACGGAAATCTTGGATTCCTTTATTAAATGGGAGGATTTCCTGCACGCAGGCCAGGAGGTTTCTGATACAGAATGGAAACAGCGTTGGAATGCCTCCCTATATCCGGATGAAGCAGCTATTATTATGTACACTTCTGGTTCAACGGGAAGTCCTAAAGGGGTTATGCTGACACATGATATGCTGCTTCGCTGCGCGTTTAGTACATGCTACAGCCGGGCTATTGAGAAAGGCCGGATTACATTTGCTCCATTGCCATTTTATCACTGCTTTGCCATTGTAGAAGCGATACTGGCTATGTCTTTTGTTGGCGGTTCTTTCATTTCTGCGCTTGGAGCATCCCCGTTAAAATCACTGGAATTAATGGAAAAATATCGTGCGAATGATTACTTATGTGTTCCATCTACCCTGGTAAACTTATTAAATCATCCAAAGGTGTCAGAATTTGATTTGTCATCGCTTTTTGCGATGTGGTGCGGGGCTGCACCTGCTCCCGTTCCCGTATGGAAAAAAGCCATGGATACGCTGGGATTGACGGAAATGATTACCGGGTATGGGCAGACGGAGGTAAGCTCCTCGGGGGTGACAACAGAACTGGGGGATTCTTTAGAAATGATTTCGACAAGAGTAGGGCGTCCTAAATTAGCGGGTTCCAGCGGGCTTTCGGAGTTCCAAGGGCACGCAACAGAATATAAAACCATCAATCCGCAAAATGGAAAGGATTTAGAAGCGGGAGCTGTTGGGGAATTAACTGTCCGCGGTCCATCTGTGACAAGCGGATACTATAATAAGCCTGAAGAAACAGCGGCAGTTATTGACAAAGATGGCTGGCTGCGTACCGGCGATGTCGGAAGAATAGATGAAAATGGCTATGTACAGCTTTTAGGCCGCAGTAAAGAAATGTATAAGGTTTCCGGAGAGCTGGTTGCTCCAAGAGAAGTAGAGGCGGTTATTTCCGAACATCCAGCCGTTGCACAAGTGGGTGTGATAGGGGTTCCTGATTCGATGACAACAGAAATAGGGGCTGCGTTTATTGAAGTGTATGATGGAGAAGCTGTTACGAGAAAGGAAATCGTCCAGTGGTGTACAGATAAGCTAGCACGTTTTAAAATACCTAGATATGTCTGGGTTATATCAGCTTTTGATTGGCCGCTGACAAGCACTGGAAAAATTCAAAAATTTCGTTTGCAGGAAATGGCGGAGGAGAAGTTAAACCGCCCATAATAAGTAAGATAGAGAAACGTATAGGAGGAAATAGGAATGGCACAAGAATGGCATCAGCACCAAATGCGAGTGCAATACAAGGATACAGATCAAATGGGGGTTGTTCATCACGGGAACTATATTACCTGGTTTGAGGTAGCGCGGACAGAGTGGATGAGGCATTTTGATATGTCCTATCACGCGATTGAAGAAGAGGGGCTGCTTTTACCGGTATTGGACGTGAATGCTGTATATAAAAGCTCAGCAAGATTTGATGATTTGGTTGTATTGTTCACACGTATTGAGCAGTATTCCCCGATTCGGTTAGTTTTTGAATATGAAGCGAGAAGAATAACGGAAGAAGATTGGAAAGCTAACGGGTTGAATCATGCCACAGCGGATGAACCTTACGGGGAATTACTCACCACGGGAAAAACAACACATATGTGGGTGAATAAGGCGTGGAAACCGGTGAAGCTTCGAAAAACACATCCAGAACTGTATGAAAAAATACAGCGAATTGCTGACTAGAGGAATAGGGAGGGAGCTCAAAATGGAATACGATGTGATTATTATTGGTGCGGGATCCATGGGGATGTCGGCAGGCTATTATTTAACAGAAGCGGGCCAAACAGTGGCGCTTATTGATTCCGATGACCCTCCGCATGAAGAGGGTTCTCATCATGGGGAAACAAGACTGATCCGTCATGCCTACGGAGAAGGCGGAAATTATGTTCCATTGGCATTACATGCACAAAAGCTGTGGGAAGAGCTGGATGAGAAAACGGAGGAACGCATATTTTTAAAGACTGGTGTTCTAAATTTTGGTGCAAAAGGAAATGTGTTTTTGGAGACCGTTCAAAAATCAGCAGAGGAATATCAGCTTCCGCTGGATGTCATGACAGCAGAAGAAATTAACAATCGCTGGCCGGGATTTCAATTAGATGCTGACGCTGTCGGCTATTTTGAGAGAAATTCGGGCGTATTGTTCAGTGAAAATGCTGTTCGCGCCTATCGGATCTTAGCAGAAAAAAATGGTGCGGATTTATATACAAACAGATCTGTTCAAGCAATTGAAACAACAGCTGATCAAGTTACAGTAAAATTAACCGATGGCGAAATAAAAGGGAAGAAGCTACTTATCTCTGCCGGAAAGGGTACCAATCAAGTGACAAAGCTGCTCGATATCTCGCTGCCTCTTACGCCTGTGCGGAAGACATTTTCCTGGTTTACGGCAGCTGAAGTAGCGAATTATACGGAAGAATCGTTTCCGGGCTGGGGACATGTTGACCAGGAAAGTACATATTATGGTTTTCCGAGTATCGATAGCGCCGGATTGAAAATTGGCAGACATGATGCAGGGCATCCTTTAGAGGACCCGGGAGAGCTGGCTCCGTTTGGAACATATTCTGAAGATAAACAGGAGACACTTGCCTTTGCGCGTAAGCATTTCTCGAAGGATATAGACCTTAAAGAAGGCAGGGTGTGTACATATACAAACACACCTGATGAAGATTTTATTATAGATTATTTGCCGGGGCATACCAATATTGTCGTTGCCTGCGGATTTTCCGGTCATGGTTTTAAATTTGCCAGCGGAATTGGGGAAAGCTTAGCCAGGTTATTAACGGATAGGGAACTGGCAGTGAGTTTAGAAAGCTTCCAGCTAAATAGATTTGATGGGTATCAATAGAATGAAAACAAAGGTGCATCCGCTTGTTTAATAGGATACACCTTTGTTTTTAAGTATTTGCTTTCTCTTGATCTACTAAATGACAAGCTACAAAATGCCCTGGCTCTCTTTCCTTGAATACAGGTGTTTCATTTTTACAAATATCCATAGCAAATGGACAGCGAGTATGAAATTTGCATCCGGAAGGGGGAGATGCGGGATTAGGCAAATCTCCTTTCAACAAAATACGTTCGCGCCGTTTGGTCGGGTCAGGAATAGGAACCGCAGACAGCAATGCTTTTGTATAAGGATGCTGCGGGTTCTCGTATAATTGATCCCTGCTGGCCAGTTCCATCATGGTACCCAAATACAGTACACCTATCCGGGAGCATAGATGCTCTACCACACTTAAATCATGAGAAATAAATAGATAGGATAAGTTTCTTTTTTCCTGCAGTTCTTGAAAAAGGTTAATAATTTGCGCTTGTATGGATACATCTAGTGCGGAAACTGGCTCGTCCGCTACAATAAATTCCGGGTTCATAATCATCGCACGGGCGATGCCGATTCGCTGACGCTGACCGCCGCTGAATTCATGCGGATATTTATTGATATGGTACGTCGGCAGTCCGCATAGTTCCATTGTTTCCATCACTTTTTCCTTCACATTCTTTTTTGTTGCTAAGCCGTGGTCCAGTAAAGGCTCTGCAAGGGCATCGCCAATCCGTAACCGCGGATTTAAAGAGCTGAATGGGTCTTGAAAGACAAATTGCATCTTCGTACGCAAGTGACGCATTTCTTTTTTATCTAATTCAAAAACATTTTTTCCATGATATTTGATTTCTCCATTGGAAATATCTTGAAGGCGCAGAATTGATTTACCAATGGTGCTTTTCCCGCTACCAGATTCTCCGACTAGTCCAAATGTTTCTCCTTCTTTAATATGAAAAGTCACATTATCAACGGCTTTGATATACTCATTGTTTTTACTAAACATTTTTTCTTTTGTTTTATATTTTTTCTCGAGCTGATGGACTTGAATAAGCGATTCCTGTGTCATTTGTGTACCACCTCATTTTCGTAAAGCCAGCAGGCGACTTTATGTTCACTGCTGTCATCGCTTTTTAGCTCGGGTGTTTGCTGTGTGCAAATCTTCATGCAGTGTTCACAGCGGTCAGCAAAGTAGCAGGAGGGCTTTAAATCAACCAGCTTCGGAACCTGCCCTGGAATGGTATACAGTTTTTTCTTTCGCGATCCGAGGACGGGCTTGGCTTGCAATAAACCCTTTGTGTAAGGGTGCTTCGGATTAGCAAATATCTCTTCCACCGTGCCTTGCTCAACTACTTTACCGGCATACATTACTACAACCCTGTCTGCTACTTCAGCTACGACACCAAGATCATGTGTGATCAGCAGCATGGACATATTTGTTTCTTCCTTTAAATCCTGTAATAAATTCAATACCTGTGCTTGTATCGTGACATCGAGCGCTGTTGTCGGTTCATCTGCAATAAGCACCTTCGGGTCGCAGGCAAGGGCAATGGCAATCATTACGCGTTGAAGCATGCCCCCCGACAATTGATGCGGATAGGATTTGATAATTTGTTCACCGCGTCCAATACCAACCATTTTTATCAGTTCAAGTGATTTCTTTGTTGCTTGTTTTTTGGAAATCGCCTGATGCTCTAATAAGACTTCTGTCATTTGTTCTCCTATTGTCATAACAGGGTTTAGGGAAGTCATTGGCTCTTGAAAAATCATAGATAGCTCATTTCCCCGAATTCTGCGCATATTTCCTTTCGAAAGCTTGGTGAGATCTTTACCTGCTAAATTTATTTCTCCTTCTACCTTTGATGTATCGGGAAGCAGCCCCATAATAGACATGGCTGTAACACTTTTTCCACATCCTGATTCTCCGACGATGCAGACAGTTTCTCCTTGATAAACGTCAAAGTTGATTCCATCCACAGCTTTTACCAATCCGTCTTCTGATTGAAAGTGTGCTTTTAACTGATGAACGGATAAAAGCGGTTCTTGTTGTGCCATGTAATTACCTTCCTTTCATGTTTGGATCAATGGAGTCGCGCAGTCCATCGCCTAATAGATTTACCGCAATAACCGTAATGAAAATGGCTACACCAGGAGGAATCCAAAGCCATGGTCTGTTGGTAAAATCGATTAACGTATTCGCTGTATTAATCATGTTTCCCCATGAGGCAGTCGGCGGGACAACACCCAATCCGAAGAAGCTTAATACCGATTCGCTTAAAATAGCTCCCCCGACACTTAATGTAGCCGTTACAATTAATAAAGGAACGACGTTTGGGAGAAGATGATTTAATACTTTTCGTTTATCACGCAGCCCCAATACTTCGGTTGCTACCATAAACTCTCTTTCTCTTAAACTGAGAACCTGGCTGCGGATCAATCGCGCGAGGCTCGGCCAGTTTACCAGACTTAACATAATCATAACAATATATAATCTTTGCTCTGCCGGCACCTGCCACTCTGACATAATAGCAGCCATGATAAAAAGAAGCGGAAGGCCGGGTAAAGTCATTAAAATATCAGCAATACGCATTACAATTTGGTCGATAATACCACCATAATATCCTGCTAGAATACCAAGAATGCCGCCAATTGTTACGGCCAGGAACATTGCCCCGATTCCGACAGTCAAGGAAATTCTGCCGGCCAGCATTAATCTGGTAAGTACATCTCTTCCTAAGTGATCCGTTCCAAGCCAGTGTGATAAATTAGGGGCCTGGTGAATAGCTTGCGAGTTAGTGCCAGCGGTCATATATGGGGAAAAGAAAGGCCCGACGAAACTGAATAAAAACACTAATAAAAGAATAAGTAATCCGGCAATAGCCATTTTTCTTTTTAAAAAACGTTTCAAAACTTCTTTCCATAAAGAAGATTTTTGAACAGTGTGACCTGATTGAATCATTTCATTACTTGAATAAGCCATTGTGCTCGCCCCCTCTACTATTTAACTCTGACACGAGGGTCAGCAATTCCATATAGAATATCTGCGATTAAATTACTAATAACAGTTAGTACAGCAATAAACATGGTAAAGCCCATTAATAAAGGGTAATCCCTTACAGAAAAAGCCTGCATATAGATAGCGCCGATTCCCGGCCAGTTGAAAATCTGCTCTGTGATAATTGCTCCGCTGAATAGTGCCGGAAGCTCAAAAGCAAATAAAGTGATGGCGGGGAGAAGGGCATTTCTTAATGCGTGTTTATAAATAACAACTTTTTCCTTCAACCCTTTTGCTCTTGCGGTACGCACAAAATCCTGTTTTACTACTTCCAGCATATTTGTTCGGAAATACCTGGTCAGGCCGCCAATTCCAAGCATGGTCAAAACAATGACAGGAAGCACCATATGCTCTGCGATATCTTTTATACGGGCCCAACCAGTATAATCCGCTCCTGAAGTTGTCATACCGCCGGCAGGAAACCAGCCTAGGTCAACAGCAAAAAATTTAATAGCGATTAGACCGAGAAAGAAAGAGGGGATGGCCATTGCTCCGAAAACAAGAATCGTCACAAAGGAATCAAAAAAAGAATATTGTTTCGTTGCTGAGATAACCCCGATAACAAGTGCGATTCCCCATGTTAAGAATAAAGATGCAAAAGCAACGATAAAAGAGCTCCATATGTAATCATTAAGAACTTCCGTAACAGGTCGCTGGAATTGAAGGGAGTAACCTAAATCTCCCTGAAATAAATTTCCCAGCCAAATAAAGTAGCGGGTAATGGTAGGCTGGTCAAAACCGTACAGGGCATATAATTCCGCTTTTCTTTCCGCTGTTAAATTTGGATCTGTATCAATGAAATTACCTGGAATCAAGGAATACAAAAAGAAAATAAGAATAGATGCGCCAATCAGCGTTGGGATTAAATAAAGCAACCGTTTGACAAAATAATTGTTCATGTTGATGCCCTCCTTTTAACTCATGATTGATATAAGGCTGCAAATTTTAAAAAACAATATGTAAAAAGTTTTTATTTCTATAAAAAAGCAAGAAGATTCCTATCTAAGATGAAGACAGGAATCAACTGCTTTATATCATTGGACCTGTATGAATAATCACTGCTTAACTATTTATTCCGGTTTTATTATTCCGCGATTCGCAAAAGCTCCAAGCTTGGTGCAATGCCGCGAATGCCATTTGGTTCAAAACCTTCTACCCGTGCATTTGTACCTGCTAATACTTTATTATAATTAAGCAGGATCATCGGCGGATCCTCTTGCAGTTTTGCATATAATTCATGATAAGCTTCTGCGCGTTCGTCAATATCGCTGACAGCTACGGCAGCATCAATCAATTCATCCACTTCTGGATTATCATAACCTCGAAAGGTGCTGTCATTATATTCTGAGTGGAATGCCTCTACACCAATATGCGGATCTGGCTGCATCGTAGTGGAGAAAGATACAAGATCATGGTCTCCGTTATCTACGCGAGATAATAATGCATTGAAGTCCATTTGTTCAATTTGCAGGTCAACTCCAATATCACGGTAGTTTTCCTGTGCTAAAGTGACAAAAATATCATTTCCGCCGCTTCCATCTGTTGTAAAGAAATAAACTCTTAATTTCTCACCATCTTTTTCACGAATGCCATCAGATCCTTCTTCCCAGCCTGCTTCTTCCAGCAATCGTTTTGCTTCTTCCGGATCATATGGGAAAGCCTCAATCTCATCTGTGTGAGCCCAGGAAACAGGTGCAACAGGAACATTAGCTAATTCAGCATAGCCTTGGAACCGTGTATCGATGTACGCTTGACGGTCCAGCCCAAGATTGAAAGCAATACGGACATTAGGATCCTGGAAAATTTCAGATTCATGGTTAAATGCAACATAGCTGTAATTAGAAGACGTGTAAAGGTCAATATTTGCATAACCTAAAGACTGTAATAATTCGAAATTATCCTGATCTGCCGGGAAAGTACTATAATCTAATTCCCCAGTTTGGAAGAATTGCTGTGAATCTCCTTCAGAGGTTCTATAAATAAATGTATCTATTTCCGGCTCGCCATTATAGTAATGCCCGTTAGAAGTGAAGCGGATTTCTTCCCCCGGATTATAAGCTTCAAATTTAAACGGACCAGCACCGACTGGTTCTAGATGATAATCACTAATATAATCTAAATCACCTTTTGAATAATCAGCACCATAGTATTCTTCGCTGAGAATTTGACCGCCAAGCATGGTTAATGCTCTTGCATTCGGCTCCTCCAGCTGGAATTCGATTGTTTGGTCATCAATGACGTTTATGCCTTCAATTTCTTCTGCATTGCCTTCTTTGTAATCCAGTCCGCCGACTACATTGGCTTCAGTGATATCCGTGGAACCTGGATAGGATGGGTCATGAAGAAGCGTGATAGTAAATGCTACATCCTCTGCAGTAAAATCTGATCCATCATCAAATTTTAAATCATCTCTTAAATGGTATGTATAAGTTAGTTCATCATCAGAAATTTCCCAATCTTCAGCTAGACGAGGGTAAGGTTCACCCGTTTCATCAATATCAACCAAGGGAGGGAACATAACGGATTGTACATTGCCATCATAACCGCTTGTATTAAAATATGGTGTAAATACACCGCCTGGTTCTTGCAGACCGACAACTACTGTATTGCCTCGATTAAGTGCTAGTTCTGGAGAGCTGTCCGGATCACTTGCTTCAATTTTTGTATCTTCTACAACATCTAATCCTTGTTCACCTTCTTCGGTTGGGGCAGCTTCACTTTCTTCGTCACCTCCCATTTCCGTATTACATGCTGCTAAAAATAAAATAAGTGCGGTAAACAAAATTAAATAGTACTTTGGAACTTTCATTGAATTTCCTCCCTGCATATAGTTTTAATGAATAACTATAATTTAACCTCATAAACCCGATAAGTCAACAGGGGATTTAAAGTAAGATTTTTCTGTTAATCTGATTTTTTATGAAAATATTGGGAGAAGCTAAGTATCGAAAGGTTTTCCGATTCAGAATAATTTTTAATTAGAACAGGAGAAGCAATAGTAATACTTGTTTCAACAAGCCGGATTATTATATGCTTAACGCAGATTATTTTTTACTTAAACCACACGAAGCATAGAACGAGAATAATAGAATATAAAGGAGAAGAAGGATGTTAGAGCTCGGATTTCTGGATTGGATGCTGATTGGCCTGTGTGCTTTGCTGATAGGATGTTCTAAATCTGGTCTGCCAAACTTAGTTATTTTAGCAGTAACCTTAATTATGTTCGTCTTTCCAGCGAGAGATTCTGTCGGATTTTTGCTGCCGATGCTGTTAGCAGGTGATTTGTTTGCGGTTACATATTATAGAAGGAATGTGGTATGGAAATATTTAATCAGCCTGGTGCCGTGGGTATTGATTGGGATTATTATGGGCTTCTTTGTTTTGCAGAATATTGATGATGCGCAGCTAAAACCGGTTATCGGTGTCATTGTATTAATGATGATTGCATTGAATTTTATTCGGCAAAAGCTGGGTGCCCGCTTTAATGAGATGCTTCCGAACTCGCTATTGTTTATAGTTTTTATGGGGATTCTTGGAGGATTCACTACGATGGTCGGAAATGCTGCAGGCGCGATAATGACTATTTATCTGCTGGTAAAAGGGCTGCCGAAAAAAGCATTTATTGGAACAGGCGCCTGGTTCTTTCTGACAGTAAATTTGATTAAATTTCCTTTTTATGTTCATCTCGATATGATTACGTTTGATACTTTCACTGTCAATATGATGATGGTGCCGATTATTTTAGCCGGCGCATTTGCCGGAGCAAAAATACTGAATTTTATTCCGCAGCGGGTATTCACCCTGTTGATTTTAATTTTCGCAACACTTGGCGGATTGAACTTGATTTTTAATTAAAAAATATATGAGAAACAGCCGTTATTCTGGAGGAGAGCAGTCGATTTTTATGGTTTGTATTGTATCTAAAAATAGTTCAATAACTTAAAAAGGGAAAGGTTCATACTTTCTTACGATTCTGAAATAAATAGTTAATGAAGTACTGAAAAAAGGAAAAGAACAATCAAAGGATCCATTTATCTGGAATGAAAGGGTGGAGAGAATATGAATAGCAAAGATTCCGTAGTGAAAACTGGAGTTGGGTTCGGTTCTGTATTGGCTATAACTATCTCTTGGAGTGTAAATCAATCTATTCTATGGGCTATTATTCATGGTGTTTTTGGATGGCTCTATGTAATTTATTATGCATTAGTGAGATAAAAGAGACATGTATTTATGCAAAATATCACTTTATCAAAAATACGAAATCATTCAAATAATGAGTATTTTGGTATTTTTTAATGGATTTATGATTATAGGTATTGTTCAATTCTTAAATCGTTTTGAACACCACACTAACAGCCGATATCACTAACTCAAAAGGAGAGAGAAGACAAGATTTTTTCTTGTGTGAGAGTAAATGAAAATGGTCTGTCCTTTTTATTCAGTGATTTTTTACAAAAGGTCTAGACGTATTTATTTGATATTTGGTATGATAAAGAAATATCTTTTATTTCTTGCTAAAAAGGAGAAATGCAATGTGGCTTCCATTGAGTTCTTTCTTTCAGGGGATAGAAGATTGAATTATTTGAATTTTTATGATAAGAAGCCATTAATGAACGTATTTTTAGGAGGATTTGAAAGTGAAGATTTTAGAAAGAATCAGTGCCTTTGCAGGTAATACCTTTGCTTTATGGGTTATTTTATTTGCCATCGTCAGTTTTCTGTTTCCAGGCGGATTTACTTGGATTGCGCCGCATGTAAGTATTTTATTAGGAATTATTATGTTTGGGATGGGGTTGACACTTACACCTCAAGATTTCAAGGATGTATTAAAAGCTCCTAAAAGTGTATTCATTACTGTACTTGCACAATATATTATCATGCCGCTCTTAGCATATGGTTTGGCTGTTGTTTTTCAGTTGCCGCCTGAAATTGCAGTCGGTGTTATTCTTGTAGGGTGTTCACCTGGCGGAACGGCATCCAATGTCATTACATACTTAGCGAAAGGGAATACGGCCTTATCTGTATCCGCAACAACGGTATCCACTTTATTGGCGCCTGTGTTGACCCCGGCATTAACACTTCTATTGGCGAACCAATGGATGCCGGTTTCATTTAAGGATATGTTTATCCAAATATTACAGGTTGTCCTTGTTCCAATTATTTTAGGGTTTGTGATTCGGTTATTATTCAGTAAACAAGTAGAAAAAAGTATTTCTGTACTGCCGCTTGTTTCTGTGATTGGTATCGTCGCCGTCGCCGCAGCAGTTGTATCTGTAAATAAAGAGGCCGTAGCAACATCTGGATTACTTATTTTTGGTGTCGTTGTGCTGCATAATCTATTAGGATTGTTGCTTGGTTTTTCGATTGCCAGACTGTTTAAATTGAACTTTTCAGATCAAAAGGCAGTCTCTATTGAGGTTGGTATGCAGAACTCTGGACTTGCCTCCACCTTAGCATTAACATTCTTTTCCGCTACGCCGATAGCTGCTGTGCCAAGTGTGCTCTTTAGCATCTGGCACAATATTTCTGGTCCGGTGCTTGCCACATTCTGGTCAAAATATGATGATAAAACGAATCATTAACAAAAAATCTCTAGCAGATAGATATTCTATCTCTAGAGATTTTTTAATGTAAAGCGTTCATTTCATTCTTATTTATTTTTTCTCCATAGGCGGTTACCGTTCCATCAGATATTGCTTTTAATAGAATTTGTCCGTCCTCTAATGCACTGCTGGGGAGGATGGACGGAATAGGTCCTGAAATTGATTTTCCTTCTATATCATAAAAAAGGAATCCTTCTTTTTCATCCTTAATAAAAGCATTTACTTTCATGTTTGGGGGAATAAGCAGCGTTAATTTATCTGTATCATTCCAGATTACCTTCACTAATAATTTTTTTCTCTGTTTATTTTCAACAAATGCTTTCCATTTCAAAATGGAGATACTTTCTTCCATACGGATTCTTTCCTCCTGTGTAAATTGCCGGATCATTCACTTTCAAAAACAGTATAACAGATTCCGGTTATTTTTGCTTGAGAAACCTGAATTTGGGGATTTACCTATGAAAAAGAAAGGATTTCCGATGAATTCCAAGTTTAAAGAACGTAATCAGCGGGTGATGAGGTGAAATCACAAAATTTGCATATATTTTCTGAAATATGGGTTAATAATGAATTTTTAATAAAAATAGAATTTTGTTATACTTAGATGTATGGTACTTTATTTTATCCATATAAATGAAACTAATTCGTAGGGGGTATTTTTGGATGTTTAGTAAAAAGAAAACTTGGGTTTTCATGCTGGCACTTATTTTATTACTAGTTTTAGCTGCGTGTGGTGGTGGAGATGATACTTCAGGAGATGATGGGGAAGCAGACGCAGACAACGGTGATTATGATTTAAATGATTCGTACACTGTTGTAAGTGATAATTCTTTCGTTCCATTTGAATTTATGGAGGATGGGGAGCTAGTTGGTTTTGATATTGAATTAATTACTGCAGTTGCAGAAGAAGCGGGATTCGAAATTGATGGAGAAATTCAAACAACGAATTTCGATGGGATCATTCCAGGTTTACAAACAGGGCAATTTGAAATTGCTGTTGCTGGAATAAGTATTACGGAAGAACGAAAAGGTACAGTGGATTTCAGTGATCCTTATTATGAATCCGGTATCACCATTGCTGTCCCAGAGGATAATAAGGATATTAATAGTTTAGAGGATTTAGAAGGAAAAACAATTGCAACCCGGTTAGGATCTACCAGTTCACAATTTTTAGAGGAAAACCTGGAGGATAAGACCATTGATACTTATGAACAGCTGGATCAAGTATATATGTCAGTTGAAAATGGGAGTGCTGATGCAGCCGTATATGATCTTCCTAACGTAGAGTACTATATTGCAACAACTGGTGATGGATTAAAAGTAGTTGGTGATACTTATCAGGCAGAAGATTATGGTATTGCAATTTCAAAAGGAAATGATGAATTAGTAGCTGCGATTAACGATGCATTGGCAACGTTACATGAAAACGGAACATATGATGAGATCTATGATAAATGGTTTGGCGCTTCGGAGTAAGAAATAAAGCAACAAATGCTTAATTGAAAAGCGAACCATTAGTGCAGTTGACTTGGCAGGGATAAAATAAGGAGCTGGCAATCTTATGCACGGCTCCTTATTTTATGTACCAGAGAGGTGAGGAAATGTTTGATTTTACACAGGTAATTGATTTTTTACCGCAGTTAGGTAAAGGCTTATATTATACGCTATTAATTTCTATTATTGGCTTATTAATTGGTTTTGCTTTAGGCGCTATATTCGGTTTAGGCAGGATATCAAAAAATAAATTCTTTTTTATTATTGCATCTATTTATGTAGAAGTTATTCGAGGCACACCGGTACTTGTTCAAGCTATTTGGATTTTCTTTGCATTACCAATTATTACCCAGTACAATATGGATTCCATTACTGCCGGAGTTGTTGTTATTGCGATAAACTCTGGAGCATATATTGCAGAAATCGTTCGCGGATCGGTTGATTCGATTGATAAAGGGCAAATGGAGGCTGGACGTTCTTTAGGACTAAATAAACACCAGACAATGCGTTATATTATCTGGCCACAGGCTTTTAAGCGAATGATACCGCCGCTTGGTAATCAATTTATTATCAGTATTAAAGATACCTCCTTATTGTCTGTTATATTAGTTCCAGAATTAATGTTCCAGGGCAGATATATAGCATCGAATCATTTTAACGCAGTAGAGATTTATACAACAGTAGCTTTGTTTTACTTAGTAATTAATTTCAGTCTGTCCTTATTGCTGCGTTATATAGAAAGAAGGTTGAAGTATTGATGATTACAGTGCAGGATTTACACAAGTGTTTTGGAGATAATGAGGTTTTAAAAGGAATTCATTGTGAAGTGGAAGAAAAAGAAGTCGTGTGTGTGATTGGGCCCAGCGGATCAGGTAAGAGTACGTTTTTACGGTGTCTTAATTTATTAGAGGAAATTACAAGCGGAGATGTGATTGTAGACGGCTACAATATAAGGGATAGGGCAACAGATATTAATATGATTCGAACAGAAGTTGGAATGGTTTTTCAGCAGTTTAATCTGTTTCCGCATAAAACGGTGATTCAAAATGTGATGCTTGCACCTCAAAAGGTTCGGAAGCTTTCTCCAAAAGAAGCAAGGCAAAGGGGAGAAGCTTTATTAGAAAAGGTGGGACTTGCTGAGAAAGCAGATCAGTATCCGTCCCAATTATCCGGAGGACAGCAGCAGCGTGTAGCGATAGCAAGAGCTCTTGCTATGGAACCGAAAATGATGCTTTTTGATGAACCAACCTCTGCACTTGATCCGGAGCTTGTCGGTGAGGTTTTGGAGGTAATGAAGCAGCTTGCGAAAGAAGGCATGACAATGGTGGTGGTCACACATGAAATGGGATTTGCCAGAGAGGTTGCGGATAGAGTATTATTTATGGATGAAGGTATTATTATGGAAGAAAATACACCGGATATCATTTTCAATAATCCAGAGTCTGAGCGAACTAAAGACTTCTTAAATAAAGTTTTATAATTATAGAAGAGAGCTGGTTTCATGATTCCTCCAATCATCGGTAAACCTGCTCTTTTTATTTCCTCCCAAAAAGCGTATACTTATTATAATTATGGATATATCCTCAAGAATTATTTCATCTGGAAAGAAGGGAGCTTATTTTGGTTAAATCATTTCGATGGTTATTTTTTTTGCTGGGAATAATGATTTTCAGCGGCGGTATTTCACTGACCATTAATATGCAGCATTTAGGCATCCATCCGTGGGATGTATTAAATGTCGCGATGTTTGAAAGGGTCGGGTTTACAATTGGAACATGGAATATTATAATTTCCATGATTTTGATGGTTGTCTGTTTTATTTTAGACCGCAGATACATAAAGGCAGGTACTTTTTTTAATGCCGTTCTTGTAGGGTCATTTGTGGATTTCTATCATTGGACAGGAATTCTTCCGGAAGCGACCAATACGTGGGTGGACATTCTATTTATATTAGCTGGTATTTGTATCATGGGGGTTGGCGGAGGACTGTATAATGCGGCAGGTGTCGGATCCGGCCCGCGTGACGGCTTTATGCTTTCGCTTGCAGATAAATTGAAAGCGCCGATTGGCAGAGTCCGGATTATCACGGAATGCAGTGTGCTTGTTATAGGGTGGATTATTGGCGGACCGGTATTTATCTTTACATTTATTTTTACATTCATTCAAAGTCCGATATTTCAAGCTACTTATTTAAAAATGGGGGAGTTTGTTTTAAAGGTAGAATACAACCAAAATAAGAAAAGAAAGGAAACCCATGTTTCCTAAGGATTTAAAAAGAAAGCGGCTTGATACAGAGCAGAGGCAGGGAAATCGTATGTGCGTATTAGAAAAATAGATATACTTGTGTCAAAAAAAGGACCGGCTCAACCGGTCCTTTTTCCAATATTTATACTAAGTAATCAACTAAAGCTGCAATACTTTCTTGATTCTCATTAAAGTTCTGCAGCCATAACCAGGTAAAGAAGCCTGTCAGGAGAATCAGAAGAAGAATAATAAGAACAACATAAGATCCCTTCAAATGAGCCACCTCTTTTCATTACTGACGCTTTAATGCAGATGATACATCATAATGCTCTAAAATGATATCTGTTTCTTCATGTAAAGCTAATTTTGCAAGCTGCTGTCCAAGATAAGGGCCCATCGTCAGTCCGGATGAACCGAGTCCGTTTGCTAAAAGAATATTGGAATATGCAGGCAGTTCGCCGATAACCGGCAAGAAACCGGGTGTGTACGGGCGAAAGCCGACCCGGGTTTCCAAAATGGTTGCTTCTGCTAACTCTGGTGCAATCTCAAGCCCTTGATCTAAAATTTCATGTACGGCTGCTGCGGTGACGCGATAATCAAAATTAACCTTATCCTCATGAGTTGACCCAATGACGAAGCGGTTGTCATCCTGCGTGAGTAAATATTTCGTTCCAGGAGGCATAACTACCGGCCAATGTGCTGTGTGTAAACATGGAATTTCCAGATGCATAATTTGTGCCCGCTGGAACGAAACATCCAGATGGATGTCCAAAGGGTCTACGGTTTCCTTCATCCAAGCTCCGTTCGCCAAAATGACTTTTTCGGCATCAATGACCTCATTATTATACTCCACACCGGTTACCGTATTACCAGCTGTGTATAATTTGGCATCTCCAGATAGAAGGGAAGCCCCATTTGCTTTGGCAGCATTTCTTAAAGCCTTTACTAATTTTCTTCCATCGACCCGCGCTGCTCCACTGATAAAGACAGCCTGGTAATCCTTTTGCAAAATGGGAAAGCGCTGATATGTTTCTTCGGCATCCAGACGGATAATATCACCGATTTCTGGAGCGTCTTCCCGGCGTTTATACGCTCTTTCTTCCATACCGTCTACTTTTTTGGAGTCTGTATGGAGGCTGAGTGCTCCTACCTGTTTATAACCGGTATCCTTCTCGCCGAGATTTTCTAAATCCGCTATAAGCGATGGATATATCCGGGCGCCATTTTTAGCAAGATGATACCACTTTTTGTTACGGCGCTGGGAAACCCACGGGCAAATAATTCCTGCTGCTGCGTCCGTTGCTTGACCTTCATCGTGCCGGTCAATCAGAATGACCTCTGCACCTTGTTTTGAAAGATAATAGGCGGTGCTGGAACCTAAAATGCCGCCGCCAATAATAATATAAGGTTTACTCATTTTTATCCCTTGAAATAACCTGATACATGGCTTTGATTTTACCCAAAAGCTCTGCTTCGCGGAAGGAAAGCATAATCAGCAAATCGCCCTGAGTCTCAACGCTGCCGAATGGAACTTTAAATTGTACATTCGATTTCCAGAATAAATCATTAAATTCATTAATACGCTGTTGTTGCAGCTCTAATGCTTCTAATAACGTTTCTAAACTGGGCGGTTCTTCCGTCCAATCCTTTGGGCTTGTCCCAGAGCTGAAAAGTTCAGCATAGCCAGCTGGTATATTTTCTGATTTTACAGGGTAGCGGAATAAGAATTTTTCCATGGTTACGAGCGCGTGGCCTAAATGCCAGCGGATCGTTGTATCAAAATAGTCTGCCTGCACATCGATACTATTATCATCCAGCTCGGAAGCAAAGGTGAGCAAAGCAGTACGTGTTAAGTTAAATTGTTTTCTTGTCATTTCATCAATCCTCCAATGATACTAATTATAATCTAATAATGATTATTTTTACAGTATTTTGAGGCGGAATCAATAATATTTCCAGCATTTTTTTACAGAAACAAGATTAGGGCTGGAGCATAGGACATTAAATGTGATAATCTATATATGGAAAGTTTGTCGAGGGAGGAAATCAAAAATGTCAAAAACACTTATTTTCGGACATAAAAATCCAGATACGGATACTATTTGTTCCGCATTAGCTTACGCTGATTTAAAAACAAAATTGGGGGAAGACGTAAGTCCTGCACGCTTAGGTGAAGTAAATGGGGAAACAAAATTTGCTTTAGAGCAATTTGGAGTAGAAGCTCCAGCACTTGTTCAGAAATTAGAAGATGGCGCTGATGTTATTTTAGTAGACCATAATGAATTCCAGCAAAGTGCTGATAACATTGAAAACGCGGTTATCCACGAAGTAATCGATCACCACCGTGTATCCAATTTCCAAACCAAAGAGCCGCTTTATTTCCGTGCCGAGCCAGTGGGATGTACCGCAACTATTTTAAACAAAATGTACAAAGAAAAACAAATTGAATTAGATAAACACATTGCAGGATTATTATTATCCGCTATTGTTTCCGATTCTTTATTATTAAAATCACCGACGTGTACAGAAGAAGATGTAAAAGCAGCGCAAGAATTGGCTGAAAAGGCTGGAGTGGACCTGGAAGAATACGGTTTAGAAATGTTAAAAGCCGGTGCAGATATCAGTGATAAAACGGTTAAAGAATTGATTACCATGGATGCTAAGGAATTTGCAATGGGCGATGCAAAGGTAGAAATCGCTCAGGTAAATGCAGTCGATGTCAGTGAGATTTATCAGCTTCATGATGAATTAGTAAGTGAAATCACGGCAACTGTAAATGAAAAAGGATTGGATTTATTCTTGTTTGTTGCAACTGATATTCTAAATAATGATTCCGAAGTATTAGCAGTAGGACCAGAAAAAGCTAATGTTGAAAAAGCATTCCATGCCACTTTAGATGAAAATGATCGTGCTTTATTAAAAGGTGTTGTTTCCCGTAAGAAACAGATTGTGACAGCTTTAACAGAGCAATTTTAAAACGGTATATAAAAAAGTGAAATCCCCTTGCCTGATTGGTGAGGGGATTTTGTTGATATCGATTTACTAGTAGAAGGATGTTGAGCAATTGATAAGAAATTTTAAGCGTTTTGATTTGATAAACTGAAAAAGAGGAGGGATTTTGATGAAGGAGGAACCGATAAAAAGAAGGGTAGACACTGCATCAAGAGTGATTATGGCATCCCCACAAACCATTTATCAAGCATTTATAAACCAGGAAGCACTGATTTCATGGCTGCCGCCAAAAGGAATGTCAGGTCATGTGGATGCATTTGACCCTAGGCAGGGAGGAACTTATAGGATAACTCTTACGTACGAAATGGATAGTGCGCATTCTGGTAAAACTACAGATAATACAGACGTAACGCAAGGCAGGTTTTTGGAGCTGGTTCCAAACAAGCGCATCGTTCAATCCGTCAATTTCGATTCCGGAGACTCGTTATTTTCAGGAGAGATGATTCAAAAATGGCTTTTTGAAGACGCTTCAGAAGGCACAAAAGTTACTGTCATTTGCGAGAACGTACCTGAAGGAATACGAAAGGAGGATCATGATATAGGTTTAAAATCCACATTGGAGAATCTTGCTGTCTTTACGGAATAAAAAAAGTAACCATTGTTTTAAATCCTCCCTATAGAAAAATGATAAATAAAAAAAGCTGATCAATGATGATCAGCTTTTTTCGATTATCTGCTTATTAGTTTTTAACAACGTTAGCAGCTTGTGGTCCGCGGTTTCCTTCTTCGATATCGAAAGTAACTGTTTGACCTTCTTCTAAAGTTTTGAAACCTTCGCCTTGGATTGCAGAGAAATGTACGAATACATCGTCTCCACCTTCAACTTCGATGAAACCGAAGCCTTTTTCAGCGTTAAACCATTTTACAGAACCTGTGTTCATTCTTTTACCTCCACGTGCAATTGTTGCACTGTTTATTACTATTTAGTTCAAAGTTAAATTTCAAGACGAAAGATGTATCCCATCCTGTATTTCTACCGAATCTAAATAAGTATCCTTATTATAGCATCTACAATGATAAAAGCCAACCTTTTTAGGAAAAAAGTTTCTAAACCTGCTTATACACAAATTTTTTAACCGATTATTTTTCTGAAATCACTTAAAGAGCGGGCTTTCCGGCTATTATTAAAAATCAAAATAAATCTGGGTATCTGTCTTGCTCGACTTGTACGTTTATCACATATAGTAAAAAGAGAGAACAAAAAGGAGGAAGAAACGATGCAAGGTAAAGAGCGATTTCATCCGCAGCGATCGAATGAAAA
This sequence comes from Oceanobacillus sp. B139/18, assembly GCF_055524595.1. Classification (NCBI taxonomy): domain Bacteria; kingdom Bacillati; phylum Bacillota; class Bacilli; order Caryophanales; family Bacillaceae; genus Oceanobacillus; species Oceanobacillus sp. B139/18. The sequence goes on along the minus strand of NZ_JBVFXI010000001.1, from coordinate 1,253,189 downwards.
GACCATTGTGCATCCGACAAAGCATCAATATGTCCACACGTCATCCGAATCTGTTGTTAATCATATTCATCCTGTCCATACAACGTATGTAAATCACCATAGTATAAAAAAGCAGCATCCGCACCCGTATGGAAAAAATGCCTTTATGGGCAGACCGCAAATTGGACCACGTCCGCCATTCCCTTCTGCGCCGTTCGCTTTACCAGGACAAATGCCTCCTGGACACATGGGAGAAATGAGAAATCACCCAGGCATTCGTCCGCCGAGAAGACCGGGAATGTGGTGAAAATAACAATGGGCAGTGCGGACTGCCTTTTTGTTAAACAGAGACAAGCTTTCAAATCAAGTATTCCTGCGTTAAAATAGGAGATAACTTAAGCTTGTAAAGAAGAAAGGATATTACTGTGAAAATTTTACATGTAACAGGCTATAAGCCGACGGAATTAGGCATCTTCAAAGAAAATGATCCCAGAATTGTTTTTATTAAGGCAGCTTTAGAGAAAAGGCTGCGCACCTTTATAGAAGAAGGATTAGAATGGATTATTATTTCTGGACAGATGGGTATTGAGCTGTGGGCTGCTGCTGTGATAATGGATTTAAAAGAAACCTATGAGGTACAAGTAGGTGTTTTTCCGCCGTTTGAAAATCAGGATGAACGTTGGCCGGACCCGATCAAGGAAAAATATGAAGAATTAATGATGACAGCCGATTTTTTCAAACCGCTGTATAGAGGTGGGTATCAGGGGGCGTACCAATTTCGGGCGAAGGATTTATGGCTGATTGATAAAAGTGATGCTGCTTTACTCCTCGTGGATGAAGAATATCCCGGCAGCGTTCGCTATTTTTATGATGCAGTGAATCGGACGTCCAAGGAGTACCCCGTTTTTACGATTACACCTCAGGACTTAGAGGATGTTGTCGAAGAACTGCAAATGCAGGACCCCGATTACTGGGATTCTCCGGATAATTATTGAATGGTACAGCCCTTATACAACATAGGATGGTATGAGGGAGGGATGTTCGCAATGTATTATACTTATGGACCACCTAATTATGGGCATAGAATGTATGAGCGACAAAATAATCAGCAGGGGACCATCACGGTCACTGGCGTGGGCACGGTTATAGTTTCGCCGAGTATTGCCCGTATTCAATTGGTTGTTTCCACCGTCAGCAGCTCTTTAGAGGAAGCGCAGAAAGAAAATACAGGACGAATGAATCAGGCTCTGGATACCTTGCAGCAAATTGGTGTTCCTAGAGAGCAGATTCAAACTACCAGCTTTTCTGCAAGACCGATGTATAGCTATCAGGATGGCAATCAGATATTACAGGGCTACGAGGTTCGAAATGAAATCACTGTAGTTACGGATGATATGGATCGAATTGGAGAAATCATTGATCGTGTCACCGAAAATGGCGTAAATGAAGTTGTTTCGATTGAGTTTTCGGTAAATGACCCGGAGAACTTTTATATGGAAGCATTAAGCTTTGCACTTACAGATGCAAAGAAGAAGGCAGAAAGCTTAGCTGAACAGCTTGGCGCTAATTTAAACACGGTTCCATTAAAGATTAACGAACAGACTGCTTCGCCAGGGGTTGGACCTGCGCAGGTATTCAAGATGGTGTCTACGCCAATTGAACCGGGAAATCAATCGATAGAAGCACGCCTGGAAGTAGTGTATCAGCTTTAAGAAAGGAAATATAAAAAAATACAAATCAAGCATGTTGAAAGTACTTGATTTGTATTTTTTTATTGTAAGCGTGGCATTCCCTATATACAAATAGAGATAATGTATAAAATGATTGCCGCTATAAACAGCAGTCCGTTAATCATTAAAAATAAGCCATAGTATTTTAACATTTCTTCCAAAGCCTGCTTGCTTTTTCTGTCCGACCTCAAAAGACGGCCTGCTTCCATTCCGCTTTTATACAAATAAACACCCAGCAAAATAGATGCGAGCCCGGGAACAGGCCCGATAATGGACGGGAAATTCTGAATGATGATGAAAATTCCGTACAGAATGATGATAATACCGAGAAATTTGCTTAAAATATGAATCCATTTAAAGTATTTTGGGTGCAAGTATTCCAAAAAAATGCTCCTTTCCGAAAGTGATGTTTTTTATTTAACATCTTTTCTAAAGCTCCAAATCGCTTAAGTATCCTTCCCCTGTGTGAATATATTGGTATATCTCGTATAAATCCTTATCCAATTTGTTATCTTTAACGGTTTCCTCCATATTCTCTGACATGTAGTCCGTCGCTTTGAACCATTCCTCATTCTCGAGTGCTCCTTCCGGATAGGGAATGTCAGGGGAGATAGCGTGAACTTCCTCGAGCCTTTCTATCATTTGATACGTACGCCAACTTGGATATAATTTGATATCCCGCCAGTTCTCTTTCTCTCTTAATAGATTTTGTTCCTTTATATCTCCATCAATAATAATGGCATATAAATGCCAAAAATCAGATGCTTCTGCGTTTTTATCAAGATCTGGCTCCCATTCTTCAAGATCTTTTTCTTCCAGAATGTCGGGAATATTGTGGAATGCAGCATTCAGCGGATTTTCCAATCCAGAAAAGGCCCTGTCGATAAAATCCTCTTTGATGGCAGAAGCATATAATTCTTCCAATGATCCAATAACGGCTTCTTCGTCTAACCGCTGTAAAACATCACCGGAATATGTAAGAGGATCAAAGCGAAAAACATTTGCTTGACGCCCGTCATCCAATACGATATTGAGTGCATAATCATTAAAAGAACGTCCTTTGTAGTTTATTTCCTCTATTGTCAGGGATTCCTCTTTTTCCGATATCATGAAAGCATAAAAATATTCCAGCATTGAAAAATATAATTTGTCATAGCTGTCATTATACGATTCTTCCTCATTTATACAGGTGGAGTAGACGGCGGTTGCGAGTTCTTCTTCTAAGTTCTCCTTAGAAACCAATACATCCTCATTTAGCTTTTCCTTTAAAGGTTCATGCGTATCCCTTTCAAAAAGAGAAACTCTTTCCTCCAGCGCTTCTTCTGTACCTGCTTCCATAGAGCTGCAATTTACTTCCACGTCAAATGAACTTTCTTCTAGGTTGTCTGTTCCACAAGCTGAGAGGATAATGGTCAGAATCAGGATAAATGATAATTTTTTCATATTAATTCCCTCTCTCCTATGTAATAAAAATAAAAAAGATAAGATAAAACAAAATAATTAAGCTGGCCAATATGCTAGTCAGCAGCAGGAACCAAAGATGATTTTTGAAAAAATTTTCTAATACATATATTCTTGATGCATCTTTTTTGAGTTCTCCCGCAAACTTTCCCGTTTTAAATAAAAAGCTTCCTAATATCATCAGGATAAGCCCCGGAACAGGAGCAATAAGAGCAGAAGAAAAACCGGTGAAAAATAGAAGCAATCCATAGATAAATAAAATAATTCCGACAAATATTCCCCAAATCTGGATGCGTGTCAGGTATTTTTGGTTTAGCGTTTCGATACCTATCCCTCCTTATTTTTTGATACACCTCTGAATTATTAGTAGATAATGAAACATATTACCATAATTTTGTTTTAAAATGGAAGAGCAGTACTATCATTAAATGAAGTTTCGCTTTATAATAAAAACATCATTTTGTTCAAAGGGAGTGGGCTGTATGAATTACCATGTAAGATCGGCAGAAGAGACAGATATTGGTGCTGTTCAGCGTATTGTTTGCCAAAGCTGGCATGATACATATGAAGGCATTATACCCAGAAGCATTCAGGATGCATTTTTAAATAAATCATATAGTAATCAAACCATGCTTCAGCGTATCGAGCTTTCCAGTCTATATGTTGTGGAGTCGGATAAACGAATAGAAGGGTTTGCGAATTTTAGCCGGGTATCAGAAAAAGGAATCAGTACGCTTTATGCTATTTACTTGTATCCGGATACACAAGGGAACGGAATGGGAACAGCGTTATTAGAATATGGGATAGAGGATTTGAAACCTGCGTTTATTCAGCTAAATGTAGAAAAGGAAAATGCAAAAGGGATGGCGTTTTATAAAGCAAGAGGTTTCAAGATTATTTCTGAATTCACCGAAGACCTCAGCGGGCACACGTTACATACCTGTACAATGGAATTAGAAGTAAATCGTTCCTCTAATTAATCATTAGAACACGCTTCTGATTTTTGCTATACTAAGGAACATAACCGAATTGGAATAGGAGAAGTTGACATGGCGACAACACTACTAACTAGAATCAACGAACGGCTCCATCAATTTTCTAAAACTGAGAAAAAGATTTCGAAGTATATTTTACATCATGCAGAGCTTATTCCAAATATGACGACGAAAGAATTAGCGAATAAGGCGGATGTGAGCGAAGCAAGTGTTATTCGTTTTGCAAAGACAATCGGAATTGGAAGTTTTAAAACCTTTAAAATTTCCTTGGCACAGGAGTTAGCGGTAACAGATGATTATATCACTGACTTTTCTATTTTACAGAAAAAAGATTCTCCCTATGAATTGTTTCAAAAAGTCGTTCATGTGAATAAAAATGCGATCGAGCTGACGATGGAATCTTTAGAAAAAAAAGAGTTGGATGATGCAGTCAACGTGCTAAAAAATGCTCGTAAGATTATATTTTATGGTGTAGGCGGCTCATCGATTGCTGCGCTCGATGCGGTATATAAATTTACGAAACTCGGATATGAAGTGGAGTTTAATGCAGATTTTCACTACATGCTGTCAAAGGTGCCTCATTTTAACAGCCAGGATGTATTTGTAGCCATCAGTATGTCTGGAAAGACGAAGGATGTTTTAGATTTAGCGCGATTGGCTCAAGAAAAAGGAGCTAAGGTTATTGCAATAACGAACATGAATAAGTCCCCGCTATATAAAGAAGCAGATATTCGATTAGCGACACCGAATGTAGAGCAGGATTTCCGGATTGGAAGTATTACTTCAAGAATGACCCAGCTGACGATGGTAGACAGCTTGTATATCAGTATTTTTAATATCATCGGTGAAAATGTGCTGGATGAATATCAAGAAGCTAGAGATTATGTTGTGAAATTAAGAAGATAGCTTCTTTTTTTATTATAAAATGAAATTTAATTTCACAAAATATATAAATCTTATTGACTTTTAATTTCAAAAACATTTAAAATAGAGTTATAAGCGAATAGAGGAGAGTGATGATATGCTCGATAAGTTAACAACAGAAATGCGAAATCAGCATTCGATGCATTTAGATGAGATGTCGACAATGGAAATTTTAGAGACAATGAATAAAGAAGATGAGCAGGTTTTAACAGCAATCAAGGAGCAGCTGCCGCAAATTGAGAAAGCTTCAAAATATGCGATTGAATCGTTTAAGAAAAATGGAAGACTGATTTATGTCGGAGCTGGTACAAGCGGCAGGTTAGGCGTTTTAGACGCAGTGGAATGTGTTCCTACATTTGGTACGCCGTCAGAGATGGTTCAGGGAGTTATTGCGGGTGGTATGAAAGCGCTTTACGAAGCCGCAGAAGGTGCGGAGGATAATCCGGAGCTCGGCGCTGCTGACCTTAAAAACATTCAGCTCTCAGAAAACGATACAGTAATTGGAATAGCTGCGAGCGGACGTACACCGTATGTTATCGGCGCTTTGCAATATGCTGATTCGAAAAAAGCGAATACAGTCAGCGTATCCTGTAATAAAGATGCTGTCATGAGCCAGTATGCTTCTGTAGCAATTGAACTGAAAACAGACGCGGAGGTGCTGACTGGTTCTACAAGATTAAAGGCCGGGACTGCTCAGAAAATGACTTTAAATATGATTTCGACTGCAGCAATGGTAGGCATTGGCAAGGTTTATCAAAACTTTATGGTGGATTTAAAGCCGACGAATGAAAAATTATTGGAAAGGTCTAAACGAAACATAATGGAAATCACTGGAGCCGACTATGATACAGCAGCCTCCTATTTTGAAAAGGCAAACAACCAGGTGAAGGTTGCGATTGTGATGATACTGCTGGAATGCTCCTATGATGATGCGGTGAATAGATTGAATAATTCGGATGGATTTGTTCGACATGCGCTGACAAAATAAAGGGAGGGTTTACCATGAAGAAAGAACAGAGAATGGCCGCGGAAATTTTAGAACAGGCAGGCGGTAAAGGTAATCTCCAGCGGATTGCTCACTGTATGACACGGCTGCGCTTATCTTTAAAGGATGATTCGAAAGCTGATTTGGCAGGGTTAAAACAGATTGATGGCGTAATGGGCGTGGTTGAAGATGAGACACTGCAAATCGTAATCGGGCCTGGTACTGTCAATAAGGTTGCTGCAGAAATGAGCCAGCTGACTGGATTTGGCATCGGGGAAGACGCAAATGCGGATGATTTAACGTTTGAAGAAAAAGCAGCACTGGATAAACAAAATATGAAAGCAAAGAACCGGACCCCCTTTAAAAACTTTTTACGTAAGCTTGGAAATATTTTTATACCTTTAATTCCGGGCCTTGTAGCATCAGGAGTTATTAATGGCGGAGCGAACTTTGCAGTCAACGCAGGGGTGGATCCAGAGCAAAACTGGATGCAGATATTGCTCTTGTTTGGCGGCGTTATCTTTGCTTCCTTAGGAATCTTAGTAGGCTGGAATACTTCAAAGGAATTTGGCGGAACTCCGGTATTAGGTGCTATAGCAGGAATGATTTTATTTAGCCCGCAGCTTGAAAATATTGCGATTTTTGGAGAGGAATTAACTCCCGGCAGAGGCGGTTTGTTTGGTGTTATCTTTGCTGCCTGGCTGATGACGGTTGTTGAGAAAAATGTGCGTAAAGTGATGTGGAATGCAGTTGATATTATTTTTACTCCTTTAATTACCGTGCTGGTTGTTGGATTTGTATCCTTATTTGCCATTATGCCGGCAGCAGGTTTATTATCCGATGGAATCACTAAAGGGTTGATTGCCTTGATTGAGACGGGCGGCGTTCTAGCAGGGGCCGTTCTGGCAGGGTTCTTCCTGCCATTGGTTACGGTTGGCCTGCATCACGGTTTGACACCGATTCACTTAGAGTTGATTAATGCATTTAATGAAACGGCACTGTTGACCATTTTAGCGATGGGCGGCGCCGGGCAGGTTGGCGCAGCGATTGCGATTTATGTAAAAACCAAAAATAAGCATTTAAAAAATATTATCAAAGGAGCTGCTCCGGTTGGCTTTTTAGGGATTGGTGAGCCGTTAATGTACGGGGTGACACTGCCGCTTGGAAGACCGTTCTTAACCGCTTGTTTAGGAGCATCCATCGGCGGAGCGTTCCAGGCAGTGATGAATACAGCAGCTGCAGGAATTGGCGTTTCAGGCTTATCATTGATACCATTAATAACAAATGGGCAGTATATAAGCTATTTTCTAGGACTTGTTATTTCGTATGTATTTGGTTTCTTATTTACGTATGCGTTCGGCTTTAAGGATAGTATGGCAGATGGAATTTAAGAAGAAACAGGAGGCTGCGGCCTCCTGTTTCTTCTTAATATAATAGATGGAGGGATAGTTATGTTAGGAATTTCTGTTTATTTAGGGAATACACCAATAGAACAACAGATTCCCTATATTCGAAAAATGAAGGAAAGTGGATTTCATTCCATTTTCACCTCTTTGCATATTCCGGAGGATGATCAGACAATATACAAAGAGCAGCTTCAGGCGCTTGGTAAAGCAGCGAGTGAATTAGATATGGAACTCATGGCGGATATTTCACCAAATTCGTTGCAGGCATTAGGCTTTAACTGGGAGAATGCAGATCAATTACTAAACTGGGGACTCTCCGGTCTAAGGATTGACTACGGTATTGATGACCAGACAATCATTGATTTATCACATGAAATGCGGATTGCATTAAATGCCAGTACCATTGACGTGGACGCGTTAAATCATTTGAGGGCGAAAGGTCTCCATATGGAAGCAGTAGAAGCATGGCATAATTATTATCCGCGTCCGGAAACCGGGTTAGGGTCCGTAGATTTTATTCAAAAAAATAGGGCATTAAAAGAAGCTGGTTTAACCGTAATGGCTTTTATACCGGGAGATAAGCAATCACGGGGCCCGCTATACGAAAAATTGCCAACCTTGGAACAGCACCGCGGGTATTCCCCATTTGCTGCATATCTGGAATTAGAAAAATTTGGTGAAGCTGATAAAATCGTTGTTGGTGATGTTGAAATAGGAGAGGATTCTCTGGAACAATTTCAGGCCTATATCGAGAAGGATGAAATACTAATCCGGGCTGTTTCTGATAAACGAGCAGACTCTGAAATAATCCGTAAAGCAGCGGCTGCAATGACCAACCGGGCGGATTATGCAAGAGATTGTATCCGTGCCGTTGAATCGAGAAGCTATGCGCAATTTGGAGAATCAGGTGTTCAGGCTCAAAATAATGCGGAGCGTCCTGTAGGTTCTGTAACGATAGATAATGAAAAATATTTGCGTTACCAGGGTGAAATTCAAATCACCTTAGCCGATTTACCGGCGGATGAAAGGGTAAATGTGCTGGGGCAGGTAATTGAAAATGATTTACCGCTGCTTCCATGGATTAAGGGGAATCAGAGATTTCGGATTGAATGGCTGTAACGGACTAAATCCTGCAGGGATATCCATTAACTAATGATGAGCTTTTTCATTTTATACAGAGAGGGGAGAGCTGCGGCCTTTCATTTTCCTAGCCATATTATTTCTATAACAGATTAGGAGTGCATCTTATTTTATTTGATAATCAGATGATATGAGATATTTATTCACCTCGAATGAAAAATGTGAAATAATATAGGAAGGTTACAGGAAAAGTGGGGATGCTTAGTGGATATACATATTGTTCGGATGACACAAAAGTATGCAGTGGAGGCACTTTGCTGGAAGTACGAAAAACCGTATGACTTTTATAATAATGTGTTAACGACTAGTGCGATTGTAGAATTGCTTGGCGGCGGCTATTACGCAATGGTAGATTCATCTCACAGGTTAATTGGTTTCTTTTGCACTGGCCGTTCAGCCAAGGTTCCTGCCGGAGATAGAAATGCAGCTTATATAGAAGATTGTGTTGATTTAGGTTTGGGAATGAATCCACAGTTGACTGGAAAAGGAAACGGAGATTCATTTTTAAAAAGAATTCTTCATTTTATTGAGCAGGAGCATAGAGGCAAGGCGATTCGGCTTACCGTTGCGTCTTTCAATAAACGAGCAATCCAATTATATGAGAAAAATCACTTTATTAAAGAACATCAATTTCGATATAAAGGAATAGAGTTTATAACGATGAAACGTAACAATCCAGCAATATAGACAAAACGTACATTTATCGGATTAATAGTTATTTGCGTAGGACAAAACCGCCTTCTTTCATAAGATGTATTATGCATTGGAAAGGAGGGAGTCCGAATGAGCCGAGATAAATGTCAATGTAGCCGTTGTCGCAATTCGAACCGGGATGAGGATGTACGTGTTCATCCAACAAGGCATGAGGTTCGTACTACTAATAGCGTGAAAACTGTAAAAAACATTCATCCGACAGAAATTAAAAATGTGCATCGCACAATTGTCCGCAATGAAAATTATTATCCAGTCAGAGAATCCAATGTGAACGAAACGGTTGTTGAAAATTATGATTGTGGCAGCGACGTAAACGATTCAAGTAACTGCCGCAGAGTAGGTGGTTCAAATAATGGCGGGGGTGGAAATCACCATCATTCCGACCATTGCGGCAAACGTTCTGAGAACCGCTGCGAAAGAAAACGTTCCTGCGGTTGCGGCAGAAACCGTAATTGGTTCTTCTAAAAATTGAAATATTATTAGCTGGAGAGCCTGCGCTTCTCCTGGTTATCATGATGTCGTAAAATAACTCTTATTAAGAAAGCTTTTTCAATGGGAAGAAGATAACCCGTGAAAGGCTTCTTAATAAGAGTATTTTTTGTGTTTTAGAAAGGCGTTTTTCTTGAGCAGATATCTTGAGGTAGATAAATGATTATGGTAATAATATTAATTGTGTTTAAAAAACGACAAGCATTTGTGATAAACATAACATTTTAAACGAAGAAATATTGGAGGTATACGAATGAAAATTGCAGCAATGATTGGAAGCAACCGCGCAGAATCTTACAACAAACAACTTGTTGAATATATGAAGGACCGTTATCAGGAAAAAATAGAAATTGATATTTTGCCGATAGAAAAATTACCTTTCTATAATCAGGATGAGGAATTAAATCCGCCAGAAATTGTAAAAGAAATTCGTCAGCGTATCAAAGATAGTGACGCTATTTTATTTGCTACACCTGAATACAATGGGTCTATTTCGGGTATGTTAAAAAATGCAATTGACTGGTTCTCCCGTGTTGATTTAGTTATGGTAAATAAACCTGGAATGGTAGTAGGAGCTTCAATGGGAGCCCTTGGTACAGTAAAAGCTCAACTACAGCTTCGTCAAATTTTAAATTCTCGCGGAGTCGGGGTATTGACTCTGCCAGGAAATGAAGTATTAATTGGTTCCGTTCAGAACAAAATGAACGAGCAAGGAAATCTGACGGATGAACAAACCATTGATTTTCTTGATTCCGTTGTTCATAACTTTATCGAGTGGTGCGATACGTTAAAGAATTAATTTTATTGCGGTCCCGTGAAACTGCGGGTCGGCCTTTGTTCTTTTTAAATTTCAGCAGGGGTAACTCCCGCTGAATAAAGCTTCAGTTTATGCCGGTGATTTTACAGTCACCGGTTTTGTCTTTTTTCACACTGAAACCATTCAATTGGAGAACCGAAAGCTCCGGCTGAATAAAGTTTCGTTTTATAGTGAAGCAAAATTGGGAAAGAAATAACTATATGAAAAATAATGACTCACCGATAGCTAAATAAAAATATATTTTTAATGAAAGAAGGGTCGTAAATGGATGAGAGTCATGAATCATCAATAGATACAAAAAATATTAGCCGGGCGCCCATTCTGATTGTTTTATTATCCGGAGCCTTTGTAGCTATTCTGAATCAGACGTTACTAGGAACGGCATTGCCTCATATGATGGCGGATTTAGATATTGATGCAAATACAGTACAATGGCTGCAATCTGCTTTTATGCTCGTGAATGGGATTATGATCCCGATTACAGCCTTTTTAATTGGGACGTTTACGACGCGAAGTTTATTTCTAACCGCGATGTCCTTGTTTACAATAGGTACACTGGTTTGTGGCGTTGCACCAGAGTTTTTCTCACTACTATTGGGGCGTGTTCTGCAGGCAGCGGGTGCCGGAATTATGATGCCGCTGATGCAGACCATTTTGATTTTAATTTATCCAAAGGAAAAACGGGGCAGTGCAATGGGAATGTTCGGTTTAGTTATTTCCTTCGCACCCGCCATCGGACCGACGCTATCTGGGTATATTGTAGAGCATTTTCCTTGGAGAACATTATTCTTCATGGTTCTGCCAATTGCTATTTTAAACATAATTATCGCTTACTTTTTACTTAAAAATGTGACGAAACGAACCTTTCCTGAATTAGATAAGTTATCCATTTTATTATCTACACTTGGTTTCGGCGGTATTCTATACGGATTCAGCACCGCTGGAAATGCAGGCTGGTTAAGCTATCAGGTTATCGGTTCCTTAGTCATCGGCGGAGTTATGCTGGCATGGTTTATTACCAGACAAATGCATTTGAAAACACCTATTTTAGAATTTCGGGTATTTAAATATCGGATATTTACAATTACTACGGTATTAGGTATGGTTACGTTTATGACAATGATCGGAGCTGCTGTCATTTTGCCGCTTTATATGCAGCAAATGTTAGGATTCAGCGCCTTTCATTCAGGACTGGCTCTGCTGGCAGGTGCTGTTATACAAGGGTTAATGAACCCGATTACCGGAAGGCTTTTTGACCGATACGGTGCCAGGTATTTGGCAATGATTGGTTTAGTGCTGATTGTCGGTACGACCTTTATGTTAAGCACGTTAACGACAGAAACAAGCTTTATATTTATCGCAACGATTCATGCCTTGAGAATGCTGGGGGTGGCTATGGCGATGATGCCTGTTACAACAGCAGGTCTCAATGTATTGCCCGAAAAGTATATTTCGCATGGCACAGCAGTGAACAATACTTTAAGACAGGTTTCCGGAGCAATCGGTACAGCATTGCCAATTACCATTATGTCTACAGCATCTATCCCTGAACAGGGAATCCAAGGGATGGTTCATGGTGTCAATGTTTCTTTCCTTGTCACTGGAATAATCTCTATCATTGCGCTGGTATTGACATTCTTTATCCATGATCGGGATTAACTATTTAATATAATGAAAAAGACCTTAGAACATCCGGTGTTCTAAGGTCTTTTTCATTATACGCTGAATACTTCTACTTTTTTGCTGTCTGTTTTGTTGTAAGCTCCGTGCATCACAGGACCAACATACTCGTTTAGCTTCCAGCCGTTAGCAATAGCAGCTGCAACGAAGGTTTTTGCTGCTTTTACGGCATCGTGCACGTTTTCACCGTGAGCTAAGTTTGCAGTGATTGCCGCAGCGAAAGTACATCCTGCTCCATGGTTATAGCTTGTTTCTATTTTTTCGCTTTCTAATAAGTCAAAGTCTGTTCCGTCATAGAACAGGTCAACAGCTTTATCGTGGTCAAGCTGTTTTCCGCCTTTAACGACAACATTTTTTGCACCTAAGGCGTGAATTTTTTTAGCAGCTTCCTTCATTTGCTCTATGGTCTTAATTGGAGCCATTTGAGCTAATTGCGCTGCTTCAAACAAATTAGGCGTTACAACCAGAGAACGAGGCAATAATTCTTCACGCATCGCGTCTGTGTTTTCCGGCTGAAGCACTTCATCTTCCCCTTTACATACCATGACAGGGTCAAGAACATACTTCTCAATATTGTATTCATCAATTTTTTTTGCGCCTAAATTAATAATATCTACAGATCCCAGCATTCCGGATTTCATTGCATCTACGCCGACAGAAAGGATCGTGTTCAATTGTTTTTCAACGACTTCCGCATCAATCGGTGTAACGTCATGTCCCCAGCCTTCTGGATTCATTGTCACAATGGAAGTCAGAGCGGTCATGCCATATACATTATGCTCCTGAAAGGTTTTTAAATCTGCAGCAATCCCGGCTCCGCCGCTAGAGTCAGAACCAGCAAGGGTTAATGCTTTTTTCATAGTCATTGGTTTTCCTCCTTAAAGTCAGTTATACTCATAAATTAAATGATGCTGACTCTCTAAAAATTACTTTTCCTTTGTTGCTAGGATAATCCTTTCTAACTCAATTGTAAAGCCATCGAAATGCGACAGGCAAGATGCCGCTATACGTTAATAAACGAATCGGTTGCATTAATCTGTCCCTTTATCTTCGTTGCATGTAATTTTTCTCCCTGCAGCCATTTTTGAAAAGAGAAAATAAATGGCTGACGATTGCCTCCCAACGCAAACCAAGCAGCTTGTTCTTTTGGCAAGTACAGTGCTGTATGCAGTGTCCCTGCCCATGCACCGTATTTTTCAGAAAAGATTCCTTGTTCGATATCATTTAACATACGAAACGCTTCATAAGGTGTATGAATATCCCTCTGCTTTGTTAGGATTCTCTCCAGCCGTTCCATTGATTCATCTGAACGGTACCGGTTCTCTTCTGTTAATGCATTGAAATGGTTTGTACAGCTGCTATCTTCCCGGACAAAGAAAGAGCGGGGGGAAACCTCCACAACGAGTGATTTTCCAGTTGTATCTAATAATACATAGTTGAAGGTATTCCGGTGCGGGATCTCACGCAGTAATTGAACGGCTTCTTCCACAGTGGCACAGTTTTCTAAAAGCAGTCTGCCGATCATATTGCAGACAAAGCCATCGCCGGATTTTTTACGGTTGACGAAATTATAGCCCATCGTCAGCCCTTTTTCATTGATTCCGTCCGTACGCCCGGTGATTTGCATGGAAGGACCGGCACTGGCATATCCGGAATCAGAGGGGGCGAATAAAACATAACGGCCTTCATAGGAATGGGGGGCATTATCATAATTTCGTACCAGGTAATCCTGCTTGGTATTAATGGAACAGCCGCTGCGGCCGTATTCATAATAGTAACCGCCGAATTCGCGAATGGCATCATTCCAGGGGATGCCTAATCCATCACTTAATCCTTTTATTTCTTCCCAAATAGCCGGAGAAAATGCTTTGAATACTGCTTTTACTTCTTCTTCATCAACAAGGAAGTTTCTCCAGCGTTTGCTGAGCAGTGCTTTCCGATGGTTGATTATGGGTGAATTCTTTAGTTTTTCCGCCTGAAAAAGTCCGAATTGATAATGGCCTCCACGGAATTGTATAATATCAGCATGAACAGATTTCATTGTTGCTCTCCATTTCTTTCGTAAATGTATTGCTAGTGTATCTTGTTTAGAGTGATTAGAAAAGAAATCAGCTTTATCATGGAGAATCGTTCGTAAAACTCCTGCTAAGTGAACTTTCGTTTAATGGAAAAAGAGGAGATTCAGATGACAGAAAAGATAAGCTATACGGAATTATATCAAAAATTATTTCATTACTATGGCCCTCAAGGGTGGTGGCCAGCAGCTTCTGATTTTCAAATGCTGATCAGCGCTATTTTGGTTCAGCGGACAAATTGGAAAAATGTCGAGTTGGCTCTGGCGAACCTGGGGAAAGATGCAGCTGCTGAGCGTTTAATACAAATGGAAGAAGCAGTGCTTGCCGAAAAAATACGCCCAAGCGGCTTCTATCGAATGAAAGCGAAGAAAATTAAGGCCTGGCTGCATTGGTTTCAAAAATATGACTTTCAGGTAGAGAGGATTCAAAGCGTTGATCAAGCTGTTCTCCGTAAAGAACTGCTGGCAATCCATGGAATCGGAGAGGAAACTGCGGATGCGATGATGCTGTATGCTTTTGATAAAGCCGGTTTTATTGCGGATAACTATGCGATGCGGTTGTTTCATCGAATCGGCTATCAGCTTCCCAAAACCTATCATGCGCTTAAAATTGAAGTGGAAAATTTCTTTCCGCATGACTTAAAAATGCATCAGGAATTTCACGCATTAATTGTGGAGCATGGAAAACAATATTGTAAGAAGACGCCGTTATGTGAAAACTGTCCGCTTCTTTCGTTTTGCTGGACGGGGGAGAAAAAAGAACGGAATCTGTTAAGTTAAGAAGAATAAACTTTTAAAAAGGTGAATCAGGGACAGGAAATGAATTATCTACTGCCCTTGATTCTCTAATCGATCTATTTTTTTCTGTAAAAGGTCAAGCTGCTGCTGCATTTCTAACAGCTGGCGGCTCGTAACAGGTGAATTTTCTTCAAAAGCTGCTTCTTCCTCTTCTACATCTTCATTGTATAGAATCGTTGATCCGACGAGGGACATAATACTTCCTAATGTAGTAACCACTCCGCCATAATAAAGTAATTTATCACCAAGGCTTTTCTCGCTCACATTAAAATTTGTTGGGGTGTTAAGGAAAAAATTAGACATGATAGGACACTCCTGTAAATCTTTTTATTATTGTCTTATATTCATGGAATAGTTATATATAGGTTAATATATGTGTTTCCTAAAAAAACTCTACAAATAGCGGATGTTCATAAAATATTCATTTCTAAATGGTGCAGCGCACTGTGTGGTGAGCGGCGAAAAGCATGCTGTTGTATAATGGAGTAGAGGATATATTGTAATTGATTATGTTGTGTTTAAGGGTGGTGATCCGTTGTTAAAGGAATTTACAAAAGATTTTCGGAGCAGGATGATTTGGATGGGGGTGGCGTCCCTTTTTATGGCACTGGCCATCGTAGGGCAGAGCTATCTCGTGGTAACGATTATCCAGCAGCTGTTTTTGGATAATGCGGCATTTTCATCTATTCTTCCTGCTGTTTTTATATTGATTGGCATGCTTTTGGTACGAACGGTTTTTCAATATATGATAAAAGGCTCCGGCATAAAAATGGCTCAGACTGCGAAGGTTTCGATACGGGAAAAATTGCTCCGTCATTTTACCAGCCAGCCTATGATCGATGCAGATAAAGGACAGTCTGGCCGGAAGACAAGCTTATTTATGGATACGATCGATGAAATAGACGGCTATTTCAGTCAGTATCTCCCTCAGGTTATTCAATCTGTCGGCATTGTTCTGATTGTCTGGTTAGTTATTTTTATTCAAAATTGGACAAGCGGACTGATTATTCTTGTTTCCGCTCCCTTTATTCCTGTCTTTATGATGATTATTGGTATAAAAACAAAGGATAAATCAAAGGAACAGCTGTCTGAATTAGCAGCTTTTTCAGGAACGTTCCTGGATACATTACAGGGTCTGCCGACGGTGAAATTATTTGGCCGGTCTCAAGAGCAGAGAAATAAAATTGATCAGGATAGTACAAGCTTCCGGGATGCAACGATGGGTGTGCTGAAGGTTGCCTTTACAAACTCCTTAGCGCTGGAATTTATCGCTATGCTGAGTATCGGTCTGATTGCTTTAGAGATTGCAATCCGGATGATTATTTTTCAAAATCTCAGCTTTTTTACGGGCTTTTTTGTTTTACTTCTTGCGCCGGAGCTGTTCAGTCAATTGAAACAGCTGGGCTCCGCTTTTCATTCCGGACGCGCAAGTATGGGCGCAGCCTCACGGGTGGAGGATGTGCTTGATGAAGAGACGACTCCAGTTTCTTGGGGAACTGCTTCATTAAAAACCGATAAAGCACCCGAATTAAGGCTGGAACAGGCTTCCTTTCATTATGAAGAGGGAAACTTTCAATTAGCGCCGGCTTCGATGCGGATTTTACCGTATGAGCAGGTTGCCATTATTGGTAAAACCGGTGCAGGTAAGTCAACCTTGCTGCATGTATTAGCTGGTTTTCTGCCGGCGAAAGAAGGAAACTTTCTAATTGACGGTATTGCGCAAGAAAAGGTAGAAAAAGCAGATTGGTTCGGCCGGATTGGTTATTTATCGCAGCAGCCCTATGTGTTTTCTGGAACCGTACGGGATAATATATTACTCGGCTCTCAGGAAGAACAGCATGATAAAGTCATACAGGAGGTTGCGGAGCATGCAGGAATCTGGAAGTGGATTACTGCTTTACCAGACGGATTAGATACAATCATCGGAGAGGGAGGCAGAGGCTTATCGGGAGGAGAGAAGCAGCGGATTGCGATTGCCCGCACCCTTCTGAAAAAACCGCAAATTCTATTCTTTGATGAGCCGACAACCGGTCTCGATATCCAGACGGAGCATATTTTGCAAAAATCGTTAGATACCTTAAGAAACCAAACAACGATGATTACCGTTGCGCACCGCCTGCATACAATCCGTAACGCCGATAAAATCTTTCTGCTGGATCAGGGAGAAATAGCAGGAGAGGGGACACATGAACAACTTTACAAAAACAATGAAATGTATCGAAAAATGATCCATACACAGCAAGGAGGGCGGGAAGCATGAAGGATATCAGTCTGGTCTTAAAAATGATGTTGAAAGAAAAAAGGGATATTCTGATTTCTATCTTCTTTGGATTTTTAGCGGGGATTACCGCTGTCTCCTTATTTGCAGCAAGCGGTTATTTGATTTCACAAGCCGCTTTTGCACCGCCGATCTATACCTTGATGATTCTGGTAGCGAGTGTGAAGCTGCTGGGGATTACCTCAGCTGTCAGCAGATACGGGGAACGCTATTTTTCTCATCGCGGTACCTTTACGATTCTGAAAAATATCCGCCTGAAGGTTTATGATCAGATAGAGCCGCTGGCAAGCAGACTTTTGCAAAAATACAGAAGCGGGGATATTCTGGCACGGATCGTCGGTGATGTAGAGAGCTTACAGCATTTCTTTTTACGTGTGTTTTATCCGCCGGTGGTATTGGCAGCTGTTTTTACAGCTACGATTTTCTTTACGATGTATTTATCCATAGGAGTGGCTATGACAATGATTGGCGGTGTGATTATCGTACTGGTTGTTTTCCCATCCATCTTTTATCTGTTTCAGAAAAAGACAGCTGTAACGATGCGGGAAAAAAGAGGTGCATTGTCCTCGGAATTTACAGACTATCTGTACGGGTTCCGGGAATTGACAATCTTTCAACAGGCGGAAAGAAAAAAACAGCAGCTCGATAATAATATGAAGCAATACGAAGAAATAAAGGCGAAAGAAAATCGCCAGCTTGCTATCCGGGAAGCCGTTGTTATCTTCTTTTCTTTTTTCATTGCAGTAATTATTCTCGTGCAGGCAGGGTTTTATGTATCAGAGGGAAACCTTGCCGGAACACTGTTAGCGATGCTGTTTATGATTGCCATTACGGTGTTTGAGGATACGCCATCGATGGCAGTGCTTCCTGCGCATTTAGAAGAAAGCAAAGCTTCCTCTAAACGTCTCACCGAGGTTTGGGAAAAGGAGACGCAAACCGAAGAGGCTGTTCATGAAATTGAAACGGATGTACCGATTCAATTTGATTTTAAGGATGTTTCCATTCAATATCCTACTGAAAAGAAGCCGGCTGTGCGTCTCGCTGCTTTTCAAATCAAGCCGGGAACAAATATCGCCATTGTCGGGCCAAGCGGCTCAGGGAAATCGACGCTGATGCAGGCGATGCTCACTTTTGCTCCCATCCAATCCGGTCAACTTTTAGTAAATGGGGAAGAGCTTGATAAAATTGCTCCAGACAGTCTTTGGAGACAATTGAATGTATCCCTGCAGCATAATCATTTTTTCTACGGAAGTATTTATGAAAACCTGCGATTTGCGAATAAAGAGGCGGGGGAAGAAGCCTGCCAGGAAGCATTAGAAAAGGTTCAATTAAGCCATTTTTCATTAGAGGACCAAGTATTGGAAAAGGGAACGAACCTGTCTGGCGGAGAAAAACAGCGTCTGGCACTTGCCCGTCTGTTTTTACGGGATGCTTCTGTCTGGCTGCTGGATGAGCCAACCTCATCTTTAGATGCGATTACAGAGCAGGAAATAATGGAGGAAATAGAAAAGGCAACAAAATATCAGACGGTGGTAACCATCAGGCATCGTTTAACAGGCTTGGAAAAGATGGATCAGATTATTGTCATGAACCACGGAGAAGTCGTTGAACAAGGCACTTATATGGAGCTGATGGGGAAGAAAGACGGCTACTTTAAAGCGATGAAGGAGCTGGAAAATAGTCAACTGGTGTAACGGCAATAAACAGTCGTATCTAAAACGGATATTTTGTATTTTTCGCTTATATGGGGAACAAAAAAATGCCCTCAGCTAATCCGATTAAAAAATCGGTTAGCTGAGGGCATTTGTGCATTATCTATCCTTAGCTGCAGCGACAAATGCTAAAGCAATTGCTGCAATCAGGACGATGAAAGGAGCGATGAAAATCAGAAATTGGTTCAACATGTTATCACTTCTTTCCTTTAATATAGTTTTTATCAAACAGGAATAGCTTTAACAATAAATACAGAGACGGAACTAAAAGCGCCATACCTAAGATAAAGACAACGATAAGCGAGATGGCCATTGCCGGATTGGTAAACCCTTCATGAATGCTGATATGAGGGTATAAAAGGTATGGATAATGGGCTATCCCGTAACCGAAGAAAGCAAAGGCAAATTGTCCGGTAAGGAGCCAAAATGCTATTCCATAATTTCGGCGCTTCCAAATCAGGATGACGGTCAATATCCATAACACAAAGGAAACGGCAAACATCCACCAGAGACTTAAGAGATTTGCAAAATGAGCTTCGTTATGGAAGTAAAGCTCGACAATTATTCCTGAAGCGGCAATAATCAAAGGAATGGACCAGCCTAATGCGTACTTTCTCATTAAGTTTGTTGCATCCATATCGCCTGTTTCATTTGCATACCAGGTTAAGAACACTGCTGAGATATATAGCACAGCCACAATACTTAAAACAACAATGGACCAGGTTAACGGGCTGAAAAACAGGGCGCTGTAATCTAAGACCGGATTTCCATCCTCCATAAAGACAAAGCCACCCTCCGAAATGGTCAGAACAATCGACAGGGAAGCCGGAATAAGCAACCCGGACAGCCCGTACATAATGGCATATCCTTTATGCCCCTGTTTTCCGTAGGATTCAAATGCATAATAAGAACCCCGTATTGCCAGTAAAATCAGTGCCAAGCTGCCCGGAATCAGTAAAATGGTTCCGAAATAGTAAGCAGACTGCGGGAAGAAGCCGACGATTCCGACAAAGAAGAAGACAAAGAATACATTGGTAACCTCCCAGACAGGGGACAGGTAACGCTGAATGATTTTCGAAAGAATATGCTGCTTTCCGGTAACGATGCTGTAGGCATTGAAAAAGCCAGCTCCGTAATCAATGGATCCAACAATGATATAACCAAATAAGAATAACCAGAGTACGGAAATACCGATAATTTCTAATATCATGATTCGTCACCACCTTGCATACGTTCTAAATCTTTTTCAACCGGGTTTTTCCGGAACATATACGTTAATACAACAACCGTTCCGACACCCAGAATAAGGTAAAGGATGGCAAATAACACAAACATCCAGCCGACATAATCACTTGTTGTAGCAGCTTCCTCAATGGTCATCAGCCCTCTTAAAATCCATGGCTGGCGCCCGACTTCCGCCATCCACCAGCCGGCTTCAATGGCTAAGAAGGAGAGCGGTCCGCCTGCGACGATCAGCCAGCGGTACCATGTTTTTTCAACGAACGCCCATTTTCTCCGCATTCCAAACCAGTAAAGCAGAGATAAGGCAATCATAAACATCCCGATGGTGACCATCGTATCAAAGAAATAATGGATGACGAGCGGAGGCTGTTCTTCCGCCGGAAATTCCTCCAGACCGGTTACTTCTGAACTCGGGAAGCCATGTGCAAGAATACTCAAGGCATAAGGAATATGCAGGGCATAATTGGCTTCATTATTTTCATCTAACACGCCCCACATCACTAATGGCGCTTCCGTGCTTGTCTCAAAATGCCATTCTGCCGCAGCCAGCTTTTCGGGCTGATATTCTGCTAAGTATTTACCGGATAAATCACCGATCAAAGCTGTTGCGATTGCAAAGATTAAACCAATCTTCATAGCCATATGCAGGGACTTTTTATGATACTCCTGATTTTTCTTTTGAAGCAGCCGGAATGCCGCAATCGCAGCGAACATAAAGGCAATCGTCATATAGGCTGTAGACAGCACATGAGCAACCTTAGTCGGCATGGATACAGTAAACATGGCCAGAACCGGATTCGCATTAACCAAATCTCCGCCTATGATGTCAAAGCCTGCCGGGCTGTTCATAAATGAATTCACCACGGTGATAAAATAAGCTGACATACCGCCGCCGACAGCTACCGGAATCAATAAAAGCAAGTGTTTTTTCGGATTGTCAAAACGATCCCATGTATATAAATAAATTCCTAAGAAAATCGCTTCAAAGAAAAAGGCGAACACTTCCATAAATAATGGCATCGCGATAATATTTCCTGCTAATTCCATAAAGCTCGGCCACAGCAGAGATAATTGAAGTCCGATAATCGTACCTGTTACTACTCCGACAGCAACGGTAACAACAAATCCTTTCGCCCAGCGTCTGGCCATCAACAGGTAATGATTATCGTTATTTTTAATCCCGATCCACTGGGCAATCATAATCATTAAAGGAACACCGACACCGATTGTGGCATAAATAATATGAAATGATAATGTCAACAGCGTCAGCATTCGGCTGGCATACGCCGGATCCTCAAATAAGGTCATGGGTCAACCTCCTCTATTATGTGTTTTTTTACTCTATTTTTTTAACATTCCCTGTGTATGCAGTTTTAATCAGATTCTGTCAAAAATTCATATTGCTGAAGAAATTCCTCCTGATCATACGTTTTTTCAATAAAGGTCAGCTTGTTATGGTGATCGATGAGTACAATAGTGGATGCTCGGGTGCCATAATCAGGTGTTTCGATAAAGATGGAAGACAATGCTTTTTCTAAATCTGCACGAATCCCTGTCTGGGGCAGAAGTTCGCTGTCAGCTTGTGTCCTGTTTTGTAAGCTGTGTAATAAATCTTCTGTTTTCATTTCCGGGTGTGACTGAATATAATCCGTCAGTTCCTTTTTAGAATGTTCGACTTTTGGCCAGGGGGTATTTAGCGTATCGTTGCTTAATCCATGAACCCCTGCTTTTATCTTAGAACCCTGATTATACACATTATTATAGTGATACAAAGTGTCCTTGTCACCGAAAAGAATGTTATATCCGGCGTAGTTATGACGATTTTTTGAAAGGTGCTCTAAAAACAATTCCCCGTCAAAATTCTGTAACAAAAAATCTACCGGGAGTTCTCCGCGGGAAAATGTCTTAGATGCTGGAAGAGAAGGGTCCCGATAATTGGTCACCGCAGCAAATTTCCCCTGCTTGGAAACGGCCAGCCAGGTTCCCAGCTGGAGCAAATCTCTGCCGGCCAGAATATCCGGCATGTCATCCCAAAAAGCTGCCGGGAGCGTTGGTCTATGAAAAAATTCATCCCGGTTACTGAGTAAAATGAATTTATATTTTGGATGTGCATGATAGGCAAAGGTGATTAAGCACATGGAATAGCTCCTCCTTTTTCTTTTAATATCGAATGAATAGCTTGTCTTCAGTATACTTTTCTGATATTTTAGAATCAATGTTATCGCATTCCCTGAAATAAAATGCATTTCTCTATTGACAACGAGAAAAAATCTGATAATAATTAATATCAATACATCGAACGTTATGGAAGGACTAGTAAGTAAGCCGTCACAATGACAGAGATGGAATCAGAGGATAGAAGCAAATTTTAATTGCATTTGTCCAATGCTGTGAGATTCCTCATTGTTGATTTACTGAACCTGCCTTTATCAGTCTTATGCAAAACATAAGCGTCTTCCGAACGTTATCTCGGAATAAGTGAAATACGGTTGTCCAGGCGGGCGCAGTTAAAGAATCGTATTTAAGTTGTGGTGGTACCGCGGAAGTAAACTCTTTCGTCCCTTCTGTTTATAAGGGATGGAGGAGTTTTTTTATTGCCTGGTTGAAATGTTTTTAGAAAGTGAGAGGTGGGATGACAATGGCAGCAAAACGTATTGTCGTTAAAATAGGAAGCAGCTCGTTAACTAATACGCATGGGGAAATTGACCAACAGCAGCTGGAGGATCATGTGCATGCCCTCGCGCTGCTTCATCAGAATAATATGGAAGTGATTTTGGTTTCCTCGGGAGCAATTGCTGCAGGGTTTAAGCAGCTGGGCTATTCTTCAAGACCTGTTACGCAAAAAGGAAAGCAGGCTGCAGCGGCAGTCGGTCAGGGTCTGCTGATTCAGACCTATATGGAAAAGCTAAAAGAATACAATATTACTGCTGCTCAAATCCTTTTGACCAGAAGTGATTTTTCTGATCAGGGGAGATATCGAAATGCTTATGCGACAATGGAAGAATTGCTGGAGCGGCGGGTCATCCCGATTATCAATGAAAATGATACGATTGCCATTGACGAGCTTACGTTTGGAGATAACGATATGCTTTCTGCATTAGTAGGCGGTTTAATTCATGCGGATCATTTAATTCTTTTAACTGATATCAATGGCATATATGATAAAAATCCCACTAGACATCCGGACGCAACACGCTATGACCATTTAATGAAGCTCAGCACAGAGCTGATTGCACAAACAGACGCGACTGGCTCCAAAGTAGGGACAGGCGGGATGAAGTCGAAGCTGATGGCTGCGAAAATGGCATCTTCCGTGGGCATTCCGGTATTTATTGGACGGGGTTACGGAAAAGAGAAGCTGGCAGCTATTTTAGATGGGAAGGGCGACGGCACCTATATCGACAGTGAAAGAAAAGCGCATTTACCGGCGAATAAACAATGGATTTCCCTGCATTCGGATTTAGATGGCCGGGTAGTTATAGATGAAGGGGCAGAAAAAGCCTTAATGTATCATGGCAGCAGTTTGCTTTCCCCAGGTATTACGGCGGTGGAGGGCTATTTTGTAAAAGGGGACGTTGTCGAGGTTTATGGAAAGTCCGCTTTATTAGGGAGAGGACAGGTGAAATGTTCCTCCGAAGAATTAGATGCCGTTATGAAATTGCGTGAATCAGATTATATTCACGCTGTACCGACAATTGAGGTGATCCACCGTGACAAGTGGGTATCATTTGAGACAATGAAAGGGGAATTATCATGAGTGAAGTAATCGAAAAAGGAAAGCTTGCTAAAAAAGCCAGTTATCAAATTGGAACATGCACGACGAAGGAAAAAAATGAAGCATTATTAAAAATTGCCAATGGTTTGAGAAAAAATGAGGAAGCGATTCTTGCAGCCAATCGATTGGATATCCAGGCTGGAAAAGAGAAAGGCTTGTCTGCGTCACTGCTTGACCGTGTGGAATTAAATCAACAGCGTATTGCTGCCATTGCGGATGCGATTCTGCAAATTATTGATTTAACTGATCCAATCGGCGAAGTACTTGAAACGATTGAAAAGGATAATGGCCTAAAGATTATTAATACACGTGTCCCAATCGGCGTTGTCGGCATGATTTACGAAGCAAGACCAAATGTCACTGTTGATGCAGCAACACTTGCTGTTAAAACAGGAAATGCCATTATCCTACGAGGCAGCTCATCTGCGATTCATTCCAATTTGGCAATTGTCAAGGTAATCCATGAAGCATTGGAAGACAGTGCGGTTATTCCTGATGCGATTCAATTAATTGAGGATACAAGCAGAGAAACCGCAAGTGAACTATTTCGATTAAACGCATATTTAGACGTGCTTATCCCGCGTGGAGGGAAAAACCTGATTGATACCGTTGTCAGAGAGTCACGTGTTCCAGTAATCGAAACAGGTGCCGGAAACTGCCATGCTTATATTGATGATACGGCAAATCCGGAGATGGCAAAGGAAATTACTTTAAATGCGAAGCTGCAGAGACCATCTGTGTGTAATTCGATTGAATCGCTGCTTATTCAATCAGATTGGTTTGAACAGCACGGAAATGATTTAATCGCTTCCTTGATGGAACAGGGCGTTACAGTTCATGGCGATGCACGTATTGTAGAAAAGATACCTTTTGTTCAAGAGGCGGCAGAGGAAGACTGGAGAACGGAGTATCTTGGTTTAGAAATCAGTGTGAAAACCGTAGCGAATGTGCATGAAGCAATTGATCATATTAATACGTATGGCACGAAGCATTCAGAAGCAATTATTACAGAAACGGCAGCTCACGCTGAAACTTTCAAGCAAAAAGTAGATGCAACAACGGTGTACCATAATGCTTCTACGCGCTTTACGGATGGCTTTGAATTCGGGTTTGGTGCAGAAATTGGCATCAGCACACAAAAGCTGCATGCGAGAGGGCCAATGGGCTTAAAAGCATTAACATCGAATAAATTTATTGTTTCCGGTGAAGGGCAAATTCGGGAATAAGAGATAAATGTAGAAGGGAGCGGTTTTCGCTCCCTTTCTTTTGTGAAGAACACTAAATTAAATATGCTAAAATGAACTGCTTTTATTTGAATTTCAACATTATTATTCACAGACTACGGGAGACCAGAGCCCTTCTTTTTCCAATGTAACACTTTCTTCTTCATGCAAGTTCTCCATACACTTTTCAATAATCAGCTCGTTCGCTTTATGATTGTTATTAATTTGTATAGCCAAAATACTCCCAATGGTAATAATCGTAGTGCAAACGATAATTGCAAAGATAATATTCAATGTATCTTTTTTCAATTTTATCCGCTCCTTTCACCTTATTTAGACTACCAGTAATTGGTTATTCTTTAAAGGCTGGACACCAAGTCATTGCCAATTGTCAGTATCTTTCAGTTTGCAAAAGCAGGAAATCGCGATAGAATAACAATATAAAGGATGCAGAAAAGAGAGGTTCGACATGCTAGAGCAAATAACAGATGACATTTACCGTCTTGTTGTCCGGTTTAAAGGGGCTATGGGAGAGGTAAGCAGTTATCTTATCAAAGGCGACAATGGTTATACCGTGATTGATACAGGAATCCATGCACCAGAAACAAAAGCTTTATGGGAGCGTGTTCTAAGTAAGTATAAAATTGAAAAGCTTGTGCTGACACATACGCATGAGGATCATATCGGCTTAGCTCGCTGGTTTCAAGAAATCTATGAAATTCCTGTGTATGTGTCCAGACGCGGTTATGAAGAAATGCATAAGGGAAGAGATGCGAAAGCTCGTAAAAATCGAATAAAGCGTTTAATCAAAAAACATGGAGCTCCGCCGATTCCTTTAAAAATAAGAGATGAATCCCATATTTATAAATTTGAGCCGAAAGGATTTTTTGAAGATAATGATGAAATAACACTCGGAAACCGGTCATACCAGACGATATGGACGCCTGGCCACGCACCTGATCATTATTGCTTCTATCAGCCGGAAACAGAAATCATGATTATTGGTGATCATGTATTAAACCATCTTTCCCCGGTAATCGGGTTATGGATGGGAGAGGAACACAATCCGCTGGAAGCTTATTTTGAAGCACTGGAGCTATTGAAGGGCTATCAGGTACGCCAGGCATTGCCGGGGCATGGTGATATCATTGAAGACCTAAATGAACGGATAACAGATATATTCCAACGTCATGAAAAACGGCTGCAGCAATTATTGGAGCTGATGGAAGAGGAAGAAATGACTGCTTTTAAATTAACAACAAAAGCGTATGGTCCGATGAAAAGTCTTGCCTTTGCCAGTCAATTTATGGCGACCTTGACACGATTGATTTATTTAGAGGAACAGTCAAAAATAAACGTGCAGACTAAAAAAGGGAAGAATTTTTACGAACTACCGGCCAAAGATTTACAAGCTATTAGGAGCTGATAACAGATGAAGTTTGCAGCAATTGATTTTGAAACAGCCAATGAAAAAAGAAACAGTGCCTGTTCAATAGGTGTGGTCCGTTTTGATGAGCAGGAGATTTTGGACGAGTATTACTCCCTGATCAACCCGATGAGTGATTTTCGCAGTATGAATATCCGGATTCACGGTATCAGAGAGGATGACGTGCAGGATGCGCCTACTTTCGAAGACCTGTGGCCTGCCTTGTATGAAAAACTGGAAGGGCATATTATAGTAGCGCATAATGCCAGTTTTGACATGAGTGTGCTGCGTCAATCGCTATTAAAATATGATTTAAGACATCCTGACTTTACTTCCTTATGCACTGTGAAAATATCCCAGCGTGTATGGCCACATTTAGAAAATCACCGCTTGCATACAGTAGCTGATTATCATGATATTCCATTAATTCATCACCACGCTTTAGAAGATGCAAAGGCTTCTGCGTTTATTTTGATGAAGGCTCTGGAAGCACAGCAGGATGGGAATGCGGAACACTTTTTAGAAAGATGGCTGGCGTCAAAAGCCAGCAAACGCCGAAGCTATCCCAAAACAGGCTCTAAAAATAAGACAGGGCGGGGATCAACGAAGCTGTATTTATAAAAAATAGAATTTGATTTCACAGGAATTGATATCAGAAATCAAAAAAGATGGTTACTTTTTAACTGTTTAAAAAGAAAAAATTAGGCTATCCTTATCATTGCTTTTTTTAGAAAAAAGGCGTATGATAAATTCTACAAGCTACATTGTTCGTATCAATAAAAGTTTTAACCTCTAATGTTGGAATAGGGAGTTTTACATCGAAATTGAAATGTCGAGCCGTCATAAAGGAATGGAAGACAGGAAGGTTTCTGCGGACACCCACTTTGCGAAGTGGTGGTTTAAAACTTTTTATTGCATGGTACGGCAAATGTGGCCTGTATACATAATTTATTATCCTATCCCGGCAGCGGCCTCGCTCCCGGGATTTTTATATTTTTAAATAAGCTCTCTTTCATTAAGGTGAAAGAGAAAATTTGCATTGTCATTAGCATCAGTTTGGAAAAAATGGTTATCTTTTTCCGACTTGGAAACAATACGATTTAATGAATTGAACTGAAGTACAGAAAGGATGTATTGAAAATGACAAGTCGATTTGATGATAAGGTAGTGATTGTAACAGGCGCAGCAAGCGGGATTGGAGAAGCAACTGCAGTGAAATTTGCTGAACAGGGTGCCAAGGTAGTACTCTCTGATATGTCCGAGAAAGGGAGACAGCTGTCAGATGAACTCAATCATAAGGGACTGAAGACAACTTTTATCCAAACGGATGTGACTAATGAAGTGGATATTCAAAAATTAATACAGGAAACAGTTGCCGCATATGACCGTCTGGACATCGTTTTTGCAAATGCAGGAATCGGGAACAGCACGATCCTGCATGAATTGTCTTTAAAGGATTGGCAGAAGGTAATCGACGTTAATTTAACAGGCGTATTTCTAACGAATAAATATGCGATTGAGCAAATGTTAAAACAAGAAAAGGGCGGCGCCATTGTAAATAACGATTCAATCCATGGCTTTGTCGGCAAAGCCGGGGTCAGCGCCTATGCAGCTGCAAAAGGCGGGGTGAAGCTGCTGACTCAGACAGCTACAGCAGAATATGCAGCAAAAGGAATCCGAATCAATAATGTCAATCCTGGCTATATTGATACGCCATTACTCAAAGATGCGCCAGATGAAGCAAAGCAAGATTTAATAAGACTTCATCCTATTGGAAGACTTGGGAAACCAGAGGAAGTAGCGAATGCCGTTCTATTCTTGGCAAGTGAGGAAGCTTCTTTCATTACAGGGGCAAGCTTGCTGGTTGACGGCGGATATACAAGTGTATAATTTGAATAAAAGTCTCCTGATACAGGGAGATTTTTTTCATTGGGGGAGATTAGCAGCTTTTATCCAATAAGTAAAACAAATACAAATAGATTCAAAAATACGATTTTTACTTCTCGCCTCATCCTGCTATGCTTGATATAAGCTTTCAATCCAAAGGAGGAAGAGCAAACATGACATTTCAATTAGAAAAATTAGATCATATTCAGCTTTCTGCACCAAAGGGTTCGGAGGAAACAGCGAAAAAGTTCTACCGTGATATTTTAGGGTTTGCAGAAGAAGAAAAACCGGAGTCGCTAAAGGCAAATGGAGGGGTCTGGTTTAACAAGGGAGACATCGCGCTTCATATTGGAATCGAGGAACCATTTTCCCCTATGAAAAAAGCACATCCTGCTTTTAGTGTATCAGGAATCGACGCGTTGCAAACTTATTTAGAAAATGCCGGCTTTCCGACAAAAAGAGACAGTAAACTTCCGAATGCGCGAAGATTCTATATCAAGGACCCGTTTGGAAACAGGCTGGAATTTTTGGAATGGGAGAATAAATAAGAAAGGCATTTTTTAATCGGAATTATTAGAAAGATTTTAATTTTTCCCTTATGCTTGTTTTTGTGATTGTACGTGCTATACTATAGGCATTCTTTATTTTTTAACTCAACCCAAAAATGAATATTTTTCATATAATCGTGGGGATACGGCCTGCAAGTTTCTACCGGTTTACCGTAAATAAACTGACTATGGAAAAGTATTAAAAAGCTTGTATTATGTCTGAAAACAATGCACGCTTGCTTGATTATTCGACAAAAAGCTCGAAAATCTACTTTTTCCATGGTAGATTTTCGAGCTTTTTAATACTTTAGGAGGAATCATTCATGGATTTACTAAAAGAAAAAATTGTAACAGAAGGAAAAGTATTATCAGATAGCGTGTTAAAAGTAGATGCTTTTTTAAATCATCAAGTTGATCCTGTATTAATGCAGGAAATCGGGAAGGAATTCGCGAATCGATTCCGTGACAAAAAGATAACTAAAATTCTTACGTTGGAATCTTCAGGCATTGCTCCTGCGACGATGGCAGGGCTGGAGCTTGGTGTTCCGGTTATATTTGCAAGGAAACGTCAATCGTTGACGTTAACAGATAATCTCTTAACTGCTGAGGTTTATTCATTTACAAAACAGACGACAAGCAAGGTTTCTGTTTCCCATGATTTTATTAAAGAGGGCGACAACCTGCTGGTTATTGATGATTTCCTGGCTAATGGCCAGGCAGCACTTGGGTTAATAGATATTGCAGAGCAGGCAAAGGCGGATGTTGCCGGTATCGGCATCGTCATTGAAAAAGGCTTTCAAGAAGGTGGACAGGCACTTCGTGATAAAGGAATTAAAGTAGAATCGTTGGCTATTATTGACTCCTTAGAAAATAATCAGGTGGCTTTTAAAGAGGAGGCTCTCAGGCAATGAAAATGGCAGCATTAGGTTTCCAGCACCTATTAGCAATGTATGCAGGAGCAATTTTAGTTCCGCTGATTGTCGGGGATGCTCTCGGACTGAGTACAGAGCAATTAACGTACTTGGTAGCAATTGATATTTTAATGTGCGGCGTGGCGACACTGCTGCAAGTATTAAACAGCAAATTTATCGGTATCGGACTTCCGGTTGTCTTAGGGTGTACCTTTACCGCAGTTGCTCCTATGATTGCTATCGGCGGACAGTATGGCATCACGGCGATATACGGTGCGATTATTGTATCCGGGTTATTTGTCGTCGTCGTGAGCGGATTTTTTGGAAAGCTGGTTCGCTTTTTTCCGCCAGTCGTTACCGGTTCCGTTGTAACGATTATCGGAATTACCTTGATTCCTGTAGCCATTAATAATCTGGGCGGCGGAGAAGGAGCAGGCGATTTCGGATCAACTGCGCATATCGCGCTTGGATTTGGAACATTATTATTTATTATTTTAATGTACCGGTTTACAACAGGATTTTTAAAATCCATTTCCATCCTGATTGGTTTAGGTGCAGGAACGATTGCAGCTGCATTTATGGGAAGAGTTGATTTTTCAGCTGTTGCAGAGGCTTCTTATTTCCATATGGTTCATCCATTTTACTTTGGGACACCGACCTTTGAATGGTCGGCAATTATTACAATGATTTTAGTTGCGATGGTGTCACTGGTCGAATCAACAGGTGTTTATTTTGCATTAGGTGATATTACGGATAAAAAATTAAATGAAAAAGATTTATCCAGAGGATATCGTGCAGAGGGATTAGCGATTTTCCTTGGAGGAATCTTTAACGCATTTCAGTACACAGCCTTTTCTCAAAACGTCGGTTTGATGCAGATGACAGGTGTGAAAAAAAGACGTGTCATTGTGATTACCGGGGTGATGCTGATTGTATTGGGATTTGTCCCTAAGATTGCTGCCGTGACAACGATTATTCCGACCTCTGTGCTGGGCGGAGCGATGTTAGCGATGTTTGGAATGGTTGTTGCACAAGGCATAAAAATGCTTGGTGCTGTAATATCCGAGTCGCCGGAGAATTCCATGATTATTGCTTGTTCAATTGGAATGGGTCTCGGTGTGACAGTCGTGCCGGAATTATTTGATGTACTTCCAAACTCATTGCAAATTTTAACCAGCAACGGCATTGTTGCAGGAAGTGTTACTGCGATTGTATTAAATATAATTTTCAATATGACACCGCGGCGTAAAAAAGAAAAGCAGGTTACTGGAACAAGAGAGCTTGCTGAAGAAGTATCTTAAATAAGCATTAAAACTGTCACTTCGGTGGCAGTTTTTTAATTGTTGTTTCAAAGATTACTGGAATTCAAGACCGGGTTACGCTAAAATCGAAGTATATATTTTCATGTATTTTAAGAATGTATAGAGAATTTAAGGAATAACGTATGTTGGACATGATATGAAGCGTATAAGGGATTCTAAGAAAGTAAAAATATGATTTCAACGCTCCTTTAATGAATGTCAAGTTTTCCTTGAAAAATGGAAGGAGGAGTCATCGGGATGACTGATTTATCAAACGGCACGCTCCTTATCTACGGTCTGGTTATATCAGCTGCATTGATGATTGGTATTATCCAATGGGTGAGAAGACGATTTGAAGTGTTGGCCGTTCTAGCTATTATTTTATCTCTGTTATTACCGCTTGCAGGCTTTCTATATAGCATTAATCGTCCAGAGGGTATGAATGAAATAGCATATATATGGCAGCAGGCCAGAGGAAGAAGCGGTATAGGAGTCTTTCTCTTATTAGGGCATCTGTATATCCTTTTTTGGGTCTTATTTGGTGCAGAATTTAAGCGGCTATATGAGTTTCTGTTCCCCAAAGTAAAAAGAATGATTCAATGGGTTAAAAACCGTGTTCGGAAACAGGACAAAAACAAAATGAAAGAGGAGATGTAATGACAACAGAAAGAGAGAAGATGCAGGCAGGGGAAATATATAATCCGGGAGATAGTGAATTAGTAAAGGACCGGCTGCATGTCAGAAAGATGATGCGTTATTATAACGGGCTGACAGAGGATGATACGGTAAGACGGACAAGCTGTCTGAAAGAAATATTTGGCTCAACAGAGGGATCTCTGTTTATTGAACCTGATTTTCATTGTGATTATGGTTTTAACATTCATGTTGGGGAAAATTTTTATGCAAACTTTAACTGTGTTATGTTAGATGTTTGCCCGATACGAATTGGTGACAATTGCATGCTGGCCCCAGGTGTACATATTTATACAGCAACGCATCCAATCAATCCCGTAGAGCGTAACTCCGGAAAAGAATTTGGTAAGGCAGTAACCATAGGTGATAATGTATGGATTGGCGGCGGGGCAATCATTAATCCTGGTGTAACGATTGGAGATAATGCAGTGATTGCTTCAGGCTCTGTCGTAACAAAGGATGTTCCTGCAAACGTTGTTTACGGAGGAAATCCGGCTAAGTTTATTAAAAGTGTAGAATTGTAAAGATGTGTTTGTTAAACAATCTTTTAAAAACAGGGTTCAGGGGGAGGGCTATCATGGATAAGCTTCAATCATTTGCGCCGGTTATCGGTAATCAGCCTAGAGTGCTGATTGTCGGTTCCATGCCAAGTAAAAAGTCATTAAAAGAACAAGAATATTATGGAAATCCCAGAAATCATTTCTGGCCGATTATGTATCATATTTTAAATGAAAGAGCCGCAGATACGTATTCTGAAAAATTACATTTAATGAAAAAGCATCACTTGGCGTTATGGGATACTGTCGGCTATTGCTATCGGCAAGGAAGTCTGGATATGCATATTGAAGAAGAAGAGCCGAATGATATTGCAGGACTTTTAAAGGCATATCCTTCTATTCAGCTGATCGCTTGTAATGGAACAAAAGCATATCAAATGTTCCATAAGTTTATTGCTCCGGCGCTCCAGCAGGAAATCGATGTGATAAAGCTTCCTTCTACAAGCCCTGTTCCCGGAAAATATAATAAAACATTTGAAGAGAAGATAGAAGTCTGGCGTGTAGTTACTACCTATTTAGAGGATATAAGGTCGTAAATCCAGAGGGGGACAGGATGAAACAATTTTGGCTGCAATTTCTGTTTTTTTCAATATTATGGGTTGGATTACTCTTATTTAACAGTACATTTATCCCTTATCATTTCTTTTTATTTGCACTGAGTCTGGCTTTTTTCTTTCTCTTATCGTTTCGAACGAAGAATCTGTATCTTTTCTTAGGCAATACCATCATTATTCTATGCGCCGGTTTCTTTTTCTCGGAAAATGTTTTATTTTCTATCAGTTTAATATGGTTTTTGCTGGTGTTAGCTGCCAGGCAGGTAGAAACACTGGCATATTATACGCTGTCAGCTGCAGCAATAGCAGCGTGTATGTTCTTTTCTTTTTTTTCATCGATTTCCCTTGAATTATTTCTTGGAAGCATTTTTATTTTGACAATAAGCATTCTTCTGCATCAGCAATGGAGTCATAACCAGTATTATAAGCGTTTATACGAGGAGTTGAATGATTCCTACAGGCAGCTGAAACGGCAGCATGTGGATGCGGAGAAAAATGCAAAAACAGAGGAAAGAGCACGTATCGCCAGAGATATGCATGATTCTGTCGGACATCATTTGACTGCATTAATGATGCAGATAGAGATGCTGTCGATTCAATATCCAGAGCTGGAAGTTGGACAGATGAAGGAATTGGCAAACAGAAGCCTGCAGGAAACCAGGGATGCTGTCAAAGCTTTAAAAGTGGAGGAATCGGAAGGTATCGCAACGGTCGTCCAGCTGATTCGGAAGTTGGAAAGTGAAAGTCATTTGAATGTGCATTTCACGATGAAGAACGGGGTTTTATCCGTGCCGATTTCTAATGCTAAAAGTGTTGTTCTTTATCGGGTGATTCAGGAAGGGATTACCAATGCCATGCGTCATGCCAACAGCCGTGAGGTTTTTGTAACTTTAAGTAAATCTGCAGATAAGGCAATCCATTTTGAAATCAGTAATAAAATACATCAAGTAAAAGCATATGAACCAGGATTTGGTCTGACAAATATGCAAAGTCGTGTGGAGGAATTCGATGGGAAATTAGAGATTCTTCAGTTACCTGATAAGTTTGTTTTATCAGGAAGGATTCCCAGCTGATATTGATGACGGAAGGAGATGATAATGTATGTTCCACGTGATGCTTGTGGAGGATCAGGAAATCGTACGTCAAGGGCTGCGTATGATCTTGGAGCAGGATGAGCAAATTCGGATAAGCTGTGAAGCAAGTAATGGCATCGAGGCGATGGAAAAGATGAGCGCGCATCGTGTTGACATTGTTTTTATGGACATCCGGATGCCGGATATGAACGGTATTGAGGCGACTAGAAAAATCAAAGAGCGGTGGCCGGATGTGCCTATTCTCATTCTGACGACCTTTAATGACGATGAATATGCACTGAAAGCACTGAATGAAGGAGCAAGCGGTTTTTTGTTGAAAACCTCTGACGGCAAAAAGCTTATTGAAGCAGTTTACAGCGTGATGAAAGGCGGCTTGGTGCTGCATGATGAGGTGACCGCGAAAGTAATGCCGAGATTGTTAAAGCAATCTAAAAAAACAAGCGCTGCAGCAAATATTGAGCTAACAGAAAGGGAAAGAGCAATTATTCAGAAGGTTGGACAGGGAAAAACGAATAAAGAAATCGCTGCTGAATTGTATCTTTCTATAGGAACGATAAAAAATCATATTTCTGTTATTCTGCAAAAGACTGATTTACGTGACCGGACGCAGCTTGCCATTTATGCGGTTACTCATGATATTTCGTAAATGAGGAAGTTTCAAGAACGAATGTCAAGAAATTGTACGAATTCCCTGCTGAAGTCCGCCGTTACATAATTTAAAATAGAAGTAACCTTAAATAAAAGTTTGGTGAAGAAGAGATGATTGCAATATTTTTAGATGAATTTCATTTTTCAACCCTGTGGAATGGCGGAATCTTTTTGTTTTGTGCATTTATGATTGTTTGTTATTTTTTTATGATTCCTTCCAAGGGAAAGAGCGGTATGCTTTATATTATCTCTTTTCTCTTCGGCATGGTTGTCTTATTTTTGTCTGTGGGAAGTCCATTAAATATTATTGGCAGGCTGACCCTGCAGGCACATATGTATCAAATTGTCGGTTTACTTTTTGTTGCGGCTCCCTTGCTTGTTATTGGATGGAGGCCAAAATCGTGGATCAGTGAAAAAATCAGCTGGATACAAAGCGCACTTGCTTATTTCCGGAAGCCTGCAGTAGCTATTACCCTGCTGACGGTCTTTTTTTACGGTTATCATCTGCCATTTATGTTTGATATTGCCCGTATAGAGCTGTACTGGAATCATTTCTTTATGATGTGTCTGTTTTTGGCTGCATTGAATTTCTGGGCTGCATTTTTCTATTATTGGCTGAATAATCGTGTCAGATGGTATGCAACGGCCGTTCAAATATCTGCATTCTTACCCTATTGCTTTTATGGTCTTTTAGCAGGTTCAGGCATTTATCAAACCTACAAGGATCCGGCTGTTTTTCTAGAGTCCTTACGCGTATGTATTCCGGTCGATTTGCAAATGCCGGATGAATTCTATATTGGTTTTCTGCCTTTTGACCCGGTTTATGAGCAGCAGATGGGAATTTTGATTTTTCTGTTCAGCATCGCACTCGTATTCGTTATTACGCTGGTTTGGTCTCAAAGGCAATTTAAAAATGAAAAAGGATGAATTACTTAATGACAGCAGAGCTGAAAATCAGTTCTGCTGTTTTTGTGTTAAGCAAGGAAAGAAGAAGTGTTGGATGAAAAAATGACTGGAGTCACTTTTTTTCCATCCGATTAGTGACGGAGGAAAGTGTTGCTTTGCTCGGGAAGACGATAAAATATAAGTAGATTTGACAGGAGGGGCTAACATGCTGGAATTAGTTGATATTTCAAAGCATTTTAAAAAAATAGAAGCAGTAAAGGCATTAAATATGTTTATTGAACAGGGAGAAATCGTCGGTCTGCTCGGTCCGAACGGAGCTGGTAAATCAACGGCTATTTCTATCCTTTCTACATTGATTGAGCCGACACAGGGAGACGTCCGGTTTTTGAAAAAGTCTGTCATTAAAAAGCCATCTCCATTACGGAAAGCCATTGGGGTTGTACCGCAGGAAATCGCACTTTATCCGCAGTTATCGGCGGAAGAAAACCTGCTTTTCTTTGGAAGAATTTATCGTTTGAAGGGCTCAACTTTAAAACAGCGGGTGAATGAGATTTTAGAGCAAATTGGTTTAACAGAGAAGCGAAAAGCGCTGGTAGAGTCTTTTTCCGGAGGGATGAAAAGACGGTTGAATATTGGGGTAGCTATGCTCCACAGCCCTCAAATTTTAATTATGGATGAACCGACTGTCGGCATCGACCCGCAATCCAGAAGCTATATTTTGGAGACTGTCAAACGTTTGAACAAAGAAAATCAAATGACGGTCGTCTATACAAGTCATTACATGGAAGAAGTAGATTATCTGTGTGACCGTATTTATATTATGGATCAGGGGAATTTAATTGCTTCTGGGACGAAGGAGGAAATCAAGCAGATTCTTTCTTCCGAAAATACGATTTCAATCCAGGCTGACCATTGGAGTGAAGCATTTATTGCCCGTTTGAAGGACCATGAATCGGTGACAAATGTGCATGTGGAAGAAAAAGAGATTACATTAATTACGCCAAAGGAAGTCAATTTGTTTTCTGAAATTATTTCGATGACGGATAAATATGATATTTCTTTACGCTCGCTGCATGTGAAGTCCCCAACGCTGGAGGATGTATTCCTGCACTTAACCGGAAGAGCATTACGTGATTAGAGGAGGATTGCTATGATATTTCAACTAGTTAAAAAACAATTGCTCCTGCTATGGCGTAATCCTGTCCAGATTTTTTTACTTCTGGGGTTGCCGATTATCCTTATTCTTATTTTAAGCTTTGCATTGGCAGGGTTTATGGAAAGCGGCAGTCCAAAGCTTGAATTAAAAGTAGCCTGGCTGGAGCATGAAGATGAAGCGGATCAGGTCGAGCGATTTATCAATGAAATGGAAGCAATTGGTGCGCCGGCAGAGGCGTTTGGTGACAGCGAAGACCTGCATATGATTACGATGCTCCGGGAGGATATTTTTCAAGGGGAAGATTTGCAGGAAATGATTGAATTAGAGGTTATACAGGAAGACGAAAAAGCAGATGTGCTGGCGGATGATTCCTTTTCCGGTTTAATCGAAGTACCAGAAAATTTCACCTATGATATGCTGCAGGCTATCTCAGGGCAGGACACTGCCAAACCAGATTTAACGCTGCATGTCAATCAGGAGGATGGAATCTATTCATCTGTCTTATCACAAATTTTGGAGCAATTTGATGAGAATCTGACTACGCAGGCCTTTCTGCAGCAAAATGATTTGGATGTAGATATGAATGAAATGCAGGCTGCCTCAAACGTTGGCGAGCAGACACAGATTGAACAGCTGGATCCGATTTCCTCTCGTGATTATTATACGGTTGCCATGGCAGTTTTTACCGGGTTATATGTTGCTTCTACCATTGGTTTCTTTGCAACCAGGGAAAGGCAGGATCAGGTGTTTGACCGTATTATTGTCGGTGATATGCCGAGATGGATGTACTTCTTCAGTATCCTAATTTCTGGTATGATCATTGCCTTTATTCAGCTATTGATTATTTTTGGTTTTTCTTATGTTGTTTTCCAAGTCACATTTCAGGATGTGCTGGCATTTTTGTTAACTACCTTTTCCTATGCTGTTGCAGTAGGTGGAATCACCGTACTATTAACGGCTATCAGCTATCGTTTTAAATCAGATGCGATTGTTGGCTTTTTCTCAGGGGTTGTTACTTCTATTTTGGCATTTATCGGAGGGAGCTTTTTCCCGATTGGAGAATTATCGGAAATGATTCAGCGTATCGGTAATATGACACCGAACGGCTCTGGATTAAGTGCTTATATTCAGTTACTCCAGGGAAGCGGCATAGAGGAAATTTCGAATTATCTTATTTACATGATTGGTTTTGGTGCTCTGATGATTATAGTTGCTGCGATAAGCTTTCCAAAAAGGGGGTCCACACGATGAAAGGCATATTATTAGCACGGATAAGGGAGTTTATTCGTAATCCATTTACTTTTCTCCTTTTTACAGGAATGTCGATTGTCTTTGCCTGGGTTATTTCTTCTTTAAATGTAGGGGAAGGAGGCGGTGGAATTCCAGTTCCTGTCTATGTGGAAGATGGAGCAAGTGATTACCAGCAATCTCTGGAGGAGCAGGAAGCCTTTCGTTTTTATGAAGTTGATAAAGAAGCATTGCAAGAAGAGTTAAGGGAAGGGGATGCAGATACGGGCGTTATCTTATCTGTGGATCGTTTTGATATTTTAGTAGGAGTAGAATCTCCGAATGCAGGTCTGATCCAACAGACGGTCCAGGAAGTATATACAACAGATATGCAAGAGGCATTAATCCGGGAGGCAGCAGACGCAGAAGGAATGGAAGCCGATCAAGTCGTTTCATCCTACCAGGAAGCTGCCTCGGAAGGTACATTTGATTTGTCGGTACACAGCTTTTCAGGAGAGGAATCCTGGCAATATGATGATAATGTACATCGTGTGGGCGGCTTTGCATTATTTTTCGCTATTTATACCATCGCGTATGGGGTAGTCAAAATCCTGACAGAAAAAAGAATGGGTGTCTGGGACCGGATGATTTTATCGCCAATTAAGAAATCAGAAATGTATATTGCGAACCTGTTTTACAGTTTTATAGAAGGCTATCTGCAAATTATAATTATTTTTAGTTTCTTCTATTTCTGGCGGGGAATTACCTTTAATGATCGAATGATTGAAATTTTACTGATGCTGATTCCATATGCTTTAGCTATTGTTGCTATGTCTATTTTGATTACAGCACTTGTTAAAAATGTGGAGCAGTTTAATGCAGCGATCAGTATTATTACAGTAAGTTTAGCCATGATTGGCGGCGCATTTTGGCCGTTAGAAATTGTCAGCAATCCTGTCCTGCTGTTTTTAGCAAATTTGAATCCAATCAAATATGGTTTAGATATTATTCAGGGAGCAGCAGTGTACGGTTATTCCTTTACAGAGCTCCTGCAGCCAATCAGTATTTTAACATTGATGACTGTCTTATTTACCGGACTAGGCATTCATTTAATGGAAAGAC
Organism: Oceanobacillus sp. B139/18; assembly: GCF_055524595.1. Taxonomy (NCBI): domain Bacteria; kingdom Bacillati; phylum Bacillota; class Bacilli; order Caryophanales; family Bacillaceae; genus Oceanobacillus; species Oceanobacillus sp. B139/18. The sequence continues at coordinate 1,213,737 of NZ_JBVFXI010000001.1, read as the reverse complement.
GACATATTTAATCAAACAGCATGTGTAAAACGTATAAGGCTTTGTGCGCTAACAAAGCCTTATACGTTTATTTGTGTATGTACGATTAAACAAATTTCCTGGCATTCTCCCATAACTTGGATTATATACTTCAGGGAATTTCTAGTATAATAGGTAGTTAGAATGTTAGATAGAAAAGAGGGTCAGGGTGTGAAGAAAAAGAAGAAATGGATTTGGATTATTTCAGGAGTTGTGCTGATACTCCTTATTATAAATTTTGCTGCTGCGATTTTCTTTTATAACCTCGCCATTGAAAGGAATGTAAAAGATTTTTTAAACGATAATGATGACCTGGAAGTGGAAGCAGAGACACTGGATATTTTATTAGAAGGTGATTGGCGGGACTGGTCGGATGAACAGCCGTTTGAAACTTGGCATCAGACTTCCTATGATAATCTTGATTTACAAGGATATTATCTGGAAGCAGAACAGCCTACGAACAAAGTAGTTATTTTTGCTCATGGTTATTTAGGGCGCGGAAAAGATATGGCTTTATACGGACAGCATTATTATGAGGATTTAGGATATAACATTTTTACAGCGGATATGCGCGGACATGGAGAGAGTGAAGGAGATTATATCGGCTTTGGCTGGCACGACCGTTTAGATTTGCTTGATTGGATTGATAAAGTAATGGAACGTGTGGGTGATGATGCTGAAATTGTATTACATGGCGTTTCCATGGGAGGCTCCTCTGTTTTGATGGCAAGCGGGGAGGAACTGCCGCCGAATGTGAAAGCCGTTGTAGCGGATGCTTCTTATACAGATGTCAATGAATTATTCTCTTACCAAATTGACCGGATGTTCCATTTGCCTTCCTTTCCGTTTATCCCATCTACCAGTCTCGTAACACAGCTGCGCGCCGGTTACGGGCTGAAGGAAGCCTCTGCTTTAGATCAAGTTGCAAAAGCGGAAGTTCCGATATTATATATTCATGGAAAAGAAGATGTCTTTGTGCCGACTGAGATGACAGAGGAGCTCTATGAAAATACCAAAAGTGAAAAGGAGCTTCTGCTTGTGGATGAGGCGAGCCACGGGGAGTCCTTTGTGAAAGATGAGGAATTATATAAGGAAACATTGGATGGCTTTCTGGAACGGTTTGTGCGGGAAGCTGAATGAGGATGCAGGAGGACTGCATAAATTTTTTTCTGTTAGAAACAAGAGAAAATAACAGGAATCTGAGTTGAGATACTACGAAACTTGATTTAAGGATGCTTCAAAAACTCCGATATACAAAGGTTTGGATTCCATTTATTTAAGATGTGTGATAAGAAAAAGACATTGATCATAAAGCTTGATCAGTGTCTTTTTTATTCATATATTATACAAGTAAACAATTAATCTGAAGAAATTTCATTAATATTTATAAATTCCCTTGCATAAACATACATAAAAATTTATAATAATGAATAATTCATTTTTCAGACAAGGGAGAGAGCGTTTTTGAAGAAAGCAGCAATTATTGGCGGAACCGGGTATGGGGCGATTGAACTTATCCGGCTTCTCCAATCACATAAAGAAATCGAGATTACTAAAATTATATCACAATCACAGGCAGGAGAGGAGTTATCAGCTACTTATCCGCATTTAAACGGTATTATTACGAAAGAGATGGAAGCATTAAATACCGAGGAGCTAGAAAAAGAGATTGATATTTTATTTTTAGCAGCCCCAGCTGGTGTCGCTAAAAATATTATTCCTTCTTTCCAGGATACTTCCGTTCAATGTATCGATTTATCTGGCGACTTCCGGCTTACTTCAGAGGAATATAAGGAATGGTATGGAAAAGAGCCTGCTTCTGCAGATGTGCTGGAGAAAGCAGTATTTGGACTCAGTGATATTTTTACAGAGGAAATCAAATCAGCGTCGATTATTTCTAACCCGGGCTGTTTCCCGACTGCTGCTTTATCCGCATTAATCCCGCTTATTGATGGGAATAAAATTCAGACAGAGGGTATTCGCATCGATGCGAAAACAGGGATTTCCGGAGCTGGAAAAGGTTTAAGTGAAAAAGCCCATTTCTCTTCAGCAAATGAAAATGTTGTTCCATATAAAATTGGTCAGCATCAGCATATCCCGGAGATTGAACGTTATGCATCCCAATTTGCAGATAATGATGTAAAGGTTTCTTTTACAACGCATTTGATTCCAATGACAAGAGGGCTGTTATGCACAATATATGCAGATTTGAAAAGTCAGGAAACCACCGCCTCCATTTTAGATTATCTACAGGAATACTATCAGGAGAAATCCTTTGTCCGTATTTTGCCAGAAGGTCATTTTCCGGCAACAAAAGGGGTAACGGGCAGTAATTACTGTGATATTGGAGCGTATGTAGACGAGCGGACAAACAGCATTGTGATAGCGTCGGCGATTGATAATTTAGTAAAAGGAGCGGCTGGCCAGGCAATTCATAATGCTAATCTGATGAACGGATGGGATGAGACAATGGGATTGGAGTTTATTCCAGTATTTCCATAATCTAAAAGAGAACAACTTTGAGGAGGAAAATCATAGGTGGAACATACATTATCGAAGTCATTTAAAATTTTAGAAAATGCACATATTGATCAGCCTAAAGGATTTACTGCAGGAGGCATACACGCAGGGCTGCGGAAATCTAAGCGTGATTTCGGCTGGCTTTATTCCGATGTACCAGCAAATGCCGCGGGAGTGTATACGCAGAATACATTTCAGGCAGCCCCACTGGATGTAACACAGCAGGCACTAAAGCATTCCGACCAGCTGCAGGCAGTCGTTGTCAATTCTGCTAATGCCAATTCGTATACAGGTGAACAGGGCTATCAGGATGCGTTAGAAATGCAGCAGCTTACAGCCAAAAAAATAGGAATTGACTCTTCCTTAGTGGCTGTTGCCTCCACGGGAGTCATTGGTGAGATGCTTCCAATGGATGTTATTAAAGGAGCCATTGCCCGTATTGGGGAGAGTGAAGCAGCTGTTGATTTTGAACATGCCATTTTAACAACGGATACGAAAACGAAGCATATTGCTGTCGAGGTTGAAATAGATGGAAAAGTCATCACCATTGCCGGCGCTGCGAAAGGGTCGGGTATGATTCACCCGAATATGGCGACCATGCTTTCCTTTATTACAACCGATGCAAACGTAGAAACGGAAAGTCTCCAGCAGGGATTAAGACAAATAACCGATCAGTCCTTTAATCGTATTACAGTGGACGGGGACAGCAGTACGAATGATATGGTACTTATCTTAGCAAACGGAATGCAGAATAATGAAACACTTCATCCACAGCATCTGGAATGGCATCAATTTATGGAAGCGTGGCAATTCGTCAGCCGGGAGCTTGCAAAAATGATAGCTAAGGACGGAGAGGGAGCAACCAAGCTGGTTGAAGTAAGTTTAGAAGGAGCTAGATCGGAGCAGGAAGCGGCGCAGATGGCGAAAGCAGTGATTGGCTCCAGTCTGGTAAAAACAGCAATTTATGGTGAAGATGCCAACTGGGGAAGAATCATCAGTGCTCTAGGTGCAAGCGGCGTAGCATTTGATAAACAGGGGTTATCGCTTGCGATTGGATCAGAGCAGATTATTAAGGAAGGGCAGCTGCTTGCCTTCCATGAACCGAATTGTGTAGAGGAATTGGTTAAAGATACGGTTCACCTTTTTATCGGGTTAACAGACGGCGTGGAGAAAGCAACTGTCTGGGGCTGTGATTTAACCTATGATTACGTACAGATCAACGCATCCTATCGAACGTGAGGTGTTCTAATGACAAAAGTAGTATTTAAAGTAGGCGGAAGTATTTTGCAGGAGCTGCCAAAGGCTTTTTATGAGCTGTTAATCGAGCTGAAAGAAAAAAAGATTTGTGAACCTGTTATTGTTCACGGCGGCGGTCCGGAAATCAATCAGGCGCTGGAGCAGATGAATATTGAAAGTACATTTGTCGATGGGCTTCGGGTTACTACGGAAGAAGTGTTAGAAGTTGCGCAAATGGTAATGAGCGGAACCATTAATAAACGGATTGTCAGTTCCTTTCAAAATCAAAATGGAAAAGCAATTGGTCTTAGCGGAGTGGACGGCAACCTGCTGCAGGCAAAACAAATTCAAAATGGGAAGCTTGGTTTTGTCGGAGAGGTTACCAAGGTGGAAACGTCCTGGATTGACATGATTCTGGATGCAGGCGGTATTCCTGTTATTTCCCCGATTGCAGCAGGCGAGGGAGAAACCCGTTTCAATATTAACGGCGATACAGCGGCTGGTGCAGTAGCAGAGGCATTAGGCTGTAAACTTGTTCTGATCAGTAATATTCCGGGTGTGATGGAAACAATCGACCAAAAAGAAGTAATCCACCACCATTTAACCAAAAAAGATGTTGAAGCATTGATTGATTCCGGCGTCATTTATGGCGGCATGATTCCCAAGGTGCGTTCGGCGTTGGCAAGCTTGCAGGGCGGCGTAGAGGAATCGGTTATTTTAAATGGATTAGAACCTAATGATATTTTGAAATATTTAGACGGAGAAAAAGTAGGGACGATTTTAAGTGAAAAGGAGTTTGAGCATGTCTAATACAATGACAACATCAGCATTAATGAAAAATTATCAGCGTTTGCCGCTTACTATTGTAAAAGGAAAAGGAAGCTATGTATGGGATGACCAGGGTGTGAAATACCTGGACTATACATCCGGGATTGCAACATGTAGTTTAGGCCATGTGCCGGATTATGTACAGGGAAAGTTATCCGAGCAATTAGAGAACTTATGGCATGTTTCTAATTTGTATCAGATTCCCCAGCAGGAAGCATTGGCAGAAAAGTTAGTTTCGTTAAGCTGCTTTGATCAGGCCTTCTTCTGTAACAGCGGTGCTGAAGCAAATGAAGCAGCAATCAAATTGGCTAAAAAATATGCAAAGGACCAACAGAAGCCGGAAAGAACAGAGATTGTTACTTTTTCAAACTCCTTTCACGGAAGAACCGGTTATACGATGGCTGCAACTGCACAGCCTAAAATCCATAAAGGCTTTACCCCATTAACACCTGGTTTTACTTATTTGCCGTTTAATCAGCCGGAAGCGCTGGAGCAAATAGATACCGATAAAACAGCGGGCGTCTTACTGGAGCTGGTCCAGGGAGAAGGCGGCGTTCATCCGGCGGATGCAGAGTGGATAAAAGCACTGTATGACTATTGTAAGCAGGCAGATATTCTGTTTATGGTCGATGAAATTCAGACTGGGGTCGGCAGGACGGGTACTTTGTTTGCCTATGAACAGTACGATATTGAGCCGGATGCTATCACCTTGGCTAAAGGATTAGGCTCTGGTTTCCCGATTGGAGCATTACTAGCAAAAAGTAAAGCTGCGGACAGTTTTTCACCAGGAACCCATGGCAGCACCTTTGGGGGAAATCCGCTGGCAGCAACAGCTGGGCTGGCTACATTAGAGAAAATTGCAGACCCGGCATTTTTACAAGATTTACAGGAAAACTGCACCCTGTTAGTTGAAGGGTTAATGAAGATAGCTGAAACCAATTCACTTATTACAGGGGTAAGAGGAAAAGGATTTCTTATCGGGCTGGAAGTTGAAAATAAAGCAGGGGTCTGGGTGGAGAAATTAAGAGAAAAACAGGTTCTTGTATTAACAGCAGGAGAGCATGTCGTGCGTATTTTGCCTCCATTAACAACAGAGAAAGAAGAGTTATTCACTTTTATCGGAGTGATAACGGCTATTGCAGCAGACATAGAGGAGAAGGGAGAATAAGATATGCCAATACATCAAGGGATGAAGAAAGTACTTGTTTTAGGATCGGGGCCGATTGTTATCGGGCAGGCGGCAGAGTTTGATTATGCCGGGACGCAAGCCTGTCTTGCTTTAAAGGAAGAGGGGCTGGAGGTTGTGCTTATCAATAACAACCCTGCGACCATTATGACAGATGAAACCATCGCCGACCAAGTCTATTTAGAACCGTTAGAAGTAGAGGTCGTCGAAAAAATTATTGAAAAGGAAAAGCCGGATGGTTTAATTGGAACCTTAGGCGGGCAGACAGGGTTAAATCTATCCTTAGAGCTTCATGAGAAAGGGATTCTGAAGAAACACGATGTAACCCTGCTCGGGACCTCCATTGCTTCCATACAAAAGGGAGAGGACAGAGAAAAATTCAGAGATTTAATGATTTCCATCAAGGAGCCCATTTCTGAATCACAAATTGTGACAAATATAGAGGATGGCCTGGCGTTTGCAGAGAAGATAGGCTATCCGGTTATTCTCCGTCCAGCTTATACTCTTGGCGGAGAAGGCGGAGGATTTGCAAATAATAAGGAAGAATTTTGCGAGCTGTTGGCAAAGGGGCTCCATCTAAGTCCGATTACGCAGGTGCTTGTTGAGCGCAGCATTAAAGGCTGGAAAGAGATGGAGTATGAAGTGATGCGCGATGAGAATGACGCATGCCAAATTATTTGTGACATGGAGAATGTCGATCCTGTCGGTGTGCATACCGGCGATTCCATTGTAGTCGCTCCTGCTCAGACATTAACTGCTGAACAAAGTAAAATCCTGCGTGACGCGTCGATAAAAATAATTCGTGCGCTGGAAGTGGTGGGCGGCTGTAACATTCAATTTGCCTTCCATCCGGAAACAAATGAATATTGTATTATCGAAGTAAATCCCCGCGTTAGCCGTTCTTCTGCACTGGCTTCGAAAGCAACAGGCTATCCGATTGCCAGAGTGGCAGCAAAATGTGCAGTCGGCTATCATTTGGATGAATTAGTTGATCCCGTCAGCGGAGCGACCTATCTTCATTTTACACCGGATTTGGATTATACCGTTGTAAAAATCCCGCGTTTTCCATTTGATAAATTTTCCGAAGCAGATCGTACGCTTGGAACACAAATGAAAGCAACAGGAGAAGTCATGTCCTTAGATAAAACCTTCGAAGGCGCATTAAATAAAGCGGTCCGCTCTCTGGAAATGAATATTCAATCCTTCCGCTGGACAGCCTTTGCAGAAAAGTCAGATGACGCATTGACAGCATTGCTTGAAGAGCCGAATGATTTACGTCTTTTCGCTATCGGTGAAGCCTTATGGCGCCAATTCTCTGTAGATGAGATTGCAAAGCGGACACTGATCCAGCCTTATTTTCTGGAAAAAATAGCAGCTATCATCCAATTGGAAAAGGAATTGGCAGCAACCGGCTGGGAGAATATAACAGAAGAGAAAATCTTGCAGGCAAAACAGTATAATATCAGTGATGTCCAATTAGCAAAACTTCTCCATATTGAACCGGCTGTACTGCGTGAATTTTATAAAAATCATGAGTTGTCGCCTAATTATCGTTTTGTTGATACGTGCCCGGGAACGTCGGGGAAACATTCTACCTATTTTTATTCAACCTGGTCAGGATCCAATCAAGTGCAGACCGTATCGGATAAGAAAAAAGCGCTGGTTATCGGCTCTGGTCCTATCCGTATCGGGCAGGGGGTTGAATTCGACTATTGCTCTGTGCATGCTGTGCAGGCACTGCAAAAAGCCGGGTATGAGGCAATTATGATCAATAATAACCCGGAAACGGTGAGTACGGACTATACAGTAGCTGATCGCCTTTATTTTGAACCATTGGCTCTGGAGGATGTATTAAATGTCATGGAAAAAGAGAATATTCAAGACGTCCTCGTCCAATTTGGCGGACAGACAGCTATTAACCTTATGAATCAGTTAAAAGAAGCCGGTGTCTCTGTTTTAGGAACAGCGCCTGAAAATATGGATAAAATGGAAGACAGAGAGCAATTTTATACCTTCTTAGAGCAATTAGATATTGCTCACATTCATGGCGAAATTGTCCATAGTGTGGATGAAGCGAAGGAAGCAGCCCATCAGCTCGGATATCCTGTTCTGATTCGTCCATCTTATGTGATTGGCGGTCAGTCGATGTTTGTCTGTTACAATAAAGAAGAATTACTCAGCAATGTACAAAGAGTACAGGTAGATACCTACGATCAATGCTGGCCGTTATTAATGGATTCCTATATGCCTGGATTAGAATGTGAAGTCGATGTCGTGAGCGATGGAGAAAATGTGATTATCCCAGGGATCTTTGAACATATTGAAAAAGCAGGGGTGCATTCAGGAGACAGTACGAGCGTATTCCCGGCTATCACATTAACGGATCAGCAAAAAGCGCAAATCTATCAAATCTCTAAAAAGATTGCCAGAGAGCTTCCGATTATCGGGATGATGAATATCCAGTTTGTTCTTTACCAAGATGAAGTATATGTTCTGGAAGTAAACCCTAGATCTTCCCGTACGGTTCCGGTTGTCAGCAAGGTAACAGGGATTCCGCTGGTGGCTTTAGCTGTCAATGCACAATTAGGGGAGTCTCTGCAGGATTTTATGAAAGAATTCTCTTCTTACCAGGAGCCGGAATATTACACGGTGAAAGCACCTGTCTTTTCTAAGAATAAATTAAAAGGTGTTGACCATATTTTAGGTCCGGAAATGAAATCAACCGGGGAAGCTATCGGGATGGATATAACGCTGGAAAAAGCAATTCGTAAGGCGGTGTTTCCTTCCCAGCACAAGCTGCATGATACAAAAAAATGGTTTGTATCGATCAGTGATCACCATAAGGAAGAAAGCATCCCGTTTATTCAGGAAATTGCCGGAAACACAGAAATAATCGCTACACAGGGAACGAGTACTTACCTGGAGAAAAACCAGATTCCTTCTACTGCGGTAAACCGTGAAATAGCTAACCTCAAAAAGCTGTTTTTACAAGATCCGCCTGCCTATGTGATTAATGTGCCAAGCGTCGGCAGAGATAAAGAACGATTTGGTTTTCAATTGAGAGAGCTTTGTACACAGCTGAATATTCCGTATTTCACCAGTCTGGAAACGGCAAAGCTCGTATGGCAATACCAGCACTTGAAGAATGAAGATATTCAATCCTTACAGACGTATTTACAGACATTGCGAACGCAGGAGGGTTATCACGCGCCAAAAGTTGGCAGTGTATCATCATAGGATAATTAAAAATAGAGGCTGACAGAAATTGTCGCCTCTATTTTTTAATAGACATTATGCTTATTGCTGAGAAGCCATCTGCAAAACTTCCGTTGAGTGAAGCTTCGTTTTACAAATATTTATTAAACCAGCGACAGATATTTTCCAGCCGGGCTGTACGCAGAGATGGATTGCCGCTTCGGCTTAATTCATGATTAGCATCCGGGAAACGGACGAATTCCACTTCTTTATTTAAATGCTTTAATGTGATAAACAATTGTTCTCCCTGTTCGATTGGACAGCGATAATCTTTTTCACCATGCAGGATAAGAAGCGGTGTCTCCACGTTTTCTGCATATTTCAACGGAGATATATCCCACAGTCCGGTTGGATCCTCTAATAAATTCACGCCGTGCTCCCACTTGGTAAAGAAGAAGCCGATATCACTGACTCCATAAAAGCTTAACCAATTGGAAATGGATCGTTGTGTCACTGCTGCTTTGAAACGGTTCGTATGACCGACAATCCAGTTCGTCATAAACCCGCCGTAGCTTCCGCCGGTCATACCCAAACGGTTTTCATCAATGAAGGAATACTGTTCTAAGCAATAATCGACCGCCTCCATCAGATCGCGATAATCTCCTTTGCCATAGTTCTCCCGCACCCCGTTAACAAATTCCTGTCCATACCCATGGCTGCCGCGCGGATTGGTATAAAGGACAACATATCCTTTCGCTGCAAGAAGCTGGAGTTCATGGAAGAAGGTTTGACCGTACATGGCATGCGGACCGCCGTGAACCTCCAGAACAAATGGATATTTCTTTCCCTCCTGAAAGCCGTAAGGGCGAAGCAGCCAGCCTTGAATTTCTAAGCCATCGCTTGATGTATAGGAGATTTCTTCTGGTTCACTTAAAGCTGCTTCATGAATAAAGGCTTTATTTACATCTGTCAGCTGCTTTAAGGTATTATCTGCATCCAGCTTATAAAAATTACAAGGATCTTTTGGTTTGCTGATTCCTAAAATAAAGCTGTCTGTCTCTGGATGATAAGAAAAGCCGAATACGTGATTATCATCGCTGTAACGTGTTTTTAAATTTCCTTCTAAATCTGTTTCATATAGATTGACAGCTCCAGCATCTGATCCAAGAAAATAAATGGATGCATTGTCATGTGACCAGACAGGACCAGTTTCCGAGCTGCCAAGACGCATGTCCGCGACCATTGTATCACCTGGCTGGATGCTCCAATCTCCAGAAAGCAATTTTCTTTCTTTGCTTTCTACATCGTATAGAAACAGCTTAGTGAGCGTTGCGCCTGCATATTCAAACTCATGCCCGCAAGCAATAATTTTTTTACTGTCTCTGGAGAATTTGGCGTCGTGGTAGCTGCCTTTACTGTCTGTTAATTTAGTTATTTCCTTTGACTGCAGCTCCAGTAAATATAAATCAGAAACCAGGGAAGCATCCGCATCTTCTTCAAAATTAGCTGCAAAGACAAGATGTTCGCCGTTCGGTGCAAGGTCAACCAAATGATGATCTGCCTCTTGGGTTGTAAGCTGATAAAATTTGTCTGCGTTTATATCATATTGGATGATTTGTACAGTGGATTGGTCATGGAATCCTCTGGCATCCGACTTGTACTTTAAACGGTCGACAATAAGCGGTTTTGTTTGTGCTTCCTTTTGTTTTGCCTTTTTTTCTTCGTTGCTTAACTCTTTTAAGGAAGCAATATCATCATCTTTTTCCAGAAAGGAGCAGAATATAATCGACTTTCCGTCGTTTGCCCAGACAGGGGAGGAGACGCCGTTTGGAAAAGTAGTAATCTGTTTTGCTTCCCCGCCGTCAACAGCTATTAGCCAAATCTGTGAAGCTCCGCTGCGGCTGGAAAGGAAGAAGGATTTATCCTTATTCGGAGAAACGCGGAACGTATGATTCCGATGATTGTCTGTAGTCCATTGCTTGTGAGAATCATCTTTCAAGTTATGTACATAAATCTGTGATTCATAGTCTTTATCTTCATTCACAGAGGTGATGACATAACTATATTTATTTTTTGAAATAAACTCCGGTTCACTAAGAACCTTAATATTCTGAAAATCGGTTGTGGTAACGGGTCTTTTTTCTGTTGATGCAGACATGTAATTCCTCCTCAATTTTTAAATGAATTTCATTCTATATGATTTTAGTTTAAACTATTTCGGAATGCGAATCAATGAGGATTAACTGTACAGGTGGGATTAGCTATAGAGCTTATTTGTATATTTTTTAAATGTATATCAAGTAAAATATGGTAAAATAAAGAATCAATAGAGTGATACGAAATTGATTCGGAGGTTATGATGTTGGGTACACAGGAAGTTTATTTATACGTATCAAAAGGGAAGAGTTTTTTAGCTCTTATTCTCTCTCTTACTTATTTTATACTGGGAATGGCGGTATGTATCTATTCTTTTAAGGAAGGGAATACGGTAGATGGTTATATTTTTACTATCCTTCCCTTGATTTTTGGGGGTTCCACACTTTTTGCGATTAAAATGCTTGTTGATTTAAAACCGTATCTCACGCTGACAAAGGATATGTTTATTATCAAACATCCATTAAAACGTGCGATTTTTATTCAATGGCAGGATATTAAAAGGTATCAAATATATAAACATCAATTTACCAGTTCGATAGAAATTTATTTAGCGGATAAAGAAGAATATAAAGCATTTCGAAAACGTTTAGTTGCAGGAAAGCTATTAGCCAAGCGTTTACAAATAGACGAGATTCCTCATATTATAAAAGTAAATTTTTTATTAAGCTTAATCAAGCGGAAGGATAGAGCAAAATTGCTGAAGGAACTGGACAGACGTGCGTTTGGAGCAGTAACAGATGAGCGTATGTTTGAAATAGCAGAGCACAGACAGCTGTTTGGAATAACGGCATCAGATACGGTGCCGTCGAAGATGCTTTCTTATCAAGTGGAAAAAGAAGCAATGAAAGTAGAACAACCTAGTAAAATAAAACGGAAATCCTTCTTGAAAATTATAGCAGTCAGCCTAGTAATAACGATTGTTATAGTCTTTCTTTTATATCAAATAATCGGGAAATGAATTGTCGGTGATTTTAGCATTTTGCTTATATTTTAAAGACTATAAAAAATGAGCGTGTTCGGTTGCGATCTTGTCATAGATATACATATACAGGAATAGGATAAAACTAATTTGGAAGTTATGACGATGGGTACATAGGAAGTCTATCTTTATCCTCAAAAGAGGATGTATGAAAAAGATAACATTTGAACTGAAATGACGGATGTTAGTTAAATACTATACTAATTATCTCTAAAAGGAAGAGTAGTTAAATACCTTTTACAAGAATTTCGATTTTAATAAAAAGATATTGTTGTTAATAAGGGAAATCAATATTAAACAAACTGCTCAGATTGGGAATTAAGTATAATTTAATTAAAAGCGGGGAGGACAAAATGAGCAATATTATCTTGATACAGCATTGTCAATCGGAACATCATCTAAATAATATGTCGGGTGGTTGGACAGATACTCCTTTAACTGAAGCAGGAAAGGGTCAAGCGAAAAAATTGGAGAAAAATTAAAAGAATCTGTGGAGAAAAATGCCTGTGTCTTGTATTCATCTGATCTATTAAGGGCGTTCCAAACAGCAGATATAGTTGGAGCAGAATTAAAATTAGACGTTATTCAGGAAAAAGGATTACGTGAAATAAACAGTGGTGTTGCTGCAGGGAAAACAAAGGATTGGACAAGAGCAAATAGAAATCCCAGAGCAAAAAGTGAATTTGATCTAGATTATCGGGAATTTCAAAGCGGTGAAACCTGGCGAGAATTTTATAGTCGGGTTTCCAATTGTATGGATAGGATATGTGAATTAGAAAATGAGAAAAGCATTTTAATTGTTTCACACGGAGGAACATTAGGGTACATACTAGCCTGGTGGTTGAAATTTGAACCAGAGATGATTGTTAATGCATACTTTTCTTCATTAGCAGGTGGTGTAACTGTTTTAAGCCAAAATAGTTTTCAGCAGAATGTAGTGAATAAATTTAATGATACCTCCCATCTGGAATATTAAGAAATCGGGCGTGATTGTGGAAAAAAGTAAAGAAGAGAAGGATATTATACATGACTAATATGTTTATCTTCTTATTTTTTACGGTTGGAGTCTTGATAATAAAAGAAATAACTTAATATCACCGCAAATTATATTCGATTAAAAAAGGAATCCATTATTTAAATGAACGCAGTGGGAAGAGTAATATGATTAACTAGTCGATGTGATGTAAGGCTGTCATTAGCAGGGTTTCCGGATATTTATATCAGGATAATAAAACTGCCGCCCATGGTCAAGGCGACAGTTTTCATTACACATTTTTAATTAACTTATCAGTAATTTTAGCATCCTGTTCATACGCTCTTTGCAGGGTACGGGTAATTTTTCCGGGTTCACCATTTCCGACAACTACATTGTCGAGCTGAATAACAGGCAGTACCTCTGATGTACTGCTGGATAAAAACATTTCATCTGCATGCTGGATATCTTCAATTTGGAAAGCCTCTTCAATCAGCGGAATATTTTCAGCTTTTAAAAAGCGCTCCACTGCCATTCGTACACATCCATGTAAAATATTATTAGTAGCTGGATGCGTGTATACTTTTCCGTCTTTTACGAGATAGATATTGGAAGAGCTGCATTCTGTTACCACGCCATCTCGATGCAGAATGGCTTCATAGCAATTATTTTCTTTTGCTGTCTGCTTTGCTAAAACGTTTGGCAGCAGATTTAAGCTTTTGATATAACAGTTTTCCCATCGGACATCACGCTGTGAGATGGTCTTTACCCCGTTCTCCAGAATCTTTTCATTTCTGGGCAGATCCTGAAGGTAAGCATAGATATTAGGTGTGACTTCATATGGAAAGGCATGATCCCGGGGAGCTGAGCCGCGTGTGATTTGCATATACACCTTTCCATCATTTTTCATATTATTTTTTTCCATTAATTGATGTAATAGGTCTGTCATCTTTTCTTTATGATAAGGGATCTTGATTTTGATGGCTTCGGCAGAACGGTACAGGCGATCCACATGTTCTTTCAGGAGATAATACTCTCCTTTATAAATCCGAATCACTTCATAAACGCCATCGCCAAACTGTAATCCTCTTTCTTCAAATGGGTAGCTGAGACTATCCTTATCTACAAATTCCGATTGGGTAAGAATAGTTGAATATACTGACATTTTAAAATTCTCCTCTCCGTGAAGCATAATAATAGTTTATTACGCGACCAGACGAATGTAAACAGATTATACGAGAAACATTTGGGCATTATAGAAGTATATGCACTGGTATTATAAATTATTCTTAGGTATATTTTCATTAAATATTAATTTTCGGTTAAGTTTTCATGAAAAAAATTAAATTTATTGTTGATTTTTATCGAATACGTTGCTATAATAAATTTTGTCGTTGAAAACAACTATAAATCATGCGGGTGTAGTTTAGTGGTAAAACCTCAGCCTTCCAAGCTGATGATGAGGGTTCGATTCCCTTCACCCGCTCCATACATATGTGATAACGCAGTGTTTCGTACTTAGTCTACGAAGTGTTGCGTTTTTATTTTGTAAAATATTTGTTTCCTCACCTATAAGAGGAAGTTCAAAAAATCCAATAAAAATGACACGTCGGGAAAAGGATCTTCTACTAAGAACGCCCACGTCGTGTGGGCAGCGCAGAAGCCACCGCATCCTGCGGAAGTGCGTTGACAAGCTATTTCCAATGGGACTGCGATTACTCGCCCCACCAAAACCGTTACTCACGTATTATAAAACAAAGAGGAACTTCTGTTAAAACCGTCCACGTCCTGTGGACAACACAGAAGTCACCACATCCTGTGGAAGTCCGTTTGGAAATAGCTCGTCGCCTTGAACTTCTTGGTCCTATTTACCGGGCTTTTTGAACTTGCACTTTAAGTATAGTACCCTGTTTATAAAGAATAAAGCAGAATGGAGGAGCCAGGATGAAGCGTCTTGAAAATAATTTATTACAAATTGACCGAAAAAGCTACAAAGCATATAAACAAATTGCGGGAAGCTACACGTATCCGAGGTATACACTTTATATCGACTATGTTCAAGGAGACCCATTTGCCAGCCCTTCTAAAATAAGAATCGGGATTCCAGAGAAGGAACGGCATATAGCTGCTGAGTGGCTGGAAACAAAATCTCGACAGACAGCAGTAGAGGATGCGTTTGCGAGAGTGATTGATAAAGCAGTGTATCAAAATAAAACATTTATTAAAGGTTCTGGCAAAAGCGGCATGATTGCTTTTGATGGACCGGGCCAGGAGATATTAGAGCGGACAGCAGTACGTATTTCCGAGCAGGGATTAACGGTTTGTCTGTCTGCAGGTCTGCCGGCTAATGGACGATCCATTAATGGAAAGGAAGCAATCAAGTTATTCGATGAGGTAATTCCATCTATCATCGAGCATTCTGTTTTTCATATTCAGGATAAAACGATTCAGCAGGCGGTTCAATTAGCTGATCAGCAAGAGGCCATATGGCAAGCAATGAAAGAAAATAATTGGGTGAGCTTTATTGCCAATGGCTCTGTATTGCCAAGAAAAAGCGGCGTAAGTAATCTGCCTGCCAAAGGTGCGGTTGCTTTTCAAAGTCCGCAGGAGGATGAGGTAGAATTAAAGCTTCCTCATGGCAAAACAATAACAGGAATGGCGGTCAAGCAGGGAGTCACCTTGATTACCGGAGGCGGTTATCACGGGAAGAGTACACTGCTTCAAGCGATCGAACGCGGCGTTTATCCTCATTGCGAGGGAGATGGCCGGGAATTTATCTGTACAGACCCGAGTGCTGTCAAAATTCGGGCAGAAGATGGAAGGGAAATCTCATCGGTGAATATTTCTCCATTTATTTCTAACCTTCCGCATGGAAAAGATACAACTGCTTTTTCAACAAGTAATGCAAGCGGAAGTACTTCTCAGGCGGCAAACGTGATGGAAGCTTTAGAGATTGGAGCAGACACCCTGCTGATTGACGAGGATACCAGCGCAACCAATTTTATGATTCGCGACAGCCGCATGCAAAAACTGATTGATCATAAAAATGAACCAATCACCCCGTTTATACATCGTATCAGACAATTAGTCGATGAAGCAGATAAATCAGTTATTTTAGTAACTGGCGGCTCAGGAGAATATTTTGCCGTGGCAGATACGGTTATTCTTATGGAGGAATATAAGCCAAAGAATGTCACACAAAGAGCACAGGAAATTATAAAAGAAGATCCTATTGCCGATAGTAAGGTAGAGCAGACGAATTTCAAGAACGTAGAAAAGCGGCATCTGTCTGCTTCTACATTTCCGAAGCAGACAGATAAAAGGTTTAAAATCCAGGCTAAAGGCCAATTTCAAATTCTATTTGGAAAAGAACCCATTTCTTTTGCTTATACGGAACAGCTGGTAGATGCTTCGCAAACAAGAATGATTGCAGAGATTATCCAATATCTTTACCGAAATGAAAAGAAGCATTTTTCTTCGTTTGCAGCATTGATCGATCAGATTGATAAAAAAATGGATCAAGGATTGGAAACTTTGACGAAAAGCAACGGGAAACATCCAGGAGATTTAGCCAGACCAAGGAAAAATGAAATTGCTGCGGTATTGAACCGGATGCGAAGAGCAAGATTTTTCATGGATGCATAACTGAAATCCCGGTCCGGATGTTTAAAGCGAGTTCATCAGGATAAAAAATAATAGAAGGGAGGCGGTATGGTGAAAGTAGAAGAGCTGAAAAAGGATATCCAGGCCTACGCGAAAACAATCGGTATCGATAAAATTGGTTTTGCAACGGCTGATATTTTTACAGAAATGAAAGAACGGTTAAGACGTCAGCAAGAACTAAAATACCAATCTGGTTTTGAAAAAGGGAGTATTGAGGAAAGAACGGAGCCCAGGCGGTTACTGCCGGAAGCGAAGTCTATCATCTCCATTGCCGTCGCCTATCCTTCGAGAATGGAAACAACACCGAGAGGGACAAAAGGAGACAGACGCGGCATTTTTGCCCGTGCTTCATGGGGGATTGACTACCATGTTGCCTTGCGGGAACGGCTGGATAAGCTGGGAGAGTATATAAAAGATAAAGTGCCGGATGCTGTTATCAAGTCAATGGTAGATACTGGGGAATTAAGCGACCGGGCTGTAGCTGAACGAGCCGGCATTGGCTTCAGCGGAAAAAATACCTCCATTATTACCAAGGAATATGGCTCGTTTGTTTATCTGGGAGAAATGCTGACTAATATTCCGTTTATCCCTGACTCGCCGGTAGAGGACGGCTGTGGTGATTGTACAATTTGTTTAGATGCCTGTCCTACAGGTGCTATTGTACAAGGAGGACAATTGAATGCGCAGCGCTGTATTGCGTTTTTAACCCAGACAAAGGATTTTCTGCCGGAGGAATTCCGTAATAAGATAGGAAATCGTTTATACGGATGTGATACGTGTCAGCAGGTATGTCCCTGGAACCGGGATAAAGATTCTCATTTCCACCAGGAATTAGAGCCAGAGCCAGAATTGGTTAAACCAAGACTTAAACCAATGCTTCATTTATCAAATCGGGAGTTTAAAGAAAAGTTCGGGCATATGTCCGGCTTTTGGAGAGGGAAAAAGCCGATTCAGCGTAATGTTATTTTAGCGTTGGGCCATTATAAAGAAGCATCCGCGGAAACTGATTTAATAGCTGTTATGGAAAACGATCCGCGGCCGGTTATTCGTGGTACTGCTGCCTGGTCATTAGGGAAGATAGGAACAGATGCTGCGAGAGAAGCGCTCTCTAAAGCCCTGGAAAAAGAGAATCATGAACAAGTACAATTTGAAATGGAAAATGCGCTGTCGGCCATGACAGTAAAGTAGAAGAAATACTCACGGCCATTCCAGCGGTTTCTAAGACCTAATTCGCCTCCTTTATGCATAAGCTGTGATGAGGAGGCGATTTTTTATGGGCGATATTACAACATATTGGCAGCAATTTTTCGAGGGCAGCAAGGAGGGCCAAGATTGGTGGCGTAAGAAGCAGAGACTTTGTAAGAAGCGAAAGGCGCAAATTGTGAAGATAAAAGGAAAAGGCCTCGTCTTCAGCAAACAGTCCTATGACACAACCAGAAGCACGCGATATGCGGTACACTTGGTATATTTAATGAAGCAGGGCGATTTTTTTTATACGGAAGAGCAGGTCGTCCCTTATCAGCTTGTGAAACAATCGGATAGAGAAATCAGACATCAATCGATTGAAAAGCCTCCAGCGGAAAACGGCAGTAATCAGCCCCCTGTATTAAAACAAGGAAACCTCAAGGATAATAATCGTGAAATAGAATATAACCGGCTGGGAGCAGTGAAATATGCAGAGCGCTGGTGGAACAGCTATAATCCGGAATATCGTCGCTTTGAAGATGATTGCACGAATTACATTTCCCAATGTCTGCGGGCGGGAGGAGGCCCGATGTGGGGGGAGCCGGTCCGGGAGCGGGGCTGGTGGTATGGAAAAGATTCTTGGAGCTTCAGCTGGTCTGTGGCGCATTCGTTCAGATGGTATTTAAGCGGTTCAGAACGCGGAATCAGGGGAATCGAGATGCAAACACCGGAAGAATTAAATCCCGGAGATGTGATTTGCTATGATTTTGAAGGCGACGGTACATGGAATCATACAACGATTGTAGTAGCTAAAGATGCTGATAATATGCCGCTTGTCAATGCGCATACCGATAACAGCCGCAACCGTTATTGGTCTTATGAGGACTCGGCTGCCTGGACTCCGGAAATTGAATATAAGTTTTTTCGGATTGAGATAAGTTAGTGTATAATTGATTTTGGGATAGAAAGAAGAGAACCAGCTTTTAGGGATATCCACTTTTAGAATTTGCAATTGAAGGAGAATGAATGGTGAGTTTGCATGTAGTATTATTTGAACCAGAAATCCCGGCAAATACGGGGAATATCGGGAGAACATGTTTAGCGACCGGGACGACGTTACACCTTATCCGTCCGCTTGGCTTTTCAACAGACAGTAAAATGGTGCGTCGCGCCGGTTTGGATTACTGGGAGCATGTTGATGTTAAAGAATATGATTCCATCGATGAATTATATCAAACCTATCCGGCAGGGAGCTTTTACTATATAGAGAACTTTGGAACCAAATATTATACTGATTTTGATTTTTCCTCCGTGGAGCTGGATCAATTTTTTGTATTTGGAAAAGAGTCTACAGGGATCCCGCGGGAACTGCTGACAGATAAAGAAGATAAATGCCTGCGAATTCATATGAATGACGAGGTTCGTTCATTAAATCTGTCCAATACAGCTTCCATTATTATCTATGAAGCGTTAAGACAGCAGGGGTTTCCTGATTTACATTAAAAAAGATGTCTCCGCAAAATGGAGGCATCTTTTTTTGATTGTACATAAAGTGATTTCTATAAAGTTATTTTAAATCTTAAGTACGCTGATCTTCTTTTGGTACTCCCGGTTTTGCTTCGTAGCCAGCTGAAAAACAGGAAACAATAAATGTAACAGCAACTCCTAAAATCAATGCTAATTTCATGATAAGATTCCTCCTTTTATGTAGTGATGGTATCCAATTTTACATCATAAAGAAATGCGTTGTATTTTCATTTGGGTTATGGATACGCTTTTATCTTGCAGCAGCTGTATGTAAACATATCTCTTCTGTTATAGAAATTGTTGAAAGAAGAATGAAGAACTGCCTGCAAGCCTGAAGCATGTAACTGCCAATCTGCAGAAATCGAAATGCTCTGACAGAATGAAGTTTTGTTTACTAATTTGTCCTTATTATAACGGAAAAATCACTGGTTGTGAACTATTCCTATATTAATTTTAATTAAATGTATTTTTACCGGAAAATATGTGTTCAAAAGTCACTGAATTAATTGTTAGAAAAATATAAAAAAGGGACTGTTTTGATATATTTTTATGGAAGAATAGAAAATGTCGAATTATCCCAATAAATCGGTTCTGATTCCTTGTAACCTCCTTAAAAATCATGTATATTAGTTGGTGTAAAGAAATCAATAGGATTATTAATAATTTGAACCGTTTTCACGAACGGATTAGTTAATTCAATGGGGGTATCAGTCGTGCCAGGAAATGAAGAGTCTGCAGAAAAATTTTGGGGACAGTTTCACGGACCAAATGCGGGGTATTTAGAACAACAGTATGAATTGTACAAAGAAGATCCAGAACAAGTGGAATCTTCTATTAAAGCATTGTTTGATGCATATGGAGCGCCTGCTTGGATGACAGGGGCAGAAGTAGTCTTTCCTATCAGTGAACAAACAGCTTCCAATGGGAATATATCAGAAGATTTTGATGTGACGAAATTAACCTCAGCAATCAAACTTGTTGAGGCTATTCGGCGTTACGGTCATACAGATGCGGATATTTATTCTGTTGGCGGCTATAAAAGTGCTCCGTCCGTAATGCTTGATTTAAAGCATTACAATTTAACAGAAGAAGATTTGAAAAAAATCCCGGCCTCCTGGATCTGGGAACGGGAAAAAGAAGATGTTCAAACAGGTTTGGATGTTATTAACCTGCTGAAGAAATACTATACAGGAACTATTACGTTTGAGTATGACCATGTCAATAATGATGAAGAGCGGACCTGGCTGTTTGATTTGATTGAAGAAGGAAATGCAAGATTTGATCCTGATCAAGAGGACAGAAAGGATATTTTAAAGCGTTTATATGAAGTAGAGGGTTTTGAAAAATTCCTTCATAAAACATTTGTCGGCCAAAAGCGTTTTTCCATCGAAGGCTTAGAGTCAATGGTTCCGATGATCGACTATCTCGTAAAATATGCAAACGAAGATAACATTGAACATGTAATGATGGGAATGGCGCACCGCGGACGTTTAGCTGTGCTTGCGAATGTATTGAAAAAGCCATATGATAAGATTTTTTCCGAGTTTAATTATACAAGAGACAAGGAATTGATGCCGTCAGAAGGTTCTAAAGCAATTAACTATGGCTGGACCGGAGACGTAAAATATCATTTTGGAGCAGAAAAAGAAGTTATCCATGGAAGTAAAGTAAACACAAAAATTACACTTGCGCATAATCCGTCACACCTTGAATTTGTCAACCCGGTTGTGGAAGGATTTGCCCGTGCGGCACAGGATGAACGTGATGTAAGCGGTTATCCTGTTAGAGATACGAATAAAGCAATGCCGCTGATTATTCATGGGGATGCAGCCTTTATCGGGGAAGGTGTCGTTGCAGAAACGCTTAATTTAAGCGGATTGCCGGGGTATACAACAGGCGGAACTGTTCACCTGATTGCGAATAACCAGCTTGGTTATACAACAGACCGCGTAGACGGACGCTCTACACGCTATGCAAGTGATTTGGCTAAAGGTTTTGAAATTCCGATTATCCGGGTCAGTGCAGATGATCCGATTTCTTGTATTTCTGCAGTGAAAATAGCTTGTGAGTATCGTAAAAAATTCCATAAAGATGTTTTAATTGATTTAGTAGGTTATCGCCGTTATGGACATAATGAAATGGATGAGCCGAGAACGACACAGCCGCAATTGTACAGTGAAATCGATAATCATCCATCGGTATCTACCTTGTTCGCACGTGCGATGGAAGAAAGAAACCTATTGGAATCCGGCGGATTTGACGAAATTAAAAACGAGATTGATACAAAACTGTCTGATATTTACAAGGGCATGACAGAAACGGAAATAGGTGAGCCGCAGCCGAAGTCTATGCCGGAAGTATTATCTAATAGATTAGATCAATTTGAAACTGCAGTAGATTTAGAGACTTTAAAGGGAATCAATAAAGAACTTCTAAAACGTCCGGAAGGTTTTGAAGGCTTTAAGAAAACCGAAAGAATTCTGAAGCGCAGAGAAGATGCATTAGAAGAAGGAAACAAAGCTGACTGGGGAACCGGGGAAGCGTTAGCATTTGCCTCTATATTAAAAGATGGCACACCAATTCGATTAACAGGTCAGGATACAGAAAGAGGAACCTTTGCGCATCGCCATGTTGTCCTGCATGATGTGAATACAGGTGAAAAATATAGTCCGATGCATGGATTGTCAGATGTCAAAGCCTCCTTTGATGTTCGCAACAGTCCGCTATCAGAAACAGGAGTTTTAGGCTTTGAATATGGCTATAGTGTGTATTCTCCAAGCACACTTGTTATCTGGGAAGCACAATTCGGTGATTTTGCCAATGCGGGTCAGGTGATTATTGACCAATTTATTGCTTCAGCGAGAGCGAAATGGGATGAAAAATCAAATATGGTATTGCTGCTTCCTCATGGGTATGAAGGACAAGGGCCAGAGCATTCCAGTGCCCGCTTAGAACGTTATTTACAGATGGCTGCAGAGAATAACTGGATCGTAGCGAATGTTACTTCCTCAGCGCAGTTATTCCATCTGCTTCGTCGTCAGGCAGCAATGCGTTCCCGTCCAGAGGCACGTCCTTTGATTCTGATGACACCGAAAAGCAGTCTTATCAGAGATTATAAGATGGCTTCCAGTGCGGAAGAGTTTACGACCGGTGGATTTAAAACGTTGCGTGAACAACCATACTTTGATACAGATCCGAAAAAAGCGACACGTCTGTTATTGGGAAGCGGTAAAATAATGATTGATATTGAAGGGGAAATGGAAGAAGCAGAAGCGAACTGCGATTGGATTCGCGCCTTACGTGTAGAGCAAATCTATCCGTTCCCTAAAAAAGCAATTCAAGAAGAAATCCAAAAACTTCCTAACTTAAAAGAAATCGTCTGGGTGCAAGAAGAGCCAAAAAATATGGGTTCATGGGATTTTGTAGATGATTATTTAAGAGAGCTTCTTGAAGAGGATCAGGAATTACACGTTATCAGCAGACCGAAGCGTGCAGCACCAGCTGGAGGCATACCTACTGTGCATAAAACAGCGCATCAATATATTATTGACCAGGCATTGAACGAATTTGAAGGAGGAAAATAAAGTGCAAGAAATTAAAATACCTGAATTAGCGGAATCTATTACAGAAGGAACAATAGCAGAATGGCTTGTAAAAGAAGGCGATAAAGTAGAGAAAGGCGATGCAATTGTAGAGTTAGAGACGGATAAAGTAAACGTGGAAGTCAACTCAGAATTTTCTGGTGTTATCGCTGAAATTACCAGTAATGAGGGCGAGGATGTTTCTGTAGGAGATATCATCGGCAAATTAGATGAAAATGGCGAAGCGGGTGCATCTTCCGGCAAGGAAGAAAGTAAGACAGAAGAAGCTGATAAAAATGAAGAAGCTCCTAAAGAAGCTCCTAAAGAAGAGCCTAAACAGGAAGCTTCTGAGAAAAATAAGCAGGAAGCTGCACCTGAACAAAGTAATGGTGATGTGATTGCTTCTCCTGCAGCAAGAAAACGCGCTCGCGAACTGGGTATTGACTTAAGTGAAGTACAAACACGTGATCCGCTTGGCAGAGTTCGTCCAGACGATGTGAATGCTCATAATAATGCTCCTAAAAAAGAGTCTGCGCCATCGAAGCCGGCGAAAAAAGAAGAGCCTAAATCAGAGAAAACAGAGTTTGATAAGCCGGTAGAACGTGTTAAAATGACACGCCGCCGCCAAACAATTGCTAAAAACCTTGTAGAAGTACAGCATAATACAGCTATGTTAACTACATTTAATGAAGTAGATATGACTTCTGTAATGGAGCTTCGTAAGCAGCGAAAAGATAAATTCCTAGAGAAAAATGGTGTCAAGCTAGGGTTTATGTCTTTCTTTGCTAAAGCTGTAGTAGGAGCATTAAAAGAATTCCCGCTTCTGAATGCAGAAATCCAAGGCAATGAATTAGTCATTAAAAAATTCTATGATATCGGTATTGCCGTTTCTACAGATGATGGTCTTGTTGTTCCGGTTGTTCGTGACGCAGATCGCAAGGACTTTGCAGGAATTGAGCAGGATATCGTTGATTTAGGTACGAAAGCACGTGACAATAAATTGTCCTTAAATGACTTGCAAGGCGGTTCCTTTACAATTACAAATGGCGGTACATTTGGTTCTATGATGTCTACACCAATTTTAAATGCGCCGCAGGTTGGTATTTTGGGAATGCATAACATCATTAAGCGCCCAATCGCTATGCCGGATGATTCCATTGAAGTGCGTCCGATGATGTATATTGCATTATCCTATGATCACCGTATTGTAGATGGAAAAGAAGCCGTTCAATTCTTAGTTCGAATCAAGGAAATGCTTGAAGATCCATATGATTTATTGCTAGAAGGTTAAAAATGTAAAAGTCTTGATATGAGCTGATATGCTCGTATCAAGACTTTTTTTATAAGAGTAAGAAAGGGCTCTCGTTCTGAGGTCGGGGTTGGGACTGGGACTGGGAATGCGATTACTCGTTCCATCGAAAAGAGTCGCATCGGAAATCTTTTTGGCAAGAACACCGAAGTTTTAAAAATCAAGTGGTGTTCTTGTTTTTTTCTTATATGTCAAGAAAGTAAAATTAGCCTCTTCAGTAAATATCTAATTCAAACTCTGCTGAATCATAAAGAAACCAAAATAGTTCCGAATTTCGACAGGTGCAGACAAATTGAAGTTGTATTTTCTTAAGCAATTAGGAAATATTATATATGATTTATTTAACATGACACAAATAGAGTATTTATCCTAAATATTACAATTTATTTCTAATTTTTTTAATTATTAATTCTCTTTTCCAAGCATTGAAATTATTTTCAATTACTAATATGATAGTAATTGAATGGGAGTTCTTAATTAAATAATTACATTTATTTTTTTAGGGATTGCAATGTTTTGTATTGTTTTAATATGTAGATTTGAAACTTTTCCTGTAAATTTTTTATTATATATGATAAAGCGTTTACAGGAAATAATGTGGAGGAGGCGGTAATATGGACATTTTGTTGGGGATTTTGGCAGTTATCATTACACTCGGCCTAGCATTTTTAATGTCGAATGATAAGAAAAGAATCAACTTCTATGCCATTGGTATTATGTTAGTTATACAATTGCTTATTACATGGTTTATGTTTTCCACGCCAATTGGTGAAGACATTATCAGGTGGATTTCAAACTTATTCAATAAGTTAATTGAGTTCGGACAAGAAGGTATTGGATTTGTGTTAGGTGGATTTGAGTTGGCAGAGGGCGGCGTATTCTTCTTCAATGTGCTTCTCTTAATTATCTTTTTTGCAACCATTCTCTCCGTTCTTACTTATTTAAAAGTTCTTCCAATAATTATTAAGTATATTGGAGCTGTTATTTCCAAAATAACAGGGTTACCTCGAATTGAATCATTTAATGGTGTAAATAGTGTTTTCTTCGGTCAATCTGAGGCATTGATTGCAATACGCTCGCAATTTCACCATTTAAATGAAAATCGTTTATTTATTGTCTGTGCCTCGGCAATGAGTTCTGTATCAGCTTCTATCGTGGGATCGTATATTCAAATGCTGCCTCCAGAATATGTTTTGGTTGCTTTGCCGTTGAATATGTTCAGCTGCTTGATGATCGCTTCAATCATTGCCCCTGTAAACGTTCCAAAGGAAGAAGACAAAGTGGATATTTCGGACGTCAGTCAGGATAAAAGTATTTTCGAAGCAATGGGAAATGGTGCATTAGAAGGCGGGAAAATTGCACTGATTGTTGCTGCAATGTTAATTGCTTTTATTGCCTCATTAGAACTGGTTAACTGGATTATCCAAGCTGTTTTCGCTGGAATTACCCTGCAGGAAATTCTTGGTTATATTATTTCTCCACTAGGCGTACTAATGGGAATTGCGCCAGGTGAAGTTGTTCAAGCTGGATCGATTATGGGTACAAAAATTGTAACAAATGAATTTGTAGCAATGCTGGAATTACAACCATTGCTGGATCAGCTTTCTGAAAAAACAGTTGGTATTGTAACAGTATTCTTAACAAGCTTTGCTAACTTCTCTTCTATCGGTATTATCGCAGGTACTGTAAAAGGGATTGATAATGCCAAAGCTGTCATTGTTTCTAAATTTGGAATGAAGCTTTTGGCAGGGTCTATGCTGGTATCTATTCTTTCAGCAACCATCGTTGGACTATTCTTGTAGGAATAACATCAAAGCACCATGAATCAATCAAAATGATTCATGGTGCTTTTTATAATTCTTATTAAAACATTTTCAACCGCGCTTTGCTTTACGCTGAATGTGTAATAGTCGGAGCAGCAGAGCAATTGCGCCTGCACTTAAACCGACAATAATTCCAATCCAGTAGCCAAAGGCATCAAAATTGGTATAGTTGGCAAATAAAAATCCAACCGGCAAGCCGATAAGCCAATAAGAAATTAATGCGAGAATAAGGGTGACGTTCACATCCTTATATCCTCTTAAAGCTCCTTGGATAGGAGCGCCGATGGCATCTGCAAGCTGATAAAATATCGCAAACAGAATAAATTGTTTTGTTAAGGCAATCACTTCTGGGTTATTATGGTATAGCGCTGCAACGGCATCATCGAATACAAACAAAATAATGCCGATAAATAGAGCAATAATCATCCCGCCTGTAATTCCAAGATACGTATAGGTTCGTGCATCCTGAAAACGTTTCGCTCCTATTTCAAACCCGACTGCAATAGTAAGCGCCATTCCGACGCTTAACGGCAGCATGTATAATAATCCGGCAAAGTTCATTGCTGCCTGGTGGGCGGCAATTGTATTTGTATCATACACACTCATCATCATCGTTACCACAGAAAAAATACTTGTTTCAAAAAACATTGCCATTCCGATTGGCAGACCAATTTTTAATTGACTGAGCCAATAGGAAATCTGTGGTTTAAAGCGTACCTGAAAGACTTGATACGATGTAAATGGAGCAACCTTATGTATCATATATAAAGAAATGATACTGACTATCCAATAGGTAATACTCGTTGCAATTCCAGCGCCGATGCCGCCAAATGCCGGTATTCCCAGTTTGCCAAAAATAAAGATATAGTTCAAAAAGGCATTGATTGGCAGAGAAATTAAAATAATAATCATAGAAGCTCTCGTCTGTCCAAGCCCATCCATAAAGCTTCGGACCGTGTGAAAAATAAATAATGGCATAATACCCGCAGCAAGAAAAATTAAATAATATTTCGCCACATGATGTACATCCGGTTCCAGGCTCATCAGCTGTAATACAGGTTCTAAAACAAAAAAACCGGCAATGAGAATAATGAAGGATAAACCGACAGATAAATAAATACCCTGCTGAATAACCTGCGGAATATCTTTTTTCTCTTTGGCGCCAATAAGTTGAGAGATAATTGGAGTTATTGCGAGAACAATCCCATTTACAGCTGTTAAAATTGGTATCCAAAGGCTGGATCCGATTGCAACCCCTGCTAAATCAACGGCGCTGGCTTGGCCGGACATGACCGTATCAAAAAAATTCATCAGATTCATACTGACTTGGGTCACAAGGATTGGCAGCATAATGATAATAAAAAGTTTGATTTTTTGTCTTCGATTCGTTGTTTCGTACATCATTCATCTTCCTGACATTTCGTAATTCGGTTTTTCATTACATTTAATAGGTGCATTGCCCATTATACGCTGATATAATAATCTGGGAAAGGATGAATTGATCCATGGAAAAAAGAAATAAAAAACGTATTTTATTTACTGGCGGCGGAACTGCCGGCCATGTTATTGTTAATTTAGCACTTATACCATATTATCAGGAGCAGGGTTATGAAGTAGATTATATCGGTTCTTATGAAGGAATCGAACGGAACTTGATTGAAAAATTAGAAGGCGTGACCTATCATCCGGTATCTACCGGGAAACTGCGCCGCTATATGTCCAAAGAAAACTTTAAAGATCCGTTTAAGGTATTAAAGGGAACGATGCAGGCTTTCCGTATTTTAGAAAAAAGAAAGCCATCTGTTGTTTTTTCAAAAGGCGGATTTGTCTCTGTCCCGGTAGTTGCAGCAGCAAAATTAAGAGGCATCCCCTCAGTGATTCACGAATCTGATTTCACACCGGGACTTGCAAATAAGCTTTCTATTCCATTTACCAAAAAAGTATTGGCGACATTCCCGGAGACCATGCAATATCTTCCGGAGAAGAAGGCTGCTTATGTTGGAGCGGTGATTCGGGATGAATTATTTACAGGTGATAAAAAGGCAGGGTTAGCATTTGCCCAGCTTTCAGGAGAAAAACCCGTGCTTTTGGTTATGGGGGGAAGCGGCGGATCGGAAAAAATTAATTCAACGATCCGTGAGGCGTTGGATGATTTACTGACGCATTTTGAAATTATTCATATTTGCGGAAGCGGAAAAGTAGATTCAGCTCTTCATGTTCCAGGATATGCGCAATTTGAATACGTACATGAGGAACTAAAAGATATTTTCGCGGCTACGGATTTTGTTGTATCCCGTGCCGGCTCCAATGCGATTTTTGAATTTTTAGCTTTACGAAAGCCGATGCTGTTAATCCCGCTTTCTCGCGGGGCAAGCAGGGGAGATCAGATTATTAATGCAAATTCTTTTAAAGAAAAGAAATATGCGAAGGTTGTTGAAGAGGAGACGTTAACAACAGAAAAACTGATTCAAGAAGCGGCTGCACTAAAAAAAGCTGCGCCAGTCATGCTGGATGAAATGAAAAAATATAAGAGTGAAGAATCAAGAGATAAAG
Organism: Oceanobacillus sp. B139/18; assembly: GCF_055524595.1. Taxonomy (NCBI): domain Bacteria; kingdom Bacillati; phylum Bacillota; class Bacilli; order Caryophanales; family Bacillaceae; genus Oceanobacillus; species Oceanobacillus sp. B139/18. Next base: position 1,185,004 of record NZ_JBVFXI010000001.1, on the reverse strand, counting down.
TTATTGAAATTATTCAATCGATTCAAAAGAAATAAGCTAATAGCATTTTTAATGTTTAAAAAGGGCCTGCTTCATAAAATGAGCGGGCCCTTTCTTTGTATTATTTTAGTCTTCTCTGGAAACGACGTCTAATTTTCCAGTTTCCGGGTCAATAACAAGCCCGTGAACCTTCACTTCCTTAGGAAGAAGCGGGTGATTGCGAATAATTCCTACACTTTGAGTCACAGAGTCCTCAATTTTCTCGAAACCATGGAATTCTTTATGAAGGTTAATACCAGAATGCTCCAGGGTATGTAACGTGTCTTCCGATATACCGCGGTCAAGCATAGTTTGTTGTAGCGCTTCTGTATCTACATTGGACATTCCGCAGCCATGATGACCGATAACAACAACTTCCTCTGCTTTTAAGCTGTAAATAGCCACTAATAAGCTTTTCATAATACTGTCAAATGGCTTCCGGATAATAGCTCCGGCATTTTTCACCATTTTCACATCACCGTTCCGGATATTCAGTGCTCTGGGAAGCAGTTCCACTAAACGTGTGTCCATGCAAGTAAAAATAACCATGCGTTTATTCGGGAACTTGTCCGTTGTATAAGCTTCGTAATCTTTGCTGTCTACAAATTTTTCGTTGAAATCTAAAAGTTGATCTAAATTCATATCTTTCATCTCCCTTAAATAAAAATAATAGCACGGAATTTATTATATGAAAATAAATAGGGTGAAAAAAATCGTGAGAAACATATAAAAAAATGCTTTCAAATAATATAATTTTATTAAAATTAAAAAAACAATTGACTTGGGAATTGTAGGAATATATAATAAAAAGGCATTCAATTTTCAAATAAATAAAAAAGGAGGGAATCACAAAATGATGAATTTACAGTATCAAATCAACCAATCAAATCAAATACAACAGAATACAATTTTGTGGCCTCCAGTAAACGGGTTTGCTTTCTCTTAATTTTTTAAGGGAGAAGTGTTTGTATGGCCGCAGGTTTCCGTGTGGCCGGCTGATAATGGAATAAGCAGGATGATTATTATAAGCGTATGCCGACAGATGGCGTGCGCTTTTTTTGATGCATTTTTCAACCAGAAAATGGGGTGTGAATAAGGAGAGGCGACCTGGCTGCCGTTTACTATGTGGAATTGACGTGTTTTCTTAATAATTGAAGCAGGGAGGAAACTTCCAGGTCGTTTTACGGGGAGGATTTCAACAGAAAATGAATTTAGAATGCAAAACTTGGTATAGAAAGCAGGTGAAAGGATGTTTGCCGTATTTAAGAAATTAAGCTGGTTTTTTGCGCATTACTGGAAACGATATACGTTCGCTATTATCGCTTTAATTTTGGCAAGTGCAGTTGGATTGATTCCTCCAAAATTAGTCGGATATATTATCGACCATATCCAATTTGAAACATTGACGGTACAAATTCTGACGGCAGTTATTACAGGTTACATTGTACTGCTGATTGTCCATTATATTATTTCATTTTTATGGGATTATACGCTTTTTGGCGGAGCGGTTATTTTAGAACGATGGATGCGAAGCAAGCTGATGGATCATTTTTTATCGATGTCTCCGACGTTTTTTGGGAAATACCGTACAGGAGATTTAATGGCAAGATCGACCAATGATTTAAAAGCAATCAGTCTGACAGCTGGTTTTGGTGTCCTGACATTGGTTGATTCCAGTATATTTATGCTGATGATTATTGCGGTAATGGGGCTGACCATCAGCTGGCCACTGACTTTTGCAGCTTTGCTTCCATTACCCATTATGGCTGTTATGATGAATTTTTACGGAAGCGCGATACATCGTCGTTTTACCAAAGCACAGGATGCTTTTGGGGAAATGAATAACAGTGTTTTAGAATCCATTCGCGGTGTTCGTGCAATTCGTGCTTTTGTCCAGGAAGAACAGGAAAAAACACGGTTTGAGAATATGACAAAAGATGTGTATGACAAAAATATGGAAGTTGCCCAAATCGATGCGTTATTTGAACCGACAATGAAAATTCTGGTCGGCTTGTCTTACACAATCGGAATTGGCTACGGAGCAATGCTTGTCTTTGAAAACAGGTTAACTTTAGGAGATTTAGTGACTTTTAATGTCTACTTGGGGATGCTGATTTGGCCAATGTTCGCAGTTGGTGAGCTAATCAATATCCTCCAGCGGGGAAATGCCTCCTTAGACCGGGTGAACAAGACATTATCCTACCCGCCTGATGTGCGGGATGTCAGGGAGCTGAAGCAAGTTGAAGCGGTGAAAGAGCTTCAATTTCATAACGTATCCTTTGCCTATCCAAATACGGCAGAGAAGGCTTTAAAAGCAGTTTCTTTTAAGGTGCGGGTTGGAGATACGATTGGAGTTGTCGGGAAAACAGGAGCAGGGAAAACAACGCTGTTTAAATTGTTGCTGAGACAGTATCCAGATGTACAAGGAAAGATAGTGATTTCTGGAGAGGAAATAGAAAGTCTCCCGTTAAAGCAGCTTCGTGAATGGATAGGGTATGTTCCTCAGGATCAAATGATGTTCTCCAAATCCATTCGGGAAAATATTCAATTTGGCAAAGAAGCTGCGACCGATGAAGAAATATTCCGGGCACTTGAGCTGGCGTATTTCGCAGGTGACATTCTGCAGCTGCCTGAAGGGTTAGACACCCAGGTCGGTGAAAGCGGAATTACATTATCCGGAGGTCAAAAGCAGCGTGTGGCTTTGGCACGTGCCTTTATTAAAAATCCAGAGATTCTTATTTTAGATGATTCGCTATCAGCAGTTGACGGTAAAACAGAGGCAGCTATTATTGCTCATCTGAAAGAGGAACGAAAAAATAAAACAACATTTATAGCTGCGCATCGCCTCTCTGCTGTAACGCATGCAGACCATATCATCGTTTTAGAGGATGGCGAAATAGCGGAGGAGGGTACCCATGAGCAATTGATGAAGGAAAAAGGATGGTATTACAAGCAATATGTTCAGCAGCAGATGGGAGACTAGGGAGGTGGAAAGATGAAGAGTACGGAAAGGCGGTTATTTCAATACGCCTTAAAATATAAAAAAGGGATTATTTTAGGTCTTGTCTGTTTAATGATAGCAGTTGCTTTGGAATTAGCTGGACCATTGATTGCTAAACGGGTCATCGATAATCATATTCTCGGTGTCGAAGGATATTGGGAAGCTGTAGAAACAGCAGATGATACAACAGCTCCTTATAACGAACAGCTGTTAAAACGATCGGACCGCGTGGAAAACGAAGATACCCCCACAGGGGCTACCTACACCTTATTACAAATCGGAATTTCTTATTATGTTTTTGAAGGTGAGCTTCCTCTGACAGGAGAACGGGAGATGAATAATGGAGAGCTGACGATTACCTTGAATAATGATATTGTTCGAGCGGAAGGGGAACAGTTATCTGTTCAAGAAGCATATCCGTTCTTCGAGCCGGAGAAGACACCAATCATCGGTTTGCTGGTATTATATATGGTTTTATTAATTATTGCAGGTGTTTTTCAATTTTATCAAACCTTTTTATTACAAAAGTCTGCAAATCAGATTGTCAAGCGGATGCGGACAGATTTATTTGCGCATACGGAGCGGCTGCCGATTAATTATTATATCGACCAGCCGGCGGGAACCATTGTTGCAAGAATCACCAATGATACGGAAGCGATTCGCGATTTATATGAGCGCGTCCTGTCGATTGTAGTCGCCAGCCTGGTTTATATGGCAGGAATCTTTGTTGCCTTATTTATTTTGGATCCGCAGCTCGCAGCGCTTTGCTTGCTTGTGATTCCATTATTATATGGCTGGATGCGTTTTTATAAGTATTTTGGCGGTAAATATAATCAGGTGATCCGAAAAACGATTAGTCAAATTAACGGTAACATCAACGAAGCGATTCAAGGTATGCCGATTATTCAAGCTTTCAACAGAGAAAAGGCGATGAAAGCGGATTTTGAAGAATTAAATCATCGCAATTATACATTCCAAAAGAAATTAATCCGCTTAAGCGCACTGACCTCTTATAATTTAGTGACTGTATTTCGTAACATCACCTTTGTCGGGTTTATCTGGTATTTTGGAGCTTCTTCTTTTGATATGGCAAGTATGATATCAATTGGTGTCCTGTATGCTTTTGTCGATTATATTAACCGCTTGTTTGAGCCAGTAACAGATATCGTGAATCAGCTTCCATTAATTGAACAGGCAAGAGTAGCAGGCAGCCGTGTATTTGAGCTGTTAGACCAGCCTGCGGAAGAAACGGATAACCGGGCAATCGATAAATACAGAGGAACGATTTCTTTTGACCATGTATCCTTTGCTTATCAAAAGGACGATTATATCTTGAAAGATATTTCCTTTCATGTAGGCGCGGGGCAAACCGCTGCTTTTGTAGGGCATACAGGCTCTGGCAAAAGCTCGATTATGAATTTATTATTTCGTTTTTATGATCCGCAAAAAGGAAGGATTACCATCGACGGGATGGATACATTCTCCTTGTCCAGACAGCAGATTCGCAGTCATATGGGGATTGTGCTTCAAGATCCATTTCTATTTTCGGGTACGATTTTGAGCAATGTCACGATGCAGGATGAAAAAATAACGAGAGAAACAGCGATTGCTGCCTTGAAAGCGGTCGGGGCAGACCGATTCATTGAAAAGCTTCCAAACGGTTATGATGAAGAAGTGACGGAAAACGGATCTACCTATTCATTAGGAGAACGGCAATTAATTTCCTTTGCACGGGCGCTTGCCTTTGACCCATCGATTCTTATCTTAGATGAAGCTACAGCAAATATTGATACGGAAACAGAGCTGCTGATTCAGCATGCACTGGAGGTACTGAAGCAAGGAAGAACGACACTTGTTATCGCTCACCGCTTGTCTACTATCCAGCAGGCTGATCAAATTATTGTTCTGGATAAAGGAAGACTTATCGAACAGGGGAATCATGATACTCTGATTGCAGAACGTGGAACGTATTATCAAATGTATCAAATGCAGCAAGGTTCTTTGAAGGTAAGTGTTTAAGTATAATAATTAGTTAATATAAGTAACTCAACTTTCGCACCTAAGAATAAGCAAATATATCTTGCTATTCCAGGGTGAACATGTTCTTCATTACCATACAGCATGAAAAACATGTTCTATCGGTTCAAACTTCTGTTTGGTAAGTTGTTTTTCACGTATAGAATACCTACTAGCGGAGGCGGACCGTTTTGACTCCTGAGGGATCAGCACCATCTGAAGATCCACTTTTGCCAAGTGCTCTTCTTGGCAAAAGTTAGCTGAAGAGCGTGCCCCTAGGCAGACTAATGTCGCAACGTTCTGGGGTTGCGATTACTCACCCCATCGAAAACATTTGTACGTCGGAAAGCAAAATGGTCCGCCGCAGTGGTGCTTTACACTTCACCTTTTATTTTTTGTCAAGGGAGTTATCGAAGGCACGATCAACCCCTGTTTCTATAGAAATGAAGTTAGTTTTTAATGTGCGAAAGTTGAGTAAGGAAGAAGAAAGCGTATCTCCGCCTAAACTGCAGGGGAGATACGCTGTTTTAATAGAAAAGCAGGGCTCCTTCTATTAAAATAAAATGAAAGTGATCCACTAAGCAGAGAAAGGAGGCCGGACGTTGAACGAAGAAGAGGAAAATGACAAGTTCAAAAAATCAATGGACGAAGATTTAATAGAAGATATTGATGAGGAAGAAATGCAGGAGCTGGTTACGCAAGCAAAAGCAGAAGCGTGGGAAAGAGCCCGCGCAGAAGAAGAGCCTAAACCGAAGCGCCGTTTTCCGAAAGTATTAGCCATCCTGATAGCCTTTGCGATGACGTTTTATGTACTTTCCTTATTCCCGAAAGTAATTTCGGTTCCTGCTGTAGATTTCCTTCAAGCGTCCAGCCGGTTATCGCAGGAGGAACAGATAGCAGCATCCAAGGAAGCTGTCGTGGTTATTGAAACAAATGATGGAAGAGGCACCGGTTTTGCTGTCTCCGATGATGGCACAATTTTAACAAATTATCATGTGATTGAGGATGAGCAGACGATAACGGTTGCTTTTCCGGAAGTAGGCCTATTTCAAGGAGAAGTAGTGGAAGAAATGCCGGAGATAGATTTAGCAGTTGTGGAAGTTGAGGGGAATGGCCTTCCTTATTTAACATTAGATGAAACAGCACCCGTCGAATATGAAGACGATATCCGTTTTATAGGCAACCCTTTATTTTTTAACGGAATTGCCAATGAGGGCACGATATTAGGTCCGCTGCAGCTTTCCGGCTGGGAAAAGGAAGTCATGATGATCCAGGCCCCCGTTTTACCGGGGGAATAGCGGCAGTCCTGTTATAAATCAGGAAGGCAATGTTATTGGAGTTATTTTCGCAACGTTAAATCATGAAGAGCATGGACGTGTCGGTCTTTATGTGCCGATAAGTTATTTTACAAATAATTAACAATTATAATAGATTTGTTTAACACCTTGCTGAAAGGGTATTAGATAATAAAATGATTCAGGGATTCAGCCCGCCTGATCTTCCGTCTGTATTATGCATTTTCATTCTTTATAATAGAGGCGTTAGAGCGGAGTTTAAGGGCGATTTCCAGGATAAACCCTTTTTGGAGGTGTTGTCATGTTTCTAGGTTCAACATTAACGAATTTAACTATTCATGCAACAGATGGAGAAATAGGAAAGGTAAAAGATTTATATTTCAATGATGATTGGGAGCTGCGATTTATTGTTGTCGATACAAGAAAGTGGCTTCCGGGTAAGAAAGTACTGCTTCCTTTCCATGTACAGGAAGAAATTAATCTGGAGGAAGGTTATCTTAAGGTAGACAGGGATAAGGAAACGATTCGAGAGAGTCCTGAGGTGCCTGAAGATAAAGATTTCGTTTCTTCCTATCAAGAAGTGGTATTGGATTATTTCGGGTGGAACAGCTATAAGGAAAACGCGGTGTTAGATTCTGATCACGGTCCGGTAGCAACTGGAAACGGACAGCTGGAGGATGCCAGTGTACCGCCGGAACCGGATTTAGCTGCACCTGAAAATGCAACTGATAACCTGAGAAGCATAGAAGAGTTTATGGAATTTAAAGCACATGCAACAGACGGTAAAATTGGACTCGTCGATAATATTATTTTAACAGAAGTAGGAAAGATACAATATCTTGTAGTAAACAGCAACGAAAGCTATGTAGAAAATAACCTATATTTATATCGGACAGATCAGGTGACATCGGTAGATTGGTTTGAAAAAGATTTGTATCTGGATGATTCTGTGGAAGGTTTAGAGCAGGTAACACCATTTAAAGATAAAGAAGAAGTATTTCATCACTTAAATCATTCCTAAGTGGATTCATGCAATGCAAGATGCTGATTCATAAGATAGGGGAGTGGCCCCAGTGAATTTTAAATTAAAACAGATTATCCTTTCTTTGACTTTTATAGTGATAGCAGTAACTTTAAGATGGACTGTGGGCTTCTCTGTCTTAACAGATAGCTTCGTTTTGCTTTTCTTTGTTCTTTTGGGATGCTGCTTTACTTACGAAAATGGTAAAAGGAAGATATGAAGATTAAATTCCCCGAAACCCGAAATAAAATAGTACAAATGTGATGTTTATACAAATTGAAATTAATAATTACCGCTGCAGGAAAACACTACGCTCTCCCGCAGGAGTCTCCGTATTTTTCTTTCGCTAGTTACTGTTTTTAATCATTATTTCGTCATTTTTATAAGAAAACAAAAGTGTAATTTCTTGCTTCAATTTATATAGATATTTTTTAGCAGTATACCGCTTAATGTTTTCGCCATGGCATACGCATAAGCAGCACCGAGTATAGCAGAAGCCAAATGCAGTGACTACGGCATACCAATCTCCTGATAGTTTTCTTTAATCTTGCATTTCTTCAAACGGAGTATTTGTAATATAACCCATTTTAGCAATAGGCTTATCTGCATCACAGCTTACAGCTTGAGGTTGAACATTTTCTTGCTTTCCTTCACCATTATCTTTAGAACAAGCAAAGCATTCGTAACAAGTACTGCAGACCAGATTGACATGATAATCTTTCTTTTTACAATTAGTCTCTTAGTATTAGTTATTTTGACCTTTTATGTAAATGGAAACATAAAAGGGTGAAGAAGTCTGAAAGTTTGAGAGGGTGAAAAATCATTAAAAAGATATTTAATTGGAAATATAATAGTTGCTACTTTGATAACAATCGTATCCTATTTTAGTTATCAAAGTAATGATTTCCCGTTATTCTCTGTAGTAAATTTTCTTCTTGTAATCGCAGTTACTATGTTAATTATTTCAATAATTGCGTATGTTTCAATAAAAATATATGAAAAAAGGGAAAAAAATCGAATAATGCCGATTATTTTATCCTGTTTTGCTAAAGGCAGAAAAATTCACTTGATTTTCCTCCGCATTTTCGATAAAGAATTTAATTCAAAATCCCAGCAGCGAATGCTGGATTAGCAATCCTTTTTAAAATTCATTAAATCCCAAACCCCAGCATTTCTCCTTTTTTCATCATAGACAAAGGAAAATGCTTTTTCATTTTTACATATTTATTTCTTATTTAAACATTTCATTACAAATTCCAACATTTTTCGAGGATGTTTTACAAAAATATGGATTTTCGTCATATTAATTTAAATGAAATGTTATTCATTTGTGATAGTAACCATTTTGGATATAGGGTAGTATTATATGTACAGGCTAGAATGGCCTGTATATATTTAACCAATAAACTAGATTTTATTGCTACGAAAAATAAAACGGATTAGACAAATAAATTTTGATACGTGTGGAGAATATCCTCACCTACGAGAAGCGGTTCAGGAAATGATTGTCCATCCTCTTTCCTCATATCAGATTTGCTTTCCTTTTGAATTTTGAGGAGAAAGGGTATGGGCGATGATACCGCAATAACTAATAAGAATGATAAAAATGGAGATTATTTGATATGAAAATAATAAATAAAAATAAATATTTGATGAATATAAATTTAAAACCCGGAAAAATAAAAATAAAAACGAATGATATAGTGTTAGGGGGAGCTGACAAATGATGATGACCAATCAATTAACAGACACCCCTATTGAAGAAAAAATTGAAGCAATCCAAAAAGGAGATATTGTACTGCAAAATGAACTGCTTCATACGTATAAGCCATTTATCGCTAAATGTGTATCAGAAGTTTGCAAACGATATATTGATCCTAAAAAAGATGATGAATTTAGTGTCGGATTAATGGCTTTTAATGATGCTATATTTTCTTATGAACCAGATAAAGGCAGTTCATTTCTATCCTTTGCAAAGCTTGTTGTGAAAAGAAAAGTGATTGATTATATCCGCTATCATCAAAAACGCCCGAATCTGCTGTCTTTAGATGAAATAAATGAAGAGGAGCAAATGGAAAATCCGCTTGTTATTGCTGCCGCAAAAGAAAAACACCAAATGGAAGCAGAGAACAGCAAAAGACGGGAAGAAATTATTTTATTCAAGGAGAAGCTAAAATCATACCGGCTTACACTGGAGGAGTTGACAAATGCTTCCCCCAAGCATCGGGACGCCAGGGAATCTGCAGTACAGGTAGCTTATATTTTATATCAGGATAACCAGTTAAGTGAGTATGTTTATCGTAAAAAAAAGCTGCCAATTAAAAAGTTATTAATGAAAGTTGAAGTAAGTAAAAAAACATTAGAACGGAATCGCAAGTTTATTTTAGCTATTTTTATTGTGCTAGGCAGTGAATATGCTTATCTTAAGGACTACCTTAAGGATTACCTCAAGGATGTGGAAAAATGAAAAAAGGAATTGTGATGGAAATCCATCGCAAATACGCCATTTTGCTTACGAAGGATGGCAGTTTTGAGAAGGGAATTATATTAACAGAGCATGCGGAACGAGGGGATGAAGTTATTTTTCAACCTGTATCTGGAAAGCCCAGATGGAGAAGGTATTGGGATAAGACGCCTATCGCAGTAAGATTATCAGCTATTGTACTTTTGATGCTGTTGATTTTTGGATATCCGCTTTTTCACGGAATGGGTGATACAGAAACGCATGCTTATGTTGCCATTGATATCAATCCCAGTATTGAATTAGAATTGAATGATGAATTAATGGTTACAGACGTCAATGCATTGAATGGTTCTGCAGATAAGCTGCTGGAGGAAATCAACAGTGTTCAAGACAAGCCCATCCACTCTGTATTAACGCATATTGTTGATGAGAGTGAAAACAGAGGACTGGCAGAGCAAAGAAGAATGATTGTAGGAGTGAGCTGTGAAAATCAAAATGGAAACCCGAGAGAGCTCATTTCGCAAATTAATCCTTACATAGAAACCTTGCCTGATTGGGATGTTGCAACGTTGATTATTCCAGAAGAGGTGAGGGAATTAGCAAAAAATGAAAATAAATCAATGAACGAAGTAATGGCTACAGAATTGGCAAATCATAATGTAGATGTAGAACAGGCACATTTTGATATGACAGACGCAAATAATCGTGCAATTATTAATTTTTTTTATGGTGAACAAGAGTCTGATATTAACCGTTCTATAAAACAAGAAAAAACGCCAATAAAACCAAAGAATAATGAGTTAACAGATGATGTTTCTGATGATGAAGACAGCGGCCAGGATGAATCATTATAGAACAATGAAGTACAAACGTGATTAAAATTTCACCGGGTTCGTTAACAGCCGTCTACAAACAGACATTTGAATACCGGTTAAAGCTGTAAAAAGCAGATGGAATTCCAGTTTTGACCGGCATCTGCTTCTTCAGCACGGTAAAGTGAAACTACAGCTGGTTACATTGCGGTAAATTATTCAAATTCATACATCCATGGACTGCTGAATTGAAGGGCATGCTCTAAATAATAAAGCAGAGTATCGTGTGATTGATCAACATATTTTTGACTGGAAGAATGATGGTAGGCATACAGAAAATGCTCAATTTTTTTAGCGAGTAAATCATCATTAGTCCGTGACATTAATATGAATAAATTGTCCCACTGTCCCCATATGGTGTAATATAAAGCTTTATCATAATCAGGTATCAACATTTTCACTCCTTTATCAAGAAGGAATTCCGGTAAACAATCTTATTGGTGAAAGGCTTCTTCCATAGCTTCTCCATTATTTCTTAAATATCACCGCTACTTTCATGGTCAGCTTTCCATAAATTAACGTTTTTCATATGCATAATTCCTTATCTGTCTAACCATAATAAGAGGCAAATAGGTAAGGAGGAATGAAAATGAAATTACGCTTATTTGCGGTATTAACCGTTCTTATGATGGTCTTAGTTGCTTGTCAAAATACGAATAACGACGATACCAATCCGAATAACTCGGATGGAAATGTGGAGCCGACTCGATATCAAGGTCAGCATATCGATGATAATGCAAGGGACCGTAATCGTGACCATACGATAGACAGAGTTTCTGACCGTAATACAGACGCAGAATATAATGTGTCCAAAGAGGCAGCTGAGAAAATAACGGATGAAATGGACGAAATTGATCATGCTTATGTATTAACAACTAGAAACAACGCTTATGTAGGAGCCAACTTGGATATAGATAATGAAGGAAACAGGAATAACCAAGAAAATAATGAAGGCAGTATGGAGATTACAGATGATGTAAAAGAACGAATTGCAGATATTGTACGTTCTGTTGACTCATCCATTGATAACGTATATGTAACATCCAATCCGGATTTCTTGGATTTAGCTGACAGATATGTCAACGATATGGACAATGGAAATCCAGTTGAAGGCTTCTTTGATCAAATTGGCGGCATGATTGACCGCGTTTTCCCAGATGCAAAATAATATCAAGCATTTTATGATTCGCGTTTTTTCAACCGTATAACATGGTACAAATCCAATTCCGTTAGCTATATAAAACTGCGGGATTGGATTTTTTTAATCGGAATCTGACATAGAAGGATGTATCAGCTGGTATACATCAGCGCTCTCCACTTTTCTTACACGTTTTTTTCATGTATGATGGAAAAAGATACAGTTCCTGCTAAAGGATAGAATAGAGAAGGGATGAAGGACAATATGACCCAAAAAATGAATGTGGAGAGTTTTAATTTAGATCATACAAAAGTAAAAGCTCCTTATGTACGCCTTGTAGGTATAACAGAAGGAGCACATGGAGACAAAGTCCATAAATATGATATTCGTTTTACCCAGCCGAACAAAGCACATATGGAAATGGACGGATTACATTCCATAGAGCATTTAATGGCTGAAAATATTCGTAATCATTCAGATGCCGTATTAGATATCGGTCCGATGGGATGCCAGACTGGTTTTTATCTTTCTTTAATAAATCATGATAATTACGATGAAGTTCTTGATATGCTGGAAAAAACACTAAAGGATGTTTTAGAAGCAACAGAAGTTCCGGCATGTAATGAAGTACAGTGCGGCTGGGCAGCTAACCACAGCTTAGAAGGTGCAAAGGAAATAGCAGAAGAAATGCTGAAGCATAAAGATGCTTGGCATGAAGTATTTTAATTTAGAAAAAAATGGCAGTTGCCTAACAGGTGATATTTGTTATGCGACTGCTGAATTTTGCGTGCTTGGAATAGATATCGTGTTTAGTGGAAAGCTTTTTGACACAGTGAAAAGGCTAATATTTAAATGCTGAAGGAGGAATAAAAGTAATGAGTGAACAAGCAATTGCTTATCTGAAAGAAAATCAGGAAGCTTTATTACAAAAGCTGTATGATTTTTTAGCAATTCCAAGTGTCAGCACGGACCCGGCGCATAAAGAAGATGTACAGTGTGCGGCTGACTTTTTAACAGGATACTTAAATGAATTGGGATTTGAAAATGTAGAGAAAATGGAAACAAAAGGTCATCCGCTCGTTTTTGCAGAATATACAGAAGCAGGACCAGAAGCACCGACTGTTTTGCTTTATGGTCATTATGATGTACAGCCGGTGGATCCGATTGATTTATGGGACAGTGAACCCTTCCAGGCAGAAGTACGCGATGGAAGAATCTACGCCCGTGGATCAAGTGATGATAAAGGACAAACTTTTATGCATCTTGCTGTTTTTGAAGCTTTCTTAAAAACAGAAGGAAAATTGCCGATGAATGTAAAAGTTTGTATTGAAGGAGAAGAAGAGATAGGCAGTGAAAATCTTTACGAGCTCCTTCAGGATAAAAAAGAACAATTCCAAGCTGACTTTGCCGTAATTTCGGATTCCGGGATGGCAGAGAAAAACCAGCCGACGATTTTATATGGATTGAAAGGATTTACAGGAATTGAAATTACATTAACCGGTCCAGATCATGATCTTCACTCTGGAATGTACGGTGGTGCAGTCCGAAACCCATTAATGGCAATGAGTCATTTGCTGGCATCGATGAAGGACGAGAAGGAAGTTATTACAATAGACGGATTTTATGATGACGTCGAGGACTTAACATCAGCAGAGAGAGAACTGATGGAAAAAGCGCCAGGAGAAGATTTTGTAAAAGCAACAAATATTCCGGAAACTGTATCGGAAAAAGGATATACAGCAAAAGAACATACGATGGGCAGGCCGACATTGGAAGTGAATGGATTATTTGGCGGTTACCAGGGAGATGGGACAAAAACAATTATTCCATCTACAGCAACTGCTAAAATTACGTGCCGTTTGGTTCCCGGCCAGGACCCGCAGGATATTCAAGAAAAATTAGTGAATCATGTTCAAAAGTTTGCACCGTCGGGTGTACATGTTCATGTTGAAAAAGAAAAGCTCTCTGCGAAAGCTTATAAAGTAGAGCCAGATCACCCTTTGATAAAAAAGGCTGCCAAAAGTTACAGCAAGGCTTTTGGAAAAGAAACGGTTTTCCTGAGGATGGGAGGATCCATTCCGGTTGTTGAATGGTTGGAGGCAGCTTATCAATATCCAATTGTTCTGTTAGGTTTTGGTACGCCAGAAGACAGATTACATTCTCCAAATGAAAGCTTTCCGGTAGACAGCTTTCAAAAAGGGATGGAAACATTAGCTTATTATTGGAATGAACTTTAACTTGAAAATGAAATAATTAATAGAAGGATGTAAAAAAGATCTGCTTTCAATGCGTAAGACCTTGTTGAGAGGGATCTTTTTTATTTTAGAGAGGATTTCTGCTTCTAATTTTATAAGGCAAAACAACAAAAATTTCATGTGCAAAATATAGAAAAATGGGGAATAGAATAATAATTAGAAATAGAGAGGAGCAGAATTTATGGAGACTGCAATCATTACAGGTGCTTCCAAAGGGCTGGGAGCATCCGTTGCTAAGCTATTCTTGGAGTCTGGAATAAATGTGATAGGAATTTCGAGGACGGATAATACCAAGTTATATGACTATGCGAAACAAAATAATGCGACTTATCATTTCATAGCATGTGATTTATCTGAGCAGGCCTCTCTACAAAAAGCATGCAAAAGCGTGGATGAAATGCTGTTTCACGAAACGTTATCTAAAGTATACTTAATTAATAATGCGGGCTTAGTTGATCCAATTGACCGTGCCGAAAATATCGAGATGGATGATTTGATGAAACAGGTTCAAATCAATACAGTTGCACCAATGGCTTTAACGAATCATTTCTTAAAAAAAGCTTCGGAACATCATGTCCAGCTTCTGGCAGCGATGATAACTTCAGGAGCAGCAGAAAAACCGAAGTATGGATGGAGCGTATATTGCTCTACAAAAGCCAGTATAAATATGTATACGCAAGTGGCAGCAATAGAACAGGAAGGAACAGAGCATGCTGTTATTGCATTTAGCCCGGGTGTAATGGATACAGAAATGCAAGAGACAATCCGTTCCAGTTCACAGGAAGCGTTTAAGGACGTAGACAGCTTCCGCGCTCTAAAAGAGAATAATCTGTTAAGGGGAGCAGACATCATTGGAGGCGTTTTAATCGACATCTTAATGGATGACGAAAATGTTAAAAACGGAAAAATTTATGATGTACGAGAGTATATTTAATCCATTCAGTTTATTTTTACTCAGCTTTTGCACATTGAAAAGGAACTTTATTTCCATAGAAAATGGGGTTGATTATTCCTTCGATAACGTTCCTGACAAAGAGTAGAAGGTGAAGTGTAAAGCGATGGACCGTTTTGCTTTCCGACGTCCTGGGCCGGCGATTACTCGTCCCATCGAAAACATTTGTACGTCGGAAAGCGGAGTGGTTGTCCGGAGTAGAGCTACGCACAATCTGGATGCTTATAAAGGGATTCCGGCTTTATGATGGGCAGCGCTTACCGATGTTGTCAGGTTCATGCATTTTCTCAATTTATCTCAGATAGCAATAAAACTATCTAGTGTAGTGTTTTTCCAGGGGACGGTTATGCGCCTCACCATAACCCGTCGTAGCGGTCGTACTAACCTGACAGCATTGCTGCAATTACTCGTCACGAAGGAATTCACCAGAATGCTGAAGCCGGTGTTCCTTGATTGAAGCGAGGAGAAATATCTGCATTATTTGAAAGCCCCTTTCATAAAAATGTATAGATATTGTCATAAATTTGACTTTTATTTTTTAATTTCTCTGTTAGAATAGAAATGATTGAGTAAGGGGGGGCTTCATATGGAAGAAATTAATGTTTTCTTGGCTTTTGCAGCTGGGTTTCTTTCATTTATTTCGCCTTGTGTTCTTCCGCTGTATCCGGTGTTTCTTTCTTATATTACCGGGATGAGCATGGATGAAATAAATCAGGATAATAAACGGCTTGATCGAAAAGCAATATTACATACGGTCTGTTTTTTAATTGGTTTTTCAAGTATTTTTGTAATGATTGGATTTACGACGACATATGTATCCGAGTTTTTAATGACCTATCAAGATACCATCAGACAGGTTGGCGCAATTTTAATTATCTTTTTTGGCTTGGTTATTGTGGGTGTATTGAATTTCGAGTTTCTTATGAAGGATCGTAAAATTCATTTTAAAAATCGTCCAGCAGGGTTTTTTGGTTCTTTCCTTATTGGAATGGCGTTTTCTTTAGGCTGGACACCATGTACCGGACCAATTTTAATGGTGGTATTCTCATTAGCTGCAACTAATCCTAATCTTGGACTTGTTATGATGATTAGCTATATTTTAGGTTTTTCCATTCCTTTCTTATTACTTGCTTTCTTTATTGGTAAATTGAAATGGTTTCGGAAACACAGTAAAAAAATGGTGAAAATTGGCGGCTGGGTAATGGTTTTAATGGGAATCGCATTATTCTTTGACTGGATGACGAAGGTTACTGCATTTTTAGCTAATCTATTTGGATTTACCGGATTTTAAAATGAAATAATATGATTTAAGATCAGGGTTAAGACATTATTTTTATGGAACGATGAAAAGTATCGGCCTAAATCGTTTTGGCCGATATTTTTTCAGCGTATAAAGAAAAGAGTTGTTATGTATGTATTTAGCAATTGCAACTACTGCTGTCTTTGCATTTATGGCGATTGTGATGATATTTGTACGTATGCGCGCTTCTAGAAAGCCGGCATCTGTAAAAAAGATTATATTACCGCCATTTTTTATGAGTACGGGAGCACTGATGTTCTTGTTCCCCATGTTTCAGATAAGCTGGCTTCAAGTCGCAGAAGCACTGACTGTCGGAATAATATTTTCTATCTTTTTAATTAAAACATCAAAATTAGAATTCTCGGACGGAGAAATATATGTTAAGCCGTCAAAAATGTTTCCGGTTATTTTAATTGGATTATTAGTTATCCGAATTATAATAAAACTGATTATTGGTACAAGCATCTCAGTTGGCGAAACTTCAGGAATGTTCTTTTTGCTGGCGTTTGGGATGATTGGTACCTGGAGAATAGCAATGCTTTATCAATATGTACAATTAACAAAGAAGCAAAGTGCGTAAATTTCTGCACTTTGCTTCTTTTTCGCTAAACTAAGATTTTTTCTGCTTGTATTTTTCTTCCCAATTTTCCTGATAATCCTCTTTGGATTGTTGGAAGAAAGGCTCGTAGGGTGCGATATCGATATTTTTTTCTTTTAGCTTTTTTCGCAGAAATTTATGGTCTCTTTTGGGGGTTGCTAAAATATACCCTTCAATCAATGTAGAGCGTGTAATGCTTTCCTCGTCCTTTTGAATAGAAAGCTCTCCAATTTTACTGGCGATTCTTTGTCTGGCGACATCTCTGAATAGTTCGGGAACAGGAGAAACCAGCTCTTCCAGGAAATCTTTTTCTGCTTGAGACCATTTATGTAATGTTTTTTCGAAATAATATTCCTCCCAATCCATAATGGAACGCCCATCCTCTTTAGGGAGCCGCTTTAAAAACTTTCGAAACATAAAATACCCACCGATTGCCATCAGACCAATTAATAAACATCCCCACAGGATAATAAACAGTGATATCATCGTACACCTCACCTTAATTTTACATAAAAAAATTACGAATATTGCTAATTTATTATCAACTATCAATTTATTTTTTTAGAAAATTGTAGTAACATTAATTTAACCTTTGTTATTATTCCTCACTTGTACATTATAAAGTTATTAAGAAATATACACAAGTAATCATAATTGTTTCGTCATAATCATACATATTATTTATCGCAGTTAAACTGGCAGTAAACCACTCGCTTCAAAAAACGAAAAAATATGTAGAAAGGGTAATTAGGGGCTAATTGCCGGTATAAACTCGATTGGTTCAATGAAAATCGTTTTTTATGAGTGAGTAATCTAGCGTTTTATTCCCTTGGGAACGCAGCAAAATCCCAATGGAATGAAATTATACTTTTTAATAACTTCTGAAAGGAGCATGGGTATGGATAAAAACCACAAAAATAAGAACCCCAATGACTTGCAAAGTTCTGAAAGTCGTCATAATTTACACCCCGATGCAACGCTTTCAGCGGCCATTATTTCTTGGCTGAGTAAAAAAACAGAAGGAATAGTGATCGTGATTAATACAGATAGTGAAATAGAATATATAAGTGATTCCGTATATGAGATTCTTGGCTATGAGCCAAAAGAAGCAGTCGGGAAAAAGCTGGGCGATATTCCGGTTAAAATAGATTCAAAAATCATTTCACAAGCACTTGTTGGCAACGAAATAAAGCATAAAAAGCTTTTAATAGATATTCCGACCAAAGAAGGGGAGAATTTATCTTTCTCATGTGAGTTAAATGATGTTTTTCAGGATATTGATGTCGAAAAAAAGTTTTTACTTTATTTAGAAAGAAAAACAAAAGATATGAGGCTGGATGATATCATGATACGTTCAGAGAAGATGAATGTAGCTGGACAGCTTGCAGCAAGTTTAGTTCATGAAATACGCAACCCGCTGACATCATTAAAAGGATTCCTGCAATTGCTTCAGGCTGGTGCACAGCATAAAGAAGAATACTTTCATGTGATGATTGAAGAAGTGGAGAAAATTGAGTCAATCACATCGGAATTGTTATTTATTTCAAAGCCCTTAACAGATAACCGTTCTAAAGAAAGTGTTACAAAAATGATGCAGGACGTGGAATTATTATTACAGTCCCAGGCAAATCAAAAGGATATTCAAATTCAGCTGCAAAGCAGTACAAATGCATCCGTTCTTTGTGATCGTTCCCAGATTAAACAAGTTTTAATTAACCTGATTAAAAATGCAATTGAAGCTATGGAACAGCCTGGAAAAATAATTGTAGAAGCAAAAGAAGCAGATCAAAAAATAATTATATCTGTTATTGACGAAGGCTGCGGATTATCTGAGGATATTTTACATCGGCTTGGAGAGCCATTTTTTACGACAAAGACATCGGGTACAGGGCTAGGGTTGCTGATTACCAAGAAAATCCTCCATAATCATGATGCAGATTTTCATATGTATAATAATGAACATAAAGGAAGCACATTTGAAATTATTTTTTCAAAAGCTGATTAATGCGTTTTATCAGAAAGAATAATTGTAATTTCGCAGAATTTCTATCTTTTTTGCAGGCAGCTATTATTTTCACTATTAATAATTCAGTAATTATATAAGTAATATTTATCTCTTGGCATAACTTTTTACTATCTACTATTTAACAATAATTATTTGTTTTATTTGCTAGATTCCTATATTATATATATTGAAGGCTCTATTTAGTTGAATAGCAGTATGGATTAAAAAAAGTAATACCTTCTCATTTATTTGCGAGAAGGAGAGGAAATGAAAGGGGTAACACAATATGTCGAACACAAATGCGTACAATGCAAAAAAGCAGTTCGAATTAAACGGTAAGACGTACAATTATTATCGTTTAAAGACGCTGGAAGAAGCGGGGCTAGGTAAAGTAGATCGTTTGCCTTTTTCTGTCCGTGTTCTTTTAGAATCATTATTAAGGCAACAAGACGGCCATCAAATCAAAAATGAACATGTTGAATCATTAGCACATTGGGAAACGGATAAAGCAACTGGAGCAGATGTTCCATTCAAGCCTTCCCGTGTTATTCTTCAAGATTTTACAGGGGTACCTGCAGTCGTTGACCTTGCGTCCCTCCGTAAAGCAACGGTTGATCTTGGAGGAGAGCCGGATAAAATCAATCCGGAAGTTCCAGTGGATCTGGTTATTGACCACTCTGTACAGGTTGACCAATATGGTACTCCAGATGCGCTGCGTGCAAATATGGAATTGGAATTCGAACGTAATGCAGAGCGTTATCAGTTCTTGAACTGGGCACAAAAAGCGTTTAATAACTACCGTGCAGTTCCACCGGCAACTGGTATCGTTCACCAGGTTAACCTGGAGTATCTGGCTGACGTTGTACATGCGCGAGAAAATGAAGATGGAACTTATGAAACGTTCCCTGATACACTTGTAGGTACTGATTCCCATACAACAATGATTAACGGTCTGGGTATCCTTGGCTGGGGTGTTGGCGGAATCGAAGCAGAAGCAGGCATGTTAGGACAGCCTTCTTATTTCCCTGCACCGGAAGTCATCGGGGTCAAATTTACTGGTTCCTTCCCGAACGGAACAACAGCGACAGACCTGGCGTTAAAGGTAACGCAGGTGCTGCGTGAACAAAGTGTAGTTGGCAAATTTGTAGAGTACTTTGGTCCAGGACTAAAGGATATGCCATTGGCTGACCGTGCTACAATTTCAAATATGGCTCCAGAATATGGCGCTACTTGCGGATTCTTCCCGGTTGATCAGGAAACACTTGATTACATGAAGCTGACTGGACGCAGTGATGAATTAATCAGCGTTGTTGAAAAATACTGTAAAGAAAATGATTTATGGTATGACGCAGATGGTACTGATCCGGAATATACAAAAGTAATTGAAATCAATTTGTCCGAATTAGAGCCGAACCTTTCCGGACCAAAACGTCCGCAAGATTTAATCGCGCTTTCTGACATGAAGAAAGAATTTAATAAAGCAATTACTGCAAAAGAAGGTAACCAAGGATTCGGATTAGATAAATCTGAATTTGATAAAGAAGTTGAAATCAACCATCCAAATGGAAAAACTTCTGTTATGAAGACAGGAAGCCTTGCTATTGCAGCAATTACATCTTGTACAAACACATCTAACCCATATGTTATGTTAGGTGCAGGTCTGGTTGCTAAAAAAGCTGTCGAAAAAGGCCTGGAAGTTCCTGAATACGTAAAAACTTCCTTAGCACCAGGATCAAAAGTGGTAACTCGCTACTTAGAGGACGCCGGTTTACAAACATATTTAGATAAACTGGGCTTTAACCTTGTAGGTTATGGATGTACAACATGTATCGGTAATTCCGGTCCTTTACGTGAAGAGATTGAAGAAGCGATTGCAGCAAATGATTTAATTGCATCTTCCGTATTATCTGGTAACCGTAACTTTGAAGGTCGTATCCATCCGCTGGTAAAAGCAAACTACCTTGCATCTCCACCGCTTGTTGTAGCATATGCGCTTGCTGGAACAACAGATATCGACCTTGTAAAAGAAGCGATTGGTAAAGATAAAGATGGTAACGATGTTTACATGAATGATATCTGGCCATCACTTACTGAAATTAAAGAAGAAGTGGAAAAAGTAGTTACACCTGAAATTTTCCGCAAAGAGTATGAAAATGTATTCCAATCTAACGAGAAGTGGAATGAAATCGACACGACAGATGAGCCTTTATTTGAATGGGATGAGGATTCTACTTACATCCAAAACCCTCCATTCTTTGAAGGATTGACTCCGGAAGCTGGAACAGTTGAACCGCTAAGCGGATTACGTGCTATCGGATTGTTTGGCGATTCTGTAACAACAGACCATATTTCACCAGCAGGTGCTATCGCAAAAGATATGCCGGCAGGTAAATTCTTGCAAGAGAAAGGAGTTTCACCAAGAAACTTTAACTCTTACGGTTCTCGCCGCGGTAACCATGAAATCATGATGCGCGGTACATTTGCTAACATTCGTATCCGTAACCTGCTGGCTCCTGGTACAGAGGGCGGTTATACAACTTACTGGCCAACTGGCGAAGTCATGGCAATCTATGATGCTGCAATGAAATATCAGCAGGATGGAACAGGTCTTGTCGTTATCGGCGGAAAAGATTACGGAATGGGATCATCCCGTGACTGGGCTGCCAAAGGTACCAACCTTTTAGGAATTAAAACAGTAATTGCTGAAAGCTTCGAGCGTATTCACCGTTCTAACCTTGTTATGATGGGCGTATTGCCGCTTCAATTTGAAAAAGGTGACAGCGCGGAAAGCTTAGGATTAACTGGTAAAGAAACATTTGCTGTAGAAGTAGATGAGTCTGTTAAACCAGGCGATTTAGTGAATGTAACTGCAACAGATGAAGACGGAAAAGTAACTTCATTTAAAGCAGTTGCCCGTTTCGACAGTGATGTAGAAATTGATTACTATCGTCATGGCGGTATCCTTCGTATGGTATTGCGTGAAAAAGTAAAAGCATAAGCAGTCAGCTGCTTTGTAAGAGAAAAAGGGTCTTTGCTTTTTATAGAGCAAGGCTCTTTTTCTATGCATTCCTATTGAGGTCTGTATTCTTTACAAAAGTGAAGTTTCTCTTTACGATAGAAGTAGGAAAACAATGTGGATGGTGGGAGATACAAATTGTATAAACGGATATTTTCGCTTGTTTTATTATTAGTGCTTGTTGGAATTGTTATCGCGAATGTGCTTCAGAACAGAGCTGCGGACAATGCTGCTGAAGAAGAGGAAGCAGTGCTTGTAGACGATGGATCTTCCAGTCAGGGAGCTGCGATTGCACCTGCGGAAAGTGCCGGAGTAGAGCCTGGTGAGCCAGCTCCAGATTTTGAACTGGAGACATTAGAAGGAGAGACTTTCAAACTTTCTGATTTGCAAGGAAAGAAAGTGATTTTAAACTTCTGGTATTCCTGGTGCCCGCCTTGTATTGAAGAAATGCCTGAAATACAGGAATTTTATGAGGATTATCAGGATGAAGTTGAAGTTGTTGCTGTCAATATGACGAAGCATGAGAATCAGCTTTCGGATGTTGGCGATTTTATCGATGAGCATGAGCATACCTTTACGGTTCCTTTAGATAGAGAGGATACGTTATCGGAGCCGTATGTTGTCTATGCCGCACCGACGACATATTTTATAGGCACGGACGGAAACATACAACAGCCTAGAAGAATCGGACCGATGGACTATGAATTTATGGAAGAAATGGTTCAAGGAATGGATTGATTGAGAGAGAAGCAAGGAGGAAGAAAGTTTGTTAGTTACAGAAACACCAATAGAAGTAAGATACCAAGAAACCGATCAGATGGGTGTCGTCTACCATGCAAACTATCTTGTTTGGTTTGAAATCGGGCGTACAAAGTTTGTAGAAGCCTTGGGGCTTAATTACCATCAAGGAATGGAACAGCAAAATGTGGTTTCGCCAGTGATTGATGCCCAGATTTCATATAAAAACGCAGTTCGCTATGGTGAAAAACCTATTGTAAGAACGTGGCTTGATGCATATGACGGCTTGCGTACGGTTTATCGTTATGAAATTTTGAATGGGTCTGGAGATTTAGCTGTCACTGGTACGACGACCCATACGATTGTTGATAAAAATACGTTTCGGCCGCTGTCTATTCGAAGAAAATTTCCTGATTGGCATGCCGCATATCAAAACCAGCTTGGCAGTTAAGAAAGTATAAACTTTCTTACTGCATAAGTGTAACTAAGGTTGTCACCTAAAGGCTTGGTGACAACCAAGTTTTCTAAAGAAAGAGGAATAGGAATGGCTTTTGGATTAAAAAGAGAAGAGTTAAACGAGTGGAAGCGGAATGTCCGTGCCGGAGAGATTGATTTTATTACTCATTATTGGCTGGATGACCGTTTTCCAGGCTGTAATACAGTAACCAAAGTGGGTTGCAGTGATTTGGAAAAGCTGAAAGCATGGGGAAGAAAATATCAGTTGGATGAATCCTGGATTGATTTAAAGCCCAAATATCCCCATTTTGATTTATTCGGGGAATACCAGTGGAAAATTTTAAAATCAGAAAACCGGCTGGAACAATTAGAGCGGTTTAAATAATTATTCAACTTTCGCACATTAAATAATAACTTCATTTCCATAGAAACAGAAGTTGATTGTTCCTTCGCTAACACTCTTGATAAAGAATAGAAGGTGAAGTGTATATCACCGCTGCGGCGGACCGTTTTGCTTTCCGACGTCCTGGGCCGGCGATTACTCGTCCCATCGAAAACTTTTGTACGTCGGAAAGCGGAGTGGTTGGCCGGAGCGGAGCTATGCACCATCACCAATTCCAAAAAAGCCGGATATTTAACCAAAATGCAAGTATGGTAATGGAGAACATGCTTACCCTGGAATAGCAAGATATATTTGCTTATTCTTAGGTGCGAAAGTTGAGATAATTAAAAAACGCAGGCGGACATATGTCTTCGCCTGCGTTTTTAGCATATCATTTTTACAATCAGTTGTTCTCAGGATATTCAATTTTTGGTTCTTTTTGTGTCTCGTCATAAGAAACAGATAAGTCTGCACCTTCAAAATACCAATCATCTGATTCTTCGATAAAGAAATGAATGCCTTCTACCAATGTAGAAGCAGATTCATTTTCGGGTGCTTCTGCTTTAATACCGAGGGAAAAACCGGCAATTCTGCCGCCGACTCCGCCATATCTTGGGAAGAATCGTATATTCTTTTCGTTTTGTAAATCTAATTCTTCTTTATACCATTTTGCTGCTTGTTCTGATACGGTGATTTCCATTATATCTCTCCCTTTTCCTGCTGTTTTGTCTTCTTCCTTTTTTTCCGGAACGTAATCTACGCCGCCTGGGTGAAATGGATGACATTTACTTATTCGCTTTATAGTTAATATTCCACCTTTAAAAAATCCAAAACGCTGAAATGCTTCTAATGCATAAGCTGAACAGGTTGGATAGAAACGGCAGGTTGCTGGTGTAAAAGGACTGATGGCAAGCTGGTAAAAGCGAATCAATCCAATAAAAATATATTTCATTTGTCGTTACCCTTGTCTGTTGCGTTTATCATAGGTAACAGAAGCAATTGCATCATGCATATGGATCGATTCTTCATTACGGCATGCTACATGGAACTTCATCACTGCCGGCAGCTCGTAAAGATCGGCAGCAATTAAACGAACCATATCCTCTACAAATCGGGGATTTTCATAAGCTGCTTCTGTCACCATTTTTTCATCCGGTCTTTTCAGGATAGGGTGAAGTCTGGCGCTTGCATTACTTTCTGCAGCTTCTAATAAAATGCCTTTCCAATCCCCGTCTGTATTAGAAAAACTTGGCTCCAGCTCAGTTTCCACGGTTACATTACCACGTTGGTTATGAGCGCTGTATTCACTGATTTCTTTGGAGCATGGGCATAATGTTGTTATTTGTACGTTTAGAGAAACAGTGATTTGATAATCCTCGTATTTGGAGTAACGTACGGAAACAGATGCTTCTGCATGGTTTAAACCAGCAGCATAGGTTTGAGGTGCTTTCCGCTCATAGAACCACGGGAAGCTGACAGAAACCGTTGCATCTGTTTGTTCCAATTTCACGGCCAGATCCTTTGCGAACTGTTTTAATTCATCAATAGAAACGGTAAATCCGCCTTGATGATATTGCTCTAACAGCTCCATAAAACGGCTCATATTCGTCCCTTTGCTATTCGCAGGGATGCTGGATGAAAAGGTGAACGTGCCGACGGTGGTTTGTTCAAATGGAGCTTGTCCGCTTAGGACACGGACAGGGTATTTTACATTAGAAACACCGACAACATCCAAATCAAAAAGAAAATCACGTTTTACATTTTGCAGGTCAGCCATTTCGTTTTTTTCAGTCGGTTTTTTCTTCTCACCAGGAGGAACAGAACCGAATAATTTATGTCTTTCTTCCTTTGAAGGAAGTTTTTTTAATGGAATCGTGTTTAATTGATGCATAAAAACGTCCTTTCCTGATAAACATCTGAAAGCTTAGACTAGAAGCTCAAGGATGTTCAAACAATCTTTAATTATAGCCACTAGTATACTGAATTCGGCTTAAATATTCAATTTATCGGCTTTCTACATCCAGGTTATTTTAGGTTCTGTTCCGTTTATTATCCGTTTAATATTGGCCCAATGCCGATACGCTACAAAAGCAGTTAATATCAGGATAACGACAGTCAACCCGGTATTTTGGAAAAACAGCGACGCGAAAAAGGCCACAACTCCCGTAATCATAGAGGAAAGGGAAACATATTTAGATAAATATAATGACAGTAAAAATGTTGCAATCATAATAATAAATAGGATAGGATTAATCCCTAGTATCATCCCTCCTGATGTTGCAACAGCCTTTCCGCCTTTAAATTTAGCAAAAATCGGATAAGTATGACCTAATACAGCGATAATACCTATAATCAACGGATAGGCATCCGCATGAAATAATTGAGGTAATACAGCAGCAGCCGTTCCTTTTAAAATGTCGCCTAAGATAACGATGCTTCCAGCTTTTATTCCAAGTACACGGAAGGCATTGGTGGCTCCAAGGTTGCCGCTTCCATGCTCACGAATATCTATTTTATAACCAAGCTTGCCGATAATTAAGGCAAATGGAATAGATCCTAAGAGATATGCGATAATCCCGAAAATAATATAATCCATACGTTCCCAACTCTCTTTTTCAAATTCTTATTCTATGTTCCTATGGCTATTTTAGCATGAACCAATCTGTTTAAGTACAAAAATTTTTAAGAAAAACACAGCAAAGCTTTCCATTTACTAATTTATTGTTTTCCTTATCCTTGATTTAAAGTGAAAAATAATACAGCAGCAGGTTTTTAAATAGTCACAAGCGGGAATCTTTTTATGAAGGAGGTTATTCTTATGATTACATTTAAAGATATTACAAAAACATACCCTGATGGGACAACCGCTGTCGACCAGTTTAATCTGACGGTCGAAAAAGGGGAATTTATGACACTTATCGGTCCCAGCGGCTGCGGTAAGACAACAACAATGAAAATGATCAACCGTCTGATTGATCCCTCTGCAGGAACAATATACATAAACGAGAAACCGGTAAGTGATTATTCCATTGACGCATTACGATGGAATATTGGATATGTTCTGCAGCAGATTGCTTTATTTCCTCATATGACTGTTCAGGAGAATATACAAGTTGTTCCAGAACTCCTGAAATGGAAAAAAGGAGAAAAAGAGAAACGAACAGATGAATTACTGGATATGGTGGGGCTCGATCCATCAATTTTTAAAAAAAGATATCCAAGCGAGCTTTCGGGAGGACAGCAGCAGCGTATCGGTGTTATCCGGGCATTAGCTGCAGACCCTGATATCGTATTGATGGATGAACCATTCAGCGCACTCGATCCAATCAGCCGGGAGCAATTACAAATGGATATCGATAAATTACAAAAAGACATCAAGAAAACGATTGTATTTGTTACCCATGATATGGACGAGGCATTGAAAATGAGCGACCGGATCTGTTTAATGAAAGAAGGGAGTGTGGTTCAATGCGGTTCGCCTGAACAATTAATGAAACACCCTAAAAATGATTTTGTGGAGGAATTCATTGGAAATCGAAAATCAGCCTGGCTGACATCTGTTCAGAAAGTTATGAAAAATGATGTACCAGCTGCTCATGACCGGGAGCCGGAAAATGTCATGACAATTCCTGCAACGAGTACAATAGAGGATGCATACGCAATAATTCAATCAGTAAATCAGATTGATTTTCCGGTAGTCGATGACAATCAGAAAACCATCGGAATTGTTACAAGAGATGAATTGCTTCAATACTTCTATCAACAGGAGAAGGAAGGGGCGAGCGTTTTATGAAGGAATTTATAAACGTGTTCCAGAATCGGCAGGATATGCTTCTTCAGGCGATTTGGGAGCATTTGCAAATTTCTTTGATATCACTTGGAATTGCGATTTTAATCGCTGTGCCAATCGGCATTATACTGACCAGATATCCACGCATTGCCGAGCCTATCATTGGCACATCCGCAGTTCTACAGACAATTCCGAGTCTTGCTGTATTGGCTTTTTTGATCCCGTTTTTAGGAATCGGTATCCAGCCGGCTATCGTTGCCCTAGTCCTTTATGGGCTGTTGCCAATCCTAAGAAATACATACACAGGGATAGACGGTGTAGATCCTGCCTTACGGGAAGCTGCCAGAGGCATGGGGATGAATACAAAAAAGCAATTAATGCGAGTAGATCTGCCAATTGCGATGCCGGTTATTATGGCTGGTATTCGCACCTCCATGGTTCTTATCGTTGGTACTACAACTATCGCAGCTTTAATCGGTGCTGGCGGACTCGGAGATATCATTTTACTCGGTCTGGACCGGGGCGGCGATATTCCGCTTGTATTATTAGGTGCGATACCGGCCGCTTTATTAGCTGTTATGCTTGATTTTATTCTGCGTTTATTTGAAAAGCTGTCTAAAAAATATGGTATTCAGGCATTTATTGCGATGCTTGTTATTGTTGTACTTGTCATCGCCATTCCCTTGATGATTCCAAGCAGCCAAAAGGGAGAAATTGTGATAGCCGGGAAATTAGGAGCTGAACCAGAAATTATTATGAATCTCTATAAAATTTTAATTGAGGAAGAAAGTGATATCACTGTTGATATAGAACCGAATCTTGGAAAAACAGATATGGTATTTAACGCACTCCAGCAGGGCAGCATTGACATTTATCCGGAATTCACAGGGACGGTTATCGTTTCGCTGCTTGATGAACAGGCGGAATCCAATGAAGCAGAGGAAGTATATGCACAAGCCAGAGACGGTATAAAAGAAGCATATAATTTGGAGCTTTTAGAGCCAATGTTGTTTAATAATACGTATACAGTAGCAGTTACAGAAGAATTTGCGGAAGAAAACAATCTGGAGGATATCTCTGATTTGAAGTCGATTGAAAACCAGGTAACAGCCGGATTTACATCCGAGTTTAATGACCGCTATGATGGCTATGTCGGGATGCAGGAAGTATATAACCTGGACTTCAACGAGGTAAACACAATGGATCCAGGCCTTCGTCAGGGAGCCATTTCGGGCGGTGAGGTAGATGTGATTGATGCCTATGGAACAGACAGCTATATGGTAGAATTAGGGCTGGTATCCTTGGGAGATTCTGAAAATCTATTTCCGCCGTATCAGGGTGCACCGTTAATGCGAGCAGATACGTTAGAGGAATATCCAGAGATTGAGGACATATTAAATCAGCTGAGCGGACAAATTACGGATGAAGAAATGCAGGAAATGAATTATCAAGTGGATTATGAGGATGCAGCTGCAGAAGATGTTGCCAGGGATTACCTGATGGAAAATGGTTTTATTGAATAAGTGGAAAAAGAGATTCTAAACACAAACTAAAGGAGGAATTACCATGTCCATTGAAAACCCAAGTAAAGAAAGAATAAAAGAAATCCTGGAGAATGCGAAGACGATTGCGGTTGTAGGCTTATCTGCTAATCCAGAGAGAACCTCGTATCAAATAGCTCATAGAATGCAGGAGGAAGGATATAAAATTATTCCTGTCAATCCAACCATTGATGAGGTTCTTGGAGAAAAAGCCTACAGCTCCCTGGCAGAGGTAGACGAACCAATCGATATTATCAATGTTTTCCGCCGTCCGGAGCATCTGCCTGATGTCGCGAAAGATGCTGTACAGACGAATTGTAAGATGTTCTGGGCGCAGCAGGGAATTGTGAACGAAGAAGCTTATAATTATTTAAAAGAGCATGATTTTGAAGTCGTTATGGACCTTTGCATTAAGGTGTTACACGCAGTTTTATTAAAATAGTGTATAAACAATTAAAGACTGAGCCAGGCATGATAAGCCTGGCTCGGTCTTTTTGTTTCAGCGGATGCAGCCGGCAGCTTGCCCGGGTGAAAAGCATCTTCTGCTGACTATGCGCTTATCACAGAGATCATGCAACGGTTATTGCAGCAAAAAACGGCATTAAATTGCCCCGCATTGGTGCAGTTACTTGTCCTGCCGGAGAACTTTTACATATATTCTCATTGCTAAAAAACGGGTTCAACAATTGGCTGTGGTTCTATGCAAATAAATGATTATCTTGCTTTTCTGCGATTTTTCCCATAAGATATTAATGATGTAAATATGGATATAGTGCGTTTGCCCTTTATGTGGAATAAGCATGTTTAGACTAGACGGAGAAACAAATTTTGCTCTATAGTGTATAAACAAGGTTTTATTTATCACCGATAAGCGTTTATAAACTTTCCTCGAAAGGATGCTTCATGTTATATAGATAGAACAAGGGTTGAAAGAAGCGTAATATAAGTATAGCTGCCTCTAATTCTAACCTGCAGATTTTTATCAACAAAAATTGTTTTTCTGTTAGAAGATTGTAATGAAGTTTCACTTTATTAGAAAGCATGGCATTTTTTAAAAGGGCCTCTTGAAAGTGCAAGCTGCTTTTCCGAAGCTCCTTATACTTTTAATCATGTAAGTCCTGATTGAATCGCTGACTCGTATCGAGGATAAACATTTATGAGGAACGCTAATACAGGAACATCGTGTTCGTGTTACAAGCAGGATAATTTTCTGTTTGCTTAATAAGAACGAATGTTCTATGATGTATATAGAGGTAGTATTGAAAGGAGAAGATGATTCGTGGAGAAAGAATATCAATACTCTGATAGCTCCATTCAGGTGCTGGAAGGACTGGATGCTGTACGAAAACGCCCAGGGATGTATATTGGAAGTACAGACATTCGCGGGCTGCATCATCTTGTTTATGAAATTGTTGATAATGCTGTTGACGAAGCGCTGGCTGGTCATGGCAATCAAATTACGGTAACCATACATAAAGATGACAGTATTTCTGTGGAAGATAGCGGCCGCGGTATGCCGATCGGAATGCATGCAACCGGAAAACCAACTACTGAGGTTATATTTACGGTGCTACATGCAGGCGGAAAGTTTGGGCAAGGAAGCTATAAAACAAGCGGAGGATTGCACGGGGTAGGTGCTTCTGTTGTTAATGCCTTATCGGAATGGCTGACAGTAACCACTTACCGCGACGGTCATAAATATGAGCAGCGTTTTGAAAATGGAGGACATCCGGCAACGACCTTAGAGGATAAAGGACCTTCCAGAAAGAAAGGTTCCTGCATTCATTTTAAGCCGGATCCATCTATCTTCTCGACAACGGTATTTAATTTTGAAACAATTTCCGAGCGTTTACGGGAGTCTGCCTTCTTATTAAAAGGGCTAAAAATTGAACTGAAGGATGAACACAATGGAGAGCAGCAGGTTTATGAATATCCTGAAGGCCTAAAATCTTTCGTAGAGTGGCTTAATGAGGAGAAGGACGTGCTTCAGCCAGTTGTTTCATTTGAAGGGGAGCAATCGGAAATTGAAGTTGAATTTGCTTTTCAGTTCAATGACGGCTTTGCTGAAAATATGCTTTCCTTTGTAAACCATGTGCGGACCAGGGACGGCGGTACACATGAATTTGGAGCCAGAACAGCAATTACCCGTACCATAAATGATTATGCAAGAAGAGCAGGGTTATTAAAAGAAAAAGATAAGAACTTGGAAGGGACAGATATCCGGGAAGGATTAACTGCGATTGTGTCCGTCCGTGTTCCGGAGAATAAGCTGCAATTTGAAGGGCAGACAAAAGGCAAGCTGGGAACAACAGAAGCCCGTTCGGCCGTTGATGGCGTAGTATCTGAACATCTGACATACTTTTTAGAGGAAAATGCAGAGATTTCTTCTTTGCTGATTAAAAAATCTATCCGTGCAAAAGAAGCACGGGAAGCTGCCAGAAAAGCACGTGAGGAAGCACGTACCGGAAAGAAACGAAAACGAAAAGATACGTTGCTTAGCGGAAAGCTGACCCCGGCACAATCAAAGAACCCAAAAAAGAATGAACTTTATCTTGTAGAGGGAGACTCTGCCGGCGGTTCAGCAAAGCAAGGGCGCGACCGTAAATTCCAAGCTGTGCTTCCGCTCCGGGGAAAGGTTATCAATACGGAGAAAGCTAAGCTGGAGGATGTCTTTAAAAATGAAGAAATTTCAACGATTATCCATACGATAGGTGCCGGAGTCGGCGGAGATTTTAATTTGGAAGACGTCCAATATGATAAAATTATTATTATGACCGATGCAGATACCGATGGAGCGCACATTCAAGTGCTGTTGTTAACCTTTTTCTATCGATATATGCGTTCTTTAGTGGAGTCGGGAAAAGTGTTTATTGCTCTCCCGCCGCTGTTTAAAGTATCAAAAGGAAAGGGAAAACAAGAAAAAACACGTTATGCCTGGGATGAAAATGAACTCCAAAAAGCAGTGAAGGAATTAAAAAATGGCTATGATATTCAGCGTTATAAAGGTCTCGGGGAGATGAATGCGGATCAATTGTGGGAAACAACGATGAACCCGGAATCACGTACCCTTATTCGTGTATCCATTGATGATATAGCGCGTGCAGAACGGAGAGTAACAACGTTAATGGGGGATAAAGTAGAACCCCGCCGTAAATGGATTGAAGGTCATGTTAAATTTGGTTTGGAAGAAGATGCAACCATTTTAGAAAATGAAAATATTCATAAGGAAGATTAGTTCGGATTGTAAGGAGTGATTCCATTTGGATCAAACAGAGAAATATTTAGATCTCCCCTTAGAAGAAGTTATCGGAGATCGCTTCGGAAGATACAGTAAATATATCATTCAAGATCGTGCGCTGCCTGATGCCAGAGACGGCTTGAAGCCTGTACAGCGGCGTATTCTTTATGCCATGCATGTAGAGAGAAATACGCATGACAAGAATTTTAGAAAAGCTGCTAAAACGGTTGGAACCGTAATCGGTAATTACCATCCACATGGAGATTCTTCTGTATACGAAGCAATGGTCCGCTTAAGCCAAAACTGGAAGGTACGTAACAGACTGATAGAAATGCACGGGAATAACGGCAGTATTGATGGAGATCCCCCTGCAGCAATGCGTTATACAGAAGCAAGATTATCTCCGATTGCGTCAGAGCTTCTTCGGGATATTGACAAAGAGACAGTTGAATACATTCCTAACTTTGATGAAACAACCGATGAGCCGGTTGTTTTACCGGCGAAATTTCCGAATCTCTTAGTAAATGGTTCTACAGGAATCTCCGCAGGCTATGCAACCGACATTCCTCCTCATAATTTAGGAGAAGTAATCGATGCAGTGATTATGCGAATCGATAAACCGGGATCAAGTGTAGATGATTTAATGCGTGTGCTGAAAGGACCTGATTTTCCGACCGGCGGCATTATTCAAGGGGTCGAAGGAATCAAAAAAGCATATGAAACCGGCAAAGGAAAGGTTGTCGTTCGCGGAAAGGCAGCCATTGAAACGTTAAAAGGGAACCGTGAACAAATCGTTGTGACAGAGGTACCTTTTGAGGTGAACAAAGCAGCAATGGTGAAGAAAATGGACGAGCTCCGTATTGACAGGAAGGTCGAGGGCATTGCGGAAGTACGCGATGAAACAGACCGGACAGGCCTCCGTATTGTTGTTGAGTTAAAGAAGGATGCAAATAGTGAGGGTATTTTAAACTTTTTATATAAAAACACAGACCTGCAGATCACATACCATTTCAATATGGTTGCTATCAAAGATAAAACGCCGACACTCTTATCCCTGCCGCAGCTTCTAGATGCGTATGTCAGTCATCAGCGCGAGGTTGTAACGAATCAAACCCGATTTGATTTAAATAAGGCGAAAAAGAGAGCACATATTGTCGAAGGCTTAATCAAAGCAATTTCGATTTTAGATGAGTTGATTGCCACCATCCGCGCATCAAAAGATAAGGCGGATGCAAAAAACCAGATTATGGCTAAATACGGTTTTACCGAACCACAGGCGGAAGCAATTGTTACTTTGCAGCTTTATCGGCTGACAAATACGGATATTGTTCAGCTTGAGGAAGAAGCTAGCGAATTAAGAAAACAAATGGAGAAGCTGTCTGCTATTTTGGAAAGCGAAAAGAAATTATTGCAAACCATTAAAAATGATTTAAGACAAATCAAGAAAAAATTTGCAGATGACCGCCGCACCCATATCGAGGAAAAAGTGGAAGAACTGAAAATTAATATTGAGGTGACCGTGGCAAGTGAGGATGTGTTAGTTTCCGTAACCAGAGACGGTTATGTCAAACGAACCAGCCTAAGGTCCTATGCAGCTTCCAATAGTGAGGATTTACCGCTGAAGGACGATGATCATCCGATAAGTCTCCTGGAAATCAATACAACGGATAATATCATGTTATTTACGAACAAAGGAAGATATATTATTTGTTCTGTTCACGAGCTTCCGGATATACGCTGGAAAGATATGGGACAGCATATTTCGCATATTGTTCCGCTGGAAAAAGAAGAACATTTTATTAAGGTCATACCTGTACGTGATTTTAAAGAAGAAGACGGCTTTCTAATGTTCTTTACTCGAAATGGCATGGTCAAACGCAGCGAATTTCAGCTTTATGAAGCGCAGCGACGTGGTAAGGCGTTAATTGCGTTAAATCTGAAAAATGATGATGAACTGGTTCATGTAAGCCGTACAGATGGCGGGAAAGATATATTTATCGCAACCAACAAAGGCTATGGTCTATGGTATGAAGAAGCAGAAGTGTCCATTGTCGGGCAGAGAGCAGCCGGAGTAAAATCGATCTCTTTAAAAGAGGATGATTTTGTTGTCAATGGACAAGTATTTGATCTGGAAGCACCAAAAGATTTATTTATCATTACGCAGCGCGGAGCCAGCAAACGCATGAAGCTAAAATCCTTTGAAAAAGCAAGCCGGGCGAAGCGCGGATTGCTTATGCTGAAGGAATTAAAGAAAAAACCGCATCGGATCCAAGGATTCTTTATGGTAAATAATCAGGAAATGATTTGCTATAAAACGAAAAATGGCGATACACAGAAGGTATATCCGCTGGAGTTATCCGCCTCCGATCGTTATGGCAACGGATCGTTTATGATTGATGCCGATCAGACCGGTGAAGTGATGGAAGTATATAAAGAAACAGTGTATGAAAAACCATTTGAAAATAATGATGAAGAATCGTAAAAAAATGATATTAACTCCCTGACAATGCCAAAACATTGTTAGGGAGATTTTTGTATTTTAGTTGAATAAAGAAGTCAGAGCAGCTGCTCAAGAAAAAGATTTTTATCTTTTCCTTTGCCTAATTCCCAGCTTTTGATAAAATGATAATGTAAGCGTGTTCAATTCGTCAAAAGGGGGTACGAGAATGGATTTTGATTTAACCAAGGAACAAAAGATGATTCAGCGGATGGTTTCTGACTTTGCTGAAAAAAACATCCGTCCAAGAGCAATCGATATTGATGTTAATGCAGCTTTCCCGGAAGATATTTTTCATGACATGGGAGAGCTTGGTTTATTAGGGATTCCATTTCCTGAAAGCTATGGAGGCTCGGGCGGTGACACCGTTTCCTATGCCATCGCTGTAGAGGAAATCGGCCGCCGATGCGGAAGTACGGGCTTAAGTTATGCCGCTGCAGTTTCTTTAGGTGCCAGCCCGATTTATTATTTTGGAACAGAAGAACAAAAGCAGCGGTTTTTAAAACCAATTGCTGAAGGCCGTTCTCTTGGAGCTTTTGGTTTAACAGAACCGAATGCAGGGTCTGATTCCGGGGGGACAAAAACTACTGCTAAATTAGACGGAGACGAATATATTATTCAAGGAGAAAAATGTTTTATTACCAATGCCAGTTTTGCAGATTTTATTATTGTAACGGCAGTCACGAAAAAGGATGCAAATAACAAGAATAAAATATCTGCCATCATTGTGCCGACAGATGCTGAAGGGCTGACTGTCCGCAGTGATTATGACAAAATGGGCGTGCGCGGGTCAGATACCGCAGAAGTCATCTTGGATAATGTCCGTGTTCCCAAAGAAAATTTACTTGGTACAGAACATCAAGGCCATCAGCAATTTTTAAAAACATTAGATGGAGGAAGGATTTCTATTGCGTCATTAGCTGTCGGTATTGGTCAGGCGGCTTTAGACCGTTCCTTGCAGTACGCGAAGGATCGTAAACAATTTGGCAAATCCATTTCCAGTTTTCAGGCGATCCAATTTAAATTAGCAGATATGGCGATGGAAATTGAGCTTGCTCGTAATATGGTTTATAAAGCAGCCTGGTTAAAGGATCAGAATAGAAGCTTTTCCAAAGAGGCAGCATACGCAAAATTGTACGCAACGGAAATGGCATTTCGTGCGGCAAATCAGGCGATTCAAATTCATGGCGGTTATGGTTATATGCGTGAATATGAAGTAGAAAGGCTGCTCAGGGATGCTAAGTTATTGGAAATTGGAGAGGGGACATCTGAAATCCAACGCTTGGTTATTGCAAGACAGCTAGGCTGCTAGAGAAGGAGAGAAGATCATGATACAAAAAGTATTGATTGCTAATCGCGGTGAGATAGCCAGAAGAATTCTTCGCAGCTGCAAAGAATCAGGTATCAGGACGGTAGCTGTCTATTCCGAAGCAGATGAGAATGCTTTATTTAAACAAGAAGCTGACGAAGCTTATCCTATCGGTCCTTCACAAGTGCAGCAAAGCTATCTTCAATTAGATAAAATTATAGAAGTGGCCAAAAAAACAAATGCCGATGCAATTCATCCAGGCTACGGTTTCTTGAGTGAAAGCCCTTCATTCGCTGAACGCTGTAAAGAAGAAGGAATTATTTTTATTGGACCGGAAGCGGCTATTTTAAGTCTGATGGGAAGTAAAATTGAAGCTCGAAAAGCGATGATAGCAGCGGGGGTGCCTGTAATTCCCGGTACTGATCGTGCGGTGGAATCGCTGGAAGAAGCGGTCACTTTTGCTGAGCAAATTGGCTACCCTGTGATGTTAAAAGCATCTGCAGGCGGTGGAGGTATCGGAATGGAGGTTGTTCACACTTCGGATGAACTGCGAAAAGCTTTTGAAAATAACTCCAAGCGGGCCTTGTCTTTCTTTGGGGATGGAGCAATGTTTTTAGAGAAACACATAACAAACAGCAGGCATATTGAAGTACAGGTTTTAGCAGATTGTCATCAGCATACGGTTCATTTATTTGAAAGAGAATGCTCTATTCAGCGCCGGAATCAAAAGGTCTTAGAAGAAGCCCCATCGCCATCTATTTCTGAAGCACTTCGCATGAAATTAGGAGAAACAGCTGTTATCGCTGCGGAGGCAATTGATTATACCAATGCCGGAACAATTGAATTTTTAGTTGATGAATCGGAGCAATTTTATTTTTTGGAAATGAATACACGTATTCAGGTAGAGCACCCCGTCACAGAAGAAATAACAGGGATTGATATTGTCAAAGAACAGATTCGTATTGCCAATCAGCAGGCACTGTCTTTTACACAGGAAGAAATCACCCGAAACGGGCATGCGATAGAAATAAGAGTTTATGCAGAAGATCCCATTCGATTCTTTCCATCGCCCGGAAAAATCACAGCACTGGAACTGCCTGAAGGAGAAGGTGTCCGTAATGAATGTGCTGTTGCATCCGGAGATATGGTAACTCCTTTTTATGATCCAATGATTGCAAAACTGATCGTTTTTGGGGAAAACCGGGCAGAAGCGAGGAATAAGCTGGAAAAAGCGCTTGGTCGATTCAAAATAGAAGGGATAAAAACCAATATACCGATGCTTCAGGAAATTATCACCTATGAGGCATTTAAAAAAGGAAATACACCAACAAACTTTTTAGATAAATATTATCAACCAACTACAGGAGGGAATTAAGATGGAGATTAAAGCATCGATGGCAGGAAATGTGTGGAAGATTACAGTGCAACAGGGAGAGGCTGTGGAAGAAGGGCAGGATGTCGTTATTCTAGAGTCAATGAAAATGGAAATTCCGATTGCTTCAGAGGGAAAAGGGATTTTGAAGGAATGGAAGGTGCAAGAAGGAGATTTTGTTAATGAAGGAGATACGATTGCAATCGTTGACTAAATCAGTTTGGAGTGAACGCCTATGCAACTTGTAAACGTAGAAACAGTGGATAATCATATCGCTGTTATCACATTAAATCGGCCGGAAGCAGCCAATGCATTATCTTTCGCGTTACTAACAGAGTTAGAGAATTGTATTCAAAAAATCAGTACGGATCGTGCTATACGCTGTGTGATTATTACAGCCAGCGGAGAAAAAGCTTTCTGTGCCGGAGCAGATTTAAAAGAACGAAAGGCAATGAATGAGGAGGAAGTTGTTGCTGCTGTACAGAAAATTAGCAGACTTGCCGATTCCATAGAAAAAATAGAGGTTCCTGTAATTGCTGCTATTAATGGCGTCGCCTTTGGAGGCGGACTGGAAATCGCTTTAGCCTGTGACCTGCGCATTGCGGCCAATCATGTAAAGCTGGGGTTGACGGAAACCTCTCTGGCGATTATACCCGGAGCCGGCGGGACACAGCGTTTGCCAAGATTAATTGGAATCGGCCAGGCGAAACTGCTTATTTATACTGCCAAAACAATTTCAGCAGAGGATGCATTAGCCATTGGACTGATTGAGCGGTCAGTCGCCACTTCTTTTTTACAAGACGAAGCAATAAGTATTGCCCGGAAAATAAGCCAAAATGGACCGATTGCTATGAAGCAGGCTAAACAAGCGATTAATCAAGGAATGGATCTTTCGATAGATGAAGCGGTTCAATTGGAACATGCAGCTTATGTAAAACTAATACCGACAAAGGACAGAAAAGAAGGATTGCTTGCATTTCAAGAGAAAAGAAAGCCTGATTACCATGGAAGTTAAAGCCGGAAAGGAGAATGCTTATATGCCTGTGAATCAAGAACTTAAGGAGCGTATAGAAAAAATAAAAAAGGGAGGAAAACAAAAGTATCACGACAGCAATGCTGAAAAGGGCAAGCTTTTTGCTAGAGAAAGAATCCAGCTTCTTTTTGATTCTCATGAGACACTTGAGGATGGTTTATTTGCCAATGCGATGGATGAAGACCTGCCGGCAGACGGCGTGGTTACAGTAACAGGAAAAATAAACGGTCAGACAGTTTGTGCGATGGCAAATGATTCGACCGTCAAAGCAGGAAGCTGGGGACAGCGGACGGTGGAGAAAATTTTACGTATTCAAGAGACGGCTGAGAGGCTGGAGGTGCCCATGGTTTATCTGGTAGACTCTGCCGGTGCCCGAATTACAGATCAAATAGATATGTTCCCGGGAAGAAGAGGAGCGGGACGTATTTTCTATAATCAAATTAAGCTGTCAGGAAGAGTGCCGCAAATCTGCTTATTGTTTGGTCCATCCGCTGCCGGCGGTGCCTATATTCCGGCCTTTTGTGATATTGTTGTCATGGTTGATGGGAACGCATCGATGTATTTAGGTTCACCGCGAATGGCTGAAAAGGTCATTGGCGAAAAGGTTTCTTTAGAGGAAATGGGCGGAGCAAAGATGCACTGTACAACCTCAGGAGTAGGCGATGTTTTAGTAGATACCGAAGAAGAAGCGATTCAATTTGCACAGAAGTACTTAACGTATTTTCCTGCTAATTTTCGTGAGAAGCCAAAAAAAGCAGCATCTGTAGAACCAAAAAGCTTTGATAAGCCAATCAGCGAAATTATTCCAGAAAATCAAAATGCTGCTTTTGATATGTATGAACTGATTGACCGTACAATTGATGAAGGCAGTTTTTGTGAAATAAAAAAGCGGTTTGCTCCAGAATTAATTACTGGGCTGGCCCGTATCAACGGTCAAAGTATAGGAATCATTGCTAATCAGCCACGTGTAAAAGGAGGCGTTCTTTTTACGGATTCAGCAGATAAAGCAACAAAATTTATCCAATTATGTGATGCGTTTGAAATTCCGCTGCTGTTCTTAACGGATGTACCAGGATTTATGATTGGAACAAGAGTGGAGAAGCAGGGAATTATTCGCCATGGAGCCAAAATGCTGTTTGCAATGAGTGAGGTAACGGTACCTAAAATTTCTGTTATTGTCCGAAAGGCTTATGGAGCTGGTCTATACGCGATGTCAGGGCCGGCTTTCGATCCGGATTGCTGTTTAGCCTTTCCAAATGCACAGATTGCTGTTATGGGACCGGAAGCAGCAGTGAATGCAGTAGAAGCAAATAAAATCGCTCAGCTTCCAGAAGAAGAAAGGGAGGCATATATCGCAGAAAAGCAGGCCGCCTATAAAGAGAACATTGATATTTACCGCTTAGCTTCCGAAATGATTATTGATGATATCATTGATCCAGATCATCTTCGGAACGAGCTGACAAGACGTTTCACCATTTATCAGAATAAGAAAAAGCAATTTACCGAGAGAAAACATGGGGTTTACCCAGTGTAAACAAATAATGGAAACGCTTAGGCTAGAATGTGGTCTAAGCGTTTTTACTGAAAACAAAAAAACATTAATTCACCATAATTGTATTATGTAAACTAAATGATGAATTTTAAGGACACGATGAAAAAAGCTGCTCAATCGATTTAGCATCGTACTCTATAGCAGGAAAATATAATTACATGTGATAAAACAACCAGTCGCCGCTTACAGCAAAAAGATATCTGCTAATATTATCAATAGATTTTGATCAAGAAACGCTTCATTAAATTAAAATTTCCACTTGACATATTTTTTAGAATTCGATAACATATGAAGAAATCTTAAAAAACTAAATAATGTAATTCCTTATCAAGAGCCGGGGGAGGAACTGGTCCTATAATCCCGCAGCAACCATTACTGGAAACGCAGTAAAATGGTGCTAATTCCAGCAAGTTTTCACTTGAGAGATAAGGCAGTGTGTAAAGAAACCCTCTTCTCCTGGAAAAGGGGTTTTTTCATTTTTAAACAAGGGTAGGGAGGGAATAATTTCAAAGGGGCAAGCATGGCTTAAAACCGAGTAATTAGATAGGTAAAGTTTAATTATTATGGTGGCTGTAAGAAAATTAACGAGATGGATTTACAATTTGTATGATTTTATCGCAGCACAAATCAGTGGGCAAAGGAAACAGACCAGGTTCACGATGTCCTAGGACTGAAACTGGGACTGGGACTGCGATTACTCGTCCCATCGAAGAGCTTTTGCGATTAACCGTCCTATTATAAAGAGTTGTGCGTCGAAAAACCTTCACTAATTGAAGTTTCACTGTATGACAAACCAAAATTTTAAATGTATGAGGAGAGATTTCATTGACTAAAACAGATAGTTTATATCAAAAATCTTATTTTAACCGGATAACAGAATTAAAAGAATATGCACCGGAAGCGTTTCAAACTTTTTTTGCTTTTAACGATAAAGCATTAGCTGAGGGTGAATTATCAGTTAAATTAAAGGAATTAATTGCGGTAGCCGTAGCGCACATTACGGGGTGCCCGTACTGCATTGATTTACATGTGGGGAATGCTAAAAAAAATAACGCTGATAAAGAGGAAGTAACAGAGGCCATTTTTGTTGCAACAGCTCTAAAGGCTGGTTCAGCGGTTGCTCATGGTGTGAATGCGCTAAATGCGTTTGATGAAGAGGAAAAAGACGAGCTGTACAAAGCATCCTATTTTAATAGATTAACCGAATTTGGTGACATTGATGCGGATACATTCAAGGCATTTGCTGCTTTTGATCATAAATCTATCAAAGCAGGCAAATTGACCGAAAAGGAGAAAGAGCTTATCGCGGTGGCATCAGCACATACCACAGGCTGCCCGTATTGCATTGATCTGCATACGAAAAACGCCAAAAAAACAGGATCCAGCCTAGAGGAAATATCAGAAGCGATTTTTGTGGCAGCAGCTTTAAAAGCCGGGTCCGCAGTGGCACATAGTGTGAATGCCTTAAATGCTTTCGATGAATCTTAAGTAATCAGCAATTCAGAAGTAAGGGCCGATACCAAAATCAATGGCTGACTGCATCAAATGAGAGATAGTCAATTATAGATTTTGGTGAAGCGGTCAAGATGAAAATTTATGAGAAAAGGAGCTTATCGAAACGATGACAAAACAAATTCACCTGAATGGATTTATTCAAAATTCACCTTCCCCTCACTCGACAGGATTATGGAAGCATGAAAAGGACGAGGGGACAAAACATAATGACCTGTCATATTGGATAGAAACAGCAAAAATCCTGGAACGCGGTAAATTTGATGCCATGTTTATTGCTGATGTGCTTGGAACCTACAGTGTATATGAAAATAGTCATGAAGCAGCTGTCCGGCATGCTGTACAGCTTCCGGCTCATGATCCATTGATTCCGATTTCTGCTATGGCGGCTGTCACTGAAAATCTCGGCTTTGCGCCAACAATTTCTGCTACATATGCACAACCATACGCACTCGCAAGGCAGCTATCTACACTGGATCATTTAACGAATGGAAGAGTTGCCTGGAATGTGGTGACTTCTTATTTAGAAAGCGAGGCAGTCAATCTTGGCCTTTCCAGCCGTCTTCCTAAGGAACAGCGCTATGACCGTGCAGATGAATTTCTCGAAGTCGTTTATAAACTTTGGGAACACAGCTGGGATGACAATGCTGTTGTTCATGATGGCGCAAAGGATACATTTGCACAGCCGGATAAGGTTCGTTTGATTAATCATGAAGGTGAATTTTTCAATGTACCTGGTCCGCATTTGGTTGAACCTTCTCCGCAGCGTACGCCTGTTTTATTCCAAGCAGGAGCTTCACCAAAAGGAAGAGATTTTGCAGCGAAACATGCAGAGGCGGTTTTTACTAAAAATCATTCCTTGGATGCGTTAAAGGCCTATGTTGCAGATATTCGGAAACGAACAGAGGAACAGGGCAGAAATCGGCAAGATATATTTGTTTTTCCTATGATTTTGCCAATCATTGGGTCAACGGAAGAAGAAGCGCTGGCAAAGTATGAAGATTTAACAGACCACGTCAGCTACGAAGGAACTGCGTCTCTCCTTTCCGGCCATACAGGAATCGATTTTTCAAAATATAATCCGGATCAGTATATTGAAGATATACAGACAGAAGCAGTACAGGGAAATCTGGATATGTATACAAAAGATCCTAATAAGAAATGGACACTGCGGGAAGCTGTTAAAAATCATGGACTCGGCAATGGTACGGTGAAATTTATCGGAACACCTGAACAAATTGCAGATCGAATGGAAGAATGGGCATTTGAAGGTGACGTGGATGGTTTCAATATCGCGCAGACCTATTCTCCGGATACATTTCGGGAATTTGTGGATTTAGTTGTTCCTGAATTGCAAAAACGCGGCATTTACCGGACTGAATATGAAGGGAAGACGCTTAGAGAAAATATGTTTGGAAATGGAACACCCCATTTACCCGATAATCATCCTGCGCGAAAGCTTGGCAGCTTTCAGCCGAGATAACGGAGAAGTACATTTCCTGTTTTACTCGTATGTGCAAGGAGGTCAGAGATGAGTACAATTATGCTTTATACATGGATCGGTTTTGCAATATTTCTAGCTGTCATGCTGATCCTTGGTTACATAAGTGCTAAAAAAACGAAAAACATCAGTGATTTCGCTACAGGCGGCGGAAGTCTGGGACCCTATGTACTGGGCCTGTCCTTTGCTGCTACTTATCTAAGTGCAGCAACTTTTCTGGGTTACCCGGGATGGACTCATGACTGGGGATTGTCTAACCTCTGGCTGTTTTTGGCGATGATCGGCGGCGGGCCAATAGGAGTGCTGATGGTAGCTAAAAAAGTAAGAAAGCTGAATACAAAACAAAAGTCCCTTTCCCTGCCGGATTGGCTTGGTGACTTCTATAATAGTGATATTTTAAGAGTGGGAACTGGGCTGATTTTACTTTTTAACATTTTTTATATAGCAGCTCAGTTTGTAGCAGGAGCAAGAATTTTTGAATACCTTTTGGGGATGTCTTATACAAGCGGATTGATATTTATCGCAGTCATTGTTGTTCTGTATGTTTATGCCGGAGGAGCATTTGCTGATATTTATACAGATGCTGTCCAAGCGGTTATGATGGCAATTGCAGGCTTAGCTATATTTATTTCCGGAATTATTATTTTCTGGGAAGGAAGTGTTACAGCAACCTTCACTGGCATTACAGATAATCTCAGCGTGCAGAATGGGAATTTAGTAAGCGTATTTAACCCTGATTCGCTCCATTTCTATTCGTTTGGAGCAATATCTGGCGCGATTATTATTCAGTGGGCCTTTGCTTCTGCACCGCATTTATTCAATAAAGTGCTTGGCTTAAAGCATGAAAGAGACCTGGGAAAAATGATTC
The DNA here is from genome assembly GCF_055524595.1 of Oceanobacillus sp. B139/18. Taxonomy (NCBI): domain Bacteria; kingdom Bacillati; phylum Bacillota; class Bacilli; order Caryophanales; family Bacillaceae; genus Oceanobacillus; species Oceanobacillus sp. B139/18. Next base: position 1,141,264 of record NZ_JBVFXI010000001.1, on the reverse strand, counting down.
TAACCTATGTTATTACCGCAGCCTTTTGTTTGCTTGTTCTTTTTGGAGGATTATACAGCAGAACAGCGCTTGGGGACAATGTTGCAGCCGCTGATTTAGCATTGATGGAGTACGTAGTTTGGGCCTTTCCGGCAATCTTTGTAGCTCTTTTTGGAATCGTTATTCTTGCTGCAGCCATGTCCACGACGGACGGGATATTCGTCTCCATTTCTACGGTGTTCGCGAACGACATTTTCCTGAAATTCCTCGTGAAAAAGAAAATTATCAAGCTAAGCAGTGAGAAGGCGCAGAAAATTGCGCTGAAAATCAGCCGTCTAGCTGTTCCACTGGTAGGGTTGATCGCCTTTTTAATTGTATTGCGGCCGCCCGCATATATGGGCGATGTCATGTGGATTGGGATTTCTGGTATTGCTGCAGGAACGATGGGACCGATATTACATGCTATCTATAGTAAGAAAAAAGCTCCAGCAAGAGCGGCAGAAATCTCGATGGCAGCAGGTCTGTTTTCCTACCTTCTTATTTACTTTACTGGTATTATCCCAAGTACCATGTCTGCAGGCGCAGCGGCTACTTTTATCGGTATAGCAACGATTACGATTCTAGCAAAAATATTGAAAAATCCTTCTTTACCACAAGAGAAGGAAACAGAAAAAAATCAGGCCCGGGCAAATTAAAGAGGGGGTGAGTATGGATGTTTGTTAATCCGATGCTTTCCGTATGGCTTTACGGATTTATTTTTTGTCTTATTATCATCGGAATCTCCCTTTGGAAAGGCTATTTTAGAAAATAAAATAATCATAACATGCTGTTAAATGATAAAGTAATAGATTGATAACCTCCTGCTTGCAGGGGGTTATTTATATGTTGTTGTGTTTGCATACTGTGTTTGCTCGTCCTATCGAAGGGCTTTTGTAAGACACCCGTTTTAAAAACAAAGAAGGCTTGTCAGTTTCACTTTATCAGAATCTGATTAGCACCTAGAAATCAAAACAAATATTGCGTATAATGAAGGTGTTATATAAAGTACTTAAACCACACCTCGTAAAGACAGAAAGACACGTCATAGACGTTAAAAGTAGATATGAATAAGTTGAAAAAGGGGTAAAGGCTTGTGATCACGTATATGGAAAAAAGAGTAACAGAACAACAAATTGCGTTTCTCTATAATGAAATGAAAAACAAGGGAGATCAGGTAAATGCAGATAAGATGCTTGATATCTTGGAAAAATACGTTAACCAAGAGTTTATTATCACCTTAACAGGTCATTTTTCTGCCGGGAAGTCTTCTTTGATCAATCATTTATTAGGAGAAGAGATTTTAGCGAACAGCCCGATTCCTACCAGTGCGAATGTTGTTAAAATCTCATCTGGAGAAGGTGCTGTCAATGTGTTTTATCACAATGGAGACGTGGTGGAATATCACGAACCGTATAACCTGGAGCAAATCAAGCAGTTCGCGACCAATAAAAATGATATAAAAAAAATGCATATCAGCACAGGGGATAACATTTTGCCGCCGGATACGGCTATTTTAGATACGCCGGGAATTGATGCTGCAGATGACGTAGACCGGATGCTGACAGAAGCTTCACTTCATTTATCGGATTATCTTATTTATGTAACGGATTATAACCATGTGCAATCCGAAGTGAATCTATTATTTTTACAGGCAATGCAGGAAAATGAACTGCCATTTATGATTGTTATCAACCAGATAGACAAGCATAATGAAGCAGAATTGCCTTTTGTCGAATTTGATAAAAAAATTAAACAAACGTTTGATCAATGGAATCTGCACCCTTCTTCCATTTTCTACACATCTCTTAAAAATTCGGAAGCACCGCACAATGAGTGGTCAGAGCTGAAAGATAAAGTGTTTCATATGCTGCAATCGAAGCATGAGTATATGACGATGGAGGCAAGCATTCGACAAATTGTGCGTGACCATAAAGAAAAGGTGCATCGGGAAATGTCGAATCAGAAAGCATCCCTGGATGACGTTGATGAAGCATTATTGGCTCAGAAAATAGAAAGCTTAACAAACGAAATTGAAAATCTGGAGCAGCAGCCGGAAAAGATAGCAGCCGGTTTTTTAACGGAGGTGGATCAGACTGCGAAAAATGCTTATCTGATGCCAGCTGATTTAAGAGAGCTTGCGAAGGAATATTTAGAATCTGTACAGTCTGATTTTAAGGTCGGCGGGTTATTCACTAGCAGTAAAAAAACAAAAGAAGCTAAATTAGAACGAAAACAAAATTTCATGGAAGCTTTAGAAAAGAATGTCGAGACAACATTAAAATGGAAGCTTCGTGATAAGTGGTATGAGTATATTGAAAGCAACCAGCTCGACTCTTCCTATCAGGAGAAAGGAGTTTCTTTCCTGGAATGGACATTAAGTGATGAGCTGCTGGAAAATAATTTGCGTAAAGGTGCTACGATAAACGGCGACTATGTTTTAAATTATACAAATGAAATTGCAGCCAGTTTAAAATCATATTTTAAGAAACAGATGAGACAGCTGGCTAATGAAGTGAAAAAAGAACTTGAAAATAAAAATGAGAGTAAATTAAATGAGTTAAAACAAGCATTGGAGGAATGGCAGAAGAAAGCATCAGAACGAAAGGCTAATCAGGCGCTTGATAAGGAAGAGTCAGCTTATTTCAACTATTTAGATGAGGCGGAAGAACACCCGGAAGTGCCGGCAGAAATTATTACGGAAATGAAGGAGGAGCTGCAAGCCCGCCAAGTGATTCCAGAGCAGGGCACAGCTGCTTTGGAAATATCTAATGAGGAAATACCGGCAGATGAGCCTGAGGAGGAACAAGAAGCCTTAGAGAAGGAATGGCATGATAATACAGCTCAGGATGTCGTCCGTGATATTGATCATGTATTGCAGCTGATTCAATTGCCGGGATTCGAAAGCTACCAGCAGGATTTAAAGAAACGAAAAATATCTCTGACAGAGCGTTCCTATACGATTGCTTTATTTGGTGCCTTCAGTGCCGGAAAATCATCCTTTGCCAATGCCATTCTTGGGGAACGTGTCTTGCCGGTTTCCCCGAATCCGACAACCGCTGCGGTCAATCGGATTCGTCCGGTTACCAGTGAAAATCAGCACCGGGATGTTATAGTAACCTTTAAATCCGAGGAAATGCTGGCCGACGATATTCAAACACTGGCAAAAGAATGTGAACCGCCGGAAGCTTCTCTGGACGAGCTGATTACATGGCTGAAAACAGAGAACGTGCTGACAGATGCGCGTTTGCCAAAAATGTATCAGGCTTATTTACGTGCGATGCTGGAAGGTTATGAAGAGGCAAAACCGGCAATTGGCACTCCGATAAAAATAACCTTCGATGATTTTGAGTCATATGTGACAGATGAAGAAAAAGCGTGTTATATTGCATCGATGGATCTTTTTTATGATTGTGAAGTAACAAGGCAGGGAATTACGCTTGTAGATACACCGGGTGCAGATTCGATTAACGCCAGACATACCAATGTATCCTTTGAATATATTAAGCATGCAGATGCTATTTTATATGTGACCTACTATAATCATGCTTTATCCCGTGCAGATAAAGATTTTCTGATGCAGCTGGGACGTGTAAAGGATGTATTTGAGCTGGATAAAATGTTCTTCATCGTCAATGCCGCAGACCTTGCCAGCAATTTGGCAGAATTAAATCTGGTAACCACTTATGTTAAAGAACAATTAGCGCAATTGGGAATTCGTTTTCCACGTCTTTACCCAGTTTCCAGCAAGCTTTCTTTGGCAGAAAAAACAGACCAGAAGACCTTGAACGAACAGATGGAGGCTTTTGAAACACGGTTCTATGACTTTATTCACCATGATTTAACTGCCCTTGCGAAAAGAGCTGCAATCAGCGATATTGAACGTTCCGGGGAGGCATTGGACCAATTTATCCAATCCTTAAAACTGGATCAATCTGCAAAAAAGAAACGGAAAGAAACATTAGAGAATGCGTATCAGCAACTTGTTCAACATGTAGAAAAACGGGATATCTCTTCGACCGAAAACCGCTGGCATCAGAAATTAGAAAAGCAAACGTACTTTTTGAATGGACGTTTTACCATCCGTTTTCATGACCTGTTTAAAGAAATTTATAACCCGACAACCATTACAGAGTCTGGAAAAACAGGACGGGAACAGCTCACAAAGCAATTTGAACAGCTGGTTCAGTACATGGAATCTGAATTGCATCAGGAATTATTAGCGATTTCTTTACGGATAGAACAGCTGTTAAAAAGCTTGTTAAAAATCAATCAGCAAGAAATGATTGAAGAAGCGAAAAAACTGGATCCGGTTTTTTCCATTTCGGAGTGGGATATGACGGCTTTTGACACACCGGATATAACGATAAAACTATCGATCAACAAGCAGAATGAGCTGCAAAAATTATTTGCTAAGTTTAAAGATACGAAAACCTTCTTTGTTCAGAATCAAAAAGAAGAAATCAAAGAACAGCTTTATACAATTATTGAATCAGACATCCAAGCATTTGTAGAAGAAGGCGGAAGGTTAATTCAGTCTTCTTACCAAGCGCAGTGGGATAAAGGAATAGAACAGGAAAAAACAACGCTTGTACATGAAGCGGATGTCCTTTATCAGCAATTTATTGACCGTCTGTTTGTAGAGGTGGATATGGATGATTTAATGGAAATGAAACAACAGATGGATGTTATCCTGACTGGATACAGAGAGGAAGGAAATGAAGTATGACAACAAAAAAAGTTTTATTAGTAGATGGCATGGCGCTCCTGTTTAGGGGCTTCTTCGCCACTTCTTTCCGCGGAAATTTTATGTATAATTCAAAAGGAGTTCCGACAAACGGAGTTTATCAGTTTTTACGCTATTTAACAGATGCCATTCATACATTTGAACCGTCTCATGTGGTTTGCTGCTGGGACATGGGGAGCAAAACCTTCCGCACAGAAATGTATAACGGCTATAAAGCCAATCGGGATGAACCGCCGGTGGAACTGATTCCGCAGTTTGATTTAGTAAAAGAAGTAGTAGAATCCTTTGATATTCCTAATATCGGTTTAGAAAACTTTGAAGCAGATGATTGCATGGGAACCCTTGCCAATATGTATAATCCGGAAAATGATGTGTTTATTTTGTCAGGAGATCAGGATTTGCTGCAATTAGTCAAGGAGAATATCCGCGTGATTATTATGCGGAAAGGTCAGGGGAACTATGAAGTCTTTGATAAAGATAACTTCTATGAGAAAAAAGCACTTACACCAGCACAAATTATAGATTTAAAAGGGTTAATGGGAGACTCCTCGGATAATTATCCAGGGGTAAAAGGAATCGGAGAAAAAACAGCCTTGAAATTATTACAGGAATTCGGAACCATTGATGAATTAGTAAATAATATAGAAAAGCTTCCAAAAGGGGTGCAAAATAAATTACAGACAGATATGGATATGCTCTATTTATCCCGGACGCTTGCCGAAATTAAATGTGATGTTCCGATTAGTTGTGATTTAGAGGATTCTAAATGGAATTTTAAAGAAGAGAAAGTGACATCAGCATTAGATAAGCTGGAATGGAAGCATGTAGACCGGTTACTGGCACCTATAAAGGATCAAACATCTGTATCGTTTTAATTTATCTTTAGAATAAACTGGGGTATCCTTTGTGCCTCCCCTGGGTATAGAGAATACCCCTCTTTTTGCTTTTGTCTGTACTCTCTGTTTCGGATGAGAATGTACATAACCTCTAGTATATCTTCCTTTCTATAAAGCCTGAAATTATTTTTGTTCTTTTTAGAGAACATATTGTGAGTCAGTATAAGTTTTCCTTATTGTTAAAAAAATAACAGAAACGGATTGCTGAAGTTTGGTATAAAGTCATACAAAAGCTATAATAAAAGAAGGAATATTGTTCGAATGAATGGGGGAATTGAATGTATTTTAAATCAAAGAAGGATAAATGGATGGCAATCGTTCTCTGGGCTATTGTGATTAGCGGGGTGCTCATTCCCCTATTCAGGGGCCAGGTGATCAATGTAGCGATTATGCTGCTGTTATGCGGTATATTGCTCTGGTTCTGGTTCCGCACGGGGTATAAAATTGATAGAGATCGGTTAATTGTTTATTATGGCCCTATCCGGCAAACGATTTATATAGAAAATATGGAATTGATTCTTCAATCTAAGATGCCGCTAATTGCACCGGCATTATCATTGGACCGTATCCAGATTCGAAGCGGAAAATATGATCTGATAGCTATTTCGCCCAAGGATAAGCTTGCTTTTGTAGAAGAATTGGCGAAGTTAAATCCAAATATTTCAGTAGATAAACGTTTATTAAAGGATGAGGAAGGAGAATAAAAAATGAGAGTAGCGGATAATATTACAGAGCTCGTGGGAGATACTCCTATGATAACACTAAATAAACTGCAGCCTGAAAATGCTGCAAAGATATATGTGAAACTGGAAATGTTTAATCCAAGCGGCAGTGTGAAGGACCGGGCTGCAGTGCATATGATTCATATTGCTGAGCAGGAAGGACTGATAAAGGCCGGAGATACGATTATTGAGCCGACAAGCGGAAATACTGGAATCGGATTGGCCATGGCTGCCTCTGCAAAGGGATATCAGGCGATTCTGGTAATGCCGGATAATAGTACGCAGGAAAGACGAAATCTTTTGAAAGCATATGGAGCCAAAGTGGTTTTAACACCAAGCAGTGAAAAAATGCCGGGCGCTATTCAAAAAGCATTAGAATTGCAACAAGAAATACCAAACAGTTTTATTCCACAGCAATTTAAAAATATAGCAAATCCAGATGCGCATCGTAATACAACAGCACTGGAGATTTTAAATGATTTGAATCATCAATTGGATGCGTTTGTTTGTACTGCGGGTACAGGAGGAACTGTAACAGGTACAGGAGAATCGCTAAGATCTTATATTCCGGATTTGCATATTGCTGTGGTGGAGCCTAAAGGTTCTCCCGTACTATCCGGCGGAGAGCCTGGTTCGCATAAATTAGTGGGAACCAGCCCGGGTTTTGTTCCTGAAATCTTAAACACATCGGTTTATGATGAAATCATTCAAATCAATGATGAGCAGGCATTAAGTTTATTAAAAGAGCTTGCCCAAAAGGAAGGCCTGTTTGTCGGACCATCAGGAGCGGCTGCTATTTATGCAGCTACAGAAGTTGCCAAGCGCATGGAACCTGAGCAAAAGGTGGTTTGTATCGCACCTGATACCGGAGAAAGATACCTGTCTATGGATTTTCTGCAAGAGGAAGAATAGAGGGGCGGGGGAATCACCTATTTTTTTATTTTGCATAGTTTACCAGTAAAGAAACTTCATCATGTTTTTTTAACACCATGGAGGATGCGCACGCTGTAAAGCTTTTTTGGCTCTTTTGAAAAAACCTCTATTTTTCAATTGTGTTTCTCTGTTATTCTTGCTATAATACAGACAAATTCATTATTCATAGGTGAACGGTAGAGGTGCAAAAACCATTAGTAAATATGCTGAGACAGAATAGGCTGACGATGAAGCATATGGAAAGGGGAATTTGCCGAAGTATAATAAGCCTTATTCTTATTATACTGGTACTGGTATTGAATAAATCCAGTGCTGTCATATAGGAAACTATGTGGAGGGCTATCAGCTGAGAGGACATTAAGTGTTTAAGCAGCAGCGGTCTCCGTTGGTGCTTTTTATTTTGTGGAAATAATTGAAGTAATGCATGATGATAAGAGAAAAGGACCCTGAAAAAGTTGGAACAAACAATAATACGGATTCTGCTTATCTTTATTACTTTCCACCCTCTAGTTTTTAAGGCACTTTACTTCGGTGCTATCCGTCTATTTTTCATCAAAGAATGTTGATATTATATAAAGGGTGTGTTGTTATGAATTTTGGAAAAGTGGTTACGGCGATGGTAACGCCATTTAACGAACAGCAGGAAATTGATTACGGGGCATTAGATCAGTTAATCGAGCATCTTATCGAAAATGGTTCAGACGGATTGGTGGTAGCTGGAACAACTGGAGAGTCACCGACTTTATCAGATGAAGAAAAACTGGCATTATTTTCACATACGGTACAAAAAGTAAATGGAAGAATTTCAGTAATTGCGGGCACCGGTTCTAATCAGACGAAAGGGTCTATTGCGTTATCACAAGCAGCTGAAAAAACTGGTGTGGATGCGATTATGCTTGTAACGCCTTATTATAATAAACCTTCTCAGGACGGTTTATATGAGCATTTTAAAACAGTGGCTGATTCCGTTCAGCTGCCGGTCATGCTATATAATGTGCCTGGCAGAACTTCTGTTGATCTGGCGGCAGATACCGTTATTCGTTTGGCTGCGGTTGATAATATTGTGGCGATCAAAGATGCAAGCGGCAATATGGATAAGATAACTGAAATGGCGGCCCAAACAGATGCAAGCTTTTCTGTATACAGCGGGGAAGACGCTTTGACCCTTCCGTCTCTTGCAGTTGGAGCTATAGGCATTGTTTCGGTTTCCGGGCATGTTATCGGCAATGAAATGCAGGAAATGATTGCTGCATATGAGCAGGGAGCCGTGAAAAAAGCTGCTTCCATACATCAGCGGATTCTGCCGGTCATGCAGGAAATGTTTGCAGCACCGAGTCCAGCTCCTGTAAAAGCAGCATTAAATCGCAATGGTGTCCATGTCGGCGGTGTTCGCTTGCCGCTGCTTCCATTAAATGATGAGCAGCTGCAAGCGTTAAACCATAAATTAGCGTTATTAGAGCAAGTGAAATAATCCTGTTGAAAACCTCTCTGACAATGGTTAGAGAGGTTTTTTTGATGGGGATTTTTCTGCATCATGATAGGTTAATTTCAAAAAAACACTCCACAATACCTAACAAATATTTAAAATGAAGTGGTAAAATATGATACATACAACCGAAAATAGAGAAGGGGCGGGGAGTGGATGAAAGAAACATTGATTCAAGCAGATGATAGCATTACGCTTTGGGGGATTATCATTATCTGGGCGTCTGTCAGTATTTTTTTAGAACAACGCTACAGCTGGGCTTCCAAGGTGACTGGGGCCATTATTGCATTAGTCGGGGCGATGGCTTTATCCAACTTTGGAATTATTCCCACAGAATCGCCGGTATATGATGCAGTATGGTCTGTTATTGTACCGTTAGCAATACCGCTTTTGTTATTTCACGTTAATCTTAAAAAAATATGGAAGGAAAGCAGCAGATTGTTGCTCATTTTCCTATTGAGCTCCATTGGCACAGTTGCAGGAACGATTATTGCATTTTTTACTTTACGGAATCACATACCTTTTTTAGACCAATTGAGTGGGATTTTCGGTGCTTCCTATATTGGAGGAGGCGTGAACTTTGCTGCTATGGCAGCTAAATTCGAGACCCCGGGGGAAATTATTTCTGCCGCTGTTGTTGCGGATAATTTAATGATGGCACTGCTGTTTATTATTCTAATGATGATTCCTGCACTTCATTTTATCCGTAAACGTTACCCGACGCCGCATGTGGAAGAGGTAGAAAAGAATCAATCGGATGATGATAAAACGTTGGCAGAAAGCTTCTGGAAAAGGAAAGAAGTTTCTTTGAAGGACATGGCACTTTCGATTGGAACAGCTTTTCTTTTAGTTATAGTTTCCTTAAAAATTGCCGAATTTTTTGCCGGGATTATTCCAAGTGGAGAAGAGGCTTCTTTCTTCAATAACCTGTTGAATGGAATTATCGGAGATCAGTATTTAGTATTAACGACGCTTACCTTTGTCGCTTTAGCAGTATTTCCAAATTATTTCTCCGGATTAAATGGCAGTCAGGAAATAGGGACGTATCTGATTCACATCTTTTTTGTCGTAATCGGAATACCTGCTTCTATCACGTTAATTGTTCAAACGGCACCATTATTGCTTGTTTTTGCATTTATTATTGTAGCAATCAATTTAACGCTGTCTCTTATTTTTGGAAAACTATTCCGGATGAGTTTAGAAGAAATCCTGCTGGCAAGCAATGCAAATATCGGCGGACCAACTACTGCAGCCGCGTTTGCGATTGCGAAAGGATGGAGGCAATTAGTCGGTCCGATATTAATTGTTGGGACACTGGGTTATATTATTGGAAACTACATTGGAACTTTCCTTGCAGTGTGGTTTGGGACCTTGATGTAGGAAGAATAGAAAATCCGTTTCTGTTATAAATACAGAAGCGGATTTTTTCATTTACGTTGACGTTTTCCTGAATAAAAAAGGTTTAGATTTGTTGAAAGTAATTTGGAGATAGTATAATTCATATAAGTCAGCGGGCTGGCTATTTTTTTTAGGGTTAGCCAAGGTTGATTTCGTAAAGAATAGAATAGCAGCGGTAATCCTTCTGCTGCATTAAAGTATTTAAAAAGGTTGGGATAGCTATTTTCAAGCGATTATTATTATTGCTGTTTATGATACTGTTAGCCATTTGGACAAGGCCTTTATGGGAAGACCCGGTCCGCGATGTCATCCCCGATGCTGTCAGTGATACGTTTTCCTCTGCAAGCGATTTTGTTTCAGAAGCGATAGATAATGACTTTTACTTCCGTCAAGTAGCAGATGAAGCAACTTCTTTTTTTCAATCCTTTACTGATTCTGAAACAGGCACCTCGTATGAACAAGTAGAAACACCGGAGCTCACTACTCCGGAGGAACAATCATTCTCCGTTGGCAATGTAGAGATAGGTGACACAAGAGGACAGGTGGAAGAAATGTATGGTGAAGCTAAGCGGCAAAGTGAGAATGAGTATGGAGTGGAATGGTTCACCTATCATGAAAACTATCAAAACTTTATGATGGTTGCTTATGATGAACAAGACATGGTGCGTGGACTCTTTACCAATCAGGATTTACTATCCTCTCAGCAGGGTATTGCCTTGGGAGATTCCAAGTCGTTTGTAAACGAGACATTAGGGGAGCCGGAAGAAATAATCCGCAATGGCTGGTTTAATTATAAAATTGAAAGCGAAGGCGAATATGATGTATATCATATGGATGGAACCTACGCAACCATTTTTTATGACCTGCATGAATCAGAAGAAGTAACAGCAATTCAGTTAATAGATGAGGATATGGAATCTGCCAAAAGCACCCTTTATACACCTGGCAGTGAGGCTCTAAAAGAAGGCTTGGAGTATCAATTATTTGATTTGACCAATGCAACTCGCGTAAAGCATGAGCTGTCTATTTTAGAATGGGATGAAGCAGTAAGAGAAACAGCGAGAAAGCATAGTACAGATATGGCCGCAAATCAATTTTTCAGCCATACTAATTTAGAAGGACAATCTCCTTTTGACCGGATGAAGGAAGATGATATTTCATTCTTAAGTGCAGGGGAGAACCTTGCATATGGGCAATTCAGCAGTGTTTTTGCGCATCAGGGATTATTGAATTCGGAGGGGCATCGAGAAAATATTTTACATCGGGATTTCAGCCATCTAGGGATTGGCGTGGACTTTAATGAAAGTGATCAGCCGTTTTATACTGAGAATTTTTTCAATAACTAATGGGGATGATTAAGTAAGTGCTTGTATCCATATGTATCTTTAAAAATCAATTGCGTAATCAAAAAGAAGGAATGCTTTCATTAAGAAAAACCAAGAACACCACTTAATCTTTTAAACACCGGTGTTATATGGAATTTGAATTATACGAAATCTTAAGCAAATCAATACATTTATTTAATGGGGTGAATGGTTATACGTTCATCCTCTTTTTATATGACCAGAGAATAAGCCATTTTGTTTTTCGAATGTTTGTTTAGGTATGTAATATGTATTCTTTTTTGGATTTAGATAATAATAAAGCTTGATTATCCATAACAGGAAAGTATTTCAAAACGGAGAGAACAAAATTAGAAAAGCAAGCATGAAGATTTCAATTGATTACGTGGTATTTCGGAAAGGAGAGAAGTAATTTGATTTATATATACAATGATTATGGAGGCACGCACACCACTTCACTTGCAGCAGCCTATCATTTAAAAAAACTACCTTCAAATCGAAAGCTGACCAAGGATGAGATACAAAGCGTCAGGTATTTTAATAAATTAACGAAGCATGACCTCGGTAAGCTTATTTTTCATGGTATCGATGAAGACAATAATCCGGTATACACTATTGGAAGAAGAAATAGTAAATATGTTGTGCCGGCAATACAAGAGTTTGCTGCTTTGTTACAAGAAAGAAATCAGCTAAGTGAAAAGGTTATTATTTCTAATACCTCTCCTACTGTACCATTTGTAATGTCTGTTGGTGGCTTCTTAGCAAGAGGGTTAAATATTAATTTCTTAGGCGAACCTTTACTGGTTGCCGGCGCGAAGCAATGTTGTGAAAAAATTGACCGATTAGTAGAGGAAACCAAAAAAATGAGCCATTCCATGACTGCCAAAGTGATTGTACTGGAAAACAAAAAATTTCATTGATTTATTCCGTAAGCAGCTGTCCAAGCTCCCTGACAGCATGAAAAAAGAAAGATAAGTAAAGTATTAGGGATAAGCTGCGTTTTCCAAAATAAAAAAGAACCATTTTCTAACGAACAGCCCAAGCTATCAGATTTCTACCTCTGATAGCTTGGGCTGTTTTTAAAAAGTGAGGGTTATCTGTCCGCAAGCTCTAATTAGTAGAAATGGTTACAGCAAAAACAGAACTTCCTTTTATTCCTGTTATTATCGCAATGATTCGATTCACGACATCGGTGATGATCGTTTCTGTGACCGTCCCGGTTACAACAACCATTTTCATGCTTGTTTCCGCATCTGTGATGCTGCTCGTTTCCTTGATGTTTCCGGCAGTGACAATAATTTTCATGCCTGCTTCCACATCTGTGACGATTTTGATGTCTGTTGTCACAATGATTGGATTTATGATCTTTTTGACGATAGTCGCCCCCTCGACGACTTGTGTTGCGACAAGGATCTTCGCATTTTTTTCTGGATGAGTGATGACCGCACATAGCTTATCCCTCCTTTCTCATTCAATATACGCAAGGAAGAAAAAAGAGATTAGACAAACTTAATAGGAGCTAACACATTTTCACGTGGAAAATGTAGATTCATAAAATAAAACTTCATTCCATAAGATTTTTTCGAACGATTGTCCTTAATAAACGAAGTATTTAAAAATATTGGTGAATTTGAAACTTTTATTCCATTCTTTCGTATAACCTGATTAAGAAGAAAGATTGGAAGAGGAGGACTAGAATTGACAGAAATTGCAATGGAATTAAAAAATGTGAGTAAGCGCATCAAGAATAGAGAAATTATTAAAAATGTCAGCTTTCAAATAAAACAAGGGGAGGTGTTTGGCTTTGTCGGGCCGAATGGAGCCGGTAAAACGACAACAATCCGGATGATGGTCGGTTTGATGAAATTGACAGAAGGGGATATCCACATTGTCGGTAAAAGCATCCAAACGGATTATAGTGAAGCCATCAGAGAGGTTGGCGCGATCGTGGAAAATCCGGAGATGTATCCCTTTTTAACAGGAAGAAAGAATTTAGAACAGTTCGCCCGGATGATTCCAGGTACGACAAAAGAGCGGATAGAAGAAGTTGTTCGATTAGTTGGACTTGAAAAAGTGGTCAATGACCGGGTTGGCGGGTATTCTCTCGGAATGCGGCAGCGGCTGGGGATTGCTCAGGCCTTGTTACATAAACCATCGATTCTCATTTTAGATGAGCCTACAAATGGACTGGATCCCTCTGGAATGAAGGAAATCCGCCAATATATTCGTACTTTGGCAGAGACAGAAAAAGTCAGTGTGATTGTATCCAGTCATTTATTGTCTGAGATTGAACTGATGTGTGATCGTATCGGTGTTATAAAAAATGGTGCTTTAATCGCTGTAGAGGATGTAGAGAAGAACCGAAAGGCAGAGGACAGTGATATTTCAGAGTACGCCATTTCTGTAAGTAATGCGCAGACTGCAAAAGCGCATTTAGATCGTTTGGAGGAGGATGCTTTATTTGTAGAGGCAGTGGATGAAACTACCTTAAAAACGGCGGTCAAACGGGAACAAATCCCAGTGATTCTTAAAGAATTATTAATCCATGATATCAATGTATATGAGGTTCAAGCTGCCAAAGGCACGTTAGAAGATAAATTTTTCGATTTGATTGGAGAGAATGTCATTGAGTAATTTAAGCCAGCTTATAAAAAATGAATTTATCAAACTGCATCATTATAAATCTACCTGGGCAATGTATATTATCCTGGCGATTCTCCTTATTGGCAGTGCACTTATTACAAACTTTGTAGTGGATCAAAGCATGATGATAAATCAAACCTTCCAAGGGGAACTCATGCAGGCATATCAGTCGATGGGGTTAGAGGTTCCGGCTTATGATATGTGGGCTTTCGTGGCGGAAAATATCTCCTATATCAGTTTTATCACGATTTTTATTATTGTTGTTGCCGCTAAAATTATTTCAAATGAGTATAAATGGGGCACGATTAAATTATTACTTATCCGACCAGCGGGAAGAGGGACTGTGTTAGCGTCAAAATATATTACGGTGTTACTTTTTGCAGTTGTGTTAATCCTCTACACAATCGTTTTATCATTACTTATCGGACTTATTTTTTTCGGTGTGGATGCTTGGAATCCAACCATTGTAGATAATATGGGTTCAGGCTATACGGAAGTCTCTATCATTGCTTCCATTGGTAAGGATATCCTCTTTCAGCTTGTACCGTTAATTATAGTGGCAACCTTATCCTTTATGATTGCAATTTTATTCAAAGGAAGTGCCATGGCTATTGCGGCAAGTATTGTTATTTATATTGCTGCACCAATTATTACGATGATGGTAAGCCAATACGAAATTGCGAAATATCTGTTGACCGCACATCTAAACCTTCAAGAAATCTTTGAAGGAACACCGATAATTGAAGGAACATCACTTGGTTTTTCCATTGCTGTTCTTCTTGTTTATTATATCGTATTTATGGCAGCAGGATGGCTCACCTTTAAAAAACGGGATGTGGCTGGAAATTAATCGGAAAGGGCGGGATTTCATGAAGAAATTTTATACTTTATTGTTTGTAGGTCTTCTGGTTTTCCTCGGAGCTTGTTCCAATGATAAGAAAGAAGAGCGGGAAGCCGGTTCAAATGATATGAAACAAGAGGAAGCTTTGGAAGAAAACAAAGAAAATCTGGATCCCGCAACAGGACTTTTGATGGAATTTATCAATGAAAACAAAGATTCGGACCGGGTTGCTTTTCTAGCCACCTGGAATGATGAGGCCTTAGCAGAGATCAATACAGATTTAGCTATGCCGCTTGCCAGTGTTGTTAAAATAATCATTGCGATTGAATTTGCCAGCCAGGCGGAAGAAGGGGATATCGATCCTGCTGAAATGGCAGCGATGGAGGAAGTAGATAAATACTATTTTCCGAATACAGATGGCGGAGCACATGATGCCTGGAAAAGTACATTGGAAGACGAGGAAGGCGACGTTTCCCTGGAACAAATTGCACGAGGTATGATGGATTTCAGTTCCAATGCCAATACCGATTATTTAATTGAAAGATTAGGGTTAGAAGAAGTAAACAATCGGATAGAAGAACTCAATTTGAACAATCACGAGCCTCTCTATCCGTTAACAGCAAGTATTATCATTTCCAAAAAAGTAATAGAGGATAAGGGGATTGAAGAAGGTCAATTAGAGGAAGCATTACGTGATTTGGATGATGATGCCTACCGGCAAATAGCGGTTGACCTTTTTGAAGAATGGCAGGAGAATCCATTAGACGAAGCGGAAAAAGAGGAAGCCGCTGCCCCGCTTAATGATATGTCGATACAAAAGGTTTGGTCCGACCGGCTGACGCATGCTACTGCGGAAGATTATCATCAAATCATGAAGATGTTAAATAATAAAGAACATTATTCGGAAGCTTTTTATGAGGAATTGGATGCTATTTTCAGCTTAGAATTAAAGAATGACTCCATTATACGTACAGCGCAAAAAGGCGGAAGCACTGCTTTTGTTTTGAATCAGACCGTTTACGCAGAAGATGAGGACGGAAACCGGTTTGAGATGATTTTATTTACAAATGATCTCAATCTGTCAGAACTGGAGGTTGCAGCAATGCAGGTGCAGGCATTGACGGATAAATTAGTAACGGAGGAAGATTTTCGTGAGGAGGTAAGAGAAGCGTTAGCTGAATAACAATAATGATACTATCCCCCTGATGATGGAATTATACATCGTGTCAGGGGGATTTCATATATACTGGAACTATCTTATAATAAGAATAAATAATGAAAAGCGGTGCATATGGATGTCTCTTTATATCAAAAAAGTAAATAAGGAAAATTGGCGAGAAATTGCTGGGTTAGAAGCAGCTGAAAATCAAAAAGCATTCATCGAGCCTGTGTCCTTTTGTTTAGCAGAGAGTTTTATTGAACAATTGACCACATCGCTTGGGCTCTATGCTGGTGAGAAACCCGCCGGCTATGCTATGGTCGGATTTTATTCTGACGAAAAAAGAAGTATTTGGTTTGACAGGTTTATGATTGATTACCGCTATCAGGGACAGGGCTATGCCAATCAGTTCATCCCATTAATTGAAGCGTACATCCATGAGCATTATGATGTGGAAATCATACGTTTAAGCTTTGTGCCGGGAAATAGCCAAGCAGAACGATTATATAAAAAGCACGGATTCGCCCGGACAGGAGCGTATGATCCGGAGGGAGAAATAATCATGGAGAAGCGCCTTTAGATAACCATAATTATATTATGTAAACTAATGGGTTAGAATGTTATTCTTTAAAATGTAAAATAAGAAATGAGGAAATCAGATGACTAGTCAAAAACAAAGAAAAGTATGTAAGAATGGACATGTTTTCTTTAAAAGTTCAGATTGTGAAAGCTGTCTGACTTGTGACAAAGAAAATAAACCAAAGAGCGGCTTTCTAGCAACGCTTTCTGCTCCGGCAGGAAAAGCACTTATCCATGAAGGTATCTCAACAGAAGAACAGCTGGCAGCTCATACCAAGAAAGAAATACTAGCCCTGCATGGCATTGGTCCAGCATCGATGCCGGCTCTGACAAAGGCGCTGGAGAACAAAGGACTTACATTTAAAACAGAATAGGCAGAATAGAAATGGAATGGTATCTCAGTCAGAAGAGGTATCATTCCATTTTTGCATTTTAGCAGCTGTTGCTTGTTGGCTTGTAACTGTGCTGCTTAGGAGGTTTAGAAGGAGATAGACCTTAAGGCTTAGACAAAGATATTGCTCAGGCTCATTACGAGAAAACAAAATCCCCGGTAAGATAAAGATACAATAACAAGAGGAGGAAAACGGAATGAAAAAATTCATGTTGTTTATTGGAGGGCTTCTTGCATTACTGATACTGCTCGCAAATCTTGGCCCGATGGTATTACTTGCATTAAGTGTATGGCTGTTCTATATATGCTTTAAAAAGTTTATCAGCACAGATTCCACCGCTGCTAAAGTAGGATGGGTAATCCTGGGATTGATAGTTGTAAGCATCACATTCTCTAACATTTATGCAGTTTTAGGTGTTGCCGCAGCTTATGCACTTTACCTTATCTATAAGAATTGGAACACACCGGAAGGCTCTGTTGTCCACGAAATAAAGGAAGAGGATGACCCATTTACAAATTTTGAAAAACAGTGGGCAGAGTTAAATAAATAAAATGAATAACATTCAAAGGAGAGATTGATGATGTCAACAAATATTTTTACACGAATGAAGGAATCTATTTCTGCAGATTTACACACGATGATGGACAAAAAGGAACAAAAAAATCCGATTGCAGCACTAAACCATTATTTACGCCAAAGTGAACAGGAAAAAGAAAAAGTAAGAAAGCTGATTGACCGTCAGTATAAATTGAAGGAAGAATTTGCTCGTGAATATATGAAAGCACAAGATCTTGCAGATAAGCGCTTAAAACAAGCACAAATTGCCGAACGTGCGCAGGAAGAGGAAATGCATGAATTTGCTTTAAAAGAGCATGAAGAATATCAAAATCGTGCTGATCGCATGAAAGCGTCCAGAGAAGAGGCAATCACGCAGCTGGAAAATTTGGAGCAGAAATACGAAGAAATGAAGCATCGCCTGAAGGATATGCATCTGCGCCGTATGGAGCTGATGGGCCGGGAAAATATAGCCAAAGCAAATCACCAAATCAATCGTGTCGTGGATGAGTCACCAGAAAAGCCTTTCTCCAAGTTTGAAGAAATGGAGCAATATATCGAAAACCTGGAGTACAGAGTAAACAGTGCCTACTATCAAAGCACGTTCGATAATAAAATTGCTGCGATTGAAAAGAGACTGGACGAAAAAGAAATAAACTAGAATTGATAGCTGGAAAATGAAAAATCATGGTATACTTATACAGGTGCAGGCTGTTCTTGCGCCTGTATATTTTACATATGAAATCAAGGAAAGGAGAATGGAAGGATGTTCAAGCAGATTCCCACAAGAAACCTAAATTGGATATGGATTACCGTCGCCATTCTTCTTGTTTTTGAAATTGTCTTCTTCCATGGAGGAGCCCTGATATCGGCATTAATTTCCGGTTTCTTTGTTTACTTCAGCTGGAAAAGGCTGCATTCCCTTGGGTGGAAGATTGTATTTGCAATTGCTGCAATATCCTTCGTTCTAAATGTTTTTAATTTACTTGCGGTACGGTTTTTAATTGTCGTTGCTATTGCCATTATTATTTTAAATTATATCAAATCAACGAAAGAACCCAGCAAGGAGAAGCCGGAGCTGCCTAATAAATCGAGTTTGACAGAGGAAGAACCCCTTGTGCAGGTGGATCGTTTATTTGATGAACGATTTTTTGATGATTTTCGGACGGAGGAAACGGCTTATCAATGGAAGGACGTCAATATGCATGGGATATATGGAGACCGTGTGATTGATTTAAGTAATACGGTCCTTCCTTATGATACAGCGGTCATCTCCATCCGGCATCTCGCAGGGAATATTGAGATTTATGTGCCTTATGAAGTAGAAGTCAGTATTCATCATAGTTCCATCTTTGGTAGAGCATCTATTTTTGGAGTGTATCACGGGCGGCTAATGAACAAATCACTTCACTATGAAACAAAAAATTATAATACGGCACATCAAAGAGTGAAGATTGTAACCTCTTTATTTTCCGGGGACATTGAGGTGAAGCGCGTATGAATACAATTATCCGTTTTGTTCTCTTGTCTATCGCCTGCAGCTTTGTTTTGGCTATTGCCGCGATTGTTACAACCTTTGTTACATTTACCGTAGATGAATCAGCGGGGTGGAGCGCGCTATGGGAAGGGAAAATTGGTGATGTTTCCTTTCTTTTGACTGTGCTGGCTTTTGTGATTACATTTGGTTCTATTGTTGGGGCTATTATTGGTTATTATTGGAAAGGTAATTTGAAAAAAATTGAAAAAATGCTTACGGGCATTATCAAGGGAGAAAGGTATCCTGATACAGAGGATGTGCCTAAAGAGCTGGAGTCTATTACGGAACGGATGAATCAAGTCCAAGAAAAACTGCGGATACAAACCGAACATGTACAAAAGATTGCAACGGAAAGAGCAACTGAACGGGAACAAAGCCTGCAGGAAGTAGTGGAACAGGAAAGAAACCGCTTAGCCCGGGAACTGCATGATTCCGTGAGTCAGCAGCTTTTTGCAGCTTCAATGCTGATGTCGGCAATCAATGAGGCAGGACCGCCGGAGGATCCGGCATTAAATAAACAGTTAAATATGGTGGAAAATATGATTCACCAATCGCAGCTGGAAATGCGTGCGCTTCTTTTACATCTGCGTCCAGTTGCATTAAAGGGCAAGTCATTGCAGGAAGGGGTAGAAGGGCTCTTAAAGGAATTAACCCAAAAAGTACCTCTAGAAATCGATGCAAAAATAGAAGCATTCCAGGTTGATAAAGGGGTAGAAGATCAGCTGTTCCGCATCTTTCAGGAATCTATCTCCAATACATTGCGTCATGCGAAAGCGGAAAACCTGCAAGTTTTATTACTGGAACGTGATGAAAACATTATTATGCGTGTTGTGGACGACGGGGTTGGATTTCAGACAGAAGCTGTCAAAACAAGCTCTTACGGAATGCAGAACATGCATGAACGTGCTTATGAAGTTGGCGGCACATTAAAAATTATCAGTCTCCCAAATGAAGGTACGCGTTTGGAAGTAAAGGTGCCTATTTTAAGAAAGGAGGATACAACGAATGATTAACGTTTTATTTGTCGATGATCATGAAATGGTACGAATCGGCGTATCTGCATATCTTTCTTCACAGCCGGATATTGAGGTAGTTGCAGAAGCAGATGACGGCTCCCGCGCAATTGAACTGGCATTAGAGCTCCGCCCGGATATTATCTTAATGGACCTTGTGATGAAGGAAATGGACGGAATCGAAGCAACGAAGAAAATAATTGAATCCTGGCCTGAGGCGAAGATTATAATCGTTACCAGCTTTTTAGATGACGAGAAAGTGTATCCTGCATTGGAAGCGGGAGCTACAAGCTATATGTTGAAAACATCGAAAGCCAGTGAAATTGCCAAAGCGATTCGTGCCACCTACGAAGGGCAGTCTATTCTGGAGCCGGAAGTCACCGGGAAAATTATGAACCGTATGCGCACAAAGCAGGAGACAGTTTTACATGAGCAATTAACAGAGCGGGAAAAGGAAATTCTATTGCTAATGACAAAAGGAAAAGCAAACCAGGAAATTGCCGATGAATTATTTATTGCTTTAAAAACGGTAAAGGTTCATGTCAGCAATATCTTAGGAAAGTTAGAGGTGCAAGATCGGACTCAGGCTGTGATTTATGCATTTCAGAATAAGCTGGTGGAATAATTTGCGTACTGAGAGTAGGGCGTAATGAAGGTAAAGGGGATATTATGATAAAACAAGAAACAACGGACGCTTTTATAAAAGAGAATGAGGATGCTTTATTTCAAGATAGTGATGAAAGTTCTCTAAGAGAAAAAAGTATGGAAGAAATATTAATTGCACGATCGCAATATCCTGTTGAATCGAAGGAATGGGAACGTTTAAATAAGATAAAATCAGACGTTTTACAAAAGAATAAACCGAGTACAAAAGAAAAAATTTTATATTTCAAAGAAACGGATTTAGAAAGAATTCCATTAGGATTCAGCAAAGCAAAGCATTTGCCTCTCATGGATTATAGAATTGCAGAACGCAGTTTACTAGAGTACCATCCAAGTCAACGCCATCCAATTCCCTATGTTATTGTCCGGTATAACGGGGAATATTTCTTTATTTTGCGGGGAGCAAATGTCGGAGAAAGCAGATTAGCTGGAAGAAAAGGGCTATTAGGAGGGCACGTTGGAGAAAAAGATGCAGTGCCTGGAAATATTCAGCTTTCTATTGAGAATGGGCTTTGGCGCGAATTGGAAGAAGAAGCGGGAATAAAAGCAGAAATGGTTAAAAAGCTGGAAATGAAAGGTATTATCAAATCGAATGATGGTGTGGATAGTGACCATCTGGGGATTGTTTATGAAATCGTGTTAAATCATAAAGATATTCAGTCAGAGGAAGAGGAGCTTACAGGGCTATGGATGACAAAAACCGAACTGAAACAACATTTCGATACGCTGGAGTCATGGTCAAAAATAGTTGTTTCCAATCTTATTATTTGCAATTAGATCTGCTTTTTTAATAGTTATTTAACCATAAATGAAAGGATATATGCTTTTTATAAAAGTATATCCTTTTTTAGCTGCGATATAGATTTGCTGTCTGAATATTAGATGTATAGCTGATGTATTAATCAGAAACCTAAAGAATTATGTTTCAGAATAGAGTCTTAATAAAAATGGAGGGAAATATGAAAGTAATCATTTACGTGTAAGATGGCATAACCATGCTTGATGCCATAGGTCCTTATGAGGTTTTAAGGAATATGGACGATACAGAAGTATATTTTGTTGCGGAAAAAAGGGGAGAAATAAAAGCAGATTCAGGTTTTGTTGATATTAATGTGAAATATAGTATCGGCGAAATGAAAAGTGCGGATATTTTAGTAATACCAGGTTCAACAATTGGATTTATGAAAGAGATGAAAAATAATCGAGTGTTGAAATAGATAAAGGAAGTAGACAAAACCACAAGCTGGACGACGTCTGTTTGTACAGGATCCATGCTGTTGGCTGCAGCTGGGTTGCTCGCTGGGTTAAAAGTAACCTCTCGTTGGAAGCCAATCAATCTACTAAGTGAGTATGGAGCTGTTCCTGTTAGAGAACGAATCGTGGAGCAAGAAAAATATATTACTGCTGCGGGTGTGTCGGCAGGGATAGATATGACTTTGTATTTATCGGAGAAAATAGCTGGAGAAGAGGAAACCAAAGCGATTCAATTAGCAATTGAATATGATCCGCAACCGATATTTAATGCTGGTAATTATTCTAATGCGGAAGAAAAGATTAAAAACATAGCTGGGGCGAAATTAACGAAAGACGCAAAAAAAGGGATTGGATTACTAGGCATGATAAAACATTCCAAAAGTATCCTTAAAATGATGAAATAAATGCGAAATACAACTCATGTAATGTAAACTCTAGTATAAAGGTATTAAAATTACTAGGTTAGGAGGAGATAATTTGGAGCTGAAAAACATGGACCTGGAAGAACGGATGAAATTTTATCATGTTCCTAGCTTGAATATAACAGTGCTTGAAAACGGTCAAATCAACAGAACGGAAAATAAAGGCCAGCTGGAAGGTGGAGGAAACAGAAAAGTGAATGATGATTCGGTATTTAATGCTTGTTCTATCAGCAAGTTCTTAACAGGATTCCTTGCTGTAAAACTGGCAGAGGAAGGAATGCTTCATTTGGATGAGGATGTAAATGAGCGATAAGCAATCTGATTCAAAACAGTATGAACCATAATGAGGATGGCTGTACCATTTATCTGTCTATTGCTATAAGAGAAAGTAAATGTATTATTTCGGTTGAGGATAATGGTAAGGGTACAACAGAGGAACAAATTCAACATTTAAACAATACACCGCACTATATGCTTGAGAGCAATCGTTCTGGTGAGCTTAGGCATGGGTTAGGGCTCTTGATTGTGAAACAGATTATTTCTTCCCATGGGGGAGAGACAGTGATTAAACAGAGCAGGTATGGCGGTTTGGAGGTACGGATAATATTGCCGACAGCTGAATGTTAGAGATAGACTATTTTTCGTTGCCAGCTTTTGTTATAATCAATCTGTAAAATTATATTTGGAGGTAATTGCCATGGGAATTACATCTATTGCAGTTGTAGATAAGCGTCTGTTCTTCTAAAAAATTGATAGAGGAGGGCAGGCATGGGGATTTGCAGCATTGCTGTTGTTAAAAACGTTCATTATAAACCAAGAAAAATACAAAATGGTTATAATGAACAGTAAATAAAGTTTGTTATAACCAATGGGATAGAGGGTTATAATGAACAGAATAAATCCAAAAGACAGTCAAAATTTTATTACGTCGAAAAAGCATATTCATGAGATATTATCTCGAACAAATATTAATAAACAGGATACCGTTATTGAAATTGGTTCAGGGAGAGGTCATTTCACAAGAGAGCTTGTGAAGATATGTGATTTTATTACTGCTGTTGAAATAGATCCTAAATTTGTATCTATGACGCAAAAGTCTATCAATCGTTCTGAAAATGTCCAGGTTGTCCATGCAAATATATTAAATTATAGGTTTCCAAAAGGAAATCAGCCGTATAAAATTTACGGAAATATTCCTTACAATATAAGTACAAAAATAATAAAAAAGATTGTATTTGAAAGTGCTGCCGAGTTCTGCTTTCTGATTGTGGAAGAAGGGTTTGCGAAGCGGCTGACAGATTATCGAAGGGCTTTAGGATTATTCATATTTCCTGAGGTTGATATAAAGGTTTTAAGAAGAATTCCTAGAGATTATTTTCATCCCAAACCCAAAGTTGATTCTGTTTTTATTCAACTTACAAGAAAAGAATCTGAAATTCAATCCAGGGACAAAGATTTGTATCAACATTTTGTATATAAATGGGTAAATAAAGAATATCAAAAGCTATTTACAAAAAATCAGTTTAACAAGGCCTTGAAGCATGCTCAAATAACAAATTTAGATTGTTTAACAGGCGAGCAGGTGTTATCCATGTTTTATAGTTATAAATTATTCTTGAATTAAATAAAAAGGAATAAAGAAGGGAAAGCATTCAGAAGAAAATCTTTTGAATGCTTTTCTCTATATCACAAAAGGAATAATTATTAATCAAATTAAACCCTTCCAATCGGAAATGCTATGTCAAAATGGATTTGATCTCCTTTTAACGCTGCCGTTATCCCCCCATCCATTGCTTGAATCAGCGTATCTGTTATATAAAGACCTAACCCAAGATGCCCCTCAGCATTGTGCCCTTCTTCCGTATAAAACCGTTCAAAAATGCGATCGATATCCGTTTTATTTAGACGGGCTCCATCATTTACTATGTGTATTTTAAAATAGGCAGCGTCAACACTAATTTTAATCAATAGAAAATCTCTCATATGTCGATAGGCATTATTTAGAATATTTTGCAGCGCCCGGTCCAATTGATAAACATCGATACTGATACTGGAATCATCCTTACTGTCAATATGATTTTCTAATTGGGCATGTCTATCC
Source organism: Oceanobacillus sp. B139/18 (assembly GCF_055524595.1). NCBI lineage: Bacteria > Bacillati > Bacillota > Bacilli > Caryophanales > Bacillaceae > Oceanobacillus > Oceanobacillus sp. B139/18. Next base: position 1,116,565 of record NZ_JBVFXI010000001.1, on the reverse strand, counting down.
ATTGTCTGGCATTCTACAAGAATATTATCCAGCCAGTCCATGGCCCATTCATAGCAGTTAATCGGTTGTGTTTCCAAATGAACCGTTTCGGGCGTTTCATAGCTTAAGTTTAATTGATTGGAAAGGTCACTTAATACATGTATCTTTTTTTGAATGACCTGTAAATATCGCTGTTCTTCCTCCGGGCTCTCCGCAATATTATCCTGTAATGCTTCAATATAAGCAGAAATCGAAGCGATTGGTGTTTTTAAATCATGGGAAATACTGTCTATAAAATGTTTACGCTCCTTTTCGAAGGTTTGCTGCTGCTGCTCTTGCAGATGTAATGTGTTTCTCATCTGATCAAAAGCAGTGATAAAGCGTCCAAATTCATCGTCTTTTTTGTAGGAGATTCGATGTGATAAATTCCCTTGAGATATTTTTTGAGCTTCCGCAGCCAAAATGGAGAGAGGAGCGATCATTCGTTTTCTCACATAGGCAATCATCCAAACAGAGAATAGAAAAAAGGGCAGGGTCGTTATCAGGATAATAATGAAAATAATATTTGACTGCACCATCATAAAAGCAATCAGCAGCGGAAAACAGGCTGTAACGATACACATCCAAATAAGTTCTTTTACAATACGCTGCTTCATTGTATTTCACCGTCGAAACGGTAGCCTATTCCGCGTAAAGTAGTGATGTATCTGCTGTTCCCCAGCTTTTCTCTGATTTTTTGTACATGAATGGTAACGGTGTTGATATCTCCATATTCATGTATTCCCCAAACATTGTCATAGAGCTGTTCTTTACGGAAAGCCTGATTGGGAGACTGTGCTAAGAATACCAGCAAATCAAATTCTTTCATGGTCAGATTAACAATCGCTCCATCCTTTGTTACATTTCTCGAAGACCGGTCAATCATGACATCATCAAATGCGATGATGTTACTTGAAACAGGGGAGGATGCAGTATAATCATAGCGCCTGAATAATGCCTCTACCCGTGCAACAAGTTCTTTAATCGAAAATGGTTTCGTAATGTAATCATCTGCCCCGATTTTTAAACCAAGCACCCGGTCTACCTCTGCTTCCTTTGCACTGATAATAATAACTGGTAATACAGAGAAGGCTCTTATCTGCTTTAATATTTCCAGTCCATCCATTTCAGGCAGCATTAAATCTAATAGAATCATATCCGGTCGATATTGTTTTATGGTGCTTAGAGCCTTATCCCCTTGTCTGCAAATTACTGCATCATAATTTTCCCGGGATAAATAATTCTCTATCATTTTTGCTAAATCAGTATCATCTTCAACAATAAGTATTTTTTTCTGATTCATCGGTACCTCCTAAATGAAAAGGTCTTGTTTACGGAATATCTTTATTGTACCAATAAATAATAAAAGGGTGAATATGACATAGCTGCCAATCGAAATGAATGCCGTTAACAAGCTTTCTGAAATAAGATCGTCTAAGCTGACTACATACATCGTTGGAAAATGTGCTGAAATAGCTGGATCAAAACCTTCTACTAATATTTGCAGGAGTACAAGTCCTAGTCCCGTGCCAATAGTGACTGTTTCTTTTCCAGAAAGGGTAATGACAAAAGACAATAGAGCTGAAAATAGGAAAAGAGAAAGAAAAGCTCCCAAGAAAAGATAGAAGATGTTGAAGTAATTTAATTCCATTCCTGCTGCAGCCGAACCGATTACTATCCAACTTGTTATAACATGTGTCAATAAAATAAATACGCCTAATATTGTTGCAGTCATTATTTTTGATAAATAGTAATCGCTGCGGTTGGATGATTTCGGAATAATATTTTTAAATGTTTGCGAATGATAATCTGTTGAAAGCAAATCGGCTATCAAATAAGCACAGAGTAACCAAAAGAATTGTCTAAAGTTTTCAAATGAATGGATTAAAATATCTTCTTCTATCTTTACATTAACAGCAGTGTAAATAGTTAATCCTGCTGTCAATAAAATGGTAAGTAATATCAATAACCGATATTTCCGATTATAGATGATATAAAATACATCGTGCTTTAATTGTTGCATCCTATACGTCCCCCTTATACATACAGATCTTGCTTTTTAAATAGATAATATCCAGCTGTTCCAATCACCAATAGATAAGCGATAAGTACACCAAAGCTAGTGACACTATAGGAAAAGGACTTTTCAAATAGATTAATGTGGAAAAATAATAAGTGTTCATAAATCGCATATTGTTTTACTTGATCATAAATAATGATATATTGTCCGACGAGTGTAGATATTCCCATCAGCATTGCTAACGTAGAAATCCGCTGAATAAACTGTGAAAGCAATAACGCGATTAATCCAAAAATGAAATAAGCAAAACCAAAAGCTAATCCGGCTAAAAGCGTAACACCTACACCGTGCCATCCGCTTGTAACCACGGAGTAAAAAACAAACGTATCTCCCCATCCAAAGAAAGAAATACCAACCACATAACCAATAAAAAGCATGATGGATGTTAAAAGAAGCGAAAATAAAAGGATGGATAAAATTCTTGAAAGATAATATTGAAATCTGGAAACAGAACGTAATAAAACAAATTTGATGGTACCATTATTTCGTTCCTGTATGAGAACTTCTCCTACATAAATCGCTATAAAAACAGCTGTAAATGTTAAACTGGATTGAAGCATTTCCACAGGGAATGATTGGCCATACCCAGCAACTACGGTAGAATCCGCACCATAAACATGAAAAAGGATGCCTGTTAAAACATACATTGCCGTAAAAATAAGGGTATAGACAAGCAGCATTTTGGAAGTCAGCGTACGTTTGAACTCGAATGAGGTCAGTGTCCATATATTCTTCATTACGTTAACTTCTCCTTTATACATGCAAAAAATAAACCTTCTAAATTAGTGACCTGATAGACTCCTGACAATTCGGAGATATCTCCTTCTTCGACGATTTTCCCACCTTGAATAAATGCTGCTTTATGACATAAATCCTCCATTTCCCGCAGCATATGGCTGGAAATCAGAAATGTAATCTTCTCTTTTTCTGCCAAATGCTTAATTAATGTTTTCATTTCCCGAAGGCCCATTGGATCAACGCCATTCGTTGGCTCATCCAGTATTATTAAGCTGGGATAGCACAATAAGGGATTAGCAATTCCCAGACGCTGCTTCATTCCTAAAGAAAATGTTTTCACCTTGTTATCCATAGCTTCTTTTAAATCAACAATGGATAAAACTTCATTGATTCTTGTTTTTGGCACGTTGACGGCAGCTAATTTAGCACTCAGGTTTAAATTCTGTTTAGCAGTGAGATGAAGATAAAAAGCAGGGTTTTCGATAATACTTCCTACTCTGGAAAGGGCTAAAACAGAATCATTCTTTATGGAATGCCCGTCGATAAATATGTCGCCAGAATCAGGGAATATCAAACGGGTAATCATTCGTAATGTTGTTGTTTTACCAGCACCGTTTGGCCCGAGAAATCCGTAGATATCTCCTTTTTGAATCGAAAAATGAATATGATCGATTACGGTTTGCCCGCTAATTTTTTTGCTTAGATTTTTAATTTCTAAAATAGGTTTCTCATTATTTTCTTGTACCATGTACTCAGCTCCTTTTCGGTAATTTAAAGAATAGCAAAGCAAAATAAGCTGCGCATATAGTTAACATAAAGTTTTGATAAAGTATGATTTCACTGGGGGATGGGGAGTGTTCTTGTGATAGCGGTAATTTATCGTAGTGTAACTGACTGGGAGTGGGACAGCGATTACTTGTCCCATCAAAAAAGTCGCTAGTTTGTCTTATTGCTATCTACATGTATCAAATATAATTTTCATCTCGAATGGAATTTTTATTTAAAAAACAATTAGAATTCTGCCTGGTTTCATTTGTTTCTGTTATGATTGGTTGTAATAAAACAGCTTTAAAATATATCTAACGGACGGTTTATTTGTGTAAAGAATGAATTTGTCTATCTAATACGTGAAAGGGTGTGGCGGGATTAATGGAAAGAGTACTCGGTACTTATTTTGTAAATGGTCAAACAATCGAATATTCAATTACTGGAAAGGAGGGTACACCGATTCTCGTAATGCATGGCGGGCACTCTAACTGCTATGAGGAATTTGGGTATAAGCCGCTGGTTAAGAGCGGGTTCATGCTAATTACACCATCAAGAGCAGGATATGGAATGACGTCAAAAGAAATTGGAGAAAATTTATCCAAAGCCAGTGATTATTATGTAAAGTTATTAGATTACTTGAAAATTGACAAAGTACATCTGCTTGCTATCTCAGCTGGCGGTCCGAGCGGTCTTTATTTTGCAACTCGCTATCCTGAGAGAGTTAAAACATTAACTTTACAAAGCGCTGTTACTAAAGAATGGCTGACACCAGAAGATAAAATATATAAGGCAGCACAGATTTTATTTCGTCCTGCTATGGAAAAAGTAACATGGAAATTGGTTTCCAATATGAGTAATATTTTTCCGGAATTTATGTTTAAGCAGATGATACCTACCTTTAGTAATCTTTCATATAAAGAAATAAAAAACAGCGTGTTGGACAAAGATATCGATGAAATCCAAAGAATGAGCAAACGCCAACGATCGGGCTATGGATTTTTAATAGATTTATCTCAAACAAAGGAAATTACCTCTAAAAACCTGCAGGCTATTTCCTGTCCAACGCTTATCATGCATAGTGAATATGACAGCTCTGTTCCATTAGAGCATGCTTATTATGCGGATCAACAAATACGAGATTCTGAATTATGTATACTTGATACGTGGGGGCACTTAATATGGCTTGGACGTGAATCTGATAAAGTAAATGAAAGGCTTGTGAAATTTCTTAATAAATTCACTTTATAAAATTCAGACGAGGAGGATAAAGAAAATGCAAAATAGAAGGAAAGGAGCTATAAGAAGAAAAGCTCAAACAGTAAATTGAGCTTTTTTTCTTATAGTGATAGAAACTTATATTTCAAATTTAAAGGAGCTTGAGAACGTGGTTAGCGGGCACCGCCGCCTCCGCCTCCGCCTGCTCCAGCGCCGCCCCCGACGCCGGTGGCACCACCGCTGCCGCCTGCCGCAGTAGCAGCTGAAGTGCTGGAATGAAATCCGCCGCTGGCTAACCCGGTGGTCCAGCTTGCACGGGTGTAGTAAGTTCCATACCAGAATTGCAGGTATACCTGGTCCTCTTCGTATCTATCTTCAGGGACTAAATCCTCTAGTTTTTTAGACACTTTATCGCTTTTACCTAGTAAAGCACTCCATAGCATCATATCTTTCAAGGAAAGTGGCTTGGAAGCATTTGAAAATTGATTGATATCTGATTCCTTCAAATAATTATCAAACTGAATTAAACGATCCGCTAGTTGTTCTCCCTCTTTACTTGATACCGTAATAGATTGTAAAAATCCAAACACCTTTATTTCTTCAAAAGAGAACAATCCTTGCTGCTCCAGATAGGCTTCGGAATAGTCTTTGAGATAATCGGCAACAGTGCTGACTTCCTTCGCATGCTCTTTACCCCATTTCTGGATGGCATTATCTGTGACGACGCCATTCCTGTCTGCAGCATCCAAGAGCATGGTCCACAACGCCATTTCATACGTTCCCTCATAGGATTCATCTTCTATTTGGTTCGTAAGCTCACTAAAGGTTAACGGATGTTTATTACGTTCATTTTCCATATCGTTGATGGTAAGGGTCGTTCGATATTTTTTTCCAAACACCTTGCTTTCTTCTTCTGCTTCCATCGAGATGTTCTCATTCACAGACCATTTCAGCAGATAAGCTTGGAAGATATCTTCAAAATATCCAAGGTTCATCTGCGTTAAAAGGGCGCTTAAACCTGCATAGTCTTCTCCATCGAAAGGCACGGCTGCATACGTTTTTCCTTTATTTTCCGCTATCCGTTTATGGATAGGCTTCATCGCGCCGGCTTCTTTTTTTACTTGATTTGTTTTACGGACAAAGAAGAAGGTTCCAATACCGATTAATAAAGAAAAACCAACGGCTAAGCTAACGATGATAACAATTAGCGTAGAATTGTCACTTGAATTATAAGTTGACCCATCCATTGCTTCTTCTTGCTGCTCAGATAAGGTCATGTCTACTGTTCGTTCAGCTTGGAAGAAATCAGCCGGAAATTGTGTTAAAACAATTACATCTCCATCGGCTTCACCATTTGACTCCCATACAATACGATCGCCTTCCAGCTGTATATCTCCATCAAAACCAAATCCCCAGAAATTAACGTTCTCCTGTGTAAATGGTTGAAATCCAGAGATTTCAACTGTCAAATTTTGCGCAGGAATATCGGAGAAGGTATCGAAGTTCCAGAGCATAGCCTGACCATCCTCTAAATTACGTACAAGATCAGATAATGTATAGGTTACTGTATACGTATTTTCTCCGTATTCCCCAATTCCCCAAACTAATTCAACTCCATCATCTGTAGATACTGTTCCATATTTTCCTGCCTTTTCTTCCCGTGAATCATCAGAGTCCCAATCGGGCTCTTTTGTAAACCCTTCAACTGAAAAATCCAGTATCTCTGACTCGTCAAGGTTGACCATATTGATGAAAAGCTCGGTACCTTCATCCATATTCATTTGACGATGTTCTGTCACAACGCCTGAACCATCCTCCTGCAATTCTACTTCAATATGTAAATCGCTCATTTCATTTTCAGCAAATGCTGTGAGTGTAAGTACCATGTTCATTGAGGTTGCCATCGTCAAGGCAGCAACTATCTTCATCCATTTATTCATTTGTGTCCATCGCTCCCTCTATTCATTATAATGCAGTCTTTGTGAATGATTTTATTATGTTTACCCAATTTAAAGCACTGCTAATCAGAAATTTATCTTTACTTATAGTGTAGCAGATAATAACTTTAAATGGGATATACGTGGGGCGGCGGAGTGTTTAAATCAGAGAATGACGAATCGGAGAAAGAGGTAAAAAATAATTATAATCGTTTTCCCCCTTGTTCAGAAGGGGCAATATATGAGTTAATAAGGGTGTCGGACCGATAGAATATCGGAAAGGAGGCTGATTGAAATTGATCACAAAACATGAGGTGATTTCCGCATAGCGGAATCATAAAAGACGGGGCCGCATTTATGTTGCGGTCTCCTTTTCTTTCCTAAACTAATGTATACTAAAAGTGAAAAGGCTTACGTAAAATAAAATCAAATGAAAGGAGTTTTTAATGATGAATAAAAAATTAATGCATGTCCGGACCATACATCTTGATAGAAAGGATGTTCCAGCTTGTCATATAAAAATGGAAAAGAGGTGCTTCCACCTCATTTGTTGAAGGAGCTTCAGAAATATATTCAAGGAGAGCTTGTTTATATTCCAAAGCAAACCAACCGGCGGGCGGGATGGGGAGAAGCGAATGGATCACGTCTTGCCCTGGCTGAGAGAAATGAAGAGATTTACCGATTATATGAAGAAGGCTATTCATTTGAGGAATTGGAGCAAATCTATAATCTGTCGATGGATAGTATTCGTAAAATCATCTATAAAACACGTGAGCACCAAAATGACGTAAAACAATAATCAGGCGTGTTTACATCTATAGGGATTGAGACCAATCCCCTTTAATTAAAAGAGTGGCGTTCGCTAACGTCTTAGTGAGCCACTCTTTATTACTGTATAAAAATCCCCGCCCCCGAATGAAGATTCGTTTCAAAAATATTCATATCGATACGTATATTCCTGCTAAGGAAGGTTTTTAATTTTTTTCATGAATTCTTTGAGCTCTTGCCCAGAATGAATATGAATGAAATGAAGCTGCTCCTGGTATTTAATCTTTAATGACTTTATCTGAGAATCATTTTCTTTCTTATAATTCCAAACAAAACGCAGGAAAGAAAAATCCAGCCTATCTGGATTCCCATGCGGATTTTTCTTTCTTTTGTTTTTTACATAGCGCTTGAGTATACGATAGCAACAGATGCTGCGGGGGAAATCTAACCAAATAACCATATCTGCACATTCCATTCGCAAGGCTAACGTTCTGGCATAATTCCCGTCCATAATCCATTCCTTTTTTTGAATTTCTTCTTTTAGTTTAGCATCAAAAGTTGCTTGAGGGGCGGTGGTATTATCGTCGATCCATTGAATGCTGTCTAAATGTACCAAGGGGATATTTCTTATTTGAGCAATTTGAGCGGATAATGTCGATTTACCTGCGCCAGGACAGCCAATGACCATGATTCGATTGGCAATGGACTTATTTTCTTCCATTTTCTTTCCCTCCAGTCTTTTCAATAAGCAATATCATCACAAGAACATCACTGGTTTAAAAATGTATACTAATATTTGATGCTGTTGAGCTGCCTACAATAGAAAAGGGGGTAAGCACAACCTTCTCTTTATTAAAATATATCATTGCTTATTCCATCGTAGCACGTTTGATCTAAAAGACAGCCCCCATTTTCAGTTGTCCAAAAAAACATTAAAAATCCAAAATGAATGTCATTTGATGATTGAAAAACGAAAAACATTGCATACAAATCCCCATTTCGCAGGCAGTTTTTGCAGGAGAAATTCTATTTTACCGTTTTGCCTTCCACATACAAAACCGCTATGATGAAAACAAATTTATTATTACTTGGAGATGTGATAAAATAATGCTAAACACAGTCAAAGAAAATACAAACAGTTATCGCGTAAATCATCCCGATTATGATGGGCTTTGGAAGAATTTGATTGAAGAACTTTTTCAAGAATTTATGGCCTTTTTTGCACCGGATTTGTATCCGGAAATTGATTTTGAGCAGGGAGTGGACTTCAAAAACCTGGAGCTTTTTCAGCTTGTGATGAAATCCAAAAAAGGGACCAAGTATTCAGATAAAATTGTTAAAGTGCAGTTGAAAAATGGAGAGGAAAAATATATCTTCATTCATATCGAAGTGCAGGCGGTCGGGAAAAAAAAATTTGCAGAACGCATGTTTAAATATTTTTACCGGATTTACGACAAAACGAAAACAATTCACCAGATTTATTCCATCGCTCTATTGACGGATGCCAGTCAGAAAGATCATCAAGATACATTCTATTACTCTTTTTATGGTACCGAATTAACCTATGCCTATAACACCTACCGATTTCACGGGAAAGATACGGAAGAACTGAAAAAATCGGATAATCCATTTGCTTTAGCCGTGCTTGCAGGAATATATATCAGCAATAACAAAGGAAGAGAAGCTGAAGATCATGAAAAAAGGTTTTGCTACAAGCAACAGCTTATCAGCCTGGCATTTGAAAAATATTCGCACCACACAAATTACCTCGTCGCATTATTGTATTTCATTGATTATATGATGCTGATTCCATCGGAACTGCAGGAACAACTGTATGAAACGTTGCCCATTGCACAAAATGAAAAGGAGGAGAAAAAAATCATGGGTTTGGAAAAGTTAAGAGACACGCCGACATTTGGAAGACTGTACAGAGAAATCGAGGAAAAAGCAACCAGAAAAGGGTTGGAACGAGGTATAGAACAAGGTATAGAACAAGGTATAGAACAGGGTATAGAACAGGGTATAGAGCAAGGAATTGAACAGGGCATAGAACAGGGAATTGAACAAGGCATCGAAAAAGGCATTGAAGATACGGAAAGAAAGTTTGTTAAAAAACTTCTAGATAGGAATTATTCAGAGAAAGAAATATCTGAATTAACTGGTTTGGAACTTAAAGAAGTAAGGAAGCTTCAGGAATCGCTTGAAAATGAATAAAAACAAATGTGAAAAAGAATCTGTATCTGTTAATTAGTTCACATTAGCAGGTATAGGTTCTTTTCATTTTGTGAAAATAGCTGATGAAGACGTTGCATTTAAGTATAAATGGTGTTGATGGATATTTTCAGCTTTAAAATAGGCGGATAGAAAGCAGAAAAGAGAGTAATCTTACATGCTAGAGAAAGATTCGATTTTATCCATTTGTATCGTAAGCATTTGACATTCTAATATATTCATCATATAATACTCAACGTTAAGTAAAGGGTGTGACATTAATGACAAGATTGCTTGTGCTCTGCATGTTAGACGCAAAACCGATGGCCGGCTATGATATTCAACAGGCACTGCGGATGACAGATGCAGAAAGATGGGGCGGTGTATTAATTGGCTCGATTTATCATGCGCTTAAAAAATTGGAAAAGGATGGGTATATTGCGATTGATAAGGTGGAACAAACTGGTCACCGTCAAAAATTTACCTATCGAATCACCGTAGAAGGAAAAGAACACCTTAAAGATTTGATTCGTGAGGCGTTAACCAGCTCATCCGTTCAATATCCTTCTTCTTTATATGCAGGTATTTCTTTTTTTGATAAGCTGCCTGCAGAGGAAGCACGTCAAGCTTTGAAAGAGCAGCAAGTTCTTTTGGAGGAAGAATATCAAAGTGTGCAGGATGGCTGGAAGGAAAAAGAGGCAGCATTGGACGGTAATATTCCTCCCATGGTGCAGATGGTTTTTGATAATATGTTTGCTATTATCAGCCAGCAACAGGATTTTGTACGGAAAGCATTGGCTTATTTAGAACAAAGCAATAACTAATTCTCTCTCTGTTACAGGAGAGAGAAAAAAATACCTGTATAGTCAACGTTGACTATACAAAGTTGATTGAGACGATATTCATTATTTAAGAATGGGTAGCGGCAGTAACATAACAACAGCAATGTCTTACTGCAGTTATCGGTGGAGGCGGAGTGTTAATGAGGCGGTAAAAACGGATTCTTCTTTTTCCTCTTGAGGATGAAACGCAGACGGGAGGAAATTTATCTATTGCAAAAGGGAATATGCAGTTGATGAAAACAACAAAGCTATCTACAGAAAGTAGGAAAGAAAATGAATCAAAAACGAAATTTAAAAAAAGCTCAAAAGAGCGCCTTATTTGTCGTCACGCTGGCCATATTCACCGATATGCTGCTGTATGGAATGATTGTTCCTATACTGCCAGATTATGCTGATTCTTTAAGCATATCGCAAACTGCGATCGGTATTTTATTCGGCAGTTATGCAGCAGCTCTATTAATCGCTACTCCCGTTTTTGGAGTAATCTCCGATAAAGTTGGACGACGTGGTCCGATGCTTTGGGGAATTTTAGGGCTTACGCTTGCAACCCTGTTATTTGCATTTGCAAATACGTTTTGGCTCTTGCTTATTTGCCGCATTTTACAAGGAATTGCAGCAGCAGCCACCTGGACAGCAGGGCTTGCGCTTCTAGCCGATTTCTACCCATCTAAAGAACGGGGGAAAGTCATGGGAATCGCGCTGTCGGGTCAAGCAATGGGGACCCTTCTAGGTCCGACATTCGGAGGCTGGCTCTATCAGCTGGGCGGATATATGCTTCCGTTCTTTGCAGCTGCGGGGATTGCCCTTATTGATGGTTTGCTGCGTATATTTCTATTGAAGGAAGAACCTCATCGAAAGGAAGAAGACGCATCAGGAGCATGGCAGTTATTGAAAAACCGAACCTTGCTTTTGGTTGTTGGAGCAGTTGTTATCGGAGCTGCCATTCCAAGCGTGCTGGAGTCGACATTTCCAATGCATCTGCAAAATGTTTTTGATGCATCTCCAGGAATCATCGGTTTATTATTTGGGGTTCCCTCCCTCGCTTATGCGTTTGCAGCACCAATTGTCGGAAGTGTTTCAACAAAGATTGGCCATCCTAAAACAATTACGATTGGATTAGCAATTACTGCAGTATCACTGACGCTTGTTGTTATGCCGACAACGATGTGGCTGCAGGTTGCGGCATTAGGGTTGATTGGCATCAGTATGGGAACAGTTCTTGCGCCGACGCTTCCTGAACTTGCTGATATTGCTGAGCAAAGCCAAACTCAAGCATATGGGGTTACCTTTGCTATTTACAATACGGCTTACTCTGTAGGAATGATGCTAGGCCCGATAAGCAGTGGTGCAGCCTCCGATATTTTCGGATTGCAATTAAGCTATTTTGCAATCGCTGTTATGGTGTTGGTGTATATGCTGTTTTTTGCAATAATGACACAGTTAAAAAGGAAATAATAGAGAAGTTAAAGAAAGTTCTCATTAAAAAATTAGAAGACTTGATAAAAACGAAACTTCATTCAACGGGAATTTTTGCTTTTTTCCTATTGAATGAAGTTCGTTTATCACCTCATAACAGTATATATATTATTCTTTATCTTTCCAATTATTTCCGAAAGATGCCTGCTCTGATTCTACATGTCCTCTGTGTCCATAGATAGTAACCGCTTCAAGAGCATTTTCAATGGATTCAAATTCTTCTTCTGTTAAACGCACATTCCACGCTCCAAGGTTTTCCATTATTCTATCTTGATTTTTGGATCCTGGAATCGGCACTACGTTCGGGTATTTATGAAGCGTCCAGGTGACGGCGAATTGGATTATACAAATCCGCTGCTCCTTCAGCTTCTTCTGCACCCAAGTGAAATTTTGTTGCTAGAATAACCTTGTCTCTAAAAGGTTCGACAGCTTTGCCCAACAATTGTTCATTATGCCCTGGGTAAAACATTTCTTTTCCATAGACTTCTGCTGTGTCGAAAAACGTACAGCCTAAGCCATAAGCTTTCCGAATGGCTTCAATGGCATAGCTCTCATCCGGAACACTGCCATACCCATGGGAAAAACCCATGCATCCCATACCAATAGGAGATACCTCTAGATTTCCAATTTTTCTTGTCTTCATATCGATATTTCCTCCCTCTATTATTTAAAGTATAATTACTATATCAGGTTAGAGTAACACGAAGTCAATGCTTATTTGTAAAGGAGAAATGGTAATGTACACTGTAAAAGAAGCTGCCAGGACTCTGGAAATGAGCGAGCATACCATTCGTTATTACACGGATTGTGGTTTAATTCCATCATTAACTCGAGATAAAAATAAACAGAGATTGTTTAATCAAGAATCAATGAATTGCCTTAAAGGCATAAAAATCTTAAAGGAATGCGGCATGACCATTAAAGAAATAAAGTGCTATGTATCACTGAGTCTTCAAGGAGATTCGACTATAGAGGAGCGTTATCAATATTTTTGAACTTAAAAGAAATAGCGTATTCTCAACTGGAAGAAGCAAAAGATAGAGTAAACTTTCTTGAAAATAAAGTAAAACATTATGAGGATATCGTAAGTGAGAAAATAGCTGATGATACGAATCCAAAAAAAGTGGAGCGAGTCAGAAGGAAGAGTAACAACAAATAGAGTGTTAGATAAAGCAGGTTATGTAAGCGGAAGATCAGGTAAGCCAACTCCCTGAATTTCTTAGGTTCATTCAGTGGAAACAAAATTCCTACTGAATAAATTTCGTTCTATATACAAAAATCAGACCAGAGACCAATAGCGTATTTGAGGTATATTTCTTATAATTTAATTACACCACATTACCGACAGACTGCCGGTCTAAAAATGAAAGGAGGGAGATTAATGAAAAGAGCCAAAAACGCAGAAGAAAGAAAAAATGAAATTTTGGATGTGGCTGAAGCTTTGTTTAATGAGCAGGGCTATGACAGAACAAGCACGAAGGACATTTTGAAGAGCATCGGGATTGCCAGAGGAACGCTGTATCATCATTTTGAAAGCAAAGAAGCGATTATGGATGGAATAATTGACCGTTATAACAAAAAAGTGATTGAAACGGCTCAATCCATTGCCGGGAGAAAAGAAGTGCCGGTTATTGAACGGTTACTTATGGCGATTACTTCTTTAAACGTAAGCAGCACAGTCTCTGAAGAATTGATGACACAGATTCATAAACCGCAAAACGCCCTGATGCATCAGAAAATCCAGAAGGTGTTGATTACAGAAGTCACACCGATTTTTACAAGTATTATTCAAGATGGATTAGAAGAAAATCTGTTTCATACAAACTACCCTTATGAAAGTGTGGAGATGCTGCTTGTCTATGCTTCTACTGTTTTTGATGATGGAACCATTGAATTATCGAAAGAAGCACAATTGCTAAAAATGACAGCTTTTGCTTTTAACGCAGAAAGACTGCTCGGAACAAAACAAGGAGCAATCAGTGAGAAGCTGCTGAAAATCTTGGCAAAAGAATAGAGGAGAGGGTATGTATTTTCGAGTTATACGCAATGATCTTTTTAGAAACAAGCTGATTAGTATCACGATGATGTTATTTATCTCTGCGGCAACAGCACTTGTCTGCTTAGCAGCTATTTTAAGCCTGAACCTTATCGGCTCGATTGAGACACTCACGAAACAGGCGCAAGTGCCAAACTTCCTGCAAATGCATAATGGGAATATCGATAAGGAGCGTTTAAATAACTTTGCAGAAGAACAAGAAAATGTAAAAAAATATCAGGTGTTGGATTTTTTAAATATTACTAATTCTAGTATTCAAGTAGGTGGAAATAACCTGATTGATAATGTTCAGGACAATGGTTTTACTACCCAAAGTTCTTCCTTTGATTTTCTGCTTGATTTGGAGGGAAGGCCAATCCATCCGGCAGAGGGAGAGCTATACGTTCCCATCGGCTATATGACAGATGGAACAGCTCAAATCGGGGATGAAGCAATGATTGCCGGAAAAGCATTTAAAGTTGCCGGATTCCTCAGAGATGCGCAAATGAATTCGCCTTTAGCTTCCTCCAAGCGTTTTTTAGTGCACGAAAATGATTATCAAGATCTGGTATCAAAAGGAACGCTGGAATATTTAATTGAATTCCAGCTGCATGATACATCTAAAACCAATGAATTTGAAACAGCATATGCCGATGCAGGATTAGAAGCCAATGGCCCGGCACTGACAAGTACTTTGTTTAAAGTAATTAACGGTTTATCTGATGGAATCATGATTGCAATCATCCTGCTGGTTAGTTTTCTAATCGTACTCATTGCATTTATGTGTATTCGTTTCACGCTATTAATCCAGATAGAAGAGGATTATCGGGAGATTGGTACGATGAAAGCAATCGGTCTGAGGCTGGCTGATATTAAAAAAATCTATCTTGCTAAATATGCATTTCTTGCTTTGGCAGGGAGCTTGCTTGGGCTGTTAGTATCTTTTATTTTCAGTAACCCTTTATTAGAGAATATCCGGCTGTATATGGGGGAAAGCCAATATGATAGCTGGAGTATTTTTCTTGCCATACTTGGAAGTATATTTGTTTTCCTGCTGGTGATTGGTTACATTTATTTCTTGTTGAGACGTTTTAGAAAAATCTCTGCTGCATCAGCAATCCGTACGGGCAGTCCGGAGGAAAACACTGCCCGTAAAAATTACTTCTTACTCAGTCAAAATAAGCTAATGTCTACCAATGTTTTTCTAGGGATAAAGGATGTACTATCCCGTAAGAAGCTTTATGCAACAATGCTGATTGTTCTACTGCTTTCTTGTTTTATCATAATTGTTCCCTGGAACACATACCATACCGTATCTTCACCATCTTTCACAAAATATCTTGGCTTTGGAGAAATGGACCTGATGGTTAGTATATATCCATCTGAGGAAATGGAGGAGAATAAACAACAGATTGTAAATTATTTAAATGATGATGCTTCTATTCACCAGTATGTTGAGATTACCTCCAAATCCTTTCGAGCTGTAAAAGAGGATGGTACAGAAGAAAAAATAATCGTTGAACTTGGCGATCATGCTGCGTTTCCAATCGAATACAATGCAGGAAAAGCACCAGAAGCACCGAATGAAATTGCATTATCCTCTTTGAATGCAGAGGAGTTTGGAAAACAAGCTGGTGATACGATTGAAATCATTACCGGTGAAGGTCTGGAAAGCTTTGTCGTCTCTGGGATATACTCCAATATTTTAAATGGAGGTAAAACGGCAAAAGCTGCTTTTTCAGATGAAACCGCTCCAGCGATGTGGTTAAACTATTATATCCAGCTTAATCATGCTAACCAGGCTGCTGTTACTGCTAAAAAAATGTCACAGTTTTTGCCATTTGCCAGCGTAACAGATGCGCATCACCATAAGCAGCAAGTATTTGGTTCTACGATGGATTCGATGAAAACAGCAGCGAATGTTGCCTTAATCGTGGCTTTGTTCATAACAGGTCTAGTAAGCTTGTTATTTATGAAATTAGTGGTTACTAAGGATCGCTCGGCAATTGCCACGTTAAAAGCAATTGGTTTTACGAATCAGGATTTGACCAAACAATATGCAGCTCGCGGAATTTTCATTTTGATAATTGGCGTAGCAGGAGGCAGTATCTTAGCGAATACCTTTGGGGAAGCAATCGCAGGGATGGCTATTTCTTCCTTTGGTGTAGATTCGATTGCCTTTATCAGTCATCCGTTTATCTATTTGGGGTTTTCATCCCTTATGCTTATTGTTACTTTATTGGCAACAAAATTGGGAACCAATCAAGCTGGTAAAATACCAATTGCAGAAAATATAAAGGAGTAAATGATGAGAAAAATACTGGATGGGCAACAAATTCATAAATCTTTTGATATAGAGAAAGAAAAAATCAACGTTTTACAGGGAGTATCCATTACCATTTACGAAAGCGAATTCATCTCTATTATGGGACCGTCGGGATCGGGAAAATCAACGCTTCTCTATGCTTTAAGCGGGATGGACACTGTTGATAGCGGCGAAATAATATTCAATAATCAACGTCTGCCAGCATGTGGAGAATTAGAGCTTGCTGATATCCGCCGCCAGCAAATGGGGTTTGTCTTCCAACAGCCGACATTTTTAAAAAATTTAACAATTATTGATAATATCGTACTTCCAGCTATGCGAGATAGCAAGAGAAAAACAAAAGAATTGGCGAAGAAAGCACAGCAGCTTTTAGAAAATACCGGGATTGGCGATTTGGCATATCGCATGACGAACCAGGTTTCTGGAGGGCAGCTGCAAAGGGCAGGAATTTGCCGGGCTTTGATCAATGAACCGAAAATCATTTTTGGAGATGAACCAACAGGGGCTTTAAACTCAAAGACTGCGGAGGGAATGATGGACTACTTCCTTCAGGTTAATCAAGAAGGAACAACGATTATGCTGGTGACACATGATGCGAAGGTAGCTGCTAAAAGTGAACGGGTCTTATTTATGAAAGATGGGCAAATCGTTGATGAATTGCGATTAGGGAAACTAGCGCATCAACAGGGGATGGATAGCCGGATAGAAAAAGTAACAAGGAAGATGTTACGGATAGAAATGTAGCCTACATCAAGAGGAGGGCTTTGGACAAAAATGCTTCTTAAAATGATTATTTTCGCAATGGTTCCTATGAGCATTAGCATCTTCTATGCCTGGAGGTTTGCTTCGCGAAAACGTGAAATTCCTTGTCCATTCTGGCTGCGTTGGCTGGTGGAACTGGATAATCCCTTTACCAAACCGAATAAAGCGAATAAAATTATTGAGCAATCTGGCATACAGCCGGGAATGCATGTGATTGATTTAGGGTGCGGACCCGGGAGGGTGACGATTCCAGCAGCAGAACGTGTTGGCTCCAACGGAAAAATAGCTGCGTTAGATATTCAGGATGAAATGTTACAAAGGGTAGAAAAAAAAGTGCAAAGAAGAAATTTAAAGAATATTGAATTGGTGCAGGGAAAAATTGGTTTGGGTCAACTGCGGCAATCACCTTGTGATCATGTCTTGCTTGTCAATGTCTTAGGGGAAATACCAGATCGGCAAGCAGCTTTGGAAGAAATTTTTAATATTTTAAAGCCAGGTGGTATCCTGACGGTAGCGGAGACCATATTTGATCCACATTTTCAGAGGAGAGAAGAGGTTTTAAAGCTTGCCGATAAAGCAGGATTTTATGAAGCGGGTTTTAATGGGAATTGGGCGGCGTATTCGCTGTTATTAAGGAAACCAGTTTCTCGTTAGAAACAAGAACGGACTATCAAAACATAAATAATCTTCATGGCTATTTTCAAAAGTATGATTTTTCAAGGAGGAGCGTCCGTAAATCTTCTGTTTTAAAATTAAATTTATATAGTAGGGAGATTTACGGACGCCGCCCCTGTGAATTACTGAGGCTAGCTCATTTCCATGATTCCTGTCTAATCAAATGATATATCCTCATAATCGATTTTATAAATAAGGTTTCCAATAACTCTAATTCGCGTTTCATCCAATTGCTGCAAGAACGCAATATAGTACATTTCCCATTCATTCTCTGTTTCAACGCCGTCAGCAACCATATTGGAGAATTCATGAGTACCTTCCCGAAACTCCTCATAAAAAACAATTTTGGCTAAAATAGCTAGCTCGATATCTCCAAAAGTTTTAAAAAGCGCTTCATAATCACCATTAAACAGACATT
Source organism: Oceanobacillus sp. B139/18 (assembly GCF_055524595.1). NCBI lineage: Bacteria > Bacillati > Bacillota > Bacilli > Caryophanales > Bacillaceae > Oceanobacillus > Oceanobacillus sp. B139/18. Next base: position 1,098,296 of record NZ_JBVFXI010000001.1, on the reverse strand, counting down.
CAGCATGGAGAAGATCCAGATAATCATGCAGTGAAACAAAATTATTCCGGATAAGTTGTACTTTTTCTTCAATATTGTCAATTTCCAAGACACGATCTACCAGGCTGCGTAAGTCCATATCACTCATCCGATCATTCTCATTTAACTTGAATTCCATTGTTTTTTCGGTTTCTTTTATTTCTCTGATGATAAGTTTTTCGAAGCTGCCGATTTTTGCAGCGTGATTCACCCTTTGCATCAATTCATCCCGGTACAAATTGATGTAATCTGTAAGTGCTTGATCCGTTTGCAGAGATTTTTGCAATTGATTCACTGCTTCATGAATCAGCTGCGTCCTTTGTTCAGGAGGGGAAGTAGTTAGTATCCGGTTTACTTGTTCAAATTGATTTTCCGAAATTCGAGCATGGTTCGCTTTTCCCCCAGATAGCAGTGAAAAAACAGCATTGTTTATCATTAACTCAAATATATTGAATAATTCAATTTGATATTGAAATCGGCTTATTTTCCCGTAATTTATTAAGATATACATGACATCCTGATGACTAAAAAAATGGCAGAATTCTGTCTCCATTCGTAAACGTTCTACATATTGTTTTATATAGAAAACGCCTTGGAGCCGCATATCGTCTATGGCTAAAGGATAATCAATGCTCGCCATGGTATTTTGAGCTTCAAAAATAATATCATAGTGCTGCAAAAATAGAGGTAATGATTCATCGATAGTCGTATTGTAAGCATCGACGGGCACATCTAATTTTATCTTTTTCACTTCTTGATATATTTTTTTCGTCTCTTCAAAATAGTGACGTAGTAATTCAACTCCTTTAGAATGTATATCTTTTATGTTTTTCATATTTAAATGAGCAAGCGCTTCTTCAGGATGCTTACATTGAAGGGCGTAAGCATCGATAGCATAAAGCAGAGAGGTCATGATTCCTTCTGCTGTTTCCATTGTCACTGATGTACTTTCGCCTTGAGTATGCTGCAGAATCAATTGCTGCAGAACCTGCATCATCTCTGCTTGTATCTGGTAAGCTTTTTGACTGGAGATGATAGCTGACCGCTGACCTTCTTGCAGCAGGGTCAAGGTGTATTGATTTCGTATTAACCGCGATCGGTCAATTATTCTATTAGAAATATGCCGGAAACGAGCTGATTTGTCATCTGATTCCATGCGTTAATCATCCCCTTTGAATAAAGAATTGGGAAGTGCTATATTTCTTCTGAAATTCTCTGCAAGTTCCTCCATTTTACTTCTTAACAATTCGATAGACCCTGCACAAGACCCGTTATAAAACTCATTCATCAGTTGAATAAGCTTTGCATCGCTAAACTTATCTTCGGTTTCATTCCTAAGATAATAAAAGATCTCTTGAAGTTCGTTCAGCGTATCAACATAATGTTCTTGATCCATATAAGGAGAAGTAGAAAATACCTCAATTAGCTCTTTTAACACGCCGATGCTCAGCTCAACTCTCGCATGATCCCGCAACACTTTATTTCTGGACACTACCAGCGTTTTTGCATCGTCTGGCGTCAGAATCAGGCCCCATTCTTTCGTTTTCTCATTTAAACGAACAAGTTCCATCACTGCATTAGAATTCTGCGATAATTGGATGGAATTCAACATATCGGATAAATCCATAACGTATCACCTTTCCTGTAAGGATATTTAGAACGCAAAAAAGGGTCCCCTGGCCAAGGGAACCCTATTATATAATTAAAGATAATAAAAGTAAATTATAGCATAAATAAAATTTTTTGTCAAATATTTAGATTGGATAATGAACCCTGATAGCAGTGTAGTTTTTGGGGGAAAGTCTTTTGAGTTATTGTTTTCTGGGCAACCCTCCTTGATAGCAAAAAAATAATTAAAGGTTTATTATTTTCTATTTCACTCCCTGCCTAGGAGATGTATTCATTCTGAGTTAGGTTTCTTTTGCTGGAGTTTTAACAATGTAATCTATTTGTTATCTCTTGTTTATTAATTCAAATGCGGCAGTTTATTTTTGGCATCTATACTTGATAATATAACGATAAAACAACAGAAAGGAAATAATAAAATGGCTGCTGAAACATTATTAGAAACACATAAACTGACGAAATCATTTCAAGGGAAAACAATCATTGATAACTTAAATCTTAATATAAAAAAAGGGGATGTATATGGATTTCTGGGCAGAAATGGACAAGGCAAAACAACAACGATCCGAATGTTGACCGGCTTGATTTTTCCTGATTCGGGAGAGGTTGTCATTAATGGCTTGAATCTAAGGGGAGATTTTAAACAGGCAATTTCACAAATCGGAGCGATTGTAGAGAATCCTGTCTTTTATGATTATCTTTCCGGGTATGAGAACCTGTCACTGATGGTCAATTTAATCCCTGGTATTGGTAAAGAGAAAATAAATGAAGTGTTAGAACTCGTCGGGCTGACACGGAGAGCAAAGGATAAAGTTGCTGCTTATTCACTAGGGATGAAGCAGCGTTTGGGGATTGCCAATGCGCTTTTAAATGATCCGCAATTAATTATTCTCGATGAACCGACAAATGGACTGGACCCACAAGGGATGATAGAAATCAAAGAAATGATTCTGCAGCTTTCTTCGAAAAAAGAGATTACTTTCTTTATTTCGAGCCATTTACTGCACGAAGTTAGCCAAATTTGTAACCGTGTTGGGATTCTTAATGACGGAAAACTTCTTGCAGAAGGCGATGTCAGTGAGCTGATTAATGATAGCGAAACTCATTCCTTGGAAGAAGCCTTCTTTAACATAACCAGCGGGGGTCAACATTAATGGGCTTATTAAAAAATGAGTTATATAAACTTTTTAAAATGAAAAAAATCTATGTGTTTGCAGCAGTTATGCTGGGAATCACCTTTTTGAATTTATATGATTATCAACCAGGCGGTTCGGAAATGACGGTTTGGGATTTTTATTATGGTCAATCTGTTCCGCTATCGATGATCCAGATTTTCTCTCAATTTATGATTATTTTTATTCCAATCGTGATAGCGGATTGTATCAGTAATGATTACCGAAATGGAACATTAAAATTATCCCTGCAGCGCCCGATTGCGCGATGGCAGCTGTTATCGGCAAAGCTAATGGCTTTGTTTGCATTTATTATTGTTTCAACGGTTCTCTTTTTGATTTTATCCTATACATTAGGGGTTTATTTTATCGGCTGGGGAGAGGTGACAGAGTACTTGGGAGTCAGTTATCCGCCAATGAAAGGAATTGGTGTAACCGTAGGGGTATATGCTTTATTTATGCTGCCGACGATGGCGTACGGAATATTTGCGGGCTTTATTGCCGTTTTAGTTAAAAATATGAGTACGGCGATTATTATATCGCTGGTCCTGATTACGGTTGGATTAAATTTAAATGGTGTCTCAGCTATTGCTCCGTATTCCTTAGCGCATCATTTAATGTATTTTCCTGAAGAGTTGATGCAGATACAGGGTTGGTCTGGAATACTGCAAAATATTGGAGTTGTCCTCATATACGGAGTTTTATTTGCAGGATTATCCTTCTGGTTATTTAAAAAGAAAGAAATCTTATATTAATTGATTTAATGGGAAGCGTGGAGGGAATTAAATGACAGGTTTAATCAAGAATGAAATCTACAAATTCTTTAAACAAAAAAAACTCTATTTGTTTATGGGGGTTATGATTACCGTTCAGCTGGTAAATATATTACAGTATCAGGCGGACAGGGGAGAGCAAGCTGCTTATCTATTGAACGGACAGTCGTATCCGCTGGAGGCGCTAGCCGAATCCTCCCTTTTTATCATCATGTTCCAGGCTATTTTTATTGCGGAATCGATAGCGGAAGAATATAAGCGTGGCACCTTTAAACTGGTATTATTACGCCCTGTTACTCGTATCCAATTTTTAATAGCAAAGTCAGCCGGCGTATTGGTCTGTATCTGTTTTATGGTTGTTTTTACCACCCTCACTGCTTACGGTACAGGCTTCTTTTTCTTAGGCTGGGGCGAGCAGCTGGTGGTTCAAGGAGAACCGCTTTTTTCAAAGGGGGGGTCTATCTATGGTGGAGAGGGGATCGTGCTTACCTACACAGCTGCGTTTGCTTATATTCTGCCTGTATTTGGTTTTGCTATGCTGCTCATGTTTATTGCGTTATTATCACTGAATGTTGGAATAACCATCGGTACAGCATTGGCTTTATTTATATTTGCCCCTTTATTAAATGGAGAGATTACCGCTTATTCCATTGTCCATATCATGAACGCATTTCCTGCTTTATTTATCAACCAGGAAGCATCCCGGGAAATCCTTTTTGATACAGGAGTCATCTTTGTTTATATCGTCATTTTTTACATAGGCAGTCTTATTTTTATCAAAAAGAAGGATGTATTGTTATAATTATTAATATTTAAGACGGGATTAGGAGGGGCTGCGTCATGCGGGATAAAAAGGTTCTGGTCGTTGATGATGAGCTGGAGATTGCGGAATTAATCAAAGATTATTTGGAAGAGGAACAATATGATGTTGAGATTAGTACGGACGGGGAGGAGTGCCTTGCGGTCTTTCGGGAATACCGGCCACATTTGATTGTGCTGGATATTATGCTTCCTGGATTAGACGGAATGGAAGTATGCCGGACGATAAGGGCGGAATCAGCTGTCCCTATCATTATGCTGAGTGCAAAAAAATCAGAGATAGATAAAGTTTTAGGTTTGGGGTTAGGGGCGGATGATTATGTGGTGAAACCGTTCAGCCCAAGAGAAGTAGTTGCTCGTGTAAAGGCGCAGTTAAGAAGATATGATCAGCTTTCAACGGTAGAAAAAGAGGGAAGCGCATCAACAGAATATAAAACAGAAGTCTTAACCTTTGATAATATAGAGATTAATATAAATGCTTATACAGTCAAAATAAATGCAAAACAAATAGAGCTGACAACTAAGGAGTTTGAGGTGCTGCGTTTTTTAGCTAAGAGCGCTAACCACGTTTTGACCCGCCAGCAAATTTATGACCACGTGTGGGGAATCAATGAGTATGGCGATTTAAACACCGTAACCATCCATATTAAAAAAATCCGTCAAAAGATAGAAGAGGATACTGCCACCCCTAAATGGATCCAGACTGTCTGGGGCGTAGGCTATAAATTTGTGGGAGATAAAGAATGAGGCTGGGTGTAAGAGGGAAGCTGATTTTGTCCTTTTCATCGATGCTGGTGCTGCCGATAGTGGTTGCGCTGCTTTCTGGAGTCAACTCAAGCAATCGTATTTCCTTTAGCACGCTTCTTCCGGTTTTGCTGGCTCTGCTTATCCCATTTATTATCGGGGCCCTGATTACTGGCTGGGTCATTTCCCGGAATGTTTTAAAGCCCCTAGGAGAATTAGGAAAGGCAACAAGAAATATCAGGGAAGGAAATCTTGATTTTGCTGTTTCCTATCGGGAAAATGATGAGATAGGTGATTTATCTCGTGCTTTTGATGAAATGAAAGACCAGTTAAAAGAATTACGGGAAAAAGAGGCTGCTCACGAAACAGCGCGAAAAGACTTGATTGCCAGTATTTCACATGATTTACGCACGCCGATGTCATCGATTAAAGGCTATGTAGAAGGTTTGCAGGATGGAGTTATCCATGACAAGGACCGATTTCAACGCTATATTTCGGTAATTAAAAATAAAACGGAAAATCTGGATCACTTAATTGAAACACTTTTTCAATATTCGCAATTAGATATAAAGGCAGCAGAAGAAAGCTTTTCTGTTTGGAATACCCAAGAACTGCTGGAAACAATCATCCATCCAATAAAGCTGGAGTTTATGGATGCGCCGATGCAATTAGAAGTGATAAAGCCTTTTCCGGAGGTGAATCTGCTTGTTAATGCAAACGAGCTCGCCCAGGTTTTCGATAATTTAGTAAGCAATGCGAAAAGATATGTTGGTGAAGAAGGGGTTATTGCGATTAGAGTGAATGTGGATAAACAAAAACTAAAAGTATCTGTAACAGACAATGGAGCAGGTATCACACAAAAAGATCTGCCGTTTGTATTTGAACAGTTTTATCGTACAGAAAAATCCCGATCAAGGCATTTTGGCGGGGCGGGACTCGGGCTAGCTATCTGTAAGAAAATAATTGATAAACATGGCGGTGAGATTTGGGCAGAGAGTGAATGGGGTAAGGGCACATCCTTTTATTTTACAATTCCAGTTTCGTTTTAGATGGATATATATACGTGAACTGTATTGCCATGCGCGGAAAGGTGATGATTATAATAAATATTTGAACATCATTCAGGCACTTTGAAAACCCAGCTGTTTTTTTAGCTGGGTTTTCAATTCTTGACAAAAATAAAATAACGATTAAGGAATCATTATATTATCCGCAATATAGTTCAATCTTTTCCGGTTCTGTTTTATTACTTTCGAGATAATTTCGATTCCTTTGTCTATTTTATTCTCTTCGATTTTTGAAATGCATATTCTTATCGCGTTTTCCTTATTAAAATCATCTAGGTACATATCTGAGCAATCTTTAACGTACACGCTTTGTTCTTTCAGTATATTGGTTATATATGCCGCCTTGATATTGTCAGGTAAGTAAATACAAATAAAAAATCCATTATTGGGTTTGCTGTATTTAATAGAATCATCAAAATATGTTTTGCACGCTTCAAGCAGAATATCTAACTTGTTTTTGTATACCTTTTTTATTTTTTCAATGTGAGTATGAAACATACCGCTTTTAAGGTATATTTCAAAAGCTCCCTGTGAGATGGCCGGACTATTAAAATCAGATGTAAATTTATACTTAATAAACTCATTTTTCATCCTGTCAGGTACGATAATTGAAGCAATCCTCATCCCTGGCAGAAAAACTTTTGAAAAGCTTTTGATATAGATAACCCTATTTGTGTCATCGAAGCTATAAAAAGGGTCGGCTTTCGTATCTAAATCTAATTCGCTTAAATAATCATCTTCAACTAAGTAAACATCGTATTTTTGAATTAAAGCGAGGATTCTTTTTTTATCTTCATTCGAATAACTGAAGCCGGAGGGATTCTGAAATCTGGTTATGACATAAAATAATTTGATATCATGATTTTTTAAGATATGCTCCAGACTTTCTAAGTCAATACCATTTTTCGAAACATCCAGCCCATAGATATTGCAATCGGTATTTTTGATAGACTCCAAGGCGCCATAATATGTAGGCTGTTCCACGAGAATATTCGTTCTTTTATTAGGCAAGGGCATATTTACAGCTAAATTAATAGCTTGTTGCGCTCCGGTGGTTATAAATAGATTATTCACATCTGCGAAAACTTGAAAATCCTGCAGGTATTTTTGTATTTCGCACCTTAAACTATAAATACCTTCAAAAGGGGAATAGGAGAATATTTCATTTTTATATATATCTATTGCCTGATTAATACAATGTTGAAAATCTTTATACGGCATGACATTCAAATCAGGACTTGCCGATAAAAAATCAAAAACTTCAAGGTTATCTTCTTCACGTTCCATGCTTTCAATTACATAATATCCGCTTTTGCTGACGGAGTATATATAATGTTTACCCTCCAATTCTTTATAAGCCCTAATAATGGTGCTTTTATTGCAGGAAAATTCTTCTGCCATTGCTCTGATCGAGGGCAATTTATCACTTGGTTTTAATTTCTCCTCTTTAATCAAACTTATAATATAACGAACCACTTTTTCAAATTTATTCATTAAAATACCTCCCTGCTCAGGTTTGTACCGGTACACATCGTGATAACTCTTCTTTTATGATGAAAATTATTATATTAGTATGTTATATGTACCGGTACAATAATTCAATGAAAAGGAGCAGTATTTATGGAAGAGCGTAATCATTTATCGGGTTTTGTTTGGGGGATGCTTGGAGTGCTATGTTTCAGCCTCACATTACCAGCAACGAATGTAGCGGTTCAATATTTTAATTCTACATTTGTTGGACTTGGCAGAACAATACCAGCCTCGCTATTGGCTGTCTTATTTTTGATAATCAATAAACAACCTGTACCGACCAAAAAACAATTCAGAGATCTTTTTATTATTGCGTTTGGGGCAGTTTTAATTTTCCCGCTGTTAACAACCTATGCAATGGCAGATTTACCAGTATCTCACGGGGCAGTTGAACTAGCATTGCTTCCGTTGGCCACAGCATTTTTTGCGATGGTTATAGCGAATGAAAGGCCTGCTTTTAAATTTTGGGTAGCTAGTTCGATCGCTTCTTTATCTGTGATTATATATGCATTTACTTTAGGATTAGGAACTATCCATTTGGCGGATATGGCGTTGATTATATCTGTCATTATATTGGGATTGAGTTATGCGATGGGGGCTAAATTAGCTAAAGAAATAGGCAGCTGGCAAACCATAGCTTGGTCCGTCATTATTGGAGCTCCCTTATTTTTAATACCTGTTATTCGTTCTATTCATGCAGAAGAAATCTTAGCTGTGCCTATAACGGGCTGGGTGAGCTTTATTTATTTAGCAGTAATCAGTCAATTTTTGGCGTATGTATTTTGGTATAAAGGATTGTCTGTCGGCGGAATTTCCAAAGTAAGTCAACTGCAATATTTACAACCTTTTTTAATGATTACATTCTCTTTTTTATTTCTGAATGAAGTATTTAATTTGTATACCGTAATTATTGCTGTTGTAACCGTCAGCTGCGTGATTATTGGTAAAAACGCAGCATGAATGAGGGGGGCGTAAAAGAAAGTACCGTTAAAGTTTAATATACTTTTATTAATCAGCGGCTGGAAAAAACATATTTTCCAGCTGTTTTTTGAAGGTGAAAAAATGACTTTTTGAAATCAGTAGTATTTGTATACCTGGTCCTTGTTTATTGAATTGTAATCTTTCTGTTAATAGACGTATATGAAGTCAAATGCAGCAGTTTATTTTTCGCTACTATACTAAAGAAGTACATGAAAAAAACGATTGGAAGAAAGGGAGCGATGTATTTGCATGCGAAAAATAGCAGGACAGGAACAGAAGCGATTGCAGTTAATAATGTAACAAAACGATACGGCAAAAAAACAGCCATTGAAAATGTATCGTTCACAGCACAACCAGGCCGGGTGACTGGATTTTTAGGGCCTAACGGAGCAGGGAAATCGAGTACACTGCGCATTTTACTCGGTTTGGATTTTCCTACCAGCGGCACAGCGCTTATTGAAGGTAAACCATTTGTTAATCATCGTCAGCCATTGCGAACAGTTGGTGCGATGCTAGATGGTGCTGCGGCTGTTCTGGAGCGCCGGGGTATTGATCACCTAAAGTGGATAGCTGAATCGAATCGTATTCCAAAAGAAAGAATCGTTGAAGTACTGGAAATGGTGGGTCTTTCTAATGCGGCAAAAGCAAGAGTGAAAAAGTATTCTTTAGGGATGAAACAGCGTCTTGGTCTGGCTGCTGCATTACTTGGAGAGCCCCGAATTCTTATACTCGATGAGCCTGTAAATGGGTTAGATCCTGAAGGTATCCGGAGTGTGCGGCGACTTCTGCAAGACTATGCACGAAATGGGAATACGGTGTTACTCTCCAGTCACTTAATGGACGAAACGTCGAAAATAGTGGATGATATTGTGATTATCAATAATGGAAAGATTATTGATTCAGGATCGCTGGAAGAGGTTGTTGCAGATCATGATTCTCTTGAGGAAGCTTTTTTTGCCTTAACTGGTATCAAGAGCGAAGAAAGCTGGTGATGAGCATGATAGCAGCAATACGATCTGAATTCACAAAAATAATTACATTGCGAAGCGTTTGGATTATCACCTTTATCTTATTGGGTGCCGGTCTCTTATTTCATTATTTTAGTGGAACTGGCTTCTTGGGAAACCTAAAAACGTTAGATGGGAATGGCATGCACTGGGAGTATAGAAGACCCATCAAAGCAGAACTAGATTTTTTCAGCACCATCGGTTCAGCAATATTTAATCCTGGAATCCTGTTCCCATTACTTGGTGCAGTCATTGCGGGTGCTGAATTTCAGGCTGGCCAATTAGGAATTAGTTTGCTTGCAGTGCCTTCCCGAAAGCAAATGATTATCAGTAAGGTTATTGCGACAATCCTTTATACACTTGGCATTGGAATTGTTTATGCCATCATATCGCTGGTTACAGCGTACTTTATGGTCAAAGATTGGCAGCTAGATATCTTATCGTCACCTGAAGTGTTTATCCGGATTTCAGGGGGTATCTTTTTCCTTGTCGCGATTACCTTGATATCTTTAGGCATCACGCTTATTACCCGGCGAACCCTTTTGGGTATTTTAATCATGGGTGGATTTATTGGGGTGACCATGTCTCAAGCGATTGCTTCATTTGCGCCAGCCGTGGACGCATGGACACCAATTAGCGCAGCTCGTAATTTTTTATTACAAGAACCAGCTATGCCTGTGATAGGACCGCCATTCAGTTCGAGTAATCTAATGGGAGGGATGGTGTTAGCCCTCTGGCTTATTGGCGTATTAATTGTTTCACTCATTCTAATGAAGCGGAGGGACGCCCGATGAAGGTAGCTGCTTCTGAGCAAACTGTCATTTCTTTCTCGGATGTAGTTCGATCTGAATTCACTAAGATTATCTCACATCCAACAATCGTACTATTTATCATTATCACCACGATTATGAATCTTGGGCTTGCTATATTGGACACAAGTGGTCTTGTTTTTTATCCTGGAAATGATATGCCTCCGTCTACAGTGGCAGATTTTGGTCTTGTTATGTTTGCTCCTATTTACGCGTTTCTTATTCTGCCTGTTTATGCAGCAAGCAGTGAATATCAAGAGGGGCAGAATCGTATGACGTTAATTACTGTTCCTAATCGTCAGCTATTAATGAAAGGAAAAATAGTTGCGGTGGGACTGGCGGTGTTATGCGGAATATTGGTTACTATCATCCCGTCACGATTAATTATTCATATCTTTTCGGATGTAGATATGAGCTGCATTTTGATTGATCTCACACGCTGGACAGCGGTCTACTTGCTAATGTCTATCATTGCTTTTAGCATTGCGGGATTAACGCGCAGCGCCATCGTACCACTTTCCATTTTGATTATGATTCCTATATTTATTGCGACTGGTATTTTACAATGGCCAGAAGGACTGCGATTCCTGCCGGATCAAGCGAGCATGAGCTTACTCGGAACGCCTGCTTATGAAGTGACCGAACTGTCACCGTGGATTGCTTTCTTTACGCTTTTTGTTTGGGGGGTAATATGTGCAATTGCTTATTGGCTGTCTTTTCTTCGGAGGGATAGCTAAGCAGCGATAAGAGAGAAGCAGCTGCAGCTAAAAGCTTCGCAATAATTCCCTTGATCCTCTATTATTCGCATCTTGTTTTAAAAAAAGCAGGGTGCGGATTGTTTATCTTATAGTATTTTCATATTATAAGATTGTTCCTCACTCATTTATAAAATCTCATTAAAAGTCTAAAAAAGGTCAATACTAAATTACTAATGTAAAAAGAGTGGTTATTTAATTAATTACTCTTTTATGAAAATACAATATTATAATTATGAGTTTCATATATTTTTTTAAATGTATTAATATCTGGTATAATAATATTTATAGATATTTGAAATGATAAATCTGTTTTATATATAATTACTTTAACAGGAAGAGTAATCAGTTGATTTATTACTCTACCAGATATGGTTATGTGATAAGGAGGATATGTTATGATTAGAAGTGATATTATACGAGGACATTTAGAATCGATTATACTGCGTCTGATTTATGAAAATGATCAGTACGGTTATGAAATATCAAAGCAAATCAGCTTACGGACTGAAAGTCGTTTTCAGATTAAAGAAGCGACACTATATGCCGTTTTTCAGCGTCTTGAAAAGAAAGGATTAATCGAATCTTACTATGGTAAAGTGTCTCATGGCGGAAAGCGAAAATATTATAGAATTACGATGTTGGGGAAAGCATATTTAAAAGAGACAGCCAGAGAGTGGGAGGAAACAAAAGAAATTATTGATTTGTTTATGGAAGGATTAGATTGAAGAAGACGCAGTATTAATTTGAAATTGTTTTTTGGTATTAAGAAGTCTGAAAGGCAACGATTTGATGTCTTTAAACGAACACGGATTTTTTACGGGGAAAAAGAGGACATGGATAATGTAAATGATTTATTTGGCGAATTAAAAATGAAGCCGTTTTAAAAACAGGTGTTGAAGAAGACAGGGTTAAGTTATATTATTTAGATATGGGATATTTTTGGAAGTTTATAAACTACTATGCATCTTTAGCGCATTATTACCTGTTCCATATCAGGGCACATTTTCGGAATAGGTAACAACGTGCAAGTATCTTTTTAAAGAAAAATTTGTGAAGGGAAGGAGAATTTTGTTTTGTCAGCATCTGTAGGCGGATTAAATATGGGAGACGTAATAATTCAATTACTCTTTTTGTTACTTGTTATTTTGCTCGTTATAGGAATCGTATCGCTCGTCGTCATGTGTATCAAAAGAAATAAAAGAATAAGTCAATTAGAAGAAAAAATTGATAAATTACAGTCAGAGAAAGATAAATAGCTTTTCTTGTGAATGAAATTACGCTTTACTCCCAAATTGACGGTAATGAAAAGGGGCGATTTTTTACAGCAGATAGGGTTGGTAAAATGAATAATGATAAAAAAGCAGGATTTGGTCAGGAAATGGCATCTAAATGGTTTTTAAACGTGCCAAAACGGCTCAGGTTTTCCATTATATTTGGAGCTTTAATAGTGTTGATTTATTTAGTAAATAAAGGATAGGTTATTAACAAGTTTCCCAGCATGGATTTATATATAGCCTGCCAGTTTTTTTGCTCTGACGCTCCCTCTGTACGATCGTTTGCCACTTCCAGTTCTGCTCTATATTTCTGGAATGACCGTCTCTGTATTCAGGCGGGATTATCTTACATTCGAATTATTACATAATTACTTTGGGGGAGCGTTTGCCGGTTTGGACAGTTACATTGCTTGTCGCTGTTCTGTTCTGCATTGGTCGTGAACTGTTTATTCCTTAACGATTTGCTCCAATTTAAATTTTTCCGGCGTGAAGCATCTTTATCACGGGAATGGTGAGGCATCTCTGCGGACCAAATTAGGAATTACATACGTAATATTGTTTCCGCACCTGTCATTTTACTTTATTTTTGCTTTTAATTCGTTTTATGTAAAGAAAAGCGGGAAAAGCAACGCTTTAGCGGCTGCTTTGTTGTAAGCTGTCCTGAAAAGGTCGCAGGTTGATACAGTTTCTGAACAGGAAGTTGAATACGTTAGGCAGCGAATACATCAGCTGTTTGTTATAATATCTACTATTTCTTTGGTTGCTTCTCTGGCCTCTGGAATGGGGTAAAGCACAAAGATATGGTTCATTTCCGGATATTCAAAATAATTAATGTGGATGTCTTGCGATGCAGCCATCTCTTGAAATTTTTTAGCATCTGGTAAAAGAACTTCATGTGTCCCAATAAACAAAGTAATTTCTCCTATCCCATGTATCTCTCCATTTATCGGACTTAGTAAATAATTATCTCGGTCAGTACCTCCTGCATATGCCTTTCCCATTTGAATCAGCCCATAGATACCTAACATCGGGTCTTTAGGTTCGAGTTCATGAGCTTCTGGATTTTTCATCGTAATATCAAGCCAAGGCGAAATTAATATGATATGTCGGGGCTGTGGTAGCCCCTGTTCCAAAAGCAATTGTGCTAATGCTAATGCAAATCCTCCGCCAGCAGAGTCACCCATCAAAATAATATTATCGCTATCGGTTGTTTCTAACATCCATTTGTATATTGGAAGCACTTTTTCGAAAGACTCTTTATAATGATGATTGGGTGCTTTTGGATAAATAGGAACATATATGTTAGCTTTGGTTTCTCTTGCTACTTTCCCAAGAAAATGCCAGTGATATAACGAGGGCTGCTTGATATAACCGCCTCCATGCAAATAGAGGATGGATTTTCCTGAGTGATTCTCTTCTTGATTAAAGATATACCATTCCATTCCATCAAACATCTTTTTTTCAATGTTGAACCTTGTCTGGATATATTTTGGCAGGTCATATGGTTTCTCATTTTCTTTTTGTTTTTCTTTTAGAAACGATTTGAATAATTGAGGATCGGTAAAACTGTCTTTATTACTCAGCCGTGTAAGTATACGTTCCGCAATCCGGCTTTGAAAACTTCTCATATTCTTTTCCTCCTGTAGGTCACTATTCACCAGCGTTTAATAAACCTCGGACAATACGCAGGGGGGCCTCACTTATAATATCCATTTCCTAATTTGTAAAATATGTATCCATCAGGAATACCTGCTGTTGACTTTTCTTATCTTTATACTAGCAGTAATCGTTTAGCTTTGTACAACCATTAGCACTTTTCTTTGTAAGCATAAATCCCCGTATAACTTCATTTTTAAACAAAAGGGAATGGCTGTATCCTTGAATTTCTATCTTACCGTTCTCGATTATGCACTTTTTACATGAATACAAAATGTCTGTCTCTATTATAATATATAAACTGCAAATTCTACATACCATATAGGTATATGCTGCTCTCCATTATTTAACGTTTTTATAAAATTTAACTCGCCTACCGAATTGAAACCATCAACATATTCCTGTCATTTTACCTAATCATTATTCTCTTTATTCTTTAAGCTTTTGGGTAAGATGATTAGCACCAGCTGTTATAGAAAAAATGATATATGTTTTTCTTGTTAAGGGGGATTATATAAGCATATATAAAGCTTTAAAAAGAAAAGAGGAGTAAAATGAAAATTGAGAATATAATGTAACATTATTGGTTCAATCACATTTTCGGGGTCTCCATTTACTGGCTTCTTCGAGATAATCATGAAGTTGATTTGATACGAGATAGCCTATTCATTACCCGTATTTTGTGAAAAATTCAAATCATCCAAAGGAGGAGAAGTAAGTTGAAAAAATTCTATCTTTTGTTTTTAGCATTCACTTTAGCAATTGTACTTGCGGCTTGTGACGGTGATAATGGCAGTGACAGCGGTGATGAAGGGGCTGATAATACGGAAAACAGTGAGGAAACGGAATCATCTGATCCAGGGGGAGAAGCGGAAGATGGAGAATCTGCAAGTATTGAAACTGGAGAAGAAGTTTTTCAAAATAATTGTGCCAGCTGTCATGGTCAAGATTTGTCAGGAGCAGCCGGTCCAAATTTAACCGAAGTTGGCAGCAATTATTCACAGGATGAAATTGCTGATATCGTTGAAAATGGAACAGACGGAGGAATGCCGGCCTTTCCGGATCTTGGTGATGATGATTTGGATGAACTTGCGAAATGGCTGAGCGAGCATAAATAATATAGTGCAATGATCAGAAAAACAACAGTTCCCATGCAGCTGTTGTTTTTCTTTTGCCATATCCGTAAATAAAAAGGGATTTAAAGACTCTCTGAAGAAGTATGAATATATAAAAATCATTTTGGGGCGGAGAAGCTTTGTAATGTGAACGTTATTTCAAAATAATTGGCCAGTTTATTTAGAAGCTTATTTAACCAAAAAGAGAGAAGGATAGCAAGATGATAAAAAGAATCAGTATTTTTCTTCACATAGTTTTTTTCAGCTTATGTTTTCCCTATACTTTTTCAGCGGCAGAAAATACAACGCCATCTGGTATTCCAATAGAAGAACTGGAGCAGTTCGTTGACGAATATGCTGAAGAATACATAGGTAGCACTGTAGCAGGAGCGGCAATCATTGCTATTAAAGACAATCAAATTGTTCTATCTAAAGGATATGGGTATGCCGACGTAGAAAATCAAATTCCAATGAATCCGGATACAACTGTTCTCGAATGGGGATCGATTACAAAACTATTTGTATGGGTCTCTGCGATGCAGCTTGCTGAACAGGGAGAACTGGATTTAGAGGAGGATATACGAACTTATTTGCCGGAGGAATTTTTGACCAAATTAAATTACGATGACCCCATTACCATCTTGAATTTAATGCATCATAATGCAGGCTTTGAAGAATATATTTTTGATTTGCTGTTTGAATCTCCGGAGCAGTTGGTTGACTTGGAAGAATCCTTAAAATTAGCAGAGCCGGAACAGGTTTATAAGCCTGGAGAAGTTGTTGCTTATTCCAATTACTCAACTTCTTTAGCAGCTTATATTATTGAAGAGATTACCGGACAGCCGTTTTATGATTATGTGAATGAGCATATTTTTGATGAATTGGAAATGAATCATTCCACCATGCACTTACCTGTAGAAGATAATCAGGAAATTACGCGTCATAAAGGGATAGGTTATTTTCCTGGAGAGAATGGTGATTTTATGGAATCACAGTCTTTTTATATTTCTATGTATCCCAGCGGGGGAATAAATGGAACAGCAGCCGATTTAGCGAAGTTCGCACAGGCTTTGATGCCGTCTGAACCAGAAAAGACTTCTTTATTCCAAGAAGACCAGACACTTCAAAAATTACTTACAACAAGCTATGCTCCAGAAGAAGGAGTTCCCGGACTTGCTCACGGTTTTTGGGAATATGATGGCGAATACAGAGGATTGACCCATTCCGGTAATACGGTCGCTTACTCCAGTAATATGCAAATTGTTCCTGAAGATAATTTTGCGATTATCATCTTAACTAATCAAGCAGATGAAATCGATCTTTTATTTGGTCTGACAGATGAATTAGTGGGCAGAGGGGATCAAACAGTTCGAGAAAACCTCCCGCCGGCTGCTGAAGTAGAAGGATCTTATTTATCGGCACGCCGTACGTTTAATGGTTTTATGAATCTTTACGCATATCTTGCACCACTCGATGTTAAGCCAATGGATGACAATGAAATTGAATTGGATTTAGCAGGGTTCAAAGCAACTTATGTACAAACAAGTCCTTATGTTTATAAATTAAAAAGCGGAGATGACGTATTTATACCAAGTAATGTCATGTACTTTCATGTAAATGATGGGATGTCCGAACAGATTTCAACTGCTTATGCGGATTATCTTCCTATGGACAAAAATACTCCTTTTCTGCTCATTAGCTTAGGACTGTTTATTTGGTGCGTGGTTTATTTTTTAATTTCTCCTTTTGTGTTAATGGTGCTGGCATTTTTTCGAAGGAGACGAAAACGAAAAAAAGCGCCAATTGCAAAGTGGAATTGGTTATTAATGCTATCTGGAACTTTACTGGCAGTGAATATAGCGGTTCTGATTATCCGTATGCTATCTAACCCGATGCGCACCTATTCCGAGCTGCTGCCACACTTTATAGGGAATTATCTCTTTACCGCGACCAGTATTATCGCTGTTGTAATGATGATTTTGGTCAGGAAAAAAGCTCCGTTGTCCAAAATGCAAAAGACCGGCTATCTGCTAACGGGTTTCAGCAGTATTCTGTTTATTATTTGGCTGATTATCTGGCAGATGTACGCATAAAAATAGTTGCATTTTTTTACTATGAAAGCTTAAGTTAAATGTGAAAGCTATAATAGAAAATGAACAGACAAAATGAAAATAGAGAGAGGGTGTATTTTCTTGGTTCTTCAATTAAATATTCAAGTAAAAGATGTGAACCCCGCGAAACAGCGAACACTAATCGTATCGGAACAGAGTACTTTTGAAGAATTGCATCTATTCCTGCAGACTGCATTTGCGTGGTCTGACGAACATTTGCACTTTTTTTCACAGAAAGGTACCTCGATTGTGCCACAAGCAGGAGATCTACTTGAACAGACAGGGGCCGTTGATGAAAAAACGGCGATCTTAACGGATTTCTTGAAAAATCCCGGTGATAAGCTGACCTATATTTATGATTTGAATCTGGATTGGCAGCATGAGATTATTTTGGAACAAAAAGTGGAGCTGCCGATGGATCTGCCATTACCATTCTGTCTTGCGGCAGAAGGGAACCAGCCTTTGGAAAAAGGTTTCGAGAATACGTATACGTTTTCCGACAATGAGGAACTTGTAGAATACATCAATCATCAATTAAGTGTGTTTTACGAAGACTGGCTTCTTGGTGAAGAAGGCGCTGAGGAAATAGAGCCGGATGAATCGGAATGGAATCAATTATTTGATGCAGCTGATCAAGTGAAAGAAAAACAACCATGGCTTGAAATTCAAGATAATCAATTTATTGCAGTCTGGTCGGATAGGGTAAATGATTATGTCTATTGTTCCATCATGGGGAATGCAGGAGAAAGTTATGGCGTTTCCGGTTTTCTGGGTAGCAGAGGGTTATTATCTTATCTGGATCTGCTGGATGACGATCCATTTGATGATAATTTAGCAGTTGTTTTCATGCAGTATTCTCTTACGGTTAATTTTAATAGCAGAGAGGAATTGAATGAGGACGAATATGATTTAATTAAAAGTCTCAACAGAAAGTATCGCGGGAAAAATCAATGGCCTTCATTTACCAGCATGATTCCGGATACCGTCCCATGGAGTTTTAATCAAGAAGAAAGTTTGATTTTCACAGAAGTGATGTCTAAACTGGAATCATTCCTTTCACGTACGGATAATCTGTCTAAAATAACTCCGAGCTTTGATAGCGGCAAAATACTCGCTTTAAATAAAGAAGGCGAACAAATCATTTTGTCAACATTTGATCTGGTTGAAAAGGCTGTCCAAGACCCTGATTTAGAATTGGATATGTCAGAAATAGAATGGAAACGGATGAGGAATAAAATAGATAAAATCAATGGCGTGGAGGCGGAGCTGGCATTCATCCAAGCAGGAGAGCCGGTACAGAGGACACCTGAATCCCGGCCATTTCTTCCATATATCCTTGTACTTCTGGATCGACAAACGGGAGCGGTATTACATTATGATTTAGTAGACTCGATTTATTACTCAGAAGGTATCCAAGAAAAAATATTTCAGCTTTTCGAAAAAATAGAAGCCTTGCCGCAAGCGGTCCATATGTTTGATGATTTCTTTGCAACACATGCGGAACCGTTGTTTGATAAATTGTCTCTTCCTTTAGTAAAAACCGAAGAATTACATGGGATGAATCAATTTATTCAAATGATGGAAGAGGATAAGCCTTTTTAGGAAGCTTCTGAGTATAAATAATAGAAACATCCTTTCTTTGTGATGCACATACACATAGAAAGGATGTTTTCCTATCATTTGATTGAATTGAAATAAAAAAGAACAGGAGACCGGTATATGAAGAGATCCATTGAAATAAGCCTAAGCCTCCTTGGCGGGTTATCTTATATATTATCAATCGGATTGTACATGGAAACCATCGATAAGGCATATGGAGATTCAAATCATTTGGGCGGATTATTAGAAGCATTTACCATCGGTTTCGGCA
This sequence comes from Oceanobacillus sp. B139/18, assembly GCF_055524595.1. Taxonomy (NCBI): domain Bacteria; kingdom Bacillati; phylum Bacillota; class Bacilli; order Caryophanales; family Bacillaceae; genus Oceanobacillus; species Oceanobacillus sp. B139/18. The sequence goes on along the minus strand of NZ_JBVFXI010000001.1, from coordinate 1,078,966 downwards.
TTATGGGGATAGCAATTATCATTTGCATCCTTGCCATTATATGGTTTAAAGGGGATAAGAAATCAAAAGCTGCTGGCATTATACTGCTTATTTTTGCAGCGGCTACGTTACTTATCACCTATGGCGGCGTATTTATCGGGGCTTTCTTTTATATGATTGCGGGTATATTTGGGGTTGTACGTCAAACAAAGACTGGTTAAGTGTCTATCTATAGCAGGTAACACCGTAAAAAATCCAAGCCGAAATTTCAGCCTGGATTTTTTTATGGTAGAATTGACCTCAATTTGCTTTTTTTAATTTCACATCTCTTTTATCGGGTGATTTATTTGCCCAAATGGTTGCGATAATCGGCCCGGAAATATTATGCCAAATCGCACCCCAGACACTTGGTAAGGCCGCAAGCGGACTGAAATGCGTTGTTGCCAAGGAAACGCCGAGCCCTGAATTTTGCATGCCCACTTCGATGGAAATGGCTCTCCGATCATTTTCGTTAAGTCCTATCAAACGGGCAGTAAAATAACCTAAAAATAATCCGAAGCTATTGTGTAAGAACACTGCAGCAAATACAAGTGCTCCTGCAGAAGCAACATTGGCAGCATTGGCAGCTGTTACTGCTGTTACGATAATCAAAATGGCTGTAACGGATATTAACGGAACAACGGCAATACTTTTTTCTACGGCAACAGGGAAGAAACGCTGTACCAAGAAACCAAGAATAATAGGGATAATAATAACTTGGATAATGGACAAAAACATGGCTACTGGATTAACGGGCAGCCATTGACCGGCTAATAAATAAAGCAGTAATGGTGTCATAATTGGAGCCAGCATCGTTGAAAAGGAAGTCATCGCAACTGACAGGGCAACGTTTCCTCTTGCTAAATAAACCATCACATTGGATGCGGTGCCTCCTGGGACAGAGCCTAATAAAACAAGTCCGGCTGCAAGCTCTGGGGGCAGCCTTAATAAATAAGCGATACCAAAAGCAACAAGGGGCATAATTGTATATTGTGCCGCTATGCCGATAATTACCGGCAATGGTTTTGTAACAATTAATTTGAAATCAACAGGCTTTAATGTCAGCCCCATACCAAACATAACCACGCCAAGCAAGAGTGTAATAAAGCTTCCAAAAACAAGGAAGGCGGAAGGGAAGATAAACGAAATAACAGCTGCTATAATGACAAGTACTGCAAAATATTTACCGGCTAATGCGCTTATCTTCTCTAATGTTTTCATAGCTTATCCTCGTTATCGATATCTACTATTTTAGTAGGATTTAAGATATTATTTGGATCTAACGCTTTTTTAATATTTGTCATAACGTCGAGAGCTGCTCCATGCTCCACGCGTTGATAAGGTTTCTTTCCAACGCCGACACCATGCTCACCTGTACAGGTTCCGCCTCGCTCCAGCGCATACTGAACGACTTTTTCATTAAATTGTTTTGCTTTTTTAACTTCTTCTTCATTCTCCATATCAATCATAATCAATGAATGGAAGTTTCCGTCACCGACATGCCCTAATATCCCTCCTGGAATAGCTAGTTTTTTTAATTCTTCTCCGGCATAGATAACGGAATTTGCTAATTCTGAAATGGGAACAGCAACGTCTGTCAGCATCATTTTTTTACCGACATAATCATGAATATAAGCGTATGCCAAATTGTGCCTTGCATCCCATAAACGGTTACGGGCGGCATTGTCTGTTTCCGAATTAAAATGGTCACAGCCGTGATCTTGCATAATTTCCTTAGAAAATGCAAGGTCTTCTTGTAAACCAGATTCATTTCCGTGAAATTCCAGGAAAAGCGTCGGCTTAACAGGATAATTGGTTTCACTGAATTTATTGATTTGTTCCACTGAGGCTTCATCTACAAACTCCACTCTGGCGATAGGGATGCCTGCGTGCAAAATAGAAGTTACCGCTTCGATGGCATTCGTCAGACTCGGAAACGTTGCCCGCGCAGCAACAATATGTTCTGGTATGCCATATACCTGAAGCGTCAGTTCGGTAAAGCAGCCAAGTGTTCCTTCAGAACCAATGAAAAGACCGTTCAAATGATAGCCGGAAGCAGACTTTGCAGCCAAATTCCCTGTATGAATTACACTCCCATCCGCAAGAACCACCTCCATATCTCGAACCTGATCACGCATGACGCCGTATTTTACGGTTGTGGTACCGCTGGCATTGGTTGCTGCCATCCCGCCAAGCGTTGCGTTTGCGCCAGGATCAACGGTGAAAAAGAGACCATATTTCTTTAATTCTTTATTCAGCTGCTCTCTTGTTACACCCGGCTGGACCCTGACAAGTAAATCACCTTCTTTTATTTCCAGAATCTGATTCATTAATGAAAAGTCTATGGTAATACCATTTTTATAAGGGATGACATGTCCTTCTAAACTCGTCCCAACTCCAAATGGCGTTACCGGCGTTTGGTATTCTTGGGCAATCTCCATAATATGCGTAACATCCTCAGTTGATTTTGGGAAAACAACGATATCCGGAAGACTTGTCTGTTGATAGGTTTCGTCTTTGCTATGTAGCTCTCTCACCGTATCATTGTCAGAGATTTGATCGTGCGCTAATTTTGTACCTAATGCTTGTATTACTTGTTTCATAGCTTTACTCCTTTCAATCGTTAAAATGGAAAATCCGTTGTAAATATATCCTGCTATAAGGATAATATGTATTATCCTTATTATAAAGACTTTTCAGATTAATTCAATGATTTAAAAAAGAAATCCTGCTGGATAGGGGACTAGTCCAGAAAAGTTGTATAAGGCCATTTATAAAACGTAAACATCCCGGCTTGTTTATGTTAATTCTGGTAACAAGCCGGGATGTTTGAACACACATGTATAATGATTTCTATTATTTATTTTACTTCACTGGGTTCAGCATTCTTTCAATCTTACCCATAATTAAATCTGCTGCAATTGCCATCAAGGCTGTAGGAACAGCACCTGCTAAAATAATCGCTGTTCCATCGGTAGCGTTTGTTCCGCGCACAATAATAGCACCAAGTCCTCCGGCGCCGACAAACGTTCCAATTGCTACAACGCCAATCCCAACAACAAGTGCTGTACGAATTCCAGCCATCATGACACTGATAGCAAGGGGTAATTCTACTTTCATCAGCAGCTGGAACCGTGTCATTCCTGAAGCGTAGGCAGCTTCCTTCACCGTTTGATCAACCCCGGTTATCCCTACATAGGTATTTTGAATAATTGGTAATAGGGAATAGAAAAACACAGTTGTTACGACGGTTGTTGTTCCTAATCCCATCGCAACCATGGTGATGGCCATAAAACCTAATACAGGAATAGTTTGAATAATACTTCCAAGTGTGAGTACCCACCCACTTAATTTTCCATATCTGGCAATAAGCACACCAATAGGGATGGAGACGATGGAAGCAAACAACACGCCATAAGCGGCCATTAAGAAGTGACGGTAAAATTCTGTCCAAATATAAGAACCATTTTGAGATACATAGGTTATCAATTGCTCCCAGACACTCATTACATGCCCTCCTTATCTTTAAAGTAGTTGTTTTCTTCCAGAAACTCGCGGGCAATGGTGGCAGGACTGACTAATTCCACGTCACCTTGATAGTTCATTTCCTGCATATCCTCTGTTGTTACGGTATCGCTAAGCTTTTGCATGACTTCTTTGATTTCCGGATTTTCCTCCAAGATTTCATTTCTCGCTACAGGAGAAGCATCGTAAGGAGGGAAGAAGTCATCATCCAATACTTTTAAATCATACGCCGCAATTCTTCCGTCTGAAGAATAACCAAGAACCGCGTCCATATTACCGGAAGCAGCAGCTTCATATACTAAGCCTATTGCCATTGGATAGACATTGCCGAAAGCAAAGTGTGTTTCTGTAAAAGCCTCGTACCCGTCACCTGAACGGTTGACCCAGGCATTATCTACACCAAAATTCATGTCATCGGCAAAAGGCTCCAGATCATCCACATGTGTAATGTTTTCTTCATCTGCAAATTCTTGTGTAATGGAAATCGTATAGCTGTTTTCGAAACCGTAAGAGTCGCCCCATGTCTGGTCAAATTTTTCATCAAATTCCCGCTGTACGATTTCCATCGCTTCCTCAGGGTCAGTAATATCTTCGTAATTTAAGACGCCGGCAATATCTGTGCCGGTATATCTGGTAGCAGTCATATCTACTTCCTCCTGCATCATTGCTTGATGAAGGACCATCGTTGATCCTAAATTCGTTACTAACTCCGTATCTAAATCTGTATAATGCTCAATCATCTGAGACAGTATATTACCCCAAATTTCGGATTCTACCGTATCTAAGGTTGCAATTCGAACCGTACTTTCTGAAGGCCCACTGAGACCTGGCAGGGCACATCCTGAAAGGAGCAGCGCCGAAAGAAGGGGAATCAGCAATAATTTCTTCATTTATAATCCTTCCTTTTTAAACAGTTTTCCTTAAGGCTTTAGGTGTTAATCCTTTTTCAAGAAGCGATAATAATCCGCTGGCAAGTAAAGCCAAAATCGTTGCCGGCACAGTACCTAAAACAATAAGCTCAGGCTGATATAGATTCAGACCATCGAAAATAAGATCACCTAAACCGCCGCCGCCAATAAATGCTGCCAGTGTTGCCCAGCCGATTAAATAAACGGTTGCGAACCGTATGCCTGACATAATAACAGGCAAAGCAAGAGGGAGCTCAACTTTTCGGATAACTTCAAAGGTGTTCATTCCCATGCCTTTACCCGCTTCTTTTAAACTTGTATTTACTTCCATGATGCCGGTATACGTATTTCTAAGTATGGGAAGTACGGAATAAATAAATAAAGCAATAATCGCAGGTACAACACCTACGCCTAAGAAAGGCATCAAAAAAGCTAAAATAGCTAAACTTGGAACAGTTTGTAATATCCCGACAAACGAGATAAACCGATCCGCTGTTTTATTCGGTATGCGAGTGAGTAAAATTCCCAAGGGGACCGCAACCAGAATACCTAAAACAATCGCAGCGATAGAAATGTACATATGTTCTCCTGTTTTTTCGAGCAGCTCCCATCCATAGGATGCAAGTGTATCTCTAATAGCTTGCATTATTTTTTGCCTCCTTTTTATTCTATAGCAGTAATATCTTCTGTTTCATCGCCCCAAATAGTGTTAAAAACCATATCGGCAAGGGTCGCCCTTGTTACGATTCCTGCTAATTTATTATTATCTGTTACAACGGGTACGTAACTGCTGCCACGACGAAGCATACGATGCATTGTATCCCGGAGCAGGCTGTTTTTATCCACGGCATATTTTGCTGTATCCATCGCTTCATGAACATAGCTTTTCTTTTTATAATTGGAGTCGACCATTTCAATATCAATGTATCCTTTTAAAATTCCAGCTCCATCAACTACTAACAAGGAGTCGACACGATTGGCATGCATTTTTTGAATAGCTTCTTTTAAGCTGCTTTCTTCTTCAATCGTAATCGGGTTTGGATTCATAATTTGTTCAACGCGTGTTACTTCCGGGCGGCTTTCTAATAACCGGTCTTTTCCGATAAAGTCTTCTACAAACTCATTGGCCGGATGGCGAAGAATATCATCTGGTGTGCCGACTTGAACGATTTCTCCTTGATTCATAATCACGATTTTATCAGCAAGTTTTATCGCTTCATCCATATCATGGGTAACAAAAACAATCGTTTTATCCATTTCCTTTTGAAGTTTTTTAAACTCCTCTTGTAAGCTGTCACGAGTGATTGGATCAAGCGCCCCAAATGGTTCGTCCATTAAAATCAATGGGGGATTCGTAGCTAACGCTCTCAGTACCCCGATTCGCTGCTGCTGTCCTCCGCTTAACTCATGTGGGTAACGATCTAAATAATCCTCTGGCAGGTCAACCAGTGAAATAAGTTCTTTTGCCCGTTCTTTCTGTTTCTCCTTATTCCATTTTAAAAGCGATCCCACAAGAGAGATGTTTTCTCCCACAGTCATATGGGGCATAAGACCAATTTGCTGAATAACATATCCAATGGATCGACGTAATTGGACAGCATCCTGCTTGAGGACATTCACGCCGTCTACAAGAATTTCTCCCCCGGAAGGTTCAATTAACCGGTTAATCATTTTCATCGTAGTTGTTTTCCCGCACCCGCTTGGGCCGATAAAAACAACAAATTCTCCTCGTTCTACTTTCAGGTTCAGTTTATGAACGGAAGGAGTATTATTTCCTTCGAATTTTTTAGTTACTTCTTTAAATTCAAGCACTACAAGCACCTCCATTGCTTATTCCGTAAAACTAAAATTTAGACTTACTCAGTATAATAAACAGACAGGTAAAAATGAAAATCCGAAAAAAGCGATTTAAACCGTAAAATCTGTGCAATTTAAACTTTACAAAGTATACAGTGCAGTTTATCTTAGAATTGCTTACTTTTACGCTCATTTACTATCAAACTTGATTTTTCCAATTTTATTTAATCCGTGTTACAGTGACACATATACAAGTTAAAGGGGAGCTTGACGATGGAATCATTTTCAAATAATCAATTGCTTCAAGAAATCAAATCCTGCGAAGAACTGCTCACAGATCGAATCGCAGATAACATGGAAACGTTCGGCGTATCCTCGACAGTCGGACGGCTGCTTGGCATTATCTATATGAATCGCGAGGCAATGACATTAGATTCACTGGCTGAAGAAACTGGAATGAGTAAAACAAGAATGAGTCAGGTCATGCGACAGATGATCTCATTTAATATCGCTGAGAAAGAATACGTGAAAGGCAGCCGCAAAGATCATTACAATGTAGAACGCGATTATGCACAAACATTTATATCCTTATTTACAAGTAACTGGTCAGAGGTTGTAAAACGTAATACGAGTTTAGAACGCCGTCTCAGAGAACAAATTCGTCATTTAGAAACTTTTTTGACAGAGGATTCCTCAGAAGAAGTAAAAGTTCGAATGGAGAGATTACAGCAGGAGCTGGATGAATGGAATGCCTATTATAATTGGATAAATAATCTTGTTGCGTTTTTTGAAAGTGGCGAGATTTTTAACCATGTTCCTATTGTCACCCCAACCAAAAAGGAGGAAGCAAAAAATGAAGAATAAACGAATCATCACTGCAGCACTGACTGGTGCAGGTGATACAACAGAGAAAAGCAGACATGTTCCAATTACGCCAAAAGAAATTGCGGAATCTGCTATTGAATCAGCAAAAGCAGGTGCTGCAATTGCACATATCCATGTTCGTGATCCCAAGACAGGGAAACTCAGTCACGATGTGGCCCTTTTTAGAGAAACCGTGGAACGAATCCGTGAATCCGATACAGATGTGATTATTAATATTACGGCTGGCGGGGGCGGCGACTTTGTTCCAAATCTAGAAAATCCAACTTGTGGAGGAGAAGGGACTGATATTCAGACACCAAAAGAGCGTCATGAACCGGTCGGGGAATTGCTTCCGGAACTCACCACCTTGGATTGCGGCAGTTTAAACTTTGGCAATCAAGTTTATTTAGGGCCGGAAGACTGGCTTCGGGAGCACGCAAAGCTGATTAAAGAAAGCGGCGTAAAACCCGAAATGGAAGTATTTGATACAGGACATATCCGTCTTGCTAACCAATTAATTTCTGAAGGACTAGTAGAAGGAACACCAATGTATCAATTTTGTCTTGGTATTCCATGGGGCGCTGATGCGGATGCAGAAACAATCGAATATATGAAAAGAAGAGTGGTTGATGGCGCGCATTGGTCAGCCTTTGGTATTGGCCGTATGCAGCTGCCGATTGTGGCACAGGCTGCTTTACTCGGCGGGAATGTCCGGGTCGGTTTAGAAGATAACTTATATTTAGAAAAAGGTGTACTTGGTACAAATGAACAGCTGGTTGATCAAGCTGTCAGCATTTTAAATAGTGTCAAGCTGGAGCCGATGACGGCTGCAGAGGCAAGAGAACATTTAAATCTTAAAAAATTTAATTCCTAAGAGGTGAAATATGGCGCAAAAAACAATGGCAGTTTTAGGAACCGGCGTGATTGGCAATGGCTGGATTGCACGCTTTTTAGCAAATGGTCATAAGGTCAATGCTTTTGATCCGGCTCCTGATGCAAAAGAAAAAACAGAAAAAATGATAGATGCTATTTGGACAACATTAGAAGAATACGGAATAAGCAACGAAGCTGCAAAGGAGAATCTGACCTTCTACAACGAGCTGGAGGAAGCTGTAAAAGAAGCCGATTTGATACAGGAAAATGTTCCAGAGCAGGAAGCCTTGAAGAAAAAGGTATTAGCGCAGGTGGATGCTGCTGCTAAACCGACAGCGATTATCGCTTCAAGTACTTCTGGATACATGCCTTCTGTCCTGCAGGAAGATTGTGTGCATCACCCAGAACGAATCATTGTTGCCCATCCATTTAACCCCGTTTACTTAATTCCATTGGTGGAAATCGCAGGAGGAAAGCAGACAGAGCGCAGTTATATGGAAAAGGCAGAGGAGCTTTATGAAAGCATGCATATGAAGCCGCTTGTGATGAAAGGTGAAATTGACGGCCACATTGGCGACCGGCTTATGGAAGCAATTTGGCGTGAAGGGCTTCATATTGTCAATGATGGCGTAGCGACAACGGAAGAGGTAGATAAAGCCATTGTCTACGGCCCTGGTCTTCGCTGGGCACTGATGGGACCATTTCTAACGCTTCATTTAGCAGGCGGTAAGGACGGGATGCGGCACATGCTTGAACAATTCGGCCCTGCATTGAAGCTGCCTTGGACCCGTTTAGTGGCACCTGAACTGACGGAAGAATTAAGTGAAAAAGTGATTTCAGGGACTGCTGAACAAAGCGGAGAGATTTCTATCGATGACCTTGAACATCGCCGGGACCGTTTCTTGATTAAATTAATGGGGCTTTTAGAGGAAGAAGGCTTCTGGCCGGCAGAAAGGCTGATCTCCTATGACAGAAAGTAAACAAGTATGGAAGGGCAATGTGTTACGTGCGTGGGTAGACTATAACGGACATCTGAACGATGCATACTACGCATTGATTTTCAGTTATAGCCTCGATGCTTTCATGGATGTGATCGGTCTGGATGAAGAAGGACGAAAAGCAAGTGCTTATACCATTTTTACGCTGGAAGCGCATATTAAATATGTAAAAGAGGCGCATGAAAACGAGGAGCTGCTTACAAAGGTCACTGTGTTGAACCGGGATGCAAAGCGTGTGCATCTTTGGTTTGAAATGAAAAACAAAGAAAATGATACTGTGGCAACCAGTGAACAGATGGTGATGGGGATAGATCAGTCATCTGGACGCCCTGCGCCGTTTCCGGAATCTGTTGATGTACGGATTAATCAATTTCCAAGACTGGCAAAAGAAAACTGGCCAGCAGGGGCAAACACGCTTATGGGGATTCGTGAGAAAAAGTAAAATATACAATAGCAGCTGAAAGCAGAATTTCATGCAGTAATCTGTAATGATGCTCCCTTTATCGTGGATAATGAAACGAATAAAGGGAGCTTTTGTAATATTAAAAAGAGAGAAAAAGCAAACACTGCAAAGCCAAACTGGTTGATGAAACGTAATTTCATGTTTGAAAAAAGAAATCAGGATAACATCATCAGGAAATATATGTTATACTGCCAATTGTAAAAGAAATTGAATAAAATCTACGATACAAAGTAGAAGAGGTTCTAGCTAACACCCTCTATAAAAAACTAAGGATACCCATACCGCGCCTTAGGTATGGTTTTTTGCATTTTTCGGGTGTTTAGAATTCTCTTTTTCAAATTGGAAAGGGGATTTTTTTATGGAAAAAAATAATCGAGCAGTTGTTGTATTCAGCGGTGGTCAGGATAGCACCACCTGTTTATTTTGGGCATTAGAAAAGTTTGAGCATGTAGAGTTAGTCACTTTCAACTACAATCAGCGCCACAGCTTAGAAATTGAGGTGGCAAAGGAAATCGCTGGAGATCAGGGATTGAGTCATCATATTTTAGACATGTCTTTACTGAATCAATTAGCGCCCAATGCGCTGACCAGGGAGGACATTGAAGTAGAGAATGCAGAGGATGGCGGCATACCGAATACGTTTGTTCCGGGAAGAAATTTACTGTTCCTTTCTTTTGCAACCATTCTAGCCAAGCAAATTGATGCCAAACATATTATTACGGGAGTTTGTGAAACAGATTTCAGCGGATATCCGGATTGCCGGGATATCTTTACCAAATCATTAAATGTCACCTTAAATCTATCCATGGATGAAGATTTTGTGATTCATACGCCATTAATGTGGCTGGATAAGGCAGAAACATGGGAATTAGCGGATGAACTGCAAGCCTTTGATTATGTCAGAGAACGGACGTTGACCTGTTATAACGGGGTTAGAGGAGCAGGATGCGGAGAATGTCCTGCATGTCAATTACGCCAGCGTGGATTAGACCAATACTTAGTTAGAAGACAGGAGATGAATCAGTAATGTTCGGGTTTCGTATTGTCGAAGAGCTGCAAAAGCTGGATAAAGATATTCATAGAAAAGAATTGGCCTATCACCAAAAACGCGTGATGGTAAGTAAAGAGTTTTCCTTCGATGCAGCGCACCATCTTCATTGTTATGAGGGGAAGTGTAAGAATCTGCATGGACATACGTATCAGGTTGTATTCGGTATCAGCGGTTTTGTAGATAAGGTGGGTTTCGTAATTGATTTTGGTGATATAAAAGAGATTTGGAAGAACAAGATTGAAACATTTTTAGATCACCGTTATTTAAATGAAACATTGCCCAAAATGAACACAACTGCTGAGAATATGGTCGTCTGGATTTTTGAACAAATGGAAGCGGCAATTCAGGAACTCCCTAACCAATGCCAGGTGGAATTTGTTCGGTTATTTGAAACACCGACAAGCTATGCGGAAGCAAGACGGGAGTGGATGAATCATGCGTAAAATACCGGTCTTAGAAATATTCGGCCCTACAATTCAAGGTGAAGGAATGGTAGTCGGAAGAAAAACCATGTTCGTCCGAACTGCTGGATGCGATTACCGATGTGCCTGGTGCGATTCCGCATTTACATGGGACGGAAGCGCCAAAGAAGATATTGTTCAGATGACGAGTGAAGACATTTGGCAGCGGCTGCAAGAAGTAGGAGGAAGCTGCTTTGATCATGTGACGATTTCAGGAGGGAATCCGGCTTTGTTATCTGCTATTGATAATCTGATTGATTTGCTTCAGGAAAAGTCTATTGAGGTTGCACTGGAAACACAGGGAAGCCGCTACCAGGACTGGTTTGTAAAAATTGATGATCTGACCATTTCTCCTAAACCGCCAAGCTCTAAGATGAAAACAAACTGGGAGACGCTAGATGATATCATCCATCAATTGGAAATCAATGATCGATTAGCGCATGCCAGCTTAAAGGTAGTAATTTTTGATAAAGAGGACCTTCGTTATGCAGAAAAAGTGCATCAGCGCTATCCAAAACTGGCTTTTTTTCTGCAAGTTGGAAATGATGATTTAGAGGAAATCGAACCGCAGCAATTATCCCGGCATTTATTAAATAAATATGAATGGTTAATTGATCAGGTAGTGGCATCCACAGTGCTGAATCGTGTTCGTGTTCTTCCGCAGGTACATGCATTAGTATGGGGAAATAAGCGGGGCGTATAGTAAGGGAGATTAAAAGCTATTATCCTATTAAAAAGGCAGTAAGAGCTGTCGCCTTTTTGATAGGGTAATCTTTTCTTTCACTTTCTGGCTTTTCTCCGAATGGACAGGAATCTAAATCAATAAAATAATCCCGCCGATTAACGGCACAGCAACCATTGCAATTTTTAATATCATTGGATTCAGACGAGTGGTGAATTTCGCGCCGATATAAGAACCTATAATTGTTCCGATAACTACTTCTGCAAATAATTTCAAATCGAGAAAACCGACAGAATAATAACCGATACCGCCTACCAGTGCGATTGGTATAATAACAAGCATCGTCGTGCCTGCAGATAGCTGAATCGACAAACCAAAGAATACTAGCAACCCGATTTGGATAAACGGCGTTGAGCCAATCCCGAATGCTCCTGATAGTAAGCCGGTAATGATGCCGATCCCAGCAGCTGTCATCCAAAATCTGCTTTTCGAGGAACGGTTTTTCTCAGCAAATTTTTGTGTGGCAAACTTGCCAAATCCTGCTGTTACACGAATCCACAGCAATATGGCTGATAAAATGAGCATTCCGGCAGTAAAAAATTTCAATTCACTTTCCGGGATAAAGCTTGCCAGCCTGGAACCAAAAAAAGCTCCAACTGCACCAAATAGCCCAGTTGCCAGCCCGATTTTTACCATGGTATTTCTTTCCCGCAGGTGACTGAGTGTGCCCGATAAGGATGTGAAGACCATTGCAGCCAGAGATGTTCCAAGCGCTGTGTGGATAGGAATACCAAAAACTTCCGTCAATATAGCAATAATAAATCCGGAACCGCCAGCCCCGACAAAACCAAGCAACAATCCAATCACTAACATCGTACATAAAACAATCAAAACAAAAATCCCCTTCTTTTTCTTTACTACATAAGTCATTATAGCATAGCGGGCGAGAAATTTTGGGATGAAGGCACTTGAAGTATATGTTGACAGTCTATTCAAGTTATAGTGAATACAGCTTTTACTATTATCAATATTATATTTTATTGACTCAACTTTCGCACATTAAAAAGTAACTTCATTTCTATAGAAACAGGGGTTGAAACACCCTTGACCAAGAATAAAAGATGAAGTGTAAAGCACCGCTGCGGCGGACCATTTTGCTTTCCGACGTACAGGACGTACTAGTGCAGGCGTTGTCACAACGCCTGCACTTGCACGTCCTGGGACTGCGATTACTCGCCCCATCAAAAACATTTGTGCATCGCAGGGCGAGCTGAAGATCCACTTGAAAAGCGGTTTTCTTATCAAGTTAGCTGAAGCCGTCCCCATGGCAGACTAGGACCGCAACGTCCTGGGACTGCGATTACTCGTCCCATCGAAAACATTTGTACGTCGGAAAGCGGAGTGGTTGGTTGCAGAAGCTATGCACCATCACCAATTCCAAAAAGGCCGGATATTTAACCAAAATGCAAGTATGATAATGAAGAACACGTTCATCTTGGAATAGCAAAATATATTTGCTTATTCTTAGGTGCGAAAGTTGAGTTACTGAAAAAAGAAAAGCGATATAGAAGCATACATAATTCAGCTTCCATATCGCTTTTTCAGCTCGTTATAACAATCCAACCCACTGCCAATAGGTTGCACTAAACAGAATAATAAGCAAATACCCAATCACAGTAAGAGGCACACCGGATTTGATAAATTGTTTTAAAGTAAATGTACCTGTACCATAAGCGAGCATATTTTGCGGAGCGCTGATCGGCAATAGGAAGCCAAAACTGATCACAAATTGCATAATCAAGACAAGACCTGGACCATTAAAGGCTGCTGGCTCCATTGATCCGACCAGAGCAATAACGATTGGAATAAAAGCAGATGCCAGACTGGTGGCACTTGCAAAGCCCAAGTGAATCAAAATATTAAATAAAGCAAGTACGGCAATCATCGCAACCAGAGGCAGGGAAGACACCCCGAGTATTTCAAAGGAATTAGAAGAAAGCCAGGTTGCTCCCTCTGTTGCTAACAGAACAATCCCTAATGAAATTCCTGTTGCGAATACAATTAATGTGCCCCAAGGTACTTTTCTTTGCACTTCTTTCCAGGAAAAGATACCGATAACAGGTGTCAGCATGATGGCAACTGCAACAATGGTAACTGTAGTAGAATCTAAGGGATGCAAAACACCTTCCGTCGACCAGAATAATAATAACAAGCCGGCGATAATGATTAAGCGCCATTCTTTTCCACTGATTTTCCCGAGCTCCTTCAGCTGGTTCGTTATGCTTACTCCTTCCTTTATTTCCGACATATTTGGTTTAATTAGTTTAACCATAACAATATAAAGTACGATAGACATGATAAATGCCCAAGGAGCAGCGTAGAGAAACCATTCTCCCCATGTCACATCTATACCAAAAGCAGATTCCATAAATCCTAAAGCAACCATGTTCTGTGCGGCCGCTGTTTTTATTCCGACGTTCCATATAGAAATAGATTGTACGGCGGTAATCATTAATAATGCTGCAAGCTTACTTTGCTTTGCCAATCCAAATGCAGCTACAATTCCTAATAGGATAGGGACAAGCGTACCTGCACGCGCGGTGGCACTTGGTACAAACAGCGCCAGTACAAAGCTGACAATAATGGTTCCGATCACAAGTGCTCCAGGCTTTGTTCCAACCTTTGACATAATATACAATGCGATGCGTTTATGAAGACCTGTAATCTCCATAGCAGTAGCCAAAACAAGCGCTCCTCCAACAAGCAGCACAGCGGAAGAACTGAATCCTTCTACGGCCATGCTTAACCCCTGACTTGTTCCATATATCGTACCTGGATCTTCGATAGCAGGGGAGATTCCGATAAGAACGGCCAGCAGACTGACTATCATTACCGCACTGACAGGATAGGAAACTGCTTCCGTAACCCATAAAACAACCGCAAATGCTAAGACAGCAAGCGCTCGCTGTCCAACTAGAGGCAATGAATCAGGATTAGGCAGAATTAAAATAATAAGAAGAACTAAAAAAGCTGCAATAAGTGCAATAGCATCTTTCTTTTTCATGAAAACCCCTCCCTTTAGTTACTTTAATTGTAATATAAAATCCTATATTTGTGATTGATTTCACATGTTACAAATAAATGAATTTGTGTATTTATTCACAATTCATTCAAAAAATACATTTCATTTTTATAAACTGGCGCTTAATAGAGCCGCATTTTAAATAACTGTTATCCAATCATATAATCGAAAGCTGATTGACGAAGGATATACATTATATTAATATATTCAATATACGAATATAGAATAAAGAAGAAGGTGACAAAGTGGAGAGAAATTTATTTGTACCAGCTTTACCGAAAACAGAGCTGGATGCAGTCCGTTCCTTAGGAGTCTATATTTTTACGAATATCCAGCTGGCGGATTACGATTTAAACAGCTCCTCAGCGCAGAATCGATGGATAAGGAGTTTATCGGATAACTTATCAGATAACGCTAACAATGATTTGAAATTATTAAGAACTGTTTTTGCGCATGGAGTGATTTTAAGGGATTTCTATATCCAAAAGACCGCGGATTTAACCATGGATTGGGATGCTTTTATCGATTGGTGGAAGCAGCTAGAGGAGTCAGACATGATGGAGCTTCTTATTTATGGAATTAGAGAAACAATGGACTATTACTATAAATACCTGCCTCGTATACCGGTTGTGGAAGAGGCAATGCGGGAAGTTTACCTGGACGAAAGGCAATTACAGGACCCTGATAATCGTAAGAAAGCCGTGAAAGCAGTACTGCTCAGCTGGTCTGTCCCGATAGAAAAAGTAGAAAACAATGCAGCGGATTATGATAGTTTATCCGATATAAAAGAAAGCATTATCCGATTGATAAGGGCTTTTTGGGCTGCCGGTTTGAAAAAACAGTGGGAAGAAAAGCAGAAAATGCTAGCAGCATGGGTAAGACAGCAAGAGTCTTTACTGTCAAAATCCTATCGTACCAATGGAGAAGCGATTTTTGCAATCACAGGCTTGTATCCAGATACCGCAGAATTGGAGAACATTAACAGAGCAGAAATGATAACCTTTGTTCCTGTTTGTAATATGGAAAGGCTGCTTTCTTTTATTCAATTTGATAAACATGTTTACCTGATGTTTGATCCGCAGATAGAAACGGCAGGAAATAAAGAAAAGCTGGCAGACTATTATACTGCTTTTGAAGGATTGGGTGACAGGACAAGACTGCAAATCATTGACTTATTAGCTGAAAATAAAGAGATGTTCGCCCAACAGATTATCCAGCAGCTGAACCTGAAGCAAAGCACGGTTTCTCGTCATTTAAATCAGTTGCTGCAATCTGGTCTTGTTATGGTGCATCAGGAAGGAAATACAAAGTATTTTTCACTAAACAGAGATGAACTGAAAAAAGTAGCGGAAAGCCTCCATTCATTTTCCAACATGTAAAGAAGAGGAGAATAAAGATGACAGATTTTCGAATCGAAAAGTTAAATACAATCGTTGTTCCAGTAAAGGATTTAGACAGATCCATTGCATTTTATAAGGATATATTATATTTAGAGCAAGGTTTTACTGATCAAAGTATGGCCTTCATTTCTGCAGGGACTTCAGAGCATGATACAACTATATTATTGCATATCATTGATGAGCCAGAACCGGTAGAAAAAGGAATGGTAATAGAATTTCTGGTCAATGATGTCAGCTCAGCTGTTTCATCTCTAAGAAATCGAAACGTAAAAATTATACAAGACCCGATTGAGCGTCCCTGGGGTGTGAAGGAAGCGGTTATTGCCGATCCGGATGGATATCGAATTTGGATAGTAGAAACCATATATCGGGGTTAAAGAAGGGAGGAATCAAAATGGATATAGCTATTGAGACAGCAGTCACAGAGCATGTCAAATCCATTGCTGCTATTTGCTCCTTTGGCTGGAAACAAACTGTAGAAGGTAAGTTAAGTGAGAAGTACCGGAACAAGCATGCAGAGGAATGGTATAACCACGAACGAGTAAAGGCGGATATAGAACAAGGCTCTTATACCCATGTTGCTATCGTTAATTCAAAGGTGGCAGGCGTTATTGGCGGTGCAATAACGGAGAGCAGAGTCAGCCAAGTTTTTGTATTATATGTAGAGGAAAAATATCGATACAAAGGAATAGGAAGACAATTATTAAATATACTTACAGAAGAACATAAGAAAGCAGGAGCAACAGAACAATGGGTGTCTGTACAGGATGGAAATCAAAGAGGAATCCCTTTCTATGAAGCAAGAGGATTTCGGAAGCAGGAAAAGAAAAGCGGCGTGACGGATACAGGCGAACCATTTGTTAATCTTCGGTATTCGCGAAGCTTATAATATCAACTTAGTATTAGCTTAAATTTATTTTTTTGAAAATATCGTCTATTTATTATGGTAAAATAAATTATGGTAAAATAAAGATTACCTTGGTTTATAAAGGTTATTAAAATGAATTTCATTAAAGGAGGCGTTCATATGATAAATAATAAAAAGAATGTAATAAGTAAAAAAGGGAGAGCGTTTAACTAGTCCGTTACATCGTGTTTCCCTAAATTGGAAGGGGACTTAAATTGAATCAGGTCTTATTAGTTATTGATGCACAACAGGAATTAATCGAAGGCAATCATGAAAGAAACGCAGTTTTTCAAAAATCACAGCTTATTGCTAATATTAATTTAGTAATTGAAAAAGCAGAAAATGCAGTGGTGCCAAGTGTATTTGTAAGGGATTTAGATGTCGGTGATGGAAAAGGAAGCGGATTTGAAATTCACAAAGACATCTATGTGCCTGCAGAATCAAAAATCTTTGACAAATCTGCTACCAATGCTTTTTATGGAACAGGTCTGTTGGAATACCTAAAGTCACATCAAGTAAAACATATTGTTGTTATGGGCTGTGAAACACAGCATTGCATAGACAGTGCCGTCAGAACAGCAACCATTAACGGATTGGATGTCACATTAGTTAGAGACGGCCACTCCAGCCTGGGGAACGACTTGCTGAATCCAGAACAAATTATAAAACACCATAACGATACACTTCATGGACATTATAACGTGGATCATTTTTCCATAGTAAGAAATGCAAAGGAAGATTTATTTCACCCTGCACATGATTCATATAGATAATTTGATAGAAAAGCGGCATATACCTGTGCCGCTTTTACTGTTTTGAGAATTATTTCACGAAGCTCACGAGACAAGTATCTGTTAGCAAAAATTTTTGTGAAAACAGTCTTGGATATGTCTTCCATTTATGTTCCATTTGTACTATAATAAAAATGTCATTTTAAAGAATAATTTGTCAAATAGAGGAGGATAAAATGAATAAACAGCGAATTATTATTTTTATGTCATTATTACTATTTATTGCCGGATGCAGTACGTCCGAGGAATCCACTGCATCAGAAACTTCTTCATCTGAATCTTCCGAGGAAAACACGAATTCAGAACAAGCAGAGGAAGAGGAAGCGGAACAATTATCCTCTGGTTCAAGCACCAGTACATATTCATTATCAATGAAGCTGCAGCCTCTATACGCGAATGGAGATTATGAAGAAGCTTTAGAGCTAATCGAGGAATCTCTGGAAGATCACGCTGAAGAGCCTTTCCTTTATAATGATAAGGGTTTTATTCTCATTGAACTTGGACGACCGGAAGAAGCAAGAGAAGCGTTAGAAAAATCAATTGAACTGGATGACAAGATGGAAGCTGCTTACAGCAATCTTGCATATGCGTTAATAGATCTGGGCGAATATGAAGAGGCTATGGAAGCTGCGCAGGAAGCGATTGATTTAAATCCGAATGCACCGGAACAATATGTTGCTATGGGAAATGCACTATCTTTTCTTGATGAAGATGAAGAAGCTCTGACTTATTTTGAAGAAGCTTTAGAAATTGAACCCAAGGCAGATTTCGCTTTATATGGTATGGGAGCCAGCCTGCTCTATTTAGATGAAACAGAAGAAAGTATTGTTTATTTAGAAGAATATTTGAAACAGCATCCGGAAGATGTCGATGCACTGGATATGCTTGTATATGCTTATGAACTTATAGAGGATTATGAAGAAGCGTTGGAATACGCTGACGCCGTATTAGAAGTAGATGATGAAATGCATATCATTTATAATCTGGATTATAAAGGCATCCTTTTAACAAAAAATGGGCAGCTGGATGAAGCAGAAGAACTCTACGAAGAAATGCTAGAGGAGCATCCGTTAGATAAAGGAATTGCTTATTACGGCCTGGCTTTTATCGATATTGAGCGCGGGGAGATAGAAGAAGGCTTGGATCATTTGGAAGAGGCAATGGATGAGGACCCCAGCTTAATTGATTATGCTGTGACAGATCCTTTATTTGAAGATGTTTTAGATAATGAAAGATTTATAGAACTTGCTGAATCCTATGAGGACTCCTATAACGAGCTGTAGTTAAAAAAGCAAAAGATGATTGATAGTTGTAAAACAATCATTTTTTGCTTTTTCGTTTATTGGAAGCATTGCGGAACAGGATGCTTCATCGTCAAATAAGGATATACTTGGTATCCTTTTATCATGAGAGGATAATATATTGAATATTATTGCAAATAGAGAGAGGTTGGTATTTCAACACTCGATCTTTACCTATTCAAAACATTGCATTGGTTAAGTTTTAAGAAGTTTAAGTGGATAGAACGTCAGATATTACAGATTCAACGGGATCTTGAAACTGCGAAGAGCAGGAAGATTTTTTGATATGAGAAGACGGTGAATGAGCGAATAAAGGCTTCTCTTGCCGAGTCAGAAGGAGAAAAAACAGCTTTCTCATAAGTACAGCTTGTATTTCTCCTTGAAAAATTTCTCTGAAAGTTATTTTTCATTTTATAAACTATGTTCCGAAATCTTTTCTCTATTGATTCTCCAAATTCCAAAAGATACACCGGCGATAATAAAGAAAATACTAATCGATTCTCATACGGAGGGGAATGACAATTGATAAATAAAAGAATAAAGCAGTCCAAATAAAGACTCAAAAACAATCATCATCCCTGCCATGGAAACCGTCAGACGGATGGAAGTTTGGTTCCATGCCCATGTTGCCACCCACAAAGCAACGATGCCCAACACGATAATACCAATCAAATATGCAGCGGATGGACTGTTAAAAAAGGAATTAGAGGAGGTATTGGATACCCTTCCTCTCCGGGAAGAAAGTATTCTCCGTCTCCGTTTTGGATTGGATGACGGGAAGTCACGAACGCTGGAAGAACTGGGAAAAGTATTTGGCGTGACCAGAGAGCGTGTCCGTCAGCTTGAAACAAAAGCATTGCGGAAATTAAGGCTTCCAAGACACAGTAAACGTTTAAAAGATTTTCTTGATTAGCGTAGGCGGAAGCGGTATATTTAAAGGATAATTAATACAATCTACCTTCATGTATTTAAGCCCGATAACTTCATTGTGATTCGGGCTTTTTTGGTGGAAAGAATAAAATCCCAATCATTTCATCTGTGAGTTGCTTATTTAGGTCATTGTTCGCTATGATAGTAGAAGATATCTTTGATTAGCAGAATGAAGCTAAAAGTCTAGAATATATTCATTTTAGTGCGCGAATAAAGAGTATTGGCAGGGTTATTCACTGTACGTTAAAATCTACAACACAATTGGGGAATCCATATGCACTTCACACTTGACCGTTCAGCAAAAACACCACTATACAAACAAATCGCAGCACGGTCGTTGCCGCTTATGATGAGCTGCAATCCATAGGAATTGTTGAAAGAAAGAAAGGAAGCGGTACGCATATTAGTACGGATATATGGGGAATCTCCGATAAAAGAATTCCCAACTGGGGAAGGTATGTGGAGGATGGCTCATTTCTTCCTAATTTGCCGTTAGTTCAAAAAATACGGACGGAGACACAAAATAATGAAATGATCAATATGGCAAGCGGAGAACTGGCGGCGGATCTATTTCCGGCAGAACAATTTCATTCCATTTTTAAAGAGAAGCCTTTTACAGAGCATCTGGGATATGATCACCCTCAGGGCAATGTCCGTTTAAGAGAAACGATTTCTAATCATTTGTATGCGTATAAGGGAATCTCTATTGATGCAGAATCAATCCTGATTACCTCTGGTGCGCAGCAAGCTCTTCACCTTATTGTGCAATGTTTACTAAAGCCTGGTGATGCTGTCGCAATAGAAAATCCATCGTATGCTTACTCATTGCCATTATTTAAATCAGCAGGTTTACGTCCCTTTCTTTTAAAGAGCAGTAAAAATGGGATTAATCCGGATGATATCGTCGAACTGCATAAAAAACATCGCATTCGAATGGTTTTTATCAATCCGGATTTCCAAAATCCAACCGGAGTGCAAATGCCTTTAAGCAGACGGAAAAGAATATTAGAGATTTCTTCGGAGTATGGCATTCCTGTTGTAGAGGATGATCCGTACAGCATTACGGCATTTGATGGAAACGTAGCAGCTTCTTTAAAACGAATGGACGATAACGGAAATGTATTATATATCAGTTCTTTATCCAAAATCGTTGCATCTGGATTACGAATCGGCTGGATTGTTGGACCGAAAAAAGTTATTCAACGCTTAGCTGATGCAAAACAGCAGATTGATTTTGGACATAGTATTTTTCCGCAATGGGTTGCAAATGAGTTTATCGGATCTCCGCAATTCGATGAACATATTCATAAAATCAGGCAGCAGCTGGAAGTACGGAGAAAGCAATTATCCAAAGCACTGATTCATTTTTTAGGCGATCAGGCAGAATTCCTGGAACCAGATGGCGGGATTCATTTATGGTGCAAGCTGAAAGATCCGGTGGATGAATTTCAATTGCTGGATGAATCATTGAAGAGAGGAGTTGCTTTTGTTCCAGGCTCTATTTTTGGTGAGAGCAAAGGATTCGTTCGTTTTACGTATGGCAGGAGTACGCCCACAGATATTTGGGAAGGAATATCCAGATTTTCGAAAGCTCTTCAGCATTTGCGCGGAAAATAAAAAAGCGATAAAAATCTGTCTGCTCGTAAAGTGGATGGGGGATTTTTATGCGAATTGGATGGTATCATTTTTGGGATATCCAGTACAATAAAACTAGGTTAGGATAAAATCAGCAAGCTGTGTAACCTTATATCAAAATTAGAAAGTGATAGTTTATCAGGGAGATGGAATTCGAAAATGACATGGACATTTATATTAATTACGCTGGCAGGAATTATATTGAAATTTTTAACCAGCCCGCCAAGCGCTTTGGTAGGATGGGTTTTAAATAAATTTGAACTGCATCCTAAAATTGATGCAGGAAACAGTACGATAACCTTCGACGGAGCACCGCTTGATGGAGATGAAAAAAGGAGATTTATAGATTCTTTTAATGAAGCTCAATTTTTATATAAGAATCATATCTTTCCAGGGAAGGAAGCTTTGTTTCTTCATCCTGAAACAAAGATGCCCCCATATATTATTCATTTTAAAAAGAAAAATAAAGAAATGACCTTCCATGTTTTCGGATATGAAAATCGGGTAGATGTCGTGAAACAATGGAAGAAAAAGACCGCTTCCTATACGCTGGATTCAGATTATCTGCAACAGGCTGCTTTAACAAATAATCAGCTGCATAATGCCTGAGGTTATTGTTATGCGGCTGCGTTGACTATTTTATAAAGGTGGGGAAAGGGAGATGTTGAATACCCTTATCATACTGGTGATTATCGTATGTGTTCTTGCATTAATCGGAACACTTTTTGTCACAAAAAAGCTGGACGATACTTACGAACGAAAGAAGAGTTTTTCAAGTCTTACTTATATTTATTTTCTTGGACTGCCCGCGATTATTTTGGTTTCTGTTCTTATATGGGTTTTCATTTAAGATTGGGTTCAAATAGAATAGGCGTCACAATAGAACTTCTTATGAAAT
This sequence comes from Oceanobacillus sp. B139/18, assembly GCF_055524595.1. Taxonomy (NCBI): domain Bacteria; kingdom Bacillati; phylum Bacillota; class Bacilli; order Caryophanales; family Bacillaceae; genus Oceanobacillus; species Oceanobacillus sp. B139/18. The sequence continues at coordinate 1,056,382 of NZ_JBVFXI010000001.1, read as the reverse complement.
AGGAAGTTCTATTGTTATTTAAAGGGCATTTTCAATTATTCTAATGTTGAAAATTCGATGGATTAAAGAATGCTTTCCTTACATAGATCGTATAAGCTAGCATAGCCAGAGAAGGAAGCATATTAACTATATATGGCAGGTGAGTTTGATGGTTTACGAGCAGAGAACTAATCATCCCAAAATAGACTAAATAAGCTATCATTGCCCAAAAGCCCCATTTTTTCAATTGGATATAACCATAGACCATTACTAATGAATATAAAGCTACTATTGCTCTCATTAATTGCTCAGGTATATTCGGAAGTGCGAAACGTTCCGCTATACTGCGCATGGAATCGGTATCCGCATCATAAAAAATAGCAGAAAATAATAAAAGCATCGAACTAAAGCCAAATAAATAACTTATTATTATAACTCCCAAAGGCCTTTTCAACGTTGTGACACCTCCCATACCTTATTTTTAAACAAGTATAAATGCATGTTTCAACTTTTCTTCTGATTGTAGTCTCTTTCCACTGATGCTGACAGGAAAAGAGTGCTGACTTATAGAAAATTTACCCTCTTCATCGATTCTTTACACTAAAATAATAAATTTCTTTCATTTATTAGTTGCTTATGTTCGTTCTTGTTCGCTATCATAAAGGTATAAACTGGATGAAAGAGAGAGGAACGACCATGCGTAAATTAAATATTGCTAACTTGGATACACCCATTAAAAAGCTGGAAAAACTCAGTAATGAACTTGGGAAAAATATTTATATCAAACGAGATGATTTTACAGGAGTGGAAGTCTCGGGAAACAAAATAAGAAAGCTGGAATACCTTATTGCCTATGCATTGGATAATAAATATGAAACAATCATTACTACAGGAGCCTGCCAATCAAACCATGCCAGAGCGACAGCCGCGATTTGTGCCATGATGGATTTAGAATGCCATCTGGTGCTTAGAGGCGAAGTGAAAGAATATGAAGGAAACCTGTTTCTTGACGATATGCTTGGAGCGAATGTAAATATTATTCCGCCGGATGCATCCCGAGAAGATGCGATGGAGAAGAAGAAGCAGGAGTTAGAAGAACAAGGGAAAAAGGTATTGATTATTCCGGTAGGTGCTTCAAATGCCATCGGGTCTTACGGTTATATTAATTGTTATAATGAAATCATGAAGCAGGAAGTAGAGATGGGTGTTCATTTTGATTCTATCAACCTTGCAATTGGTTCTGGCGGAACATATGCAGGGCTATGGTTTGCAAATGAGGGGGCAGGTACCAAAAAGAAAATCATTGGCTATTCTGTAGACCAGATAGCAGAAGTGTTCAAAGAAGATGTGATGGAAATCGTAAATGATTTGGAAGACACAAACCATCCGTTTGATTCTATTTCCATTAACGATAACTATATTGGACTTGGCTATGGTCAGGCAACAGATGAAGAATTGGCATTTTATTTGGATATTGCTAAAAATGAGGGAATGATTCTTGACCCTGTTTATACAGGGAAGGCTTTTAAAGGGTTAGTGACTGAAATTAAAAACGGAAACTATGTTGACCAGGAAAATATCCTTTTTATTCATACCGGCGGACAGCAAGGCTATACGAAAGAGATGAGAGAAAGAGTGAAGGATATTTTAAGAAAGAATGATGGAGAATAATTTTTGTTAAATGATAATGCAAGCATTAACTAAAAGGCAAAGGGTCAGTGTGAAAACAGCGTCTCTTTGCCTTTTGGCATAAGTGCTGCTTGTTGTACAACCATAGTAGGTTGCTGAATTCGCAAGCAAAATATAAAACAGATCTTGAAGATAGGGGGACGAAGAAAGTGAGAAGCTGGAAAGAAAGTAAAAACTGCATTTTCATAAAAGCACCGGAGCCGTTTAATTTTAAAGTGAATGTAGACTATTTCCTGAGGGATCCAAATGAATGCATGTATGAAATAGAGGAGAATACGATTACCCGTGTGATTGAAATAAATCATCTGCGTACATTGATACAGATAAGTGAAGCAGGAAGTGACTATCTGGCTGTTGAGTGTTTAGCCGGTACAAAACCGGAATCATTTGAAGATAAAGAGACCATCGTAAATTATATTTGTGAATGGTTTGACTTTGACACCGACCTGCTGCCTTTTTATGAAATGGGTCGCCGGGATTTGTTACTGCAACCAGTCATTGAAAGATTTTACGGACTTCGGATTATGGGTTTAAATGATTTATTTGAGGCCTTATGCTGGGGGATATTAGGCCAGCAGATTAACCTGAAGTTTGCGTACACATTAAAACGTCAATTTGTTGAAAAATTTGGAGAACATTTGGATTATAATGGAAAAAATTATTGGATTTTCCCTTTGTATGAAAAAATCTCTAAATTAACTGCGGAAGATATGGCTGATATTAAAATGACAAAAAGGAAAAGGGAATATATTATTGGTGTAGCAAAGTTAATGGCAAATGGAGATTTATCAAAAGAAAACTTATTACATGTAGATGATTTGAAGCAAGCGGAAAAAGAATTGATCCGTATTCGCGGGATTGGTCCATGGACAGCGAATTACGTATTGATGCGCTGTCTTCGGTATCCGGACGCTTTTCCTATTGATGATGTGGGATTAATCAATGCCATCCAATTTGTAAAGGGAATGGAACGAAAGCCGACAAAAGCTGAGATTAGAGAATTATCGGCAGCATGGTCAACCTGGGAAGCGTATGCTACGTTTTATCTGTGGAGAATGCTGTATTGAACGGCTGATTGGAATGCTAGATGGTTCTTCCTTTTTTCTTAACATCTGCGTCTAAACCTGCTCCAATCGCTACACCAACAGCTAAGCCAATTGGCAAACCTAATGCAAGGCTATCGAATAAGAGTCCAAAAACTAGTCCTAAGCTGAGACCATAGGACATATAGATACTGAGATAATAGTCTTTCGCAACTAGTTTGTGTTTTTTCATGAGGTGTGTACGGATGTTATTTAATATTTGGTGATGGTTTTTAAAATCATTTTTTGTCAGCTGATCTGACTTGTCTAAAAGCTGGGCTATATGACCTTCTAAATCAACAAAATATTGGTTACATGCTTCACAGCTGGAAGAAAGCTCAACCAATCTTTGAATCATTCGATGACAGTTATCCAAATCAAGCTTTTTGGAAACTTTTTCTTCTAAACTATTTTTTAAATCTTCTATACTGGCGTTAAGTTTGTCAGCAGCTTGGGGACTTATCATCATGGTTGACCTCCTTGTATGTCCGGATAAGAAATGATTAGATATTTTCAATATGTAAAAAAGCTTAGTTTATATAATTATATTCAAATGGCACAAGCGATGCAAATTTCATTTAAAATGAAGACTAATATAAAAAGTTAAGTATATCATTTAAAAACTCGATTTAAATATACAACTGTGACTTGATTGTTCTTTATATCAATTGAGAAAGATTTTAGCAGGAAATTTAGTCCGATTTGTCGAAAGGAGGATATAGGCATTACTAAAAATTATTAAAATAGCAACCTGTCTTGATATAAAAGTGAGGGAGGAATTCAAAATGTATGAAAAAATAGTAGAAGCAGCAAATCGCCTAGAAGGAATTGCACATAAAACCCCAGTCCATACGTCAACATTATTGAATGAATTAACCGGAAACCAAATGTTTCTCAAGTGTGAAAATTTCCAGCGGATGGGAGCATTTAAATTTCGGGGTGCTTATAATGCGATAAGCTCTCTGCCGGAAGCGTCCCAAAATAAAGGAGTAATCGCTTATTCTTCCGGAAATCATGCAATGGCTACGGCTTTAACCTGCAAAATACTTGGTATCCCTGCGACAGTAGTCATGCCGGATGATGCGCCGCAAGTCAAAGCAGCAGCTGTGAAAGACTATGGTGCAACGATTATAAGATATAACCGCAAGACGGAATCCCGAGAGGAAAAAGCGCAGGATTTAATAGATGAATTTGGTTATACATTAATTCCTCCTTTCAATGCGGAGCCAATTGTAGCCGGACAAGGCACCGTTGCAAAAGAATTGATTGAAGAAGTCGGGGAGCTTGACTATCTGCTCGTTCCTTGTGGAGGCGGCGGGTTGATAAGCGGATGTGCCATTGCTGCAAAACAGCTGTCGCCTCAATGCAAGGTGATTGGAGTGGAGCCTGTGGTATCCAATGATGCGACGAAATCATTTAAGGCAGGAGAATTGCAGACGATTGAAGCTCCAAACTCGATAGCTGACGGTTTAAATACACCTTCGTTAGGAAAAATTACTTTTTCTTTCATTCAAAAGCATGTAGATGATTTTATCACGGTTTCTGAAGAAGAGATAAAAGCTGCTATGTACTTCCTATGGACGCGATTAAAACTTGTTGTGGAGCCATCTGGAGCAGTCGCTTTAGCAGCATATCAAAAGCTTTCTGTTAAAAACAAAAGAGCAGGTGTCGTATTAAGCGGCGGAAATGTGGATGTAAGAAAAGCCGGGGATTTGTTTAAGGATATAACAGATTGATTTGATGAGGGAGTTTGCATAATGATTGATGCACATATTCATTTAGATTGGTACCAGCCTGACGAGCAGGAACAGTTAATTCAAACGCTTCAAGCAGATGGGATGATAGCCGTTGCAAGTGATTTTGAGAGCTGTCAAAAGGTATGGTGGTTAGCACAGAAATATCCGTTTGTTTATCCTGCTTTCGGCTGGCATCCGGAACAAGCATTGCCGCCTGATCAAGAAATCAATCGTATCTTTCAGGAGATTGAACAAAAATTCGAAAAAATCGTGGCTATTGGAGAAGTAGGGCTTCCGTATTATACCAAACGTAATGATGACTCGCTGGATATTGCACCTTATCACGCCATATTAGAGCGGTTTATACAGGCTGCAAAAAAGTATAATCTGCCAATCGTATTACATGCTGTTTATGAAGATGCCTCTGTTGTCTGTGATATGCTTGAAAAATATCAACTGGAACAAGCCCATTTTCATTGGTTTAAAGGGGATAAAGCTACGATTAACCGTATGATAGATAATCGATATATGATTTCTATCACGCCTGATTGCTGGTATGAAGAGGAGATTCAGTCTTTAATCAAACAATATCCGTTAGAACTTATTATGGCAGAAACAGATGGGCCATGGCCGTTTAAAGAGCCATTTCAAAATCAGATGACACATCCAAATATGATTATCGATGTGATAAAGAAAATAGCTGAGGTAAAACAGCTGCCTTTTGATAAAGTTCGACAACAGCTGACGAATAATACGTATCAGTTTTATCATTTAGAACGGTTTAATAAATAAACTGTAAAGGGATTAATATCCATTCAGGTTTTGTGAAAAGAAATGGAATGATAGCCCGGACTCTAAAGGGAAGTACGTTAATTAATTTCAAAATAAGGGAATAAGATAGTGAAAGAGGATGCTTTTTTATAAGGGATTAAAAATAACATCCAAAAAAATCCTGACTTGATAAGTTAGCATTCCTGATTGGATTCAAATTAAAAGGGTGAAAACCATATCTAAAAAAAAGCATATATTTGAATTTATAATGGGAATTATTTATCTTATTGTTTACGGTATTGTGCCTATCATTTGGGGACCTATTATGTACTCTGGTACGGGTGAACCATTATTCCTTGTGCTTCCATTAATCGGGGTTGCAGCTATTATGATAGCGATTGTAAAACTAAAAAGTTCTAAACGTAAAATGAAAGATTCGTAATATTCCTCCTGAGCAGCTCATTACAGATTGTAATTTAAAAGGAAGTCCAAAAAACGTAATCGAAGGTAAAAGTGTCACCTAGATACACTTTTACCTTTTCATCCGTTGATTTTAGCTGAAATAGTCTTCTAATCCGGCAATAATACCTTCTGCTGCATGATTTTGATAATTATCCGTTTGAATTGTCTGCTGTTCCTCTGAATTGCTGATAAAACCAAGCTCAATTAAAATCGCAGTTTGCTGATTCTCTCTTAGTACTTGGAAATCTGCTTGTTTAGCTCCACGATTGTCGAGATGAACATGACTCATCAATGACGTTTGTACATACTCAGCAAGGATCTGGCTTTCGCTTTCATTCTTGTAAAAGGTTTCCACTCCATGCGCAGCCTGGTCTTCCGACGCATTATAATGCAGGCTGATAAATGCATCTGGATTGGCAGAATTACTTATGTTGACCCGTTCTCCCAATGAGAGGTACGTATCATCTTCTCTGGTAAACGTAACAGAAGCTCCTTGATGGCGTAATTGTTCTCCTAATTTTTTTGCTGTGGTTAAAGCTAATGTTTTTTCATATGCTTCGGACCCCACTGCACCGGGATCTTTCCCGCCGTGACCTGGATCAATCACAAATTGACGGCCGGCAAGCGGATTTTCAGTGCTTTGTTCCGCTTGAACTTCTTTTGTTTCGCCATTTTCCTTTTCGCTTTCACCGTCTTTTGGCTCAGATGTTGCTTCTGACGCTTCATTTTCGGTTTCTTCTACTGTTTCTAATGATTCTGTTTTTTCATTTTCTTCTGATGTGTCACTATTTCCATTTGATTCGTCATCTTTATCAAGTAAATATAAAGTGATCCATACTTCTTCATCATGATAATATGTTTTGCCCCAGCCGTACAATTCTTCAAAAATAGTAACCTTCTCACCATGATTCATCTGCGTAACGACAGCTGCATTCTTATCAGGCGCATTGCGTACATTTACTGCTGGTGCTTGAATTCGGTACAGTTGTCCGTTTTCTGCTGGTTCGGCAGTTTCTGTATTTGTTTCTGCTGCAGCAGCTGCTGTTTCAGCTTGATTATCTTCTGTATCGGATTGTTCGTTTTCTGGCTCTGTCTGTATCTCATCCACTGCTGATAGGTGATGTAACGCGACCCAAGCTTGTTCGCCGTTATAAAATGTTTTGCCCCAGCCATTGGATTCTTCAAAAATAGTAACCTTATAGTCTTTTTTTAATTCACTTAGAAGGACTGTATCCTGAGCAGGCGCATCCATTAACTCTGTTGTTTCCGTATCAACTTTGTACAATGTCCCATTATCTGCATGTACTGTTGGTATAAAAATGAATAGGCAAATAAGAAAAGCAATGCCTATCATTAGGTTGTACTTCATATTGAAAATACCTCCAATTAATAGTTTGTTATATTGACAGGCTCTCCAATAAATTTCATAGATATACCTTTTATTCAAAATTATTAGATTGGAAGTTTGCGGGTACAGGTTAATATGAAAACTGTTTCCTGGATGAAGCTGCGTTTTATCAGTGTTAACACATTGGGGCATCGCAGAGCAGATGCGTTGATTGCAGTCTATTAAAAATGGGTGTCTTGACAATAGGATGTACATTGCCATAACATATATATATTGTGCAAAATTATTCCTCCTCCTTTCCTGTAAAGGGGGTGGAAAGTAGAAAAGAAGGTATTAGATGGAGAAAAATAGAGCAAGAACAAATAGTCTGACTGAGGAAGCATCCTCTAATAAGAGAATGCTATATTTGATTGCTATCATGGTGATTGGTTTTAACCTGAGGCCGGCAATTACTTCCGTTGGACCGTTGTTAGGGACCATTCGTGATCAGATTGGACTGGAAAACTGGAGTGCGGGGACGATTACCAGTTTACCGCTTATCGCATTTGCCATAGTATCGCCGCTTGCGCCAAAGCTTGGCCGGAAGCTGGGGAATGAAGGAGCGGTCTTGCTTGGCCTGATCCTGCTGTTCGCCGGAATAGGCACCCGGTCCATTCCATATACACCGACATTATTTATCGGAACAGCTATTATCGGGGTTGGCATCGCAGTAATGAATGTGCTGCTGCCGGCAGTCATCAAGGAAAAATTCCCGCATAAAGTCGGTCAAATGACGAGTGTCTATTCCACATCGATGGCAATATTCGCGGCCACGGCTTCTGGACTTTCAGTTCCGCTTGCAAAAGGAGCAGGCTTAGGATGGGAATTGGCTTTATTATCGTGGGCTGTGCTGGCTCTTGTCGGAATCATTGTTTGGATTTTTGTTATCAGCCGGAACCCTGCGCCTAAAGAAGAACAAGTGGAGTTAAGCAATAAGCCTTTTAATGACAGCAACCTGTGGAAATCCCCATTGGCTTGGCAGGTTACGTTATTTATGGGTCTGCAATCTTTTATATTTTATGTAATGGTATCGTGGCTGCCAGAAATCATGCAAAGCTTTGGATTTTCCGTATCTGCTGCCGGCTGGCTGATAGCTTATGTGCAGTTTGTCGGATTGCCGTCTACTTTTCTGGCACCGGTGCTGGCAGAGAAATTCTCTAACCAGCAGGGGATCGTACTGGGAATCAGCGGCGGTGCAGCAGTTGGATTTATCGGACTGCTAATCGGGGGACCGCTTCCGCTGATTTTCATCTGGGTAACACTGATTGGAGTTACTTTTGGAGGGGCCATCAGCCTGTCACTTGCTATGCTTGGCATGCGCGCACGTAATGGACGTCAGGCTGGAGCGCTGTCTGGGATGGCGCAATCCGTCGGTTATATTTTTGCTGCCATTGGACCGTTATTTATCGGGCTTCTATTTGATATTACGCAGGCCTGGTCTGCGCCGATTATTGCTATCATCGTTGTTTGCTTGTTAATGATGGTTGCAGGATTAGGTGCTGGCAGGAATAAGTTTGTGTAACGATCTGCCCTTTGATAATTAATAAGAATGTTTGATAAAAATCCTGCTACGAGCAGGATTTTTTGTTGTGTAGAGAGTTAAACGAGAGCTCCAGAGTGTTTACAGGATCCACTGACCAAGTCCAAGGGGGCCTATTTTTGATTTTGCGTTAATCTTCATCCCGGTTTATTTCTCGAGCATGAAAAAGAATACATCAGATTTTCAGTAATTGTGTCCATTAATTTAAGAATGACTTGTGTTCGGGGATATTGTCTTATTTCATATGAATGTCCGTTCCATATTGTATTAAATGTAATTTTCTTGCTACAGATTGGGATGCAAAGTTATCCCAGGAGGTACTATACAATGCAAGTAATCCTTGACTTTGAATTTCAGCTGCCCAAGCAATGGAAGCGTCTATCGCGTATGCTCTTCCACGATACGTTTCAAATGTAGCTAAGCTTGCTTCAGCCGCTTCATTAGTTTGTCTCGCGCTGCAGCAAACGGATACAGCTGCTTCATCTTCAATAATAGCAAAGCAAGGCTGTTTATATTTAAGCACTTCGTAGATATATGGGAAATTTTGCTTCAGGCAGTCTTTGTTGAAGTCGGTAATTCGTATTGCTTTTGTTGTTATGCTGCTGACATCAGGAAACACGAAAGCAGGTCCAGTCCAAAAATTGCTGATTTGCCGGTCTGTGTTTAAAATGGTGATTATTTCTGCCAAGTCTATAGCAAAATCTGCATGAATGCTTCGTTCCAGCTTCTTTATTACGTTCTCCTCAAGGGCATTGGAGTATCTTACTACATTACCAAGCTGCGTCCCGCCAATGAAAATACGAGGTGCAGCCTCGTTTGGCGGCTCATTCACAAAGGTCATTCGATTATTATCATCCTTTTTAAATAACACGTTTACATGATGTTTCATCAATGCTATATCAGATACCAATAAAGTGTTCCTCCCTTTCCTAACCATTTGCTTAGCTAACAATATGATTTTTTAACAGAATATTATATGTTCTTTTTACCATAAAAGGCATCCTTAGGCAAAGTACATCTATAAAGTGCAAAGGAATGTGTTAAACTTTATGAAATACCTGTAAAAATCTCTGTAATATATAAAGAGGCAGGCAAAAGGGTATAGTCGGCAATAAAGATAATAGAAATCTATTAAACTAAAATTTTATAGGAGGCTGTCTCACTTGAACAATAACATTCTCATCGTAGAAGATGATATCTCAGTAAGCGAAATGATACAAAATTATTTAGAAAAAGAAGGCTATAAGGTAGTTACTGCTTTGGAAGGCGAAGAAGGAATGCAAAAATTTCAAAACGATACATTTGATTTAATCATTCTTGATATTATGATGCCGAAATTAGATGGCATAGAGGTAATGAAACAAATTCGAAGGGACAGCTCCGTGCCGATACTAATTGTATCAGCGAAGGATACGGACGTGGAAAAGGTGCTAGGCCTGGAGCTTGGTGCAGATGATTACATAGCGAAGCCTTTTTCCATGATAGAGCTTTCCGCCAGAGTAAAATCGGCATTGCGGCGTGCCACCAGTTATTCGGAGACAAAAAAAGAAGAGCAGGTGATAAACCATAAAGATTTAACAATTGATATCAATAATTTCTCTGTTCAAAAACATGGTAAGGAAATCAAACTGACTTCCAAGGAATTCGATATTTTAAAGCTGTTTCTCAAGCATCCCAATAATGTTTTTACAAAGGCTCAAATATATACCACGGTCTGGGGAAACGACTACTTTGGAGACGAAAATGTCATCAATGTTCATATTAGAAGACTAAGAGAAAAGATTGAGGACAACCCGGCTGAGCCTCATTATATTATGACCATTTGGGGAATTGGCTACAAACTAGGGGAATAGATGTGTGAATATCTTTTGAAAAGGGGGGAAAAGGCATGGCTTATTTCTTTATAGGGATTACCCTGATTTTAACCGGGATTATCATTTTTCAATATAAAGCAAAGATAGCAAGAGACAAGCAAATAAAATATATGCATGAAAAATTGGATAAGATTATCGCTGATAAAACCAGTGAGAATCTGCTTGTTTTTACCGATGATAAAGAGCTTATTCCTTTATTGATCAGCATCAATCATCTTTTAAACCATAATCAGAAAATATTGGCGGATTATACAAAAAAGGAAGAATCGATTCGGAAAATGATTTCAAATATTTCTCATGATTTAAAAACACCGCTGACTGTTATTGTTGGATATTTAGAAATCATTCAATCGAATAAAGTTATCGAAAAAGAAGCGGGCAAAGAGGTTCGTAAAGCACATGAAAAGGCGGCAGAGCTGCTGACATTGATCAATACGTTTTTTGATTTGGCAAAGCTGGAGTCTGGAGATAAGGAGATAACACTCGAAAAGATACATATTAATGAAATTTGCAGAAAGAGCATTTTAGAGTTTTATGAAATGTTAACTCAGCAAGGATTAGATGTTTCCATTAACATTCCAGATGAGCATATCTATGTAGCTGGAAATGAAGAAGCTCTGGACAGAATCCTTAGAAACCTGATATCGAATGCCATCAAGTATGGAAAGGATGGTCAAGTAGTGGGGTTAAACTTAAAACATGATAACGCATTTGCTTACATCGAGGTTTGGGACAAGGGGAAAGGTATTGATGAAATGAATAAAGAAAGCGTATTTGAAAGATTGTATACGCTTGAGGACTCGCGAAATAAGCTGTATCAAGGAAGCGGGCTGGGGCTTACCATTACGAAAAGATTAGTCGAAAGTCTGGAAGGTGAGATATCATTATCCAGCAAAGCTTATGATAAAACAGTATTTACTGTGAAATTAAAGAAACTGTCTTCGCAGGAAAACTAAAAATCCGCTTCCGTCCCGTTCTTTGCAAACTTAAGAAATTCGTAAGACTTTGTTAAGAAAAAAGATAATTTTAATGTTTATGATTATTAATATAGCAATTTTGCAGAGAAAGGGAGGGATTTATTATTATGGAATACATTTTAAGAACACATGATTTAGGAAAATCTTTTCATGGAGGTCATGTTGTTTCCAATGTCAATATGAATATCAAGAAGGGAGAAATCTATGGGCTTTTAGGCCCGAACGGCGCAGGTAAAAGTACAGTCATGAAAATGATTTTAAATCTGTTTAAACCAAGCCAGGGTGCCGTTGAAGTGTTTAACGAAACATTGACGGATACTTCTTATGAGTTATTTAAAAGGATGAGTGCAATTATCGAATATCCCATTTTTTATGAGAAGCTAACTGCAATGGATAACTTGGATTTGCATTGTGAATACATGGGTTATCACAATAAAAAAGAGATAGAGACCGCTTTGAATCTTGTGAATCTAAAAAACATCGATAACAAGCCGGTTAAAAATTTCTCTTTAGGTATGAAACAACGGCTGGGAATTGCCAGAGCGGTAATCACGAAGCCAGAGCTGTTGATATTAGATGAGCCGGTTAATGGACTGGATCCAGTTGGCATTATTGAGATGAGAGACTTACTGGCAAGCCTGAATAAAGAGTATGGCATAACCATTCTGATTTCAAGTCATATTTTAGCGGAAATAGAGCAAATTGCTGACACAATAGGCGTAATGAATAATGGATATCTAGTAGAAGAAGTTTCCATGGATTCGATTAGAGAAAATAATGCAGAGTATATAGAATTAGAAACCGATGATGCCGGGAAAGCAGTATATATTATTGATTCAGAGCTGAATATAAAAAATTTCAAAGTACTTGATACGAACAAAATAAGGATATATGAATCAGGGACATCACAAAATCAAATCTATAAGAAGTTAATGGAAAAGGATGTTTCCATTACATCAATCAATACGAAGTCGGCTTCATTAGAGGACTATTTCTTGTCCTTAATTGGAGGCGGAAAAAATGTTTAAATTAATTCGTTTAGAATTAAGAAAAATAAATCTCAGACAGTATGTCTTTGGTGCTTTAGCAGCAATTTTTATTCTTGCCGGATTGTTATTCTTTGCAATGTATACGGATAGAAACACGATTGGTGCCACCAGTGAAGATTTTTTCTTTGTTGTTGACAGCACGAGAATGGTTTTTATTGTGTTTGCAGGTATATTAATTTCGAGGCTGTTTATTGAAGAATACAATGATAAAACCATCTCTTTGATGTTTACGTATCCCATCAGCAGAAAAAAGATTTTTATCTCTAAATTATTGATTATCATTTGTGCTACATTTTTCCTTATACATGTATCAAGAATCTTTGTAGCAGCAGTTTTATACATGTTAAACAGCCAATTGGATTTTATCGATGGAGGCATAACGATTCATTTGATAATGGAATATTTTAAAAACACCGTGATCTATGACCTTTCTTTCAGCGGTATCAGCTTAGTTCCTTTATTTTTTGGGATGCTCAAAAAATCTGTTAGAACAACCATTATCACATCGATTATTATTGCCATTTTCTTTGGCATAAGTAATGAAAATCTATCAGACCTTTCGATAGGTTCCTTCATTGTCAGATCATTGGTATTTATCATTATTGGTGCGGCTGCTTCGTATTTAGCGATAAGAAATATGGAGCGCAAGGATGTAACGTAGCGATGAGGGTATTCCGGAATATTACTGCCAACAATGTAATTTTCAATGTCAATAGGAAGAGTGGTGAGAAAAATCTTTAAGTTAATGAGTTTGGAAATGAGAAAAATAAATTTTAGCCGATATATAAATAACTCCTTAGCGGCATGCTTTGCCGTTACCGGATTTTTATTCTTCATGCTATATATAGACAGGGAACAATTTGCTGCCAGCAGTACAGATTTTTTATTTCTGATTGACAGTATAACACGAATGGTATTCATCGTTTTTTCAGGAGTGTTAATTTCAAAATTAGTTATCGAAGAATACAATGATAAAACCATTACCTTGATGTTCACATACCCAATCAGCAGAAAAAAGATCATTATCTCGAAGCTATTGATTATCATAGGCTTTACCTTTTTCTCTATGCTTCTGTCCAGAATTTTTGCTGCATTTGTTTTATCTATGTTAAACAGCAACTTAGGATTTATTGACAGTGACATAACGATTCCCATGCTCATCGAACATTTTAGAAATACGATTTTATATGACCTTTCTGCCAGTGGTGTCAGCTTAGTTCCTTTGTTCTTTGGAATGCTTAAAAAATCAGTTAGGACGACCATTATTACCTCTGTTATTATTGCCATTTTCTTTGGTGTCAGTAATGAAGACTTATCGATAGGATCCTTTATTGGTATTCCGGTGACACTTAGTCTTATTGGTATCGTTGCTTCTTACTTATCAATAAAAAACATTGAGCACAAAGATATATCTTAATGACATAAGGTCTCTATTTTGAAAAGACCGAAAAATCAAAATATACAGGAGTTACTAGCGATGAAACAAGACTACATTTATTTGTTATTTACAAACACTGGTACTTTATTGACGAAAGCTATTAGTCTGTATACCAAAGCAGAATACAATCATGTTTCGTTAGCCTTGGATTTGGAATTAAATGAAATATACAGCTTTGGCAGGAAGCATTTACGCAATCCATTTTGGGGAGGATTTGTGAAGGAAAATACAGAAGAGGAACTGTTTCAGAAAGCGGACTGCTCCATCTATGCTTATGCAATCAGTTCAAAACAAAACAAGAAATTACAAGAAACGTTAGCATTTTTTAAGCAAAGAAAAGACAATTACCACTATAACGTAATAGGACTGTTTGGAGTCATGTTTAATAAGCCCATTCCACGGTCAAATGCTTACTTCTGCTCGCAATTTGTGGCTTATCTGCTGATGGAAGCTGGTATGGTTTCTTTTGACAAGCCGCCGGAGCTTATCACACCGCAGGATATTCAGCAGCTGCCTGGATTAATTTCTATCTATCAGGGCAAATTACAAGGCGCAGTTTAACCAGAAGAGGGAGGCTCAAATTTCATACATTTTTTACCGAATAGGAGGATGCTGTTTGAAAAGATTCGTTTTATTAGTTTTCATGCTGATTGTATCCATCGTAACGTTGTTTGTCACTGCTTATTTTCAACGGGATGTCAATACACTGTCGTTAAATGATCCGCAAGTTATCCAAGCAAGTATTATCATAATGATTATTTTGTTCATTCCTCCTGTGTTATTATCTTTTTTCAACCATAAATTTTGGAGGGTTATCTCAGCGATTTATCAATCTATTTTTTTCTTGGGGTTTATCATCCTTGTACCGACCGGTGTATTCAGCTTCCAGGCTGTGGGTATCAGTATTGTGTCATTAATTGGTGCAGTTATCAGTCTTTGGAGCATTTTTAGCACATTGCCAGAAAGCTTTTTTAAAGAATATTGATTTAGCGTAGAGGTAGGAGACTTTCTGTATAACCCAGCATCCGCAGTTCAAGAAATAACATACGACATTGTCTCGGGAAAGGGTCTTATCCATGGTAAGGCCTTTTCTGTATGGGATAAGACCCATCTTACTTTTATTAAAAAATGATCGTTTAAAAATTTTTAACAAAATCTTTTTGACTGTAGAATGACTTATGATACTCTAGCGATAACTTGCATGACTCGAAAAGTATGTTGATATGTAACCAAGTGAATGCCGATTGTACAGCACAGCGTATTTCACTTTGAAAAAATGGAATCATAAGACGAAATATTATGCAGTGGGAGTCAGCGCCGTTATCCCCCGCTAAAATAAATTCATTTTCCACGCTCTATTTGAAGGCGGAAGTTTTACGGGCGTTTCTCCGTGATAAAAAGTCAGGTTCGGACGTTTACAAGTTTGATTTATGGTGAATAAAGCAAACTATAAAAGATTTTTTATTAAGTCTCGATATCCTCTTAGCTTTTCTTATTGTAGAAAAGGGAGTTTTTTTACAAATATACCCGATAGATTGAATCGTTTCCCGAATATTTCTATTAAATAGGTATCTGGATTGTCTTAAAAGATTTCAAATAAATCAAGGTGGTGAACCGCATGGAAGTTTTATATTTTTCAGCTGGACGTTCTCTTTATGAAATGAAGAAAGAGGCACAGGAATGGATAATGGAGGAAAGACCGGCACCGGTTTCATTTATATGCCTTGCTGCAGATCCCAGCCGGAAAGGACGGCTGTATGGAGGGACCTTTAACGAAGGGTTATGGATAAGTAATGACAGCGGCAAGACATGGGTACCCGCTGGATCAGGAATATCACATAACAGGGTGATGAGTGTTGCGGTCAGTTCAACAGAGGTTAAAAATGGATGTCATGTCGTTTGGGCAGGCACCGAACCGAGCGGGCTTTTTCGTTCAGAAGACGGAGGAGAAACCTGGGTTGATTGCCCGGCTTTACTGGATTTACCTTCAAAATCTTCCTGGAGTTTCCCGCCTCGGCCGTACACGCATCACGTACGTTGGATTGAACCGGATATTCATGAGAAAAACCGCATATTTGTCGGCATTGAACTTGGCGGCGTGATGAAAAGTGAAGATAAAGGGGGCAGTTGGGAAGATCGAAAACCGAATTCCCAACATGATTGTCATGCTTTAACAACACACCCGCAAGCTCCAGGACGGATATACGAAGCTGCGGGCGGCGGGTATGCTGAAAGCTTTGATAGCGGAAACTCCTGGCAGACGTTCAATGAGGGTTTGGAGCCTTATAACTATTTGGTTGATATTGCCGTAGATTCAGGGGATGCAGATACAATGGTGGCTGCTGCGTCCAGGAGTCCTTATGAAGCATACGATCCATCCCGTGCAAGAACGATTTTAGTACGGCGTGAAGATGGCGGTTCTTGGTCGCCTGTATACAAAGGCTTGCCGGATGCAGAATGCTCCTCTGTTTTTGCGTTAACTTCTCATCCATTCCAGTCAGGTATTTTTTACGCTGTGAATAATCTCGGCTTCTATCTTTCTTTTGATGCAGGACAAAGCTGGGAAAAAGCACCGCTGGATTGGCCGGATGATTTAACGGGAGAAAGAATTCATGGATTCGCGATGGTCGTTTCCGAGGATTAAAAGACCATCGTGTCCATGGTCTTTATACGAATACGGGAATGTTAGATAAATGATATTTAACAAAAAAAAGCGCAATGACATCATGGAAGGAGTTGCATTCATGCAGGTGAAAAGGCGTAACCAGCGCCAGAGCAGTTTAATTTTTACTTTTACCGCAACGGTATTGCTGTTGCTTAGCGGATGTGTCTCAGAGGAAGAGACGGACCAGCAGCCTGAGCCGAATCCATCAGAAGATGAAAGCGAGAGACTGATTCCGCCAGAAAATGAAGAAGAGCCAGAACCTGAAACAGATGTGCCAGAGGCTTATGGTGTCAGCGCAGGGCATCCAGATGCTGTAGAAGCTGGAATGACTGTTTTGGAAAATGGAGGTAATGCCGTGGATGCGGCCGTTGCAGCGGCGTATGCCATTTCTGTTGTAGAGCCCTTTGCATCAGGAATTGGCGGCGGCGGAGTAACACTCGTTCAAGAGCAGGGTCAAGACCCTGAGGCATATGATTATCGTGAAGTTGTCCCTGAAGGCGGCATTCCTTCATCAGATATTGGTGTACCTGGATTTGTAGCCGGGACAAAGGAATTACATGATGACTATGGGACTGCTGACTGGGAGACAGTAATTGACCCGGCGATTGATTTGGCAGAAAGTTCGGAGGTATCTGCAACGTTAGCACAGCAGCTTCAATCTGCTCAGGACCGTCTGCCGGTTGAGCAGCTGGAGCATTTCTATCCGGATGGGACAGCGATTGAGGCAGGAGCCACTTTAGAACAGCCGGCATTGGCCGAAGCATTGCGTGATATCCGTGATAGTGAAGGAGCTTCCTTTTATGAAGGGGATACTGGAGAAGCGTTAGCAGCGATTCAAGGTCTGGACGGAGACTCACTTGCTGACTTTCGTGTCGGACGGCATGCCCCCGTGACCGGAGAGTTTGCTGGATACGAGGTGACTGGTGCTCCGCCGCCGCTTCCTGGTGCCAGCGTCATTCAAATGCTGCAAATCCTTGAAGAGCGGGGAACATTAGAAGAAG
This sequence comes from Oceanobacillus sp. B139/18, assembly GCF_055524595.1. Lineage (NCBI taxonomy): Bacteria > Bacillati > Bacillota > Bacilli > Caryophanales > Bacillaceae > Oceanobacillus > Oceanobacillus sp. B139/18. Next base: position 1,038,732 of record NZ_JBVFXI010000001.1, on the reverse strand, counting down.
AACGGAATAGCACGCCATTTGTGCATGACATTGCGATGTCGTGGCGAATCGCTCAAGCATTTATTTATACGGATTTCGGTGACCTTTCGTTTGTGGATGTTCCGGTTGATTCTTTCGTTGACCGTGAACAGAATGCTGCTTTAGCAGAAGAAATCTCCGGTGACAGCTTGCTTCCTGAGGACGAAGAGCGGAGTTATGACGACTCGCCCCCTAATACGACACATATTACAGTGATTGATGACAACGGCACTGTTGTTTCCATGACGAATACACTGACCAATTTCTTTGGCTCCGGTGTCTACACAGAAGGTTTCTTTTTGAATAATCAAATGTCTCGATTTGATATTGGTCAAACGGAGCAAAATGAACCTGAGCCTGGACGGCGTTCCGTTACCTGGTCCTCTCCAATGATTGTGGCAGATGAGGAGGGACCTGTTTTAGGGATTGGCAGTCCGGGAGGCGAACGTATTCCAATTATGCTTACGCAGGTGATTGCTGACTGGGTTCAAGAAGACTCGGACCTGGAAGCTGTTGTTGAAGCGGATCGTTTCCACCTGACGGATAATGCGCTTGTGATGGAATCCGCTCCGGAAGCAGATGTAAGGGAAGGATTGCTTAATATTGGGTATAACGAGATTCGTGAAGCTCCGACTCCGCTGTATTTCGGGTCTGTTCAGGCTTTGATGATCGATCGGGAGAATGATGACATCTCTGGTGCGGCTGATCCCCGGCGAGAGGCTGATTGGCGTGTAGAACCACGGGATTAAGCAAGAATCTAGTATTCTAAAAAATGTACTTGGGCATTTTAATGTAAGGAGTTAAAGAGGATTCTATGACATCAATGAAGCAAAAAAATCAACATCAACGAATTGCTATATTAGACCAAATGCGGGGCGTTGCTTTACTTGGAATCTTTTTAGCCAACGTCCCGGGGCTGTCTTCCGTCGATACGGAAAATTTGTCTCCGGTTAATGAAGTACTAAGAAGCTTAGAGGAGATTATATTAACAGACAGTACCCGGCCGCTGTTTGCATTCATGTTTGGCCTGAGCCTTATGTTACTTTATAATCGCCTAAAAACGAAGCAAATCAACCCTTATCCAGTATTATTCAGACGATTATTTTTGCTTGCCCTCGTTGGTGCTGTGCACGGTTTTGCAATTTGGTCGGGAGATATTCTGCTCATGTATGGGATGGCGGGATTTTTCCTTCTGCTGTTTATGAATTGGTCAGCAGCCGGATTGGTTATTACTGCTTTCCTTTTCTGGATCGGCTATACCATTGGAGCGGATGTAATCAGTTATTTCTCATCCTATCATTTGTCTCTGGAAGCCGGTTTGAAAGGTCTGTTGCCTGACTCAAAAGAGCCGCCGACAGGAACAGAATATCTTATTATTGAATTTTCTTCCATGGTCGCACACATCAGCTTTTTCCTGTTTGGTATGTATGCGTATCGGAAGGGGCTGCTTACAATAATCGAAAAGCGAAGAAAAACCATGAGCTTATTGTCAGTACTTTTTCTTGTGATTGGGTTAGCAGGGAAAGCAAGCCTTTATGATAGAATTGCATTACATCCATTGGAAAGCTTCTACCCCTTTTTGGTGACAATCGGCATGATTTTATTCATTGTCCTTTTAGGAACTAGCAAGGGGAGCATGTCGAAGTTGCTTGTCCCGTTCACATCGGTCGGTAAGATGGCGTTTACGAATTACATCATGCAATCTCTGGTTTTTGTAAGTTTGTTTCAATCGAGCGGACGAACGGTTTTTATCAATTTAGGGATTTGGGAGGAACCAAGCTATGCGTTCGCTCTTGGGGTTGGAGTCATTTTATTCGCGGCACAAATGATTTTCAGTCATCTCTGGTTGAAAGAGTTCTCCTATGGACCGTTTGAATGGCTTTGGAGGATAGGGACTTATGGGAAAATGGTTTCTATCAAAAGAAAAGCAGAATAGATACATTTTATATACTAATGTAAAAAAATCCAACTGCAAGCTAGTTGGATTTTTTTACTGACTATTACTAATGAGCAAATTAAGCCCAAGCACCTTTTCGGAAGACCGGAACACGGCTGCCGTCTTCTTTAATGCCATCAATATCCATTTGATCCGAACCAATCATGAAGTCAACATGTGTTGCTGAACGATTCAGACCAGCTTCTTTTAATTCTTCTTCTGACATCTCCATTCCGCCTTCTAAGTTGAACGCGTATGCAGAACCCAGCGCTAAGTGATTTGAAGCATTCTCATCAAATAACGTATTGAAAAAAGTCAATCCGGATTGAGAAATAGGGGACGCGTCCGGAACTAAAGCAACTTCTCCTAAGCGGGAAGCACCTTCGTCTTGCTGGACTAATTTTTGAATAACCTCTTCGCCTTTTTCAGCAGTCACTTTGGTTACTTTCCCATTTTCAAAATGAAATTCCATCCCTTCGATGACAGAACCGGCATAACTTAATGGCTTGGTTGATACGACAACGCCATCGACCCGGTTGGCATCTGGGGCTGTAAATACTTCTTCTGTCGGCATATTGGCTATAAAGCGTTCTCCGCGGGAGTTAAAGCTTCCAGCACCTTCCCAGCGGTGGTTTTTCGGCAGGCCGACCGTTAAATCTGTACCCGGCGCAGTGTAATGCAATGCTGTAAATTGTTCCTTATTCAATGATTCCGCTTTCGTTTCCAGGGTCTTATCTTTATCCTCCCATGTGCGGATCGCATCGTCATCATATAAGTGAATCGCTTTGAAAATAGCATCCCATAATGCATCCGTTTGTTCTTCCGCTGAATCTAAATCCGGAAAGACTTTCGCTGCCCATTCCGGACCGGCTGCAGCTGCCACGACCCATGAGATTTTATTCGACTGTGTTGCTTGCGATAATGGCTGAAATGCTTCACCAGACGCTTTTTGCGTTGCAGCGATTTTTTCACCATCTAATCCTTTTAAGGCATCCGGATCATTGGAAACAACATTGATACGGCTGGCACCTTGTTCAATAATATAGTTCATTTCTTCAATGCGATAATCTGGAATATCTGTTAGGGTTTCGGTTGATTGATGCTCAAACCCAAGTCTTGAGATTTTATCGTCTCCCCATTTGACAATAACACGTTTTGCGCCTTTTTCATAAGCAGCTTTTGTGATTTTACGTGCTAATGGAGCCTGTTCAACATCAATCGTTAGAACGAGAGAATGTCCTTCTTGAACGTTGACACCGGTAGAAACGATTAATTCAGCATATTTTTGCAGGTATTCATCAAAATTTTCCAAAGCCATACATAGAGCCTCCTTGTGAAGTTGATATACGATTTTATCGTAGCACAATCATTTATGAATCACAAAAGAGGAGCTAGGCATTGATTCACCTCAAACGATTTTTCTTCATAACGATAACGTAAAAATGAAAAACTCGGCTTTTTTATTCCATTTCCAAGCCTATATTGCCAAATTGATTCCCGGATTTCATTCTCTCCAATGCATGTTCGATTTCAATAAGCGGATAAACGCTATCAGCACCGGTTTTATGTTGTGATGCGTTATACTGTTCGAATTCTTCCTTACTTTCCATAGAAGTTCCTAAGATATTAAATTGCGGGTAAAAGAGGGAGGGTAAAGAAAGGTCAATACTGTCTCCGGAGCTCGCTCCAAAATTAACCAAATTTCCATCTGGCTTTAAGACATTAATGTATTTTCGGGAAGAGTGCCGGCCCAATACTATCTAATATGATATCGAATTTTTCATCTTTCATTTTAGCTGTCCAATCCCTGTCTGTTTTTAAAAGATAATCCGCTCCGAGATCTCCAGCTTTACGCAGCTTCTCTTCATCTCTTGAAGTGACGCTCACCTTTGCTCCGATACAAACTAGATGATATAAAGAAAAATAGCATTTATTCATAAAAACTGATTTTATTGATTAACTTACCTTAGAATGTCTTGATTTCTTTTTTGCATTAACCAAAATAACGCCAAAAATAATCACCGCTGCGCCGATAATATGGTAATAATGAAAAGGCTCGTTTAAAATCAGTACTCCAGACAGGATGGTAATTAACGTAGCCACATTATTAAACACACTTACTTGAATAACCGGCAATTTGGACACAGCATAAATAGACAATAAAGACGTTCCAAATGTAGACAGGACACCCAAAAATAAAATTGATAATAAATATGGAATTTCTGTCAGGGAATCGATATACTCGCCGGCAGAACCGCCGTTTATGAAGTAGATGACATTAAAGAACAGAAAACCAATGAACATGATATATATCGTAATTTGAATTGGTGCGATAGATTTTGTTGCACTTCTGGACATTACCTGCCAAATCGCTGTTGCAAGAATAGATACGATAATCAGCAGGTTGCCAAGCAGATGAAAATCATAGCCTCCCGAGCTGTTCATCAGCTGCAGGAAAACGACTCCGGCAATGCTAAAAACGATTCCTAATCCTTGTACTATTCGGACCTGTTCCTTCAAAAATACACTTGCTAAGAGAACAGTTGTGGCCGGAGCAATCGCCTGAATGATTCCTGCTTCCGTAACCGTTGTTTGATCAAGACCAAGTATTTGACTGCTGAAAAATATAATCGGGTAGAACAAGGAAATAATAATCACAATCATGATTTCCTTCCGATTCAACCGTAAATGGATTGGTTTTATGACAAGAAATAAAAGCAATCCCAAAAAAGCAAATGTAAATCGCTGCGCCAATATAAGTAATTGCCCTTCATACGTCAAAGAAATTTTCACAAACATAAAGGACAATCCAATAATAATGGAAAAAGTGACTGCTGCCAGTAATGCATTATTTTTTTTCATGACTTCCTCCTCCTTCTATTCCAGAGTATAGAAAGAATGTCTAAACGGAAGCAATTCTTTTTTTAGGTGTATCGATACAAACAAGATAAAGGAAAATACAATTGAAATAGATTCATGGTAATCTGTTTGTAGAGGGGAAAGGGGCTGCTTATGAAGAAATATCAATTCGTAGCTGATAAAATCTTAAAACGTATAGAGGAAGGAATATATATAGATAGACTGCCGACGGTACGTAAATTAATGGAAGCCTTTGGAGTAAGTCAAGTGACGGTAACGCAGGCGCTTAAATATCTAGTTGAGAACAATAGAATATATGCCAAGCCTAATGTCGGTTATTATATTATTTCCAGAAAAGAAAAAGCTGCTGCTTTTAACGGGGTATATGATTTTTCAACTGCTTCCACTTCCTGGACGGACTTTCCATTGGACAGCTATTCGCAATGCTTGGAAGCTGCTATCCAAAATGAAAAAACAGAATTATTTACGTATGGTGCAACGACCGGCAATGAGGAGTTGAAAACCTTATTTCAGAAGCTGTTGATGGAGGACCAGATATTCACAAAAAAAGAGCAGATTATGATTACAAGCGGTACACAGCAGGCTTTGCATATTCTTGCTTTAATCATGCTGACCAGAAAGGAATCCATTCTAATTGAACAGCCCACCTATCATCAGGTCATCAATCTTATAGAACGCCTTCAGTTAGATTATGTCACATGCTGCCGAGGGCTGGATAAAATAGATTTGCAGGAATTAGAGAAAACGATTAAAATCAAGCGTCCAAGCTATGTTTATTTAATGCCGCGCCTGCATAATCCGCTTGGTACAACCATGAATGAACAGGAAAAAAAGCTGCTGTTGGAATTAGCAGAGAAATATGATTTTTATATGATTGAAGATGATTACCTGGGAGATTTTGAAGGGGACAACAGTTATAAAACACTCTACGAAATGGATAATGATCAACGTGTTATTTACTTAAAAAGTTTTTCTAAAATCATGTTTCCAGGGCAGCGGTTAGGTATTACTGTCGTGCCAGAGAAATTAATCGAGCCCTTTCGGAGTTTTAAAGAAATTATTGATATCCATACCAATTCTTTGAGCCAGGTTATTATGCAGACATTTATGGAGAGCGGTCTATATGCACACCATAAAGACAAAATCGTCTCCAAACATCAGCAGAAAGCAGAGATACTGCGGCATGCATTAAATACCTTTTTATCCGGGTATGCATTTAATGACAATCATCAAATGCATACCGTAATCAAGCTGCCAAAACAGATAAATATACAGAAACTTCATGAAGCATTAGCGAAACGTCATGTTTTAGTCGATGACTATAAAACAAATTATATAGCTGATTATAAGCAGAAACATAAATTCTTAAAGTTGAATACAACGAGTATTCAAGAAGGAAGAATCCATGAAGGTGTTCAATTAATCCATGAAGCAATAGAAAGCAGCAAATATCTCTAAAGCAAGAGGCGTCTGTATCGATACAGGCTTTACATATTTTTAAACAAAGGGAGGTCACTTCTATCATAATGAAACGTAACAAATAAGATAGGAGTGATTTTCAATGGAATCAGAATATATTTTAAAATGGATGCAAGAGCGAAAAAGCGTCCGAAGCTTTACAGAGCAGGAGGTAGATACGAATCTGGTAGCTAATATTATCGATCATGTCCGTTTGGCTCCGAGCGGATTCAATGCACAGCCTTGGCGATTTGTTATTGTGAAAGACAAAACCATGATTCAAAAGCTCTACCAATATTCCGCTTATCAAAAGCAATTAGATACTGCCTCCTGTGTCATCGTGCTATACAGTAATCTGATGGATGTGCGGGAGAAAGCAGATGATGTCCTTCATCCGGAAATGAATTTGGAAAAGAAGAAAAGTGACAAGGAAGCTCTTTTAGAAACGCTGGATATGGCTCCTGAGGTGCTGCAATCGCAAGGGTATATTGCGCTTGGGTATTTGCTGTTAGCGCTCACCGCTTACGGTATATCCAGCGTTCCGATGCTGGGTTTTGATCTGGAAAAGGTAAAAGCATTATTGGAGATAGAGGGGAATATTCTTTCTGTGGTTGCAGCAGGATATGGAGCTGACGAGGGGCATAGTCACCACCGTCTGACTTTGGGAAAAATTGTTCGTATATATTAAAGGTAGCAGGATATCATGGTATTTTTAAGCTTCTGTGTGCAGCATCCTATTTAACAAACCTGTATCTGCTGATAAAATGAAGAAAAGCAATTTACCCGTTTAATTTATCAGATGAAGGTGATTTTAGTGAGCAGAGATGCAGTTATACATTATGCAAAAAGAAAATACGATACAGAGCCAGATTATCCTTGGGCTAAATTTTCTAATTACGCTGTGCTTCGGCATAAGGAAAACAGCAAATGGTTTGGGTTGCTGATGGATGTGAACAAAGAGAAATTAAATATAGAAGGAGAAGGGACTGCAGCCGTTTTAAATGTCAAATGCGACCCGGAATTGGCATCGATTTTAAGAAAAGAAAATGGAATACTGCCAGCTTACCATATGAACAAAGAACATTGGATCAGCATTCTGCTGGACGGTTCTATTTCAGAAGAGGAAATATTTGAACTTTTAGATGCCAGTTATCATTTAACCATGTAGACAAATCATGACTGCAGCAGACAATAATGTTTGCTGCATTTTTGAATAAAAGGAAATTAATTGAAAGAAACGTATGTTCTTTTTCTTAGGATAGTGTTATGATAAGATAACGCAATTTACAAATGAAGGAGAAAAAAGAGCATGACAGGAAAAACACATATTATGGCTGGAATCACAGCGACGACAGCCATCGTCGCCATCACAGATGCATATCAGCCCGAATGGTTCATTGCAGCAGGCGCAGCAGGGGGCTTGCTTCCGGATATTTGCCATAGCGGCAGCAAAATCGGACGGAGGTTTCCAGCGGTTTCGAAAGTAGTTAATACCCTCTTTGGTCATCGAACCTTTACACATAGTTTATTATTCTTAGCGCTGGTGGCGTTTATTTTATCTAAGTTCATCAGTAATCCGTCGATCACCATGGGGATTTTAGCTGGTATGGTTACGCATTTTATACTAGATGCTGCGACAAAGCAGGGAATCAAGCTGCTGTACCCTGCAAAGATTACGATTCGTTTTCCATTCGCTGCAACAACTGGCGGAAAAGCGGAAGGGGTTGTTTTACTGGCGTTGACAGTAGTTACGCTATTTTACGCCAACAGTATACTGGCATTTTTCTAAGCATGTGTTTTTGACCAGCTTCACAGCAGGCAAGGAGGTTATCATGGAAATTCAAATTTCAAAAATACAGAAAGAACAAGCATGGGAGCTTAGGCATGAAGTCATGTGGCCGAATGAGGATTTCAACTACATAAAGTTAAAGGATGATGCTTCGGGTATTCATTTGGGACTTTTTAAAGATAATATACTGATTTCCATTGTTACGCTGTTTATAGACAAAGAGGAAGCTCAATTTAGAAAATTTGCGACGCTGATATCAGAACAGGGAAAAGGGTATGGAAGCAGATTGTTAGAGTCCGTATTTGAGGAAGCGAAAAAACATGATGTGAAAAGAATTTGGTGTAATGCCAGAAAGAATAAGAGCCATTTTTATCGGAAGTTTGGTCTCCAGGAAACAGATAGAAGTTTTATGAAAAATGGGGAGGCCTACGTTATCATGGAGAAATTTCTGTAGTCCTCCAATAAATGAAAGAAGCCGTCTGTGCAGCACAGACGGCTTCTTTCATTGTGGAAGCTCGGACGTCTTCCCGACTAATTATGGTGCATGGTGTATTAAAGTTGTTCCAGTCATACACAGAAAGAAACCTTCAATGAATACTTTTCATTTTTTTGCTAAAAATAAATTCTATTACCATAAGGAACAGCAATTAGAACCATCTATTCGGGATACCCGTAATCAAGAGATGATTTCTAATGAAGGGAAAAAGATCGTGGATGATGAAAATTCACTGACTGCCGGAGACCGCGGCCCGACTCTGATTGAAGACTTTCTTGCCAGAGAAAAGATAGCGCATTTTGATCGAGAGAGAGTACCGGAACGGGTCGTGCACGCTCGAGGAACAGGTGCTTATGGAGAATTTGAACTGTATCAATCTATGAGTGAAGTGACTATGGCAGATTTCTTACAGGATCCTTCCAAAAAAACACCGTTATTTGTACGTTTTTCACAAGTAATCGGTTCACGGGGCTGTAATGAAACCGTTCGCGATGTACGAGGTTTTTCTATTAAATTCTACACAGATGATGGAAACTTTGATATTGTGGCCATCAATTTCCCCATTTTCTTCATCCAAGATGCGATTAAATTCCCTGATTTGATTCACTCTGTCAAACCGGAGCCTGATAATGAATATCCTCAAGGGCAGACGGCACACGATACATTTTGGGACTTTATGGGAAGTAATCCGGAGACGACTCATATGGCGATGTGGATTATGTCTGACCGGGCTATTCCAAAGAATTTTCGTACCATGGAAGGCTTTGGCGTTCATACGTATCTTTTTGTAAACAAAGAGGGAGTTGCTCATTTTATCAAATTTCATGTCAAGCCTGTCCTGGGTGTTCATCCATTGATTTGGGACGAAGCACAAAAACTTGGCGAGGATGCCGATTTTCATCGAAGAGACCTTTGGACAAATATCAAAATGGGCAATTATCCGGAATATGAACTTGCTGTACAGATTATCAGTGAAGATCAGGAGTTTATGTTTGATTTCGATATTTTAGACCCGACAAAGTTTTGGCCGGAGGAGGAAGTCCCGCTTCAAAAAATAGGAAAAATAACGTTAAACAAAACGGTCGATAATGCTTTTTCGGAAACAGAACAAAGTGCGTTTCACCCAGGGAATATTGTTCGGGGAATGGATTACTCCAATGATCCGCTGCTGCAAGGGCGATTATTTTCGTATACAGATACACAGCAGGTGCGAATAGGCGCAAATTATCAACAGCTTCCTATCAACAAGCCGGTTTGTCCGGTTTTTAACAATCAGCGGGATGGAAACTCGCGTCATGTGATTGACCGAGGAAAAGTATCTTATCATAAAAACATATTAGCGGATAATACACCATCAGAAGGTCCGCCAGACAAGGGAGGCTTTGTTACGTATCCTTCCACCGTAGAAGGGTTGAAGCAGCGTAAAACAGCGGATTCTTTTAAAGATCACTATACGCAGGCAAGGATTTTCTGGAACAGCATGACACCTGTAGAGCGGGAGCATATTATTGGAGCGTATAGCTTTGAGCTGGGAAGATGTCTTCATGTACCTGTGCGTCAGCAGATGGTGGACCGCTTGGCAAGGGTCAGCAAAGAGCTTGCAGAGGCTGTTGCGTCAAATGTTGGTGTTACTGTACCAGACGTAGAAGAGTCAACTGCTACGAAATCATCGCCGGCTGTAAGCTTAATGAATACCAATTTTGTGGCGAATACACTGAAAGTAGCTGTTTTTCTGGCAGAAGGTTTTCCGGGTAAGGAAGTGGATGCTTTGCTCAAGCAATGGAAGAAGGCCGGGATGCATCCCGTTATTGTCAGCAATAAGCTCGGTGAAGTAAAGAGCAGCGAGGGAATGACTTTTGATGTAGACCAAAACTTTCTGACAGGATCTCCGTTAAGCTATGAGGGTGCATATCTTGTTGGCGGTACCGGAGTCAATGACTATTTTCATCATCAAGCCCGTACCTTTATTATGAATATGTACAATCATTTCAAGCCGATAGGTGCTAGAGAAGAGAGTGCTCATTTATTGAAGGAAATGGGTATTGAAGGACAGCCTGGAGTCGTGATGGATATCGATTCGCAATTCGGACAGAAGTTTATTGATGCGATGGCGAAGCAGCGTTTTTGGGAGCGTCCGAGTTTCCTTTATAATATGTAAGGTAAAATAAGAAAAACATCAAATTACGATAAAGTGAGTAATTTGATGTTTTTTTTATTTGGGATTTCATTCTGTGTAAGGTTTATAAACGTTTCTTTCTGAAAAGAAATTATTCTGCATTTCTTAAGAAAAGCGGGGAAGGGAAGCTTTTTATTGAATAATAATTATCGCCATGCAATGGAATAATGTTCCGCTTTATTGTCCCTTGTCATTCTCCATCCTTTCTGCCTTTAATTTTGATTGGAAATTCCTAAACCAGTCGATTTCAAATTTAATTTTCTCTATACCTAAATCCAGCGTTGCATATTGGAAATAGGCAATTGATTTTACTCCCTCTTCCGTCATAAATTCTGTTGCACCGCCAGCTTCTTTTAAATTATTTATATAGTCACGGCTGAAATTATTTCTCTGATCAATCGTTATGTTAATAGCTTCCAAGCGATGTAATTCTTTTTCTAATTCTTCCAGATAGCTGTTGATAAACGCTTCGTGCTCTGAATGATCTGCGAACCCTTGAAAGAAAAATTTACTTAATTCCATATTTTTTTCCTTGTATAACATAGGTGTTGATATATTTTCTCTAAAATGTTTTACTCCAGCTTCTGTAATATAATATGTTTTTTTGTTTACACTCCCCTCTATGTGTTCTTCAAAAGTAATCCATTCCTTTTTCAATAATTTTTTGATTCCTGCTTGAATACTGCCTGTGCTGTCGCTGCTGACATTAGATAAGGTTTGTTTGATAGATTGCCTTAACTCATAAATCGTTGAACCTCGAATCATCAGAAAGCCTAAAATAATAGTATCCATCGTAATCCATTCTCCTTTAGTTAAAAAATGCTGTAATAAAAAAACACATAGATGACAAGAAAGACAAAGGGGTCATAACATACTTTTCCTTTTTGCTGGAAGATATGATGTTCATCCCTGTATTCAATAATAAATAAAATCCAAAGAAAATACATAATCCTCTTTCGATAGAAAAAGGGAAATCTATTATAATTATCCCGCCAACGTCAAGTATCGTTATAATTGCAATCATTTGGATGACCAGCGAGATTCCGCTTATTATTCGCATTTTTATAGGTAAGATCCTGAATTTACCTCCTAAAGTAAATTCACCTAATGGCAACCCTAAAGTTACCAGCAGCGTAAAAAGTGCAATGAACCCAAAAATAAACGCACCTAGGAATGAAAAAGAAAGCATCACAGTTCCTCCTTGGTCAGCTTTTAAAGCTGACGTTACTATTAGTAATATTACTAATAGTAACATTAATTATAACCATTGTCAGCATTTTTTAAATAATAATGAAATGAATTAACTGGAGTAAAAAATCAAGAGAGAATAGATAATATAATAATTTCCAATCTTCCTCAAGTATGGGATTATCAAGTGAATTGCTATTAATTGTTAAAAAGAAATTCGTTTGATACTATTAAAAATGCAACAGAAAAATATGCGCTGGAGGTTTTGATTATGAAAGCAATTATTATCGAACAATACGGCGATGCAAATCAGCTAAAGGAAAAAGACGATATTCCCGTACCAGAAATAAAAGATAACCAGGTATTAGTAGAAATGCACGCTACGTCCATTAATCCGATTGACTGGAAGCTGCGTGAAGGTTACCTGCAAGAAGGGGTGCCTTTTGAATTTCCAATTATTTTAGGATGGGACGCGGCAGGTGTCATCAAACAAGTCGGTAAAAATGTAACCTCTTTTCAAGTGGGTGACGAGATATTTGCTCGACCGGCCCTTACACCAAATGGCACGTATGCTGCCTATACAGCGGTTGATGAAAAACTGCTGGCGATGAAACCAAAAAATATCAGCTTTGAAGAAGCGGCAGCAGTTCCGCTTGCAGGTCTTACTGCCTGGCAATGTCTTGTGAACTTCTCTGAAATAAAAAAAGGCGATAGAGTGTTGATTCATGCCGGTTCCGGCGGTGTTGGCAGCATGGCCATTCAGATTGCTAAAAGCTTCGGTGCCTATGTAGCTTCGACTGCCAGCGGTAAAAATGAGACGTTTTTAAAAGAATTAGGTGTCGATCAATTCATTAATTATAAAGAGGAAGACTTTGAAGATGTTCTTCAAGATTATGATATTGTCGTGGATACGCTGGGCGGTGAAATCCTGAATAAAAGCTTCCATGTATTAAAGGAAGGCGGACGGCTCGTTTCCATTGCAGGACAGCCAGATGAAAAGTTAGCCAAACAAAAAGGAGTCAAGGCAGGATTCTTATGGCTTGAGCCAGATGGAGGAGAACTGTCTGAATTAGGGAAGCTGATGGAGGATGGGAAATTAAAATCGTATATTGGACATACTTTCCCGCTTACCGAGAACGGATTGAAGGAAGCGCATCGATTGAGCGAAACCCATCATGCGAAAGGAAAGATTGTGATTCAAATTAAGTAAGTACGGTGATTCTCACCAAAAATCAGGCTGCTGAGCAATATTCAGCAGCCTGATTTTTTTGCTGGAGGAAAGGGGTCAATCTAGTGAAAGTCCTTATCGCTTACATAAGAACTCTTTGTACAACAAGTCCAAGCACCAACCCTAGAAAAATAGAAGACAGCGTACCTAACAAGAAATATTCCGCCCAGTTCCGGTCGTTTAACTGCTTAAATCGGGCAATCGACTTGGCGGCAATGATAAATGCAATCGACTGATATGCGCCTGCTGCTGTTAATAGTACCACCAGCAATCTTTCCAGATAGCCGATAAGCTTGCCGCGCGAACGAAGCGGGGCAGAGTAAGTGAAATAATGATATTCCTCTGTAAAACGATTGTCTGCGCTCGGTTGGATTTTTTCCTTTCCGGCAGCTATTTGGTTTTTCAACGTCAGTTCACCTTCAAAATTGGCAAATTCGGATGGTAACGAACCAATGATAAATTTTACAATATGCCCGCTGACACTTGTCGCTAAAATATAAATTAGGATAACAAATAATGCTGTATTGAACAGACCTAAACTGCTTGTACTATTCAGGTTTAAGAGACTAGCTGTCATCTCTGTAATTGTCATATGAAAGAATAGGATACAGGTCAGGAGTATCATCATAACGTGTAAGACTTGATCTGCTAGAAAATATCCGAGTTTCTTCATATTATCCATCGGGCTTTTGGGAAGGGAATCTACAAATTTTATTTTTAATAAATCAATCAAAAGGTGTGTGATTATAATAAAAGCTAAAGGTGAAATAAAATAGGAAATGACATGCTGAAACTCATATTGATAGCCCCATATTACCGCAAGTACAATACTTGTTGTCAGCAGGTGGTGAAGGATGTGTTTTTTTAAATGCTTGATTTTATGTTTCACCATCTGGTCAGATTGCAGCCAAAAATCAGCAATCAAATGTGCGAGAACAAGCAATAATATTGTCATGATAATCTCCTTTCCTCAGGGAAATAATCAGATAGATGTGTGATGATATGATGGTTAATATTTGTTTGCAGCTTATCTGTTAGACGATGGTTATCTTGTGCACCTAATGAATCCAGCACCTTTACAATATTATCAAAAGCATGCAAGATGATTTGCGTTTTGCCCTGTTTCATATGGTGGGATATGGTAGCTGTTGTTCTTTTAAGGTGTTCGCTTACCTTTTTTTGTTGACCGAGTATGAGATATAACGAACAGACGAGAGATTGTATGTCAGTTTGTTCGTTGATTTGTCCCTGCTTCAGCATTAAATTCGTATTAATCAAGATTTCGAACTGCTTGCTAAAAACCGTGAAGTCTTGTTCATTTGATGAAGCAGGCAACGTAAAACGAAACAGCAATCTATCCGGCTGTTTTTTCAGATGATTATTAGCGTTCCTTGCTTGTTTCATCAATGGATGAATCCATGTCTCTATATTTATATCCCTTACATCCTCTTTAATCGTTCCGAATGACAGGCCAAAATAAGGCGGATGATCAGTAAATTTCCAGATGCGGCTGATATAAAAAGCAAGAGTATATGCTGTTGCATAGCCGTTGCTCACAAGTACCAATTCATCTCCGGCGCGGTGACTGATTTGTGTTCCAGCTGTATTTTTGGTCCATAGAGAAATACTTTCTTTTAATTGTCCCAGGTAATCACTTAATGCCTTCCCGATATTTTCTTTTGACGAATTACTTATATCCATAATGAAGATGGAAACTTCCGTTGACATGAATAAAACAGCTCCTTCCTTATTCATCTCAGAGAATAGTTTGATTATATCATCGAATATATCAAAAGTTAGATGAAATAGTCAAACTTTGTGGAAGTTAGATGATTTAGTCTAATATAATTTGAAATATAAAAAAGCATACCATGACACACCAAACAATAAACAAATCATGTAAAGCTTATCCAAGTCATTTTTTCATAAATGACGCATTTTGTATCACCCTAATTACTTTAGTATACTGTACATCAGTTTTGCACTTTTTTGCTTCTAGTCACATTTACTATTACGAAAGGATGTTTAAAAAGTCCAATAAAAATGCCACAGCGAATTTCTGCGTTGACAGGATTTTTCCAATACTCACGTATTCAAAACATACGCTCCGTTCGTAAAAATCTCATCGCCTTGAATTTCTTGGTCCTATTTATCGTACTTTTTGAACACGCATTATAAAGAAATGGGGTGAATACGAATGCGCCGTAAGCTAGAAAAATTTGTGGATCCGCTTCCTAATCTACAGCCTCTAAAGCCTGATAAAAAAACAGGGGACGGGGTTCACTATGAAATCACGATGAAGCAATTCAAGCGTAAGCTGCATCGTGATTTACCAGCAACCACTTTATGGGGGTATAACGGTCAGTTCCCCGGCCCGATGATTGAGGCAAATCGGGATGAACCGGTTCACGTGGCATGGCTTAACCAATTGCCGAATAAGCATCTGCTTCCAGTTGATGTATCGATTCATGGCCTTGAACAGCTCCCCATCGTACGCACGGTGGTACATTTACATGGTATCGAAACAAAAGCTGACAGCGATGGACATCCGGAAGCATGGTACACAAATAACTTCCAAGAAACCGGACCTGTTTTTTCAAGAGAAACATTTACGTATCCGAATCATCAGCGCGGAAGCCTGCTTTGGTATCATGATCACGCTATGGGAATTACGCGGCTGAATGTATATGCAGGGCTGGCAGGGATGTATATTCTTCGGGATGAGCACGAGAAATCATTGAACCTGCCTGCTGGGGACTATGAAATTCCGCTTATGATTACAGACCGAAGCTTGAACGCAGATGGTTCCTTATTTTACCCATCACAGCCTGATGATGCAGCAAAAAACCTGCCAAATCCGTCTATTCTGCCTGCATACAATGGAGATACAATAATCGTTAATGGAAAGGCATGGCCGTTCTTAGAGGTGGAACCAAGAAAATATCGGTTCCGGATTTTAAATGCTTCCAATACAAGGTCCTACCAGTTACAGCTTGATTCTAATATAAACTTTCAACAAATCGGTTCGGACGGCGGGCTGCTCAGGCATCCCGTTGAAATCGAAAAAATCGGTTTTCAGCCGGCAGAACGAATCGATGTCATTATTGATTTTTCAAAAGCAGCTGGTCAGTCCATTCTATTAAAAAATGACTTAGGACCAGACGCTGATCCAAACGATGACACTGGAGATATCATGCAGTTCCGTGTTACAAAGTCATTGAAAAATAAAGATAGAAGCCATTTGCCACAAACTTTATCTGTTATTCCTTCAT
Organism: Oceanobacillus sp. B139/18; assembly: GCF_055524595.1. Lineage (NCBI taxonomy): Bacteria > Bacillati > Bacillota > Bacilli > Caryophanales > Bacillaceae > Oceanobacillus > Oceanobacillus sp. B139/18. Next base: position 1,022,291 of record NZ_JBVFXI010000001.1, on the reverse strand, counting down.
TAAAGCAAAATGATATTTCTGGTATTCGTTATTTAAAATTAGTTGGATCTGCTGATGAATTTGATCGTCCTTTATTACTTCTCAACAACAAGCACTGGCATGATCCAATCACGGAAAATCCGCAGCTAGGGACAACAGAGATTTGGGCTTTTACAAACACAACCAACTTCTCTCATCCAATTCACATTCATCTTGTCCAATTTCAGGTGCTGGAGCATCAGCCTTTCGATCTGGAGCAATATAATCAAGATGGCAAAATCATATTTACCGGACCGCCTGAGGCCCCCGCAGCAAATCACCGCGGCTGGAAAGATACCATTGAGGTTCCTGCTGCAACCATTACCAGAGTCATCGCTAAATTCGCTCCATATAGCGGAGAGTTTGTGTGGCACTGTCATATTTTAGAGCATGAGGATTATGATATGATGCGGCCTTATATGGTGGCAGATGATGACAAAAATAATACTAAATTTTAATTATATAGACGAAAAGGGTTTGAGTTGAGGGATAGCAGAAGCAGACCATGAAATAGAAAAAAGCATGAATGAGATAGATAGCCTCCAGTATAAAAACTAAAAACACCTGCTAAAAGCGTATATAAAATTAACGGCTTTTAGCAGGTGTTTTTATGAACTATATACAAAATTTAAAATAAAGCTGTGTATAGAGCTTGGATATATTCCGTAGGGGATAAAAGACAATTAAACAAAATCAAACAGAAAAGTATGAACCAAACCCATATAAAATACTGTGAAAGAGAGGAACTTATCCTTTTTGGAGCAACTCTATAAAATTTTGAGCAGATTTAGACAAGCTATGATCTTTGAGCCATATCAACCCGACTGGTCCATTTAACTCCATCGCACTTGATATCCGATAAGCATCTACAGGGTACCCGCGATATCGTTTCAGCAGAGTTTCCGGAACAATAGATGCGGCGAATCCAGACGCAACTAAATCCATTAAAAGGCTAATGTCAGAGCACTCCCCTATCTTATTAGGGTGCAGTTTAAATCGAGAAAATGCCTCTAAAATCAAATAGTGCACACCTAATCCCTCTGTGCTTGGAAACAGGAGAGGATAATGCTGGATTTCAGCAAGTGATACTTCTTTATCAAATGATGTCTGCTCCTCAGACGTAATGAAATAAAAAGGATCGTTATAGAGATGGAGAACAGAAAAATCGTCCAAATCTAACGGCATTCGGATAATTGCCAGTTCCACAATTCTGTCCCTGACTAATTGGCAAAGATGGGAGGATTCATTTTGTTGGATTTTATATGTGATTTTTGGGAATTCCTTTTGAAATTGTTCAAGTATATGTGGCAATTCGCTAACGGAAAATGTGTTAACACCAATAGTGAGTTTCCCATTTACCCCTTTGCCAACCTCTTTTACCTCTGTTTCGGTTTCTTCCATCCATTGAGTTATTTGCAGCGCATTTGTATACAGAGCTTTCCCTGCTTCTGTCATTTCTAAAAATTTACCGCTTCTTTCGACTAATGTGGCACCGAGTTCTTCTTCCATAGCTTTTAATTGTTGACTTAAGGGTGGTTGGGACATATGAAGTCTTTTAGCGGCGGCAGAAATTTTCCTTTCTTCTACAATAGCAATAAAATAGCGCAGCTGCCTAATATCCATCGTAAACATCCTTTCTACTTTAATCGCAGAGAACCGTCTGCAAAGCTCTACCTATAATGAAGTTTCATTTTATATATTAAAAAAATAAGTAAATATAATTAAATTAATATTTTTCATATAGCTACCTCCATGATAACATATTTATATAGGGGTAAAGGTTATGATAAAGCTGAAATATTTTTATCGCAGGGCAGCTGCCAAAACAGGGGAAGGTTTTTCAACACAGAAAGAAAAGAAGGAGGAAACCAATTTGGAACAAAAGTTAATTTCAGCAGCAGAAGAAGGAAATACAGAAACGGTTTTAAAATTAATAGAAGCTGGAGCAGATATTGATGCAACAGATGAACACGGTGTAACCGCAGTAATGGCTGCGACGCAAAAATATCATACAGATACTGTCAAGGCGCTTATCGAACAAGGAGCAGATATAAATATCCGCAATAGCAACCAGGATAATGTGCTTCTATATGCTGGAGCTGAAGGATTCCTTGAAATCGTGAAGCTTGCTGTTGGAGCAGGAGCAGATACATCATTAACAAACCGGTTCGGCGGAACGGCGCTTATTCCTGCTTCAGAGCGCGGGCATGTTGATGTGGTAGAGGAGCTTTTAATGAACTCTGACACAGACGTAAACCATATAAACAATTTACAATGGACTGCATTATTGGAAGCGATTATTTTAGGAAACGGCGGGGAAAATCATCAGAAGATAGTAAAGCTATTAATAGACCATGGTGCTGACATCCATATTGGTGATAAAGATGGCATTACTCCTTTAGAGCATGCAGAGCGCCTTGAATTTAAAGAAATTGAACGTATTTTGAAAGAATCTGAAGCATAATTGGTAAAACGAAACATCATAAAGGAGAGGACCAACATGTCGAACAAAGAATGGATGAAACAAGCAGTCAAATTAGCGAATGAAAATGAACAAAAGCATCAGGGAGCCCCATTTGGAGCAGTGGTTGTCAAAGATGGAAAAGTAATTGGGTCTGGTGTGAATGAAGTAACAGCAACGAACGATCCGACTACGCATGCGGAAATTCAAGCTGTTCGTGAAGCCTGTCAAACGTTAAATACAACGAATCTTAAAGGGTGTGAGATATACGCCAGTACAGAGCCATGTCCAATGTGTTTAAGTACGATTTATTATACGCAAATAGATACCGTGTATTTTTCTAACCCCAGCAACCCTGATCAAGACTATATATACAATCAGCTTTCCTTATCACATGATGAAAGGGATATTCACATGATTCATTTAAAAGAATGACTAAATAATTCAGCTGAAGCAGAATCTCCAGGTGTAAAAAAGATGATATTAGCCTTAACTGGAACAAAGATGACCGCAAAATCGAAATGGAATAACAGGATAATTCACTACGGAAGGCCCTTTGCGATAACATTTCGCGAAGGGTTTTTTTATTCATCTCAGCTTTCCATATATTAACACGACTATTTAAACGGATTTATGTTGACCATAGGAATATATGTTCGTATAATGAGTATGCAAACACCTATTCGTATTAGGAGAGAGTATGATGAAAAACATTATCATGATGGATTATTCGAAGGAGCCTCGGCGGGACATTATATGTATAGATGTCAAATCTTTTTTCGCAAGCGTAGAAGCTGCCGAACGTAAGCAGCATCCTTTAAAATCCCGGATTGCAGTTGTATCCAAGCCGGATAATCAAGGCGGTTTGGTGTTAGCCGCTTCTCCTTTAGTAAAAAAAGAGTATGGCGTGAAAACAGGAACAAGGATTTATGAAATCCCGCAGAAAGCAAATATAGATATCGTGGAGCCTCGTATGGCAGTGTATTTACAAAAGAATATGGAGATATTACGTATTTTTAAGCGTTATGTAGCGAAAGAGGATTTACTTGTTTATTCTATTGACGAATCGTTCCTCGACGTAACGAAATCACATAAACTTTTTGGCAGTACGCATGACATCGCGAGGAAAATCCAACGTGATGTATGGAGAGAGTTGGGATTAGTGTTAACTGTGGGAATAGGGGATAATCCGCTTTTAGCAAAATTGGCACTCGACCATCAGGCAAAGCATGACGAACAACGAGGCTTTATTGGGGAATGGCGTTATGAAGACGTTCCATATAAATTATGGAAGATAGAAGCCTTAATTGATTTTTGGGGGATAGGACAAAAAACGGAAGCCAATCTAAATCGGATAGGGGTTCGAAATATGTATGATTTGGCTCAATATGATATTGGCAAATTAAAAGAAAAGTTCGGTGTGATTGGTCAACAGCTCTATTTTCATGCACATGGAATAGATCGAACCGTGTTATCGGACACGTACACACCGGAAAGTACCTCCTTCAGCAGAAATCAGATACTAAACAGAGATTATTCGATTAAACACGATATTGAAACGGTTATTCGGGAAATGACAGATGAGAATGTGGCAAGGTTAAGGAAGCACCGGCTCATGACAGGTGTTGTCAAGCTGACCATTGGATATTCGAGAGATACAGTACTAGGCGGGTTTAGCCATCAGATAAAGATTGAAGCAACGGATTCATCCAGAAAATTAAAAGCGCACATGCTGTTTATCTTTCATAAACATTATAAAGACAATATGCCCGTACGAGTGATTAATGTTACTTTTGGAAAACTTCAAATAAAGCAATCATTGCAACTGAATTTATTTGAATCGGCAGAAGAAACAATGGAAAACGAAGAGCTGGATAAGACGATTGATTTTGTAAGAAGAAAACATGGTTATACTTCCCTGCTGCATGCTTCTAGTCTGCTTAAAAACGGAATGGCGAGATACCGTGCGAAATTGCTAGGCGGTCATCGTTCTGGAAAGGAAGAGTGAACATGGAAAAAATATCGATTACACGAGTTACGCCTGAACAGTTCGGGTATAAGGACAGAGGAATTATGAAATGGTTAGGCATGATGTTAAGCGACCATTCAGAAGCGCTCAAAAAAGAAGAAATGAATGATCAGCTAATCGAAGTGAAAGCAAAAGAAGAGATGACCGAGGAAGCCATCGCAAAAGTATTGAACCAAGCTTTTGCAACGAATTCTCCTGTTTTGATTCAAGCGAATGTGATGCGAAACGGGAATTATTATAAAGACTTGGAATGTAAAGTATCTGGATATGGAGAAGGTCAGATTCATCTATTTTTAAAAGATGGACGGGGAACGAATTGTTCCATAGAGGAAATAAGAAATGTGGAGTTTATGAACACACTTGACTGGTATGATAAAAGAAAATGATTAAGAAGTTATTTTTTGAAATCATTTGCTGAACCACTGGAATATTTGTAATATAATAAATAAAAGAATGAATACTAAAGCTATAGGAAAAGGAGAAATATATGGACGGACTTAAAGGGAAACAAGTTGCTGTTGCTGCATCTCGTCAGGCAAAAGCAATTGATACACTAATCAGTAAACATGGCGGAAACACAATTCAATTACCGATTCAAGGAGAGTATCAGCTGAATGATTCGATTTGTCAGCAGGATGTAAAAAAGCTTGTAGAAAACAGATTTGACTTTGTCATACTAACTACTGGGATAGGAGCAGAAACGTTAGAGCAATCCGCAAAGAAACTCCATATCCATACCAGCTTCATAGATAAACTAAAAAGCTCAACCCTTGCCATTCGCGGCAGTAAAACGACAAAGTGGATGAAACAGCATCACCTGATACCAACCATTCTTTCTGCAGATGGAACAATGGAAAATTTGCTTGCATCTTTACCTCCGGTCAAACAGGGCGAAGAAAAACAAATTTATTTGCAGACATATAATGAGGATGACGTGTATTTAAAAAGAAGTCTGGAACAGCTTGGGTATGCTGTTTATTTATCTAAACCCTATTCTTATAAAGAACCAGACCAGCAGATTTTATCGATACTAAAAGAAACCATTACCTCTCAAAATGTAGATGTTGTTGTTTTTACCAGTAAAACACAGGTGCGAAATTTATTTATGAAGGAGGATAAGGAGAAATTGGCGGAAGCCTTTAATCAAGGAATTTTAGCAGCAGCGATAGGAAAGGTGACTGCGGCTGAATTAGAGAAGAATGGCATTGAGAAAGTATTTCAGCCGAAGAAACCTAAAATGGGAGCGATGGTTGTAGAACTAAATAAACAGTTCTCATAGAATATATAGTGAAAAAGCTTCGAATATTTTGATGGCATTCTATTTCGAAAACCATTCGTTTTAAACAGGCTTTTGCGCTTCTTTAAGTACTGTTATTTTAAAGCACTCCTTTTAACTAGAAACGAGATAAAGGAGTGCTTATCCTACTTGATATACTGCTTAAATTAAACATGTATGCAGATTTTTTGTCTGATACGGAAAAATCTCCTGATTCGCTTTCAGACGAACGACCAGATCTGGATTAGCTATAAATAATTGTCCGAATGCTACCAAGTCTGCCTGATTACCTCCAATAATGGACGCCCCTTTTTCAGGTGCTATATTTCCAACAGCAATAAGCGTTTTATCCCAGTATTGCCTGAATAATTCATGAAGCGATTTTTGATTATGTTGAAGCATATCACCGTAGTTTTCTGCCGATGGATGGACAATTTTTAGTTGATGCTTGGAAAGAATCCCTGTTATAGCACATACCATTTCTTCTGGATGCTCCCATACATAATCCTTATCATCATCTTTTTTTTCAGAAATTCGAATGCTGATTCTATTTTTAGGAACAACCTTCTTTACTTCTTTAATAATTAAATCTAAAAATCGCAGTCTATTTTGTAAGGAACCTCCAAACTCATCCTGACGGTCATTTGTTTTCTCATTGATAAATTGATCGATCAGGTAACCATGCGCAGCATGTATCTCAACTCCGTCAAATCCGGCTTCCATCGCATTTTTTGCTGCATCCTTGTAATCAGCTATTATTTGATAAATTTCCATATTATTTAAAGCTCTGGGAGCTTGGAAAGGTTTCCTCAAACGATGCACATGTCCGTTGGCACCGATAGGAGAGGGCGCAACAGGAGCATTCCCTTTTAGAATTTCCTGATGACTTACTCTGCCAACATGCCAGAGCTGAGCAAAGATTTTTGTTTTATATTGATGAACTTCCCGCGTGACTTTTTTCCAGCTTAAGATTTGACGATGCGTATATATCCCTGGTATCCCATAGGTTCCTTTGGCCAGTTTGTTGATGGCGACACCTTCCGTAATGATTAATCCTGCCCCGTACCTTGCCCGTTTTCCATAGTAGTCTGCAATCAAGTAATTCACTTCACCTGTTTCGTTATCAGCAAATCCTCTTGTCATTGGCGCCATTACAATTCTATTATCTAATGTTAAGTTCCCGATTTTATACTTGGAGAAGATAGAACACGTCATATTTATCACCTCATATCAAATTTTAATTCGATACTGAATTGTTTACAATGGAATGATTAAAGTATATGCTATGGAAAACTTTAAATTTTAAAGTAATTGGAAAGCTGGTGAAAAGGATGTTGGATCATATCGATCATCAAATATTAGATTTATTAAAAAGAAATGCCAGACTTACCTATACAGAAATCGGCAAGCAAATAAATATGTCATCTCCTGCTGTGAAAACAAGGATAGAAAGGTTAGAAGATTATGTAATAAAGCGTTATACGGTTGAGGTAAATAATAAAGAGCTCAATAAAGGAATCCATGGCTTCGTTTTATTTAAGACCAAAAGCTGTGAAAAGTTAATGAATTACTGTAAGGAGAATAGTAATATAATAGATTTATGGAGAATTGGCGGAGAGTATAATTACATGGCAGAAGTGGTTTGTGAAGAAATGGAGGAGCTGGAGCAAATTTCTAAGGATACCACACATTTTGCTTTTTCAAATATACTATCTGTTCTGGGAAATCATCCTGTTAGTAATGACTAAAAATAGAAACGCATCAAAAAACCTGGCGATTTCAAATAAAATCATCAGGTTTTTAATATTTTAAGTAATGTCTGCTTCCTCATTTACAGGTTAATTTTGTCACCCCTCATGTTTTTATTCAGCTCAGTAAGAAACCCCTTTTGCAATATGAAGAAATTCCTTTACAGCCGGTGACGCTTCCGCAATAGATTGGCAGGCAAGTGCTACTTCACGGCTGTTTCGAATCGTTAAATTACTGACCTTTATGTTTTGCTGCGTCTTTAAAAACAGCTCAGGACCAACCGTGACCCCCAGGCCTTCCTGCACCATATTCGCAATCGTTGTACAGTCATGCACTTCAAAACGAATAGAAGGTTTTATTTGTGCTTCTTCAAACAATGCTTCTACATGGGATTGATACATCCCTGTGGGCATAATAAAAGATTCTTTCGCTAATTCAGCCATATCCACTGTATCCTCGGATTGAAATCGATGTGCCGGGTGATAGGCAACCACCATATCATCTTTGATAAGAGGGACAAAATCGAAATTTGGATTAGCTTCTCCTTTTACAACAAATCCAATATCAATCACTCCAGAGCTCAACCACTCTGTAATTTCTTCGTAGGTGCCTTCGTAAAATTTAAATTCTATTTTCGGATGTTTTTTCTGGAATTTGGCAAGCAGCTTTGGCAATAAGCAAGAAGAAGCACTTGCAAATGTACCGATGCGAATGATACCAGTCTCTAAGTTAGTTGCCAGAGCGATTTCTTGGTGAATACTTTCCATTCTCTTCAATACTTCCCGGATATGAGGGAGCACTTTTTGTCCTACTTCCGTCAGGGTGATTCCTTTTCTGCGGTCACGAATGAATAAAGAAACATCCCATTCAGATTCCAAACCGGCAACTGCATGACTTACTGCCGATTGTGTCATATTTAATTTTTCAGCGGCAGCGGTAAAGCTTCTCAATTCAAATACGGTCGCAATAATTTCAAAACGAACAATGCTCATGAGTAATTACTCATCTCCCTTATTAAAAATATCAATTTTACTTATGTTAACACGGGATTTACAATAAATTCAATGTTTAAATAAGGGAGAGGATACAAAATGAAAAACAATATAAACCAATTTACAATTATTCTTTTGGCCTTAGGAGCTTTTGTAACAGGAACAGGGGAGTTTGTGGTTTCAGGAATATTGGAACTGATTTCTTTTGATTTGGATATTTCTATTTCAACTGCCGGACAATTGATTACGATTTATTCCTTATCTTATGCTGTTGGCGCTTTGGTATTGGTTATCTTAACCTCCAAATTTGACCGTAAAAAGGTCCTTTTATACGCCATCGTTATGGTTATTCTAGGAAATCTGGTTGCGTTTTTCAGCTATCATTTTATCGTTCTTATGCTGTCCAGAGTTATCCAGGCAATGAGCGGAGGATTATTTATTGTAGTAGCTACCAATTATGCTGCTCAAATTGCAGCACCTGAAAAAAAGGGAAGCGCCATGGCAACAGTGCTTACGGGTTTTACTATCTCCTTAGTACTTGGGGTACCCTTAGGAACATTTTTAGCAGGATATGTAGATTGGCGGTATATTTTCCTGATTATTGCACTTGGTACGGTATTGTTATTAGCAGGACTGTATAAATTATTGCCGGCTATTGAAGGAAACCAGCCGCTGCCGTTTAAACAGCAATTGCTGATTATCAAAGATAAACGGGTGCTTACAGGGTTATTGACGACCATTTTTTGGATTTTAGGGTATACCATGGTCTTTGCCTATATTGCTCCATTGTTAAGTAATACAGCTGGCTTTTCCATAGAGATGACAAGTATCGCTTTATTTGTTTTAGGAGCTTTTGCTTTTATCGGCTCCCGTTTTGGAGGATACGCGGTAGATAAATGGGGGCCTGATCGAACCATATCGCTTAGCTTATGTATCCACATTATTGCGTTATTTGTTTTGGCATTGACACAATATACCATGACAGGCGTATTTATCACGTTGGCAGTTTGGGGAATAGCAACATGGACAACCACGCCGGCAAAGCAATTTTATTTAGTATCTTTAAAGCCGCAATCATCTGAAACCGTACTGAGTTTTAATACTGCATTAATGAATGTGGGAATGATGTTAGGTTCTGCGCTGGGCGGTCTTATTATTCAGTATATAAATATCGTCCATTTAAGCTGGATTGCCGGATTATTTGTAATTATCGCGTTTATTTTCATCCGGTGTTCTTTCTACTTAAACAAAAACGGGCAAGGTAATTATGAAATGAATGAATAGATAAAAGAACCCCGCATTCTCTGACAAGTTGAGGTTCTTTTCCTTGAATAAAGGTTTATTCCTGAATAATTACATGAGGAGATCGTTTTTTTAATTCCGTGATAAATTCTCTTCTATTCTTTGGTGAAATCTTTACACTGCCAAGGATGGCTGAATCGTAAAATAATTCAAGTCCATTCCTGGCAGATAGAATGCGATAACCAGTAAAGATATCTTTTGTCGGCGAAATTTTCCTTATGCTTTGATAAGCGATTTTACACTTGAATGGTCCGCCTTTCACTAACAGATAATTATCATAGAAAATATACTTGATCGAAAAAGACATCCATAACAAAGCTCCTGCTAAAATAATAAAGATAGCAGTCATTATTATGACGATGCCCATGGATGCCTCTTTATCAATGAGTGGAGGTAAGAGCGTTACGGCACCTATTAATAAAACCACAATGGACATAAACGTTACGAAAAAACCATCTACTTTTGAACGGAAAATCATGGCGCGTTCTCACCTTTCTTGCAGTTGCTTTCCAAATATATTTTCTTACTGTTTCTATCCAACCATTATAAGGGGTTTTTCTCTTTATTTCATTCACCCCAATGCAGACTCTGCTCTTTCATCAATGAAATCATTGCTTGCATAGCAGGGGAGAGCTGTTTGTTTTTATGGTTCACAATAAACGTAGCATTTCCTGTATGGTTTAATGAAATAAATTCACCTAGAATTTGTTCGGAAGCAAGTTCCTTTTCTACCGCGAAATAGGGCAGGATGGAAAAACCGAGTCCGGAAAGCACGCATTGCTTAATTGCTTCCAAACTGGAAAAGTTTAATGAATTTTTTGCCTCGATTTGTTCTTCCTGTATATATGCTTCCAGCATGCTTTTATAACTGCAGCTTTCTTCGGTGGAGAGAATCGTATTTTCACTATCTTCTAGGCAGACAGGCCATACCAGAACAGTCGATTCATCCTTTATTTTTTCAATCGTCAGCTCTTTATCAAACCAGTCATTTCTTTCCAAAACAAAGGCCATATCAATTTGTCCGTTCTTAAGCGCGGCAGAAATATCCTTATTTTCAAGAGAACGTAAAGATAACGACACATCAGGGTATCTTTTTTTGTACTCCATTAGAATGGACGGAATCCTGTATTGTGAGAAGATTTCTGTAACCCCAATAACAAGACTGCCCTTTGGCGCATCATTCATATTCATGGTTTCCGCTGCTTCATTGTATAAATCAACGATTTTAACAGCATATGGGTGAAATTGGGTTCCGTAGTTTGTCAGAAATACTTTTCTGCCAATACGGTCGAATAAAGGTTTTTTTAATTCCTTCTCCAGCTCCTTCACGTGTACCGTCACCGATGACTGTGAATAATCCAGATATTCCGCTGCACGTTTAAATCCGCCTTTTTCCACGATTGTTTTAAACGTGATTAAATGACGTAATTCCATCTATTTGTCCTCCTTGATGAATAGTTTAATATTATTAAACTATTCATTTAAAAAGATTCGTTTTATTAAACTTTTATGTATTAGTATAATCAAATCATGCTCTGTTGGAAAGGGAGAGAGCAGAAAAACTTAAAAATGAAAGAGAGGGCTTTAGATTGAAAGAAAGATATCCAACATTATCACAGCCGGCTACATTATTAGGGTTATTTATTCTTTTGTTAGCCGGTTTTATGACCATTCTTGATCTTTTTATAGTGAATGTGGCAATTCCGAGTATACAAGGAGATCTGGGGGCAAGCTTTTCACAAATCGCTTTTATCGTTGCTGGTTATGAACTTGGTTTTGGCGTGCTTTTGATTACTGGAGGCAGGCTCGGGGATCGTTTTGGGCGCAGGCGTCTGTTTATCGTGGGGATGTTTGGCTTTACTATTACATCTGCATTATGCGGGCTGGCAATTAATCCAGATATGCTAATCATCGCCAGAGTACTTCAAGGCCTGACTGCTGCGATGATGCAGCCGCAAATTTATTCTTCTATTCGGGTTAATTTTTCAGGCCGGGAAAGAGGAATTGCTTTCAGTTTGCTCGGCATGGTATTAGGCCTTGCTGCCATTGCGGGGCAAGTGCTAGGCGGTTTTATTGTAGAAGCCGATTTTGGAGGACTCGGCTGGCGGATGATTTTTTTAATCAACATTCCCATCGGCATTTTCTCCATTCTTATGGCGCGGTTCATCCCGGAATCGCATGCTCCGGAGCGTCCACTGCTGGATTGGGGCGGAGTAGTTATTGTCAGTCTTGGACTGATTTTATTTCTTGTCCCGCTTATTGAATCACAGAATCATGGCTGGACGATATGGAGTTTCTTATCCCTTGCGGCGGCGGCATGGATACTATTTGGTTTTTGGCGGCATCAGGAAAGACGGCGCCTTGCTAAAAGGCAGCCGCTGGTAGACACCATGCTCTTACGCCAATCCCGGTTTGCCATGGGCGGCAGTCTCGTCTTGCTGATATATTCTACTTCGTCCGTGTTTTTCTTATGCTATGCGTTATTAGTACAAACAGGGCTGGGATTAAGTCCGCTTTCCGCCGGGATTCTTTTTGTGCCCTGCAGTATCGGATTTACCGCTGCTTCCATGGCTGCACCCCGCCTGGTAGAACGTTTTGGAACGATGACGATCTTTTGGGGCGCTGTCTTTTATACCTTTTCCTTTGCTGTATTAATCTGGCAAGTATGGACTGCAGGAGGCGATTTGGTAGCTGTTCATTTAATTACAGCACTTGTTTTTGTAGGGATTGGCCAAGGATTAGTCATGACACCGCTCTTAAACCTGGTATTAGGGTTTGTAGAAGAAAGCAAAGCAGGCATGGCCTCAGGAATTATTTCTACTTTACAGCAGGTTGGCGCAGCTGTCGGCCTGGCAGCAGTAAGCATATTTTTTGGGAGTGTTGTTGCTGATGCTGACGGGGGAAACAGCGGTCTATATGCTTCTGCTTTCGTCAATGCGATGTTTTATAATCTTATTGCTTCATTAGTTTCCGCAATTCTGCTTTGGAAAATGGCAAAAGAGCGGGTGGAAGGAAGCTGATTTATTGTTTTAATACTATAAAACAGATAAATGGGGAGGATTTTGTTAAAAAGCACTATTCTTTAATATGTACTTCTTTATTGCTATTTGGAATTGACGGCTATCATTTATCTGCTTGATTAACATTTAGTTTTAATTTAAGTAAAGGATAACCATGGTATATTTTATGCTTAACGTTTGAAAACTGGAGTAAGAAGAAAAACAGATCACTTGTATCATTTATTAAAAGATAACAAGTGATCTGTTTTTATATTTTAAAATTCACTCTCCAAACCAGCATTTCAATTATTTATTGCAGACCTCTAAAGCATTTTTATTTTTCTCCATAAATTCCTCATGCGTAAAACCCCACGCACACATCTCTCTTAAAATAGGCTCCAATGATTTTCCATGTGCTGATAAAGAATATTCTACTCTTGGCGGAATTTCCTGGTAGACAACACGATGAACCAGTCCGTCTTTTTCTAACTCCCGAAGCTGCTGTGTAAGTACCCCCTGCGTTATTTCAGGCATGAGGTGTCGTAATTCTCCGAAGCGTTTTGTGCCCTTTTCTAAAAGGATGAATAAGATATGCGGTTTCCATTTACCGCCAATTGCTTGAAGCGCAGTTACAATTCCGTATTTTGATAAATCGTCCAAAAGAACTTTCCTCCTTATAGTAAAAGCTTTCAGTCACTATTTCATACGAAGTATGTTAACCATACCAGAGAAAATAAAGAAAAGTAATCAATTTGCCTTACAGCATTCTGGCTTTGTAGATATGGATAAAAATTATAAAGCTGTAACCCGGACAGGGCTTTATTTGTACCTTTTACCATACTGAGTATGAAAAATATGCCTACTTTTCAAGTGATATTTTGCTCACCATAATAAAAGGTGTTAATAGCTAGTAACCAAAGGGGGATAAATCCATGACATGCACGTGAAAGAATTAAATGGCATTTACTGCTTGTGGAAAGTGGGAGAGGAAAAGCTTTTCTTTATATATGCTGATGCAGAAGACGAACAAAGGATACGGAAGAAGCTACACACAAGATTTGGACGATATATATGAATTTTTATGGAACATCATAATATAACGCTTACTCTGTACTGTTCCGTAAAATAGAATATAAATTTGGAGTGGATACAATTGCCTTTTGCAGTTTTTATATTAGGTTTTCTTATATTTTCGCAAACAACATCAGAATTTATGGTGGCTGGAATTATGCCATCTCTATCAGAAGAATTTAACGTATCGATTGCAGCCATCGGTTATCTAATTTCAGCGTATGCAGTAGGGATGATTGCAGGCGGACCGATTCTAACCATTGCTTTACTAAAGGTTCCGTTAAAAAAAGGATTAATGGCTTTAACACTTGTCTTTCTGATTGGACAGACCATTGCTGCCGTTTCTCCCAATTATGAAGTGATGATGGCGGCGCGTGTCGTACAAGGGATAGCTTCTTCCGCAACGTTTGGAACAGCTATGTCGCTTGCCTATCAACTCGTCCCTGATCAGCTACGAGCGAGGGCGGCTTCCATTGTATTAGGCGGATTAATGATTGCAACTGCTGCCGGAGTCCCATTTGCGATGGTGTTTAATTTGTATTTAGGCTGGCGTGCCAGCTTCTGGGCGGTTGTTGTCTTAGTATTTATCGCAGCCATATTCGTACAGTTCCTGATTCCAGCCTTCGAATCAAAGGAAAAGAAAAGTATCCGTATCAAAAAAGAAATCAGTTCCTTTAAAAACGGTCAGTTATGGGCTGCCTATACGACGAATGTATTTATTATCGGCGCTACTTTTGCAGCATTCAGCTATTTTACGCCAATCCTGACTGAAGTCACAGGATTTAGCGCTGGTGTTGTTCCTTTTATTCTAGGAGTCTATGGTGCAGCAACGGTTATTGGTAATATTATTGTCGGCAGATTAGCAGACTTGCATATGATGCCTGTCATGACAGTTGGGCTAGTTATTCTGACAGCTGCACTGATTCTGTTTGGATCCTTTGCGGAAATTCCTGTCATCGCTGTTGCCGCAGTTATTATCATCGGTTTAACCGGAGTGTCTTTAAATCCGGCGATGGCAAAAAGGGTTTTAAGTGTTTCAAATACAGGAACGCTGGTAGCCACAGTAAATAACTCTATGATTAATCTTGGACTCATGATTGGTTCATCTGTTGGCGGATTAACGATTGATGCCGGGTTTGGAGTCACTTCTCCTTTATGGGTTGGCGTTATCCTGGGGATTATTGGATTGACTACATTGCTTCCGTTTATTCGAAGGGATAAATTTACTGTAAATGCTTAGCGAGGAACTAAACGCATTTGTGAAATTCTTCTAAAACAAATTGTTGAACTCTGCTTACATTTATATGTCTCATCCAACCTCAGAAAGCAAACATCGTTTTATTTTTTAAATCCCGGGAATAGTTTTAACTAACGAAGCCATTATTTTGGAGGGATTATTTTGAAAAAAATAGGCGTTGTTTTAGGACTGTTTTTATTTAGTTTCGTATTGGCGGCATGCAATAATACAAATGAAACAGATTCTGCAGAGGAAACACCGTCAAATAATGAGGCAGATTCAGAAGAAGATGGAGATGAGACAGATTCAAACAATCCAGAGGAGGATGCTGCATCTGATAAGAACCCGGTGGAAAACGAGGAGGAAAACAACCATTCCGATAACGAAGCAGAAGAGCAGGACTATACAGAAGAACAAGTCTCCGGTGACTACCTGATTCACGCCGAGTGGCTGGATGGCACGGATTTATTGCTTTACTTCACGCGGACAGCGGATGAGATGACACGTGAAGAGCGGATACATCAATCATTAATGGAAAGTGATCCTTCACAACGTGATCTGCTCTCTGCTACGACCAATTTTGAGGTCGACGGAACAGCAGTGAACTTGTACTATAATGAAGAGGATGATTTAAGTATGGCATCCACGGAGTCGGCGATGTTTTGGGAAGCGCTGAATGAGATTGGCTTTCGGTATGGTTTGGATGAATTTAACCTTTTTAATCAGGATGGGGAAAGAGGACTGACTTTTGCGGAAAATCATTGGCAGGATCCCGTTGAAATCGAACAAGAGCCGAATCGCGGATACTATGTTATGTCTCCAGAAGAAACAGAGCGAGGGGAGCACACGTATATCAGCGGGGCTGTAGCGGGAGAAGAAATATCTGCGGAGGATGGCGAACTATTTGATTTCGGCCAGACAATTGAAGCGATGGCAACCACAACGAACGACAACGGGTCTTATCACTCCGGAATCTACGAAGGTCTGGAAATCGAAGAAGCAGAGGTAGATGGGAATCAAGCGATGGTGACATATCATATCAATGAGGAGGCAGAACCGACTCAACAAGAACGTGAAGATTTTGAGCAGGTTCTTCAACTAACTGCGCTCGATTTTCAGGTCGAGGAGCTCCAGCTGGTAAATGAAACGGATCAAGTTATTTCCACCTACCCTTTATTGAATGAAGCAGGTGACAATAATGGCACAGCAGAAGAGGATGATAACCAATCCGAAGATACTTCAAACGCAAATGAACAGGAGGAAAATACCGGAATAACGGAAGAGGATGCGACAAAAAACGTGTTTGACTATGTAGATGAGCATAGCGACACTAACCGGGAAGATGTAAAAGCCATGGTACAAGATGACGAGGACGAAGAAGGCTATTATACTGTTCAAGCATTTGTGTTTTCAGGAGAAGAAGGGGAAGCGCAGATGACAAACACCATAGGCTGGTATCTGGTAGATAAAGAAACCGGGGAAGTCAAAGAAAAGGAGCTTTAACGAACAGAATAGCTTGATGGTTATTCATATAGAAAGAACTTGTTTTGATTATTTTTCAAAATAGGTTCTTTCTATTTATTTATCAGAATATTATTGCACATCAGGAAGAACTTGTATATATTGATAGTACAACATGACAGATTACCAGCTTATATTCCATCTGATTTATTGAGATTTATAAAGTCGAAGGAGGGGACAGTGTGGAAGAAAAGATAGAAAAAGCAATACAAGATATTTATCCCGATGATTTTTCCTGGTGCTATGGATGCGGCCGACTAAATAAAGATGGTCACCACCTGCGGACTGGATGGCAAGGAGATAAGACAATTACCATTTTTACGCCTGATTCAAAGTACATGGGAATCCCGGGTTTTGTTTACGGCGGGTTGATAGCTTCGTTAATGGACTGTCGTGGGTCAGGTTCGGCTGCACTTGCTTTACACCGCAAAAACGGAAATGAAATTGGTGATGGTTCGGTACCGCCCAGATTTGTCACTGCAGGCCTCCATGTGGAATTCCTGCAGCCAACTTCACAGGATACGCCGCTAAAGGCCATTGGAACAGTGGAGGAAATTCATCCGAAAAGATGGAAGGTCCATACAGAAATCTTTGCAGATGATACTCTCTGCGCACGTGGAGAGGTCGTTCTTGTCGTTATGCCGAGTACGTTTTTAAAATAGAAATTTTTTTGAATATCATGCAGTATAGTGCGTTAAGTTAACATAAAGGAAGTTATCAAAATCCCAAATACCAAGTTACACTTTTTAGGAGTGAGTTGGTATTTTTTTAGCAAAAGGGACTTATCGAATAAGCCTCGATAAGCCTGTACCAAAAGGGAAGGGACGTATAACTGGGGCCGACTTGGCTACATCGATGATAGATCAGTTGGAAAATCCAGATTCTATCGGCAGCGTTGCCTATGTTTGCGCCAAATAAAAGTTAAATTGATTCATAGATAAAAAGACTAGCAGGATTTTCCCGCTAGTCTTTCCGCCTTAATTACGAATTAAGTGATCAAATGCACCTAAAGCCGCAGTGGCTCCAGATCCCATTGAAATAATGATTTGTTTATATGCGCTGTCTGTGCAGTCTCCTGCAGCGAATAGGCCGGGAATATTGGTAGAACCGCGTTTATCTACAATGATTTCTCCAAATTTGCTGCGTTCCACCGTGTCTTCCAGCCATTCCGTATTTGGCACAAGGCCAATTTGTACAAAGACACCAGCAAGTTCGATGCTGTGTTCTTCTTCCGTTTCACGGTCAACATAGCGAAGCCCTTGCACTTTTTGATCACCATAAATTTCAGAAGTACGAGCATTTGTGATAACTGTTACGTTTGGCAAGCTATATACACGCTCTTGTAAAACCTTATCTGCTTTCAGTTCGGGAAGGAATTCAAGAACTGTGACATGCTTAACGATTCCGGCTAAATCAATGGCTGCTTCAATCCCGGAATTACCGCCGCCGATAACCGCTACATCTTTTCCTTCAAAAATTGGGCCGTCACAGTGCGGGCAATAAGCAACCCCTTTATTTTTGAATTCTGCTTCCCCGGGGACGCCAATATTTCTCCAGCGTGCACCGGTGGAAAGCACAACTGTTTTACTTTTCAGTGTTGCACCATTTTCCAGTTCTAATTCAAATAAGTCTTTTTTCTCCAGTGATTTAGCACGCATCGAGTCCATGATATCAACTTCATAATCGCGAACATGCTCTTCCAGGCTTGCTGCCAATTTCGGACCTTCTGTATATTTGGTAGTGATGAAGTTCTCGATGCCCATGGTATCTTGAACCTGTCCGCCAAAGCGTTCCGCTACGACACCGGTACGAATTCCTTTTCGTGCTGCATAGATAGCTGCGCTGGCGCCAGCAGGACCGCCGCCGACAACAAGCACATCAAATGCTTCTTTATCGTTCAGGCCGGATACATCCACAGTCGTAGTGCCTAATTTTTCAAAGATGCTTTTTAGAGTTTGGCGTCCGTTAACAAAGGATTCTCCATTTAAGAAGACAGATGGGACGGCCATCACGCCATTATCGTCTGCTTCTTCTTTAAATGCAGATCCTTCAATCATGGTATGCGTAATTGCAGGGTGAACCACGCTCATTAAATTCAAGGCCTGGACTACGTCAGGACAATTATGGCAGGAAAGGCTGACATACGATTCAAAATGGAGCGGTCCCTGCAATTGCTTGATTTGTTCCAGGAGTTTCACATCTGCTTTCGGCGGACGGCCGCTCACTTGCAATAATGCAAGAACAAGAGAGGTGAATTCATGCCCAAGTGGAACACCGGCAAAAGCAATGCCTGAATCTTCTCCAGGACGATTTACGCTAAAGGTCGGAGTGCGCGGGAATTCACCTTGTTCGATTGTGATTTTATCAGACATTCCGGCAATTTCATTGACCAGTTCCTCTGCTTCTTTGGAAACATCGTCAGCGCCAAAGCTTACTTTGAGTACAATGTCATTTTCCAATAGCTGCAAATATTCTTTAAGTTGTGATTTGATTTCTTGATCGAGCATAGTAAACCTCTTTTCTCTATTAAAATCGGAAAAACTAAAATGAATCCCTTTGTTCATAGCTGTCTCGGAATTTCCCCTGATGGAGAAATCTGTATCGATAGGCTGTATAACACAAAGGAAGTTCGACGCACGTAACGCCGAACCCCGTTTAAATTTAAATTACAGCCGTTAACCGGCTAACCGTGCTTTCTTAGATTTTTCCAACTAAATCTAGGCTTGGTTTTAATGTTTCTCCATCTTCTTCCCATTTAGCAGGGCAAACTTCATCTGGATTTTCACGTACATATTGTGCCGCTTTGATTTTATTGATTAATGTGCTGGCGTCACGGCCAATACCATCAGCGTTAATTTCTACAGCTTGGATAACGCCGTCTGGATCAATAATAAATGTACCGCGATCAGCCAGTCCTGCATCTTCTCTTAATACTTCAAAGTTACGGGAAATTTGCTGAGAAGGGTCACCAATCATCGTATATTCAATTTTGTTGATAGCATCTGATGCTTCATGCCATGCTTTATGCACAAAATGTGTATCTGTAGAAACAGAATAAACCTCTGTACCAAGATTTTTTAATTCAGCATATTGATTTTGTAAGTCCTCTAATTCGGTCGGGCAAACAAAAGAGAAGTCTGCTGGATAGAAACAAACAACGCTCCATTGACCTTTGAAATTTTCTTCGGATACATCTACAAATTCACCTTGATGAAATGCAGTTGCTTGAAATGGTTGTACTTCTTTACCTATTAGTGACATAATGTATGTCCTCCTTGCAAAATAGTAATCTTATAATTATTGATTTTTATCAATAAAAACAATAATTATAATCTAATAATAATTATTCTAAATTAGAGATAATTTGTCAAGGAACCCAAGTGAAAAAGTGCATTATTTCACTTGAATTATTAACAAATTGTGAACGAAATAAGCTGTCTTATATTGTTCTTTTATTCTAAAATTGAATAACTAATTGAGAATAGAGTATAACATTTGCGAACGGATTCGGCAAATGAAAAAGGGGCAATTTGTGTTTTTCTTCACAGAACTGCAAAGAACAATTCCAGAAACAGATAAAAGCAGGGGCGGCGTTTCAAAAGAAATCATAGAAGGGCGTCATAGAATAGAAATGCTTCATCTATTTGGCCGCCATACAATAATTTTATAATATTGTTTGCCATACAATTATTGTGTTGTATGGTTTTTTCATTCGTGATAAGCTATCTAAATATTATGATTGTTACTAAAAAAGAACTGTATTAGTATGAAGGCGGGATAAAATGGCGGAAGATAATGAAATAAAACTTGGAGATAGTTCAGCTTGGCTGCAAGCATATATTGACTCTCCAGAAAAACAAAAACAACTGTATAAGAAAACATTAATGGTTGTCATTATGTCTCAAATATTTGGAGGCGCAGGTCTTGCAGCGGGAATTACCGTAGGGGCGCTCCTCGCACAGGATATGCTGGGAACAGACAGCATAACAGGGATTCCTACAGCATTATTTACCTTAGGATCTGCAGGGACAGCGTTACTTGTAGGACGGCTTTCTCAACGCTACGGACGTCGTTTTGGACTTTCAGCAGGTTTTTTAACTGGAGGGATTGGGGCCATTGGTGTCGTTATGGCTGCATTAATGAACAGCATTGTCCTTTTATTTATTGCGCTGTTTATCTACGGGGCAGGAACAGCCACCAATCTGCAAGCGCGTTATGCAGGAACAGACTTGGCAGGTTCAACGCAACGGGCTAAAGCTGTAAGTATGGCCATGGTTTCTACTACATTAGGCGCTGTTGCCGGACCGAATCTGGTGGAATTTATGGGAGATGTTGCGATATTTCTGGGAGTACCTGCTTTGGCAGGCCCATTTATATTAGCAGCAGCAGCTTATATACTAGCAGGATTGGTACTTTTATTTTATCTGCGTCCTGATCCGCTGCTTGTAGCGAAAGCCATCTCTAATTCCGAGAAAAGCAACAGCCATTCAAAGACAGAAAAAAACATGGGTGGGCTACCCAAAAACAGGAAAGGTATTTGGGCAGGAGCTGCAGTAATGGTTTTAACGCAGTTTGTTATGATTGCCATTATGACTATGACGCCGATACATATGGGGCATCATGGGCATGACTTGCAGGCTGTCGGCCTAGTGATTGGTTTTCATGTTGGCGCAATGTATTTTCCTTCTTTAATAACCGGGAGCTTAGTCGATAAAGTCGGCCGGGCTGCGATGGCTGTTGCTTCTGCGGTTACGCTGCTTGCTTCTGGTGTTTTAGCTGCGTTGGGACCTGCGGATTCGATGACAGTACTTATTACAGCGCTCGTGTTACTTGGTCTTGGTTGGAATTTTGGTTTGATTAGTGGAACCGCAATCCTGGTAGACTCTACTTCATTAGACAGCCGGGCGAAGACGCAGGGAACCGTAGATGTCTGGATTGCTTTGTCCGGAGCGTTAGGGGGCGGAATATCTGGAATGATTGTAGCAAATTCCAGTTATGCATTCCTTTCCATTGGTGGTGCGATTCTTTCATTACTGCTTATACCTATCATTATTTGGGCAGATATTAATAAACAGAAAAGAGCTTCATAGAGTGATGCGTATACATCTTTTGATATAAGAATGAAATAACACATATATTTATCTAAATGCCTGAATCCTTTCATCTCAAAAGTTCAGGCATTTTAGATGCTTTCAATCCTATGAAAGGATGCTGTCTAGTAATCGTTTAAGAATAATCAGGCCATGCTCGAGCTCTTCAGTTGTTTCCGGGGCACAAACGGCAACTCTTACAGCTCTTTCTGGAGAACTGTTACCAACTACAAAGCGTTCTGCTGCGTAGACCTGTACACCTTGCTGTGCGGCAAGCAATTCAAATTGCGCACCTGTTATTTTGCCTGGCAGCAGCACCCAGCGGAAGATGCCTATATCAGCCCCCAAGCATGTGCAATCAGCCAAATAACGGTCAAAAACTTCATTCCTGCGAATCGCTTCATGAAGATGTCCTTCAATTAAATCTTCAAACTGGTTGGATACAATGGTCCGTGCTGCCAGTTCTGCTAATAAGGGAGAGACGGATATATTTAAATTATACAGTGCTTTTGAAATGAGCTCCTTATATTGTTTCGGCGCCGCCACATAAGCTAATCGCAGCCCTGGTGCTATGGACTTTGATAAACTGGCAACATAAATGGTCTGTTCAGGCGCAAAAGCGGCAATTGCCGGATATGCTTTTTTATGATGAAGGTTATATGTCGCGTCTTCTATAATAATCTGGTTATACTTTTTAGCAATTGCTGCGATTTCTTTTCGATTTTCGACAGGCATACAGCAAGCTGTTGGATTGTGGTAGTCGGGGACTACATATATCCCTTTGATATGCTCGTTTTTACAGGCATCTTCAAAAGCAGAGGGGCTCATGATATGATTCTCTGCTTTGATCGGTATGATGTGTATACCAAACATTGCGGCAACCGTTTTTAATCCAGGATAAGTATGGGAATCAGCGCCAATACGGTCGCCGGATTTATAGAGACTGGCTAATATAGCCGTAATGGCATTTTGTCCCCCATTTGCAAATAAGATATGGTCAACAGTCGTTTCATAGCCGCCTCTTTTGATAAATTTTACGGCAGCGTCTTTTTGCCAAAGACTGTCTCCGGCACGGCCATAACCAAACCATTTTTCATAGTCTGTTTCCTGTGCCATGCTTTTTAATTGGAGCTGAAGTAGTTTATAAGAATCATTATCAGGCAATGTAGCGCCCATTTCGATTAAATGCTTTGGCTTTGTATCCTCTAGTAAATAGGCATTGGATAGCGCATCGTAAGCTACAAAAGTTCCGCTGCCGACAGATGAACTTAACAAGCCTTTTAACCCGCACATTTTAAAAGCTTTTGAAATGGTACTTAAATTTAAATCTAAATAATCAGCCAACTCTCGCTGAGGGGGAAGCTTTGTTCCTGGCAATAAATTTCCATTTAGTATATCGTCCTCCAATTGCTGGGCGAGAGTTTGATAAACTGGCTTTTTGTTTTTATTGAGCAACGGTTTCCAAGACATCGGATAGTTTTCAAAAGAATTAATAGACATGTTCTTCCCCCTCTTATACAATTTTACGCTGTTTATTTCGACAGTTTCTTACAATTTCAATGATTTCTTAAAATACTGAATAACATCCTTGCTTTATATTGTATAAGCATATTCTTCCCATCTGCAATTCTTTTTTTGAATTTACTAAACCTCATGATGAGTTAATGCCTTAGGAAGCAATTGCAATTGCAGAGCAAATTGCCGATCCTGACAAACTAAAAACCAAACCTTCCAATAAAATAAGGTTTGGTTTTTAGTTTGTTTGTCATTATCGAGCAAACGGCTGCTCCGCTGTGTCTTTTTATAGCAGGGGGTAAGCAGCTCCGGGTTCAACGCATAATCTACATACTCTTTTGTGATTTCAGCAAGTTGTTCCTCCTTGATGACCGACACCATTCAGCGCAAATGGCGGTAAATAATGTGCACCGACAAAGTTAACAGCTGCTTCCAATGGAGGGACGCTGTATCAATAGAAAGGAAATTGAAAAATAATACGATCATGATTTTCTACCAGCTTTTGTTCCTCTTGAACATCGATTTATTCCTTGGAATAAGCTCTATAAACATCGTGGAAAGTAACGTTAGGCTGCTTCTTTATTCTTCAATTAAATACTGGTTTCCACGAGATTTAGCCAAATTGGGGTGAAAAACGAATACTAATGTTTTCATTTTATACGAACACCTTCTATAAATCGCTTTATCAGCGCTTCATCGCAGCTGAAGTATTTTCCGGAAAATAAATCTATATTGCGTAGTTCAAACGATAAGTCTGTATTCATTTGGTTACTAAAATCATCGTAAATCCAAAGTTTCTTTTTTGAGAAGCAGGCACTTTAATTAAACATTGTTCCTTTTAAGAAACCAAATGGAGTAAAAGAAGTTATCTATATATTTAATTGAATTGACTGTTTAGAGATGACCTGATTGCCATAGAATATTAGAAATAACAACAAACCAATCTTCGTATTTTTTGACTTACAAGGTATATGACCATCAGAGAAAACATATAGATGTAATAACGAACTAAAAACTAGTGAAAGTATCAAAACGTATAGAGAGAACATAGAAAAATAAACTTGAAATAAAGAAAGGGTACGCAAAGCAAGAAGTTTTAGAACGTATCCAAAGCAGAATCATTCCTTTCCCATCCTGATAACTCACTCAAAATGAGTTTTTTTACATTCTAGTTGTAACATTTTAATTGTTTTAGAAAGGCGGGAGTAAAATGGCTGAAGAGTCAAAAGGTTCTAAGATGTCACGCAGAAAATTTGTAAAGAATTCCGGGTATGTAGCAGGAGGTCTTATCGGCGGCGGTTTGATAGGATCTGTGTTTGGAGCAAGCTTTGGTGGGAGTGGAACGAAACAGCCAGCTGCACCTACTGTAAAAGAAGAGGAGAATTTCAACCAGGCATTAATGTATTTCACAAGACATGCTGATTTTAATACGCTTGGTGCAGCGACGGAGCGTATATTTCCAGAAGATGATAATGGACCTGGCGCGTTAGCTCTTGGAGTTCCCTATTTTATTGATCATCAGTTAGCAGGAGCATATGGAAATAATGATAAAGAATATATGCAAGGTCCCTTTCGTAAGGGAACCCCTTTTCAAGGCTATCAGTCTGCATTAAAACGTCATGAAATCTTTATGCAGGGAATTCGTGCATTAGAGCAGGAAAGCCAAAATGATTATAAGGAGTCTTTTATAGATTTGGAAGGAGAACAGCAGGATAAAATATTGCAGAAATTTGAAAATGACGAAGTAAAATTAAAAGGGGTTGCGTCCTCTGAGTTTTTCAAAATGCTGCGTGCATCAACACTCGCAGGTGCTTATGCTGATCCTTTATATGGCGGGAATGATAAAATGCGCGGTTGGAAAATGAAGGAATATCCAGGCAGTCAAATGAGTTATACCGATAAAATTGAGGATGAAAGCTTTATAGAGATGGAACCAAAAGCATTAAACGATCATTTGTAATACGATGAGGAGGCTGTTGATATGGCAAAGAAATTGGACAAGGTAGATGTTGTCACTGTTGGGGTTGGCTGGACAGGCGGTATTATTGCCGCAGAGTTGACAAAGGAAGGATATAAAGTCGTTGGTCTGGAACGAGGCGGTGACAGAGGAACAGAAGATTTTCATATGGTTCATGATGAATACCGTTACGCTGTCCGTTATGGGCTGATGCAGGATACCTCGAAAGAAACCATCACATTTCGGAATAAACGGGATGAACATGCACTGCCCATGAGACAATTAGGTTCATTTCTTCTGGGAGAAGGTGTCGGCGGTGCTGGAGATCATTGGAATGGACATACGTGGCGTTTTTTGCCATATGACTTGGAAATCAAATCGGAAACAGATAAAAAATATGGAAAGGACAAGCTGAGCGACGATTATACATTACAGGACTGGGGCATCACTTATGATGAGCTAGAGCCTTATTTTTATAAATTTGAACAAACTACTGGCATCAGCGGAGAAGAGAATCCAATGGGAGCTCCTCGGAAGAACGATTATCCGACAGGCCCAATGAAAAGCACTCCCATCTTGGATCGCTTTAAAAAAGCTGCTAAGAATTTAAATCTTCATCCTATCCAGATGGCGTCCGCAAATTTATCGGAGGCATATGAAAATCCGGATGGGGAAACAATCAATGCTTGTCAGTATTGCGGTTTCTGTGAGAGATTTGGTTGTGAGTACGGAGCAAAGTCAAGCCCGAATATCACCGTTCTCCCTACTGCAAAAAAAACAGGAAACTTTGAATTGCGGCCTGACTCCAACGTGGTCGAGGTACTTCATAATGATGGGAAGGCAACCGGTGTCCGTTATGTCGATGTGCAAACGGGAGAGGAGTTTGAACAACCTGCAGATGTGGTCATTTTGACAAGCTATGTATTAAACAATACGCGTTTACTGCTTCAATCAGAAATTGGCAAGCCTTATAATCCGGAAACTGGAAAAGGCGTCATCGGGAAGAATTATTGCTATCAAATCGGGGGTGGCGCAACGGGCTTCTTTGAAAACGAGAAGTTTAACACTTTTATGGGAGCAGGCTCGCTTGGGGCTACCGTAGATGATTACAATGGAGATAATTTCGATCATAAAGCTTTAGATTTCATTCATGGCGGTTCCTTATCAATTACACAAACAGGACGCCGGCCAATTGAAAGCAATCCAGTTCCTAAGGGCACGCCATCATGGGGTAAGGATTTTAAAGAGCAGTCACTGCATTATTTTAATCGATCTCTTTCTGTTGGTGCACAAGGAGCTTCCATGCCGCATCGCAACAATTATTTAAGCTTGGATGAAAACTATAAAGATGCATATGGTAATCCTTTATTGAAGTTAACGTACGATTTTACAGAGCAGGACCGGAACTTACATCGCTATCTTTCGGAAAAAGCCGGAGAGATTCTAAAAGAAATGGGTGCCGATCACGTGGACGTCAGAGAAATCAGCGAACATTATGATATCGTCCCATACCAGACAACCCATAATACGGGCGGTGTCATTATGGGTGCTGACCCAGAAACCTCTGCAGTAAATAACTATTCACAAATGTGGGAGGTCGATAATCTATTTGTTGTCGGTGCTTCTGCTTTCGCCCATAATGGCGGCTACAACCCGACTGGCACGGTAGGGGCACTGGCATATCGGGCTGCGGAAGGGATTATTAAATTTCTCGATGAGGGAGGCCAATTGGTCCAAGTGAGTAAAAACAGCCAGCATGTTTAATGATAGAATAAAAGAGGAGGGAACAGGATGGGGCTTTCCAATATCGGTATCCCAGGCTTGATTCTGATTATTATTCTGGCTTTGATCATTTTTGGTCCCCAAAAACTGCCTGAAATTGGTTCTGCCTTAGGGAAAACACTGACTTCATTTAAAAAATCAGCAGAAGGCATCATAAGTGATGAAGAAGCGAGTGAAACAAAGGAAATACCGAAAGTCAACAGAGAAGGTTGAAATCTTATGTTAATATTCTGCAATGCAATAAGCGTATCCGATGAATATGAGTTTGAGGTTTATTAGTATAGCTGTTTTCATAGAAAGAAATTTGAAGTCTTGTACTAAAAAAGAGAGCTGCACCGGCAGAATCCTTTAGGTACAAGACTTTTTTGCTGTGTATGAGATGACTTTTACCGGTTTTTTAAGTAGCTTAATCAGGAACGAAAAGATAGAAATAAAAAAAGACACATTGACATTTATAATGATAATGATTATCATTATCATTAAATAGTAGGATTTCTTTATCTAGCGGTTTTGATGGGACGAGTAAACGCAGTCCCAGGTCCAACTAAGGCGTTCGCGAATTGAAGTAATTGAAGACATTTTTCATCTCCCAATTTGCGCATCATTCTAGATATTATCCAATATTTTAGCGTGTGTTTTTTATCGATCTGGTGTGAATCCTCACGAATATTAGAAAAAGAATACAGAAAATTTAACTTATGGAAGGTTGTTAGACGATGACAGAATGTAAAGATGTAACCATTATAGGCGGTGGCCCGGCTGGATTGTATGCGGCCTTTTATTGCGGGATGCGCGATCTATCTGCCCGCATTATCGAATTTAAACCAAACCTCGGAGGGAAGGTTCATATCTATCCTGAAAAAATGATTTGGGATATAGGAGGACTAACACCGATTACCGGCGCTCAATTGATAGAGCAAATGGAAGCGCAGGCACGTACATTTAACCCGGAAGTTATTTTAAATGAAAAAGTGGAAAAACTTGAAAAGAATATGGAAGATTGTTTTGTGGTGACAACCCATACAGGACATAAATACGTTAGCCGAACGGTTATTTTGGCAACTGGCGGAGGTATTCTGGAACCAATTAAATTGGATATAGAGGGAGCGGACCGTTTCGAGGTAAGCAATCTTCATTACACAGTACAGAGCCTTGACAGGTTTAAAGATAAGAAAGTGATTGTTTCCGGCGGAGGAGATACGGCCATTGACTGGGCTACCGAATTAGAGCCCATTGCGGAACAGGTATCATTGGTTTATCGAGGGGAGGAATTCAAAGCGATGGAAGCGCATATCGCTCATCTGGAAGCCTCCTCTGTCCATATCTATAAAAATACAAAAATAGAAAAATTGCTTGCAGACGAAGAAGGTCATCATGTCAAAGAAATCTTGACGAAAAACCAAAAAACCGGGGAAAAAGTTCGTTTTGAAGTGGACGATTTAATCATTAATCATGGATTTGACAGAGAGCTGAAATTTATTAAAGAAAGTCCGTTGAAAGTAGAACTTGAACAGGACTTTTTCGTAAAAGGATCCGGAAAAGCTGAAACGAACATAGCTGGTTTATATGCTGCCGGTGATATTCTTTCATTCGATGGAAAGGTGCACTTAATTGCCGGCGCGTACAATGATGCAGCGAATACAGTGAATCAAGCAAAGCTGTATATGAAGCCGGATGCCTATAATGAGATTTATGTCTCTTCTCACAACTCAAAATTTCATGAAAAAAACAGAAAGCTGCTTTCTCACTTGTATACGAAATAATAAGGCAGAAAATATGAACTTAAATGATACATGCCATCTTCTTATTGACACTATCTCGAACAAAGATAGTGTTTTAATTTTGGAGGAAATGGAATGCCTTACATTGAGAAGCTGTTCTAAGAAAATAGAGGAAGAGCTTATAGCACATTGTATTCTATAAAAAGAGAAAGATCGCACGTTTATTTATCGTATATCAACACGCATGTTACAATGAAGAATATGTTCTTAAAAAATTATAGCTCTCTATTTTTCCAAAATAGTATAGGATGACGTATTTATACGCTTGGCAAAACAATACATATCAAAGAGGTGTAGCGGAATGAAAAAGATGAAGGCAGCAGTTCTAAATAAGCCATTGGATATTGAGGTTAAGGAAATAAATATACCAGAACCAAAGGAAAATGAAGTATTAATCAAAGTGCAGTGTATCGGTGTATGCGGCTCTGATGTGCACTACTACGAACACGGAAAAATCGGGCGTTATGTCGTAGAAGAACCACTCATTTTAGGGCATGAATTAGCAGGAGATATTGTTAAAGCTGGCAGTCAGGTTGAGAATCTTGCGGCAGGCGACCGTGTAGCTGTCGAGCCGGGTGTGGTATGCGGAACTTGTGAATATTGTAAATCAGGCCGATACAATCTCTGCCCGGAGGTACAATTTATGGCAACTCCGCCAGTTGACGGAGCTTGGTCTGAATATGTCACGATTCGCAGTGATTTCGCGTTTAAAATACCGGATCAAATGAGCTATGAAGAAGGGGCTTTAATTGAACCGCTTTCTGTTGGCATTCATGCGATGCAGCGCGGAAAAGTTCATCCCAATGATAAAATGCTGATAACCGGTTTAGGACCTATTGGGCTGTTAGCGATCAAGGCAGCGAAAATATTCGGAGTGAACGAAATCTATTGCTCGGATGTGGTACCATATCGCAGAGAATTAGCGAAGAAATTTGGCGCGACAAAGGTATTTGATCCAACACAAGATAATATTCATGAGGAGATAGAAAAGGCAACAGCTGGCAGTGGTTTGGATATCGCCGTTGAAACTTCAGGTAATGGCCGGGCGGTTCAGGATGCACTGACGATTACGAAACGCGGAGGAAGGATTGTATTAGTTGGATTACCTGCATCCTCAGAAATACCTGTAGATATTACCCATATCGTCGATTCAGAATACGACATTCACGGTGTTTTTCGCTATGCAAACAGTTATCCGACAGCAATACAGGCAATTGGCAGTCAGGACCTTGGTCTCGAGGATGTAATTACCCATAAGTATCGTTTAGATAATATCAAAGAGGCTGTAGAAACCGCCGTAAATCAGAAGGATACTAGCATTAAGATAATGATTTATCCATGATAACGAGTGAAACACACTAGTTTTTTAAGCTTCTTGGAAACCTATTTTTTTAATAGATTTGATTATTTCTTTGCTGATTTTCTTATAAACAAAAAAGACTTGACTTAACAATTTGTTCTGCTACCATAATAGACAATCGAATACATTTCAATTTTCTGCTAGGGGCGCCGTAACGGCTGAGATAAATGTATATTTAGCACCCTTAGAACCTGATCTGGTTAAGGCCAGCGGAGGGAAGTAGAATAAGCAGACAACCATGCGCTATTTTTTCGTGTGTATGTTTTTGTATGCAGATGCTTCCTTCTACGAGTCTTTAGAAAAAAGATTAAAGGAGGATTTTTTTTATGAAATTTACGGATGAATTACGTGCTGCAACGAAGGAAAGCTGGGAGCAAAGTTTACATCACCCATTTGTGCAAGGAATCGTGAAAGGAGATTTGCCGCTAGAAACATTTAAGTATTATATTTTACAAGATATTTACTATTTAAAACATTACGGTAAGATCCACGCGATTGCAGCATCCCAGGCCGAAGATTTTAAGCTGACTGCTCTTTTAGCTGATAAAGCGCGCTTTACAGCAGAGGCTGAACTGACCGTGCATAACGAGCACGCTGAGATTTTAAATATTACACAAGCAGATTTAGATAACTTCAAACCAGCGCCAACTGCGTATGCCTATACTTCGCATTTGTATCGAGCAAGCCTGTCTGGAAATCTAGCACATACTGTGGCTGCCATACTGCCATGCTATTGGTTATATGCGGACATCGGAAAAGTGAATGAAAATGCCACTCCAGAGCCGGAAATTTATCGTAACTGGATTAAAATGTATGCGAGTGACTGGTTTCAAGATTCAACTACCGAAATGATTAATTTACTAAACACTTTAGTTGAAGATATGAATGATAAGGAAAAAGAGAAGGTAAAAGAACAATTTATTATCGCAAAAGAATACGAACTCCATTTCTGGGAAATGTCCTACAATCTTGAAGGCTGGCTTTCAGAAAGTAAAAAAGTGAACAGTCGTTAAGAAGAAACAGAACGGCTTCCAATTTCTTAATGGGTTCGGTTTATTCGTTCCATGTTAAAGAACTCTCATTTATCTGAGGGTTCTTTTTTTGGACTGGAAGGGAAAAGTATTTATTATACCAACTGCGCAATTTTGTTAAAAACACGATGCAGCTAATTTACTTGTGATATAATTTTCGTAATGGTAAGAAGCAAACAAGCCGAAGCCGGAAATTTAGTTTAATAAGCATTTATTCCAAAGAAATGAATACTTGTAGATAGTGAATTTAATCTTGTGTCTGACACGGAGGAGGGATAATCGTGAAAAACACTCAAGTAACAAGAAAAGCTTCCGAGCAAATCGTATCCGCTATAAATGGATACCTGAAAGGACGAATCAGCCCCTTAGTGGTGGCTTTGGACGGGGGGAGCGGTGCAGGAAAATCTACGCTGGCTGCTGAGGTTGCTTCACACGTAGGAGCAACTGTTATTCAGTGTGATGCGTTTTTCGACGCGACGATTACAGACGAGGAATGGAATACTACTACATCGGAATGGAAATGTCGCAGATGTATTGACTGGCAACGTCTGCATAAAGAAGCATTGTTACCGCTTATAGCGGGGGAGAGCGTTCAATATCATCCTTTTTCTTTTTCAGCTGAAAGCGGTCTGGCCTCATCCTCCATAACGAAAGAGCCCTCAAAGGTCATTATTCTTGATGGAATTTATAGCTCGCTGCCCGAATTTTCTGATGTTGTTGATTTGAAGATTCTAGTGGATGTATTACCTGAGGTTCGCCGTTATCGGCATAATGTAAGAGAGGGGCATGCGGATGAGGCTTGGCATAAGCAATGGGATCCTGCAGAGGACTACTATTTCTCCGTTTTGTGCCCGCCGGCATCATTTGATTTAATCGTCGTGAACGGGTAAGGCACCGCTTAAATGCAATGATTCCATTCCCTAAAATAAATAATATTGTAATTATGTATTGACAATTCAAGTGATAATGATTATCATTATCAATAAGGAATAAGGTTTCTCTATCAAATTGTTCTGTGAATAAATCAGATGACTCATTGTGTTACCCCCCAACCAACATATTAGAGACTTGATAGAGATTCCTTCTCTTTTTTACAGGCTGTTTTTTGGAAGGTGCCACAGGCTTACATAATAAACACGCAATTTCTTTTTCCAACGACAGATTACTTAGTACGCTTATACATAGAATATAATTGGACAAGAAGGAAAATGGGATAAAATCATTGCCTTCATTATTTTAAAATTAAAAGAGGAAGATAAGACGGAGGGAAGAATAATTTAACAGATTACCATACAACTATAAATTACGCACTAAAAGCGTATGAAACTGATATTAGCCTGCGATAAATAATTCGAGAGTTATGAATTATTTATCGTTTTTATCACTTCGTTATGCGAAAAAGTAATTCATTGATTGGATGTTTTTACGCAAGAACTTCACCAGCATGCTCATCTATGGAAAATAATCAATAGAATAAAATATATTTCTATTTTTTCATTTTTATTACAATTAGATTAAATAGATAGAATTTGAGTTTATAAGCTAAGAAGTGGGGTAGATAGTTACTATCATATTGGAGAGGAAGGTGTTATTATCAAGTATATTTTTTCAATTTTTCTTGCTTTGGCTGGATTCGTGCTCTTTACTGGGGCGGCAGCAGCTGAGCAGCAGCATGAAGTGCAACCGGGAGATAATGTCTATCGTATCGCACAAAACTATCAAGTAGATGTCAATGCGCTTATTGCAGCAAATCCATCCATATCGGATGCTGCATATATTGAAGCTGGGCAAACAGTAACAATACCAGATCAAAACGGAGCCTCTTTTACAGTGACAGCTTATACAGCTGGTCCAGAATCTACTGGTAAAGAACCTGGTGATCCAGCCTATGGTATCACAGCATCTGGTGAGGAAGTAGAAGAAGGAAGGACCATTGCATGTCCGCAATCGCTTCCTTTTGGCACGAAAATACATATCCCGGAGCAGGATGAAACTTACGTGTGCGAAGACAGGGGTAGTGCTATTACAAATGGCCATCTGGATATTTATAAGGAAGACTTAGACGATGCATTGGAATTTGGAGTACAAGAACTTCAAGCTAAAGTGTGGACCTATTAAGCATAGGGACTAGATGACAGATTTACTGTATGTTAAAATCCTTATTGCAAATTAACGCAAAAAAGCAACCGCCTATGAATCTCATGTAGGCTGGTTGC
The DNA here is from genome assembly GCF_055524595.1 of Oceanobacillus sp. B139/18. NCBI lineage: Bacteria > Bacillati > Bacillota > Bacilli > Caryophanales > Bacillaceae > Oceanobacillus > Oceanobacillus sp. B139/18. Next base: position 988,904 of record NZ_JBVFXI010000001.1, on the reverse strand, counting down.
TTTTTTTATGAGCTGTTTTGTTAAATAGCTCATCATTCCCGTTACCCAGACTGTTCTATGTATTTAGCTAATATAAAAAACAACACAAACCTTATGCTTATTTAGTATATCATCATATATGATATAGGTATTTGAGGATTTAAATGTTCTCTTTTATGATAATAATGAAGATTATAAGAAATTTAGGAGGAATTTTTCATGACAATAAAAGATAAAGTTATGATTATTATGGGAGCATCAAGCGGGATTGGTGAAGCTACAGCCAAACAGCTTGCAGAACGCGGTGCTAAATTAATTTTAGCAGCTAGACGTTTAGATCGTCTTGAAGCAATTAAAGAAGCGTATCCAGAAGCAAATATTCTTATCCAGCAAGCAGATGTAACGAATTATGAAGAAGTGCAGAGGGTTGCTCAGCTTGCATTAGACACATACGGAAAAATCGATGTGTTATATAATAATGCAGGTATCATGCCAACAGCTCCAATCGTAGAGGGACGTCGTGATGAATGGCAACAAATGCTTGATATCAATGTCATGGGTGTTTTAAATGGTATTGCTGCTGTAGTTCCTGTGATGGCAGAACAAAAATCAGGACATATTATTGCCACAGATTCTGTAGCAGGGCATGTTGTCTATCCGGATTCAGCAGTATATTGTGGAACAAAATTTGCAGTACGTGCGATTATGGAAGGGGTAAGACAGGAACAAAGAGAAAATAATATCAAATCAACCATTATCTCTCCTGGAGCAGTTGCTACAGAGCTATATAAAACAATTAATAATAAAGAAGTTTCGGAGGCAGTTCATCAAGATCAATTGGAATCTGGATTAACTTCTGAAGATATCGCCTCCGCAGTTGTGTTTGCCATCGATACACCGGATCGCATGTCAGTTAGTGACATGATTGTTCGGCCAACCGGTCAACCGGTTTAGTCAAGAAACTTTGTAAATCAGGTCTATATTTTAAAATGGATTACTTCCAAACGGAAACGAAATGTTTCCATTTGGGAGTTTTTTCTTATACGTCGGATTTATTGTTAGAAAATTTATCTTGGATTTCCTCAAAAAACAATTGAGCTGCATTGGAAAAAACCTGATGCTTCTTCCAGACAATATTTAAACCTGATTCAAGTCTTGGCTCTAATGGTCTAAAACAAAGGTTACTGTCACGAGAGGTATTTGCTATTTTATCAATGGTGACGGCATAACCAATGCCTTCCTCCACCATAATCGCCGCATTATAGATAAGATTATATGTACTGACTACATTTAGTTTATCGTAATCATCACCAAACCACTCAGCAAATTCATTTCTAGATAACCCTGGTTTCATCGCTTGTCTTGAAAAGAGAAGCGGGACGTTTAATAAATCCATTGTTTGGATGTTTTCTTTTGCGGCCAGAGGACTATCTTTTCTCATAACAACTCCCCAGACGTCATTGGCCGGGAGATTGATATAATTATATTTGGATAAATCTGCTGGTTGAATTAGGATTCCAAAATCAAGTAATCCCTTATCAAGCTGCTCCGTTACGTCGTCAGAGTTCCCACTATGAAAATGATATTTAATATTAGGGTATTTAACCTGTATACCTTTTACTACCTGCGCAATTAGCTTCATAGCTTCTGTTTCCCCGCCGCCTATATAAATATCTCCGCCTATTGTTTCTTCCATGGAATGAAATTCTTTTTCCACTTTACCGACCATATCTATAATTTCTTCTGCTCTCTTTCTCAGGATCATTCCTTCATCAGTAAGAACAATATTGTGACTTTTTCGGATAAATAATTTTTTCCCCAATTCTTCTTCGAGTTCTTTTAATTGTCTCGATAAGGTTGGCTGAGTAACATGCAAAAAATTTGCCGCTCCTGTAATACTGCCTTCTCTGGCAACAGTTAAAAAATAGCGCAGAACTCTAAATTCCATTATATGCTCCTCCTATGATTGATTATATATTTTGAAATACCTTACAAGCATATCATGACTTGTATTATACACTATATAGATTATGTTATTCAAAAAAAGCATATCATGTCATGAAAAGTAAGCATTTTTAATGGTGCTTCCAGGAAAGTAGAATAGATTTAGTAGTTAATAATTTACTTAGCTCTTAGAAGTAAAATGGAGTTCAAGAATTCATCACTCTACACCAATGCTCAAATGGTAGGCCAAATTATCCATCCTGTCTTCGTTGTTGAATGGAAAAACGGCATGAAGTTTACGTATTGGAAATTGAAACCGAATATTACTTTTCTCATCTCAAAATATTTAGGAAGAATCATTCTTAAAAGGCATATCACTACATAAGAAATAGGTATTTGTTATATATATTTCGAGATAGTAGAATAAAATTAGCTGGCAAGAGGCAAAGAAAATGCTTGAAGGTAAAAAGTTTGATTACTGGACGTGAGCTAAGTAAAGAAGCTATGGAACAGAAATTATTTTAGATTTTCATTATTACGAACACGTAAAGAATGTCTGTTGCAAGTTGTGAAGTAATATGTATTAAACAAAGTTAGAAGTCTAGAGAAATTTCACTTCAAGACGTTTTATAAAAGAAAGGATTTGGATTTATTGGAAAAACGAAATAGCTTCATTATATTTATTTTAACCGTTGGGGTTTTCGGTATTTTAAATACTGAAATGGGCTTCATTGGAATATTACCTGATATCGCGGAATACTTCGATGTAAGTGTTGCAACAGCCGGATGGCTGGTAAGTATTTTCGCAATTGGTGTCGCCATATCTGGCCCAATTATGCCGTTATTATGTTCAAGATTCAATCGAAAAAATGTGATGGTGCTTGTATTAGTCATTTTTGTTATAGGGAATATCATCTCAATATTCACAGCTAGTTTTGCAGTTCTATTAGCTGCTCGAATCATTCCAGCACTTTTTCATCCAGTATACGTTTCTTTAGCGTTTTCGGCAGCTGCTGATTCGGTCAGCAGAGCAGAAGCTCCAAAAGCAGTAGCTAAAATTTTTATTGGTGTATCTGCAGGGATGGTCGTCGGTGTTCCAATTGCCAGTTTTATTGCCGGAACAACTAATTTACAAATCGCTTTGGCCTTTTTTGCGATTGTAAATATCTTAGTGCTTATTGCTACCGTCATTTATGTTCCATCCATGCCGATAAAAGAAACAATTTCTTACGGAAAACAATTAAAAGTATTACAAAAGTCGGTTACCTGGTTTTCGATTATCATTGTTGTTTTGGTAAATGCAGCTATTTTCGGGGTTTACAGCTATCTGGCAGAGTATCTTCAAACCGTAACAAATGTATCACCGAGTGTAACTAGTTTACTGCTGTTTGTTTATGGTGCAGCTAATATTATTGGTAATATATTGGCCGGAAGACTGCTTACTTTTAACCCGATTAGAACAATTATGGCATTGCCTTTCCTATTGGGAGGTATTTATATCATTTTATTTTTCGCTGGACAGCTTACATTAGCAACAGCAGCCATTATTTTAATTTGGGGAATCATTGCTGGAATAGGAGCAAATATCAATCAATATCTGGTTACTTCTGCAGCACCAGAAGCGCCTGATTTTTCCAATGGGATGTTCTTGTCAGCTTGTAATATTGGAACAACCATCGGAACAGCCATTGGAGGCTTATTTATCTCCGGAATGGGAACACAATATGTTGTCTTAGTAGGAATCATCGCTGTTATCTTGAGTTTCGTATTTATTCTATTAAGAAACAGTGAATATCGTTCTGAGGCCCAATTAGCAAGTTAAGAGAAGTTATCCATAGATTGAAGCCATCTCTCATAAATGGGGTGATGAAAATGGTTAGAGTGTAAGGGGTTTGAGTCAGGAAGCTCTCACTCCATACAAAAGAAAGATAGGATTAATGTAACGTTTAAAAGAAACCTACATTTGAAAACTATAAAACAGAATGGAGAATAAATCGATGGGAAAATTAATGTTAAAAAATAAAGTAGCCATTATTACAGGCGCATCATCAGGAATCGGGAAAGCAACGGCAGAATTATTTGCCGAAGAAGGAGCCTTTGTTTTTATTACAGCGCTGCATGAACAACAATTGAATGAAGTAGTTGAAGGAATTACGTCAAAAGGACACCAAGCTGCAGGTATGGTCGCTGACGTTACTGACCCGGACAAAGTTTCCGAAGTATTTGAGAGTACAGTTGACCAATTTGGAGGTATAGATATTTTAATTAATAATGCAGGCGTCGTTGATGGAGATGCTATTGATGAAATTGAAGATGAACGTATGCAGGAAGTATTTGATGTGAACTATTTCGGTCCAGCACGTTATGTTCGCGAAGCTTTAAAATATTTCTTGCCAAAAGATGACGGTGTCATTATTAATGTTACCTCTGTCAATGGGGAACATCCGATTAATGGGGTGGCTTATGCGTCATCTAAAGGAGCACTCAACACGTTAACACACAATGTCGCTATTCGTTTATCCGAGACCAATATTCGCTGTAATGCGATTGCACCCGGAACAACAATGACACCAATGCATCGAGGGAATTTAGAAGGCACAAACCCAGGCGGAACATTGCAATTAGATTTAGCTAAAAAATATGTGAATTGGGAAGCTGAAGAGACAGATCCTATTGACCAAGCAAATGCCTGTTTATTTTTGGCAAGCGATATGGGACGGAAAATGAAAGGGCAAATTATTCAAGTTGATAATGCCGCCTTTCTATAAAGTATGCTGACGCTCGAAATCGAGGCCCTTTATCCTCCATCTTTTTGAGGGGATATGCAAAAACACTGAGGAAAGGGGAAAGTGTAATGAAAAAAATTGTAGTAAAGCAACACGGAGGACCTGAAGTGATGGATTTAGAAAGTGTATCACTAGGCGAACCGGGAAAAGGAAAAATCAAAGTTCGCAATCGTGCCATCGGCGTAAATTATACAGATATTTATACAAGAACGGGCGGAGAATTACCACTTACGCCAGGTAAGGAAGGAGCCGGAGAAGTAATCGCTGTTGGCGAAGGAGTAGACGAATTTAAAATAGGAGATCGTGTCGTTTATACTCAATCTCCAGGAGCCTACGGGGAAGAGCATATTGTGCCTGCACATTTAACGCTCCCTCTGCCTGAAGAAATGAGTTATGAAATAGCAGCGGCTTCGACGTTAAAAGGATTAACAGCACATTATTTAATTCATCGTACCTATCCAGTTCAAGCAGGAGAAGTTGCCCTTGTTCATGCAGCTGCAGGCGGAGTTGGCAATATAATGACACAGTGGCTAAAGAATAAAGGCGTCACAGTGATTGGAACGGTTGGAGCTGCTGAAAAAGCTGAAATCGCCTATCAAAGTGGCTGTGACTTCGTCATTGAGTACCGTCATGAAGACATTGCTCAGCGTGCGAAAGAATTTACGAATGGGAAAGGCTGCGATGTGGTCTATGATGGGGTTGGAAAAGCAACGGTTGAAGCATCCTTAGCATCATTACGGCCTTTTGGTTATTACGTAAACTTTGGTATGGCATCAGGATCTGTCGAGTTAGAGATGTGGATGTTAGCAGCTAAAGGATCATTATATGCAACATTTCCTGATTTAGATCATCATGTGATGAACTATGATCGCCTTCTTTCAATGGGAAATGAGTTATTCCATGCTATTAAGTCTGGCATCATTCAAATTCCAGAACCGAAGCAGCTTTCTTTAAGGGATGCTGTCAAAGCTCATGAATTGTTAGAATCGCGACAAATAACAGGGGCTGTAGTGTTAATACCTTAAAGAATCATATACAAACAGCATTCAAATCATATATTGGAGGGAACGATTATGTCTATTCAGGATAAGGTAGTAGTGATTACAGGAGCTTCGAGCGGAATCGGAGCAGCAACTGCTAAACTTGCAGCAAAAAAAGGGGCAAAAGTAGTAATCGGAGCAAGACGTAAAGAAAAATTAAAAGCACTTGTTCAGACTATTGAAGAGCAAGGAGGACAAGCTGCTTATGTCGTAACCGATGTAACGAAACGTCAGGATAATCAACAATTAATTCAAACAGCAGTCGACACTTATGGAACAGTTGATGTTATGTTTTTGAATGGTGGTATTATGCCTAATTCACGCATGTCCTCACTACAAGTGGAGGATTGGGATGCTATGATTGATATCAATTTAAAAGGGGTACTCTATGGGATTGCAGCGACAATTCCTCATTTTGCCAATCAAAAGTCAGGTCAATTTATTGCAACATCTTCCGTAGCCGGATTACGTAATTATTTAAATTGTGGTGTATATGGAGCGACTAAATGGGGATTGCGTAATATTATGGAAGTCCTTCGGAAAGAATCTGTTGAGGAAGGAACGAACATACGGACTTCAACAATTTATCCAGGTTCAATTAATACAGAATTACTGGATTCTATTACCGATTCTGAAGTACAACAAATGCAGCGTGCAGATTATGCCAAAACTGGAATTGAACCGGAGCGAGTAGCAGAAGTTGTTGTTTCCGCGATGGAGCAACCAGAAGATACGAATGTAAGTGAATATACGATTTATCCAACGAATCAGGCGTAAGAATATTTAATACAAAATAGTTCTTGAATGGAGGAATTACGATGAATATTTTAGTTGTGGGAGCAAATGGCGGAACAGGCAGACAAGTCGTTAGAAAGTTACAAGAATCCAGCCAATATAATCCTATTGCTGGTGTACGTAAGCCAGAACAGATAGAGGAGTTTAAATCACAAGGTGTTGAGGCACGATTAGTAGATGTACGTGAAACAGTGGCACAAATTGTTGAAAAGCTATCTTCAATTGATGCGGTTGTCTTTACTGCTGGAGGAAGCCCATCCGTGCTCGTTGACTTAGATGGGAAAGTAAAAACGGCAAAAGCTGCTGAACAAGCTGGTGTGAAACGCTTTATTCTCATTAGTGCAGGAGGTATTCATCACTTTCATGATGAGGATCGTCTAGAATGGGTGAATGATTATGAAGAATATGCTGCCGCAATGCATTATTCTGATTTATTGATAGAGCACTCTAACTTGGATTACACCATTATTCGTCCTGGGCACCTTTCCAATGAATCAGGGAAAGGTAAGATTCAAATTGGAGAGTATCTTCCGCATAAAATTATTACCCGAGAGGATGTTGCTTCAGTGACTATTGCATCACTCCAGAATAAGCAAACAATCGGTAAAGCTTTTGATGTTATTGGTGGAAATATATCCATTGATGAAGCTTTGAGTTCGTTATAAGTATCAATAGAATATAAGAATATATCAGAAAGCACCTATTAACTTTAATAAAATTTGTATAACTACTCATCTAAATAAACCCAACTTACTCAGGCGGGTTTATTTTTTATTTGCACCCAAAATTCTACGTTTGACATTCTACCTACCAGTAGGTAGAATGAAAATATTCAATAAATAAAATGAAAGCGGGGAAACATATATGCAATTTCAAAATAAAACCGTAATTATTACTGGCGGAGGAACTGGAATCGGCCGAAAAGCGGCAGAATTATTCTTTAATGAAGGTGCTAATGTAATCATTAATGGACGGAGAGAAGAGGTTTTGAAAACTACCGTTGCAGAAATTGATCCAACCGGACAAAAAGTAAGCTTTGCAGCAGGCGATATCAGCCTCCCGGAAACTTCTGAAGAGCTGGTTAACAAAGCAGTTGAATTATATGGCGGAGTTGATATACTTGTTAACAATACTGGGAAGTTTGTTCCAACTTCATTCACAGAATATACACCGGAAGATGTGCAATCTTACCTTGATGTCATTGTGAAAGGAACTATTTTCACTTCGCAAGCAGTCATTCCGGAAATGAAAAAACGTGGACAAGGTGCTATTATCAACACGGGTTCTATGTGGGCGATCCAATCAGTAGAAGCAACACCATCGGCTGCTTATTCCGCAGCTATGGCTGGAAGACACGCGCTCACAAAAAATATGGCGGTAGAATTAGCTGCAGATAATATTCGGGTAAATGCAGTAGCTCCTGCTGTAGTGGAAACGCCAATTTATAATAATTTCCTTTCAGATGAGGAAGTTCCGGAGGTTTTAGGTTCCTTTAATGAATTCCATCCTTTAAATAGAAATGGACAACCAGAAGATGTTGCGAATGCGATCTTATTCTTAGCAAGTGAATCATCTTCCTGGATTACAGGGACAGTTATGCCTGTAGATGGCGGAGCTACAGCAAGGCTGCGTTAATAATAAAGATAAAGGTGATTGAATGGCAAAAAAAGAAAGCACGGAAACAAAAATTATTGAAACAGGGGAAAAGCTGATTCAAGAAAGGGGGATAAATGGATTTAGTTTTGCTGATATTGCAAACATAGTAGGCATCAGAAAAGCAAGCATCCATTATTACTTTCCGACTAAATCAGACCTTGTAAAAAGTGTGTTAGAGCACTATATTAATCATTTTTTTGTTTCTTTAGACGATCGCTGTGACAAACTTCATTCTCTTGAAGAGATTCTTACTGCATATACAGAACAATTTAAAGACAGTTTACAGAAAAATTATCAAGTATGTTTATGTTCGATGCTATCCATGGAATCTTTTTCTTTAGATAATGAATTGCAGCAAGAAATCAATGCATTCTTTAATAAAAATGTATTATGGCTTCAACAAAAATTAGAGGAATTTCACATTACCGAAGAACGGGCAAGTACGATGGCGAATCATCTATTTGTAGTGGTTCAAGGAGCGCAATTGATTACGCAAAGTTCCAGAGACATCTCTTATTTTGATTCCATCGTTTCCAAAGAGATTCATTCTATTATTTCAGCTTAAGGATTGCTGGAGTCTCTTGACATAGCTTGGCGGAATATTCGGGAAGTATGTCATTTATCATATAACGAACAAAGCTGCTTATTTATTTATAGATAAGCAGCTTTTAAAATAACTTTATGGAAAGAGGCAGGAATATGAAACATCCTATTGTTATCGTCGGTGCGGGTTTATCTGGTTTACATGCTGCATCTAAACTCACGGCAGAAGGAATTCCATGCAGGGTTCTGGAGGCAAGAGACAGGATAGGAGGGAGAACCTTAAGTACTGCAGGTTCAAATAGACCGGATTTAGGGAAATTTGACCTTGGTGCAACCTGGTTTTGGCCGCAATATGAAAATACAATCGTCAATCTAGTTAAACAACTCCATTTAGAAACGTTTCCTCAATATACGAAAGGTGCCATGCTGGCAGAACAATCTCATCATGAAGCGCCAAAACGATTTGTGCTGCCGGATAATCCCAATGCTCTATCGATGCGTTTTAGGGGCGGTGTTCAATCACTTATTAATGCCATAGCAGAAACAATTCCTCCAGGAGTGATTGATCTAAATACACAAGTAAAAGCAATTCAAATCGATACAGAGGATACGATTACTGTTGAATCAGAACGTACGGATGGAAAAAGAGATAAAATAGTTGCAAGTGCTGTTATTCTGGCATTGCCCCCTCGGATTATAGCCAAACACATCGAATTTTCCCCTTCCTTGTCTCCAAATCTTCAAAGTGCGCTATTAGATAAAGCTACTTGGATGGCAGGACAGGCAAAGGCAGTTATACTCTATGACCGTCCATTTTGGAGAGAATCCGATCTTTCCGGATTTGTATCCAGCAGAGTCGGACCTCTGCAGGAAATCCATGATGCTTCTCCAGAAACTGGCTGCGGAGCACTTTTCGGTTTTATTGGAATACCAGCTAACATTCGATGGGAACTTGGAGAAAATGAAATGAAAGAAATGATTATGGACCAGTTAAGCCGGCTTTTCGGGGAGGAAGCACAAAACCCAGAAGCAATTTTATATAAGGATTGGTCAAAGGATATCGAAACTGCTGTTGAGGAGGATTGGGAGCCACTTAGAAATTTTCCGGTATACGGCCTGGAAAGAGTAACTGGACAATGGCAGAATAAGCTATTTTTTGCTGGTACAGAAAGTGATTCTCAATTTGGAGGTCATCTGGAAGGAGCGCTTCGGTCGGCTGAGAGGGCAGTTTATGAGATGATTAAATTTTTTTAAGTGAACATGTTTAAAGCAGTGAATTGAATCGGTTTTTCTAAGCTGTAATAGACAGTTTCTCCACTTGAATCGTATAATGTGAATGAATAGAGTAGAGAGCAAGGAAATGAGGAGACAGATATGGAGAGCTTTCCCGAACACCTACAGTTTAAATATTCATGGAGATCTTATCAACAAGCTATCATAGATGATATGGACACCTATCTGAATAAACGTCATTTACATTTAGTAGCTCCTCCAGGTTCAGGAAAAACAGTTATCGGATTGGAGATGATGCTGCGTTTTAATCAGCCTGCATTAATACTGGCACCGACTATCGCCATCCGCGACCAATGGGTGGCCCGTTTTGTAGAATTATTTGATCAGAGCGGTAATCAGCCGGAATGGATGACAACAGATTTAAAGGAAAAGGCTTTGGTTACAGTCGCAACCTATCAAGGGTTTCATCAATGGATGACTGCTCAGGAGGAAGAAGTACAGGAAAAGCTTGCTTCTTATGTAAAGACATTGGTACTGGACGAGGCACATCATTTACGCACTGCATGGTGGCGTTCTGCTGTTTCTTTTAGAAAAAATCTTACTAACCCAGCTATTGTAGCTTTGACAGCTACTCCGCCATATGATGTATCCATCCAAGAATGGAACCGCTATTTGGAGCTGTGCGGCGAGATTGATGCTGAAATAAGCATAGCAGAGCTGGTACGAGAAGCAGAGCTCGCTCCGTTTCAAGATTATGTCTGGATATCCGACCCCCTCCATGAGGAGCAGGAGGAGATCAACCAATTTCGAAGTCAGGTCATAGCATTTCAACAATCCATACGTCACAACCCAGCACTTATTGATAAAATAGAAGCACATCCATGGATCACCGATCCGGATACATATGCAGAAGAAATTCTGTCGGAGCCGGCTTATTTGTCCAGTATGCTTATTTTCTTAAAGGAAGTGGAAAGTACTGCTTGGACAAAGCCGCTTCCGATAATGGGCTTGAAGAAAAAACAAATTCCGGAGTGGAGTTTGGAATGGCTGGAACTCATGCTGACACATCTTCTATATCAAGATAAGCATATTATGGATGAAGAGGAGCCGGTACGAAAAGAAATACAGTCTTACCTTCAACGTCTCGGAGCTGTTGAAAAGCGCAGGGTGGTCTTAACAGCGAATGATCGAATCAACCGTTTATTGGTGCAGAGCCCGTCGAAATTAAACAGCATCCAGCAAGTGACAGCCTTTGAGGCACAGGAATTAGGAACAGAGCTGCGCCAGGTTATTCTTACAGATTATATTAGACGAGAAGATTTGCCTAAGAAAGCAGAAGATGAGCAGGATCTCCGGCGTTTGGGAGCTATACCTGTTTTTGAACAATTGCGCCGCAGGGAATTGGATGTCTCGCTTGGGGTTTTAACTGGATCGATTGTTATTATTCCCAAGAAGGTATTGGCAGCCTGTGAAGATTTAGCCGAACAATGGGATGTTGCTATAACAGCAGCGGAACTGTCCTATGATGCATCTTATGTAGAAATCACTATCAATACCAGTGCACGGCATCGAATGGTGCAAATGATGACAAAATTATTTGAACGTGGCGAAATCACTGTATTAATTGGTACAGCTGCATTACTTGGAGAAGGCTGGGATGCACCGTTTATTAATTCATTAGTCCTTGCTTCTTATGTTGGTTCTTTTATGCTGTCCAATCAGATGCGAGGAAGAGCCATTCGTGTAGAGAAAAACAATCCGCAAAAAACAGCCAATATATGGCATCTTGTTTGCTTGGATGCTACCAATACAGAAGGCGGGGAGGATTACCTTGCATTGAAAAGACGTTTTAAGGCCTTGATTGGTCTAGGGCATCAGAAGAATGTGATTCAAACAGGGATTGGTCGACTATCATTGGCCGAACCTCCCTTTTACAGCATCGATAAGGAACAGTCCAACCGGCAGATGTGTGATTTGGCAAGGGAGAGAGGGCAGCTTTTCCGGCGCTGGAAGTCGGCAGTTGAAATAGATGGGACTTTAAAGGAAGAGATATCTGCCAAAAAACAGCAGGTGCCGCGTCCATTATTATTTACGAATACCATCAAGGCCTTGATTCTCGCGATACTTTCTATCATTTTTTTCTTTGTAGATAATGTACTTGGTGAAATAACGAATTTCCGCATTTTGGAAGATAATTTTCGTGCTTTTTTATGGGTGGTTGTTATTATTATAGCTATTGCTCTTATTATTGCTTCTCCATTCATTTGGAGATTACTTAAAATCTTATTTCGTAATATTAGTGTCGAGAAAAGCATGAGTGAAGTTGGAACTATCGTATATCAGGCCTTATTTGAGTCAAGTTGGATAGAGACAAAGCCAGCTGTTTCCCTCATTCAGACAGAAGAAGAAAATGGCGTCATTACTTGCTGGTTAGAGAATGCCCCCATCTATGAACAAAAAATATATGTGGAGGCATTGCGCGAGGTACTGGATCCACTTGAGAGTCCCAGATATATAGTTGTCCGAAAACAGCGGACATTATGGTGGAACCGTATCGATTACCATGCTGTTCCTGCGATACTGGCACAAAATAAGGAAATGGCAGAACTTTTCCTGGCTTGTTGGGAAAAGCACTTAGGTAAAGCGGAACTGGTATATACGAGAACTCCGGAGGGAAGGCAAGTATTGCTTCAAGCGAGAGCAAAAGCCATGTCTGCGCAGTTTGTATCTAAATCGGAGCAAATATCCGTATGGAAGTAGCGGGGGCTAAAGATAATTTTTAATCTAGTGTTTCGGTTTAATTTGATTGGTTTAATTTGATTAATGTAAAAAAAGTGGTATAATTATTTTTGAGATTAGATTAATACTATTTATGAAAGAGGATTTATACATGTCCACAACTATTCATAAAGTCGAACAGCAGTTTGCCAATCTAGTTCGGTCCTATCGTAAACAGCATATCGGAAAAGGCCCCGAGAAAATAAAAGTCTCATTTCATGGTACTTGGGCTATTGCTTATATGAATGGGAGCCTTAGTCCTGTAGAAAAGTTTATCGCTCAAACCGAGGAAGGGCATACAATGATCTGGCAAGCCAGGACACAAATGGTGAAGCAACTGTATGAAAAAGTACGGCCTTCAGATTTAGAAGAATTAGTTGGTGCAAAATTTTTAAAACTATTTGCGGATATTAATGTGGAAGATGATGAAGCTATTTCAATATTTATATTTGACAAACCAATAGATAGACTGTAAAGCTATTACACTATTTTAGGTAGCTTAGCCAATGGTACATAGGTGCTGATTACTAACTACGGTCATGATATTGATATCCAGCTATGTTATCAAATAAATAAATTGTTTCGGTTTGTATCCGATTAATGCTTGAGAACAAAATTGCTTATTGTTGTTAAATAACTTGAATTTAATATAGAAATAAATGGCGGATTGGTCTATGGTACCTTATGTGCTAATTACTAACCACTATCTTGTAAAATCGCTTTCGATTTTTATAAGATGGTGGTTTTTTCTATATAAAGGGGGTGTTATATGGAGAGCTAAAGTAAATAAAAAGACCCTGAAGAGAGAAGTAAGAAAATTTATAATGAAAAGGAGCAGGATTATAATGAAAATCGTTGCATTATTTCCAGCGTCAACAGGTTCTTCACAACTTCTAACTAAAGAGGCATCTTTAGGCTTAAGAGATTTTCTGAACGGCACAGAAGATGAGTTAGTATTGATAACTGATGATAAAGAAATCGATCAACATATTGAAGATATGGATGTTGTTATATCATCTCCTTTTTTACCGGCATATATTACAAAAGAACGTGTCGAAAAAGCAAAAAATCTTAAACTGGCAATTACTGCAGGAATTGGTTCTGACCATGTCGATATAGAAGCAGCAGCAGAAAAAGGGATTACGGTAGCCGAGGTAACTGGCAGTAATAACGAAAGTGTTGCGGAGCAAAATGTAATGGAAACATTGCTGCTCTTAAGAAATTATGAAGAGGGGCACAGGCAAGCGGAAGAAGGTGAATGGGATCTGCCAAGAGTAGGTTCTGGTGCCAATGAGCTATTAAATAAAAAAGTCGGCATTTTTGGCTTTGGCCGAATTGGTCAATTAACAGCAGAACGATTAAAAGCTTTTAATGTAGAATTGCAATATAATGATCCGTTTAGAAAGAAAGATGCAGAAGAAAGAATCGGAGTCGAATATGTTACGTTCGGTGAACTAATTAAAAGCTCTGACGTAGTGATTATTCAATCACCTTTAACTGCAGATACTGAGAATAAATTCGACCAGGAAATAATAAGTCAAATGAAAGAAAATGCTGTACTTGTTAACTGTGCTCGCGGTGCAATTGTAGATAAAAATGCAATTGTTCATGCGGTCAATGATGGTCGTATCAGATATGGCGGCGATGTTTGGTATCCACAACCAGCTCCAGTAGATCATCCATGGCGTTCTCTTAAACAAACAGGATTAACAGTACACTATTCTGGTATGACCGTAGAGGCGCAGGAAAGAATTCAAAAAGGCGTTATCGAGATGTTAACGAATTTAATGGAGAATACACCAATAAGAGATGAATATATTATTGTAGACAAAAATAAAGTTTCCCACCAAAGTTATCAGACAAACAAAAATAAATAAGCGCATTAGCGTAAATGTATGTCTCTCATTTTAGGAAAGAAGCTAAACTCTACAGTTTTACAGAGATAATTTAAAAGAAATCTCTAACTAATTTAGATTAATAACAGCAAAATATATTTCTAAAAATCAGATGGATTACTGAAGTGATATAAACCCTTTATAATAGTCCGTGTAAAATAGTACTGAAATTGAATTTGTACAAATTTCTGATTGTAAAGGGGCGGAAAAGCTATAGAGTATGAATGAAATATATTCTGTTACTTTGGAGCTTACTGAAAATAGATGTTGCCATAAAGCAACACTTCATTTATTTAATAGTAATCAAGCTACAACCCGACTAACATTGATTTAGTCGGGTTTATTTTATTTCAAAAATCATAAATGTAATGAACATTAGCGTATTTAAAGTAGTCTGACAAACAGGTTTTAGTTTCAAAAATCTCTTTTCAGGGTACCGCTATTCAGACATACTAACGAAAGAGAGAAAAGAAATGACATTTACAAAATTTAAATCTATTTTCAACAAAATTGGTATTATTGCTAGTTTACTCGTGCTAACTGGCGTGTGTGTTTTGCTTTGGCGCTCATTTTTTGCTAATGGATATGGTTCCTATTCAGGCCAAATTTCATTTTACCTGCTCACATTTCCTGTAGCATTATTCATTTTAGGTGTAGCAGCTTTCATTATTTTACTCTTTCTTATTTGGAAAAAATCTGCATTATTTTTAAAAATGATTTGGGCGGTCAACTGTATTTCTTTTTTAGGAATCGCGCTCCTATCTGGGATTCAAAACCAATATTATGCAGATCGTATTGACGCAGAAACTGCATTGATGGATAACTATACATTCTCTTTTTCTGGAACAGATACGTATTCCGATTTAGAAGAAGATGTTGTTTATAAAACTGCGGAAGATGGAGATTTATTACTGGATGTATGGAATACAAAAGTGAATGATGAAAATCGTCCTGTTATCGTAAATATTCATGGCGGAGGATGGAGCAGCGGGGATAAAAGTGAGGTTTCCTCATGGAGTAAATGGTTTAATTCGAAGGGATATGTTGTATTTAATGTGGAATACAGTCAAAATGGACCCGATATGTGGCAAAAACAAATTTCAGATACACATGATGTGTTAAACTGGATTGTTGAACATGCGGATGAATATCATTTAGATATAAACAGAATTAATTTAATAGGATCTTCTGCCGGGGGCCATTTAGCATTGTTAACAGGGTATACGGATTTAAAGGAAAACAGCCTTGCTCCCAGAGAAACGGATTCCGATTCCACCGTGGAAATAAATTCTATTATTAATCTATATGGGCCATCGGATTTATTACAGCTCTATGATGATACTAATAGTAAAGAATTTATTCAGCCACTGCTTGAACAGCTCATGGATGGCCAGCCAAAAACAGAAGAAATCAAACATCGTTATCTTCAAATGTCTCCTATCCAGTATGTAAATGAAACTTCTGCACCCACGATTTCATTTGTCGGTCTAAAAGATAAAGTAATACCTGAAGAGCAAATAGAGATACTGCATGAAAAACTCGAAGAAAATAATATAGACAACCAAACTTATTATTTTCCGTTTTCTGATCATAGTTATGACACTAACTGGGAAAGTATAGCTAATCAAACAACCAGACAAAAAATAGAAAAATTTTTAAGTAAATACAACTAGTATTTATTACGTAAGGGGGAAGCTCTTATCAATTTAAAAATATATTGATTATAATGTCTTTGAAAGAGATTTGGAAATGAATGACAAAAATGAGAGGGATTATATAATCCCCTCATTTTTTATTCTTCCATATCAAACGCATCAATTACTTTCTTTTCATAGGAAGACAGCACAATATTTGTTGATGGCGTTCCATATTGCATCGTCTCATCGATAAATTGTTCTAAGCTTTCCACTGAATGTGTGGCCAATTTGGCAATATAGCTCACTTCTCCGGCAACTCGATAACATTCAAGCACATCCGGATGATTATTACAAAAGTTCGATAACGCTTTACAATCAGTAGATTTAAACATGACAAGTGCAATAATGGGACGATGCAGCTTTTTCAAAGAGACATGCGCATGATAACCTTCGATAATTTGCTGCTCTTCTAATCTTCGTACTCTTTCTATGACGGACGGGGAGGTTAAGTGAACGGCTTTTGCTAACTCCTTCATGGAGATTTTCGCATTCTCCTGTAATATCCTCAAAATTTCTCTATCGATTTGGTTCATATAATACCTCAACCTTTTTTTATAAAACAGAATAACTTAAATTCCTAATTATGAAAAGATAAATACTCTAATTTCCTTTTTAAGACTATGTAAAAGCTTTTTATTGTTATATAAAATAAGATAATAGAAGGGGGAAGGCATAAAAGATGAAGGGGTGACGTTATGGAAGGAAATAAAGCATTAATCATAATAGATGTTCAAAAGGCGTTTGATGACAAAAAGTGGGGAGAGCGGAATAACTTTGATGCAGAAGAAAATATGAAGAAGGTATTAGATCGATGTCGGGAACATCAATGGGAGATTATTCATATTCAGCACATTTCAGATAATCCGGAGTCTGTATTTTATTATAAAGGAAAGGGATTTCCTATTAAACAAACGGTCGCTCCTTTGGAACAAGAAAAAGTAATAACAAAAAGAGTGAACAGTGCTTTTATTGGAACGCATTTAGATGAATATTTGCAAGCATGTCATATTGATACCATTGCAATTGCTGGTTTAACCACACCGCATTGCGTATCTACCACGACAAGAATGAGCGGGAATTTAGGGTATAAAACGTATCTGCTTTCAGATGCCACTGCTGCGTTTGGAATGAAAGATCATCATGGTAAATTCATAGATGCAGATACCATCCATCATTTGTCGCTGGCAACGATTCATGATGAATTTGCTAGTGTGTTGACTGCACAGCAGTTTATTGAATCAGTGCTGTGAAGACACTATAAATTGCAGGTGTGAAAAAGACAATATGAAGAAGAGTTGTTTTGAAAAGCTGTTAATCTAAAATTAATATGATATTTACTCTCAAACGCAAAACTATCGATAAGCAATATTGGATCCAATATTGCTTATCGATAGTAAAAGAGGTGCTGGTTCTTTTATAAAAGAAGCGCTCCTTTTATTATTCTAGTCCACTATTTTTAGACGGATTAGAATTGTAACGCGAAAGTAGTAAATTAAAGGTGATTAAATATGATGTCGTTTGTTAATTTCAATCGTAATAAACTCCGGCAAATAGCTGGGAGTACATCCTTTTGCTACTATTTCATCCTTGTAAAGGCCCGTTTTCTCGCCAAGTTTCATACAGCGTGAACGATTTTTTTCATCATAAATACCTATCCAGCCTGCTGTGAAATTCATAGCCCATTGAACTTCCGGTTCTTCCTGCATAATATTAGCTTCTAATGCAGCTAGCAGCTCTGCAGTATTATCAGGCGGTGCTTGTCCGATCCATCTCAAGCGCGCTTGATAATACCAGAAAGCTCGCCTTTGGAGAGCGCGGGGGCTATTTTCCCATGACTGCATCAATGCAATTCTCTTTTTGTCCTTGGTAAGCTGATTAGCCATTAACCAGTCCATTAAGTTATTTCGTTCATCAAACGTGTGAATTTGCATATCCTCATCAAGCTTATTAAGCACATCTTCTGAAAGAAGCTTTTTATCCATAATTAAGATGGCTAATAGTCTGGGTAAAAATGCTTCGGTCGACCAAAGCTCCAGAGCTAGTTCATGATCTTTTTTTATCTCCTTTGCGATTTTTCGTAAGTCTCCCAGCTTCGTTTTACTATTAATTTGAGCTAGAATGTCTTCTGCTTTTGAAGAACGTTTTATTTCTCCAGTTATTTTTTCATCCATTTTATACATCTCCTTGATTGTATATTTTCGTGAATTTATTTATGAATTTGATTATACATTTCTCCCCACCTTTCATCAAAAGCAAACGCATATGGAGATACAGCAATTACCGCTGCCGGGTAATTTAATAGAAAGTGACTATCAGGATTTACTGGAAAAATTGAGCGCAGCACATTCTCATCTGGAAAATACAAAAGCGGAAAAAGAGCAGGAGATTTTAGATTATTTCACCATGTGGGTCCATCAGATAAAAATACCGATTTCTGCCCTTCATTTAATTCTTCAAGATGAGGATAGGGAAGTGATGGAAGAAATGAGGGAACAGTTATTCAAAATCGATCAATACGTCGAATTGATATTACAGTATGTACGTTTAGGAAGCACTTCGACGGATTATCATTTTCAAAAAGTGGACTTGGATGCCATGATTCGTGAAAGCCTCAAAAAATATGCTTCTGTCTTTATTCGGAAAAAACTTCCAGTCCATTATGACAAAATAGATCAACGCATCGTTACCGATTCAAAATGGCTGAGCTTTGTGCTCGAACAAATTGTATCCAATGCGTTGAAATATACAAAGGAAGGAGCCATCTCTATTTACTTGGAAGAAAATGCTGTCGTGATAGAGGATACAGGCATCGGTATTCGCCCAGAAGATATCCCTCGTGTAGCTGAAAGAAATTTCACAGGGTTTACAGGACGCGAGCATAAGAGCGCCAGTGGAATTGGACTTTACCTTTCCAAGCAAATCCTGACGAAATTGGGGCATCAAATAAAAATTGAATCGGAGCCTAAAAAAGGAACGAAGGTTTCTATCGTGTTTGACGATAAACAAATGACAACAGAATAGCCAATCTAACAAAAATGTTAGAAACAAAGGAGAAATGTCAGATAGAACTGTAGATTGACATTTCTCTTTTTTGCTATTCTTTACCTATCAACAAGAAAGTTGTTGGAAGAAAGGAGATGTACCATGACACTTTTACAAGTTCAACATTTAAGAAAGGTCTATACAACCAGGTTTGGAGGAAATCAAGTAGAAGCACTCTCTGATGTCTCTTTCAGCGTGGACGCAGGAGATTATATAGCTATTATGGGGGAATCCGGCTCCGGTAAGACGACGTTATTAAATATTCTGGCGGCATTGGATAAGCCAACACGCGGTAATGTATTGCTGAACCGGAAAAATATTGTGCAGATACCTGAAAAAGAAATTTCTGCATTCCGGCGTAATAACCTCGGATTTGTATTTCAGGATTTCAACCTTTTAGATACGTTCTCGATACAGGATAATATCTTTGTTCCACTTGTTTTATCCGGAAAAAAGCATAAGGAAATGGAGCAGAAACTAATGCCGATAGCAAAGAAACTTGGCATCGAGCATATCTTGACTAAATTCCCGTATGAAGTATCAGGCGGTCAAAAGCAAAGAGCGGCAGTTGCCAGAGCATTGATTGCCGATCCGGAATTAATATTGGCAGATGAGCCGACTGGCGCTTTGGATTCCAAATCTACAGATGAATTGCTGGAGCATTTCGGACAAATTAATAAAGAGGGACAAACGATTTTGATGGTAACGCATAGTATTAAGGCAGCAAGTCACGCGGAACGCGTATTGTTTATTAAAGATGGAAATGTATTTCATGAATTGTATAAAGGAGATACATCCAATGAAGAAATGTTTCAAAAAGTCTCTCATACACTTGCTGTTTTAGCTGCAGGGGAGGATGGAAATGCGTAATGGCTTTTATTTAAAAATGGCGGCAGACAGTATACGTAAAAATGGCAAGATGTATTTTCCATTTATCATTTCCTGTATCAGTACGATTATGATGACGTATATCATTCAGGCATTATCGACCAATCCGGGCCTTTCGGAAATTCCGGGTGGAGAGAACTTAAAAACAATTCTTTCTATGGGGTATTTTGTATTAATTATATTTTCAACGATTTTTCTATTTTATATGAACAGCTTTTTAATGAAAAATAGAAAAAGGGAATTTGGTGTATACAATATCTTAGGCATGGATAAAAAGCATATCATGAAAATGCTTGCTTACGAAACCTTATATATTGCTGTATGCAGCATGGTCGTAGGATTTGTTGCAGGCACCATCCTTAATAAAGTTTGTGTATTATTGATTCGCCAAATGATGGGTGCGGATGTAGCTCTTGGGTCTGAGTTTTCTTCCGAAGCGGTGATATGGACACTAAACTTCTTTAGCATCATTTTTCTATTGATTTTATTGGGGAACATCTCTCAAATTCGATTAGCCAACCCGATAGAGCTTTTAAAAAGCGGAAATGTCGGTGAAAAAGAGCCAAAAACCAAAATCTTCTTTTCGATTCTTGGTGTTTTATTAACTGGGTGGGGTTATTATATTGTGTTAACCCTGCAATCGCCCATTAGTGGTATGCCTTATGCTTTTCTTGCAGCAGTATTGATTATTGCCGGTACGTATCTCTTATTTACCACCGGAAGTATTGCTGTACTCAAAATTTTAAAAAATAATAAAAACTATTATTATCAGACCAACCATTTTATCCCTGTTTCCGGCATGCTTTACCGGATGAAAAAGAATGCAGTAGGTCTTGGGAATATTACCATCTTATCTGTCGGTGTCATTCTTTTACTTTCTATCGCGGTTTCCTTATATATTGTATCTGAAAGTGATGATGCAACCTATTCAGGTAATGTGATTTCAGAGGTAAGATTACCAGAGGAAACAGATGAAACAGGGGAAGAAATCAAAGCAAAATTAAGTGAGCTGATTGATCAAACAGCTTCTGAAACCAACAATACCGTTACCGGTTCATCTTCTTATACCTATCTAAATTTTGTAACACTTGCTGCGGGCGATGGCTTCGAAGTCACAAAAGATGCCTATTCCATGTTAGCGAATGAGAGTCCGGTCAGTTTATATTTGACCGATCAGGAAAGCTATAATCAGTTAACTGGAGATAACCTGTCGCTTGATGAAAATGAAGTATATGTACATGGAACAGGGGATGAATATACAAATGAAACGCTTTCACTGATGGATTTTCAATTTTCCGTCAACGTTATGGAGGATATGGAAGAATTCTCGCTGGACAATGAAACGACAAGTTTAATTAGTGACACCTATTACATGATTGTTGATGATATAGAAACCCTTCGACAAATAGAGCAGCAGCAAAAAGAAATATTGGGTGACTATGCTGCAAGCACAAACGTTTCTACACAAATCAGCTTGGAACAAGGAGTAAATGACGATCAGGAAATAGCATTTGGAGAACAGCTGCGCTCAAATATGAAAAAGGAAGATATGGATATTGTCGTTGTAGACACACGATCAGAAGCAGCAAGTGACTTACAGGCCCTCCGAAGTGGTGTTTTGTTCATTGTTTTGAATTTAGCTGTCTTACTATTATTAATGACGGTACTGATTATTTATTATAAACAAACTTCTGAGGCTTATGACGATAAAGAGCGTTTTTCTATCCTGCAAAAAATCGGGTTGAATCGATCGGAAATTAAAAAAGCCATTAAATCTCAGATTTTAACCGTCTTTTTTCTTCCTGTCGTCGTAACAGGAATCCATATTTTAGCGATTTTCCTCCTCATGAGGAAATTAATGATTCTGGTCATGATTAATCAGGTGAACTTATTCCCAATCAGTGTGCTGATCGCTTTTCTGGTTTTCCTGATTGTTTATGTGGTCATCTACCGAATAACGGCACGCGTTTATTACAAAATTGTTCATTAAGTTATGTTATATGTATGAAAGAGGGGACAGGTTATGCATTTAAGTCTAATGGAGCTGCTGCTTATCTTTGCTGGAGGAGTTTTGATTTTAGGAATCCAGTTTTATTTATCGACCAGAAAGAATCGATTCATGGGGCTTTTATTTCCGATCGTATCCTTCGGGTATTCCATATATATGTTTTTAAAATCAGATTTCTTTTCCGATATGACATTCAGTATGAAAGCTTATATGTTCATTGCTCAAAATATTCCTGCGCTGGTTTTGTTGGTGATTTATTTTATTTGCCGTTGGAATATGAAAAAACGCAGGGAGAAAGGAGCAGTATAGATGAAAAAACAATTATTAATTTTAGTCGCTTTTACTACTACTTTTATTATACTTGTTGGGTGCAGTTCCTCCGGATCAAATGATGATGAAAACTTTTTTAGTGAAAGTATACGAAAAGCAGGCGATAAACTTACCGGTTTTTTTGGTGAACCCTCCTTAACAAAAGATAAATCATTAGAAGGAGAAAGAGCATTTGGAGAAGATGATTATACAGGAACGTATGAAGCGGTATATCAACATTTTTCAGGCACAGAAAATTTATTTGGCGGGGTATCACTTGATGGAAGTGAAGGAAAGGTGATTCAAATTACCTATAACGGAAACATCGAAAGCGGAGAAGCAGAAGTATTTTGGAATACCGCTGATTCAGAGAAGAAATTATTGTTTGAAGGCCACGGAGAGCATACAGAAACCGTCAGTTTACAAGGCGGCTGGGAATATCTCAGTTTGGAAGGGGATGAACTGGAAGCAGATATTCGGGTAAAGATTGAATAAAAGGATTGGTAAATCAAATTTAGCAGTATGGCAGCTATAGCTTCATCGGATGAGATAAGAGAACAGGTCGTTCTACAACCACTATTTGGAAGTAATTATCGCCATGCTATTACAACGTTTTGTACATACTAAAAGATAAGGAGGTGGCAGTAATGAGCAAAAAGAATAAAAATAAGAAAAACCAGCTATTTGAAGATAACAAAGGCGTTCAAGCTGTGCAAAATCAATTGAATGAAAGTTATCAAAGCGGAGTGGTTGAGGATCAATTAGAAAACAATCGGGGAATTCACCATTTTAATAATAAGAGCAGATAAAACGAAAATAACTGAGGCTGGGATATAACACCAGTCACAATCAATTTAAAAATGGTTCTGGTCATTGTTTTTAATGAAATGATTGGAACCATTTTTGGAATGAAATATTCTATTGCGATGGCTCGAATGCTGGTTTCGAGTTCATCGTAATTTTTTTACCTGAAAATATAAAGCAGGCGAAAAAATATTAATACGTTAATTCCCGACAGATAGCGTTTTTTTACATTTATGTCACGTAGAGAAAAAAATTTGAGCAATCGAGAAGAAGCTTTTATAATCCATTTATAGTAAACTGATGAAAAGGAGGCGTTTTAATGAGTGCAATGATTTTTGTTAACTTTCCAGTCAAGAACGTTGCTAATGCCACTGATTTTTACGAAAAACTAGGATTTACAAAGAACGATGACTTCTCTGATACCCATGCAAGCTGTATGGTATGGGACGAAAATTTTTATATTATGCTTTTAGAGCATGCTTTCTATCAACAGTTTCTCCAAGGTAAAAAGATTGCCGATACTCAAAAAGAAAATGCTGTTTTAATCTGCTTTAGCTTAGAAAGTGCTGAAGCAGTCAAAGAATTCGGCCGATTAGCGAAAGTAAACGGCGGTGATGCTTATCATGTCGACATGGGGATGCCGGAAGAACAAATGTATGGCTTAGAGGTGTCTGATATTGATGGAAATATGCTAGAACCGATGTGGATGAAGCAATAGGTATGGAATGAGTTTGAAATAAGTCTGTGAAAGATATATGCTATTGGTTTAGAAGTTAAAATTAAAAAACAGATATTAAGTGAATTATTCAATTAGATCTATACGTAACTCGATCCAATCCAACTGGCGATTATTTTTCAGTTGGATTTATTCTTTGAATTATTACTTTGAATAAATCCGGTATTTTATTCAAGAGAGAATATCAACATGAACAAATAGGGGGCAGGCAGAGAAAGAAGATTTATTTATTGGTGTATATAAAATATCATCCAAATAGATTATTACGTAAAATATAAATTTGACGTAATAATTGCAATTCTGATTACAGTCCTGTAAAATTTATCTATGAGGTGATCTAATGGCAAATCATTCAAAACAGCAACTTTACAATAAACTTCAAACGCTTCTTAAGGAACTTCCTTGGTATGTCGAGGAATTTATCAATCATAAAGAAAGAAAATTATCAGCAGCTTCATTACTCAATTACGCACACGATTATAAAATTTTTTTCAATTGGCTCGTGACCGAAAATTTTTATTCTGGTGAATTGAAAGATCTGCCCCTTGAGTCGCTTGAATCACTAACTGTTCAGGAAGCTGAACGATTTTTGACCTTTCTTAAATACCAATTACATAACAAGGAACTCACAATAAATCGCAAGTTATCTGCTTTAAAATCGCTTTTCAACTACCTGCAAAACATTGCTGAAACACGTGATTTACAGCCATATTTAAAACGTAATGTGATGGCAAAGCTTGAATTCAACGACATCAAAGAAAGTATGGAAACAACTGCAAATAAAATGGAAGGAAAAATCTTAATTGGTGATGAATATGAACGATTTCGCCAATTTGTTGCCCATGATTATGGTGAGCTTTATAAAGACAACAAAAAGCTTGCAAATTTTCACCGCCTAAATCGTGAACGTGATACAGCGGTTGTCTCGCTTATTTTAGGCTCTGGATTACGACTTTCAGAGGTTGTGAACCTGGATTTAGATGATATTGATCACAGCAAATTTACTGCACGTGTTATTCGTAAAGGAAACAAAGAACAATATGTTTATTTCAGCAAGCAAGCGATGGATGATTTAGATGAATATTTACAAATCAGAGCAAAACGCTATCATGTTGAGAAAACAAACAAAGCTTTATTTATCGCTGCTGCAATGGGACCAAAAGGCACACCAAGACGACTAACTGCGCGTTCTATTGAAAAGTTAATCGAAAAATACGCGAATGCTTTCGGAAAACCATCCTTATCCGTTCACAAACTAAGACATTCTTTTGCTACGAGGTATCACAATGAAATTAATGATGTACCGAAGTTAAGGCGCCAACTCGGCCACTCATCGATACAAACGACGATGATTTATACGCATATTAACAATGATGATTTGAAAAATGCTGTAGATAAAATGGATATGCCTAAAGGTGATGAGTGATTACTAGCGTATTATCCAATTCACTATACGATAAATTTTTAAATTCTCCTAGGTTTCCACTTGATTATACGAACGTTTGTTTGTATAATTAGAGAAACCAAACAAAAGGAGATAAAAAAATGCCTAGAAACCCAGGGGTCACGGACGAAGCTATTATTAGAATGTATAAAAGCGGTATGCCTTATAAAGAAATGGTTGCACGAGTCGGTATCTCTGATCGGGCTATTCGCAATGTAATCTATAAACATGGAGTTAAAATGAACAGAGAGCAATCTTCAGGGCAGCCGCGAAAGCATAAAGTTAATGAAAATTTCTTTAAAACGTGGTCACATGAAATGGCGTGGGTTTTGGGGTTGTTTATAACTGATGGTTGTATCAATCAGAGCATCTCTAGTGTTTCCTTAACTCAAAAAAATCAAACAATACTTCGTCAAGTGGCGAGATATATGGGTGCAGATTATATTTTATCGAAAAAATATAAAACAAGAACAACAGCAACATTGGTTATTAATTCAAAAGAAATTAAGAATGATTTAGCGAAGTTGGGAGTACTGCCTAATAAGTCATTATCTGTACAATTTCCTGAGGTGCCAGATGAGTTCCTCCCCTCTTTTATTAGAGGAGTTGTAGATGGTGATGGCTGGGTTCAAAAGAAAGGTTATGTGATGAATATTACTACAGCCAGTTTTAGCTTTGCCGAAGGACTTCTACTCGTTTTTCAAACATGGAAGCTGCGTAGTGAAATAACTGAAGAAATTACTCAATCTGGTAATCCAGTTTTTCGGGTTTGGGTAAAAGGTAAATTGTATCTTCCCAGACTGGCAGATATTATATACAATGACGAAATAGAGCATTATGAATCCTATAAAGAAAATTACTTAAGGCTTCATTCAAAAGCACATAATCAAATAATAAAGGAGTAATATAATGTGGAAATTAATTGATGGAAAGCTGATTCAGACAACAGATACATCGAGAGTAAAATTTAGAACAAATGTTAGCAAATCGATTATTGATCAATTAAATACATTGGCCATTCAATATGATACACACCCAAATTATTTATTAGAATCAGGCTTACAAGCGGTTTTAAAGCAAGGAGTTATTCAGTTTGATAAAAAATCTCGCCCTAAAGATCGTATTCAATATAAAACAACCTATGATAAAGAGTTATTACTTGAAATAAAGGATTTTGCAAAAGCACATAAATTAAGCGCCAATGATGTGCTAGAATATAGTGTTCATTTTATTGATTTTAACTCTGTGAAGAAGAGAAGCTATAAATATCGAATTGAAAAGCTTTAATTTTTTTATTTCCTATAACGCCCCCTACATAATATTTATTATGAGAACTAATAAAACAATCTATCTCACAACCAAGTATACTTTAGATAGTGAGACAAAATTAAATTTTTAACACTTTTGATTTTATATTCCATTGTTCATTCATACGGCTAAATCAAAATGATTTATTAATCTCAAACCTGATATTCATAAAGAGCTACAAAAAATTCACCAACCGTCTTTTGGCCGACTTGCTGAAATCCCTGACACTCATAAAAATAACATAAATTAGGTCTGTCAGCTGCACAATCCAATCTTATATATTTTTTCAGTTGCATTTTGGCTTGCTGCTTAGCCCAATCTATCAGGTTAACAGAAACGCCTTCTTTAGCATACTTTCTGCGTATAGCGATTTTATGCAAATATAAAGCGTCATTTTTATTTTCATGCGGCCAAAATATGTGATCCTGTTCCTGAACAATTATTGTTCCAGCAGATTCCCCATTTAAAAACCCAATAAACAGTTCATTCAGTGCATACTTTTCTAATAATGCTTCTTTGGTAAGTTCGCTAGTATACCACATTTCCTTATTTGTTCTCTTTAACCATTCGGCGGCTTCTTTTAAAATCGATGCAAATTGGTCTATCTCTTCCATATTAATATTTCTAATCATCCATTCCATATACGTCCCCTCCCTCCTTGCTCAGATACTTTGATTAATTATTCTTTTCATTTTATAATTTTCAGAATATTTATGTATGTAATTATATCACTTTACTGTAAATTGATAAATAAATTATGCTATCATATCTATTAAGAGGTGATTTTCTATGAAGTATGTATCTGCTAGAGTTCAAGGACGTGTGCAAGGAGTCGGGTTTCGGTACTTTACCCAACATGCTGCGATGAATCATGATATTGTCGGCTGGGTAAAAAATGAAGATGACGGTGCAGTAGCCTTTGAAGCATATGGAGAAGATAATAATGTAGACCGTTTTCTTGAAGAAATTAAAAAAGGCCCCTCTCGATTTGCAAAAGTAAATGAGATGGATGTCAATAAGCTTTCCGGAGATCCGGAGTATACCTCTTTTAACGTTAAATATTAAAAATAGAACGGGCACAGCGTGATAAAGCTGTGCCCGTTCTATTTTATAGAATTGGTGAAAGCAAACGGGAAATATCTTCTTTAAATTTAATCCATAAGGATCGTTTATGGTAGCGTTCAAGTGTTAACTCTGAGCTTAACTTACAATCTTCTTCAAATATATTGTGCAATTCATTAGAAACGGCTTCATCATACGTAATCGCATTTACTTCAAAATTCAACCGGAAGCTTCGGGAATCGATATTCATTGTTCCGACAGAAGCCATTTTCTTATCCACTACAATGGTTTTTGCGTGCAGAAAGCCATTCTCATAAAGCAATATTTTCGCTCCATATTCTAATAGATCTCCTGCATATGCCCATGTAGCCCAATACACGAACGGATGATCCGGCTTGCAAGGAATCATGATTCGTAAGTCTACTCCTGATAAAAGCGCCATTTTACAAGCATCCATGAAACTCGTATCCGGTATAAAATACGGCGTTTGAATACAGACACTCTCTTTTGCAGAGAGAATCATCTTAATATACATATTCTTTAAATGCTCCGTCTCAGAGTTTGGACCGCTGGAAACAACTTGCACCGGGCTTGTTCCATGGTGCTTCTCTAAATGGAAGCAAAACTTCTTATAATCATCATGAAGCTTATCCTTTCCAGCCTGGTGCCAGTCCATAATAAATCGGACCTGTATGTCGTTGACAGCATTTCCGTATATTTTTAAATGCGTATCGCGCCAGTAACCGAATTTTTTATCCTCTCCAAGGTACTCATCGCCGACGTTGAAGCCGCCAATATAGGAGAATTCACCATCAATAATGACCATTTTTCTGTGATTTCGATTATTGATTCGGAAGTTAATCAGCTTTAAGAAGGATGGGAAGAACACACGCACTTCTCCTCCCGCCTTTTTTAAGTCATCAAAGAATCGGGATGGCAACTTTTTTGATCCTACTTCATCGTATAAAACGCGGACCTTTACGCCTTCTTTTGCTTTAGTAATTAATGCGTCTCTTAATCTTTTCCCCAGTTGATCGGGCTGAATTATATAATATTGCACATTGACTTCTTGTTTCGCTTCCTTGATGTCATTCAGCAGAGCATCAAACTTTTTATGGCCATCCTTAAATATGAAAATTTCATTGTCCTCTGATAATCTGCCGTGAGAAGAGCGTAAATTCATGGTGACAATGTCATTGTACTGATTTAACCATGGGATATCATCCCGTTTTTCTTCCTCTATCAGTTTTAGTTGTGTGTCTACTTCTTCTTTAAGCAGTTTTTGTTCTTCTGCTGTTAAGCCATAAAAGTTATTCTGTTTTAGACTGCGGCCTAAAAAGATATAAATTAAAAATCCAACAATGGGCAAGAAAAATAAAATAAGCAGCCATGCCCAGGTATAGCCGACATCTCTTTTTTCAAAAAATAGCACACCTAGTGCCAGTAATAAATTAATAAAAATGACGATAGAACCAATCATCGTAATAATATTACCTATTTCCATTTCCAATATGATCACCTGCTTTTTTCTAAATTTGAACTATTTTTTTATCCAAATTTATTAGATTCATCCATATTACACTAAATGGGATTAAAAGTTAAGTCAATGATTGCTGCATAAAAAAAGGAACACTTTTATTTGAAAAAAGAGTGTTCCTTTTCTGTATTACTCATCCAGAGACAATTTTCTTAAGGGTTCTTTCGCAGGTCCTGCCAACACCTCGCCGTCATAATGATAACGAGAACCGTGGCAAGGGCAATCCCATGTTTTATCAGCACCATTCCAATTGACCTCACAGCCTAGATGCGTACAAGTCGTATCCAAAACATGCAGTTTTTCCTCCATATCCTTATAAACACCAGCGCGAGAGCCTTTTACCCTTGTGATGACGGCTTCATTTATTTCTAAATCATCTATTGTCCCTGGCGGAATAAAATCCAGCTTACCTTTTAAAAGCTCTGCGGCAACCTCCATATTAAATTTGAATAGATTCTTTAGCATCGGCTTTGAAGCGAAACGTGCCGGAGAAAATAATTCATTGTATGGATTTTCATCCTTTTCAGCAATACTATCTGCTATAATATTTGCAGCTAATGTGCCATTGGTCATCCCCCATTTTCGATAGCCTGTAGCAATGAAGATAGAAGGATCATCGTCAGTTATAGGGCCAATGTATGGCATTTTATCCAGCGTGGTAAAGTCCTGTGCAGACCACTGATAAGAAATGTCCGTTATCTCAAATTGCTCTTTAGCAAACGCCTTTAAATTGTCATAGCATAATTTCTCCTCCGTGCTTTCTCCTGAGCGGTGGTTTTCGCCGCCAATAAGAAGATAGGTATCTTTATTATTTAACGTAGCTGTCCGGATAGAACGGGTTGGATTTTCTACATTAATATACATTCCGCCCGGGTATTTACCTGTGTATTTTCCTGATACAATATAAGATTGCTCTGCATACATTTTGGCAAAATAGAGACCTTGATGATCAATATACGGAAATTGAGTAGCTGCTATCAGATAATCACATGCAACACGGTGCTTATCCTTTGTTAAGACCGTATGCTGTCTATTATATTCCAGCTTCATTGCAACAGTTTGCTCGTAAACCTCTGTGCCGTTTTTTACAGCTTCCTCTAGCATAAATTGTAAATACTTTAAAGGATGAAATTGGGCTTGTCCAGTCATTTTTAACGCTTTTTTAAAAGGAATCTCCAGCGGCATCTCTGAGGTAAGCTCTCCTGGAATATCTAAGGTCTTATATGCTTCTGCTTCCTTGTCTAATTGCGCTAAATAAGCGTTATCATTTGTATATAGAAACGCATCCTGTTCTTCATAATTACAATCAATCTGGTTTTCCTTGATTTCATTTTTTATAAAATGCATGGTTTCTTGCATGGCCTGATAATATTGTTTTGCTTTTTTCTCGCCCATGGTTTCAATCAGTTCTGAATAAATGATACCATGCTGGGCAGTGATTTTTGCTGAAGTATGTCCAGTCACACCACTCAGCACACGGTCAGCTTCTATCAGGATAACTTTTATGCCTTTTTTCGAGAGCAGATATGCAGCAGTGATTCCTGTTAATCCGGCCCCGACGATGCAAACTTCTGTTTTCTTTGATTCATCGAGCTTGGGAAAGTCTTGGAATGCGGTGTCTGCCTGCCAAATTGATTTTATATCCATATTTAATGCACCTCACATTTACATATTTTCTTTAGTATCTCCTGTTCACGTAATCATTACTCAACAGAAATAGAAAAGAATAAATATGAGGATATAGAAAAAGACTGCTTCTATAATAGGAAGCAGCCTTTGTATAATTAACGATTTTCAAAAAATAACCGGTTCAATGAAATATATTCATTCTCCTCTTCCGGCACTTCATCCTCCATATAGATTGCTTCTACTGGACAAACTGCCTCACATGCACCGCAATCGATGCAAATATCCGGATCGATATAGAACATATCTTCGCCTTCTTCTATACAATCAACAGGGCAAACTTCTACACATTCCCCCGCTTTTTCTGTTTTACATGGTGAAGTAATAATGAAAGCCAACGAGATTCTCCTCCTCTTTACCAATATTATTGACATATTAAATCATTATAACGCATTTTAAAATAAAAAGAAACGCTTTATGTAAGCATGAGATAAGACTTTCTCCAAAGCAGAAGGCTTATCTCATGCTATTTTTTGCTTTATTTTTCTTCAAAGTAATCTTTTCTGAATCCTGCTATCCGATCGCTATTGTCAATAATAAAGTAAAACTCTTCTGTTTCATTTTTTACATCATACACCTTCCCCGGTGTAAGCTTACGGTCAACGATAAATTTCTTGGCATTAGCATGTACACATGTGATTTGTTTAATAGTTTCGCTGTTCTCCCAGTCTTTATGAATCATTCTTTTGTTCCCCTTCTCTTGTTTACATAATAATATTATAATCTATTTGAATAGATATAAAAAGTTTCCATACCCTTCTTCTTCCATTTTGTCCTTTGGAATAAAACGCATTGCAGCAGAGTTCATACAATAGCGTAATCCTCCCGCTTCTTTTGGTCCATCTTCAAAAACATGTCCCAAATGCGAATCAGATTGTTTACTGCGTACTTCGGTACGGATCATACCATGAGAAGTATCCGTCACATCTGTAACCTGCTGCGGGTCAACTGGCTTGGTGAAGCTTGGCCAGCCACAGCCGGCATCGTATTGATCTTTTGATGAAAAAAGAACCTTGCCGGAAATAATATCGACGTAAATACCTTCTTCTTTATTATCCCAATATTCATTGTCAAACGGACGCTCTGTCCCATTTTCCTGCGTGACATGGTATTGCAGCGGTGTCAACTTTTCTTGTAATTCTTCTGCAGAAGGCTTATTTTGCCAATTCTCTTTGATAAATCCTTCTCGTCCAGATCCTTTTTTATACATTCTATAATGAAAAGAGCGTTTCTTATAATAATCCTGATGCTCTTCCTCCGCTTCATAAAATGGTTTAGCCGGAAGAATCGGCGTAACAATATCTTTTTTAAATTTTCCGCTTTGCTGCAGCAATTCTTTGGAATGCTCCGCTATTTCTTTCTGTTCTTCATCGTGATAGAAAATAGCTGTTTGATAGGATTCACCACGATCATTAAATTGGCCGTCTGCGTCAGTCGGGTCAATTTGCTGCCAAAATGTTTCTACAAGCTCTTCATATGGCATAATGCTTGGGTCATATTCTATTTGAACCGCTTCAACATGTCCTGTTGTATTGGAGCAAACCTGCTCATAGGTTGGATTTTCTACGTGACCGCCAGTATATCCGGAACGAATGCTGATTACCCCGGGACGTTCATCAAACGGCTCTACCATACACCAAAAACATCCTCCTGCAAAAGTGGCGAGTTCTTTTTGTTGTGACATACTTTTTTTCCTCCAATCGCTATTTTCCTTCTTTTCTATACTCTCCCCCTATTTTTCCTTTTTTATAAAAAAAAATCAAGCAGAAGGCTTATTTTAATCATAATTTCAGCCTTCTGCTTGACTTAAACATATAATCTCGGTGTAGAAACACCCTTTTCTCTATTTTGTACAGGTTCTTCTTTAATTTTTGCCGTCTGCTCCGGCTGCTTATTGATTTCTGCTGTTTGATTTGGACGTTCTGGAGGAATACGCTCTTCCTCTGATATTTCCTCACTGTCTTCCTTGCTGAATGTTTTAAAAGCCTTCATCATCCTGTACATCGAAGGGAGATTCTTAATCATCGGTCCATACTCTTGCACTAAGGGTGCTGTTGATTGTACAACACCCAGAACCTGCTGTACCCCTCCCAACGTTTTAGAAAGCGTAGAAACGCCTCCTGATTGAGCCAGGCTTTGCGTGACACCTCCGCCTCCCGACCCGGACAATAAACTTGCTAATCCTCTTGATTCGCCTTTTGTATTTACAGCTCCGTTTGTGTTTCTTATTTCTCTCGGGATTCCCCTCAAATCATGGCGTCCATTACGAAAAGGGGGCTGCGGCGAACGAGGCATTTGATTTCTGCGTGGAAAAACCATCACTATCCACCCCTTATCCATCCATATTTACTCTTTTTTGTGTTCTGCTATAGAATATGCGGAAGCCATATAACTGTGTAGACATTCCCCCGTATTCATGCAATCATTTCCCGGGAAACCGCAGGAATCACCAATTAAACAGCTGGGAAGCCAAAAGAATGTCGAAATCATCCGATATTCGTCAAAAAGTCATTAATCAAACGTTTGTTTAACTTCTTACTTTAAGCTTTTGCGATGAACTAATAT
This sequence comes from Oceanobacillus sp. B139/18, assembly GCF_055524595.1. Lineage (NCBI taxonomy): Bacteria > Bacillati > Bacillota > Bacilli > Caryophanales > Bacillaceae > Oceanobacillus > Oceanobacillus sp. B139/18. The sequence continues at coordinate 955,169 of NZ_JBVFXI010000001.1, read as the reverse complement.
GATTTCTCCATGAAAAAAGCAGCCTGTTTCAGCTGCTGTGTTTCCATTCATATTCCGACCAAAGTGCATCAAACGCTGCCAATGCACCAGGAAATGGACTATTCCATTCAAGGTATTCGCTGATTTCATCATACGTTTCAGCGTATTTCGGGAAATGATGATCGTAGAATGCCCAATCTGCTAGTTGAGAATAATCATCCTGCTTCAATTTCCCGCGATGTGTTAATAAGAATTGATAAAAAGATTGACGCATAGTTCCCCTCCCCTATTCATTCATAAAGGCTTCATGTTGTGCTTGTTTCTTTCGATATACCATCTTACATAATTGGATACTCAGTTCATAAATAACGATTAACGGTATTGCTACAACAATCTGCAGAAAAAAATCAGGCGGTGTTATCAATACCCCGACAACAATTAAAATAAAATAAGCATATTTACGGTTTTTCACCATAAATGCCGGAGTTAATATCCCCAGGCTTGTCAGGAACATGGTTACCACCGGAAGCTCAAATAAAAAGGCGAATGGCAGTGTTATTTTTAATAAAAATCCAAAATAGCGATCCACGGTAAACATAATATTAAACATATCATCATTCAAAGATAATAAAAATGGAAAAATCAATTTAATAAATACCACATAACCAAAGACAAGCCCCAGTACAAATAAAATTAATGATCCCGGTATGTACCCTAAGGATACTCGCTTTTCTTTTGCGGTTAAAGCGGGACTGACAAATGCCCAAAGCTGATATACGATAACAGGTATCGTTGCGGCAAAGGCAAGTAATCCTGCGATGGAAAAATAGATCCAAATAATCTCAGCTGGGCTGATGACTGTCAGCTGCATATCAATATCATCTACAAAAAACTGATAAATGCTTTTCACATTAATAAAACCGACAATAAAAAACAATAAGAATATAATCGCTGTAACAATTAAACGATTTCGGAGTTCTGTCAAATGTCCTCCAACGTTCATTTCTTTTTCTCCAGGTATCTGCTCTTCTGGTTCAGACATAGTTCACCCCACCTTTTTAACTGATGACACAAAAGAGATGCAAGGAATAATCCCTACACCTCTGCATTTGATTATTGTTTCTTTTTAGGATTGTCATTTAAAATATCCTGACTTGCATTTTTAAACTCTTTTAATGTTGTTCCAAGCGCTCTTCCGATTTCAGGAAGTTTATTTGGACCAAAGACAATTAAAGCAGCAATAATGATTAAAATTAAACCGGGAAATCCGATATTTGAAAATATGTTCATTATCCTTCACTCCGTATATGAGACTAAACTCATTTTTCTTCTTTCACAATCGACTTAACCTCTTTTGTCTCATCTGTGATATCCTGCGTTAAATCACGTGTAGAACTTTTAAATTCCTTCAGCGTTTGTCCGGCAGCCTTCCCTATTTGCGGAAGCTTATTAGGTCCAAAGATAATAAGGGCTAATATCACGATTAATATAAGTCCTGGAACGCCTATACTTGCAATACCCATCATTGACACCCTCTTTATTCATATTGTGTCCTCTAATAGAACATAATCTCTTTCCATCATAGCATGTTTAGAAATCGTTAGACAAGTTAATTTTTGCGGTCGTACTGCAGAAAATAATAGTCATACGGATTTTTCTCATTTTTTATGCCTTTTTCCTTTTCCGTCAGCTCCCACGCCGCTTCATCAAAATCCGGCGCAAATGTATCGCCGGGGAATTCTTCGTCAATCCGTGTAATATACATGCGGTCAGCGATAGGCAATGCCTGTTCATAAATCTCTCCGCCGCCGATGATGAAATATTCTTTCTCTGGGTGTGCTTCGTTCCAGCGCTCTACATCAGATAAGTCATGAATAATTTCTACCCCGTCGAGTGCAAAATCTTTATTTCTGGTCAGCACAACATTACGCCGCTTCGGAAGAGGCCCGTTCATCGATTCTAATGTTTTTCTTCCCATAATAATCGTATTTCCTGTTGTCTTCTCTTTAAAAAATTTTAAGTCCTGCGGCAAATGCCAGGGCATCCCATTTTGATAGCCGATCACATTATTCCTGCTAGCGGCAAATAGTAATGAAATCATGCGTTAGCCTCCATTCAGTTGTGTATGCTTCATTATTTAAACGGCGATTGGCGCTTTAATGGCTGGGTGCGGGTGATAATTTTCGATTTCCAAATCCGTTATTTCAATATCAAAAATCGATTTTCCAGAGGCATTTATCTTTAATGCCGGCATCTCCCGGATATCTCTTTCTAACTGCTGGTTGACCTGTTCTATATGATTGGAATAGATATGTGCGTCTCCAAAGGTATGAACAAACTCGCCCGCTTCTAACCCGCATTCATGTGCAATTAAATGCGTTAACAGTGCATAGCTGGCAATATTGAACGGAACACCGATAAACACATCCGCACTGCGCTGATAGAGCTGACAGGATAATTTTCCATCCGCTACATAAAACTGAAACAGCGTATGACATGGAGGCAGGGCCATCGTCGGAATATCCTCCGGGTTCCAAGCAGATACAATGTGGCGTCTGGAGTTTGGGTTGTTTTTAATTGCTTCAATTGTTTCTTTTAATTGATCGATGGATTCTCCTTTAGATGTTTTCCAATCTCTCCACTGTTTCCCATAGACAGAACCCAAATCGCCATACGTCTGAGCGAAGGTATCATCCTGGAGTATTTTCTCTTTGAACAGCTCCATTTGCTGGTCATATTCTTTTTTAAAGGCAGCGTCCTCTTGGCTGCGTATCCCAAAGTTTGCCATATCCGGGCCTGTATACTCCGCGCTTTTAATCCATTTCTCAAAAGCCCATTCGTTCCAGATATTATTATTATGTTCCAGTAAATAACGGATGTTTGTATCTCCTTTGATAAACCATAATAATTCAGTAGCAACCAATCGGAACGGAACTTTTTTTGTAGTTAACAACGGGAACCCCTTCTGTAAATCAAATCGGATTTGATGGCCAAAAATGGAATAAGTACCTGTGTTTGTCCGATCATCACGATTCTCTCCCGTAGCTAATATTTTACGGCATAAATCTAAGTAGCCTTGTTCTCCCTGCATTTATAATCCTCCTCTATATAATATGTCTCCTGAACTTAAAATATTTTAGCAAGAGCTTATATTGACTATATTATTTCATTTCCCTTTATCTATCCTCAGGTTTTTAAACAACCCTATTATAACAGAAATTCATGGCCTATATGTTTCTCAACTTTAAATTAATCCATTTAGAGAAAAGAAAATAAATCATATATATTCAAAACCTTTTGATTATTATAGAAAATGGTAAGGTTTTCTTGACTACGAAAAAAATTTAAGCTAATATGGGTACAAGCAAAGAAGATAGCACGGAATCATTAGAAAGTAAAGGCAGCTTCGATAGACAGAAGTGGATGATTATGATCCCGTTCTTCTATCGGAGGCTGCCTTTTTCATATTTCGTTCTTCTGCTTTGTAATCACACGCGTTTTACGTGGAAGTATTTAGGAGGAAATTTAACATGGAAAACGGAGTAGTAAAATGGTTTAATGCAGAAAAAGGTTACGGGTTTATTCAATTAGAGGAAGGGAATGATATTTTCGTACATTATTCTGCTATTCAAGAAGAAGGCTTTAAAACATTAGAAGAAGGACAAGAAGTTGTCTTCGATGTAGTGGAAGGCGAACGCGGTCCACAAGCGGCAAACGTTGAGAAAAAATAAAAACTATTATAGATGCAAGCAGGATCCTTGAGAGGGGTTCTGCTTTTTTTATTGGTAATCAAGAATGATTCCTTCAGGTAAGGTCTCACCTTTGCTGCGGATGCCATCGAAGTGAATAATCGAATTGCCTTGCCTGCTTTTGCAGGAAACATAGAAAATCTCATTGCTTTAAACAAACCAGTCCAACCCTCCGTCCCCTTTTTATATCATGCATGATGCAATGCTTCCCTCATAAGGAGATAGGCAAAAACCCTATAAAATGGACCATACTTTTTGAATCCGTACTATTACATTTTGTCAATGATTTTCTTTATTTGTTCACCAAAAAGACATAAACTTTTCTAACCAAAAAGTTTGTAAAATAGTCAAATCACCTTATTTGTGAATAAGTGAACGAATTGTGAAAAGTGCGATTTGATAACGTACACAAGACTTATTTTCGATATGATAGTCATATAGGCAAGAAGTTACAAAAGGGGTGAATCACATGAAAAAACCTGAACCTAATTTAAAGGGTACATTTTTTTCCGTTATCACTATAGGGGTTGTTATTCTTATCAGCTGGTTTGCAGTATTTTTATTATTTTTATCGCGATAAAGAAGGAGGAGAAAGAAGATGCACTTACACAAATACGAGAAGATATGGCTTATCTTCGGCGGCGGAGCACTTGTATTATTTCTGCTGATACTTGGATTCGGGGCATTCTATTTAGGTACACATCCGCAAAGTCACGGTGCGACCATTGACCCTGAGAATGTAGAAGCAAACGAGGCCTTCGAGAGAGAAAACCTCGGACTGACACAAGTAGATGATGATAGATATATTGTTAATATTGTTGCGAGTACCTTCAATTACGATTTAGGTGATGACGGGGAAGGTAACGCGGTATCTCACATTGAAATACCTAAAGGATCAACCGTTTTATTTCAGGCAGTTACAACCGATGTTATCCATGGATTAAATATCGCCGGCACCAACGTCAATATGATGGTGGAGCCCGGATATATCAGCAGCTTGGAAGTAGAGCTTAATCAAACGGGAGAATTTACATTAGTATGTAATGAATATTGTGGTGTAGGACACCATATGATGTTTGCGACAGTGGAGGTGGTCGACGATGAGTCTGGCAATGAAACAGCAGCCGAATGAAGAAATTAATGTAACACCCTTACCGATTACAAAACCGGAAGCGAAATTATATCTTTCCTTTATGTATGTTGCATTTATTTCCTTATTTATTGGAGGATTAATGGGGTTATTACAAGTATTGGTGCGTTCAGGCGATTTTGAACTTCCGCTTGGTATCGGCTATTATCAAATTCTTACTTTACACGGCGTTATCCTGGCATTAGTACTGACTACCTTCTTCATTATCGGCTTTCAATATTCCTTATTAGGTAAAACCGTCGGAATGTCCGATAAACAACGGAAGCTGGGCTGGCTGTCTTTTTGGACGATGACGATAGGAACAGCTTTAACAGGAACAGCCATTTTACTGGGAGAAGCAAATGTTCTATATACCTTCTATGCGCCATTAAAAGCACACCCTATCTTTTATATCGGGCTTGCGCTTGTGGTCGTTGGCTCTTGGATTGCGGCTTTTGTAAATTGGCATCAGGTCTATGTTTGGAAAAAAGCGCATCCAGGTCAGAAAACACCGCTGTTAGCATTTATGGTTACGATTAATATGATTATGTGGGTTATTTGTTCCATTGGTGTGACAGTCGCAGTGCTGGTCCAATTTATCCCATGGTCATTAGGGTATGCAGAGACGATTAATGTTCTGTTAAGCCGGACATTATTCTGGTATTTTGGCCATCCGCTGGTTTATTTCTGGTTATTGCCTGCATATATGGCATGGTACGCGATTATACCAAAGATTATTGGCGGAAAAATATTCAGTGATTCGTTAGCAAGGCTTTCCTTTGTTTTATTCTTATTTTTCTCCATTCCTGTTGGTTTTCACCATCAGCTTACAGAGCCTGGAATTGATCCAACATGGAAGTTTATTCAGGTAGTTCTTACCTTTATGGTTATTGTACCAAGTTTAATGACTGCATTTTCAATGTTTGCTATGTTTGAAACTACAGGCAGAAAACAGGGTGCAACCGGACTGTTTGACTGGTTTAAAAAATTGCCTTGGAAGGACGTCCGTTTTGTAGCTCCGTTTGTCGGAATGCTTGCGTTTATACCTGGCGGAGCAGGCGGTATTATTAACGCATCTCACCAATTGAATACGCTTGTTCATAATACGATTTGGGTAACAGGACACTTTCATTTAACGATTGCAACGACAGTACTCCTCACTTTCTTTGGGATTGCATACTGGTTAATACCGCATTTAACAGGCAGAAAGCTGACGCCAAAGATTCATAAGCTGGGAATTTATCAAACCATTATTTGGGCTGTCGGGATGCTGATTATGTCTGGGGCAATGCATATTCAAGGACTTTTAGGAGGACCAAGAAGATCCTCCTTCTCCGAATACGGCGGTACCGAGCAAGCGGCAGAATGGGTTGGTTATCAGACTGCACAGGCTGTTGGAGGCACCCTCTTATTTATCGGTATTGTACTGATGGTATACATTTTTGTGGATTTAATCGCATTTGCTCCTAAAGGGGAAGAAGAATACCCTATTGCGGAAGAAGAAGAGGATGCACAGCCTACACCGCAATGGATGGAAAATTGGAAGCTGTGGATTGGAATCACAATTGCTTTGATATTATTTGCATATACGATTCCGATGATAGATATTATTCAAAATGCACCGCCAGGATCTCCTCCATTTGACGGTATTTTATAAGGGGAAGAAATTCAATAAATGATGAACAGAAAAATATATAAACATCTCGAAACTGATTTTAAGCATAAGCTGGACCGTGAGTTAACGGAAATTGAAAAAGAATTTTTTAAATGGATTGCAGAAAAGCACGTGTCTGAACAGGACAAAAAGAATTCATTTGAAAAATAATAAAAGACGGCAGCAGGTAATCGTTTTCCATGATTACCTGCTGCCGTCTTTAATGCATGATTACGAGGGGTTCTAATCCTCTTTCTGCCCGAAATATTGATAATAATTCGTCTGGATAAAACCATTAAACAGCTTACGTTTCTTTGTAGCTGGTTTACCAAATACTTTTTCAAATTGCTCATACGCCGTAATAATGTATGCGCTCCAGGATGGATGATGACGCATGATAGTCCCCAGATCCTGATACATTTTCTCTACTTCTTCCCTATCGCTTAAACGTTCTCCGTATGGCGGGTTCGTGATTAAATACCCGTCCTTTTGCTTGATTGTAAGATCGCTGACCTGCATCTGCTTCCACTCAATCAAATCACCAAGCCCTGCTTCCAGCGCATTTGCCTGTGCTGTTTCAATCAGCTGATGGCTGATATCCGAACCAGTGATAAATAAAGGCTGGTCATAGTTCGCTACCTCTTCTGCTTCTCCAAAAGCCGCATCCCAATGCTTCTGTTTTACAAAACTCCATTCCTCTGAAGCAAATTCACGATTAAATCCGGGTGCAATGTTTTGGCCGATGAGTGCAGCCTCGATTAAAATCGTTCCAGAGCCGCAGAATGGGTCGATTAAGGGCTGGTCAGGCTTCCAGTTGGTTAATTGAACAAGCGCTGCTGCAAGTGTCTCTTTTAAAGGAGCTTCCCCTTGCCCGACACGGTATCCTCGCTTGTGTAAGCCTGTCCCGGAAGTATCAATCGTCAGTGTTGCTTCATCCTTTAATAGAGCAATTTCTGTTTTGTAGAGCGCTCCGGATTCCTCCAGCTTATTTATGAGTCCATATTTTAATTTCATTCGTTCTACAATTGCTTTTTTCACAATGGCTTGACAATCTGGCACACTGTATAGCGTCGATTTGACAGATTTGCCTGATACAGGTATCTGCCCTGTTTCATCAATATAACTTTCCCAGGGAAGCGCCTTAGTCTGTTCAAATAATTCATCAAATGTCTTGGCCTGAAATTTGCCGACAAGAATTTTTACGCGGTCAGCGGTTCTTAACCATAAATTACATCTTGGGATAGCGGAAATTGGCGCATCAAAGATAACTTTTCCGTTTTCTACTGTGGCTTCATATCCAAGATCTCTTACTTCTTTTGCAACAATTGATTCAAGTCCCATCGCTGCTGTAGCAATTAAAGTTACTTGTTTCATTTTTAAATATTCCTCTCGGTCATTAGTCATTATTAATAGGTTTATCATTAAAAGAAAAAAAGATTCTATTTCATTTAATTGGAAATAGAATCTGTTTGTTCATCAGCACGACCTTTAAATGTCCGGTAAGCCATGTTCTGTTCCATTGTACTGCAAACGGTGGTCAAGCCTTGTACGCCGGTTGTAATCATCTATCTACAGCTGTTGCTGTCCCTTGTTCGGTTCCATTCCCTACTAAAGGATGCCCCTACCATTATTTGGGTTGCTCACTCGCGGGGTTTACCTCGTTCCACCTGGTATGTTTCCAAACCAGCTACGTCACTGTGGCACTTTCAAGAGAGCTGACATATCACAAAAAGTGACTTAGTACAGCTCGTCTGCCGTTAGTTTATTAAAAACTACCTTGACTTATGATTTCATCAAGCGCGAACACTACAGGCATCGCAGCCTGTGTGAGCATGGACTTTCCTCTACATCCAAAAATGGACATAGCGATTACATAGACATTTAAGCAGCCTAAAACAGTTTAGCAAAGTTCTTTAAAAAAATCAATCATCTCTTCAGTTATTCTTCTGAATCAGCGTATCTTTTTCCAAATACAGCTTTTTCAAGATTGGATAAGCGTTTTAACACGTCATAATTAACCTGTGAGCTTTGCTGTGTAGAACGTGCTCTAGGTGTTTCTGCTGCTGGACGATTGCTTTTCAATTTTTCGATCTCTTCGTTTAGACGATCAATTTCCTGTTTGAAATTATCATAATCCTGAATAATGATATCTAAAAATTCATCTACTTCTTCCTGAGAATACCCTCTGATTCCTGTTTTAAAATCTTTTTCTAAAATTTTCTTTCCATTAAGTTGAACGCGATCAATACTCATTACCAAATCACCTCTGAAATATACTATTACTTATCATTTTTCATCATGTGTTTTTATTTTAACATTATTCTATATTTATTAAAGCTATTATAACATAAAAAAGGAAACTGAATATCAGTCTCCTTCTAAAATTTATAAATCTCTCCAATATTTCCATTTAAAAAAAGTTTATCATTGCCGGTTTGACGCTTTCTGATAAACGCAAAGGCTTTTTAATCCATATCTTCCTTTTGGAATGAAAAAGGTAATAATTGATCTGTAGTTAGCGTCTGTACATCTTTGTTTAAATTAGTTAAGTGGATGGTCATATCAGGAGCAAAAAATTCACTCATCACCTGCCTGCACGTCCCGCATGGAGGCACTGGACGTTTTGTATCTGCTGCAACAGCCATCTCTGTAAATTCTGTCTCTCCGTCCGAAATAGCTTTAAAAATAGCAACCCGTTCTGCACAGCAGGTAGATGGATAGGCAGCATTTTCGATATTGCATCCCGTATAGATTTTCCCTGAGCTTGTTAACAGTGCGGCACCTACCGGAAATTCGGAATAGGGTACATACGCTCTAGCTCTGATTTGAATTGCTTCTTCGAGTAATTTTTCTTTCATGTGAATGTTCCTCCTGACGCTTTCGCATCTCTCTTTATTTATCTTCTTCTTCCAAGGTATCCAGCAGTAAATCAAAAACATATCGAATGGATGTATATAATTCCATATATCTTTTTCTTCTGACATCCAAATAATAACTATGCATTAACAATAATTCCATATTCTCCCTTGTTGATTGAACTTGATTTGGGTGAACGGACGCTTTTCTTTCTTTTACTGCGGCTGAAGCATCTCTCTCCCAGCTTTCTAATAAATCATAGATAGGAGCTGTTTCTGCTTTTACCATATTAAAAAATGAACGGTCTTTTCGGTCACTGGGAGCTTCGCTTTTCTCAAACCTCTCCCGAAGTGTTTCTAAATGGTGATTTAACTTCTCTGTTTGTTCGCTGAGTTTCATTTTAAATAGTCATCCTTCAATTTCAAACTGCATGCTTTTATATAAAATCGTTAAATAAATTTTATCATATAATAGATAGAAAAGTCATGAACAACACATAAAATCACCTGTAAATGATTATAATAGCTGTTTTAGTCTTTGAAATTCCAGTTCGGTTTGTTTTAAACTATTTGTTTTTGTTTGAAATTGCACCCATACTTCACTATCTACTTTTGCTTTTAACTTAAAATGAATTAATGCAAGCTGTTCCTGAATTTGTTCTATTTGTGCTTCCATATCCTTTTTGCTGTATCCTTTATTTTCTTCGGGAAGGGCAGATTTTGAAAGTAACATATTTTATTCTCCTCCTATATATTTAAAAATAAAATCGTTCGTTTCTACAAGTGGATGCGCTACTTATTCCACGTGAGAAGGGAAACCTCCTTCCCATTCGACAAAACTAGAATAATCAAAACAAAACTAGTGCAAAACTGTAATGATTTGCACAAAATTAGACAAGCTATATATTGAAGCCTTATGCTGCTGGAGGTTTCATCAACTCTTCCTTCAAGAGGAATACAGTAAATAAACGAAAGCAGCTATTTACAAGGAAAAAGGAGGTTAATATTCATGAAACCGTCAAAAGGACAGCAAAAAACGAATGCAAATAACAAAAAGAATAACAATGAGAAAACAAGAGATAAAAAAATAGCAGGTCCTGACCGTCCTTCCACTTAAGTTAAAAAGTATTTTCAGCAAATAACCTAATTTTATTTTGCGGGTGCACCCTGCCCGCGAAATATAATTAGGTTATTTTTTAAGCTTCAACCCTTATGAATAGATGCATTTTTGCGTAGACTATGTAAGGCTGAGGCAAAGGAAAGTACATGATTTGATTTCTCCATATTTTGTCCATATCTTTTCAGATTTCGCACGCTATAATTCGTTTCCTTCTTGAATTTATATTATAATATATGGTGTACTGGTTTTATATGTATCCTGCCCGAAACAGTAATGTTTCAATATTGCTGTTTTTCATTTAGGATAGAGTGTTAGGAGGCTTGGCAAAATGAATTATCCAAATGGTCAGCGGAAACCACTAACCATAAAACCAAAGCAAACAAGTTTTAGCAGGAGAGGAATGACGCTTGAAGAAGAAATAAATGAAACCACTGATTTTTATCGAATACAAGGACAGGCAGTTATTCATAAAAAACCGACACCCGTGCAAATTGTAAATGTCCATTACCCAAGACGGAGTGCTGCAGTAATTACCGAAGCATACTTTAAACAAGCATCAACTACTGATTACAACGGCATTTATAAAGGAAAGTATATTGATTTTGAGGCAAAGGAAACGAAAAATAAAACATCCTTTCCGCTTGCCAATATCCATGAACATCAAGTTCATCACATGCAGCAAGTAATAAAGCACGGTGGAATCAGCTTTATTATTTTACGGTTTAGAGCTTATGAAGAAACTTATCTATTCGATGCAAAAGATTTATTTGTTTGCTGGGAGGAGCAATTTGATGGTGGTAAGAAATCAATTTCTTATAATCATGTAAAACAATTGGGACACCCTGTCCCCTTTCATTACCAGAAAAAAGTTGATTTTTTATCTGTTGTTGATAAGCTCTACCTATAGATATGGAGGTATAAAAAATGGCAGATCAAACGAGCCAAACAAGAGCTGCTAGAAGAAAGCAGCAAGGAAAGAAAACAAAGAAGAAAAAGAAACAGCCGATTTTGAAAAAAATCATTAAAATTACTTTGTTATTATTATTGATTTTATTCTTAAGCGGAACTGCTGTTGGTGCCTATTGGATTGCAACCGCACCGGATATTGATGAAGATCAGTTAACAGTTCCTTTTGCTTCGACACTTTATGATAAAAATGGCGATCAATTTGCCAATTTAAGTTCAGATGAACAAAGACAGGAAGTAAGGTTTGAAGAACTGCCGGATTTACTAATCGATGCTGTAACAGCGACAGAGGATGTCCGCTTTTTTGACCATAACGGAATCGATGTCAGACGTATCGGCGGAGCAATCCGTGGAAACTTTACCGGCGGATTTGGCTCTCAGGGTGCAAGTACCATTACACAGCAGGTGGTAGAGCGTGCATTTTTAAGTAATGAGAAAAAAGTAAGCATTAAAGTCCAGGAAATGTGGATGGCGATGAAGCTGGAAAGACAATATAGCAAAGAAGAAATCATGGAAATGTACTTAAACAGTATTTTTTACGGCAGTCATTCCTATGGTGTTGCTCAGGCAGCAGAAACCTATTTTGGAAAAGAGGATTTAAATGATCTTACTTTGCCGGAAGCTGCTATTTTAGCTGGTTTGCCGCAACGGCCGACAGCCTATAACCCATTTGAAAATCCGGAATTGACGGAAGAACGAATGAACACCGTGTTAAATTTAATGGTGCGCCATGGCAAGATTACAGAAGCAGAGGCAGATGAGGCAAGAAGTGTCGATGTTACTTCTCTATTAACAGAAGACCGTCCTGATCCGACACCATACGATGCATTTATTGATCAGGTTCGTCAAGAAATCGACGAAAAACTAGACGATGTAGAGCTTGATGCGGATGGGTTGAAAGTATATACAACGCTTGATCCCGATGCACAGCCATATGTTGAAAGCCTGCTTGATGAAGAAGAATCGTCAATCAGTTATCCTGATAATACACAGGGAGCCATGGTTGTATTAGATACACAATCCGGTGCTATCCAAGCAATCGGCGGCAGTCTGAATAACGAAGGCGGTTTTAATTATGCTACAAGAGGTACAACACAGGCTGGTTCCACTGCAAAACCGATTATGTCTTATGGACCGGCGATTGAATATAATCAAATGTCAACGTACCATCAGTTAGATGATGAAGGCCCTTATGAAATTGAAGGTTCGAATCCAATAAGGAATGCCACTAGAACCTATAACGGCTGGGTAACTGCGAGATATGCACTGCAGCAATCGCTAAATGTCCCAGCAGTAAAACTGATGGAAGAAGTCGGTCCTGAAAATTCCAAGGAATTTGCTGAAAATCTGGGCTTTGAATTTGATTCAGATAACCTTGATCTCCGTGAAGCAATTGGCGGGACAGAAACAGAAGTTACCCCGATGCAAATGGCTGGAGCATATAGCGCATTTGGGAATGAAGGGAATTACACAGAGCCATACGCTGTAACCAAAGTAGAATTCTCAGATGGCCGGGAAATTGATTTAACACCGGAATCTGAACAAGTGATGGAAGATTACACGGCTTATATGGTAACGGATATGCTAAAATCTGTTGTCAGCTCTGGTACGGGCACAAATGCAGCAGTGCCTGGAGTGAACGTTGCTGGTAAGACCGGAACAACGACAATGGATGGTCAAGAAGGAAGCCGGGATGCCTGGTTTGTCGGTTACACGACCAACTATACGATAGCAGCGTGGACTGGCGGTTATGATTCAGAAGGCAGCGGCCGTGTACCACTCCAGGATACTACCCTGTCTCAGCAAATGTTCAGACAGACAATGAGTCATTTATCAGAAGGAATGGATACACCTGACTTTACGCGTCCAGATTCTGTTGTTGAGTTGACGATTGAAAAAGGAACGAATCCGGCTGCCTTAGCAAGTGACAGTACACCAAGTGATAACAAAGTAACAGAGTTATTTGTCAAGGGCACGGAACCGAGTCAGGTTTCTGAACGCTATGAAGAGCTGGACGCAGTAAGCGGACTGTCTGGAAGCTATAATGAAGACAATAATTCCATTGAAGTCTCTTGGGATTATGATACTGATTCGGAAGAAGACGTTAATTTCGACGTAAGTGCCAGCATTGATGGCGGCAGTATGCAGTCCCTCTCTTCTACCAGTGACACATCCATGGAAATTTCGGATGTGGAAGAAGGCGCAGAGTATACGATACAGGTTATAGCCGAAAGAGGCTCATTAAGCAGCGACCCGGCTACAACAAGTGTTCAAGTACCTGGCGGCGAGGATGACGAAGAAGAGGAAGAAGAAGAGGAAATACCAGAAGTGAGCGGTCTTTCCGCTGAATATGACGGAGATGAAACCATTAATGTTTCATGGAGCTATGATGGCCCATCCGCTAACTTTGAAGTAAGCGTAAATGGAGATACTGAAAATGTAGGCTCAAATAGTATCAACATAAGCGGAGTTACCCCAGGCGACTACAATATTTCCGTCACGCCAATAAGTGAAGAAAACAGCGATCTTCGCGGCCCTTCTTCATCTACAAGTGTGACTGTGCCTGAAGCAGAAGAGGAAGAAGACGAAGAAGAAACGGAAGAGGAAGAGCCCCCAGAAGATGAGAACGGGGAAGAATCGGAATCTGACTCTGGCTCCGATTCGGGATCTGACTCTGAATCGGATTCATCCGAAGATACGAATACAGATGATAATGATTCAAATAATGGGAATGAAGAAGAAAATAATGATTCCTCCGATAATGGTGACAGCAACGGGGATTCAGATAATCAGGAAGCGCCGCAGGAAGAAAGCAATTCCGATGAGGAAAGCACGGATGACCCTGCACCTCAGAACGAATCAGACAACAACAATGGCAATGATGAAGAAAACACAGAGGAATAAAAAAATAATCCCGGTCCTTTTTGATGGGCCGGGATTATTTTTTATTGTTTTTTCTAAGGAGCTCATACCTCTATTTTCTTCATCCGCTTTTTTCCCTCTCTGCAGAGATACAATAATGGACACTCGGGACAATTGGGATTCCTGGCTTTACAATGATAGCGCCCAAAGAAAATCATCCGATGATGTGTGACACTCCATTCATCTCTTGGGACCTTGCGCATCAGTGTGTTTTCTACTTCTACAACACTGTCCTTCCATCTGCAGATACCTAAGCGCTTGGATACCCGTTCCACATGGGTATCCACGGCAATTGACGGTTCATTAAAAGCAACAGAAGCAACGACATTTGCTGTTTTTCTGCCGACACCGGCAAGTTTAACCAATTCGTCTTTCGTTTTCGGGACTTCCCCATTATAATTATCAATTAATGTCCGGCAAAGCTTTTGGATATTTTTTGCCTTGGACCGGTATAAACCAATAGAACGTATATCATTTTCCACTTCTTCTAATGGCACCGCAAGATAATCCTCCGGTGTTTTATATTTTTGGAACAAATCTGCTGTTACCTTGTTAACCAATTTATCTGTACATTGTGCAGAAAGCAAAACAGCAATAACTAACTCAAAGGGATTAGAATGCACAAGCTCCCCCTCTGCATCTGGAAACATTTCTGCCATGGCATCTAAACATTCTCTAATTTGTGTATTATTCAGCATAAACTCAATCTCCTTCCAGCCAATTATAATAAAAGGATGTATCTCTTTTAGGACGTGTATTGGTTTGATGATTATTATCTGATTTGCCCTGATGAAATTGCTGACTTGCTTTTCTGGCGTCCTGTACTGTGTGGATCCCTTTTTTCTTCCATTCTCTTAAAATACGGTCAATGTATTTGAAATTTAATTTGCTCATAAGTACCGATTCACGCAGCCCTGCTTTTATTAATGATGGTTCTATTCCGTCCTCATCCAGCCAGCTGTTAATAGTTTCTATTTCAAATGGCGACAAAGGTCTTCCAAATTCCTGTTCAAATAAAATAAAGATATTCCCTATGTTTTCTTCATCACGATTAACTACAGCGGCATCTTCCTCATATAATTTTTCCATTAATGGTTCTAGAGAATATGATTCACTGATAGGCGTCTGCTCAGAATCATTTTTTTCAATAGACAGAAACCCTTTCTGTACTAATTTTCGCAGCATACGGGCCGCCTCTTCTTCTGAAAAACTCCCTGATTGGGCCAATTCAAAAGGGGTTGGAAAATGGTTTCCTTCATCAGCAAAACGGGTAATCTGTATGAGTAAAATAAGTTCTGTTTCATTTAGACCTAATTCGTAATAAGTTGTTAGCAATTTTTTGGATACAGTCATTTGATCTTGGATAATTTCTTGGTAATTTATTTTTTTATTCATTCTAGCACCTCAGATAACAGTATAGCATTTTTTCATAATGAAGATAGGAAAAACCCCTCGCTTACGAGCAAGGGATTTATGGATAATCATAACGTAATCCAGGGATTGCGTATTTGTAAAACAGAGGTTCCAACGCCTCTGATATGACACTTAAAGCTTTTTTAAGGGTATAAACGATTCAGCAGTCTTGGGAATGGAATCGTTTCGCGAACATGTTCTACTCCGGATAACCAGGCTACCGTTCTTTCCAGGCCTAAGCCGAATCCGCTGTGCGGAACACTGCCATATTTGCGAAGTTCCAAGTACCATGCATACGCTGGTCCAGTAAGTCCATGCTCTTCATAACGGCGCTCCATTAATTCCAGGTCATCAATACGTTGTGATCCGCCGATAATCTCTCCATAGCCTTCCGGAGCAATCAAGTCAGCACATAGCACAACATCGGAACGTTCCGGGTCCGGCTTCATATAGAAAGCCTTGATGTCTTTCGGGTAATTTGTAATGAAAACAGGCTTATCATAGCTTTCGGCAATTGCTGTTTCATGCGGCGCACCGAAATCTTCTCCCCATTCGATGTCATCGAAGCCTTTTTCCTTTAAGAATTCTACTGCATCATCATAGCTGATACGCGGGAATGGAGCTGTGATTTTCTCGAGTTTAGATGTATCTCTTTCTAATATTTTCAGTTCTAAATTACAGTTCGCTAACACAGACTGTACAATGAAGCTGACATAGTTTTCCTGTACCTGCAAGCTGTCTTCGTGGTCCATAAATGCCATTTCTGGTTCAATCATCCAAAATTCAATCAAATGCCTTCTTGTTTTTGACTTTTCTGCGCGGAACGTCGGCCCAAATGAAAATACTTTCCCTAATGCCATTGCCGCTGCTTCCATATAAAGCTGTCCGCTTTGAGATAAATAGGCTTCTTCATCGAAATATTTCGTATGGAAAAGCTCGGTTGTACCTTCAGCAGAGGAACCGGTTAAAATAGGCGGGTCCACCTTTACAAAACCGTTCGTATTAAAGAATTCATAGGTAGCCCGGATAATCTCGTTGCGAATCTTCATAACGGCGTGCTGCTTTTTAGAACGAAGCCATAAATGACGATGATCCATCAGGAATTCCGTGCCATGATTTTTTGGCGTAATCGGGTAATCTGTTGCTTCATGAATAACCTCCAGATGACTTACCTGCATTTCATAGCCGAAATCAGAGCGCGTATCTTCTACAATCTTTCCGGTAACATATAAAGATGTCTCTTGCGTCAGATTTTTAGCATCTGAGAATACTTCCTCCGAAACATCACTTTTCACAACCACACCTTGCATAAATCCGGTACCATCACGAAGCTGTAAGAAAGCAATTTTGCCGCTTGATCGTTTATTTGCCAGCCAGCCGCCAATGGTTACCTCCTCGTTTACGTGTTTCGGTGCTTCTTGAATTGTTATCTTCATCTTAAAATCCTCCAACTTGTTATTAAACGTTTCTTATTTGTTGTGTCTTTCTGCTAAAAAAGATGATTCTTTTACTGTTTTCCGGCAGCTTCATCCGCTTATGGGAACATTTTATCGTACGTGTATCTTTCTTCCAGACTCTGTCCATCAATCGAATAATAATCCATGACAAACCGATTATCTTTATCATGATACGTAATTTCCCACAGAGCCTGACCATCTTCATAGGCAGGGCTGATATCTGCAAAGCGGCATGTATCACAGCTGGATGACCAGGCATCTATGATAGCCTCTTCACTCATCATATCCTCCGTATCAATCGCAATTAATTCACGTTCCTCCCCTTCTAACGGGAGAAAAACAAGACGCTCCTCATTGTCTTCATTACTCGCATAAAATACGTGGTAATTATTTTCCCCATAGTAGCCCTGTATCGAATGAACATTTTGATAAGAGGTCTGCGATTCTATTTGATTTTTCGTGTTATCAAATCCTGCTGTCCGGCTATCGTTGATTATTTGATATAAATAAATGCTGTAGCCTATTCCGATAAGCAAGAGGACTGTGATTATAATCAATGTCCATAATACCCATCTATTTTTTGATTCCCTCATGTCATTCCATCCGTTTCTTCTAAGATTATCTTTCATCATTTACTATACCTAGATGTGCGGTTTCTGTAAACAAATACCGTTAAAAAATAACTTTGCATCAGCGGGGAGGAAATATTCCCGCTGATGAGCAGCTGTTCTTATTTATTGATGAAACCATTCTTCGGCATTACTTATCAAATGCCGTGTTGCTTCATAATGAACAGTTACGGAGGGGATGGATTCCAAAAAGTATTTCCCGTATTTAGCTGTTTTAATCCGTCCATCGCAAATAAATACAATTCCTCTGTCTTCTGAGGAACGGATTAACCGCCCAAAACCTTGTTTAAATTTAATAACTGCCTGTGGCAAGGACAGGTTCATAAACGGATTTTTTCCTTCTTCTTTCATCTGATGCGATTTCGCTTCAAAAACAGGATGGTTTGGCGGCTGAAAAGGCAGCCTTGCCATTACAAGCGCCGATAAATCCTCTCCTGGTATATCTACGCCCTCCCAGAAAGAGCTTGTTCCAAGCAGGATTGCCTGATCATAGGATTGAAAATTTTTCTTTAACCTGCTTCGGCTTCCGCTTGTCACTCCCTGGGCAATAATGACGTATTGCTGCTCTGTCATCATTTCCTTTAACAAATCATTTGCCTTTTTCAGCATGTCATAGGAGGTAAACAAGACAAGCATTCTGCCTGAAGTAATCTCTGCCAGCGACAAGATTGCTTCACATACAGCATAAACAAAATCAGCAATGTTTCCATATTTAATATCTGGAAAATCAGTTGGAATCAACAATTGCACCTGTTTATCATACTGAAACGGGGAAGCAATTTGCTCTGTTAATAAATCTTGCTCAGCTACACCTAATCTTTCTTTTATAAATGTAAAGGAGCTTCCCATTGTTAATGTCGCACTGGTGAAGATGATACTCTCTTTTTGGGAGAAAAATTCTTCAGCCAGTATCGGCGCGATATCCGCCGGCTCACTGTAAAGGAATACACTATGATGCTTTCCTTTTAAATCTACTTCAGCCCATTTAATCAATGCTACCTCATTTTGTTCCTGGAACATCACTTTTAAATCTTCTATATATTTTACTAACGCATCCTGCATTTGACCGATATCTTCCAGAAATTGTTTTTCATCTCCATTGTCCACGGAATATGCATCCATTAATTGAGATAAAACTTCCAACAGCCTCTGAAAATGCATACGCAATCGTGCCGCCATATCCTGAGCAAGCTGCCAGGAATCCTGCTGATAGGTTTCCGGCTTGATACGATATTGGACTCTTCCCAAATCACTGGTTGCTTTATCGTTCTTCTGCTGTGACCTGACAAAGCGCTCAATCAGATGAAAAAGTTCGTCAATATCATACTTCGCTTCTCTGATAGCTGTATTCCATTTATGAGCTAATGCTTCTCTTTGTCCTATATCAGAAGCTTTCAGAACGGAACTGAATTGTTTATCCTCATCAGCTGTCCCTAAATAATTACATGTAAATTGCATTTGTATGTAATCCAATTTTAGCCCGTAATGATGGGATGCTGTTTCTTCAAAATGATGCGCCTCATCGATAATGGCCTTTTGATAGCTTGGTAAAAAAGCATAGTCATTAAACATATCCGTACAAAGCAAGGCGTGATTGGTAATGACAACATCAGCTTTTTGTGCCCTTCGTCTGGCCAGCTGATAATAGGAATGGTGAAACCAGGGCGATTTTGGGTTCATTATTTTCTCTACATCAGCAGAAACCTTCTGGAAGAAAATATAGCCCCCTGCCGGCAGTTGAATCTCATCAATATCCCCTGTTTCTGTCTCCGTGATCCATACAAGTAATATCGCTTTTGTCAGGACAAAATCATAATTATCCTTTGGACCGTAATCAAGCTCATAAAGAAACTTCTCTAAATTTAAGTAATGATTTTTTCCTTTCATTAAAGCCACTTTAAAAGGGCTTGTGATAATTTTCCTTAATAAAGGAATTTCTTCTTCCAGCAGCTGGCTCTGCAATTGAGTTGTATACGTGCTGATGACGAGGCGTTCACGTTGGTTAACAGCCTGGTAAACAGCTGGCAATAAATAAGCTAAAGATTTTCCTGTGCCGGTGCCCGCTTCGATAAACGCATGTTTTTTTGCAGAAAAGGCATCATAAATCGTCTCTGACATTTGCCGCTGCCCTTTCCTTGGCTCATAGGAAGAAAAGGCTCTCGAAAGCGATCCCTGCTCTTCATAAACGGCATCTAAGTATTCTCCGAACGATATGTCTATCTGCGCATCAGATTTCATCTCTTTTTCAGACATACGAAAAGCAAGACCCTGATAATGCTTTATTTGCTTATCCGGATGCTCTCGGAATGCTATTTCTTCCAGGCGGTTATCCAGGATAGCCGCTAAGTCGGATTGCAGTTTTTCTTCGAGATTTTTTAGTTTAAATAACGTTTCATATGGGAGATGATCTAATTTCTCTTTTAACTTCATAAATAGCTTTGCCGTTACATACGCATCTGATAAAGCACGGTGCGGATCGTCATGATGCAGCTCGAAATGCGCAGCCAGATGACTCAATTTATAACTGGATATACTCGGGAATAATATTCTCGACAGCTCCACTGTGTCCAGAACCTGATTTTTTAATTCGGGATAACCGTTCGACGTTAATTCCATATTGAGAAAGCCGACATCAAAGGCGGCATTATGTGCAACAATATAACTGTCCTTTAAAATCCGGGTGATTTCTTCCGCTTCATCGCTAAATAACGGGGCGTCCTTTACTTCTTCATCATGAATCCCTGTCAGATGAGAAATAAATGGAGGGATAGGCTGATTCGGATTTAATAAGGTCGTCTTTGTTTCTTTAATTTCATCATTTTCAATCGCAACCATGCCTATCTCAATTATTTTTCCCGACTTTGACGGAGAATTTCCGGTCGTCTCCAGGTCAATCACAACATATCGCAACAGATCACCTCCAATCTAATTTTTATTTTTTCTAGCGGTCAAACCATGTGATTTCAGCAGAATAGAGCGTTACAGGACTGCCTTCCGCTGATTCCACAATCAGGGCTCCTTCGTCAGTAATCCCTAAAAATCGGCCGGTCCACTCTTCATGAAATGTTTTGATTTTAATATTTTCATCTATTTTAAAGGCATGTTCTTCCCATTCCGATTTAATAGCTTTAAAACCATAGTTTAAATACATCTCATATGTATTTTCAAAATGCTTTAATATTGTCTGAACGATTTTAATCTTATCCCAGCTGTTCCCGGACTCTCTTTTTAAGGAGGTTGCAATATCCCGAATGGAAGCATCCCAGCTCGCTTCATCCTGATTCACATTTAAGCCGATACCAATTAAAACATAATTGATTCGGTCTTGCTCTCCCTGCATTTCTGTTAAAATACCGCAGAGTTTTTTATCTCCGATCAATAAATCATTCGGCCATTTGATACCGATGGGTAATCCGGTCAGCTGATGGAGTGCTTTTCTTAAAGCAACTGCTGTTAACAGCGTCAGTTCGGAAGCTTTATTTGGTGGAATAGGCGGTCTGAGCAGGAGGGTCGCCCATAAACCTTCTTTATCCGAAAACCAATTCTTTTTCATTCTTCCTCTGCCTGCTGTCTGTTCCTCTGCAATGATGATCGTGCCATCCGGAGCATTGTCCCGTGCTGCTTCGTGTCCAATGATTTGAGTCGACGGTGTTGCCTCTTTATGAATAATATGATGCCCCATCCATTTTGTTTCCAAACCCCAGCGGATCGTATTACTGCTGACTTTATCCGGAAACGAAACAATCCGGTAGCCCTGACTTCTTTTCGCATCAATATGATAGCCATCACTTTCCAAATCCTTCATATGCTTCCAGATTGCATTCCGGGAAATGCCTAATTGTTCAGAGAGCGCTTGGCCAGAGATGTAGCTCATTTTATTTTCGGATAATAGTTTGATTAATCTTGAACGGGTAGATTCCATTGTATCCAGTCCTTTATTTTCGATTTTTCATTTGCCAGCTTGGAGGTAACAATTTGATATTCTATTGCATCTAATTGCTGCTTTATCCATTTACCTTTTGGACGTTCAGGAAACCATTTCATTAAATCATATCCATTCACGCAAAGCTCTTTTTTAGATAAAATAGGAAGCTTCTTCCGGATAGAATAAAATACTTCTATATCGATGATTTTCTTATCTGTCTGTTTTACTAAGTATATGAAAAAGTCCCACTGTTTCCTTGGCAGCTGATAGACAAACCAGGCATCTATTCCATTCTCTTTATAGCGATGATATGCATCTACAAGCGTGTTTGCTTGCTGCTTTAATTGATTGGAACATTTATAGGCCTTGGTACAGTCTGCTGCTGTGATAGACTCACTATTTAGCTCGACAAAGGCAAAAACAGGAGCAAGCGAAGCAACAGGTTCTATTTCCTTTAACAGCAGCGGAGTGTCTTTAAAAATAGGCAGGTGGTGATAGAGCTCTAATTCAAAAATATACTCCACTGCTTTGCTAAAATAAGCACCAGCACATAATTTTTCTAATTCAACGGTTAACCGTTCCACTGCTAATTTATCTATTAATGCTCTGCAGCTTTTCATAGCTTCTTTTGTATTAACTTCAATGGAAAACCCTAGTTGGCTGGAAAAACGCAGCGCACGGATAATGCGCAAAGCATCCTCTTTGAACCGGTCTGCTGCATCACCTACCGTCTGGATTCGTCTGCCGGCAATGTCCTCTCTTCCTCCAAAAGGGTCTAATACCTTGCCATTGGCATCCATGGCAATGGCATTCATGGTAAAATCTCTGCGTTTTAAGTCTTCTTTTATATCGCGGACAAAATGAACTTCATCCGGCCGGCGGTGATCTGTATAGGTCCCTTCTGTCCGGTAAGTAGTTACTTCAAAAGATTCCTGTTCATACCGGACAATCACAGTACCATGCTCGATTCCCACCGGGATGACCTTCGGGAAAATTGCTTGTATTTCCGAAGGGAAAGCTGATGATGCAATATCTACATCATGAATAGGACGGCCGATAATATAATCGCGTACACAGCCGCCGACGAAGTATGCTTCGTAATGATGCTCTTCTATGATGGAAATTATGTTTGCTGCCTTATGGAAAATAGATGGTAGCATGCTTCTAGCCTCTTTTCCCTTCTTCTAAAACCTTGTCGTATAAAGCTTCATATTGGTTAACAATCTTTGCGGATGCAAAAAGATTCCGCACATGCTCGATAGCTGCTTCTGAAAATTGGTGTTGCTTCTCCGGATCTGATAAAAGCTCAATAGCGTATGATGCAGCCTGTTCGATATCTCCAAGCTCTACAATATACCCTGTTTTATCATGGGTCAATACTTCAGGAATACCGCCGACATTGGTTCCAATCCCAGCCACGCCGCAAGCCATCGCTTCTAATAATACTAGCCCGAAGCTCTCTTTTTCAGACATAAGCAGCATTACATCTGCCATTGCCAGTATATCACTGACATTATTTTGTTTCCCCAGAAAATGTACTTCTGTTTTCAGCCCTAATTCATTAACATGCTGAACCATATCTGAATATTCCGGGCCGTCACCAATTAATAATAATTTGGAAGGAATGCTTTCATTAACTATTTTAAAGGTATCTATGATATCTTGGACCCGTTTTACCTTCCGAAAGTTCGAGATATGAATCATAATTTTGTCAGAAGCATTTATCTGAAATTGGCTGCGCAGCTCCGCCCCTTTTTGGGGGTAGTATTCATTTTCATTAATAAAGTTATAAATTACATCCATTTCTTTCTGGATATCCAGCATGTCTACAGTTTGTTTACGCAAGCTTTCTGAAACAACGGTAACTGCATCGGATTGTTCGATACCATGACGGATAATAGGCTTTAACGTGTTATCTATGCCCAGTATAGTAATATCTGTTCCATGTAAGGTAGTGACAATTTTTACAGGGTGCTTCGCCATATCTCTTGCTAAAATACCGCAAATAGCATGCGGCATCGCATAATGAACATGAAGAATATCCAATTTTTCGCGGTCGATCACCTCTGCCATCTTGGCAGCTAAAGCTAAATCATAAGGCGGATATTGAAATACAGGGTAATGACTCATCTCTACCTGATGATAATACACATTCACATACACTTTTTCTAAACGAAAGGGCATACTGGAGGTGATAAAATGTATTTCATGACCCTTTTCCGCTAATTTCTTACCTAATTCTGTAGCGATTACTCCTGAACCGCCAATGGTTGGATAGCATGTAATTCCTATTTTCTTCACAATTCCCCTTCTTTCTTAATCTTCCTTCACGATTTCTCTCCACTGAAAATCGCCCCGATTCAGCCCGTGCATGAAAATTTCCCCGCCGGCAATATTGGTCGCTAAAGGAATTTGATACACATCACATAACCGCATTAACGCGCTGATATCAGGCTCATGCGGCTGGGCAGTCAACGGATCCCGAAAGAAAATAACCATGTCCATTTTATTCTCTGCAATCATACTGCCTATCTGCTGATCGCCGCCAAGCGGACCAGATTTAAAACGATGGACCGAAAGACCTGTTGACTCCATAATCCGGGTCCCTGTTGTTCCTGTAGCAAATAAGTGATGATTCTTTAGTACATGTGTATAAGCAGTTGTAAACTCGACCATATCTTCTTTTTTCTTATCGTGCGCAATTAATGCAACATTCATGACGGCTCCCCCTTTATTTATATCTGTTATTTCTTATAAAATATTTTCTAAACCATAAATAAGCTCGTCCAAATCCATGACCTGGTGGACACATTCTTTGATGCCGTCCATAAAGGAGGCTCTGTTCATCGAATCATGCTGGATGGTTAACGTTTGTCCGGCACCGCCAAACACCACTTCCTGATGAGCTACCAGACCAGGGAGACGCATACTGTGAATACGCATGCCATCAAAATCTCCCCCGCGGACACCTTTAATGGTTTCTTCTTCATCGGCATGACCTTGCTTTTTCGATTTTCTGGATTCCTGAATAAGCTCCGCGGTTTTCTTCGCCGTACCGGATGGCGCGTCCAATTTTTGATCATGATGCTTTTCAATGATTTCCACATCCGGAAAATAGGCAGCTGCCATTTTTGCAAATTTCATCATTAACACAGCTCCGATAGCAAAATTAGGCGCAATAATACACCCGGTTTGTTTTTCTTTTGTCAGCTGTTTTAACTCTTCTAACTGCTCATTTGTATATCCTGTAGTTCCTACCACTGGACGAATGCCATGATTCAAAGCTGCTTTTGTATGTTTATAACCGACTTCAGGTATCGTTAAATCAACAAATACATCAGCCTGCTGCTCGGAAAAGCATTTTTCGATGTCTGTGTAGATTGGGGCATTAAAATCACCTGAAAAGCCTTCTAAATCACTTAATTTCTTTCCGTCATTTTTATGGTCTAAACAAGCGGTCAATTCAAAATCAGCTGTGTCATAAATCATATGGACTGCTTCTTTTCCCATTCTTCCTCTCGGACCTGCTACGATTATTTTAATTGCCATGATTATTTTCCTCCTCTTTTCTTGTCCAGCGATTTTTATCTCTTGTTTCAAATTTTTGCATCGATTTCTCGAAGGAATCCGACAAATCAAAATCCAGCGAGTTAGCTAAACAGGCCAATACAAAAAGCATATCGCCGACTTCTTCCTCCACTGTATTTTCTTTCTCTTCTGCTTTCTTTGGCTTCTCACCATGGTAATGATTAATTTCTCTTGCTAATTCTCCTGTCTCCTCAGATAATCTTGCCATCAAAGCAAGCGGAGAGAAATATCCTTCCTTAAATTGAGATATGTATTGATCCACACGTTTTTGGACATCTTTTAATGTATGGCTGGTATTCTCCATTTCTGACACCTCTTTAAAATCAATATACTTTTTTTCTCTTCTTTCATGTTAGCTAAAAGCAAGGATTTTGACAACTAATTGGTACAGTATGCGGATTGTTACTTGATTTTATATTGGCTATAATAGATATTGGCTATAAACAAGCTGTAAATACTAGGAATTGCATACATAGGCACATCGTCAGCTTTACGGTTGAAACGTGAACATAAGGAGGCATAATAAGTTGAAGGTTCGAGTAAAAAATATTGTATTTATTTTAATAGGAGCAGCCATCTTTTCCTTTGGACTTGTCCATTTTAATATGCAGCACAATCTAGGAGAAGGCGGTTTTACAGGTATCACCCTGCTGCTTTTCTTCTTATGGGATATCGACCCGGCAATCTCGAATATTGTCCTTAATATTCCGGTATTTTTTATTGGATGGAAAATACTAGGCAGGAATGCGTTTGTCTATACCATGGTTGGAACTTTATCCGTGTCTCTTTTTCTCTGGATTTTTCAAATCTATCAGATTCAAATTGGATTAGAGGATGATATGACACTTGTCGCTTTATTTGCAGGTGTGTTTATCGGTATTGGATTAGGAATTATTTTCCGCTTTGGCGGGACAACCGGCGGAGTGGATATTATCGCCCGCATCATTAACAAATTCACTTCTTGGAGTATCGGAAAAGCGATGTTTGTCTTTGACTTTCTTGTGATTATCACTTCTATTCTGACATTCCTTGAGCTGTCTGAAGGAATGTACACTCTGCTGGCTGTATTTGTTGGCGCGCGGGTGATTGATTTTATTCAGGAAGGCGCATACGCTGCAAAAGGAGCATTTATCATCTCAAATCAAAGTGAAGAAATCGCAGAACAGATTATGGAAAAAATGGAACGGGGCGTGACAATTTTAAATGGTCAGGGGAGCTTTTCCAAAGAGAAAAGGAATGTGCTCTACTGTGTAGTCGCACGAAATGAAATTGTCCGGATGAAAAACATCATTAATCAGACAGACCCTTCTGCCTTTGTTTCGATGACAACCGTGCATGAGGTGATGGGAGAAGGTTTCACATTGGATGAGAATAAAAAGCCGTTAAATGATTAGGCAAGATAAAAAGGAGCTTAGGAAATTATCCTTAGCTCCTTTCTCTTACATAGCTGAATGATTGGCTAATAAGAAATACACTACGCTTTCCGTGGGCCCCGAGCTCATCTCCTTCAAAGAAGACCTGCTGATTGGCAAGCCTATAGGCATAGACAGAAGTAAAGTCACACTTATGCCCTGTGGGTAGAAAAAAGGAGTTCGCTTTTTTCTGCGGGGTCTTCACACTGGGATTGCGATTACTTGCCCCATCAAAACCATCGCTAGAATTTGTGTTATTTCTTTGTAAAAAAGCAAATAAAAATGTAATTCCACATAGATGGGAGCGGATGTTGTCGACTCCTGCGGGAAAAGCAGCAGGTGAAGCCCCCGCATAAAGTGGGCTTCTTTCGAGAAGGCTGAACGTTGCCAGCGAAAAGCGGCTTCCCGGAGCGGACATCTGCCCGGCAAGAATACCAATATTTTAAAGAACTAGTGATTTTTTTGGTTTTATTTATATTTATTCCTTAGCTAAAAAAAGATGACCCCTTTCGGATCATCTTTTTTTACATATCAGTCTCTATTTGCCGCAAAGATAAGAATAAAGCGGATAAGCTCAGCAACGGCAACCAATGCTGCAGCAACATAGGTCATTGCGGCGGCATTTAATACTTTTTTTGTTTCCCGTTCTTCATTGTTACGGATAATACCCGCTGAAACCATCTGGGTCATCGCCCGATTTGAAGCATCAAACTCAACTGGCAGTGTCACTAATTGGAAAAGCACTGCAGCTGCGAAGAAGATAATTCCAAGAAGCAGCATATTACTTGCTTGCATAAGCATACCCGCAATGATTAAGAACATAGAAATATTAGAGCCGAAGTTTGCTACTGGAACTAAAGCACTTCGAAAGCGTAAAAATGCATACTCTTCCTGATCCTGGATCGCGTGGCCTACTTCATGTGCTGCGATAGCAGAAGAAGCCATCGATCTGCCGTTGTAATTATTTTCAGAAAGGTTTACTTGCTTTTTACGTGGATCATAATGATCTGTTAATTCCCCTTTAACCATTCCAATCTGTACATCATGCAAACCATTATCATCTAAAATTTTCCTGGCAACGTCTGCGCCCGTCATTCCGGAAGATGTTGGTTTTTTAGAGTACTTTGTATACGTGCTTTTTACTTTTCCTGATGCAAGCATCGGTACAATCATTAATAAGACAAAATAAATCAAATAAGCGACCATTTCTTAATACCCCCATTACTGTATCATAAGGTCAATTTTAGTCAGTATCTCTATTTTAGTCAACTGATTTGTCGTTTTTGCGGACCGGCTTATTCCCTGCATTTTCCCCTTTGTATTTTTTCCAACTTACATAAGATAATGTAACAATAATGCAACCGCCTACAATTATGACACCTAAAATAAACGGAGACGGCGCTAAGCTGTTATAGTAAATGTTTCCTGATGGAATAGAGGCAGCATGAACATCGTTTGCATGGTAAAACATCCCTATGAATCCGATTGTCATCACACGAAGCAGTTTCTCTGCCATAGAGATCACCTCTGATCTTTTGATGTATATTCTAAGTTTATGATGAGAGGCGACTTGGTATGACGGTCAGGTTTTTCTGATTAGTAAGAATAGATGAAATAGTAACATAAATACTTTGGAAATAGCTATATCTTGCCCGAAATTCTGAGGGCTCTAACTTCAGGAAGCTTCTTATATATGCCGTTGTTTCTTGTGAACCGTCAGGTAATAAGCAAGCAGAACAGACACCACGCTTAACCAAAATGTAAAATAACCAATTTCATTCATATACTCTGTTAAATCGGAATAAATAGGCATTTGGCCAAAGACATAATCAATAATATCATTATGTAACACAACAATCCCGGCAAGTGTTAAATGCCGCAGCTTTATTTTGTAATACGGTGCATAAAGCAATCCTTGAATAGCCATTCCTAAATGGGATGCAATCAGCATGTAGCCTGCTTCGCCAATATTTCCACCAGTTGCCACGGTTAATAAATTCATAACGACGGCCCAGACGCCGTATTTAAATAAAGAAACAATTGCTAATGCCTCGATGTAGGGTATGTTTTTCCCAAAAATAAAAAACAACAGGAAAATCGTAAAGAACAGACTGGCTGTCGGACTGTCCGGGACAAACGGAATAAATATCGGCGGAGTTATTTCTAATTGTGATCCATACCAGTAATAACCATAGATGGTCCCCAGGAAATTTATCATGAAAAGCAGGATCAAAAATTTTTTATCTAATAATATGTATGACAGCATTTTCAATTCAATTTCTCCCTTCTGTCATTATCATCAATAGAGAAAGCACCTTTGCCTTATTGTGGACAAAGGTGCTTCTGACTATTCTTTATTCTGCTGCTGCTTCATTGGTTTCAATGATAAAATCTGCTAATTGTTCCAGTTCTTCATCCGTTCCTTGGAACTGATCGGCAGGCATGGAACCAATACCATTGACAGCAATATCCATAATTTCTTCTTTGGTGTGCTCATTTCCTCCGACTAACGCAGGACCTGCTCCACCTTCCAATTCTCCGCCATGACAGCTTAGACAGCTTGTTTCATACGCTGCAAATCCAGGGTGACTCTCATCAACAATAGATTCGCCTGGAGGAATTGGTTTGTTTTGCTCGGCACGCTCTTCCCAGTCAACTGGTGCTGCAGAAGTATACGTTAACCAAATAACGGACGCTAGTCCTAAAAGCATCATCCCAACAGCAATTGGACGGTGACGCGGACGGCGCCCAGGACCGTTGTCCAAGAATGGAGCAAGGAATAGCGCTCCAAACCCAATTCCCGGAATAACAAGAATTCCAAGAATAATCCAATTACCACTTGCAAATTGATACTTTAATAATTCATACAAGAATAAGAAATACCAGTCTGGCAGCGGGATATATGCTGCATCTGTCGGATCAGCCATTCCTTCAAGCGGAGATGGGTGTGCCAACACCAAGCATAAAAACCCTACAAGGAAAACTGCTCCGGCCAACCATTCTTTTAATAAAAAGTTGGGCCAAAAAGCTTCTGTTCTACCAGGATACTCGGAATAATCTTTTGGTACTTTTGATGTTCTTTCCGCTGTGATCCGAGAATCACCAACGAATTTCATACCTTTACCCTTATGCATTGGTTGCCCTCCTTTTTATAGTGGTCCGGAAATACCTTGTCTACGGATTAAGATAAAGTGAATTGCTAATAATGCAAACAATGCTCCCGGTAAAAAGAAGACATGGATTGCAAAGAAACGTGTCAGGGTTTGTGCACCAACAATAGTAGCATCCCCAGCTAGAAGCGTTTTAAGAGCTTCTCCAATAAATGGTACTTGTTCCGCGATTTCTAGTCCCACTTGAGTCGCAAAGTACGCTTTGTTGTCCCAAGGAAGCAGGTAGCCTGTAAAGCCTAGTCCCAGAATAACAAAGAAGATAAGAACTCCTACCATCCAGTTAAGCTCACGAGGTTTTTTATATGCCCCTTGGAAAAATACCCGTAAAGTATGTAATAATAGCATTACGACAACGACACTAGCGCCCCAGTGATGCATACCGCGGACAATTTGAGCATGTGCTACTTCTGTCTGCAGGTAGTAAACAGATTGCCATGCGTTTTCAATATCCGGCACATAATACATTGTTAAAAACATACCGGAAAGAATTTGGATTACTACTACAAAGAATGTTAATCCGCCAAAACAGTATACAAATGCGGAAAAGTGATGCGCTGGATTAACGTGCTCTGGAACCTCGTGATCGGCAATATCTCGCCATATTGGCGTAATATCAATGCGATCATCGATCCAATCATAAATCTTCTGTAACATTGTTTATTACGCCTCCTCATGTGGTCTAATATTACCTAGGAACAGCATGCCATCCCTTTCTTCCTGTTCATAAACATCAAGCGGTTGCAATGGCGGTGTTCCAGGAACATTCACCCCATTCTTGTAATAACGGCCATTGTGGCAAGGACAGAAGTACTCCTCTGGATAGTCGTCATTTCCTTCCCAAGAAACAAAACAACCTAAATGTTTACAAACTGGGGAAAAGGCAACAATTTCGTCATCATCATTTCGATATACCCAGGCTGTTTGATTTACTTCTGATTCATACCAGCCATCTACCTGATCGACAGTCCAATCGACACGCTGTGGATCAGAAGTGATTTCAGAAACTTCTAGTCCAACATTTGCAAAATCTCCGCCTTCACCGGACTTCAATACAGGATCGATTGCCATCCGAACAGGTGATATCAGCAAACCGGCAGCCATAAAGCCCCCTACGCCTGTAAGCGTATAATTTAAAAATTGTCTGCGGGATATATCGCGTTTTTCATCACTCATGGTTTTCCCCCCTCTGTGTTCAAATAGTCACGGACATTTTTAAGATAAAATCAGATTACTAGGACACTAATAATGATAGCGTAAACTATTGGTTCGGTCAATATATATCCTAGGTTAACTGTAAATGTTTTGATAATTTTGTTTTACTCTACCAAAAGGACTTGACTAATTCTGCTGTTTGCATAGTCTGGTCTCTTATCATGTCTTTTATTGCAGCTGGTTCGGCATCTTTTAAAGGAATAGTTGGAAGCCAAATAAATTCTCCTTCTAAATCATTGGCTATTTTTCGCCAAGACGGATCAAAGCTGATATAGAGCACCTGTTTAAAAGGCTGTTCGTTAAAATGAGCTGTCCACTGATTTAATCGCTCTGCCTCTTCGGACCTCTCTGCCGAGTTGATGTATGTATAAGTCGGAGTAAGCATAATTCTGCCCATTAATTCTTTCTCCAGCTCTCTGGCAAAAAGCGTTAAAATCTCATACTGATCTGCATTTTTAGCAGTAGCATCTAAAGCACCAATTTGAAAAGGTGCTAACGGTACAATCACTGTATCAATATACTCCTTCGCTTGTTCATATTTCTGCAAATCAACCCTTGTCCATTTCATAAACAATCCTCCCTTCCAAAATACTTGCCTATATTGTAACAATTTTTCACACATATAGGAAAGGATAAATTGTCAGCAAATACAACTGATAGACAGACAGGCCCAGGCCATGACAAACACGGTCTCTTTTTCGCGATTCCAAGCTTATTTGCCAATCTTTCTTATTCTATCCATGATGAATAATATTTAATCTATTTGTTACAAATTCAATTTTCACACCTAAGAATAAGCATATATATCTTGCTATTCCCGGATGAATATGTTCTCCATTACATGCTTACTTTTTGATTAAATATCCGGCCTTTTTGGAATTGGTGATGGTCCATAGCTCCTGCAACCAACCACTCCGCTTTCCGACATACAAATGTTTTCGATGGGACGAGTAATCGCAGCCCCAGGACGTCGGAAAGCAAAACGGAACGCCGTAACTCCTGTTTCTATGGAAATGAAGTTACTTTTTAATGTATGAAACTTGAGTTACGAAAAAAAACAACCCATAAAAATATAGGTTGCTTTTAAACATTATCATTTGATTTATACGTTTTTAAGCTTGCTCTTTATGATTTATTCAGCAGTTTCTCTAACTCTTTTGTCAGCTCTAAAAATTTCGTATGATTTCCCGAATCTAAAGCCTCATCAATCGCTTCCCGCAAACGTTCCTGTTTTTGATTAATCAGGAGCTGATCCAATAATTCAGATGTGGTCTGTTTGTCATCTTTTGTTAAATAGTAATCATCCGGCAAGAATGGGTTTTCTTCTAATACAGCAGCATAATAAGCGCTTTGGTTTGCCTGATGAAAATTTAATTGGATAAATAACGCTTCCTGTTTGTTTAACCGGATGTCATGAAAAGTTTTCTCTGCGTCCGTTGTTACCAGATGATTTTTGTAAAATCGAAATGGTATTTTCTCTGAACAGCGACTGGAAATCATTACGCCTCTAGGACAATACTTTACATCTCTAACAAAATGCACATGTTCTAAAATATCCATATGGTTTACTAAGTAATTAAGTATCCATACACTTTCCCGTTTTTTTAAGCGGTAATGGTTTAAAAACCACTGGATGAAGTCCTTCTTATCTTTTGCAGTTACAGATGATAGCATTCCGCTCTCCCCTCTCTCCTCTCTAAAAGCTAGACATGTCACCTACAATAAATCTTGTTCCAAGCGTTCCACATGCTCACGCACATCTTCATCAATAGGCTGCTGGCCGAGATATGCTTTCAGGACTGGAATGGCTTCTTGCAGTCTTCCTTCCTCGGTCAGGAAATAGCCATACTCTTTTAAAAAGTCGCTGTCATGCTGTAAACTAGTATATGCTTCCTGATAGCTATTTAATGCATCACCAAACGATTCTATTTCAACATAAGCTTTGGCCAGTTCCCAATCATAGAGTGCATCCTCTGCACCAGAGTTTCTAATACTTTGGATTAATTCAACAATCTCATCAAATGCTTCTCTTGCTTTAAGCAGTTCAATCAAAAATAAGACAGCTTCCTTATAATCCGGCTCTAAAGCGATAGCCTGCCTGACATACTCTTCACTTTCCGCATTTCTCCCTAATTGGTGAGCAATATCTCCAGCCAGGAAATAGAGTTCTTTTTGATAGGAGTCTCTTTCCAAACCTTGTTCCGCAACTTTATAAGCTTCTTCCAGCGTCCCTTGTTCCTTATATACATTGGCAAGCTGGGTATACGCCGCATAATAGTCTTGATCGATTTCCAACACATGCTCCCAAGCTTTTATAGCGATGTCATTACGATCAGCCTGATGGGCGGTGATTCCATATTTAAATAAATTATCCGGTTCCGGGTCTTCCTCTTCTTTGTAAAATTCAAGTGCTTTCTCATATTCACCAGCAGCAGCATATGCTTCTCCAAGCCGGTCTTCTATAGCAACATTCCCTATTTCTTTTGCTTTCGCATAGACGCGCTCATAGTAGTTGATAGCCTTTAGGTATTCGCCGATAGAAAAGAATAATTCTCCGAGCGCAAAGTCAATAACGCTCTCTTGAGGGTCGATATGCTTTGCTTCCAACAGCTTTTGCTCCGAAACTTCAAATAATCCCTGAGCCTGATATAAATCCGCAAGTTGGATCAACGCCTGAATATATCCTTCATCTTCTTCCGGAATTTCATTTAATATCGTAATCGCCAGCTCATCTTCTTCGGATTCAATAAAAATATCAGATAAGGTAAGCTTCAGCGACGTTTCTTCAGGATATTTTTCAATCAATTGTTCGAGGATGGTTCTAGATTCAATTAGAAATCCCCACTGCAGGTATAGTTCAGCTATTTGAAACAGAGAATCATCATCTGCGTTTTTTTGGTAATCACTTAATAATGCTAACGCCTTTTCTGTTTCATTTTTTTCAGCCAGTTCGATTGCTTGTTGAATGGTGTTCATTTAAAAGAACCCCTCTCTTTTTGTGTTTCTTTTGCTTCCAATTTATCATACAAAAAAGATAGCTACAGTTCAAATAACTAGAACTGTAGCCAGAATTTAAATATACGAAAATGTTATTGCAAAATTGCTTCCAGGTCATCAAAAAATGTCGGATACGATATATTGATACTGTCTTTTTCATCCATTTTTACCGGGCTTTCTGATACGAGCGCTGCGATAACACCCATCATGGCAATCCGGTGATCCATATAGGAGGAAATGGTGCCGCCTGTTAGACGGGTTGGTCCTTCAATAATCATTCCGTCCTCGGTCGGTGTGATATTTGCTCCCAGTGTTGTTAAATTTTTACACACTGCTTCAATGCGGTCTGTTTCTTTTACCTTCAGTTCTTCGGCGTCCTTGATTACCGTTTTTCCTTCTGCCTGTGTTGCCAGCAAGGCAAGTATTGGAATTTCATCAATCAGGCGGGGGATGACTTCCCCTTCTACTGTCGTCCCTTTTAAGGCAGTATATTTAATGGTTAAATCACCAATTTTTTCACCGCCTGTAGTGCGCTCATTAGAAACAGTAATAGCTGCCCCCATTTGCTTGACTACATCTAAAATGCCCGTCCGGGACGCATTTAAACCGACGTTCTTTAACGTAACTGTACTTCCGGGCACAATTGCTCCGGCAGCTAAAAAGAAAGCAGCTGAGGAAATGTCGCCGGGGACTTCCACGTCACAAGCTGTCAGCTTCCCTTTGTTTGTAACGACAATTCCTTCTTCCTTCTGCTTTAAATCAGCACCAAAGGCTTGAAGCATAACTTCTGTATGGTTTCTTGTTTCAGTGTCTTCTTGTACGACAGTTTCTCCTTCTGCAACCAAGCCTGCCAATAAAACAGCTGATTTTACTTGAGCGCTTTTCACCGGAAGGCGGTAGGTAATTCCTTTTAAGGCGCCTCCATGAACGGTAATCGGGAGATATTTTCCATCTTCCTGCCCATGAATTGCAGCACCCATTTCTCTTAATGGCGTAACCACACGATCCATCGGACGCTTTGTAAGAGAAGCATCCCCAAAAATCTTCGTTTCAAATGGCAGTCCAGATAATAGACCCAGCATTAATCTGGTCGTGGTCCCTGAATTACCAAAATCGAATGCTCCAGCAGGCTTTTTTAATCCTTCTAACCCATTCCCATGAACGAGTACGGAGCTTCCTTCTTTTTCAATCTGTACTCCCATCTCCCGAAAAGCATCAATCGTTCTGTGACAATCCTCCCCGTCAAGGAAATTTGATATTTTTGTAATTCCATGTGAAATACTCCCGAAAATAATAGAACGATGTGATATCGACTTATCTCCAGGAACGATAACTTCACCTTCTAATCTTGGTGAGGTGTATTCAAATTGAACATGCGACAATACGTTCTCCTCCTTGCCGTTAAGATTGGATCATCGTTTCAAATCCACGTTGTTTTAATATCTTCTGACCGGCTTCTTGCGCTTCTTTTGTGTAAAAGCTCAAGCGCAGTGCACCAGTAATTCCTTCCCGTACTTCAAGGATTTCAATGTTTTTAATACTTAATGATGCATTTGCCAGAATAAGCGCCACTTCAGCTATGGCACCCGGCTGGTCTGCAATATCAACGATAACATCGTAGAACGCCGGAATTGCACCGCGTCCGCCTTCATTTAATCCATCACGGTAATTTTTGGCGCTGTCTAAATACGTAATAACCTCTTCTTTTTCATTATCTTCAATCAGCTTTTTCAGCTGCTCCATTTCAACAATCCAATCATCCAGCATGGCAGACATTTTCGATTGATTGTGATAAAAAATATCCTGCCACATCACCGGGTTACTGGAGGCAATCCGGGTAATATCCCGAAATCCGCCTGCTGCAAGCTTCGGAAGGTAGGAGTGTTTTTTCTCCCATTTTCTCGCCTGATGGACAAGTGATGATGCTATAAGATGCGGAAAGTGAGAAATAACTCCTGTCATTTCGTCATGTTCATCAGATTGCAATACAACAAAGTTGCTTTTGGTTGCAGATAAAACGTCTCTTAATGTATCTACATTCTCCTCAGTTGCATTATCAAGAGGGGATAAAACATAAATGGCATTCTCAAATAAATGTTCCTTCGCCGCTTCAATCCCTTTCTTATGGGAGCCCGCCATTGGATGCCCGCCGATAAAACGGATGGCTTTATTGCTTAAACCATTTGCAGCAATAAGTACAGAACCTTTTACAGACGCTGTATCAGAGACAATCACATCTTTTTCGAAAGGAATGTCATCCAGTCTGGAAACAAGCTGAATCGTCTCTGAAATAGGTGCAGAAATAATAATAATATCCGCCTTTAATGCAGCTTCTTCAAAAGTGGTAAAAGCTTCATCAATGATACCATGATTCGAAGCAAAATGGAGTGTATTTTCGTTTACATCAAAACCGATTATGTAATGTTCGGACTCTTTTCTAATCGCTTTAGCAATGGACCCGCCTATGAGGCCGAGTCCAGCTATCAATACCTGCTGCTTTTTCATACATTCACCTTACCTAATTTAATTGTTCTTGATAATCTCTTAGTACGTTCTCCAATACCTTCATATCCTCTTCTTTTCCAATCGTAACACGAATGGTATTTGGAATACCTAATAATTCTCCAGGTCGGACAATAAAACCATGCTTGATTAAATAATCAAAAGCATCCATTCCGCTTTCCGGTGTTTTCACAAGTAAGAAATTCGCTTCTGATTCATAATAATCCCAGCCGATGGAAGTTAAAAAGGATTGAAATTGCTTTAATACTTTTTTATTTTTCTGATACGTATGCTGAATAAAATCCTGGTCTGAAAAGGCAATAACAGCAGCCTGCTGTGCTGCAGACGTTGTATTAAACGGACCACGGACCTTATCTAAGGTTTCCACAATCAATGGATCGGCGATTCCATAGCCAATACGCAGTCCTGCCAGTCCATAAGCTTTTGAAAATGTACGTAAAACAATCAGGTTTGGATATTTATCCAACAGTTTCAGAGCATTTAAATCCTTCTCAGGCTGCAAAAATTCAACATATGCCTCATCTAAAGCAATAAGTACATCTGAAGGGCATTTATTTAAAAAGTCCTCCAGCTCTTCTTTGGAAAGCGCAGTGCCTGTTGGATTGTTCGGTGTACAAATCCAGATAATTTTTGTATTATCCTGAACCGAGTCAAGCATCTTATCAAGCGGATGACTTCCATCCTCATTTACAGGATGCTCTATGATTTCTGCACCTTCGATTAAAGCATAATGCTTATATTGCGGGAATGTCGGTGTTGCCATAATAACCTGATCCCCTACAGTAAGATAAGAACGGCAAAGCATCTGAATAATTTCCTCCGAACCGCTTCCGAAAATAAGCGATTCCGGTCTTACATTTAATTTTTCGCTGATCAGATAGCGGAGTTCAGATGTATAGCCGTCCGGATAGATATTAAATACAGGCTCATTTATCTGGAAGACTTCCTTCACTTTATCTGAAAATCCATAAGGATTCTCATTAGAAGCCAATTTAACGATATAATCAAGACCGAATTCTTCTTGAATATCCTTTGTCTGCTTCCCTTGTTTATATGGACTAAGCTGTTTTAATACTTCTTTGCTTCTCATTACTTAACTATCCTTTCTTTCTAAAAGATCCGGACGCAGCTTTACAGCCTCTCTTTGAAATGTATGCTCAACCTCTTTTTGCTGTTTATCGGTATTGACAATCATCATAATTCGAATACATTTGGGCAGGCTGCCGGGGACATCGATTTCCTGCATACACATAACTGGGACATATTTCCATCCCTCAATGTCACGTAAGGCTTTCGCAGGGAATGCTGCGTTCACGTCCTTTGTCACTGAAATAAAAGCATGGGAAACGTCCTCTGCCTGAATATTATTTTTCTCTGCCATTTCCTGAACCAGTGCCCTGGTATGTTCAATAATTTCATTTGCTTCGTTATTTTCTACGGTTGTAGCACCGCGCACGCCTCTTGTCATAGCTTGTTCATCCTCTCTATATATGTTCTGATATAAGCCTCCACAGAGGAATCATGTAAGTTTGCGACAGTCGGCTCGCCCACTTGGTTCAGTAATACCATCTGAATATGTCCGGAAACGGACTTTTTATCTGCCTTCATGCTTTTGACGAGCTCGGCGATACGCTTTTCTTCTATGTCGATAACAGGATATTCATTTATTTTCATCCAATGGTGCAGTTCATGAAAAGGGAGCTCTTCCCCTGACATATCCTCGCTTACATGAAGCGCAAATAGCATTCCATTCGCAACGGCCTCTCCATGAGTTACCGTTCCATACCCCAATCTAGCTTCTAACGCATGTCCCAATGTATGACCGAGGTTTAAATATTTCCGGACACCAGATTCTCTTTCATCATCTTCTACGATAGCTGCTTTTACTTTTATACCAGCCTCTAAATGATTTTCCAGCTGCGCAGTGGTAACCTGCTGTAAAGACAGCGACAATAATTCTTCTGTCAGATGAATATCAGAAATAAATCCTTCTTTTAAAATTTCAGCATAGCCACTCCGAATTTCACGGTATGGTAAAGATGCCAGTGTTTCTGTGTCATATAAAACAGCTGCCGGAGGATAGAAACAGCCAATCAGATTTTTACCGGATTCATGATTGATAGCTACTTTGCCGCCCACACTGCTGTCATGTGCTAAAATAGTCGTCGGCATTTGAATATAATCGATTCCACGCATAAAGGTTGCAGCAACAAATCCGCCTAAATCACCTATAACACCGCCGCCCAAAGCAATGATGAGCGATTTACGATCTAAACCGCTCTCGATTGCCTTTGTCTGCAATTTGTAATATTGATCCATGTTTTTAGAAGCTTCCCCGGCTGGAACAATGTAAGAATAAACGTGTTGTCCCTCCAGGCTGCTTACAACATCCTGTAAATATTTATCAGCTATTTTATCGTCTGTTATCACCAAAATAGAGCTGTATTCCTTCTTTAACCACTTCTTTACGTGAAACCGTAATCCAGCTTCCATCACAATAGGATAGCTACGCTGGCTGGACTGGATTGTTAATTGTTTCATTTAGAAGCACCTGATTTCTTCTCTGTACTGATCAATTGCCTGTTTTAATTGCGGGAATCGGTCACTTGAAAATTGTTCTGTGACGGCTTTTGCAATTTCAAACGCGACAACATGCTCCATCACCACAGAAGCTGCCGGTACTGCACAAGCATCGGACCTTTCCACTGTTGCTTTAAATGGTTCTTTGGATTCAATATCCACACTTTGTAATGGGCGCTTCATCAATGTAGGTATAGGCTTCATTACCCCGCGAACAATGATTGGCATCCCTGTACTCATTCCGCCTTCCAAACCGCCAAGACGATTCGTTGTCCGATGATATCCATCTTCTTCATTCCATGCGATTTCATCATGTACTTCGCTGCCGTTTAAGCGGGCTGCTTCAAAACCGATTCCAAATTCCACACCTTTAAAAGCATTAATGCTGACAACACTCGCTGCAATTTTGCTATCCAGCTTTCGATCATAATGCACATAAGAACCGATTCCGGCAGGCAGGCCCTCTACATAAACCTCACAGATACCGCCGATAGAGTCGCCAACTTTTTTCGCTTCATCTATTGCATCCATCATTGGCTGTTCCACATTAGAATCTAATACCATTACAGGAGAATCCCCAGAAATTTCAGCGCGTTCTTTCGCTGTTAAATCATTTTTTTCTTCTGCCCGAATCCCTGCGATTTCTTTCACATATCCAGTAACATAGATACCCAATTGCTCTAAAAGTGATTTTGCCACTGCACCTGCAGCAACTCGAGCGCCCGTTTCTCTTGCAGAAGAGCGTTCTAATACATTACGCATATCACGATGCCCATATTTCAG
Source organism: Oceanobacillus sp. B139/18 (assembly GCF_055524595.1). NCBI lineage: Bacteria > Bacillati > Bacillota > Bacilli > Caryophanales > Bacillaceae > Oceanobacillus > Oceanobacillus sp. B139/18. Next base: position 915,106 of record NZ_JBVFXI010000001.1, on the reverse strand, counting down.
ACCGCCATTTAAATCTGCATGTCCCGGACGAGGTTTTGTTACGACTCTGCGCAGTTTGGCTCCGTCCTCCAGCGGATCTGCTCCCATAATATCTGTCCAATGCTTAAAATCATCATTATGTATCACCAGTGACACAGGAGATCCCAATGTATATCCGTGACGTACTCCGCTTGTAATATCTACCGTATCTTTTTCAATTTGCATTCTCTTGCCTCTGCCATGCCCGCCTTGTCTTCTGCGCAGGCTCTCATTAATATCTTCTGCCTTTAATTCCATCTGTGAAGGCAGGCCCTCGATAATTGTCGTTAATTGTTTTCCATGTGATTCTCCAGCTGTTAAGTAGCGCACTACACATTCTCCTTTATCTTTATAAAGCTATTAAAATAAGATACGTATAAACGTTGTTATTATCCATACATTTTGCAATATGAACATGTCATATTTTTTAGATAATATCGAATATACTTTACCCTTTTAAATAGTTGAAAGTTTTCTAATTACTATACCATATAAAAGCCCGTTTCGGGTAGTATAAATTATTGTTTCCGATAAAAAAAGCTGTCTTCTAAATAAAAACCAAACTGTTCTGCATTAAATATCTGTTCTGTACTGCCGACGAATAAGCAGCCTCCTTTCGTTAATGCTTTATTAAAATGATGGAATATATTATTTTTTGCTTCATCGGTAAAATAAATCAATACATTTCGACAGACGATAAGATCTACATCTCTAGGGTAAGTATCTTCTAATAGATTATGGCGTTCAAAACGAATATGCTTTCTTAAAGACGGATCAACTTGAAAAATGGTCCCCTGTGATGTAAAATACTTTTTCTTCAGAGCAGCCGGGAGTTCTTTTAAAGAACGCTCTTGATAGTTTCCTTGTTTTGCTGCGCTTAAAACAGCCTGATCAAAATCTGTAGCACGAATCTGGTAACGTAAACCCGGAAAGTATTCTTCCAGCATCATTGCGAGAGTATATGGCTCTTCCCCAGTAGAACAGGCAGCGCTCCAAATCGTAATTTTTCTTTTATTTTTTGTTAATTCTGGAATAATCTTTTTTTGCAGAACATCCCATCGATTTGGATTCCGGTAAAATTCCGATACGTTTATAGTTAATTTCTCTGTGAATTCTTCCAATAACTTGGTATCCTTTTGACAGGCTGAAAAATAATCTATGTAGCTTCTAAAACCATGTTTATCTCTTAAAGTCGTGATTCTTCGTTTCATCTGCGCTTCTTTATATAAGCTCAAATTCAGTTTAAGTGATTGATGCACCTTCTGCTTCATTAAATCATAATCATCTTTCATTCGTTAACCTCCTCTGCTTGTACGCAAAAACCCCCGTATATTTAACGGAGGTTTCGACAACGCTTTCAGTTTAATAAATCCACGCATCCTGTTGTTTGTTATAAGAATTCAATTCCTTCTCGTCAAAAAAGAGGTCAATCTCTCTTGAAGCGCTTTCTAAAGAGTCCGAACCATGAATGATATTCTTGCCAACATTAATGCCGTAGTCGCCCCGGATTGTTCCCGGGAGTGCTTCTGATGGATTCGTTTTCCCCATCATGGTACGAGCAGAAGCAACGACATTTTCGCCTTCCCATACCATGGCAAAAACTGGTCCGGAAGTAATGAAATCAACCAGTTCCCCAAAGAATGGGCGCTCCTTATGCTCGCCATAATGTGTTTCAGCTAAATCTGTAGATATTGTCATTAATTTAGCTCCGGCTAATTTAAACCCCTTTTGTTCAAATCGTGCAACAATATCTCCAATTAAGTTACGCTGCACACCATCTGGTTTTACCATTAAAAAAGTTCTTTCCATTAAAATCACCCTGCCCCTATGTAATTATAATAAATGAAAAATGTAGCCTCTAAAATAGTAACAAATTATCAGACAAATAACAATATCTTTATTTAATCAGGAACGCCTTTTTCCAATAAAAGTAGCAATATCTTGTAAACTTTTCTTTGCCCTGGACGATTTCAGGCCATCTAAAGATTTCAACGCTTTTTGCAGATAAAGGTCGCTGACTGCATAACTTCTTTGAATAGCATCTGTATTTTTTAAGCAGGCAATCAGCTTCTGCATTGTTTTTTCATCAATGTCCTGATTGCTGTTGATCAATGTCACCAATTGATTTCTTAATTCCTGATCCTCCATTGCATATAGAACAGGGAGCGTGATATTACCCTGTAATAAATCATTTCCTGCCGGTTTCCCAAGTTCTTTTGCAGTAGATGTAAAATCTAGGATATCGTCAATAATTTGATAAGACATGCCGACATTATAGCCGTAACGATACATTTTATTTGCATCCTGTTCACTTAACCCGCCGACGAGCGCACCCAGTTTGCAGCTGCACGCTATCAGTAATGCCGTTTTCCGTTTTATCCGGCGCAGATAGTCCCGAAAATTTTGATTCCATTGGTATTTAAATTGAATTTGTTCAATTTCCCCAATGGATACTTCAACAAGTGTTTTGGATAATAAAGTATGTATTCTCGGATCATCTATTTTTGTTATTTCTTCCAGAGCTCTTGCAAGAATGAAATCGCCTGTGTACATTGCAATCCGGTTTCCATATTGAGAAGCGGTTGTCGGTTTCCCGCGACGCAGCTCAGCTTCATCAATCACGTCATCATGAACAAGCGTTGCCATATGAATAAGCTCTAGCGTTACAGCAACTTTTTGTATTTTTTCAAAGTCATAATCCCCTATTTGACATGAAAGCAAAACAAAAACAGGACGAATGCGTTTCCCTCCTGCTTTCAATAATGCTGTAGAAGCGTCTCGAAGTACGGGATGTTCAGCCTGAATGCTCTTCTGTAATGTTTTTTCAATAGTGTCCATATCTTTTGTTAAAAATCCATAAATCTTTGGTAGTCTCATGTACGTCACCTTATTTTACTAGTAAATTCATTCTTTATTTTAAGATTTATGCCCCATATGCATCGCAGCACCGCCACCGGCATACATTTTGACATCGACATGCTTGAAGCCTGCATCAAAGAACATTTGCTTCAATTTGTCCTTCCCTGGAAAATCCTTTGCGGATTCCTGCAGCCAGGAATATTCTTGATAGCTTTTCGCAAATACTTTTCCAAAAAGCGGCATAATAAAACGGAAATAAAAATAATATAACTGCCTATAGCCAATCAGTGTAGGCTGAGAGGTTTCCAGACAAACCACCATTCCTCCCGGTTTAACCACCCGGTACATTTCTTTTAAAACCGCCATATAGTCAGGAACATTTCGTAAGCCAAAGCCAATTGTTACGTAATCAAACTGATTGTCATCAAAAGGAAGCTCCATCGCATTGCCATGCATCCATTCAATCTCATCCAGCTGTTCCTGCTTTCCTTTTTCTCTGGCAATAGACAGCATGTTCTCACTGAAATCAAGCCCTATGACCTTTCCTTCAGCTCCGACAGCTTTCGCTAAGGAAATAGCCCAGTCTCCTGTACCGCAGCATACGTCCAATGCACTGTCTCCCGGCGATACGTGCATTCGTTTCATAACATCTTTACGCCATAGCGTATGCTGTTTAAACGAAATTACCGAGTTCATGGAATCGTAGTTTTCATATATTCTCTCAAAGACGTGATGGACACGTTCTTCCTTGGATGAAAAACCCATAATTCATTACACTTCCTTTTAAAGTCTTGACGTTCTTATTTCTTTCGTTTCCCGGGAATAAATAAATTGCTCCATAAATAAACTAGAGCTGGATAATTCCGAAACATCACGGTAAACAGCTTTTTCAAAATCCCGAATCAATTTCCCGTCAATCAGCGGAATCGAAGTTGCTTTATTATTACGTGCTTCCCACTCTTTGCGCAGTAAAGTATATCCGTTATCTGCTTCTTCTGTATCTAAACGGCGATACATCAGCCAGTTTTGAATAATCGATTCTAATTCAGGATCATGCAGATATTTAGCAACATGTACCAGCACGGATGCATTTAATTTCATTTTGATATTTAACCAGGTTTCAAGCGGTAATTGTTCTTCATAGTATAAAGTAACTTTTAGTTCATTTATTTCACGAATCGCATTCGCGAGTATCTGGATAAACTGAATTTCCCCCGCTTCTGCAAGCAATAAATAATACAGTCCGCTATAGTAATCTCCTGAGAGGACCTGAAGCTGCTTCTCAATCATTTCATTTTCTGTATCAGCATGTTGTTTGACCGGAACAAAATCATGTGTATCCAGGGCGATTTGAACAAGCATGGTTGAAATAATATACTTTTCACGCTGCAAAGGAGTTAATGATTTATGTTGTTCAACAAGAAATAGCAATAAATTCCACTTTTCTTCATCGATCACTGGATAACGTATATGCTTATGAATGTAAGAATCATATAATTTATTTTCCAGTATTTTTCTATAACCTCTATCTGTTGTAATAAATGTAGTCAACACTATCACCCGGACCCTTTCAGCCTTTCTTTGCTCTAGCTATTATAGCACATTTTAAATGTTATAAAAACGAAAGAACTTATTCTATTATAGGCTTGGTCTTAGAAAACCTCGCATTCGCTTGTTTTTCAGCGAATCCACAGCCTTTCTTATCCTGTCCTATCGTGCAAAAAAATAAAAACCCCTATTCCAACTGCTTCTGTCAGAGAAACAATATCCAGAATATTTTTCGGCATCGAAACATCGCCGCTGCTCACAGAAATGAACAAGTCTTTATCTCACATGGACTGGAAAACAAATAACCTTCCAGCTGTTTCCTAACTTTCTTCAGGTGGAGTTGTTTTTGAGCGAGGCTATGGATCACTTCGTAAAATACTAATAAGGGGATGTTATTATATTAATTTTCTATTTCGCCATGACTTGTTTGAATAAGTGCTTTACCGCGAACTTTAATAGCAGAAGTATGTTCTGTGAATTGAGCAATCATAATTTCGCCTTGGTCCAGTTTTTCAGAATGATGGAATTTTGTATTGCTTCCACGCGTCAGGCCAATAACATGAACACCGTCTTCTAATGCTTTAATAACGAAATAATCTGCTTTTGCGTTCTGATCATTCATACATTACTCCTCCTTAAATGGAATTCTTTATGTAAAATAAATCTATTTAAATAACATCTTTGCTTTAATAGGCTGTTCAGCCCCTTGATGCTTTTCTCATGCAGAAATAAGGAAAGGGACACGTTTATCAACGTATCCCTCCCTTTTGTACACTCCTGTCCGGATATGTAAAATATTATTTTACACTATCCTTAAGAGCTTTACCTGGTTTGAAAGCAGGAACTTTGCTTGCAGGAATTTCGATTTCTTCTCCTGTTTGTGGATTGCGTCCTTTACGTGCAGAACGTTCACGAACTTCAAAGTTACCAAAACCGATTAGTTGTACTTTTTCACCATTCTTCAGTGAATCCATGACTGCATCAAATACTGCATCCACAGCTTTTGTTGCATCCTTTTTTGAAAGATCGCTCTTCTCAGCCACAGCATTTACTAAATCTGTTTTATTCATGACATTCACCTCCTCCCAGGATGTTCTTTAGACAAATAGGCTAGTTAGTCTGCCTATCCCATGGTCTGTTTCATCAAAGTCACCCTAATATGTGATGACAAGGCTTATAATAAACGAGTTTGGAATAAAATTCAACAAAAACTATCGATTTCTCTAGAATTTATTGAGATTTTACATAAAAATTCCTTTTTCTTAAGAGAAACAGGCTAAACTCTTATGCAACAAGCATTGTCACCTTTCCATAAATCTATACGGTGTTTTGCAGATTTTTTAGCCGTTCTGACAAAAAAATTATAAAAAAAATAAACAGCTATCAATTTAGCTGCTTATCGAGAAGTGTTTTTTTATAAAATAATAGCGATTAAACCGCCTGACCCTTCGTTAATAATTCTCTCTAGGGTATCTTTTAATTTATATCTTGCATTCTCTGGCATTAACGAGATTTTAGCTTGAATACCTTCTCTGACAATCGAACTGAGCGATCTGCCAAAAATATCTGATTCCCAGATAGACAGCGGATCTTCTTCAAAATCCTGCATCAGATAACGGACCAGCTCTTCACTTTGTTTTTCGGTTCCGATAATAGGAGAGAATTCAGATTCTACTTCGACCCGAATCATATGAATAGACGGGGCAACAGCTTTCAGACGGACACCGAACCTGGAGCCCTGACGGATGATTTCCGGTTCATCCAGCTGCATATCCTCTAAACTGGGAGCAGCAATACCATAGCCGGTTTGTTTTACCATTTGCAGAGCACCTGAAACTTGATCATACTCTCTTTTCGCATAGGCAAAATCCTGCATTAGCTCTAATAAATGGTCTTTACCTCGAATCTCCTCCCCGACAATCTCCTTCAGAACATGGTCATATAACTGATCAGGGGCATGCAAGTCGATTTCGGCAATACCCTCGCCCATCTCCATCCCTGCTAAATTGGCACCTTCAATATGTTCATAATCTCTGAAATGGCCAACGATATGGTCGACATCACGCAAGCGTTTTATATCCTTTACGGTATCTTGAATGGCCTCCTGATAATTTTGACGAAGCCAGTGATCTTCTTTTAAAACCATTACCCAGCTAGGCAGGTTTACATTTACCTCAAGTACCGGAAATTCGAATAATGCTTCACGCAGTACACTATAGACATCATGTTCTGTCATTGTTTCTACGCTCATCGCTAATACCGGAATATCATGCTGCTCCGTCAGCTCTTCCCGAAGCAAAGTTGTTTTTTGACTGTGCGGTTCTGTAGAATTGATTACCATAATAAATGGCTTGCCAACCTCTTTTAACTCTTCAATCACTCTTGTCTCAGCTTCAATATAGTCTTCTCTATCTATTTCACCGATAGTACCGTCTGTTGTCACGACAACGCCAATGGTAGAATGCTCCTGAATTACTTTACGGGTTCCTATTTCTGCTGCATCATGAAACGGGATAGGGTCCTCGTACCACGGTGTATGAATCATACGCGGGCCATTTTCGTCCTCAAACCCTTTCGCCCCTTCTACAGCGTATCCAACACAATCAACAAGACGGACATTTACATCTAATCCATCTTCCACATTTACTTGAACAGCCTGATTCGGAACAAACTTTGGTTCTGTTGTCATAATGGTTTTTCCTGCTGCGCTCTGCGGTAATTCATCATGTGCTCTTGCTCTTTCACTTTCACTTTCAATATTAGGAAGTACAACCAACTCCATGAATTTCTTAATAAAGGTGGACTTTCCCGTACGGACTGCTCCGACGATTCCAAGATATATGTCGCCATTTGTACGTTTCGATATATCCTTAAAAATATCTGTTTTTTCCAAAAGATCCCCTCCCGATCTCCGTACTTTGATATACATCACCCGTAATAGTTGGACACTAACAGTCTATGACGTTGTCCTATTAGATTATGACTAAGTTTTACACATTTTTATCACACGTCCATCAGACGTCATATTTGACTTTAAAAGGTCCTCTAAGCAAGCTACAAATAAAACACAGGTGTTTATAAACAAACTTTATATCTCATGTATATGCAGCATGAATCTATTTATTCTGTTTTGTTTGAAGACGACAAAGAAAACCAAAAATATTGGTTGGTCTTTAAATCACCGGTGTCCTCGCCGAAGCGATGTCCGCTGCGGGAAGTCGCTTTCCGCGGGCAACGTTCAGCCTCCTCGGAAGAAAACTGCTTCCTGCGGGGTCTTCACCTGTTGCTTTTCCCGCAGGAGTCGACTTCCCTCCGCTCCCATCTTTGAAGAAATATGTTTTATTTGCTTTCTTTCAAAGAAATGAAGCTGATTCTAGCGGTGGAAAAACACGGAGACTCCTATGGGAAAGCGCAATGGTCTTCGGTGGGGCAAGTAATCGCAAAAGCTCTTCGATGGGACGAGTAATCGCAGTCCCAGTCCCAGTGTGAAGACACCGCAGAAAAAAGTGAACTTCTTTTTTTCGAGGAAGCTGAGCGCAAGCCCATGGAAAGCGTAGTGTTTTTCCGGAGCGGCTATTTTTATAAACATTTTTATTCTTCAAAAAAAGCCATACAGTTCAATTATTGAAACTGCATGGCTTTTCTATTTAGTCTTCTTCCATAAATACGGCTTGTCCATCTTCTACGGTATAAGGCAGGGAATATGCTGGAACAAACGGATAATTATCCACTAAAAGATAACGGATATCATCGCCCTCTTCATAGCCATGATTATCCTCTTCCAGCGCCTGATTCAAATCATAAGAATAATCAATATATAATTTGCCGTCTAAATCCATCACAATCGGCAAATCAGCCTGCGAATAAGGACTTTTCGCAGTCGGCGGTTCACTTAATCCGAGCTTTTCATAATCCACCGTGTATATTTGATCTGTGATCTGCTGTCCGTAAGCTGGATATGTGTGCTCTTGCCTGTAAACGTCTAATCGTACATTGACGCTTCGCAATTGCTCCGTGGTTTGTAAATCAATAAGGCGGACTTGCAAATCGTCTTCCGGGTCAATAATCGTATACTGATAGACGCCGCCCTCTTCAAAAGAGTTTCCAGGCAGTTCAGACAAATAACCTTTCTCCAGCATCTGCTTAAAATCAATCAAATACTTTTCAAAGATATGTGTGTCGCTGTCTTTCGTCTGAATCGGCACTAAACCATCTTCCTCTTCTCTATAGGTTTCAACTGCCTGCTGGACAACAGCTAACTGTTCTTCATTCGGAATCTGATTTTCCGACCGCTCGCTTTGAGGATACATACAGCCGCTTAAAAGCAAGAACATAAAGGGTATCGTCAATAAATATGTATATTTCATCATGAAACTCCTTTTCCTATCTTGTTGGTCCACTAAATGTAACATATAAAATAATCAAAGCACCGCTGACGAGACTTATATAAGCTAAAAATGTAATAATACTGCCAAACCAGCCTCGCAGCTTTGTTCTGCTCCAGACAATCAAGCCTGTAGCTAAGATTAATAAAAACATCCCGACAAAGGATATATACATCATTAACATGGATACTGACAAAGCGTTCACCCCTATTTCAATCAAAATACATTTTACCAGATGCTATTATAACATAACTTCTGGGCGATGTACTCTAAGATAACTGACGAAACATTGAACATTTTAAACGCTTTCTTTCGCATTCAGTTGAAATTGTCTTTTCTTCATATAAAAACCTGCGGCAAAGGGGGTATCTTCACCACAGGTTGACTAAATAATATCCTCAGCAACTCTATTCCTTGAATGCTGGTGCGATTTATCTTATGCAGTATTTTGAAAATCTGTATACTCAACTGCCTATAAAGTGAAACTTTATTCAGCGGAGATTTTTTTATCCCCGCTGAATAAAGAACAAAGGCTAGGACCGCGGTTACTCGCCCCATCGTAAAATGTTATCTTGGGCGCCTTTGTAGCATACATCCTGCAGACCCGATGTATCAGGCCGCTACTGGCTGCCACTATTCCCGCATAGAATTTTCGAGTTCTCTCATTTTCGTGACACGGGAATTGCACAGCCAGTTATACTGTGATAAAAACCTATTTCTTAAATAAATTATTTAACGAATTGACATCCCCAGGCATTTTATTTTTGACAATGGATTGTACAATTTTGTCTTCTTTTTCTTTTGAAAGGGGTTTACCTGCCATCTGTGAAAGCTGTTTCACAAGATTTCGAACGGTTTTTTCATCCGAAAAATTTGCATGCTTTACCGAATCAGCTACTTTATAGACTTCCTCAGGACGAATGTTTGTGTTCTTTTGTATCTTATCAAACATACCTTTTTGAAAATTATTCACATGATTTCCTCCTTGCAGTTCATTCGTCACAGTATATGCAAGAAGGAAAGTTATGTGTTACTTATCCGAATAACGTTCTTTTAAAAGATTGCTTATATCATCCATTTCCTGACGCTTATTCCGGCTCATTAATTCGTCTACAACGTCCTTTGGTTTTTTATCCTCAAAAAGCACTTGGAAGATTCCTTGGGTAATCGGCATCTCAACACCCTGCTCTTCCGCAAATTGGTGTGCTGCCTGCACTGTCCGGACACCTTCTACCACCATGCCCATTTCTTCTAAAACCTGGTCGAGATTCATCCCCTTACCTAACAGGTTTCCAGCTCTCCAGTTTCTGCTGTGGACACTTGTACAGGTAACAATCAAATCTCCTACACCTGACAGACCAAGGAAGCTTAATGGATTAGCTCCCAAGGATGTACCAAGGCGGGCAATTTCGGCTAAACCGCGTGTAATCAAAGCTGCTTTTGCATTATCTCCATAGCCGAGACCATCTGAAATACCGGCTCCTAATGCAATAATATTTTTGAGAGCTCCTCCGACTTCGATCCCCAAAATATCATCGCTTGTATAAACACGTAAATTTTCACTGTTGAATAAATCTTGCGCTTGACGGGCCCTGTCCAGATTGACTGCTGATACAGATACTGTCGTCGGATGACGCAATGCCACCTCTTCTGCATGACTCGGTCCGGATAACACCACAATGTTCTCATAAGGGAAATCAGGAATCTCCTCCGAAATCATTTCAGATACACGTTTCAACGAACCGGGCTCAATCCCTTTTGTCGCATGGATAATCTGTGTGCTTGAATGAATATCATCTTTTAACTGCTGACAAACCTCACGAATTGCTTTTGTCGGAACAACGATAACAACTGCATCTGCATCTTTTACAGCTTCCTTCATGTCATGAAATGCAGTTATAGCGTCGGGAATATCAACGTCCAGGTATTTGTTATTCCGGCGAGTTTGGTTGATTTCGTCTACATGCTCCTGTCGATGTGCCCACAATCGCACCTCATGCCCATTATCAGCTAAAACTATTGCAAGTGCTGTTCCCCAGCTGCCTGCTCCAAGTACTGCAACCTTACGCATCGTATCTCTCCCCTTTACTGTCTCCGCCGTGCAAATATTTTTATCGGAGTTCCTGCAAAATCAAAAGCATCTCTAATTTTATTCTCTAAAAATCGTTCATAAGAAAAATGCATGAGTTCCGGGTCATTCACAAACACGACAAAGCTAGGCGGTTTCACAGCTACCTGTGTCGCATATAACACTTTCAGCCTTCTCCCCTTCAATGTTGGCGTCGGATTCATTGCAATGGCATCCATAATCACGTCATTGAGAACATTTGTCTGAACACGCTTCGAATGATTTTCGCTTGCTAATTGAACCATTGGAATCAGCGTATGAAGCCGTTTTTTTGTTTTTGCAGACAAAAATACAATTGGTGCATAATCTAAATACTGAAAATGCGCCCGGATTTTTGTTTCAAAATCCTTCATTGCTTTTTCGTCACTGTCCACCGTATCCCACTTGTTTACAACGATAACAATTGCCCGGCCTGCCTCGTGTGCATAACCCGCAATCTTCTTATCCTGCTCTCTGATGCCCGTTTCTGCGTCAATTAATACCAAGACCACGTCTGAGCGTTCAATCGCCCGCAGCGCCCTTAAAACGCTGTATTTCTCTGTACTTTCATAAACCTTACCGCGTTTACGCATTCCAGCTGTATCAATAATCACAAAATCTTGGTCATCTTTACGTAATTTCGTATCGATAGCATCTCTGGTTGTGCCTTCTATTTCACTTACAATCACGCGATTTTCATTTAATAAAGCATTTACCAGGGAGGACTTTCCTACATTTGGTCGGCCGATTAAACTAAAGTAAATCGTATCGTCCTCTTTTTCTGTTTCCTCATTTTCCGGAAAGTGAGCCACTACTTCATCCAGCATATCTCCCAGCCCGAGACCATGTGTTCCGGAAATAGGAAACGGCTGTCCAAATCCCAAGGCATAAAACTCATACACCATTTCACGCATTTCGGGGTTGTCCATCTTGTTCACGGCTAAAACAACCGGCTTATTGGATTTGAATAAAAGCTTTGCAACCTCTTCATCGGCTGCAGTAATACCTTCTCTGCCGTTAAGCATAAAAATAATAACATCTGCTTCATCAATGGCAATTTCAGCCTGCTGTCTCATTTGATTTAATAATGGCTCATCGACCATTTCAATACCGCCAGTATCTATTATGTTAAATGTTTGATTTAACCATTCTGCTTCCGAATAAATACGATCGCGGGTTACACCAGGTGTATCTTCCACGATAGAAATTCTTTCTCCAACTAATCGATTAAATATCGTTGATTTACCAACATTTGGTCTACCAACAATCGCTACTACAGATTTCCTCACGTAAGGAACATCCTCTCTTTTTTCAAAATTCCTTCTAAAATATCAGCAGGTTATACGATCCAGTAATACACAATCTCACTGCATCTCAGTCTTTATTCTAGCAAAAGTAGGAAAGTTCCACAACGAAATATATTAGCGCTTGTTTAAAATGATTTTATTTGAAGCAGTCCCCTCCTTTTAATGTTTTACAATAATATAGACCTCATCACTCAAACGATGTGCAATGCCATCCATAATCGCTTCCAGATTGGTTGAAAATAATTGAAGCTCCTCATTCGAGGAACAGATAAAGATAGGAGCCCCTCCTCCAACTTGCTCTTCTTTTGTGGTGATGACAGCTAAAATCGCTTTTTCCACAATCATTTACTTTTTACCCCCTTTTAAAAATGTAGCTTCCGAAGGCATCTTAATCGCATTTTCTAATACTGGAACGGATCCGATTACTTTTTTAGCCAGCTCCGCGTCCCGAACAAGCGGCAAAATGAAAACACCCAGCCTGCCATCATCTAAATCACGTTTTATTAATGGCGTTAATGCAGGAGTCCCTGCATCTTTATAAACTCCTAATGTGGCAGAAACATCATGTAAGATGGCCTGCTGCTGCCCCAGATTACTGATTGTCGTGATTACATTAATGTTTTTGGGTGTCAGTATAAATCCCATTCCATACTTTAAAAGCTCTTTTTGCCTCTCTTCTATCCCGATATTCATGATGTAAATATTATCAACATACAAGCCGGCCCCGTCAAAGGAGATATCTGATTCTTCTATTTCAACAATATCTCTTAACGAAGACCCGCTCATAAAGCTAAGCGCTGCAACGATGGTTAATACACCAACAACGGTGGAAGGAAACCATCCCCAATTTATATAAGCAAACGTTGTTAAAAAGGCTGCAAACATAACAAGATAATTTCTTCCTTCAAAAGAAATAGCAATCCCTTCAATGTAAGTGCTGCCTCTGGAGACCAGCTCGAATTGATCCAGTTCTGTTAACGTATTTCGCTCCATATTCCGGACATCTCTAAATTGAGTTGCGGCTACCGTTAAGAAGGTTACGGCTGTAAATTCCATTTCCAATAAAGCAGGAATTGCCAATGCACCAAGTGACGCAGCTATAAATCCTAATGATAAGTGAATAATCCTGCCATGCAGATAGGTGGGATACTGCCTATAATCACTACGTAATGTGATTAATCTGGCCAGTGTCCCCGCAACCACTCCAAATAAAATTGCTTGTGCGTAATATTCAATTTCCATACAAACCACCTCTTTTTCTTATGTGTTAGTATGGCTTTTTTTAAACGGATTATTTATAAAACCCCTATTCACTCGGCCTTATTGTACTAAAAAAGCTGCACATTGATATGCAGCTTTTTAGCAGTAAAGAAAAAACGAAGAATGTCACCAAAACTCTGGGCGGCATTCTTCGTTTTCTAATGATTATTGTTATTATTTTTTGTATTTATCTAATTTATTTCCAATCACATCACCAAGCTGAAAGCCGGGCTGATCATCGGATTTTTCATATTGCTTGTATTCTTTTTCTTCTTGTTCCTGCTCCAATTCTTTGATGCTTAAAGAAATGCGCTGTTCTTCTTCATTCACATCTAATACCTTCACTGTAACAGGCTGTCCAATTTCAAGGACTTCCTGTGGTGTGCCGATATGACGGTTGGCAATTTGAGAAATATGAACAAGGCCTTCAACACCAGGCAATAGTTCAACAAATGCTCCAAAGCTGACCAGTCTCTTGACAACACCTTCTGCAGTGGAACCAGGTTTAATTTTTTCACTTACTTCTGCCCAAGGTCCAGGGAGCGTATTTTTATGAGATAAAGAGATACGTTCACTGTCTAAATCGACAGAAATAACTTCTACTTTGATTTTATCTCCTTCAGAAACAACATCTGAAGCTTTTTCAACATGCTCATGCGCTAATTGGGAGATATGGACAAGCCCATCAACTCCTCCTAAATCAACAAATACACCAAAATTGGTAATACGTTGTACGACACCCTCAATTACATCACCAGGGTTTAATGATTGCAGAACTTTTTCTTTTCTGTCTTTTTCTTCTTCCTCTACAATCGCACGATGGGATAAGATCACCCGGTTTTGGGTCCGGTCCATATCCGTGATTTTCACTTTTAACGTACGATCTAAATAATCACTGAAATCTTCCACGTAATAGGTTTCAACTAAAGAGGCAGGAATAAAGCCGCGTACTCCTACATCCACAACTAGTCCGCCTTTAACAACTTCCTTCACTGTTGTCTCAAAAGTCTCACCCTGTTCATATTTTCTTTCAAGCTCTTCCCAGGATTGTTCTGCATCTACAGCTTTTTTTGATAATACAACTTCATCATCATCGATTTTCTTTACTTTTAAAGTGACTTCTTCCCCTTCAGCTAACACATCAGTTGTAGACTCTACATGGAGCGTGGAAAGTTCGCTTATCGGTAAAATACCTTCTGTTTTATATCCGATATCAACAAGAACTTGTTTTTCTTCTAATTTTACAACTGTTCCCGTCACTGTAGCACCAACTTCTAATGCTTGAAGGTCTTTATTTTCTTCACTCATATCCTTAGCCTCCTAGTTACAGTTCGCCTATTCACACATTCGAATAGAAAAAGATTATTCATATGTTCTACCTATAACTTCTAATAATTAGTTTTATTTGTCAAGTAAAGTCAATTAATTTTTATGAATTTCGTATAAATTTCTGATTTCTTCCATAATTCCCTCTGACATTTCTTTTGCAGAAGATTTATTTTTTCGAAAAGCTTCTGCATCCATTGGTTTTCCATAAACAACCTTCGTCCGACGAAATAATTTATAATCACTCATAATGACACAGGGAACGACTTCCGCTTGTGATCGGAGTGCAAAAAAGCCGACTCCAGGCAATGCGTTTCCCGGTTTGCCATCCTTACTTCTTGTCCCCTCCGGAAACAAGCCGAGCTTTCCTCCCTCTTCTAAAATTTTCAGGCCGCCTCTTAAAGCATTCCGGTCAGCCAGTCCCCGATTGACCGGAAAAGCGTGGACCCTTTTTAAGATACCACCTAAGATTTTTCCGCTGAAAAGCTCTTCCTTTGCCATAAAATGGATTGTTCTAGATGCTGTCATTCCTACCACAGGCGGGTCAAGGTTAGAAGTATGATTGGAACAAATAATGACTGGTCCTTTTTTCGGTATATGCTGTCTGCCAGTCACTTTAACTCGAAATAACGGATAAAAAAGAATACTTATTAAAAATTTACCCAAATAATACAGCATGGAGGCCCGCCTCCGGTTTTTAAACTTTTGCATGGAACAGGGGAAGGTTATTCCCCCATTCACATACAATTAACAACGAAGGTATTCGTTAACAAGCTTACCCTTCAGAGTCCAAGGTATTCCAAAAAAGCAACACGTTAGCGAATGCCAAGTTTTTCAATGAATGGCTGGCATATCTCGAGAATTTTATTTGTCACATCATCAATGGATAAGGAAGTAGTATCCAATTCAACCGCATCTTCCGCTTTGACCAGCGGGGATGCCTCACGGGTAGAGTCGAGTTCATCCCGCTTTTCTATTTCTTTTTCCAGTGTATGTAAATCAGCGGGGATGCCTTTTTGCCTGTTTTCCTCGAAGCGGCGCTTGGCTCGTTCTGTTACAGAAGCGATAAGAAATATTTTCACATCCGCATCCGGCAAAACATGCGATCCTATATCGCGTCCGTCCATGACAACACTATTATCCTGTGCAAGCTCTTGCTGAGCAGCCACCATTTTTTTTCGAACCAATGGATGCTTCGCAATAACCGAAACGGACGCTGTAACATCCGGATAGCGTACTGCCTCCGTGACATCCTTCTCATTGATAAATACACGCTGTCCTTCTTTATCCTGTGCAAGCCTGATATCAATCTTATTTAAAATTTCCATGACCGCTTTTTCATCTTCCAGATCAATATTCTCCTGCAGGGTCTGATAAGTAAGCGCCCTATACATCGCTCCAGTATCCACATAAATAATACCCAGCTTTTTTGCAATCTGTTTAGCAACCGTACTCTTTCCAGCTGCTGCCGGACCGTCAATTGCAATTGAAATAAGCTCCATTCTCTTCACTCCTGCCATTAAAAAGCCTGACAATTGCCAAGCGAGTTCTACACTACTCTATCATAACATATTCCCAATTTATTAAACAGTCGAGAACACCTGCAATTTTTCTTGAACATTTCTATATCTCTGCTTTCAGGATTCTAAAGTCAGACGCTCCATAAGACTTCTTATTTGTAAGAATAACAAAGAAAATTGCCTTCGAAAATGTATAAAATAAATTCTCGAAGGCGGTTACTATTAAGAATGTTTTTACTTATATTACAGAATTGTAATTAATTTCCGCATCTGTCATTTTCTCAATTTTTTCTTCTTCCCCTGTTTCAGCATTAATAAATATGCGATACGTCGCGTCATCTCTGGTTCCTAAAAATTCATAGGTGAGAATCTCTTCACCCTGATTATCATCAATAATCGCTAGATGGTTTTCTTGAATTTTCACACCCTGATTTACTGCATCACGTGCTTCTTCTTCTGAAATAGCCGGTTCTGGTATATCCCGTTCTGTATGATTTTTAAAGTAATTATTTGCCGTCAGACCGGTAATATCTCCATTATCTAAAGCTACCTTCACCTCGACAGCATCCGAAAAAACTCGAACTCCATCATCTTCATAGACAAAAGAATATATACCGACTTGATCATATTCACTGCTCTGGAAAAGCTCCATTTCATCAAATCCCAGCTCTGAAAGGTAATCCTTTGCTATTTCAAACCCTTCATTCAAGCTTAATTGCTTGCCGCCTATTTCTCTTGAAACTAATAAGTTAAGCGGATGGCCGCCCTGCACAGTTAAATCTGCGTAGCCTCTTTCCCCATTTTCATCATAGGAGACACTATACATTGGCGTTAATGCCCCGTCCCCAGATTTTGTAACCGTCCAATCGGTTCCGTCTTCTTTGCCAAAAAGCTTTTCGGCTTCCTTCATGGCTTCTTCTTCTGAAAGATCGTGACCTGCTATATTTTTATAAGAATGTTCTTCCGTTTCTGTACTGGTTGTACTGTTTTCAGGCGTTTCCTCCGTAGAGGTATCAAAAGTTTCTTCTACCGCTTGGAAGCTATTGACCATATCATTATCTTTTTCGTCATTTGTATTTAATAATGCTTGTTCTACGTCCATCCATTTCGAACCATCACTTAAGGAGTGATGCTGCGCTTCTCTGAGTTCATCCCGTATTTCTCCAGATTGTTGATAGAATTCTTCCAGCTGCGCTGTTTCTTCCTCTGTTAATGGGTCGTTATCCAAGTCACGAACAGCCGTCTGATAAGTGAAATCTCCTAACTCTGAGAGAAATTGCTCTGTTTTATGAATTGGCAACAATCCCATTGGCAAGTGCCCGGTATTGGCATGTGCATTGGAACTGATTCGCCAAATATCGACAAACTGCGGTGATAATTTATCTGGCGAATTCATTGCCAGTGAGGTCCCAATCTGGTCGTTTAACACATCCATATTGTAGGTGAGTTCATGGAAGGATCTCTGATATTCATTTTCTGCTTGAACGTATAAATCATTTTTTTGTTTATTTGTCTGGTAGCCCCAAATGGAAACAGAAATAAGGGCTACGGTTAACAATGTAATGGTAATCCAACGATACATTTCATTTCACACCTTTCTAACTGCAGAATATATGTTTTCCAATTGTCTTAATCTGTGGTCTGGTCCAAATCCATCCTGAAGTTGCGGTATCTGGATTGAAATAATAGAGTGCATTACCAGAGGGGTCCCAGCCATTAATCGCATCCAGCACTGCTTCTCGGGCCTGATCATTCGGCTCCAGCCATATCTGCCCATCCGCCACTGCTGTAAATGCTCTCGGTTCAAAGATAACTCCGGATACTGTATCAGGAAACAGCTCACTGTTTACCCGATTGAGGATAACTGCTGCAACTGCCACTTGGCCTTCATAAGGCTCTCCCCTTGCTTCTCCATATACTGCGTTTGCCATTAGCTGGATATCATTATTAGAATATCCTTGCGGGACATTTACCGAGCTGGTAGGGGTACTTTCTTCTCCTCCATTATTCCCTCCGGATGGAGCAGAGCCAGTCCCATACATTTCTTGCTTCACCTTCTCTTTATCGAATTCTGTCGCCTGCGTCAGCTTATCCTTTGCTGCCTGCCCGGCCAGCCCATCGATTTCCATTCCAAATTCATATTGAAAATTTCTTAAAGCCCAGTAAGTTCCCCAGCCAAAAACACCGTCTATTTTGCCATTATAAAAACCGATATGTTTTAATCTGGCTTGTAATTCAATAACGTCATCTCCAACTGCTCCTTGTTGAATCACTTGATCACTAAATGCACTTGTCTGTTCTGGTTTTGCAAAAATAAATGCAGATAGAAATATAAAAAGGGTAAAGCTAAAAATCATAGGCTTGCGATGTCTTTTCATATTGATGCCTCCATTTTCTTCCTATAAACCTTTCTTTTCATACCAGCTGCTTCTAATATTTAAAGGGATAGCCGGCAAAAGATTGGCAAATGAGAAATTTTCTCACGGAGAACCGCCCGTAAAACTCCTGCCTCGAAATAGAGAGTGAAAATATATTTATTGAGGTTGGAGATAACAGGCGCTAACTCCCTGAACCACTCAACTAACATCCAGCAGATAATCTTAAGCTGAATGAAGTTTCGTTTTATCTACGTCTATTTTTTGTGCAATTCCTCTTTTTATTCATAAACAATGAAAATCGAATTAATTGCTTTCTCGCGGATACATTTTCTGTCCTGTTTCATGCCGGTTTTAATCGTCTTTTTGCCACAAAAAAAGCTGACGAACAACTATTTCGTCAGCTTCTTATCTATTACTTTTATACATTTTGTCTGGGAGGAAACGGATATCATACATTCTGGCATGCTTTAAACGATAAATCGCAAAAAACCATACACCAGCTAAAAATATCGACAGGATAATAATAAATTGATTTAATCCGAGTAATATGTAGTTATATATTCCATGCAGCAGAAATGGAAGTACAAAGGCAATCGTCAAGTATTTGTGTTTGTTTTTTGGTTTCATTTTTGCTTTTCCTAAATAATATCCCATAATAATTCCAAACAGAGCGTGTGAAGAAACAGGATACAGTGCACGCATCCATGCAAATTCAACTCCATTTGATAATAAATAAAATACATTTTCCAAGGAAGCAAATCCTAAACTGATTGCACTGGCATACACAATTCCATCGTAATGGTTATCAAATTCATCATGCTGATAAATTAAGAACATGAACATAAACCATTTGAAGAACTCTTCCAGAAACGCACTAAATAGAAAAGCTTCTGCAACAATCGGGATATTGTCCAGCTCCGCATGAATACCATACTGAATAAACATAATCGGCAACACAATCAATGCGCCGGCGATAAACATACGTACTATCAGCCAAAGCGGCTCTGTGATACGGTCACGCAAATAAATAAACGTCATAAAAGCTACAGCAGGGGCTATACCAGCAGATAGAGCAGCTATCATTGATTCTTACTCCTCTTCTTTAGTCGGTAAACAATTATATATCAAATAAATGTTCCAGTTCCGCGTTACTTGCCATTCCCACAAGAAGTTTAATTCTTGCTTTTTTACTATCATAATCTCTTCCCAAAAGTACTCCATTCTCCATAAGATCATAGGTACTTCCTTCATAATCATAGGTAGGATAAACTTCTCCTTCCACAGCAGAGGTCGTAATTACTACTTTTATCCCTTTTCGGATACATTCTTTAATCGCAGGCATCATAGCCTGAGATACTTGTCCTCTGCCGACACCTTCCAGAACCAGTCCATCTACTTCATTGTCTATCGCTGCTTGGATATATTTTCCGTCAGTTTCCATATATACTTTAATAATATCTACCGTCGGGAGCTCTTTTTTTAACTCTAAATGCTCCCGGTACGTCGGCTTTTGGAATACTCGAACCGTGTTGTTATCAATAATTCCTAAATAGCCGTAGCCAAAAGCATTAAAACCTTGGATATTCGAAGCATGCTCTTTTCGGACATAACGGGAATGGAAAATACGCTCATTGAATACAACCGTCACACCGACATCCTTTAAATCTTCACTGCAGGCTGCCAAAATTGCATTTTTAATATTTATAAAGGAATCTGTCCCCACCTCTTTAGGTGAACGCTGCGATCCGGTGTATACAATTGGAATATGGTAGTTTGAAATAAGGTGCATAAAATAAGAAGCTTCTTCCAGTGTATCTGTTCCCTGTGTGATTACAATCCCGTCGAAAGCTTCTTCATTTAAGTACTCGTCTAACTTTTCTTTGATTTTTATTAAATCAGAAAAGTTTAAATGCATACTAGCTTTTTGAAAGAAAGAATCCACCTTCACCTGAATATAGGAGGGAACATCACATTTTTCAATAATATCTTCTCCAGTTAATACACCAGAAGCCAGTTTACCGCTCTCCTCGTTTTTATCACTTGCAATGGTGCCTCCTGTTGCAATCATCAACACTTTTTTCATGTTATTACCTTCTTTATTGGTTAGTTATCTGCATCATCTATTAGTATATCACAATAATTTTTACTGAAATAAAGTTCAAGCTGCATGCGGCAGCGAGAGGAAGAACAGGCCTCCCGCTTTATCTGTTCCAAAGCATGTCATTATCTGGAGCAGATAGATGCAGCAATTTGCTCTCCATGGAAACGTCCATTTTCAATAAATACTTTGTTATTATCATATCCTGCAGCTACTACGCCGGCAATATATAAATTTTTCACATTTGTTTCCATCGTGTTCTCATCATGAACAGGCTTGCCATTCTCCAGATTAATCTCCACACCAGCTTGCTTTAACAAGCTATAATCCGGACGATAGCCTGTCATAGCAAAGACAAAGTCATTCTCGATCGTTACTTCCTGCCCCTCTTTTTCATAAGTTAAATGCGTATCGGTTATTTCTGTTACAGATGCGCCGAAAACCATATCCACTTTCCCATTTCTGGCAAGTGATTCAAACTCTGGCAAAATCCATGGCTTAATACTTTCCGAATAGATATCTCCACGATAAATGACGGTGACATCTGCCCCGGCTTTATGCAGTTCCAGCGTTGCATCTACAGAAGAGTTTTTACCGCCGATAACAGCAACTTTTTGATTAAAAAATTCATGTGCCTCTTTAAAATAATGGGTTACTTTAGGCAATGATTCTCCTGGGACATCTAAGTAGTTAGGCTGGTTATAATATCCAGTAGCCATAATTACTTTTTCCGCACGATATTCATTCTCACTTCCATTATTTTTAACAGTTTTTAAGCAAAAATGCTCTTCATCTTTTTCAATAGACACTAATGTTTCAAACGCATTTATACGCAGTTCATTTCGTTCGGCAACTTCCCGATAATAGACCATTGCCTGATTGCGCACCGGCTTTTTATTTTCAGAGATAAATGGGACACCGCCAATTTCTAAACGGTCACTTGAGCTAAAAAACGTTTGGTGAGTTGGGAAGTTGCTGATTGTCTGAACAACATTTCCTTTTTCAATTAATAAAGGGTTTTCGCCTTTTTGCTGAAGCTCTAAAGCACACGCCATTCCGCATGGTCCAGCTCCAATAATAATAATTTTTTCGTCTAGCATTTCTTATCCTTCCTTCATCCATCACTTAGAAAAACGATTCATCCGCTATTAATCAGAGAACCAATCGCTGATTTATTCTATATTATCACGTAAAAATTTTTCATTTACTATCGTACAACGAAGCAGACTGCATCGCAATACAAAAGCTTTTCTTCTACACAAATAAAAAACTCTTATCATGGAAGAGTTTTTTATTTATTTCCTTATGAATTAAACCCAGCCTCTAAAACGGGAAGCTTCAGCCATTTTCCTTACACCTATCATATAAGCTGCCAGCCGCATATCAATTTTTCTTGTTTTTGCCATATGATATATATTGTTAAAAGAATTAATCATGATTTCATGTAATCGTCTGTCGATTTCTTCCTCTGTCCAGTAAAAGCCCTGGTTATTCTGTACCCATTCAAAGTAGGATACTGTAACTCCCCCGGCTGATGCCAGAACATCCGGAACGATAAGGACATCCCTGTCGGTAAGGATCTTCGTTGCTTCCATTGTCGTCGGGCCATTGGCTGCTTCTACAATAATTGAGGCTTTAATATTATGTGCATTATCTCTTGTAATTTGGTTTTGTACCGCTGCCGGAACAATAATATCACAGTCCAGCTCAAATAATTCTTTGTTTGTAATCGTTTTATCAAATAGTTTAGTTACGGTTCCAAAACTGTCACGGCGATCCAGCAGATAATCAATATCTAAACCATTCGGGTCATGTAATGCCCCATAAGCATCTGAGATTGCGACAACTTTTGCTCCGGCATCATGCAGAAATTTTGATAGAAAGCTTCCTGCGTTCCCAAATCCCTGAATAACGACCCGGGCTCCCTTGATATCGATGCCTTTCTTTTTCGCCGCTTCATTTAAAGCAATCGTTACCCCTTTAGCTGTTGCCGATTCTCTGCCGTGAGACCCGCCGAGAACAATTGGTTTTCCGGTAATAAAACCAGGATTATTCAATTTATCGATTTTACTATATTCATCCATCATCCATGCCATGATTTGTGAATTTGTAAATACATCTGGAGCCGGAATATCTTTTGTCGGACCGACAATCTGACTTACCGCCCGAACATACCCGCGGCTTAAAGCTTCCAGTTCTCTAAAAGACATTTCCCTCGGGTCACAAATGATACCGCCTTTTGCTCCGCCATAAGGCAAATCTACAATCCCGGCTTTTAAACTCATCCATATCGAAAGTGCTTTCACTTCTGTTTCCGTAACATCCGGATGGAAACGAATGCCGCCTTTTGTCGGACCAATCGCATCATTATGCTGGGCTCTATAACCGGTAAAGACTTTCACCTTACCATCGTCCATACGGACTGGAATACGAACAGTAAGCATACGCAAAGGTTCTTTTAATAAATCAAAAACTTCTTCAGGGTAACCAAGTTTATTTAATGCGGTTTCCACAATAGATAACGTTGAATTTAACACATCCGTATTTTCTTGTTTTTTAGCTTGGGAAGCATCTCCTGCTTTATCGCCTGCCATTAATATTTACCCCCTACCATTATATCAATGTTTTACTCACTCATGGTTTAGTATACACTTTCATACAAAATATGCAATGAAAGAGGTGACCGGCTGGATGAGAAGTTTTTAATCAAACAAGGGGCTTTCTGCTTCCCCATTTGTCCATCCTTTTAGGAAGCAAAATAATGATTGATTTTAGCTATTGCGTCGCTTTCAAAAATAATCTTGCCGTATTCCTGTAAACGATGGGAAGTTAAGATACTTGGATGAGCAAATTCTGACATCAGTCCTATAATATTTTCCTTATGCCGGGCTGTTTGCACATAAGGATCCAGCATCATAAAATAACGGTTCTCCATAAAATACACATTCGATTCTTTGATATGCATATTCGGTAAATAACCGGCCACAGCAATTACATCTTCAAAGTCATCAAATGAAAATATAAGCTCTTTGCTTTCATCAAGTGTCACTTTCATTTCAATATATTCATCATCTATTTCAATATCGGCATCGTCGTATTGATGGGTAACAAAAATATGCATTCCCTGAGCTTGCATGAGATGCACCTGTACAAGTAACATTCCTTCAAACTCCATTCCCAGTTCACTGCTTGCTTCGTACATCATATCACTAAACAGCGTACGAACATTAGATGCATCATGCCACAAGTCCTCACGGGTAAATCCTCTTTCTATTAGATCATCGAACGTGAGAAAAATTTTAAACTGGTCTGTTGAAATTCGTTCGATCCGCATACTGCATCCCCCTTATCTTCTTCACTTTTGCAACAAGTATTTATATTAATATATGCACTATTTTCAAATGATGAACATAACCTGCTTGTATCGTTTTGAAAATGGGTTATAAATGAGCATAGCGTTTATTTATTATATAAACCTGTTTATCACAGAGATAAGCAAAAACTTCTGGTGAATGAAGTTTCATTATATATATTCTTCCTATGCTTGTACATTTATTATAACATTTTATGTGATTATTGAATGATATGATGCTTGTCTTAATTTAAGTAAACCAAAGAAAGACACCGGCAAGTGCCAGAAGAACCACAACCATGAAAATAAAACGCAGTAATGGAAGATTCAGTTTCCAGCGCATTTTATGGTTGCCTTTATGTACTTCATTTCTTGGAGGAAGATTCAATATATCTATTTCAACAGATGCCTGTTCCAATTGTTCTTCCTCATCTGAGCCTGCTTGTCTGGTTTCTTCCGGTTTATGTTCTGTTATATCTTGAATAGCTTGTCTTAATGCTTCTGCCTGATCATTTTGTTTGGAACTCAATGCCATCACCTCATTTGTTTAACCGTATAACTAAACCAAGTAGAAAGTCAATAAAAAAATGCATGACAATAGGTACAATTAAATTAGCTGTATGTTCATAAACCCAGCCGATATAAAAACTTAAGGCTAATACAGCGGAAAATAGAACAGGCTTCTTAATATATCGTATGTGAACAGCAGCAAAAAGAATACTTGCAAATACATACCCAAAAGTTGTCTGGACAACACCTCTAAATAGAAGTTCCTCGCAAATGGCCACCGTCAGCGTGAATATAAAAATAAAACCAATCGGCTGATTTTTAAATATAAGTTCATTGATTCCGCCATCATCCCACCACTTTTTTGGCATTGTATACACGATAGCAATTTCAATTAAAACAATTATAACAGCAGATAAAAAACCAAAGATGAAAATTTCTTTTGTATCCCATTTGAAAAGGTGCATCCAATCGAAAAAGGAATCAAAAAGGAAAAAACTCATAATTATCGCTATCAGGAATAATAAACCTTGTGAAAAAAATAATTGAATCCTTCGCTCTTTGACGGACATTTGCTTTAACAGGTCATATTGTTTCATCTTATACCTCTTCCAAATGTAAAATTCGCTGAAGTTTTTTACGCCAGTTCACAGGATAAGAGGCTTCTGCAGTTTTGAAAGACGATGAAGGCATCCACTTACTCCAATCAAATCCGCAATTGCTGCAGCATTGATCAGACGGCTTCTCAAATCCATTTTGAAAAGGATGGTAAAGTGTTTTCCGCAAACAATTCTTTGTCTGGATCCATTGATACAATTCATTGAGCTTCTTGTTTTTATATAATTGTCTTTTCTCCAGATAGTTCATGACACTAACTCTAACTTGCTTCCACTTCTCTTCATCTATCAACCATTCATTATCGCGAAGGAGCCCATGCTTTTGGAGCTGTCTTTGAATAAAACGTGCTGCTCCTTCGTTGATATCCAAAAGCATATGCAGCTGTTCTGGAGACGGTAAATCCATATGCTGACGCTGAAGGGCAACAATCGTCGAAACCAGATGGTCTATATTCTCTATCGCCGGCAGTTCATTTTTCACCATGTTCGCCGACAGACGAAAATCACCTTTCTGATAAAGAATCATACCGACACTGGATTTTCCATCTCTCCCAGCTCTGCCTACCTCTTGAATATATGACTCTATCTGAAGTGGAAGATGGTAGTGGATGACCAGCCGTATATCCGGTTTATTAATTCCCATTCCAAATGCGCTTGTACAGCAGATGATATCAATATGATTGCTCATAAATTGCTGTTGGACCCGCAGGCGCTCTGCTGCTTCCATTCCTCCGTGATAATAGGCAATATTTCGTTCCGGATGCTTGGCGGCCAGAGACAAAGCAACCTCCTCTGCAGCCTGTCTGCTTGTAAAATAGATTAATGTGGGAACAGCATACGATGCAATAATTTCTGTAATGCGCTCTAATTTTTCTTGATCATTTTCTGCTTCCTCTACACAAAAAGCAATATTTTTCCGATCCATTGGATAGATATGCTTTTTCATATCCGGTTTATGCAGGCTCTGGATAATGTCTCTTTGCACGTCTGGAGTTGCTGTAGCACTCAGCGCTAATACCCGCGGATGATTTAATGCTGCTATTGCTTCATGCAGCCGCTGATAATCTGGCCGAAACTCGTGTCCCCATTGTGAGATACAATGCGCTTCATCGACGACAAACAATTTAACAGGCAGCTGTTTCAAATAATTTAAATGTGCACTTTTTTGCAGCCACTCCGGCGAAACATAGATAAGCCGGTAAGCATCTAAATTTTTTAATATTCTCTGCTGTTCTTGAAAAGGTAAAAAACTGTTTAAAGCAATTACTTCTTTAAAGGAAGCCGCTTTTAATTCCTTTACTTGGTCGACCATTAAAGAAATAAGCGGTGATACAACAAGGGTGATGCCATCTAACAGCTTTGCAGGCAGCTGATAGCAGATAGATTTACCAGAGCCGGTGGGCAATACGCCGAGGACATCCTCTCCACGCAGGACATCAGAAATGATTTCTTTCTGTCCCTGACGAAAGAAATCATAATTAAAATGTTGATGTAATGCTTCTTCTAAGTGAATGATTCTCACCCCCTATTTATTATATAAGACCAGTGCCAAGCGAATTTGGAAGTAGCTGATATCCGGATGAACATTATTTTTAATTTCTTTTAAACGATAGGTTTGCTTTTTATGTACAACTTCTTTAATTTCTTCGTAAATCGTTGAATCTAAGTAATCAAAAAAAGGAAACGCTTCTTCATGCATGGCAATCTCCACAAAATGATCCTGTATCGTATTTGCTTTTAACCGGCGAATTTGAATGATTTCCTCAAAAGTATGCTGTTTTTTCAATAACCGGCGTGTAAATTGTGCTGTTTGGCTTAAAGGTGTATCCGCAGTACCCAAGTCTTTAGCGAAAAGCTTAAGCATTGAATATTCTTCGCCATACTCCTGTACGTATAATAAATGATAAAACACCTTCTGCAAGGTTAAATAACAATCTGGAATAGACTGCTGATAATCCTGGGAAAGCTGCTGCAAACTGCTTCCATAGGAAGAAAAACTCGTCAGACGGTCAACAAACATCGAGGCTTCTAAATCAGACACCATCGATAAGGCATGTTCTAATTCCTTATACAGCTGCTGAAGCAATACCATGGAACGATGCTTATATTGTTTATAAAAGCCTTTTACAAATTGTTCGATTTCGTGATTATCTGTAATAGGAATGAATCGATATTCGTTCTTAGCAATGTTTGTAAAGGTCTGAATGAAAAGCAGAAACCGCTGCTTGAAGGACTCAATCATGTTTTTGTAAGTCGAACCATAAAATCCAGCAAGCGTTGTTTTATTGGCTGTAAGCCACTCCTGTCCTTTTTTTGTTATTTGCAGCCTCTGCTCGTCATCCGCCAGCAAATAATTCCTCTCCAGTAATTGTTGCAGCTGTTGATAATAGTCTGTTTTCGTTAAATCAGGATAAATGCCGTAGTAGTCAGCAATATGATAAAATCTGGCATCCTGTATAGTCTGAATGGCTTTTTTCCCGATTAAAAGATTGTAAACACTGGAGGTTGTACGCTCTTGATTTATTTTTTGGAAACATTCAATAAGAATCCCTTGAAAAAGCATCCTGACACCACCATTCATACAAAAGCATTCTCTAAAAAAGTTATAATACAGACTCTTTCATCCAATTGATTAATAAACCCTCTTGATACAAATCTCCAGGATAATCCATTTTCTCTATCCTGTCATTTTCATAAAGGTATTGTAATAATTCATTCATTGCACCCATATATTCCTGATACAGAAATTCATAACTGATGGTTTCCTTAGGCATGATATTATCCGCACAGACTTTGGGATTCGTATAATTCACATAGGTTCGGCACGGCAGCGGGCGTACTTCATAGACCATACAAGCATTCGTTTTCAAGTTCAAAAATGGGCATGGGAGCTGCTCTTTTTTGTATTTGTATTTTGCATCTGGATCAGAAATGATATCGATGCCACTTAGCTGCTCTACTTTTTCTTCATAAACTTGATAATAATCGCTAAGATGATTTTCAATAAAATGCTTTCGATCTGCAGGCATTTTAGAAATAGCATCTTTGATCAGCATGGCTTCCATCTTATTTGTAATAATTGGAAAGTAGCAGCAAAAAGCACAGCCCATCTGACATGTTGGCATAAGATCAGCTGTCGATTCCATATCACTGATTTCTTCACTTACCGCCTGAAGCAGCTGAGCGAATGCTTGAGCAATTTTATCATCCGCTGACACATCTTCTTTAACCAGGATGCCATCGACAATTTCATCAAATCGTTCCTGGTTTATTTCATATTTTGCATTTATCTCCTCGCATTTGAGCAGAATTTCTTCATAGGTTAAAAATATAGACATTTGTTTGACTCCTGTTTTTATATCATAAAAATTCATTTGATTTCATAGAAAAGTATATCACGAATGGATGGATGTTTATATATGCAGGATGATAAATGATATTTCTTTCAAGCGGATTTTCACCTCTGCTGAATGAGACTACTTTAACTAAGTTTGTCAGATTAATGCCACCGTTGGCGAAAACAATACGCTTTCCATGTTTTCCCCAGCCAGATAGTTTCACTTACATTCTTTCTTGATATTGGAGCCTTGCAGTCAGCTGCACTTCGATAAAATGCGTGTCTGGAAAGGATAAGAAAAAAGCGTATGTTTTCATTGCTTTAATAGCAATGGGCTTTTTCTACTCCTTCACTAATTTACTTCAAACTTCCATTTTCTTCGCAATAGCCAGCTTAGCGACATGTATTTTCTTTATTATTGTTCTATCTGTCTGGTACAGGAAAAGAAATAAACAATAAAACGACCGAAAAGGCTGCCGTTTAGCAGTTTTTCGATCGTTTACCGGTTAATCCTTTATTCGAAATCTATTTTTGGCATATCTTTGAAATAATGCATGAAGCAATGGATATAAAAGAGTGATAAACACTGCATTACCAATTGCATGTGCTGTGTCAAAAGGAAGTCCTGCCAAATAATATGGCCAAAAATATCCTGTTACCTGATACGTGGTTAAAGAAATAATAAATCCGTAAAAATAACCGCTGACCACAGAAAAAATAATTATAAAAATAAATGGTACTCTTTTCCAAGTGATTCCCATGATACCTGCGATTATGCCAATGACACACCATGAAATAATTTGCCAGACAGTCCAAATTCCCATTCCAAGCAGCATATTAGAAAGAAATACTACTAATATTCCTAATATAACAGCTGACATTGGTCCAAGGAAAATACCTGTTAAAATAATAATTGCGGTAACAGGCTGAACATTAGGGATAAATTGAAACGCATATCTGCCTACAACAGCCAGTGTTGCAAGGAGTGCAAGTAATGTCAGCTTGTATGTGTTCATTTCTTATTCCATCGATTGTAAATCAAAGATAATTTCTTCGCCGCCATTCAATTCATATTCTCCAGCGCCGACTTCTGCAGCTTCACCATCTACAAAATACATCCAATATTTTCCTTCATCTGCATCATCTGATACACGTTCAATAGAAGTAATAAAGCCGCTGTCTTCCTCTACATAGAAAGTATCCTTCATCACATCCAAAAGAATATCTCCTTCTTCTACTTGTACGACCTCTTCTGATACATTCTCGTTTCCTTCATCAATCGTTATCGTTATACGTACTTCATCTTCGGCAAGTTCCTGAGCTTCTCCGCTTGACTCATTGGTGCTTACCGAAGTATTAGAGCTTTCATTTTCTTCAGCTCCCTCATCATTACCACATGCCGCAAGAAAAACGAAGGATAACAGCATAATACTTAAAAACTTCAGCCACTTATTCATTTCTTATCTCCCCCCTATAGCCAGCTCCATCTTATTCGTAAAGAAAGTCTGACCGGCTGTGAACCTATATCAGTACCCTGTCCGCTGCCGTTTCTTTATTTTAATATATAGAGCTGGAGAAAGAGAAGGCATGCCAACTGAGGCGACCTTCCCGTCTCTCAATAGATATTTAAATATACCGTTATATTATCATATCTTTCCTTTTTTAGGAATGTTTCATAGGTATTTCAAAACTAAAAGTTGTGCCAATATCCAGTCTGCTTCTCACTTGAATTTTCCCTTGATGGGCTTCAATAATATTTTTGGCAATAGAAAGTCCCAGGCCAGTTCCCTGTTTCTCTTTCTTTACTCTTGATTTATCCGCTTTATAAAAACGTTCAAAAACAAATGGCAGATCCTCCTCCGGAATGCCGCTGCCGTTGTCTTCTACCTCCACATGAAGGAAATCGGAATTACTAAGCGCATGTACTTCTACCTTTCCGCCTTTTTCCGAATGACGAATGGCATTATCAATTAAATTGGTCAATACTTGTTCGATACGATCCGCGTCCATCTCCCCGATTTGTTCATGCATATCTAACGTTAAGGTGAGCTCCACTTCGTTATCCTGGACGATACCTTGAAATTTATGAACAATACGCTCTACAAAGGCCTGAACAGCAACAGAATCAACATGGAGCTGGATTTGCCCTGCTTCCATCCGTGCTAAATCAAGTAATTCATTAACTAGTCTGCCCATCCGGAGCGATTCCTCATAAATAATTTTAGCCAGCTCATTCTTGTCTTCTTTTGTTTCGGCAATATCATCAACGATGGCTTCACTATACCCTTGAAGCATGGAAATAGGCGTACGTAATTCATGTGACACATTTGCGATAAAGTCCTTGCGCAATTTATCAAGGCGGCGCTCTTCTGTCATATCACGGATAACAGCAACACAGCCGCGGACATGAGATTCATCATATAAAGGAGTGACGAGCATCACATAGTTCCTTCCTTGTAGAACAGACTCCTTTAAAACCGCTCTTTCTTCAGCTATCACTTCATTAAGCGCATCCTTGAGTTTTGTCGGAAGCTGTCTCTCTTTATGTTCTCCCTGTTTATGCTCATAATTCCAATTATCTAAATACGCTTCCGCAGGCGGGTTGATGACAACAATTTCACCATCTCTGTTCAATGTAAAGACACCATCGGCCATGGAGCTTACAATACTTGATAATTGCTCTTTCTCCTGCCTCAAAGCTTGAATATGATAATTAAGCTGGCTTCCCATCCGGTTAAATTCAATCGCTAGATCACCGATCTCGTCCCGTGTCAGCACAGGTACTTTCGTGTTGAACTCCCCGCGGGTCAAATTATAAGCTGCCTCCCGCATTTTAATTAATGGTGCTGTAACCCGGGATGATAAGAATACGGCAAAAAAAGTTGTTAAGAGAATAGCAATTCCGCCGCTCAATAAAATCAGCTTGGTTGTCTGATCTCTTGTTTCGTTAATCATATCCAATGATTTAAATACAAATACTGCCCCGCCGTCCTCTAGAGGAGAGCCTACCGAAATAACCTCATTTTCGTCCACGACTAATCCTTGTGAACTCTGTGATGCCACCTGGCTGGTCAAGTTTTGTGCTTCTGCATCGTTTATTATCCACGATTCATTAATAAAATCCAAATCCGTATCCTCAGTGCCCGAAATCCACTGTTCCTCATCAGCATAATAAATGACAACACGGCTGGAAGGATCTCTCAGCATTTCTGTTGCATCCTCAATAAATTCCGTATCATAATCTGAATCTACCAACGAAGAAATTTTCTCAGACATTTGTGACATATCATTTTCAGCTTCTTGTATATGATAATTTTCAAAGAACTGCATTAAAAAAAACATCAATACACATAACACAAAGGATACTAATAATAAAATCGTTAATGATAATTTTCCGACAACGCTTTTCCAAAACATCAGTCTTGTTCAACCTCAAATTTATAGCCGATTCCCCACACTGTCACAATCATCTTCGCAGCTTCGGAAGAAACAGAATTTAGTTTTTCGCGTAGACGCTTCACATGTGTATCGACTGTACGAAGATCGCCGAAGAACTCATATTGCCATACTTCTTTTAATAATTGCTCCCGATTAAATACTTTATCCGGAGAGTTTGCCAGAAAACAAAGCAGCTCATATTCCTTTGGTGTTAAGCTGACTTCCTGATTATCTGCTGTAACCCGGTGTCCATCATGGTCAATAGTCAAGTGTGGAAACACTAATAGATTTTTGGCAGTCGTATCGGATTGCTGATAATTCAAGTTAGAAACTCTGCGCAGAATCGCTTTCACCCGTAATACTGCTTCTCTCGGGCTGAACGGCTTCACAATATAATCATCTGCACCTACTTCAAATCCCTGCACACGATTCGATTCTTCTCCGCGAGCTGTCAGCATAATAACTGGTGTATCCTTTTCTTTTTTCAGCTCCTCACATACTTGGATGCCATCCATTTCCGGCATCATAATATCTAAAATAATAGCGCTGTAATTATTTTGCAGAGCCATTTCCAAGGCAGTCTTCCCATCTGCCGCTTCATCTATTTCAAAGTCCTCTTTTTCTAAGTACATTTTTATTAAACGTCGAATTCTTTCTTCATCATCTACCACTAATAATTTCTGTGCTTCACTCATTTATATTTCACTCCTCATATCAACTCTAATTAGCATTATAAACGAACCCGTTTGAAAAGTTAAGGAATTAAGAGCATTCCTCTCTGTTATGACGCCTATTAAATTTATGTCCATAGAAAAAAGAATTGCTACCAGCTCTGTGATAACAATTCTCTTTTCTATCGCACACCCTTCCTGCATTCTTCTGCAACTTACATTATGCGTAAGAGTGCAGACTGGCAAGGACCAGGTTTACGACAATCAGATTGAACATAATAATGGCAAAACCAACAACCGCAAGCCAGCCTGATTTTTCCCCATGCCAGCCTCTGGATAGCCGCAAATGCAGGAATGCTGCATAAAAAAGCCAGGTAATTAATGCCCATACTTCTTTTGGATCCCAGCCCCAGAACCTTCCCCAGGCAATCTGGGCCCAAATCGCCGCGAATATCAAACCGCCTAAAGTAAAGACAGGGAAACCGATTGCCACTGAACGATACATAATTTCATCCAGCATATCCGGTTTGACCCCTTTCAGAAGAGGCTGCAGTCTTTTCCCGATTCGTTTGCGGGAAATTAAAAAGGCAATTCCATAAATAATACTTCCTCCAAAGAATGACCAAATCACCGTATTAAATTTTCTGCCTGCATCATCACCATGCATCCAGCCAGGCACTTCAAACCACGGACTCATAACATTTTCCGATAATAACGTGCTGTCCTGAGGGGCTGCAATAGGCGGAAGATGATATTCCGCAACGGTTTGCTGTCCGTTCCCTTCCACTTCAAAGGTTGCTTGATACGAAACAGCATTAAATATGCTTGTCATGACAATAAATCCAACAAATAAAAAGATACCATAAATAACTAGTTCCAGCATGGTATTACGCAGTGTTGCTCTGGTTTGGTCAATCTGCCGAATTAAATACATTAATCCGGCAACAAAGCTGATAAATAAAATGCCCTGTGCCAAAGATACTGTCGAAACATGAATTGGGAGCCAATAACTTTGTAAAGACGCTACCAATGGCGCCACATCTGACGAGAACATACTTGCATATGCAATAATAATCGTAGCCAAAGGTAAAGCAAATACCCCTAAAAACGCTGTTTTATAGTAGATGTAAATAATAATAAATGCTAAAATCATCGACATCCCTAAAAAGGTTGTAAACTCAAAAAGGTTACTCACCGGCGCATGACCAGTCATCACCCATCTTGCTATAAAGTATACGAGCTGCGAAGCGAAACCAATTATTGTAATAACTAAACCGATAGTCCCTGCTTTTGTTTTCTGATGACGCTCGTTTTTATTTTGACGAATTGCTCCTCCAAAAAAGAAGGTGGCAACCAAATATAAAAGAAAAGCAATAAGCAGGGCGGTACTGCTAACACTGTATATACCCATTCATTTACCTCCAATCCTTTCTCAACCATTTCATTTTTACTCATCTAACTCCTGCTGGTCTTTCACCATAGTGACATTCGTACCTTCTACTGCTTTTTCAATATCACGTTTGAGTCCGAACCAGTTTTTGTTTGTATGAGCTGCGAGAAGCAGTGTATTGTCCTTTTGTTTATTAATCCAAATACGCCGGTGCTGCCAGTACATTCCCTGAATAACCCCAATCATAAAGATCATAGCACCAATTAAAAAGAAAGGAAGCGTCCGATCGGAACTAACTGTAATACCGCTGACATCCCTGAATTCCACACCGTCAATTGCTACTTTGTATTGGTTCTCTCCTGTAGCATCTACATTCATGCCAATTCCAAGAAAGCTGACCTCTCCTTCTTCTGAATCAGGAGGATACACAGTCACTACAAATGCCGGATTTCTGGGATAGTCTGTTTCTGAAGCCGGTGTTCCTTCTTCCGTCATAATATAATCTGGATAATAATTCGTTAACTCTACCTGGAAACCGCTGTCTAATTCATACACCCGGTCTGGATTAGTTAAGTCAATCGTGAAAGAGCCTAGAGATTCTTGCGTTTCATCATCTTCTTCATGAATATAAAAAGTCATATTTTCAAATTCATTTAACTGATAACCTTGTTGATATAAGGTGTATCCATCAAATTTTGCCGGATTATTCATTTGGATTGAGTAATCAAGAATTGGCTCCAGCTCCGGTTCAGCACCAACGATATCCGCATTCGTTGCTTCATAAATAACAACATCGGTCTGGAAATTCGTTGCAATTTCATCATCAACAGATCCCTCTTGAAAACCGTCTTCTCCTTCTCCATTGTGTGTTTCCACAATAAAGTCTTTATTCTCTATGTAATACTGGTTATCTGTGCCGGGAATAACTCTCTGCTCCCCTTCACGAAGCCATATATAATCTTCAGAGAACATGATAGGTGTCGTACGCAAAATAGCTGCAATTAATACAATAATTAAACCAATATGATTTACGTAAGGACCCCATCTTGAAAACCGGCCTTTCTCAGCTAATATATGGCCATCTTTTTCTGTTATTTTATATCTGGAATTCTTTAAACTCTTTACCAGCTTGTCTACATCCGCATCAGCTGCATTAGCTGATTCACTGTATAATCGCTGTCTGGATAAAAACTTCTTGTGTTTTTTAGGCTTCTGATGTTTTAATGCCCGGTATAGCGGAACAAAACGGTCTAAGCTGGCTATGACCAGCGAAATACCTATTAACGCGATTAAAGTGATAAACCACCAAGAACTGTACATATGATGGAATCCTAACTGATAATACATCAACCCTAAAATACCATACGTTTCTTCATAAAAAATGGCAGGGTCTCTTGATACAGCATCCTGCGGGATAAATTGTTCCTGCGGATAAATCGTACCCATAATCGAGGCAATTAACGCTAAAACAATCAGCCATACCCCTACTTTTACAGAAGAGAAAAAACTCCAAATCTTATCAATGATTGATTTCTGATATGTTTGTGAACGGCGGGCACTGCCATCATATCGCATATTCAACAGTTTTTTATCATCATTTCCGTCGATATGCTGATTTCCCTCTACCGGTTTTCCGCACGCTTCACATAATACGGTACCTTCAGGATTCATGTGGCCGCATTCACATTTTATTTTATTCATTGTCTGCCCCCATTCTCATGGATTATCATGATGCATCCGGTGTGATTGCGTCTAAATGCCCCTCTAATCTTTCTAATGTCAAAGCTCCTTGGACAACCTCATTTATCGTACCATCCGGATTAATGAAGAAGGTTGTCGGCATCGGCCTGATTCGATACAAGTCTCTGACATCCGAATTTGTATCATGCGGAATAGCGAAAGTCAACCCATAATCTTCAATAAAATTATCAATAACTAATTCGGTTCCATCTAGACTGACTGCTACAATTTCAACGCCTTTTTCCTTGTATTTCGGATATAATTCCTGCATATACGGCATTTCGTCTTTACACGGTCCGCACCATGTTGCCCAAAAGTTTAGCATAACCCCTTTGCCTTCGAAATCGCTGAGCTGTGTAACATCTTCATCAACTGCGTCATTTACTTGAGTCAATTGAAAATCAGGAGCAGCGTCGCCTGCACGGTATATCTCATCCTCGTCCTTTGAATTTGAAAATAGTGCAAATATGACTGCGCCAACCAACACAACTAATATAGAAGAACGAAAAATGAAGCGATTTCGTTTCTTTTTTTGTTTTTGAATATCTCTTTCTTCCCTGCTCATAGTTTTCCGTCCCCCTTTCCCAACTCATTATAACATTGACTAAAGCGTTTAAATTTGAATATTATCTTACAATTTTGTGGACATATTCCGAAGCTGATTGACTTCTTTCGGCGTGAGTGCTCTATATTCACCGGCATTTAATCCGTGCAGTGTCAAAAAGCTATATTGCTCACGCTTCAGTTTCATTACTGGAAAGTCAATCGCTTCCAGCATTCTTCGCACCTGTCTGTTTTTGCCCTCATGCAGCGTCAATTCAATAATGGAAGTTTTCTTTTCTTTGTCATTGGAAAGCATATGAACATCGACGGCTTTTAATTTCTCTCCATCAGATACAACACCCTTCCGTAATTTTAACAATTCCTTTTTATGAGGAATACCTTTGATTTTTGCTACATACACTTTATTAATCTCTTTACTTGGGTGCATCAGCTGATTAGCGAATTCCCCATCATTCGTTAACAGTAATATTCCTGATGTATCATAGTCCAGCCGGCCAACCGGAAAAATGCGTTCTTCGACTTCCGGAAGAAAATCGGTAACTACTTTTCTATTTTTATCATCTTTCACGCTGGAGATGACCCCTCTAGGCTTATACAGCAAATAATATACAAATTCCTCTTTTTCTAGCGGAACCCCATCTACCTCTACTTTATCCTGGGAGGTTACCTTTACCCCCATCTCTGTAACGATTTGATCATTTACTTTTACTTTTCCATCAAGAATCAATTGCTCAGCCTTTCTTCTGGATGTCACTCCGCTTTGAGCAATAACCTTTTGTAATCTTTCTTCATGCTTTGACATATAAATCTCCTATCTTTTTCTTTTATTTTCCCCAAAATGGATAACATACTGTAACTGATATCCGAGCTCCAATCCATGTATCGCTTTCTTATATTATACTATTTTCACTTGTTATACCTAATAATCTGCTGTTTTCACAAAAATAAGAAAGCCTATGATAAAGATATTTTTTCACATATCTTCATCATAGCCTTATTTTATCTGTTAGGAAAGTATAATTTTAGGGAAAAGGTATTTCCACTTCAGCTGATTATTTACCCAAACATCATTGTAACAAGAAATACAGCTGCAAGTATAGCAATTAAATCAGCTAATAATCCTGCCTGCAGTGCATAACGAATTTTTTTAATACCGATTGCACCGAAATAGATGGTAAGTACATATAAGGTAGTATCCGTGCTTCCCTGCATAACCGAAGCAATTGTCCCGATAAAAGAATCCGGCCCGTAGGTGGCAATGATTTCAGTTGTCATCCCTAACGCTGCAGTTCCGGAGATTGGGCGGATGAGTGCAAGGGGTAAAACTTCTGCTGGAAAACCAATAAAGGCTAGCAGAGGAGATAATATATCTACAAACGCATCTAACGCCCCGGAGCTGCGCAATATCGAAATAGCAGTAATCATTCCTACTAAAAAAGGGAGTAAAGAAACAGCTGTTTTTACGCCTTCCTTTCCTCCTTCCACAAACAAATCATATGCCGGTAATCTCTTCATGCTTGCCGCGATCATAATGAACAAAATAAAACAAGGAATCATCCAAATACTAATTACACTGATAAACCCCATCATGATTTCCTCCACGTACTCTTATAATAAAAAAACCGATCAATAATCAGTCCGGCAATGGTACCAATACAGGTAACCAATAACGTCACTCCGACAATTTCAGTAGGAGAAGCAGATTCGTATTGCATCCTGATACCAATAACCGTTGTGGGGATTAGTGTCAGTCCGGTGGTGTTTAAAATAAGGAAAGTTATCATTGAACGAGATGCTGTTTCTGAATGCTTATTTAGTTTTTTCATTTCCTCCATTGCTTTAATTCCTAAAGGGGTAGCAGCGTTGCCCAGCCCAAACATATTTGCAGTTAAATTAGATAAAATATAGCCCAACGCCGGATGATCCTTAGGTATTTCCGGGAATATTTTCGAAATAAGCGGACGAAAAATTTTGGCAAGTCCCCGTAAAATACCCGCTTCTTCCGCAATGCGCATCATGCCCAGCCAAAATACCAGGATACTAATCAATCCTATAGCCAACGTAACCGCCTGTGCGGCACTTTCAAAAATAGCTTCATTCACCGCTTCCATATTGCCTGAAAACATTGCATAAATAATTCCAATGGCAGCCATGCAGATCCAAATCCAATTAATCATTTGCATCCCACCTTATTATCGAATGAAATACATGCATTACCTCACTCAACAAATCTTCCTCATGATGCACGTGATGCGCATTACTTGTCTGAAGCGCCGGCCGGTTTTGTTCGAGATAAACATCCTTTGCCCAGTCATCATGCCTATTTTTATAAAGCGGTACCTGGACAGTATCTTTTGTTGTCTCCCTATTTGTTATCGTTTCCCCGTTCATATCGATTTCTTTCATTTCAAACTGGTCAAATCCCCATTCAAACATCGAAATATGATCCTGCCAGTCGTTTGGAGCATCCAGTGTTACTGCAATTAACTCCATTCCATCCTTCTCCGCAGTGGTAATAAGCGTCCGGCCTGTCTGCTTGGTGTACCCTGTTTTCCCTCCAGTACAATATTCATAAAAATAGGTCAGCAGCTTGTTTTTATTTTGCCAGTGGTACGTCCTGTTCTCCGATAAATAACTGGTTTCCCCGCTTATCTCTTGAAAAATTGGATTTTCCATTGCATATTGCATGAGAATCGCCATATCATGAGCGCTTGAATAATGTGTATCAGAATCTAACCCATGTGGATTATCAAAGTGTGTATTCTCCATCCCCAGCCATTTAGCCTTTTCATTCATTAAATAGACGAATCCTTCTTCACTTCCGCCAACATGCTCCGCAATTGCTACAGCAGCGTCATTACCTGAACGGAGCATCAGTCCATACACTAAATCTGTCAGCTTCATCTTTTCGCCCTGCTCTAGATAAATTGATGAGCCTTCTGTATAAATGGCATTTCTGGAAACCGTCGCCTGTTCATTCATTTTTCCAGACTCCACAGCAATAATTGCAGTCATTATTTTAGTAATGCTTGCTATTGAAGCTGGTTCCTCTGCATTTTTTTCAAATAAAACTCTGCCTGAGGACTGTTCAATTAAAATAGCATGCTGTGCGGATACATTTACCGCAGCATGTCCATGAATTGGGAATGATAAAAAACTAATGATAATGACAATTATCCATATAAACAAACGCATCAGCTTGGCTCCTCCTCATTAAACACTGCATTATTTCTAACTCCTTGTCTGCCAGCCAGTCATAACATGCTTCTTGTTTATTTATATGTGAGGAACAAGCTATTATGTATATTGGGGACGAAAAAACCTTACAGATAAGCGGGAATCACTTATCTGTAAGGTCTTGTTATTTACTCGTTCGGAAACTGGTCGAAAAATAAATCAACATCGGATGCATCCGCTTCAGAGTCTAAGGAGGTTTCTAATTCCGGTAACTCTTCAAGCGTAGACAAACCAAAAAAGGTGAGAAATTCCTTTGTTGTTCTAAAAAGAGTCGGGCGGCCGACTGTTTCTTTTCTTCCACATTCCTCTACTAACATCCGGGATACTAAGGTTTGCAAAGGTCTTTCACTGCGGACACCCCGTATCTCATCGATTTCTGTCCGTGTGATCGGCTGCTGATAAGCAATGATTGCCAATGTTTCTAACGCAGCCTGAGACATCCTGCTTGGCTTGGGCTGAATAACCCATTTCTTAAAATATTCACTGTGAACCGGTTTGGTTGTTAAGCTGAGCATCCCATTAGCATTGAGAATCATCAGCCCCCGATTCTGTTCTTTATAATCTGTTTGAAGCTCATCTACAATTTGACGAACCTCATCTAAGGAAACATCAAGGACATTGCTCAGCTCGCTCACGGTTATTCCTTCATCACCGCCGGCAAATAACAGGCCTTCCGCAACCCCTTTTAAATAATCTAATTCCACGATGACTCCTCCATGCTATAAACATATAATTCTTCAAAATGATTTTCTTGCATTGCATATACTTCTCTTTTTTTCATTAATTCCAAAACAGCTACAAAAGTGGATACGATATATGATTTCGTAGGAACAGGAAATAAAGCATAGAATGTAATGCCATTTTTACTGCTTTTAACCTGCTGCAGTACTTCATCCATCCGTTTTTCTATCGGTATTTCCGTTCGTTCGATAACGGTATCTTGCGGCTCTTTCCATTGATTTCGCTGCATCATTTTTTTCAAAGCGCCAATCATATCAAAAACAGAAGCATTCCCTGCATTCACATTTTCAGGCAGAACATCTTTAAAATCAAAAACAACTGGCGAGCGCGTATAGACCTGCTGCTCTTTCGCCTCTTTTTCTTTTAATGCTTCCGCAGCTTCTTTATATTTTCGATATTCAATTAAACGCTGC
The DNA here is from genome assembly GCF_055524595.1 of Oceanobacillus sp. B139/18. NCBI lineage: Bacteria > Bacillati > Bacillota > Bacilli > Caryophanales > Bacillaceae > Oceanobacillus > Oceanobacillus sp. B139/18. Next base: position 874,293 of record NZ_JBVFXI010000001.1, on the reverse strand, counting down.
ATCAGTTCTTCACGGGGATCCTCCATATATGCTTCATCCATCTCTTCCTCTTCGAATTCCTGCTTGGGAAGAAGCATCTGGCTTTTGATCGCCAGCAAGGTAGAAGCCATTACCAGATATTCGCTGGCAATATTTAATTCCAAATGCTGCATCGTATGAATATAATCCATATACTGTTGTGTAATCTGAGCAACCGGAATGTCATAAATATCGATTTCATAGTGATTTATTAAATGAAGCAATAAATCTAATGGTCCTTCAAATTTTTCTAATTTAACTTCATATCCTTGAATCATCGCTGTAATTCCTCTCAAGCTGACCAAAACAATGCATCATTTACTTTAAAAAGTAATAATTTAATTGCAAAAGCCCATACACTATTTGCTCAGCTTACATAAGTTATAACGTAATATAAATGTTAGCACAAAACATTTATGGATTGAACTAAAAAGGAGGAAATAAAATGAGTGGTTATTCTGGTGGTTACGCAGGTGGATTTGCTTTAATCGTTGTACTATTTATTTTATTAGTAATTGTAGGAGCAGCTTGGTACTAAAATACTTGAAATAAATAGACTTTGCAACGAATGAAAAGCCAACCCGTATCAGGGTTGGCTTTTATCATCATCCTTTGCTTTCTCGTAAAAGGCTTTTACACTTTCAGAGGGCACAATCTCGTATTTATTTGAATAAATACGATGAATCTCAGCAATCATTCGTGAACCGATTCCATGATCCCGATGAGATGGATTCACGGTAAGGTGGTTAATAACCAATTGATTGTCATCCACGATTTGTACGCCGATTGCTCCGAGGACATCATCGCCTTCTTTCCACAAATGTAAATGCAAATCTTCATTTTCTTCATATTCACGAATCGTTTCTTGCAATTTTTTTACATCTTTTTCCTCAGGCATAAATGATAATAAGCCCATAGCAATTTTTTCTAAGTTTCTTTTAAAGCGAATTAACATAATTACCCCTCATTAAATTTCTTGTATGGTAATCCTTTTAAATTTTAATCAGTATTTACTCTGAAAGTATAACGCATTTCCAATATAATGAAAAGCACCATTTTAAAATTTAAGTAAAAACAACGATAACGATGAAGCGAGAAATATAATGTTATCCTTCGACACGAATCTCTTTCATTACATCTCCGTTAGACATTGCTTTTGCTAGCTCAACACCGGAGGTCACTTTTCCAAAAACTGTGTGAACGCCATTTAAATGCGGCTGCGGCTCATGAACAATGAAAAATTGAGAGCTTCCTGTATCTTTTCCGGCATGCGCCATAGATAAAGAGCCTTCCTCGTGTTTATGCGGATTCCCTTCTGTTTCACATTTGATTGTATATCCCGCAGAACCTGTACCATTACCGACTGGACAGCCGCCCTGGCTGACAAAACCGGGGATTACGCGATGAAAAGTCAATCCATCATAAAATTTTTCATTCGCTAATTTTTCAAAGTTAGCTACAGTTCCCGGCGCTTCATTTGGATACAATTCAAATTCAATTTTATTTCCATTTTCCATTTCGATATAACCTTTTTTCATTTCAGCAAATCTCCTTCTAAAAACAATTATACTTTATTTTACCACTTATTCCGTTCAAGTAAAGCTCTTTATCCCATCATAAGACAGATCATTTTTAACAATATCTTGATATGTTTCTCTCTTGACGACAAGGTGATCCTGCCCTTCTTCAATAAACACAACAGCAGGTTTGGTCAAACGATTGTAATGGCTTGCCATCGAGTAATTATACGCTCCTGTCGAGAATACAGCCAGGATATCCTTATCTTCAATACGCGGCACTGGAAGGTCCCAAATCAGCATATCGCCAGATTCACAGCACTTCCCTGCAATAGAAACTTCTTTTTCCGGACTGGCTTCCGGACGATTTGCAATCACCGCATCATATTTTGATTGGTATAGTGCAGGGCGAATATTATCTGTCATCCCGCCATCAATGGAATAATATTCTCTCACACCAGGAATTTTTTTGTTAGATCCGATTGTATATAACGTAATTCCTGCATCGCCTACAATGGAGCGGCCGGGCTCAATCCAAATCTCTGGAAATTTCATCTTATATTTATCGCAATTTTCTTCCACGCTGTCAATCATATCTTTCACATATTCCGCCAGCGGAAGCGGCTGGTCATCTTCGGTATAACGAATGCCGAATCCTCCACCTAAATTTAACACATCCGCTTCAAATTTGTATTTCTGCTTCCAATCTTCCAGCTTAGCAAAAAGGATAGCCGTTGCTGCTCGAAAACCATTTGTTTCAAATATTTGTGAACCAATATGACAGTGAAGGCCTTTCAGGTGGATTCTCGGATGTCCCAACACCTTCTTAAGAGCAGCTTCTGCCTGTCCATTTTGCAGGTCGAACCCAAATTTAGAGTCTTCATTCCCTGTCATAATGTATTTATGCGTCTTTGATTCCACACCAGGGGTTACCCGGAATAACACATCCATCGTTTTCTCCTGTTTGATAAGCTCTTGGTCCAACAGTGCAATATCATGAAAATTATCAATCACGATACAGCCGATGTCATGCTCCACAGCCATCGCGATTTCCTTTTCATTCTTATTATTTCCATGCATATGAATTCTTTCAGCAGGAAACTCTGCTTGAAGTGCTGTATATAATTCACCTTCAGAAATCACGTCTAGACATAGTCCTTCCTGTTTGGCAACCTGTAGCATCGCAATAGTTGAAAAGGCCTTGCTCGCATAAGCAACCCTTCCGGTAATTCCAGCATCACGAAATGCTTGTACAAAAGCTCTGGCATGCTTTCGGATCATTTCTACATCGTAGACATATAAAGGTGTTCCATATTTTTCTGCTAATTCGATGGTGTCCACACCACCAATTTCTAAATGTCCCTTTGTATTGACGGTAAAGGGGTGTGCATCAAGTATCATTCTTTTTCCCCCATTGTTTAAATAATTAAATACTTTATCACAAGACAGTAAATAATGAAAGCAAAAAACAATACTTCAGCCAGAAGGAGATGAAACAATCAATAAGCTGTCATAAACAAAGGTTGAGGGATTGCTGTATTTCCTTTTCGCAGTCCCTCCATTTTACAGGCGGCAAGTAACTGGAAACCGATCATGCCCCTGTCTTTTTGAATAATCGTTTCAAGGACGGCGATAGTTATTACGAGGATGTACAATACTCGGGCGATGTTTGTTATTCGGAACCGGCATCCGAAATATAATTTGTTTCATTGCATTTAAGTTAAAAGGAAGCAGAGGCCACATATACGGCGTTCTCATCGATCTGATCTGAACAATAAAAAATATATAAAGGGTGATTCCAATCATATAGCCGGGAAAACCGAATAATCCTACCGCAAGGACCAGAATAATTGTAACTACCTTATTCGCAACACTTAACTCGTAACTTGGTGTCACATAATTTCCAATAGCAGCCGTTGAAATGTATAAAATAACCTCTGGCGAAAACAATCCGACCTCAATCGCTATTTCCCCAATTAAAACAGCTGCAATTAATCCCATCGCTGTGGATAAAGGAGTCGGGGTGTGTATCGCTGCCATTCTTAAGAATTCAATCCCTATCGTTGCAATAATAATCTGAACGGTTATTGGAATGTTCCCTTCATCATTGGGCCCGATAAAACTTAATTTATCCGGCAGCAAAGACGGTTCAACCGCAAACAGAAGCCAGGTCGGCAAAAGAAATAATGCAGCCAGCACAGCAAGAAAGCGAATAAAACGAATACATGTACCGATTGTCGGCACTTGCCGATATTCTTCCGCATGCTGCAAGTGATGAAAAAAAGTTGTTGGAATAATAATGGCACTGGGAGAAGTATCGACAAATATAATGACGTGACCTTCTAATAAATGACTTGTCGCTACATCTGGTCTCTCTGTATATCGAACCAGCGGATATATATTCCATTTTTTAACCAGTAAAAATTCTTCTAATGATTTATCAGACATCGACATACCATCGACCTGAATTTTTCCAATCAGATTTTTTAAGTGCTTTACTAAATTCGGATTAGCTATATCTTCAATGTAGGTGATACAAACATCTGTTTTCGAACGTTCGCCAACCTTCATCATTTCATTCCGCAAACTTTCATCCCGCAAGCGTCTTCTGGTGAGCGCTGTGTTTTCTACAATATTTTCTGTATACCCATCTCTTGATCCACGAATGACTTTCTCTGTATCCGGTTCTTCTGGAGTTCTTCCGGGATAATTACGCACATCAATAATTTGTGCATATTCTTTTCCATCAATAAATACAGCTATCAGACCGCTGAGTACTTCATCAACTGCTTCATCCATTGTTTGAACATGTTCTACCTGCTGATGGACCAGCCGGTTTTCAATGATTTTTCCAATCTTGTCACTTTCTGATTCATTATCATTGATTTCAACCATTACTCTTAAAATCTGTTGTACAACGGAGGTATCCGTAAGACCATTTACATAGTACATCTGGATACGCTGATTCAGGACGACTGTCTCCCTGTAGCCCAAATCATACGATTTTTCTAAGCCTACCCTCTTTTTCATATACGCATAGATATCATCAATATGAGGAGAGATTGGGCTCTTTTTTTCTTTATCTGTCTGCATGTAATCACCTTCTGTTTGTCAGCTTATATTGGAAAAGCAAAACTGTTTTGCGTCTCAGCTTCTTGTTTGGAAGCTTAAATTATCAAGAATTAATAATTTTGGATAAAAAACCTGCTGTATTTTACCGGACAAAATAAACCCACTGAAACAGCGAACCAAATACTTTACCCAGCATCAGGGCCATCATAAATAAAATCACATAGCCGTCCATACCTATCCTCCGTGAGAGAATCGGGAAAACATTTAATACTTCTGTTAATGCTGCAGCAAGCATTCCGTTAAAAATGCCATGAAATAATCCCCATAGCATCAATGCAAACACAGATTGTGATGTGGAAATAGGAGCAAAAGAGAAATAAGTCCCGATTAATAACCCAATAATAACTGCCGCTCCATAAACTTTGATGTATTTCTCTGTCTTGCTTAATTGAATCAGTCTCGGAATAATCCCCAATACCGTAATAAAAGCAACAAAACCCGCACCCACTGCAACCCCGCTGCTGAAGCCAATAAAAATTTGCAGGATATTAAGAAGAATTTCTTGGATCATTCAATTCATTTTCCATTGTATTGATATACTGCTGTAAATCCTGCTGATAATTAAAAATTTCTACTTCCAGCGGACTTGGCTCTTCATTAAATCTTTTTTTAAACCAGTGATTAAAAAAAAGAATGGTTCCTACGCCGAGACCTAATGAATAAGGAATCTGAATCCATAAAGGATACTCATTTTCGGTGCCAGTCAGGAGAAAATGCAGTTTTTGCTGGACGGGCTGCATGCTTACATCATAATGAAAGTTCATAATAGTCATTGCCGATCCGACAAACAGCAGCAGCCAGACAAATGTAAGAACCAAAGGATGGGTTGCTTTTTTACGCGGTTCAATTTGTATCAGCGTTTGTTCCGGTCCGAGCAGCTGAAATTCAATATCGGAATATTCCTTTGTAAGGTGATCAATTACCAAAAAGCTGTCAATTACCAAGATATTTTTATCTTTTTTGGATAGGCGGTAAATCGACGTATCTTCCAATAATTCCTTTTTGTTTGACTGTGTGGATATATAAGCAATATCTTTTAGTTTGAGCTCCTGCCATGTTTCTAGGACTATTTTTTTCCGCATTCTTATATATACAAGCTCTGCCATGGTTAACTCACCCTTATCTTCATTTCCTTAACCAATAGTATTTGTTAAAAGAGAACAAAATATAAGCCTTAAATGTAAAACAAGGCTTTACTCAGCGGGAGTCTTACAAAAGTTCTTCGATGTGAGGAATAATCGCAGTCCTAGTCCCAGCTAGTTACACTGCGATAAATACAATTGAACGAAAAAAAGCTTATCTGTGTGAGTCACACAAATAAGCTTTCCTCTTAGCCTGCATCCATATTTTTTTTCATATCCTCTAAAATCTTTTTCTCCAGTCTAGATACCTGTACCTGAGAAATTCCGAGCCTTTCAGCCACTTCGGTCTGTGTCTGGTCTTTATAATATCGTAGGTAAATAATTAACCTTTCCCGTTCAGTAAGCGATCGTACGGCTTCCTGAATGGATAATTTCTCAAACCATCTGGAGTCCTGCTCCGCGATTTGGTCTAATAAAGTAATGGAATCTCCATCACTTTCATAGACCGTTTCATGAATGGATTGGGGTGATTTTGCCGCCTCTTGTGCATGTACAATTTCTTCTGGTTCCAGCTCTAAAGCTTCTGCCAGCTCATTTACAGATGGAGAACGACCTAAATCTTTCGACATTTCTTCCCGTTTGCGGCGGATTTTATTCCCCATCTCCTTCAGAGATCGGCTGACCTTCACACTGCCATCATCACGAATAAAACGTTGTATCTCTCCAATAATCATGGGAACGGCATAGGTAGAAAATTTAACATTATAGGATAAATCAAATTTATCCACTGCTTTAATCAGCCCAATGCTCCCAATTTGAAATAAGTCATCTGGATCATATCCCCGATTAACAAATCGCTGCACAACAGACCAGACAAGCCGGACATTTCGGCGGATCAGCTCTTCTCTTGCTTCGTTATCACCGGATTGGCTTAACCGGATCATTTTCTTTACCTGCTCATTGGAAAGCTGCTCTCTTTCCTCCGTTTTATGAATATTCACGACAGAGACCTTAATTATATACCGTTTTTGATTTGGATAATTGCTTTTTCATATAAACGGAAGTCCCTTTTTCAGGAGCAGAAATGACTTCCACGGTATCCATGAAATTTTCAATAATCGTAAAACCCATGCCGGATCGTTCCATTTCTGGCTTTGATGTATATAAAGGTTCCCTTGCTTCATCAATGTTTAAAATACCTTGTCCCTCATCACGGATGGTCAGCTCTATTTCTCCATCGTATAGAACGCAGTCAATATATACCTTATGATGCGGTTCGCTTCCATAGCCATGAATGATGGCATTTGTCACTGCTTCCGAAACAACGGTTTTAATTTCTGTTAATTCCTCCATTGTCGGGTCCAGCTGTGTGATAAAAGATGCGACAGCAACTCTGGCAAAAGCCTCATTTTCACTGATACTTGAAAAAGAAAAAGACATTTCATTTCTCATGATGTCACCCCCAAGCCTTGAAGTGCGCGTTCTTCATTTTCTTCTAAACGTATAATTTTGTAAAAGCCTGACATATCAAATAGACGATGCAGTGAAGGAGACACAGAACAAAGAACCATCTCTCCTCCCAATTGAACAATTTCTTTATAACGTCCTAAAACAACCCCCAGCCCAGAACTGTCCATGAAACTAACTCCGTTTAGATTCAAGATGATATGTTTAATGGAATGCATATAAATCCAATCCTTCCACGTATCTCTCAATCCTTCTGCCTCATGATGATCCAGCTCACCTTCCATACGTACAATCAGCACATCGCCTCTTACTTCAAATGTTGTTTGTAATCCCATGTGCAAATGCTCCTCCTCTTTGTTGTGAAATAGTTGTGTTTTTGCTTAAAATACATGTTCAGAAAGTCCGGGAAAGAGAACAGGAAATTTCTTTCTCAAGCTCTTTTTACAGACTTTCGGAACGTCCTTAGTTAGTGTATTCTCTAAACAAATGACTATTTCCTGCTACTCGACAAAAGAAGTGGAAATCCGTGTTAATCGGCTGCTTTCACCATTTTTTGCATGGTACGTTTTGCTAATTCTAAAACAGATGCTTCGCTGATATCCTCGTTCACAATAAGCGGGGTAGCGTATACAGGCTCATCATTTTCTTTGACGGTGAGCTCTCCAACCACGGTGCCTTTTTTAACTGGGAATTCCCAATTATCCTGAATGGAAACTTCTGTTGTGACAGCTGCTTCTTCCTGCCCTTTTTTCTGCAGGGTATGCACACTCTGTTCAGTAACAATATCAAAATGATGCGGGTCTGCTTTTATTTTGTTGAGCTCCATCACAGTTTCTTCTTTGGCAAAAAGCTGTTCTGTTTTGTAGCTTTGGAATCCATAATCCATTAATCCGGATATCATTTTGTTACGTTCTTTAGGCGTTTCTGCTCCCATAACTACAGCGATAACCCGCATATCATCGCGTTTGGCTGTAGCTGTAAGACAATACTTTGCTTCATTTGTATAACCCGTCTTCATGCCATCTGCCCCCGGGTATGAACGAATCAGCTTATTTGTATTTACCAGCCAAAACTCATTTTCCTCCCCCTGTCGTAAATAATCTTCGTAAATGGATGTATAATTTGTGATATCTTCAAAGTGTAATAATTCTCTCGTCATTACTGCCATATCATAGGCGCTGCTATAATGATCGGCTGCCGGCAGCCCGGTTGTATTCGCAAAATGAGTATTCTCTAACGCAAGTTCTTCCGCTTTTTTATTCATCGCCCGGACAAATTCCTCTTCTGTTCCAGCAATCTTCTCTGCCATGGCAACACTGGCATCATTTCCGGAAGCAATCGCGATTCCTTTTATCAGATCATCAACTGACATTTCTTCCCCTGCCTCCAAAAATACCTGTGACCCTCCCATTGAAGCAGCATATTCACTGACGACAACAATGTCTTCTTTGGAGATTTCCTCTTTTTCTAAAGCTTCCATAATAAGAAGCAAGGTCATTATTTTAGTCATACTGGCTGGCGGTAATTGTTCATGCGCATCTTTATCAAACAATACGGTGCCTGTGTTTTGTTCGATTAAAACACTGGATAACGCATCCTCAGCTAACTTTGTTTCTTCTTTGTTCTCTTCATTCGCTAAAACAGTTGAATAGTTAAAAAATATCGTTCCAATAAGTAATCCAATCATGCATAAGATTCGTCTCTTCATACTGCTTCCCTCCAAATTACAATAATACTGTTAGGATTTCCATATTGACGCTATTTCATACTATTTTTTTGATTAACAAATGAAGGAGAGAGCATCTTTTTTGTTGTTCAGCAAACTCTCATCTATACTAGGATGAGAATTGGGATAAAGAAGGGAGTTTTGGAAATGAGTCAAGATATCAGGGGAAAAATTGCTTATATAACTGGCGGAAGCAGCGGAATTGGCAAAGCGACTGCGCGCCAATTAGCAAAAGAAGGCGTTCATCTAGGTTTAATTGCCAGAAACCAGGAAAAGCTGGAGAATGTCCAAAAGGGATTAGAAAATGAAGGTATTTCTGTTGTCACCTGCAGTGCGGATATTTCGAAGCATGACCAAGTCAAATCTGCGGTTCAGACGCTAGAACAGCAATTAGGCAAAGCAGATATTTTGATTAATAATGCAGCAATAAGCGATTACGGTAATTTTCAGGATATGGATGAGGAAGTATGGAAGCATATTTTTGAAGTGAATGTTTTTGGAACATATCATATGCTGAAGGAAGTGCTGCCGCATCTTGTCAGCAAGCAAAAAGGAGACATTATCAACATTTCTTCCAGCAATGGATTAAAAGCAACCGCAGGCTCAACTGCCTACAGCGCATCTAAATTTGCTATTCAGGGCATGTCAGAAGCATTGATGCAGGAGGTACGCAGAGAAAACATCCGTGTATTTACCATGAACCCCAGCTTAGTCGCAACTGAGCTAGCTTTTGGCGATGAATTAGAAGAAAAGAACGAAGATAAGTTTATGCAGCCGGAAGATATCGCCGAATATATCGCAGCTCAATTAAAATTAAATCAGCGTATTTTTATTAAGCAATCTGCACAATGGGCGACCAATCCATTTTAAAAAAAGAAAAAAAGAGCTTTAGACACTATACAGTGATTTCTAAAGCTCTTTTTCCACTCATCTCTATTTAATGGATAACACCAATAACACTTGGATTTACTTGAACGGGAGTTTCTGTAATTGTAATTGCATCCTTTATTTTCTGAATGACAGCTGCATTATCTTCTATATTAGTATGGATGGTTGCAAGCTTATCGCCAGCCTCCAGCTTATCACCCAGCTTTACATGAAAGGTGATTCCTACTTGATGATCGATTTGATCATCCTTTGTTTTTCTGCCGGCGCCGAGCAGCATAGCAGCCTCTCCCATCTGCTGTGTTTCGACAGAAGAAATATACCCTGCCTTCTCTGCAGTCACATCAATAGATTGCTTTGCTTCGATTTCATGAATACTGGACATATCCCCATCTTGTGCCTCAATAAAGGTAACAAACTTCTCATAAGCATCTCCATTTTGAATCACTTCTTCAACCAATTTTCTGCCTTGTTCTTCCGTCGTTGCTTTTCCGGCCAGATAGACCATTTGCGCAGCAATCTCTACAGAGACATCATATAAATCCTGACTATATTCCTGGTCACGTAATAATTTTACTGCCTCCAGCACTTCATTTCCATTACCGATTTCTGTGCCAAGAGGCTGATCCATATTAGTTAAAACAGCCACGGTTTCCCGATTTAACTTTTTCCCGATGGCAACCATTGTTTCCGCAAGCTTCCTTGCTTCCTCTTCTGTTTTCATAAAAGCGCCATTGCCGACTTTAATATCTAATACGATGGCATCTGCTCCGGAGGCTATTTTCTTACTCATGATGGAGCTTGCAATTAATGGAATAGAGTCAACCGTACCTGTCACATCTCTTAAAGCATAAATCTTTTTATCCGCAGGTACTAAATTCCCTGATTGTCCGACCAGCGCGATACCTAATTCTTGTACCTGCTCTTTAAACCTGTCTAACGGAAGCTCTGTATGAAACCCTTTAATCGATTCCAGCTTATCTACTGTTCCGCCGGTATGACCGAGCCCGCGTCCGCTCATTTTTGCAAAAGGGATGCCTAAGGACGTGATAATCGGAGCGACTACTAAACTGACCTTGTCCCCTACGCCGCCAGTAGAGTGTTTGTCTACAACTGTGGTATTTAAAAAGGATAAATCAATGGTTTCCCCAGACTTCACCATGAAGTCTGTAAGTGCAGAGGTCTCATCACTGTTTAAACCTTGAAAATACACGGCCATCAACCAGCTTGCGATTTGATAATCCGGTATCGTATCATTGACATATCCATCTATCATATACTCGATTTCTTCATAAGATAATGCTTCTCCGTATTTTTTCTTATTGATTATCTCTACCGTATTCATGTTAATCGCCCTCTCTATTTATTTAATATCGTCTAAAAAGCTCGTACCATGTTCCGGTAATGTAATATTAAAATTGTCTGCAATGGTTGCACCGATATCCGCAAAGGTTGTCCTGACCGGAAGCTCTTTCCCTTCTTCAATACCTATGTGGTAAACAAGCAGCGGCACATATTCGCGGGTATGATCCGTTCCGTGATGTATCGGATCATTTCCGTGGTCAGCTGTAATAATCAATAAATCATCTTCCTGCAGCTGATCAAGTATTTCCGGCAGCTGTTTATCATAGGTCTCCAGCGCTTTTCCATATCCCATTGGATCTCTGCGATGGCCATACTTTGCATCGAAATCAACCAGGTTAAGGAAGCTTAAGCCGGTGAATTCCTTTTTCAACGTATCACTTAATTTCACCATTCCATCATCGTTATCCTTTGTACGGACTGCCTCTGTCACTCCTTCCCCATCATAAATATCAGATATCTTCCCAAGTGCGATAACGTCAATTCCGGCATCTTTTAATTCATTCATCACTGTGCGCCCAAAAGGTTTTAACGCGTAGTCATGTCTGTTGGATGTACGTTCAAAAGCCCCCGGCTCTCCTACGAACGGACGGGCAATGACACGCCCTACCATATACTTCTCATCCAGCGTGAGCTCTCTGGCAATTTCACAAATCTGGTACAATTCATCGATTGGAACCACATCCTCATGAGCAGCAATCTGCAGAACAGAATCTGCAGATGTGTACACAATCAAGCTGCCCGTTTCGACATGTTCTTTTCCAAGCTCTACTAATATTTCTGTTCCAGATGCCGGTTTATTGCCAATTACTTTTCTTCCAGTCTTTTCTTCTAATGCTTGAATAAGCTCATCTGGGAATCCATCCGGGAACGTTCGGAATGGCTGGTCAATACGGAGTCCCATAATTTCCCAATGACCAGTCATGGTATCTTTTCCATTAGAAGCCTCCTGCATTTTTGTATAATGTGCTTTAGGCTTGTCCGCCGGAGCAATCCCTTTAATTTCACGAATATTGCTCAGGCCTAGGCTTCCCATCGTCGGCATATCCAGCCCATTCATTTCTTCTGCAATATGGCCTAGTGTATCCGCTCCCAAATCATCAAACTTCGCGGCGTCCGGTGCCTCTCCAACCCCTACTGAATCCATGACAATTAAAAATACACGTTTAAATGATTTCATTTGTATCTACCTCCTATGTACTATATTCCCGAAACTATGGTTCCGTATGATATTTATTATAGATGTTAGATGTCTGACAACAAAAGGTCAATGAAATTTTTGCTGATACACTTTTTTTACATTTAATAAAGATAAAATTAAGCTCTCGGATGATAAGATTGATAGATATCCTTCAGCCTAGCTTTCGTTACATGCGTATAAATTTGTGTTGTCGATATATCCGCATGTCCAAGCATCTCTTGTACAATTCTTAGATCTACTCCGTTTTCCAATAGATGGGTGGCGAAAGAATGCCTTAAAGTATGCGGAGTGATTGTCTTATGAATATCAGCTTTTATAGCCAATCCCTTTAAAATTTTCCAAAATCCCTGTCTGCTTAAAGGACGGCCATGCTGATTTAAAAAAAGTGCACTCTCCTGTTTGTTTTTCTTCACAAGCTCTTTTCTCGCCGTTTGTATATAATCTTCCAGAGTCTTTCTGGCTGTGTCTCCCAGTGGAACAATCCTTTCTTTCGAGCCTTTCCCCATACATTGGACAAAGCCCATCGTCAAGTGTAAATCCTCCAGTTTTAAGCCTATCATTTCAGATACACGCAAGCCCGTGGCATATAATAATTCTAGCATTGCCTTATTGCGCAGTGACAGCGGTGTTGCAGTGTTTATGCTTAATAATCGATCTACTTCCTCCTGAGAAAGTGTATCCGGAAGCTTCCGGTCTTTTTTCGGAGTTTCAATATGCAGACTGGGATCTGTATCAGCAATTCTCTCCCGTATTAAAAATTGGTGAAAGGATCTGATAGAAGAAATATGCCTCGAAATCGTAGCAGTCGACTTACCGCTGTCTTTTAGCTCATACAAAAAGCGCATAATATCATTTCGGGTGATTTCATTCCAAACATTATAGCCGATTTGGGTCAAATGTTTCTCGTAAGCAGTAAGATCTCTCTGATAGGAAGTGATGGTATTATCTGACAATCCCTTCTCTACCCGCAGAAAATGAAAAAAATCCTCTAATGCATATTTCAACATATTTATTCCCCTTTCAGAAAATCAAATGGAAACCAGGGAATCCCCTCCTCCACCACCTTAACCGCTGGTCCTTCCGGCAAATCATAACGATGCATTTCTTGAAACTCTTTATATATAAAATGCAGACAAACCGAAAAAAAGCAAGCACCTATCATAAACCAAATAAATATTTTAACAGTTTCCTTAACATGCTTCTCCATACTCTAACCTCCCTGTGCTGTTACGCTGTATCGCAGCCAAACACGTTTATAGTTAGAATATGCAAACAAGCTCTTCAAAAATACAAGAAAAAGATGCGGACAGGAACAAAATCGGTACATCTCCTTCTGTTAATATTATACAATGATTGGAAGCAGAGTTAAACTACAAACACTTTTACACTTTTGTGTCGTCCAGATTTTTGCCATACTAAAATTAATCAAAAAGGAGGTCTTACAGGTGCTTGAAGAAAAATTAAAACAATTAGGTGACAACTCCGCTATCGAAACAAAGACGCCCATTTCCGGCGGCGATATTAATCAGGCTTACTATGTAAAAACCGGAAAGCAGGAATATTTTATAAAAGCGAATCAAAGTGCAGCCAGTGATTTTTTTCAAATAGAAGTAAATGGACTGGAAAAAATTCGTTCGACACAGACAATTGCTGTACCGGAAGTATACTACTTTGATAATTCCGCCGGAAATGAAGAAATGATGCTGATCATGGAGTGGATTGAGGGAGAAGAAACTGCAGCTGCAGAGCAGCATTTAGGCGAACAGCTGGCCTCGATGCATTTAGTCGGCGGCTCCACAGCATATGGTTTAGATCAGTTAACTTATGTTGGAAAATTAACTCAGTCAAATGAGTGGTACACCAATTGGGTGGATTATTATCGTGAGCATCGGCTTCAGCCCCAGTTAGATTTGGCGGTGCAGTACAATCGGATGAACCAAAATAGACGTTTAAAACTAGAGGCATTGATTCGTGATTTAGATCTTTATCTCCCCAGTCAGCCTAAGGTTTCCTTATTACACGGTGATTTATGGGGAGGCAATTGGATTATAGGGGGCGCAGGACAGCCTTATCTGATTGATCCCTCTATACTTTACGGGGACCATTTATTTGAACTAGCTTTCACGGAACTCTTTGGTGGGTTTTCCAATACGTTTTATTCGCAATATCAGGAAGCAATGCCACTAGCTGATTATTATCAGGACGTGAAGCCGATTTACCAGCTTTTCCATTTGCTTGTTCATTTAAATATGTTTGGCGAGGTCTATGGCGGCAGCGTAGATCGCATTTTAAAAAGATATATTTGATTTTCTTCACCGCCTCAGCCCGGCGGCAGTATGTAATGACATTCTGCCGCCGGCTATCCCTGTTGCTGATCAATATGTATTTTGCTCCAAATAAAAATAAAACCTTTCTCTCCCGGAAAAAGGTTTTACTCTCATTACTTATGTTGCTTTTTGAACATCTTCTTTTTCTGCTGCAGCTGCTTTTTGACATTGGCGACAAATCCCATGAAAGGTTAAGCGATGATCCTTCACCTCAAAGCCCCAGTCATTTTCAACGATTTGTTCTACTTCACCTAATAAATCATTTTCAATCTCTTCAACAGAGCCGCATTCAATACATACTAAATGATGATGGAAATGCTTTGCGCCTTCTTTACGCAAATCATATCTGGATACACCATCACCAAAATTAATTTTGTCTACTATTTTCAATTCGGATAATAATTCTAATGTACGATAAACGGTTGCCAGACCAATTTCTGGTGATTTCTCCTTTACAAGAAGATACACATCCTCCGCACTTAAGTGATCGTCTTCTCTTTCCAGAAGCACTCGAACCGTAGCTTCCCTTTGGGGAGTTAATTTGTAGCTATGCGAATGTAGCTGTTTTTTTATTTTTTCAATCCGGTGTTCCATGGATAGTCGCCTCCCTCACTCTACATTTTTATTATATGCATCTATCTTCCATGTGTCAAAGGTATTCTCAATTGTTAATAATAATTATTATAAAATAACATAAATTATTATATTAAAACAAATACCTTTTATCAAGCAATAAGCAAGTAATGTAAAATGTAAAGGAGTTAAGATAAAGATACTTTATTCTCCCGCAGGAGGATTATCCATGGTACCTCTCTATCCATTCTAACAGAAGTGTATTTGACAGATAAGCTTCCATCAATGCTGCTAATGCTGTACATACAATTAAAATTGCAAAAGTGATAAGCAATCTTATAAAAGGCGGCCATACTTCCTGGTACTGATGCTTTAATAAAAGCTTCTGCCATAAACCAATTGAAAATATCATAGCCACACTTCCTGCAATGATATATATAGGAATAATCAATAGGTTTTGAGGAGCAATCGATATCGTTGATAAAAGAAGCCCTTGCCCTCCCAGCTGATTGACCATAAAACCGACTGAAAAACCGACAACGAGCCCTTTCATGAATATCATAATCCAAATAATAGGGAGCCCAATCATACTCAATGCCAATAATATAATAAAAGAAAGATACTTAATATGATAAAGAAGACTTTGAATAAATATATCCTGCCGTCCAATAACTTCTCCTTCATTTGTTTGCTGTGTAAAGAACCGTTCCAAGTAAAAGAACAGATTTTGTTTTTGTACAAAATCCATACTATTTACCAAGATAGCCCCGAACACGATGCCTGTCAAAAAAAGAATGGCAGTAAATACATAAATGGTCGTGTGCCGTTTTATATGCCCGATTAATAAATGTTGAGAGGTATTATACATTGAGATCCTCCTGACTTCACTATAGTTCCTATACTTCAAACTATGAGAATCCCTCTTAAAACATACCTATTAATTTTTATCTTTTAATAGAGCAGGTAGAACGCGTCCGGTGAAAACCTTTTTTCTTATTTCGTTAAAGCATGTAAATAAAGAACAGCATAGTTCGTTTTTGCGTCTTGAATACGCCCTTTTTCCACGAGGTCTTTTGCTTCATCTAACGTTACTTCCATGATTTCCACAAATTCATCGTCATCGCCCGCCGGGGGATTTTCCATTTTAATTAAATCATTGGTGACGTAAACATACACCAGTTCATTAGCAAAGCCTGGAGAGGTGTAAAAAGAGGTCACTTGCGAGAGATTAGTTGTTGTATACCCTGTTTCTTCTTCCAGCTCACGGACTGCGGCAGTTAATGGATTTTCATTCTGCTCCAGCTTCCCTGCCGGAATTTCTACTAATGTTCTTTCCAATGGTTTGCGATATTGTTCTACAAGTACAATTTTATTATCTGGTGTAATTGGAATAATCGCTACGGCTCCTGGATGATAGACAAGCTCTCTTTGAGCTGTTTCTCCATTGGGAAGCCGTACCTCATCTAGTTGTACATCAATAATGTTCCCTTCAAATATTTTTTTGGATGTCATTGTTTTTTCTTCAAAACGTTGCATATATGCTACTCCACCTTTTCGTCATTTAGTGCAGGTTAACAGGCTGACCCGCCAGCAGTTTGAACAAGTACTTTTTTATGGACAATCGCCTGTGAAATTCCTGCTGAATGCAATTCCCTTATATGTGTCTTTCCATTCATTTTATTCGCAGAACTCTATTGTAGCAAGTCTATTTCTTTTTTTCTTCTGATTCGATTTCTTTTTTTATGACAAACGGTATTTTATTTCTTAACCATTCATTACTTTCAGACACTGATTATCATTCCCATCCGCCCCACAAACTATTTGATAGAAATGACTTATTTCATTCGTTAAAAAAGTGTATTAATTGTATTCTTTTCTATCACCCTCTACAATATATGCATACCGGATTTACAAGGAGGAATAGCATGAAGAAACGGCAGCTTGGCAAAAGCGATATCGAAATTTCTGATTTAACTCTCGGCTGTATGTCGCTGGGAACAAATGTACAGCAAGGTAAAAAAATGATTGATTATGCGTTAGATAAAGGAATCAATCACTTAGATACGGCAGACCTTTATCACTTTGGCGAGAATGAAAAAATCGTTGGAGAAGCAATAAAGCATCGCAGATCGGATGTAGTTGTGACTACAAAGGTCGGAAACCATTTTGAAAAAGGTAAAGATGATTGGTTCTGGGATCCTTCGAAGAAATATATCCACAAAGCCGTCCGGGATAGTTTACAAAGACTGAATACAGACTATATTGATGTCTACATGCTTCATGGCGGCACATTGGAGGATCCAATCGATGAAACCATAGAAGCTTTTGATGAACTAAAGAAAGATGGTCTAATCCGCACCTATGGTATTTCGTCCATCCGTCCAAATGTTGTCCGGGAATACGCCATCCGCTCCTCTATTGATATTTTAATGACACAGTACAGTCTTTTAGACAGAAGACCAGAGGAAGCCATTCTACCGATTGCAGAAGAAAATAAAATCGGTGTTGTTGCCCGCGGTCCGCTGGCAC
This sequence comes from Oceanobacillus sp. B139/18, assembly GCF_055524595.1. Classification (NCBI taxonomy): domain Bacteria; kingdom Bacillati; phylum Bacillota; class Bacilli; order Caryophanales; family Bacillaceae; genus Oceanobacillus; species Oceanobacillus sp. B139/18. Next base: position 856,474 of record NZ_JBVFXI010000001.1, on the reverse strand, counting down.
AGGGGCTACTAAGCAATAAAGCCGATGAAGTTCTCGATAAAAAAGCGGAGGACGGCTACCTCGACTATTCCTACAGCGAATTAAAATCACTTTATTATGAGTTGGAACAGGCGTTGCCGGACAGTTCTCTGCAGCAATTAGCGATGTATTATGCAGCTAATCATCCTGCGATTACGTCAACCGTCTTTGGAGCAAGCTCTCTGGAACAATTAGAAAAAAATATTGCAGTTCACCAATCAATTAACGAAATCACCGATGCAGCTTATCCTATTCTGCAGCAGCTGTCCAAAGCTTCACAGTATGAGCAGCATCGTTAAAAAAGGCGGAGTTTCCGCAACTTCATAAGCCTTTTACAGCATTGCCAAAGAAACAGGTCTGCTTTCACTGAGAGATGATGCTCAGGAAAAGCAGACCTGTTTTATAAGATATACTTACTCTATTATTTTTTATCAAATTGAGATTGAAGGAGTTTCTCCATTAACCCTGGAAATAAGCGATACAGAATACTGCCAGCTTCCATCCACCACGGCATATTGATTTCTCTTCTATTAGAAAATAAAGAATGCACTACCTTTGAAGCTACTTTTTCAGGAGAAAGCATATACTTTTCTACATTCTGCTGGTATTTGCCCTCCTTATCAGCCATCTCAAAAAAGTTTGTTTTCACCGGGCCCAGATTAACAGAAGTGACCGTCAGGCTGCTTCCCCTTGTCTCTTGTCTGAGTACATTTGTAAAGCCCAGCATCGCATGTTTAGACGCAGCATATCCTGCTGCTTTTGGTGTTGGCAATTTTGCAGCCTGAGAAACAATATTAATAATATGCGATTTCCCTTTAAACTGCAGAAAATGTGGCAGGAAGGCTTTTGCATATTGCATCCCTGCTAAAACATTCACCTGAAACATTTCCTCTACCTCATCCATATTTAATTCTTCGATTGAATCAAATACACCAAAGCCTGCATTATTGATTAATCCATGAATACGCTTCTCTGTCTCCAACATATCATTAATCTGTTCTTCAATTGCTTCCCTTGAAAATCTGTCAATGGGATAAACCCTGCAAATGCCGTTATTTGCTTCTATTTCATCTGCTAATTCTTGCAGCAATTCTTGTGACCTTGCGATTAAAATAGGTATGCCGCCATGAGCAGCGATTTCTATAGCAATCCCTCTTCCAATTCCTTTTGATGCACCGGTGACAATAATTTTTTTATCTTTAACAAAATGATTTCTTCCTATTCTCATATTTATCGACCCTTACTTCATATAATGATTTAAAGTGTGTGACCTTGCTTTCAAAGTGTGAACATCATTTATTAGATGGATATCCTGTGTTTATATATATTGTACAACGAAACAATCCTCCCGTACACTGGTTTAAACATTGACTTACGGGGGAAAATCTAACACAATAAGATTGGGGGTGACACGATGACGTCCATTATCGCACACCGGGGTGCAAGCAATTATGCCCCTGAGAACAGTTTCCCGGCTTTTGAGCTTGCTTACGAGATGAAGGCTGATGGCATTGAAACAGATGTCCAATTAACAAAGGATAATATTCCTGTCCTTTTTCATGATGAAGGTTTGCAGCGTATTTTTGGAGTAAAAGGATGGATTACTCAATTTACGCTGGACGAGCTAAAACAATTAGACATGGGCAAATCCTTTCACACTGAATTTGCAGGAACACGGATCGTAACACTGGAGGAATTTCTAATCTGGATCAAAGATAAACCTTTGATTCTTCATTTAGAATTAAAAAATAATAAAATTGCACATAAGAATCTGGAGAAAATTACATATCAGCTTATTAAACAATATCAAATGCTGGACCGGACATACTTTTCTACATTCTCTGATACCAGTATAACGCGCCTGGCAAGTTTTGATGAAATTTCAAATATCGGTTGGTTAACCAAGCGATCAAGAAGAGATTTATTAGCATATGCCTTGTCTATCGGCGCAACAGCCGTTCATATAAAACACACGCTGCTGCGTCAGCAGCTCATAAATGAAGCGATGAAAAACGGGATTCCGGTAAGAGTGTATACGGTGAATTCAACCCGGCTTTTAAACCGATGCTTTTCTTACAAAGTAAATAGCATATTTACTGATGTACCCAATCGGGCGTTTGCTGTACGCAAAGCATTATATCGCAGTTTTTTGTCTTGATTGAAGAGCGCTTCCTAATTTTTGACCTTCTGCGTTGATGATTGTCGTATATTTGGGTAAAATTTTAAATTATAATATAATATTAAGGTGAGATTGAAACATGGAAATTACTTTCTTAGGCACCGGAGCAGGACTTCCTTCTAAAGAAAGGAATGTAACAGCCGTTGCACTCAGCATGCTGCAAGAATTAAATGAAGTCTGGTTGTTTGATTGCGGAGAAGCCACGCAGCATCAGCTTCTTCATACTAAAATTAAACCGGGAAAAATAAATAAAATCTTTATTTCCCATATGCATGGCGATCATATTTATGGATTACCGGGATTTCTCAGCAGCCGTTCATTTCAGGCAGGCGCAGACAGACCATTAACCATCTATGGTCCGGAGGGTTCAAAGGAATTTATCCAAGCTGCTTTGAAATTAAGCTATACGCATTTAACGTATCCTCTTACTGTTATAGAGATAAAAGAAGGACTGTTATTTGAAACGGAAGCCATCGAAGTATATGCAAAAAAACTTGTCCACGGTGTACCAAGCTTTGGTTTCCGTATTGTTGAAAAAGACAAGCCAGGTGAGCTTCTTGTAGATAAATTAAAAGAAAAAGGGGTACGTCCCGGTCCAGTTTACGGCGAAATAAAAGAAAAACCTTCTGTCACTCTGGAAGATGGCACGATAATTTACCGTTCTGATTTTATCGGCTCGCCCAAAAAAGGAAGGGTTATTTCAATTCTTGGGGACACCACCTATCAGGCGGCGCATAAAGAATTTGTAAAAAATAGCGATCTGTTAATTCATGAAGCAACCTTTGCTGCAGATAAAGAGACACTTGCAGAGGACTATTTTCATTCAACAAATATACAAGCCGCTAAAATAGCGCTTGATGCAGGATGTAAACAGCTAATCTTGACACACATATCTTCAAGATATCAATTTTCAGATATGGATGCGTTTCTGGAAGAGACAAAAGAAGTATTTTTGAATACATCCATAGCCGGCGATTTTAGTGTGTTTCAATTATAGTTTGTGCATCGTTTACAGCTTGCACATCCTCTTGAAGTGAGAAAGGGAGAGACAGATTTGATGACCTTACAAGAAAACTATCAGCAAATTGTTGATGATCATCGAAAATATATTGATCAAGGAAATACCGTTGATTATACGTTTCGTAAACAACAATTAGAAAAAATCAAAAAGATTTTCAAAGATAATGAAGAAGAGATATATGATGTATTAAAAAAAGATTTAAATAAACCTGATCATGAAATAATACTTACGGAGATTGGCATTATTCAAAGCGAATTGGAAGTAGCCATTAAAAATCTCCGCTACTGGATGCAGCCTGAAAAAGTTGCCTCTCCATTAACGCATAAAGGCTCGAAAAGCTATATTATAAAAGAACCGCTCGGTGTTGTGCTCGTTATTGCACCATGGAATTATCCTTTACAATTATCATTAGTACCTGTTATCGGAGCGATTGCAGCAGGTAACTCAGTTATTCTGAAGCCGTCTGAACATGCTCCGCATACATCCGATTTTCTTGCCAGAATCGCAGAAGAGCATTTCGACCCGTCTTATTTCACTGTTGTTCAGGGTGCTGTCGAAGAAACAACAGAGCTGTTAAAACAGCGTTTTGATCACATTTTCTTTACCGGAGGAAGTGCAGTTGGAAAAATCGTGATGCGGGCCGCAAGCGAGCATTTAACTCCGGTAACGTTAGAGCTGGGCGGAAAAAGTCCTGCAATTGTAGATGAAGATGCAAACATCCAATTGGCAGCTAAACGAATTGTATGGGGAAAATATACAAATGCCGGTCAGACCTGTGTGGCGCCGGATTATTTATTAGTACAAGAATCTGTTAAATTCAAGCTTTTAAAAGCAATGAAAAAGCAAATAAAGTCTTTATTTGGCAAGAATGTACTCCAGGGTGAAAATTATTCAAGAATCATAAATCTGGATCATTTTAACCGCTTAAAAGCATTTTTAAATGAAGATCATATTGTTCATGGCGGAGAATATAATGATGAAGAATTAATCATTGAACCTACTATTCTTGATAAAATAGATTGGGAAGACCCTATTATGCAAGAAGAGATATTTGGACCGATTCTTCCCGTATTATCCTTTGAGAATATAGAGGACGCCCTTTCGTTGATTAAATCAAGAGAAAAACCATTAGCACTATACTATTTTGGAGAAAATCCGAGAATGCAGTCTCAGGTAATGGAATACGTTTCATTTGGCGGCGGTTCTATCAATGATACATTCTTCCATTTAGCAAACCCGTATCTTCCGTTTGGCGGAGTCGGGCAGAGCGGAATGGGAAGCTATCACGGGAAAGCCAGCTTTGATACATTTTCACATCAGAAAAGCATCTTAAAACAAACAACGAAATTTGATTTGCCATTCCGTTATTCGGGCGGTACGGTTACTTCAAATATTTTGAAGAAATTCTTATCTTAAAAAAACAAAAGCCTTGATTTTATTCTATTTCAATAGATATAAAATCAAGGCTTTTTATAATCATCTAGGAAATCTTTTTGAAAGCTTGTCCGTGGCTGCTGTTTGTCCTTCTCTTCATTTTTTAAAGATAAAAATATATCTTTTCCGTATTTATCCGTTAATGCTTCCATGGTTTCGTAGAGCTTTTCTTTTTTAGCGTTATCGCGGTAAGTAAACAAATCAAGCTGTTCTCCTACTTGACTCTTCTCCTCTACACTTTGCAAAGAGACACCCAATAGCCGTACAGGCTCTTCATTCCAATGTTTTTTTAATAGCTCCTTTGCGACAAAAAGAATATCTTCTTTTTCATCGATATACCCTTGCAATGTTTTACTGCGCGTAATCGTTTGATGGTTGTGAAAACGAATCATTAATTGAACGCTTTTTCCTGTCGCATTTTTTCGTTTCACTCTTCTTGCTACATTGTCGGTAAGCTGGCCTAACAGCTGGTGAAGTTCATCCCAATCTGTTGAATCATGAGCCAATGTCTGTGAGCTGCCGATACTTTTGAAATCATGTACCGCTTCTGGATCCACAATCCGATAGTCTATTCCATTGGCCAGGTTCTTCATTCTTTCTCCATTAACCCCTAATAGCTGCTTTAATTGATAGACATCATGTACAGCTAAATCACCGATTGTATGAATAGATACTTTTCGAAGTTTTTCAGCAGTCTTCTTCCCGATTCCGTGCATTTCTTCAATTGGAAGTGGCCATAATACGTTAGATAATTCCCGCTTTCGAAGGATAGTTATTCCTAAAGGTTTTTTCATATCTGACGCCATTTTTGCCAGAAATTTATTCGGGGCAATACCAAGACTGCATGGGATATCCAGCTCTTTTAATATCCGCTGCTGCAGGTAATTAGCTATTTCTACCGGCGTTCCGAATCCTTCCGTATCAGTAATATCCAGGTAGCCTTCATCAATCGAAACCGGCTGGACGAGCGGTGTAATTTCTGAAAGCATCTTAAAAATAGCCCGGGACGCTTCCCGGTATCTGTCAAAATTAGGCCGCATCAATAATAAATCGGGGCATAATTTTTTTGCCTGCCACACGGGCATCGTCGTTTTCACGCCTTTTGCTCTGGCTTCATAGCTGCTTGTAACAATAATCCCCTTCCGCTCTTCCGGGTTTCCGGCGATTGCAATCGGCTTTCCTTTTAATTCCGGATTATGCGCCATTTCTACCGAAGCATAAAAGCAGTTCATATCTATATGGAAGATAACTCGTCTTTTCGAATTGACCGGCTGTTCCATCATAACACCTCTATTCTTAACAAAAGAAGAACACACTCCATCATGGAATGCATTCTCCTTTTTCACAGAAAGCCGCTCCAAGAATGGAAGCTTTATCTTATTTTGCTGCGATTTTAACAATTTCCACAACAAATTCAGTTACTTTCACAAGATCTTCCACTTTAATCCGCTCATTGGTCGTATGAATCTCCTCGTAGCCAACTGCCAGATTAACGGTAGGGATTCCATACCCTGCAATCACATTGGCGTCACTGCCTCCGCCACTCTGTTCTAATTTACTTTCTCTGCCGATTGCTTTTGCAGCTTCTCTGGCAACTTCAACCACCTGATCTCCCGCTTTAAAATGATAGCCGGGATAAGCGATTGCTATCTTTACATCAGCGGAACCGCCAAGCTCTTCAGCAGCCTCTTCAAAAGCTGCTTTCATTTTCTCGACCTGTTTTTCCATCTTCTCTTCAGACAGGGAACGTGCCTCTGCTAAAATTTCTACATGATCTACAACAATATTTGTCTGTTTGCCGCCCTCAAAGCGTCCGATATTAGCAGTTGTTTCCTTATCAATACGTCCCAAAGGCATTTTAGAAATAGCTTTAGAGGCAATCGTAATGGCAGAAACACCTTTTTCCGGCTCCAATCCAGCATGTGCTGTTTTGCCGGTTATGGTTGCATGGATTTTCGCCTGCGTGGGTGCAGCCACAACAATATCACCAACGTTTCCATTACTGTCTAGCGCATATCCATAACGAGCATCTAACTTCGAGGAATCTAACGCTTTAGCGCCTACCAGACCAGATTCTTCTCCTACAGTAATAATAAATTGAATCTGGCCGTGAGGAATATTGTTTTCCTGAAGCACTTTAATCAGCTCAAACATGGCAGCTAAGCCTGCTTTATCGTCTGAACCTAGAATTGTCTCTCCCTCTGAAGAAATCACGCCATCTTTAATAATTGGATGTATACCCTTCCCGGGAACAACCGTATCCATATGGGAAGTAAAATAAATAGCATCCGCACCGTCTTTGGTTGCAGGCAATGTACAAATTAAATTTCCTGCACCATGACCTGTCTGCTCTTTTGCATTATCTTCTTCCACCTGCACACCTAGAGCTTCCATTTTTTTGGTTAAAACCGATGCTATCTCTCTTTCGAAACCTGTTTCAGAATCTACCTGCACAAGTTCTAAAAATTCATTAACTAATCTTTCTTCATTCACACTCATTTGCGTAACCTCCTACCTTCTAGGCTACTATATTTTCTCTTTTTTTTACAGTAGAATGAATTAGAGTCTAAGTTTCTCTCATCCGTTAATTAAAATCCGGAAGAACATTTTAAGAAAAACCATACGATTAGCTTGTCGGATGAATCATTTCACGTTAAAATAGCGGTAGATGATATCGGATTCTAAAGGGGGATATTTCATGGCAGCAAAGCAATCTGTGCAAAAAAAGCGTTCAAAACGTGAACGCCGCACGAAAATGATTATCTATTTCATGGTCGCTCTAATGCTTATTTCAGCAATTACAGCTGGACTGGCTGCATTTGTTTAAAAATAAAAGGCTGTGCCAAAATGATTATTTCATTTTGGCACAGCCTTTTGATATGGTTCCAATCTTATGTAAAAAGGAAAAGTTAAGCTTCTTTTTTCCTTTTCTTCCAAGGCGTTACGTCACTTTTTTTGAATTTATTTTTTATAATCAAGTACTCTTCTATTTCATGTAATAATTGAAATAAGTGCGCCCTTGTTTCAAACGCTTCTCTCGTTTCCGGTAACTCCTCCGCGTGAAATTCCCGCTTTAATTCTTTTAACTGCTCTAAAAAAGTAATTGCTGTATTTCCTGGATGGACAGCTTTAGATAATCGCTCAAAGAAATCTGCAATCTCAAGGGCAATATGATCTGTCTTTGGAAGATGCGTAACAAGCGGAAGCATTTTCTTCAACAGCTCAAACTGTCTTTCTCTCATCCTAAAATAATTATAATAGGTATGCTCATTTCGTAATAAATGGTTATCTCTATCCCGGATAACTAACTGTTTTGCTTCAGCCAGGATATCCTCTGTAGCTGCTATTTCTTTTCCTTGCCACGCGTCATTTTCATCCCGGATATACAAAGAATATTCATATAGAATACGGCTGAAATTCTTTTCTAACTGTGCTTGCAGCTTCTTTAATTTATTATCCAAGCTTGGCATATAAATATTCAACAGAAGTCCTACCCCCAGCCCAATGGTAATTAGAACGAACTGCTCGCCGACCAGAGAAAGTGTTACACCTCCAGAGCCATATAAATTCAGCATGACAACGGAACTGGATGCAATTCCTGGAGTTGCTTTTAATCTAACCGTTGCTGGAATAAATAAAAGAAGCAGTAAAAATATAGAAATTGTATGATAGCCTATTAATTCAAAAATAACACATGAAAAAACAACGGCTGCTGTACATGCAATAAACCGCTGCCACGCACTTAAAAAAGAAGATTTTCTCGACGGCTGGATACAGAGAATCGTTAATATTCCAGCGGAAATAAAATTTGAAAGACCAACCCATTGTGCCAACGAAATTGCAATGGGAGTTCCGATAGCAGTTTTTAGGGTACGATATCCAATTTTCACCCTTTATAAACCTCCTGATATATATTCAGAATACACAAAGAAGGCTGCCTGATGACAGCCTTTTAATATCTCTTATACTTCTTCGCAATATTGATCAAACAGGCCTTGAAGCTTCGCAGATACTTCCATGGCGCTATGTCCTTCAATCTCATTCCGCTCTACCATATCAAGGATTTTTCCGTCCTTAAGCAATGCGAAACAAGGAGAGGATGGCGGATATCCTTCAAAATAAGTTCTTGCCTGCTCTGTCGCTTCTTTATCCTGTCCGGCAAACACCGTGACTAAGTGATCTGGACGCTTATCATAATGAATCGCATTCCCTGCTGCTGGACGGGCTACACCGCCGGCACAGCCGCATGTTGAATTCACCATGACAAGTGTAGTTCCTTCACGAGTCAGCGCGGCATCTACTTCCTCTGCTGTACGTGCTTCCTCATAACCTGATTCTGTTATATCTGTTCTTGCAACGTTAACAACATCCTGCATAAATAAATCGAAATCCATTGTACTTCACCCTTTTTACTTAAAATATAATTATAGCTTATCAGCTAGCAGTTAAAAATTCAATCTATTCGTGTTGGCTTAATAAAGGGTTATAGTTGAGTCGTTCATCCCTTCAAGGATTTCTTTCACACTAGATAAAAATCTTCCGCATACAAGACCGTCTAAAATACGATGGTCTAAAGAAAGAGATAAATTCACCATATCGCGGGCAGCAAACATATCATTGATAATGACAGGCCGTTTTACGATAGATTCGACTTGTAAAATCGCTGCTTGCGGCGAATTGATTACTCCCATTGACGAAACCGAACCAAAGGAGCCTGTATTGTTGACAGTAAAGGTACCGCCCTGCATATCCTCCGGTGACAGCTTACCCTGACGTGCTTTGGATGCTAAGGTAGTAATATCACGGGCAATGGCTTTAATCGTTTTTTCATCTGCATGCTTAATAACTGGAACAAATAATTCTTTGTCTTTCGCCACAGCAATGGATAAATGTATATCTTTTTTCTGAATAATTTTATCTCCGGCCCACATGCTGTTTAATTCAGGAAATTCTTTTAAACCTTGAGCCACAGCTTTTACAAAGAAAGCAAAAGGAGTTAACGAAAAGCCTTCCTGCTGCTTAAATGATTCCTTTACACTGTTCCGGTATTTTACTAAATCTGTAACATCTACTTCCACCTGCATCCATGCATGCGGGATTTCCTGTGTGGACCGGACCATATTCTCTGCAATTACTTTCCGGACACCTTTTACAGGGATTTCAATATCTCCTGCTGCGCTTTGGATACTTTCTTTTTGCGCAGCAGCAGGTGTTTCTTTTCCAGCAGCAGTATCGGATTTCTTTTCTTGTGAAGGGGCTGGTTCTTCTTGCGCAGAAGCACTGCTTCCAATGTGTTTTTCCACATCTTTTCTGGTAATTCTGCCTCCTCTGCCCGTTCCTTCGATTTGGTTCAAATCAATGCTGTGCTCTTGAGATAAACGTAGTACTGCCGGTGAATATCTTTTTTTCATAGAGCTTTCTGTATTTTCAGCATGCTCAGCTGTGTCCTTTTCCACTGTATTTGTTTCTTTTTCAGGAGCTGCTTCCGCATCCTCTGAAGCGGCTTGCTCTGTCTCTATATAACAGATTAGGGAACCAACTTCTACCGTTTCCCCTTCTTCTGCTGCAAGCTCTGTTATTTTACCTGTATAAGAAGATGGGATTTCGGCGTTTACTTTATCCGTCATCACTTCAGCAATCGGGTCGTATTTATTCACTTGATCCCCGACGGAAACCAGCCAGGTACTAATCGTTCCCTCTGTTACACTCTCACCAAGCTGAGGCATTGTCATTTTTTCCACACTCATATTTCTACCTCCAATTAATATTCTGCAAGGTCACGCATTGCTTTTTCCACTTTATCCGGATTTAACATAAAGTATTTTTCCATGGACGGTGCATAAGGCATTGCCGGAACATCCGGACCTGCCAGGCGTTCAATAGGTGAATCCAGGTCAAATAAGCAGTTTTCCGAAATAATTGCAGCCACTTCACTCATTACACTGCCTTCTTTATTATCCTCTGTAACAAGCAAAACTTTTCCAGTCTTACTGGCTGCCTCAATTATAGCTTCTTGATCTAACGGATATACCGTACGTAAATCAAGAATATGCGCATGAATGCCATCTGCTGCTAATCTTTCCGCAGCCTGCAATGCAAAGTGAACACAAAGTCCATAAGTGATGACAGTAATATCATCCCCTTCTCTTTTTACATCTGCTTTACCGATTGGCAGAACATAATCCTCTTCCGGAACCTCTTCCTTTAACAGACGATACGCACGTTTATGTTCAAAAAATAGAACAGGGTCATTATCTCGGATTGATGCCTTTAATAATCCTTTCGCATCATATGGATTCGACGGCATAACAATTTTTAATCCCGGCTGATTCGCAAACAATGCTTCTACTGATTGGGAATGATATAAAGCACCATGTATCCCGCCGCCGTATGGAGCACGGATGGTTATCGGACAATCCCAATCATTATTGGAGCGATAGCGTATTTTGGCTGCTTCGGAAACAATCTGGTTGACCGCAGGCATAATAAAATCTGCAAACTGCATCTCAGCAATCGGCCGTTTCCCATACATAGCTGCACCGATAGCAACACCGGCAATTGCTGATTCCGCTAATGGGGTATCTAATACACGTTCTTCACCAAACATATCGTACAGCCCGTCTGTTGCTTTAAATACGCCGCCCTTTTTTCCTACATCTTCCCCAAGAATAAAGACATTCTCATCTCTTTGCATTTCTTCCTTTAAAGCTTTTGTAATTGCTTGTATATAAGACATCACAGGCATGATTATTCCCCTCCCTTATCCAATTCCTCATAAACATACTTCAACGTATCCTCTGGAGCTGCATATGGGGCTTCTTCTGCATATTCTGTTGCTTCATTAACAAGTTTATTGACTTTATCATGAATTTCTTTTTCTTTGGCTTCATCCATTATTTTCTTTTCTTTTAGCTTTTCAGCAAACGTAACAATGGAATCCTTCTTTTTAGCTTCTTTTACTTCATCCATTTCACGATAAGCACTGTCATCATCATCACTGGAATGGGCAGTAAAACGATAGGTTACCGCTTCAATCAATGTCGGCCCCTCTCCTTTTACCGCTCGTTCTCTCGCTTCTTTTACAGTTTGATACACAGCTATCGGATCATTCCCGTCCACAGTAACTCCCGGCATGCCATAAGATGATGCCCTCTCTGAAACCGTTTTGCTGGCTACCTGCTTATCATACGGAACAGAAATAGCATACTTATTATTTTCCACCATGGTGATCACCGGCAGCTGATGAACACCGGCAAAGTTTAATCCTTCATGAAAATCACCCTGATTAGAAGAGCCCTCTCCTAATGTCACAAAGGTCGCAATATCCTTTTTATCCATTTTCGCTGCTAATGCAACGCCTACTGCATGAGGAACCTGTGTTGTTACTGGAGAAGAACCGGTTAAAATACGATTTTTCTTCTGTCCGAAATGACCAGGCATTTGACGTCCGCCTGAATTTGGATCCTCAGCTTTGGCAAAGGCAGATAACATTAATTCTTTTGCTGTCATTCCAAAGCCTAATACAAGACCCAGATCCCGATAGTACGGAGCGGTATAATCGACCGTTCGATCCAGACCAAAGGCCGCTCCGACCTGTGCTGCTTCCTGTCCCTGACAGGAAACGACGAATGGTATTTTCCCCGAGCGGTTTAACAACCACATTCTTTCATCAATTTTTCTTGCTAATAACATCATTTCAAACATTTCTAAAGCCATCTCATCACTTACATTTTCCCAAGATGTTTCTGTCATTATTTTTCCCTCCTTCAGCCATTTCACATGATGACATCATGCAGACTGCCCAGATAGTTTAACCATGAATTTGTAACCCGTCGACTGCCAGTGCTGCTTCACCGATAATTTCTGATAAGGACGGATGCGGGTGAATAGTCTGGCTGATTTCCCATGCTGTTGCGTCGAGCACTTTTGCTAATCCAGCTTCTGTTATCATATCTGTCACATGGGGACCAATCATATGAACCCCAATTAAATCCTGTGTCTTTTTATCTGTGATTATTTTGACAAAACCATCTGATTCACCATAAACCAATGCCTTTCCTACTGCTTTAAATGGGAACTTGCCGATGACAAGGTCATATCCTTCTTCTTTGGCCTGTGTTTCCGTCAAGCCGACACTTGCAGCTTCCGGACTGGCATAGATACAGCTTGATACCGTCTGGTAGTCTATCTCTTGGGTATATTCCCCTGCCATATGCTCCACAGCAGCAATTCCCTCATGGGAAGCCACATGAGCCAGCTGCATGCCTCCAATAACATCGCCAATAGCGTAAATATGTGATTCTTTTGTTTGATAAAACGCGTTTGTGTCAATCGTATGATTAGAAATTTGAATTTCCGTATTCTCTAAACCAATATTTTGGATATTCGCTTTTCTGCCGACAGATACAAGCAGTCTGTCAGCTTCAAATCTTTCTTTTTTATCACCGATTACTGCTTCTATCACGATGCCGTTATTTTTTTCTATTGTATCCGTCTGAACATTGGCTCCGGTTATAATATTGACGCCTCTTTTTTTCAACTGTTTTTCCATCTCTTTTGCGATATCTTTATCCTCTGTCGGCAAGATTTGCTTTTGAAATTCCAAGACGGTTACATCAACTCCAAAATCGTTTAGCATGGAGGCCCATTCGATGCCAATAACTCCGCCGCCTACAATAAGCATTGATTTAGGCAGGTCCTTCATTTCTAAAGCTTCATTTGAGCTGATGAGGTACTCACCGTCAAAGTCCAGACCAGGTAATGTATTCGGCTGCGATCCGGTCGCAATTAAAACATTTTTAGGAAGCAGCATATCATTTTCATTTCCATTTTCATATTCAACAGAGATAGTTCCAGGCATTGGAGAAAAGATACTTGGTCCAAGAATGCGGCCGAACCCTTGATAGACATCAATCTTTCCCTTTTTCATTAAACCCTGGACACCTTTATGCAGCTGTTCAATAATCTCATTTTTTCTCTGCTGGACTTTTGAAAAGTTTAAGACTGGTTCGTTTACCTCTACTCCGAATGCATCTGCTTTTTTTGTCTGCTGAAAAACCTCTGCACTGCGAAGTAATGCTTTAGAGGGTATGCAGCCTCTGTGTAAGCAGGTCCCTCCCAGCTCAGATTTCTCTACTATTGCCACTTTCATGCCTAATTGAGTGGCACGAATAGCAGAAACATAGCCTCCTGTTCCGCCCCCTAAAATGACTAAATCGTACTCAGTTGCCATCTAATTTGCCTCCTCTGCAACATATATCTTTTCTTTCTGGGTATTGTTTAAAACCTCTAATACGCCCTCATTCATCGCTTCTAAATCATTTTTACCAGGAAACACCATCACATCGGCAATCCAATTGACTCTTGGAATAACCGCATCAATAACAAAATCATTTTCATTGATTTTTCCAGTAAAAACAATGCCATCTACTTCTCCATGCAATACCGTGCTCATTGCTCCAATTTCTTTAGCAATCTGGTATGCCTGTGCCTCAATTACTTCTTTCGTATACTGATCACCTTTCGTCAGCCGGGAACGGATGATGGAAGGGTCCTCTGTATGCAGATATGCTTTGATTCCCCCATCCTGCTGGACATGATTCCACAAAAAATCTTCATCTGTAGTGTATTGTTCAGATAGATAAGTCAGAAATCCTTTTAACGGTATACTGCCGGATCGATCGATAGTAAACGGACCCTCTCCGTCTACGCCATTCGTTACATCAATAATTTTGCCGCTATGATGGGATGCAATGGTAATCCCTCTTGCAATATGAATGGAAATGAGCTTTAACGAATGATAGGCTGAACCAATTTGTTTTGCCGCAATCCGGCCGGCATGACGATGATTTAGCGAATGAAAGATACTGGCTCTCTCTATTTCCGGTATACCTGTATATTTTGCAATGGTTTGCAGTTCATCTACTACCGGAGGGTCAACAATATATGCTTGTATATTTAAATTCTCAGCAATTTCATGGGCTAGAACAGCTCCCAAATTGGATACATGTTCCCCGTAAGCATTTGTTTTTAAATCATATAGCATCGCGTTATTCACTTTATATGTTCCGCCGCTGATTGGACGCAATAGTCCTCCCCGCCCGCATACACTAATAAAACGTGATGTATTCATTCCATCCAAATCAAGCTGTTCAAATATAGCCTGCTTTCTGTACGGCACTTGCTCCATCAGCTGTTCAAAACGATGCAGTTCATCTTCGTTATGTGAAATTTTTTGCTGATATAAAAGATGATTTCCTTCAAATACACCGATCGTGGTGAAATACAAGTCGGGGTAGATAACTAAAATACGACCACGTTGATTCACAAAACACCCTCCAATATGCCGTTCTTCCAAAGCTGTAAATGATAAGTACAACAGTAAATTTCTATTGTCGGCGGTCTAAAATATTTCGCTCATTTGTAAGAAATTGACTGCGTGATTGTTGTTTTGCTTGAATTCTTTCCTCAGCCAGACGATCAGCCGCAATATAAGTCGGTACCTGATCACGATTAGAAATGGCAAAGACCTGCTCCAGATTTTTATAGATGCGCTGTACATTATGTAAAGCGCGATCGCGATTGTAACCAACCAGTTCATCTGCAACATTGATTACCCCGCCTGCATTGATCACATAATCAGGAGCATATAAAATTCCTTTTTGATGCAGAATATCTCCATGTTCATGACTCTGCAGCTGATTATTAGCCGAACCTGCAATTACTTTAGCTTTCAGCCTCGGTATCGTATGATCATTAATGGTTGCTCCAAGTGCGCAAGGAGCATAGATATCGCATTCCACATCATAAATATCATCTGGATCGACTGCTTTGGCATTAAAATCATTTTCCGCACGCTTCACAGCTTCCTTATTAATATCTGTAACAACTAATTCTGCGCCCTCTTCATGCAATAATTCGCATAGGCTGTAAGCCACGTTTCCGACTCCTTGAACTGCAACAACTTTGCCCTCTAAAGATTCTGATCCGAATGCTTCTTTTGCAGTTGCTTTCATCCCCTGATAAATTCCCCATGCAGTAACAGGGGAAGGATTGCCGGCAGTTCCGCTGTAGGAGGACAATCCCGTTACATATTCTGTTTCAAGCGCAATTTGATCCATATCTGATTCATTCGTTCCTACATCCTCAGCAGTGATGTATCTTCCATTCAAGCTTTGGATATAACGACCGAATGCACGGAACATTTCCGGATTCTTATCCTTTTTGGGATCTCCGATAATTACTGTTTTTCCGCCGCCGAGATCTAAGCCGGCTGCCGCATTTTTATATGTCATTCCACGAGCTAAACGCAGTGCGTCTTCGATAGCTTCTGCTTCTGAACGATACGTCCACATTCTGGTCCCGCCTAATGCTGGTCCTAATGTCGTGTCATGAATGGCAATAATAGCCTTTAGCCCTGATTGTTTATCCTGACAGAAAAGTACCTGTTCATAATCGTATTTTTCTAAGTAACTGAAGATTTCCATCTTAACCCCTCCTGTAATACATCGTGATTCACTAATCATACATACTTATTTAAAATGACAAATGAATCCAACTCCTGAATGGTATGCTATTGTAATACATTTGTCAGTATTCCCTATTTACCACGGAGAACCCTCCGTAAATTTTCCACAGCATGATATACCTGCCCTTCCTGCAAAATGTTGCAGACACCTTATTCAAGCTGATATTTTTCAAGCTTATAATACAAATTGCGGACAGATATTTGTAACGCTTTTGCTGTCTTTGTCTTGTTTTTATTACATTGCAGATACACTTCCTGCAAGTATTTTTTTTCAAAACGATCTAACGCTTCCTGTAATTTTAATGGTTTATCTGTCTGTACCATATCCGGTCCTGCTGTCATTTCTTTCGTTTGCAATTTAGGCAAATGAGATACTTCAATCTGCTCCTCCATGTTGCCGATAAATATCATGGAATGACTGATAACATTAGCCATTTCCCTGACATTCCCCGGCCAATGATATGCCATTAGTTTTTTTAACGCTTCATCCGATATCTTTTGCACATTTTTTCCATATTCTTCGTTCAGCTGATGGATGATATGCTCCACCAACTCAGGGATATCCTCCTCCCGTTCCTTTAGCGATGGGATGGATATTGGAAGTTTATTAATGAGATAATAAAGATCTTCACGAAATTTCTCATTCATCACAGCCTTCTCCAGATTTGTATTCGTTCCGGCAATCACGCGGACATCAACCGGCACCGAATTGGATGCGCCGACTGGAGTGACTCTGTTCTCCTTGAGTACATGGATTAATTTTTCCTGGATTGATAAAGATAATTCACCAATTTCATCAAGAAAGATGCTTCCATTGTTCGCCTGTTCAAACAGACCTTCCTTTTTTTTCAAATGTTCTGCCTGCTCCTCTGCCGAACCAAACAGCTCTTTTTCCAGCATTGGTTCTGACAATGCAGCACAGTTCACACGAATAAATTTATTAAATTTCCGATCACTTTCATGGTGTATTGCATGGGCGAATAATTCTTTGCCGGTGCCGGTTTCCCCTCTCAAAAGAACAATAGCCGGTGCTTTGGCAGCTACTTTTGCCTGTTCTAAAGCAAGCTTCATTTCGGATGAGTTACCAATAATATCATCGAATGTATACCTTGCTTCCAAATTACGGATGATTTGTCTGGCACGCTTTAACTCCCTTGTCACAGATTGTAATTCACTGACGTCATGGAGCACGCCAACACTGCCTTTTATCTTTCCTTGTACAATCACCGGCGCCCCGTTAACGATAACATCTTTTTTTGACGGTCCGACCTTCATATGTACACCGCGAACAGCACGCCGGTTTTTTAAGACCTTCATGTGCACACTGTCCCCTTCAGATATATCTACTGTTGCCGGCTTCCCTATTACTTCCTCTTCGGTCAGACCAGTGATTCTCGTATAGGCGGGATTAATAATTAAGCCTTTTCCATGCTCATCCACCACACTGATTGCCTCATCCGAAGATTTAATAATGGCTTCCAGCATGGTTTTGATTTCATTCAAATCGGTATTTTCTTCTGCTAATTGCACTACTTCCGTAATGTCTTTAAAAACAGCAAAGGCTCCCACTAAATCTCCTGTTTTATTAATAATGGGGATACGTGAAGCAATCACTTTCTTGCCATTATCTAAAATTGTCTTTTGGTTTAACTCTTTTCTTTGACTCCTTAACACGTGAGATAAACGGCTTGTTTTGAGTAAATCTTTGATATGCTTCCCTTTGTAGTCTTTTTCTTTTTTGCCGAGAATTTGTTCCGCCCGGCGATTCAACAGCTGAACCTGTTCCATTTTATTGACAACAATCATGCCGTCATTCATATGGTTTAAAATTAATTCCAAACGGCTCGCCTGTACTTTTACCTCATCTGTTAAAACAGTTTTCTCATGAATTAATTCATAAATAATATTGGCTACAGAACCAGGGATGATAATTGTCTTTCTTGGAAACAGCTCAATCATCTTTTCAAATAATTCCTCTTCGCCTGTTACGTTAATTACAATATCAATGTCATGGTGAATCCAATCTTTCCACTCTGTACTTGTATGAACATCCATTTCTTCCGCAAGCTTCATAGCAGGAGCGTCTGCTTCCTTGTCAACGATTGCACAAATCTGCATGCTTTTTGTTTCTTTAAACAGGCGGAATAATGCTGTACCACCTTTACCAGCGCCGACTATCAGAATTTGCTTCATACTTTTCATCCACCTTGAATTTATTTGCACAGTTTCATCATACGATACCATGCATAATTTAGCAAATGAATTCTATTTCTATTTTTCGACGTATTTTGATATACTTATAATGAAGTTTTAAGAAATTGTTTGATTAAAAATAAAGAGGCATCTGAACGGACAGAAGATTGATGAATGATTGCAAGTATATCTATAAAGGAGCAGGAGTTTTTATGCAAAGAAACCTCGCTTTAATCATCCTATTTATTCCAGGGGTGATTGCAGCTTTTGGTATTAAATTGATGCGGGATACGCTTTTTGATACATTTTATCCATTTTTTATTTTTGGAAGCATTCAATTTATTGTTGGTTTAATTCTTTTTCTCGGCGGTTTGTTATTCCTTGGCGGTTTTATTGTCTACAGAGACAGGAAGAAGCGCAGTCAAGAAAAGGAATCAGCAAGCTGATCTATCCTGTTTCATTGAAACGGGATTTTTTCATTTAAACTACATTTCCGCTACACTGTTCATGCTTGCAGTAATACTAAAAATGGAATTTGATTCATCCCTGCTAAACACTTGTTTTTCCTTCTAAATGGCCTAAAATGGTAAACATTTGTCCAGCAAAGAGAATAAAAATGGTATTTTCGTTATTTTTCTTTCTTTTTTTCATTTTCCTCTTTAATTTAACAGAAAATATGTTATATTAGTAAAAATAAAAAATACCACGCACTAAAAATCTTCGTAACTAAAATAGCTAGTTTATAGTGGGAATTTTGAAATGGGGTATCATGTAAATGAAAGTAGCAAAATTTGGAGGAAGTTCTGTAGCAAATGCAAAACAGATTAAAAAGGTAGCGAATATCATTAAGTCTGATTCCTCCCGAAAAGTGATTGTTGTATCTGCACCAGGGAAACGCTTCTCAGATGACGTAAAAATGACAGACTTATTAATCGAGCTTTGTTATGCAAAACAGCAAAATCAAGATCATGATTTGCAGTTACAAAACATCATGGTTAGATTTCAAGAAATAATAGAGGATTTGGGCCTTGACCAGTCTATTTTAGAAGATATTCAGCAAACCATTGAAAAGTATCTTCAGTTTGATATATCACCTATGGCACAGCTTGATGCTTTAAAATCCATCGGTGAAGACAGTTCTGCTAAAATCGTAAGTGCTTATTTAAAGCATTTAGGCTTAAATGCAAGCTATGTCAATCCAAAAGAGGCTGGAATTTTTGTCAGTAATGAACCTGGAAATGCTCAATTATTGCCGGAAAGCTTTTCTAGAATTTATAAACTCAGAGAACGCGAAGGTGTATCTGTCGTCCCCGGATTCTTTGGTTATACCGAAAATAATGATTTAGTTACCTTCTCCCGGGGCGGTTCCGATATTACTGGAGCTATCTTAGCTGCAGGTACCAAAGCAAGCTTGTACGAAAATTTCACAGACGTTGATTCAGTGTTTGCGGTAAATCCAAACTTCGTAGAAAATCCTAAAGATATTACTGTTCTAACATATAAGGAAATGCGGGAATTATCTTATGCCGGCTTTTCTGTATTTCACGACGAAGCGCTTATCCCGGCTTTTAAAGAAGAAATCCCGGTCTGTATCAAAAACACCAACAACCCGGAAGCTCCCGGCACAATGGTTGTTGCAGAAAGAGATTCCACAGATCAATGTGTAGTAGGCATAGCAAGCGACGTCGGCTTCTGCAGCTTATACGTCAGTAAATTCCTGATGAACAGGGAAGTCGGGTTTGGCCGAAAGCTGTTAAATATTTTTGAAGATGAAGGAATTTCCTTTGAGCACGCACCTTCTGGAATCGATGATATGTCTGTTATTTTTAGAGATCATCTTTTCACACCTGAAAAGGAACAGATTGTTATCGACCGAATCCGCAATGAGTTGCATGTGGATACCGTAAGTATTCATCGCGATCTGGCTGTTGTTATGGTGGTCGGGGAAGGACTGGTAAATACAATCGGTGTTGCCGCTAAAGCTACCGCATCTTTTGCTAAGGCTGGTATCAATATTGATATGATTAACCAGGGATCTTCGGAAGTATCCATGATGTTCGGTGTTCACGCAGTGGATTTGGAAAAAGCGATTCAGTCACTGTACAAAGAATTTTTCACAGAGGATGAATCCAATTTAACTTTCCCTTCTGCAGCCGCAAGAGGCCATCAATAATAAGCAAATATAAGGCATCGCCCAGGAACGGAATCCCCGCTCCTAGGCGATGCTTTTTTTTTGAAACAAATCCCGTTATGCAAACGTATAATAGCTATCTACTGACAGAAAGGTGTTTTAGTTATGAAAAATGCTAAAAAAATCACCTCCTTACTTGCAATATCTTGCATGCTTTGTATTATAGCCGGTCCGTTAGGTATTTGGATGGTATATCAAAAAGCAGCATTCCCAGGAGAATTATCAGCAAGTGGAATAGAAATAAATGAATCCTTCTCGCCGGCAGACAATCGTAAAACCACAGAAATTTGGGCCTACCCGGTTACAACCGACGTAAATGAAGTACACTGTGCTACAGAAAAAGATAGTAAAGAGGTTTCTTTGGATTCTAAAAATACGGAAGCCGCTTTTTCAGATACAGAGGTAACTCATCTTTTTACCAACGATAACGAGTACTCTCATTTTGACCGCATACAATGTCGGGGCGGCGGCTTAGAATCCATTTACATTTCCTCTCACTTCTCTGATCAGACGGCACATCGTTTTATTTTTGCTCTCTCTATAGCTACGCCTATTTTAACCGGATCTGGATTTATCTTATATCGCAGGAATCAAAAGTAAACAAATAAAGAAACGCAAGCAGGTTGAAGCACGAACTGCTTGCGTTTCTTTATTTACAAGAGCAATAAAAAACCATTCCATCATATTTTTTCGAATTATTCCACGCATCCAAAATCTGTCCCTTTCACCCAAAAAAAGGTACTGCCCTAGAACAAAAAGTCTATGCACAGTACCTAAACAGCTGTTATTTATTAATGTTTAAGAGATAGTAATTCTTTACGTCTGAATTAATAGTTCGTCAGATACTGCTCGCGCTCCCATGGGTGCACAGTTGTACGGAACATATCCCACTCAATATCTTTTGCTTCAATAAAGTGTTCAAATAAATGCTCTCCTAAAGATTCAACAAGCACTTCATCCTGCTCAAGCAAATCCATTGCTTCTTTTAAAGTAGACGGTAAATCTTTCACACCATTCTCTTCGCGCTCTGCTTTATTCATAACATAAATGTTGCGGTCGACAGATTCTGGCACGTCTAACTTTCTCTTAATGCCGTCTAAGCCAGAAGCTAATAGTACGGATAATGCCATATACGGGTTAGCAGCCGGGTCAACACTTCGTACTTCTACACGAGTACTTAAACCGCGTGAGCTCGGGATACGGACAAGCGGGCTGCGGTTAGATGCAGACCATGCCACGTAACAAGGCGCTTCGTATCCGGGTACAAGACGCTTATAAGAGTTGACTGTAGGATTTGTTATCGCTGTAAAGTTTGTCGCATGATCAATAATGCCGGCGATAAACTGATAAGCTGTCTGACTTAGTTCTAACTCACCTTTTGTATCGTAAAATTTATTTTCTTTTCCTGAGAAAAGGGACATATTTACATGCATTCCTGATCCATTCACTCCAAATAATGGTTTCGGCATAAATGTAGCGTGTAAATTATGCTTTCTGGCAATGGTTTTTACTACCAGCTTGAAGGTTTGAATATCGTCTGCATGCTTCACTGCATCCGAATATTTAAAATCAATTTCATGCTGCCCAGGGGCAACCTCATGGTGAGATGCTTCAATTTCAAAGCCCATTTCTTCCAGCTCTAATACAATATCACGTCGGCAGTTTTCACCCAGGTCTGTCGGCGCTAAGTCAAAATAACCGCCGTGGTCATTCAATTCCAGTGTAGGTTCTCTGTTTTCATCCAATTTGAATAAGAAGAACTCCGGCTCCGCACCAATATTAAATGCATCAAATCCTAATTCCTCCATTTTTTTCAGGTTGCGTTTCAGGTTATAACGCGGGCAGCCTGCAAAAGGAGTACCATCCGGATTATAGATATCACAGATAAAACGCGCCACTTTTCCTTTTTCAGAAGTCCAAGGGAATACAATGAATGTATCCAAATCAGGATGCAAGAGCATATCTGATTCTTCAATACGGACAAACCCTTCGATGCTGGACCCGTCAAAAGCCATTTTATTATCTAATGCTTTGTCAAGCTGGCTTAAAGGGATTTCAACGTTTTTAATGGTTCCGAGCATATCTGTAAACTGCAGGCGGATAAAACGTACATTCTCCTCTTTAATCTGTGTAATAATTTCTTCTCTGGTTAATTTCTTAGCCATTTGTTCTCCTCCTAAAAATTCATTTAAGTATGAAAAGAAAACCTCCACTACACTGTCTTTGCAGCGAAAACTCTTTTAACCTGATGTTAATGCTTTATAAAAAAGCGTGCCAGTTCTCCTTGCCTCATACTGGCTTTTCCGTATCTTCCCGCTTCGTTTAATTCATTTTTCAAGATTCCTCTAAGCTCTTTATCCGTTAAATTAGCCGGTGTTTTTTTCTCTTTCTTCGGAGCTTCTTCCGGAGTTTCTTTGTTTTCTTCATCCAGCAGAAGCTTGATGCCGGCCATATTTAATCCTTTGTCTAAGAGATCCTTGATTTGAAGCAGCCTGTCTACATCGTTAAATGAAAATAGACGCTGATTTCCTTTTGTCCGCTCGGGAGCAATTAAATCATTTGCTTCATAGTAACGAATTTGTCTCGCGGTCAGTTCGGTTAATTTCATAACTATTCCTATTGAGAATAAGGGCATTGAACGACGATCTTGATCATTCAAAAGATGACCCCCTTCTTTATATGATACATTCAGTATAATGGATGTCAGTTTTAATGTCAATGAAATGTTAGGTTATTTGACATATAAATTATTCGATACTTATTTTTACCCTCACACTAAGAAATAAAACCTTGATTTTTTAATGTTTTTACTGCTTCGATAATGGAAATTTTTACATGCGTATAGGTTAAACCGCCCTGAACATAAGCTGTATATGGAGCACGGATAGGCCCGTCCGCAGACAGCTCGATGCTCGCCCCTTGTATAAACGTTCCTGCTGCCATAATCACTTCATCTTCATATCCCGGCATTTCACTCGGATAAGGTGTTACATAAGAATTAATAGGAGAGTTCTCTTGAATCGCCTGACAAAAAGCAATCATTTCCTCCGCTGTATGAAAAGTAACTGTTTGTATCAGGTCTGTTCTTTTTTCGTGATAGGACGGGGCTGTGCGGAACCCGGCCAGCTCCAGAAAACGCGCTGTGAACAAGGCGCCCTTTAAGGCTTCCCCTACAGTATGCGGCGCCATGAAGAAACCCTGATACATTTCCTGAAGCATACCAAGAGAAGCTCCTGTTTCCTTGCCCAGACCAGGAGCTGTCAGACGGTTTGCACACAAATGGATCAGGTCTTGACGGCCTGCAATATATCCTCCTGCCCGGACTAATCCGCCGCCAGGGTTTTTAATGAGTGAACCGGCAATCAAGTCGGCACCGACATGCAGCGGTTCTTTTGTTTCTGTAAATTCCCCATAGCAATTATCAACAAATACGATAACAGATGGATCAATGGCTTTCACAAAATCCACCATTTCTTTTATTTCACTAATCGTGAAGGAAGGTCTGGCATCATAACCTTTTGAACGCTGGATAGCAATTACTTTCGTCTGCTTTGTCCAGCTGCTTTTTATCGCTTCAAAGTCAATTTCTCCTGTTTCTTTTAAGGCAACCTCACGATAACCGATTTGAAAATCAGCCAGCGATCCTTCTTCTTTGCCGGGCTTCCCGATTACTTCTTCCAACGTATCATATGGATGCCCCGTAATATAAACAAGCTCATCCTGCGGGCGGAGCATACCGAATAAAGCTGTTGTAATAGCATGTGTGCCCGAAACAATCTGCGGACGCACAACGGCATCCTCTCCGCCGAAAACCTGCGCATATACTGCTTCTAAGCCTTCCCGGCCTAAATCATCGTACCCATAGCCTGTCGTCCCTTGCAGGTGTGCGTCACTAATCCGATGATTTCGGAAGGCCTCCAGAACACGTCTTTGATTTTTCTCTACAATTTCTTGTATATACTGGTGACCTTCTAAACAATCTTTTTCTGCTTCTATCATAAGTGATTCTGCTTGCATCGTTTACTTCTCCTCTACAAATCGGTGAAATGGATGATTTTTTCTGACATAGCCCTGCACATGAAATTGGTTCGTTTCCTCCAGCAGTTCTTTTTTGACAACTAACGCTGCTGATTGAAGCTGGTACAACAAATCTCCTTCACTTGAATCTAACACAATGTCAAATAAATCCCATTCTTCTTTTAATACTTCTTCCATTTTGATTAATAATGCATGTAAGTCTTCTTCCTCTAACGCACTGATTTGAATATTAGGGAATTGGTTTGCCAAAAAGAAATCGGCTTCCAGCTGATCCTTTTTATTATACACGGTCAGTACCGGGATATGGCCGGCGTCTAATTCCTGCAAAAGCTTGCGAACGGTTTCCTGCTGCTGTAATAAATCAGGATCTGAGATATCGACCACATGCAGAAGAAAATCTGCTTCTGTCACTTCCTCCAGTGTTGATTTAAATGCAGCAATCAGGGCCGTCGGGAGATCCTGGATAAACCCGACTGTATCTGTTATTAAGCTTTTCAAACCGCTGGGGAATTGAATACGGCGTGTGAGCGGATCCAGCGTCGCAAATAGTTGGTCCTCTTCTAATGAATGACTATTTGTCAATCTGTTAAATATCGTCGATTTCCCTGCATTCGTATAACCGACAATCGCTATTTGGAAAACATCATTTGACCGTCTGCGCTTCCGATATTGGTCACGCTGCTTCACAACCAGCTGTAAGCGGCGTTTGATATCATAGATTCTTCTTTCGATATGCCGGCGGTCTGTCTCCAATTTTGTTTCCCCCGGACCTCTTGTCCCGATTCCGCCGCCAAGTCTGGATAAATTAGCACCTTGTCCATGCAAACGGGGAAGCAAATACTCCAACTGAGCCAGCTCGACCTGGAGCTTTCCTTCCTTCGTTTGCGCGCGCATCGCAAAAATATCCAATATCAATTGACTTCGATCAAGGACACGAACATCCAGTGTATCGGCTAAATTGCGAACCTGGCCAGCCGATAACTCATTATTAGCTACTACCAAATCAATTCCCTCTGCGCGAACGATTTGAGCTACTTCCTGAAGCTTTCCTTCTCCGATATAGGTAGCCGGATGGATACGTTCCCGATTTTGTGTGATAACGTCCTGAACCTGCCCTCCTGCAGTTTTACATAGAGAAACAAGCTCATCTAAAGAAGACTCGAATTGACGTTCAGATCTTTCAGATTGGTTAACCGCAATTACT
The DNA here is from genome assembly GCF_055524595.1 of Oceanobacillus sp. B139/18. Lineage (NCBI taxonomy): Bacteria > Bacillati > Bacillota > Bacilli > Caryophanales > Bacillaceae > Oceanobacillus > Oceanobacillus sp. B139/18. Next base: position 830,669 of record NZ_JBVFXI010000001.1, on the reverse strand, counting down.
AATACATTTTCTACTGTCATAGCCTACCTCTTTCTTAAAATAGTTCTTATACTATCATACCCATTATTTCTATTCTAGCAACAAATCCTGGTCTGTTAAAACAATTAAATCTCTGGATACCATTTTGTCAGAGTTAAGCAGCCGGACCGCTTGCAGCCGGATTGCTTTTTCAATTACATTCCGCACATATCTCGCATTCGAAAAATTATAGTTATCTTCCCGCAATTTTTTGGCCAAATGATTGCGAAACTTCCATTCCGCCTGTTTTGATAATTGATACTGTCTTTCGCTCAGCATACGGTTTCCTATATTTAATAATTCATCCACAGAGTAATCATCAAAATCTAAAATAAATGGAAATCGGGATTCGAGGCCGGGATTCATCGAAAGAAAACGATCCATTTCGCGCGGATAACCAGCAAGGATAAGCACCATATCTTCCCGTCCGTCTTCCATATGTTTTACAAGCAGATCAATCGCCTCTTTACCAAAATCTTTTTCTCCGCCCCGAGATAAAGAATAAGCTTCATCAATAAACAGAATACCGCCCATCGCCTTCTGGATAACCGCTCTTGTTTTCTGCGCTGTCTGGCCGATATATTCTCCGACTAAATCGGCACGCTCTGCCTCTATAAAATGTCCTTTCGAAAGGATATTCATATCATGATAAAGCTTTGCTAATTTTCGGGCTACCGTTGTCTTTCCCGTTCCCGGATTCCCCTTAAACAGCATATGAAGAACCTGTTTCGAACTTTTTAACCCTTCTTCCTTTCTCTTTTCATTGATAAGAATACTCGCATAAATCTCTTTAATGGACGTTTTTAAGTCATTTAATCCGACAAACGACGCAAATTCTTTATCGACGATTTCAAGCGGCGAATGCTTTTGTTTTTTTACACGGAGATTCGCGCTGGATTGCGGTGTATTCTCACTTAATATAATATTAATACGGCCATTTTTATACCCTTCTGCCTGTGCCAATTCTCCATCACCCCTTATTCCCTAACAATATACGCAAATACCTAAAAAGAGGTGACAGATGCCTATAAAGATTCGCCATAGGCTTATCAAAGCATAATGCTTTTACCTTCATTAAAAAAAGTATATTCATACAACAAGCGAGCTACCCATCTATGCTTAGACAGGCAACTCGCTTATTTATCACGTTGCTATTACATATTCGCAACAGTCGGCAAGGAAGTGGTTCCCATTAAATATTCATCAACCTGGTAAGCCGCTTCTCTCCCTTCATTAATTGCCCAGACAATTAAGCTCTGACCGCGGCGGGCATCTCCTGCTGTAAATACATTTTCTTCTGTTGTTAAAAACTTTCCATAAGCTGCAAGCACGCGGTTTCGCATCGTTTTCACCTCAAATGCTTTGACAGCTGTTTCCTCAGCACCTTCAAAACCGATAGCAATTAACACAAGCTGTGCCGGCCACACTTTTTCAGTTCCCGGTATTTCCTCAAAAAAGAAGACACCATTTTCATCCTGTTTTTTCTCCATTTGAATCGTATGCAGCTCTTTTAAATTCCCCTGCGCATCTGTTACAAATTTTTGTGTCTGGATAGAATATTCACGAATATCCTTCCTGAATTTTTCTTTCGCTTCCTTATGCGCATATTCCAGACTGAATACCTGCGGATAAGCCGGCCATTGGTTGGAGTCAGCGCGCCTTACCGGCAGCTGCGGATGCTTTCCGAATTGGACAATGCTTTTAGCTCCCTGACGAAGTGCTGTGGCGATGCAATCCGCGCCAGTATCTCCGCCGCCGATAACAATCACATCTTTTCCTTCTGCATTTAACTCCTCTTCCAACTCGATGTCTGCATCAAGCAGCTTTTTCGTTGAACGCGTCAAGTAATCCATCGCAAAACGGACTCCCTTTCCATCTCTTCCTTCTAAAGGCAGATCACGATGCTTCTGGGCACCAGTACAAATAATCACCGAATCAAAGCTTGCTTTCATATCCTCGGCTGAAATATCCTTTCCTACCTCGGTGTTCAATACAAAATGAATCCCTTCCTGCCGTAGCAATTGAATACGCCGTTCAACGACTCCCTTATCCAGCTTCATGTTTGGAATACCATAGATCAATAATCCGCCGGCACGGTCTGCACGTTCGTAAATAGTTACTTCATGCCCCGCCTGGTTTAATTGATCTGCTGCCGCTAATCCAGCCGGCCCCGAACCAATCACAGCGATTTTTTTGCCAGTACGCACTTCTGGAATTCGCGGTTCAATCCAGCCTTCTTCAAAGCCTTTATCAATAATTTTCTGCTCAATATTCTTGATCGATACAGCCGGGTCATTAATTGCTACGGTACAAGAACCTTCACATGGGGCAGGACAAACTCTTCCAGTGAATTCAGGAAAATTATTAGTTTTCATTAACCTGTCTAGCGCTTCTCTCCATCTGCCTTTATAAACAAGGTCATTCCACTCCGGAATCAGATTATAGACAGGGCAGCCTGAGGCTGCCCCCTCGATTTCCATGCCGATATGACAAAACGGAATACTGCAATCCATGCAGCGCGCACCCTGCTGGCTTGCTGCATCATCAGAGAAGGTGCCAGCGTACTCTTTCCAGTCTTTTATTCTTTCAAGCGGGTCACGCTCCGTTGCTTTTTTTCTTTTGATTTCCATAAATCCAGTTGCTTTACCCATTTACTCTGGCCCCTTTCTCTTCCTTCATCAAGGATTCCTCATCTAACTTTACGGTCATTTCGTTATTTTTCTTTGCCATAAACGCTTCATAACGCGCATCTTCTGTACCTAAGCCCTGTTCTTTAAACCATTCAATCTGCTGAAGCATTAATTTATAGTCTGTCGGGATTACTTTGACAAATTTCTTCACTTCTTCCTTCCAGTGCTTTAAGATAAATGCTGCTTTCTCACTGTTGGTATAATCTAAATGGTTGATAATCAAATCTTTTACTTCTTCCTGCTCTTCCAAATCTGTTATTTCTTCAAATTGAATCAGCGCCGCATTCGTTAAAGCACGGAAGGCAGGAACATCATCCGGTCTTACATAAGCAATTCCGCCAGACATTCCGGCTGCAAAGTTTTTACCGACATTGCCAAGGATAACAACTCTGCCGCCTGTCATATACTCGCAGCCATGATCTCCGACGCCTTCTACAACAATTTTTGCACCGCTGTTTCTGACTGCAAAACGCTCGCCTGCATAGCCATGAATATATGCTTCTCCGCTTGTCGCACCATAGAAGGAAACATTTCCAGCGATGACATTATGGCTGGCGTCAATGGTTGTAACTTCTGGCGCACGCACAATCACTTTCCCTCCTGAAAGCCCTTTGCCTACATAGTCATTGGCATCCCCACTTACTGTCATGGTCATACCTGAAGGGATAAAAGCACCAAAGCTTTGCCCGGCTGAACCGGTAAAATGTAAATTGATTGTATCCTCCGGCAGGCCTTCTTCTCCATATTTAGCCGTTATTTCACTGCCGACAATCGTGCCTGCCACACGATCTGTATTTTTTATAGAGAAGCTTGCTTCCATTGCTTCGCCTGTTTTTAATGATTCTTGAACAGCAGGCAGGATTTCTTTTATGTCTAAGGATCGATCTAATTTATGATCCTGCTGCGTGGTGTTTCTTTTGGTTCCTTCCACCTGATAAACAAGTGTTGATAAATCGAGATGCTTCGCTTTCCAATGTGCGTCAGCACGCGCTGACCTTTCCAAATATTCTGTCCGCCCAATCATCTCATCCATTGTCCGGAAGCCAAGATCTGCCATAAATTCCCTGACCTCTTCCGCAATAAACCGCATATAGTTCACAACATGGTCCGGGTCTCCGGCAAACTTTTTACGAAGCTCTGGATTTTGGGTAGCGACACCGACTGGACAGGTATCCTTGTGACAGACACGCATCATCACGCAGCCGACAACAACGAGCGGTGCTGTAGCAAACCCATATTCCTCTGCTCCCAGCAAGGCTGCTGTTACCACGTCTTTTCCAGTTAACAGCTTGCCGTCCGTTTCTAAAATAACACGGTCTCTCAGTCCGTTTAGCATTAATGTCTGATGCGCTTCCGCCAGACCCAATTCCCACGGCAGACCTGTATGCTTAATACTTGTTTTTGGCGAAGCCCCTGTTCCTCCATCATAACCGACGACAGAGATAACGTCCGCATTCCCTTTAGCCACACCGGCAGCAATCGTTCCGACACCTGATTTAGCAACAAGCTTAACACTCACTCTTGCGTTGCGATTCGCATTTTTTAAATCATGGATCAACTGCGCCAAATCTTCAATGGAGTAGATATCGTGATGCGGAGGCGGAGAAATTAAATCGACTCCAGGTGTGGACCTGCGCACATCAGCAACCCATGGATATACTTTTTCCGCCGGCAGCTGACCGCCTTCTCCAGGCTTCGCTCCCTGCGCAACTTTTATTTGCAGTTCTTTCGCATTTATCAAATAATTACTGGTCACTCCAAAGCGGCCGGATGCTACCTGCTTAATTGTGCTGGATCGTAAATCCCCATTCGCATCCGGGGTGAAGCGTGCTGTATCCTCGCCGCCTTCTCCGCTGTTGCTTTTACCGCCGAGGCGATTCATGGCAATCGCCAATGTCTCATGTGCCTCTTTACTAATAGATCCGAACGACATCGCTCCTGTTTTAAATCGTTTTACAATCGTGTCCACAGATTCTACCTCATCGATAGAAATCGAGTTTGTCTTTTTAAAGTCAAATAGATTTCGTAAAAAGCCGATACGCGCTTCATTTGATTCTTTAGAAAATTGCTTGAACAGCTTATAGTCCCCGCGCCGGCAGGACCATTGCAGCTTATAAATCGTTGACGGATTAAATGCGTGATGTTCACCTGTTTTTCGCCATTGAAACTCACTTCCTGAATCCAGAAGCTGATCAAATGCTTCCTGGTACCCTTCCTGATGACGTTTTTCTGTTTCAAGCTGAATCACACCCAAATCAATTCCGTCTATTTGCGAAGCCGTTCCGGTAAAATAATCTTCAATGACCTGCTTGCTGATGCCGACCGCCTCAAAAATCTGAGCACCGCGATAGCTCTGTACAGTTGAAATTCCGATTTTAGACATTACTTTGATAATGCCTTCTGTCGCCACGGCAATATATTTTGCCTGTGCTTCTTTTGGATTTAATGCTAATTTACCCGTATCAAATGCCTGATGGTAGGTTTGATACACGAGATATGGGTAAATCGCATCGACTCCATAACCAAGCATGGCTGCAAAATGATGCACCTCACGCGCTTCCCCTGACTGGATAAGAATACTCGCTTTTGTACGGATACCCTCACGAATTAAAAATTGATGCAGCCCGCTGACTGCAAGCAGTGCCGGGATTGCTTTCTGCATTTGATTCATTTCTGTATCCCGCAACACCAATATATTTTTCCCTTTATAGATTGCTGCTTTCGCCTGCTCAAACACTTGTTTCAGCGCAGCTTCCAAATCATCTGTAAATAATGCTTCAATGACTTCCGCTTTTAAACCGTCTATTTCGTTATTTTCAATTTTTTTCATCTGCACATTCGATAAAATTGGTGAATCCAGACGGATTCGTCTTTTCTTTTCAGTTTCCGGGTGAAGCATATCCCCCTCGCTTCCAAGCCAGGTCAGCATGGATGTCACTAACTGCTCCCGATAAGCATCAATCGGCGGATTTGTCACTTGAGCAAAGAGCTGTTTAAAATAATTGAACAGGCTTTGCGGACGTTCGGATAGAACAGCTAACGGAGCATCATTCCCCATTGCACCGATCGGGTCCTTTCCATCCTGTACAAGCGGAATCAAATACTTTTCAATATCCTCCATCGTATAACCGAATGCTTTCTGTTTATGATACAATTGCGGATCCATTTCCGTGCTTTCATCAACTTCTGGAGCTAAGACGGCGGTTTGCTCCTTTACCCAATCTTGATAGGGGTATTCTGTTGTAATAGCAGATTTTATCTCTTCATCGGAAATAATTCTTCCTTTCTCGATATCTATTAACAGCATTTTCCCCGGACTTAATCGTTCCTTTAATAAAACATTGCTTTCCTCTACGTCAACGACACCTACTTCAGAGGAATAGATAATGTAATCATCCTTCGTCACATAATACCTTGCCGGACGCAGCCCATTTCGATCTAATATTGCTCCGATTTGCTTTCCATTCGTAAAGGTAATTGATGTCGGCCCATCCCAAGGCTCCATCATCAGACTGTGATATTGATAAAAAGCACGTCTTTCCTGATTCATATGGCTATTCTTATCCCATGGTTCTGGTATCAGCATCATCGCCGCATGAGCAGGCTCTCTTCCTGCAAGTGTTAAAAATTCCAGTGCATTATCTAATGTTGCTGAATCACTTCCGTCACTGCGGATAATGGGAAGCAGCTTTTCTAAATCATCGCCAAATGCATCAGAAACAAATTGTTTTTCTCTCGCCCGCATCCAATTGACATTTCCACGTAATGTATTAATTTCGCCATTATGGATTAAATAGCGGTTCGGATGCGCCCGTTCCCAGGATGGAAATGTGTTTGTGCTGAATCGGGAATGAACGAGTGAAAAAGCTGAAACAAAATCCGTTTCCTGTAAATCTAAATAAAATCCATTTACCTGCTCTGGAGTCAGCAAGCCTTTATATACAATGGTTCTGGCAGAAAGACTCGGAACATAGAAGCGAATATTCTTTTCCTCAGCCCAATGCTCTGCTTGCTTACGAATCACATACAGCTTTCTTTCAAAAGCCATTTCGTCTGCCGCCATAGTCGACCGAATAAATACCTGCTTAACTTCCGGGAGCGTTTCTACTGCACCTTTACCGATACAAGCAGTGTCTACAGGCACATCTCTCCATCCAATCAACTGCTGTCTCTCCCCCGCAATCAGCTGATTGACTTGGTTTATGACTGCTGTTTGCTCTTGTTTATCTTGAGAAAGAAAGATCATACCAACAGCATATTCTCCTGCAGACGGCAGTTGAAATTCCGGGCAGACTCTTCTGAAATATTGATCGGGAATCTGCACCATTAAACCAGAACCGTCGCCCGTCATCGGATCACTTCCCTGTCCGCCGCGGTGCTCCAGCTTACAAAGCATATCCAGCCCTTTTGTAACTGTGTCATGCGTCTGCTTCCCTTTAATATGTGCATATAAGCCAATGCCGCAAGCATCATGCTCAAAATCCGGTTGATATAGACCTTGTGCTTTTGGCAAATCTTGAAATATCATCTTTGTTCCTCCATTCCGTATCCATTAATATCTGTTTCATTCAGCGGGATGCTCTTTTCATCTCACACTGCAATAAAAGTGGGTAAAATATATTTTATGTTTTTTTATTTATCGAAACAATATATAATAAACATAGGAATAATCTAATTTTGATATGAGGTGGAAATATGGAACTGCGCCAATTAAGATATTTTGTTGCTGTAGCAGAAAGAGAACATGTATCAGAGGCTGCCTTCGAACTGCATGTTGCCCAATCTGCAGTCAGCCGGCAAATTTCAAATTTAGAAAGTGAATTAGGGGTTCAGCTTTTTGAAAGAGCTGGGAGAAATGTACATTTAACACCTATTGGAAAAATATTTTTAACTCATATAAAATCCGCTTTAAGGGGAGTGGATTATGCTAAGAAACAGGTCGATGAATACTTAGACCCGGAAGGCGGTTCAATAAAAATCGGCTTTCCGACAAGCTTAGCCAGTAATCTCTTGCCGACCGTTTTATCCGCATTTAAGAAAAGCTATCCTAATATCCGTTTTCAATTAAGACAGGGATCTTATAATTTTCTAATTGAATCTGTCCGGAATAGAGAAATTGATTTAGCATTCCTTGGCCCTGTTCCCGATAATCAGCCGGACATCATTGGCAAGGTTCTATTTATGGAAAATTTTTATGCTCTTATTCCTAGTTCTCACGCTAAATCAAACGAAGAAAAAATTTCTGTCGCAGAGTTAGAAGCGGAGAATTTTGTATTGTTTCCTGAGGGGTATGTGCTTCATCAGCTAGTTATTGATGCTTGTATCCGTTCCGGGTTTACACCGAATATTCAATCCCAAGGAGAGGACTTAGATGCCATTAAAGGATTAGTTGCGGCCGGGATGGGGATTACGTTACTTCCTGAAAGTGCCTTTAATGATTTAAATACCGCTTATAGCGCCAAGGTAGCTATTGATAATCCGCCTCTCAAGCGGGCAGTCGGTATTATCATTCCGAAAAACCGTAACCTGGCTCCATCTGAACGAGTTTTTTATAATTTTATTCAGGATTATTTTGATGTTGGGGAGTAAAAGGATATCCGTCCAGGTCTTCAAGGATGATATTTCACAAAGAAATACCAATGCATTAAAAAACTCGTATTCGCTCATTAGCAAATACGAGTTTTTCTAACTAAACAACTTATAATTCACGAACCATTTTTATAATCACATCCGCTGCATTTTTTGCTGCTTTTTCTAAAAATGCATCAAATGAAACCGATGATTTCTTTCCGGCAATATCTGATAATGCTCGAATAATGACAAATGGTGTTTGATATTGATAGCATACCTGCGCAATTGCAGCAGCTTCCATTTCTAAAGCAAGCATTTCAGGAAAACGTCCACGGACAACAGCTGTCTGATCCTCACGCTGCATAAATGAATCACCAGTTGCAATAATACCTGTTTCTGCCTGAATACTTGATTCTAATACTACCTTACCTGCCAAATCTATCAAATCAGGCGAAGCTGTATAGACTGCAGGCATCCCCGGAACTTGTCCATAGACATAATTAAATGCTGTCGCATCCACATCATGATGCAATACCTCGGTGGAAATAACAACATCTCCAACCTCCAGGTTTTCAGCAAAACCTCCTGCAGACCCAGTATTAATAATTTTATCCGGATTAAACCGTTCATGTAAGATGGTTGCAGACATGGCTGCATTTACTTTCCCGATACCGGATAGCATGAGGACAACTTTTTTCCCTTCCAGGTAACCTTGATAAAAATGAGTCTTTGCTATTTCAATTTCTCGTACATCAGTCATGCTTTGTTTCAGTAATTCAATTTCTTCATCCATTGCTCCAATAATTCCGATAGTCATTCTAATCCTCCATTATTGTCCCGCGTCAATTTAATTCAATTCTTCTACCTGAGTCGGCTGCCAGCCTTCACCGTCAACCCAGTTTAGGAATACACGATAATTCTCTGAATTGCTTGAATCTGAAACGGTAGCAATTACTTTGTCAGGTCCATTATTTCCAACCCAGTGCTCTATCATACCATCTTCACTTAAACCAGTAACTTTAGAGACTGCTCTCTTAATTTCAACACGGTCTGAAGATCCATCACTAAAATCTGTATTATGGTCGCCTTCCTGTTCTGTACCGATCGGATCCCAGTCACCGGTATAGGCCTCCGCAACGTCATCACCGGAAGGTTCTGCAGACTCTCTGTCTTCGTAGGAATTATCTTCTTCATTTTCTTCCTCATTGGCTGCATCTTCATCAGCATCCTCGTCTTCATCTGCATTGTCTTCTTCTCGATTTGCGTCCTCATTGTCAGATTCATTGTTATTTTCTTCATCTTCATTAGAATCCGGATCGGTTATTAAGAAGCCATTATCATCTTCTCCGCCGGCCTCCCCATTATCTTCCTCTGACGTATTTTCGGATGCATCCGATTCAGTACCTTCCTCCGTTGTATCATCTCCGCCGCCAAACACCCATATCGCAAGAAAAATAACTAAGACGATTCCTGCAGCAATAGATAGAATGGTAATTGCGTTTGTATTTTTTCTTCTTTTTTCAAATTTGTTTGATCTTGTCTGACTCACCAGAGATTCCCCCTCGCTACACTATTTACTTTATACTATCCTATCGAATCCAGCGATTTTTGTCTATTCTATTTTAGCACAAAATTACTGTTTATTTCTTGTTTAAACTTAAAGGATTAAGAGAATGTGATGAAGATAGACACCTTATTTAAATCCTTAAAAATTCGGGTATGTAATACTATTCGTACATATTGTTTGGTTTTTAACGTTTTAATTAGAAAACTATTGCGGTTCCTGTTTTACAACATCGCCGCATTAATACAGCAAACAGGTTTATATTTTCAAACAATATAGAAATATATAGAAGTACGAAAACTTACAGTTGTGTTTAACTGTAAGTTTTCGTACTTCAAAAATATACGTTTGGATAACCTTTCTACTGGTCAAAGATAATACCTTTTTCTCAGCAGCTTCAATGAGATAAAAGTTTACGCAAACGCTTTCCAATTTTTATTCAACATTGGTTATGCGGACTTCAATGTCTCCAGCTGGTGTAGCTACGGAAACTTCCTGTCCAATTTCTTGTCCTAACAGGCTTTTTGCCATTGGAGAATCATTGGAAATTTTCCCTTCAAAGGGATCAGCTTCTGCACTGCCGACGATAGTATATGTTTCTTCATCCCCATCAGGTAATTCCACAAATGTAACTGATTTTCCCATTCCGACTACATTAGGATCTTCATTATCATTCTCAATAATTACGGCATTGCGAATCATGTTTTCTACCTGGGTAATACGCTGTTCCACAAACGCCTGCTCATCTTTTGCCGCATCGTACTCCGAGTTCTCGGACAAATCTCCGAAATCACGAGCTACTTTTATTCTTTCAACGACCTCTTGGCGACGGTCCGTTTTTAAATAATGCAATTCTTCCTCTAACTTGTCTTTCCCTTCTTGTGTCATGTAAAAGCTTTTTTCTGCAGCCATCTTCTAAACACTCCTTCTAATTTCTTTTCTATCTGGTAATAATCGCAGCTTATTCTCAAACCTGGTTTATCCAAAAGAACACAGCTGCCTATTCCTAGTATATATAATTTAATTAATAAAATTGGCTATATAGCTTATGTGCTAACTCTTCAAAATATACTAATCAATACTATGGCAGATATTACCTAAAATATCAAGAAAAATAATTATAAATTTGAATTCTTTACTAAGATATTTTCAATTTTAGATGCCATAATATCCACTGCAACATGATTTTCTCCGCCCTCTGGAATAATCAAATCTGCATATCGTTTTGACGGTTCAATAAATTGCATATGTGCCGGCCGGACCACTTGAATGTACTGGTCAATGACTGAATCCAATGTTCTCCCGCGATCTTTAATGTCTCTTAATAGCCGGCGGATAATTCTCAAATCTGCATCGGTATCGACAAATACTTTTATATCCATTAAATCAACGAGGTTAGCATCCTCTAAAATCAGAATTCCTTCAACGATAATGACTTCTTTGGGCTCAACATGGATTGTTTCTGTTGAACGGTTATGCACCTTATAATCATATATAGGCTTTTCAATTGATTTATATTCAAGTAATTGTTGAAGATGCTCTACTAATAAATCGTTATCAAATGCCAAGGGATGGTCATAATTTGTTTTTAACCTTTCCTCAAAAGGAAGATGCGACTGATCCTTATAATATGCATCCTGCTCAATTACCAGGATGGACGTTTCCTTAAAACGCTCATAGATAGCTCTTGTAACGGAGGTTTTTCCACTGCCGCTTCCCCCGGCAACACCGATTACAACGGGTTTATTTTTTTCCATGCTGCTAACTCCTTACACACCTTACTTTTTATAGCTAATGGAGACACCATCATCCATCGGTATAATCGATGTATGATAATCCGGATGATTCACTAGCATCTCATTGTACGATCTTAATTTCCGTACCAGTGTTTTATATTTTTTAGGCACCTCTTCATTCGAGAAGACCATGCCCCGAAATAATACATTATCGGTAATCAATACACCTCCGGGCATCAGCATTTTATCTGCTAAATCAAAATAAACTTGATATTGCCCTTTTGCTGCATCAATAAAAATAACATCATACTGTAAATTTTTTTCAGCTAATTCCTGCATGACTTCTGCGGCGTCTCCAAAAATAACTTCGATTTGATTATCACGTTTCTGTTCCTTGATATTTGTGATTGCTTCCTGATAACGATTGGCATCTTTTTCAATGGTAACGATATTTGCTTTTGACGCTCCTTCCAGCATACGCAATGCGGAATAACCAATCGCTGTGCCTACTTCTAAAATCTTTTCCGGCTGCTTCATCTTTAAAATAAGATTAATCATATGCATGCTGCTCCGGTTGATAATCGGCACATGATTGATTTCGGCATATTTTTCAAGGACGTCTGCAGCTCCTGAAGAAGCAGGAAGCAGATTTTCCAAGTAGCTCTCGATATCTTTTTCCATTTCATCATTTCCTTTTACATTCAACCATTATAATTGGTTCTTCACCAAAATCGATGGGTGACAATGCAGCTTTATTTTTAATATTAACAACCGCTGTGAGGGCATGACGGGTTGAGCAATCGCAACCAATTCTTAGAAAAACACGACCCTTTCCTGACGGCTAAAAAAGAAAACGGAAAATGGAGAAGCTCTCCATTAGTCCGTTTAAGAGTGAGCACTTTTGGAACACACTTTAATTGATATATTTTTCCCGGTTTTCTACATGTTCATCAAATGTTTCAGCAAAATGAATATTACCATCTTCATCATGTAAGAAATACAGATAATCGGAATCTTCCGGTGAGATTACTGCTTTCAAGGAGTTTTCCGCAAAATTCGATATCGGGCCTACCGGCAGTCCATCCACCAAATAGGTATTGTAAGGTGACTCGGTTTCTAAATCATCAAAGGTGACCACTGCTTGATGTTCTCCTTTTGCATACAATACCGTTGGATCTGTCTGCAGCTGGATATCCTCATCCAAGCGATTCTGGAATACGCCGGCAATTTGTGCGCGCTCCTCTTCATGAGCAGTTTCTTTTTCCACTACGGATGCAAAGGTTATCGCTTCGTGTGGAGTAAAACCTCGATCTGCAATCTCTCCTTCATATTGCTGGAAGATAGAATTTGTTTGTTCTACCATACGATCTATTATCGATTCAATGGATGGTTCTTCTTCATAAAACTCATAAGTGGAAGCAAACATATAACCTTCTAAAGGGGTACGAATATCTTCATCCAGAATATCCTCCGTCAGTAAGGAAGGATATTCCTCCATTAATTCGTCAATAAAATCTGGATCATTGGCAACCTCCAGGAAATCTTCCTCCGAAAAAGAAAGCTGCTCACTATATATTTCAGCAATTTGGTCTACAGTCAATCCTTCAGGGATTGTAATAGTATGGACCGCATCGACAATAATTCTTCCATGCTGCAGCGATTCAATAATTTCATCCATGCTCATGGCTGTATTGAATGTATAATTTCCAGCTTGAAATTCGTTCACATTATTAAATTTTGTATAAAAACGAAATACACGGGCATCCTTGATAATTCCGTTTTCTTCAAGTATCCCGGCTATCGTTGAGCTGGAAGACCCAATCGGGATTTCCACTTCTACAGGAGTTGAATTTTCTTCATCAATAGGCTGTAGTGCAGAATGAATATATAAATAACCTGAAATTCCGCCGATTATTAAGATGAGCGTAAAACAAACAATAATAATTGCGACAATCTTTCTTACTTTAGAAGCATCTTTTGCTCTTTGTATAAGATTCTTTTGGAATCCGTTATGCTTGTCATCTTTTGACACTCTGTGTCCCCCTTTCATCCGCTTCATTATACTAAATTCATATAAAATTATCCAATATTCCTGTTATTTTATTTCATCCTTCTACATCTTAAACAAAAAGATTCATTTTCAACAGGAATTTTGAAAAAAATATATATTTCAGCAGGTATGAAAAGGGATAGAAAGCAGCAATTACACGGGAAAAGAAAGCTGATGTCACAAAATGTGAATGTCAGCTTTCTTTTATCTCTTTACTCTTCTTCTTCAGCTAATGTGTTTAACATTTCCTCTACCATGCTCCACTCTTCATCGGAATCAATCGGGTACAGGGTAAAATCTTCATTCTCCTGTTCTTCGTAACGGAATGCGTATACCTCTACCTCTTCATCCTCTGCTTGTTCAGCAGGCACGACAGCAATATAAGATTGTTCTGTTTCATCCACATCAAAGGTGAATAGCACTTCAAACAAATGCTCGTCCCCATTTTCGTCGGGGATAATAATGCGTTCTTTTTCTTCTAATGTCATTACATAATGCCTCCTTTTGAATCTAGATAACCCTGCAAAATCATTGTAGCTGCCATCTTATCAATTACTTTTTTCCTTTTCTTACGGCTCATGTCCGCTTCCAGCAGTACACGTTCCGCTGCCATCGTGGTTAAACGCTCGTCCCATAATACCACAGGCAATTCATACTTTTCCTTTACATACGCAGCATAGCGCTCGGACGCCTCGCCTCTTTCACCAATCGTGCCGTTCATATTTTTAGGGAGTCCGATTACAATCAGAGATGCTTCATTTTCCTCAATCAGACCCTTTAGTTCTTCATCTGCAGATTCAAATTCATTCTCATCCCAATAAATAGTGGTTAACCCTTGCGCTGTCCAGCCAAGGGCATCACTTACGGCAACACCTATTGTTTTTGAACCCACGTCTAAACCTATCGCTTTCATGAATTCTCCTTATTCTGTTCTAGATAAAACTTTACAAGTTCTTCAATAACTTCATCCCGTTCAACTTTACGTATCAAATTACGCGCATCATTATATCTAGGAATGTATGCAGGATCACCTGACAATAGGTATCCGACAATCTGATTGATCGGATTATATCCTTTTTCCTGTAATGATTCATGAACAGTCATTAAAATCTTTTTAATATCCTGGTCAAATGGTTCTTCGGAAAAGTTGAATTTCATTGTTTTATCAATTGAACTCATAATGACACCTCGTCCTTCATTAACCTTCTACTTCTATTTTAACATGTTTATCTCTATCATTATACTTATTAACGAGAAAACATACAACCAAGGATTAAGCATTTGTCACGTCTGTTACATAAGTTAAAGCACTTTGTAATGCTTCTGTAACTTTAGATGGGTCTTTTCCCCCAGCCTGTGCCATATCCGGACGGCCACCACCACCGCCGCCGCAAATTGCAGCTGACTGCTTCACCAAGTTTCCGGCATGGAGATTTTGTTTCATCAGGTCTTTTGTCACTCCTGCAATAAGCTGTACTTTATTATTATTGACAGCTGCGAGAAGAATTACACCTGATTCTATTTTTTGTTTTAATTCATCTACCATCGAACGTAACTGATTCATATCTTTTACATCGACTTGTTTAGCCAGAACTTTTACATTATTTACCTCTTTTATTTCATCTAAAATAGAAGATGCTTCGAGATTAGATAGTTTAGCCTGCAGTGAATCTACCTGTTTTTGTGTTTCTTTTAATTCCGATTGTAAAGCAGTCACTTTTTGCGGAATCTGCTCGTCTTTAGCTTTTAATAATGTACCTGACTGCTTCAACAATTCGATTTTATTATTTAAATAGCTGTAAGCTTCTTTGCTTGTAACAGCTTCAATCCTTCTTGTACCTGCACCTATGCCGCTTTCTGATACGATTTTAAACAAGCCTATTTCAGCTGTATTGCTCACATGGCATCCGCCGCACAGCTCAATACTGTAATCATTGATTTGAACAACCCGGACAACATCGCCATATTTTTCACCGAATAAGGCCATTGCCCCCATCGCTTTTGCTTCTTCAATTCCTTTTGTTTCAATCACAACCGGAATCGATTCCCATATTTTTTGATTTACTATTTTTTCGATTTCATCCAGTTCTTCATCCGTTACACTGCTGAAATGAGAAAAATCAAAGCGGAGACGATTGGTCCCGTTCAATGAACCTGCCTGATTAACATGAGAACCCAGTACATCTTTTAATGCCTGATGAAGTAAATGCGTCGCCGTATGGTTTTTAATGACATCATTCCGAAATGCACGGTCAACAACCGCTTCTGCTTGCTCCCCAACCTGTAATACGCCCTCTTTTACTTCTACACGGTGTATATGCTGGCCATTTGGAGACTTTTGCACATCCGTAACGACCGCATAGGCATGATCTGTTTGAATGAAACCAATATCAGCAACCTGCCCACCGCTTTCCGCATAAAATGGCGTTTCCTTCAGCAGAATATATGCTTCTTGTCCTGCTTCTGCAGATTCTGTTGTTTCTTTGCCCTGAATGATTGCTTGAATGACCGTTTCTTTTTCTAATAAAGAATATCCTACAAATTCACTTTCTACATCTATCGTTGAAAAAACAGTGTCTTGAACCTGCATGGAATCCACTTTTTGCCGTGCATTTCTTGCTCTTTCACGCTGCAGCTTCATTTCATTTTCAAAGCCTTCTTGATTCACAGTAAAACCAAGTTTTTCTACATATTCTTCTGTTAATTCCTTTGGAAAACCGTACGTATCATATAAGCGGAATACTTCTTCCCCAGGAAATATCGTGCTTCCTTTTTCTTTTTCTGCTTCCATAAGTTTGGTTAAGATTTCTAATCCATCATTTAACGTTTCATGGAAGCGATCCTCCTCCACTTTAATTATTTTTTGAATGTAGTCTGTTTCCTTTACAACCTCCGGATAGAAATCTTTCATAATTTCAGCTACTACCGGAACAAGACGGTACATAAAGGCTTCATGGATATTAAGGTCCTTCGCAAAACGGATAGCACGGCGAAGCAGCCGGCGCAGGACATAACCTCTGCCTTCATTCGACGGCATGGCCCCATCACCAATGGCAAAGCTGACTGTTCGAATATGATCAGCAATTACTTTAAATGCCGTATCCGCTGCATCATCCTCCCCATATTTGCTGTTTGCAATCATTTCCGTTGCCTGGATAATCGGCATAAATAAATCTGTTTCATAGTTTGTAGGTACCTCTTGAATAATGGAGGTTAACCGTTCTAATCCCATTCCTGTATCAATGTTTTTCTTTGGCAACGGTGTATACGTATCGTCTGGATTATGGTTAAATTGCGAAAACACGAGATTCCAAACCTCTAAATACCTGCTGTTTTCTCCCCCCGGATAAAGTTCTGGATCAGCCGGGTCATTTCCATAGCTTTCGCCTCTATCATAAAAAATCTCGGTATTCGGTCCGCTTGGGCCTTCTCCAATATCCCAGAAGTTTTCTTCCAATCGGATGATCCGCTCTTTTGGCAGACCAATTTTTTGCAGCCAAAGATCATACGCTTCATCATCTTCCGGGTGAACCGTGACAGATAATTTTTCCGGATCAAAACCTATCCATTTCTCATCTGTCAAAAACTCCCATGCCCATTCAATCGCTTCTTCTTTAAAATAATCACCAATGGAGAAGTTTCCTAGCATCTCAAAAAACGTATGGTGACGCGCTGTAAAACCGACGTTTTCAATATCATTTGTACGTATTGCTTTTTGTGCATTCACAATCCTAGGATTATCCGGGATAATCCGGCCGTCAAAATATTTTTTTAATGTTGCCACCCCGCTATTAATCCAAAGAAGCGTAGGGTCTTCATGCGGTACTAAAGAAGCACTTGGTTCAACCTGATGCCCTTTCTCTTTAAAAAAATCAATAAACATTTGCCGAATTTCTGCGGAACTTAAAAATTTCATTATCATTTTCCCTCCTTTTTTTATCAAACAAAAAATCTCCTCTCTGCATCATTGCAGGGACGAGATTTCGCGGTACCACCCTTATTATGAACAATCCATGTTCATCACTTTCATCATTATAACGGTATGATACCGACGGGGATTAGCCGTACTCCAGTGTAGCTTTCCATAACAGTATAATTAGGATTCCTTTCAGCCGGGGGAGTCCCTCTCTTGAAATATCATGTCATGTACTTAATACCTTCAACGTGTTCTACATGATTAAAAATGACAGTTTTTTATCATTTCCTGTTGTTTGTATGATTATAGCGTTATTATAGTGATTTTTCCGCTGTATGTCAATTTTTCGCCTTTAGAAAATACATAATGAAATACTTATTTCTAATTTAGCCGGCTTTTGAAACCTGATACTGCTGAATCAATACTTTCAACATGGTAAAAACAGGGACTGAAATAACCATACCAATGACGCCGGCCAGTTGTCCGCCTAATAACAAGGCGAAAATAATGCCGATCGGATGAATCTTTACTGTTTTTCCCATTATATATGGCGATAACAGATTACTCTCAATCAATTGAATGACAAAGATGATCACGATAACGAATAATGCTTTTTCCGGTTCAACCATATAAGCAACGGTTACTACCGGGATAGCACCAAGGATCGGACCAAAATAAGGAATGATGTTGACGATTGCCAAAATGATTCCCAGCAATAAAGCATAAGGTAAATCTAACCACATCCAGCTCAAGGTGGAAATAACGCCGACTGCTGCGCTGATAATAAACTGTCCACGAATATAACCGCCGAGTCCTTTCCCTATTTCTTTGCATACATTTCCTGTGTCGCTTCGATATTTATACGGGATAAGTCGAAACAGAAAGGATTTGATAAATGGATAATCCTTTAAGAAATAAAAGACAAGGACCGGGATAATCGTTAAGAGAATAACCGCATCCATCATTCCATTAAAACCGCCGATGATTTTCCCTGAAAAGTTGTTCATCGCATTCTCTAGGGATTGAATAAACATATCCATCCTGTCATGTACGGTCTCCGGTAAAAAAGCAGTAGAGGTATATACCTTATTTAACCCGTCTTGGTACAGCGCGATAAATTCTGGAAAGTTACGGCTCATTTCCTTCACCTGTTCAACAATTAATGGATACGCGCGATATATTGCGTAGCCGGCACCTCCAAAAAAAAGCAGATATATCACTAATATTGCGATCCCGCGATGAATCCGGTATCGATGCAGCCACTCAATCAATGGGTGCAGCAAGAAAGCCAAAATTCCGGCAATCAAAAATGGAAGCACCAGCTTAAAGACAAAGGAAAAAAATGCCGCATAATATGGTTTGGTGATAGCTAAAAAATATAAAAGAATAAAAGAAAGGATAGCAATCACAAGGAAATAGATGACTTGCTTTGCCTTTATTTTTTTCCACATAATAATCACTCCCAGTCCATGATAGTGTAACCAACAGACTGGGAGTTTATAATAGGATGTTCAAAAAGTTACTAAATGATAATCGGCGAACTTTTTCTTTTTAGCTGACGTGGTTTTTCCGATGGGGCTGGGACTGCGGTTACTCGCCCCGCCGAAAACCATTGCCCGCTTTAGAAACCCATATTATAATAATCTTCTTTCTTCTTTTGAAAATAGATCGTCTAATGAACTGAGTGTCCCGTCCGCTTCTACCTGGTGGATGTGTACTTCCTTTCCAGACACTGTTAATTCAATCGAACACACCCAGCAATAATAACTTGTGGGGCTTAATTTTCCTATTTGTTTTTCCCGGCAATTTGGACATACTAGCATACATCTTCATCCTTTTTCTGCTTCTATCAGTCCAAGTATTGCCCCAAATAAAAATATTTATACATTTAATCCATAAAATCGTAGGGAGACAGTTCTTCCTCCGGGATGTCCTCTACCGTTTCATATTCCTTCTTCTCCGCTTTTTGATTCGCTAATTGAATGTGCAGCATTTCCTGTAATGAAGTATATCTGCGATTCGTATCTTCCGTTTGCACACCTTTAATAAAGGCCTCTTTTTCACCGCAAATAATCAATGACTCTTTTCCTCTTGTAATTGCTGTATACAAAAGATTTTTTCGCAACATGCGGTGGTGTGAATAAACCACCGGAAGAATCACAATTGGAAATTCACTTCCCTGTGATTTATGAATGGAAATACAAAAGGCATGAGTAAAGTTATTATAATCTTTTCGAATGAAAACAACTTCTTTATCTTCAAATGCAATTACAATCTGTTCTTCATTCTCTGCATTTTCTTCCGGTTTAAACATGGCGACAATCTCTCCAATGTCCCCATTGTATATGCCATCCTCAGGCTGATTGATTAACTGTATTACACGATCGCCGACACGATAAACCACATCCTGAAATGCAATCTCCCGTTTTTTCTCGCCGGGAGGATTAATCAATTGCTGCAATGCTTCATTGATTGCATGAATGCCAGCTTGCGAACGATACATGGGA
Organism: Oceanobacillus sp. B139/18; assembly: GCF_055524595.1. Classification (NCBI taxonomy): domain Bacteria; kingdom Bacillati; phylum Bacillota; class Bacilli; order Caryophanales; family Bacillaceae; genus Oceanobacillus; species Oceanobacillus sp. B139/18. The sequence continues at coordinate 810,617 of NZ_JBVFXI010000001.1, read as the reverse complement.
GACAGCACCTGAATAGAAGAAGAAGCAATTCCTTTTTTTTGCGCTTTATCAATAATAGATGTCAACACATCTGTCATCTGATAATCATGACAGGAAATAAAACTGAAATCACGCGCATTCTCCAACGAATTTTTATCACAATCGGTGTTTTTAATTTGGTGGGCAAGCTGAATAATTTTAGAGCCCTCTTTTTGACGATATACATCCGTTAATGAAATAACCGGCAATACCTCACTTTTCATCAAATCAGTTAAAACCTGACCCGGCCCCACCGATGGAAGCTGGTCTTCATCACCAACCAGAATAATCTGCATTGTATCGGGAATAGCTTTAAATAAGTGATTGGCTAACCAGGTATCAACCATGGAAAATTCATCAACAATCAGCAGCTTTCCGGATAATGGTTCATGCTCATCTTTTTCAAAGCTGCCCATACCGTTCCAGCCAAGTAATCGATGGATGGTCACAGCCGGCAAGCCAGTTGACTCAGACATCCGTTTTGCTGCCCGCCCGGTAGGAGCTGTTAATATAAACGGAAAATTATCTTTCTTTTGATAATCCGATAGATTTAAAGAAAGCTCGTGGATTTGGGCAAATGCTTGAATAATTCCGGTGATTACCGTTGTTTTCCCCGTTCCCGGTCCGCCTGTTAAAATCATAATTTTTGAGTGGATTGCCTGAACAATGGCATCAAATTGTTCTTTTCCATAGCTCAATGACTCTTCTTCCTCAATCTCACCCGTTATCTTCAAAAGCTCCGCCAAAGGCACTTCATCCTCTATCGGTTTGGTAAGAATTTTTTTCAAGCTGGCAGTAAAGTTATCCTCTGCATAATATAACGAGGGCAGGTAAACACGTTCATCAATGACAATAACCTTTTTTTCTGTATTTAACTGCATGATAACATCAGAAACAGAGCCTTGGTCTGGATTAGGCAGATGAAGTAAATAAATAACCTCCTGCATACATTTTTCAAACGGAAGATACACATGACCTGCCTGAATGCTTTGCTGCAGAATATAAATGACACCTGCACCAATACGGCTTTCATGTGTATGTGAAATCCCTTGTCCGGAAGCTATTTGATCTGCCATTTTGAACCCGAAGCCTTCAATATCAAAAACATATTGATACGGATCTTTTTTCAGAACCTCTAATGCTTCATCTCGATAAGTCTGATAAATGACCTGAGCCATTTTCAGACCAATTCCGTACTCTGATAATTTAACAGCAACCCGTTCAAATCCTTGATTTTCCCGGAGACGCTCAGCCAGCTTTTTTCCTGTTTCCTTGGATACGCCGGAGACGCCGTCTAAAACAGAGGGATCATCCATAATTTTAGACACAGCATTCTCTCCAAGCTTCTCTACAATTTTTAAGGCGCTCTTTTTTCCGACACCGTAAAATAAATCACTGGATAAATATTGGACAAGCCCATCCTTTGTGGTCGGCAGAATGGTCTCATAGGATTGTACTTTTAATTGTGAACCATAGCGGGGATGCTTCTCCATCACTCCATAAAAACAATAGGCAGTCTGATCCTGAAGCTGATCAAAATACCCCTTTACAATGATTTCTTTATCTTGATAATCAAGGTTTGTTTTTGTTATTTTAATTCGGACGATAGAGAAATGTTCTGCCTCATTGCGAAAAATTGTATTGATGACGCTCCCTGTTACAAAAGGCAGTGCTTCCTTTGTTTCTATCTGGTTTCCCATGATGATTACCCCTTATTTATCCTCAAATTGCTCCATATACTGTAATGCAATTTTCTTTCCGTTTGCAGCTAAGACATGATCTGACTGCAATTCCAGTGCTTTTTCAAAATAACGCAAAGCTTCCTCTATTTTCTCATGGAATAAGGAAATCACACCCAGATTATAATAAGCATCGCTATGCGCTTCATCCAATTCAAGCACTTTTTCAAATGTTTTTTGCGCTTCATCTAACAATTCAACCTGAGCTAAGGACAAACCATATTGAAACAGAAAGCTCTCATCCTGAGAGTCTAGTTCGGTTGCCCGTAATAAATAAGGTAAAGACAGCTTCCACTGTTCTTGATTCCGGAAGCACATCCCGAGCATAAAGTAAGCATCCGCTTCCTCCAGCCCCTGCTCAATTGCCTTTAGAAATTTTTGCGAAGCTTTCTGGTAATCTTCCTTCTCAAAATATAAATTACCTAAACCATAATAAGCTGTTGCTGCTTTTTCATCCAGTTCAACAGCACGCTCAAAAAAGCGCTCTGCCCTTTCTGTCTCATTCAGCTGCACTAAAAGGTTGCCGAAATTAATATAACCGAGCGGATCGTTGGGTGACTCTTCAATAACGTCGTTAAACAGCTGTGCTGCTTCTTCATACTTTTTTTCATTTAATAATGCAATTGCCTGCTGATTTTTATCCATTTATCAAACCATCCTACTAACCAACATATTGTAATGCTTTATTATCTTTAATAATTTCGTCAATCGTTCCGCCGCCGAGACAAATATCGCCTTGATAAAATACCACGGCTTGGCCAGGCGTAATTGCCCGCTGGCTTTCTTTAAATGCGACATAGGCTTTATCGTCTTTCACTGTCACCGTTACTTCTGAATCTTTCTGACGATAGCGGAATTTCGCTGTGCAAGTAAATGTTTCTTCAATTTGATCCGGCTGTACCCAATTAATATCCGTTGCTACGAGCGAGTCCGAATATAGATAATCATTATGATAGCCCTGTGCAACATATAAATAATTATCTTCTAAATTTTTGCCCACAACAAACCAAGGGTCACCAGAACCGCCGATGCCAAGCCCTTGACGCTGACCGATTGTATAGTACATTAACCCATCATGATTTCCTTTTTCAATCCCATCCAACGTCATCATTTTTCCTGGCTGTGCCGGCAAATATTCACTTAAAAAGGTTTTAAAATTTCGTTCTCCAATAAAGCAGATGCCGGTAGAGTCTTTCTTCGCTGCCGTTACCAAACCATAATCAGCTGCAATTTTGCGGACCTCCGGCTTTGGCAGATGCCCTAACGGAAACATGACTTTTTCTAATACATCTGAGCTGAGTTGATTTAAGAAATAAGTTTGATCCTTATTGTCATCCGCCCCGCGCAGCATTTGAATACTGCCATTTTCATCTCTTGCCACCTGCGCATAATGTCCGGTAGCTAGATAATCTGCCCCTAAAGAAAGCGCATGGTCAAGAAATGCTTTGAACTTGATTTCTTTATTACACATCACATCCGGATTTGGCGTTCTTCCCGCTTTATATTCATCCAGAAAATAGGTGAATACCTTGTCCCAGTATTGTTTTTCAAAATTGACTGAGTAATAGGGTATATCTAATTGATTACAGACCCGGACAACATCATCAAAGTCTTCTGTCGCGGTACAGACTCCAAATTCATCTGTATCATCCCAGTTTTTCATAAAGATCCCTACAACATCATATCCTTGTTCTTTTAATAGTAGTGCTGCAACGGAAGAGTCGACACCGCCGCTCATACCAACAACAACACGTGTATTTTTATTCTCTTTCATTTCCGCCCCTCCTTTAGCTTGTTAATCGTTTTACGATTCCGGCAATTCTTTCTGCCGCTTCCTTTACATTCTCTTCTGTATTTGCCAGTCCAAAACTGAATCGAATTGAATTTGTCGTAACCGGACTTTCTGAACCAAACATGGCTGACAATACATGAGAAGGCTCAACACTTCCTGCTGTACACGCGCTTCCACTTGAAGCCGCAACACCGCTCAAATCAAAATTGGCAAGCAGTGCTTCTACATTCGCCCCTGGAAAACGGACATTGATTATCGTGGAGACAGTCTTCTCCGGATCTCCATTGATACCAAAATCAATGCCGGCTTCTGTAAAGGTATCTATTAAAATTTGTTTATATTTCTCATATTGTTGATTTCTTGCAGCTTTCGTTTCCATTACAATATTCGATGCCAGTTCAAAACCGACTGCCGCCGGAATGTTTTCTGTACCGGGGCGGCGTTTCCGCTCCTGTTCCCCGCCAAATTGAATCGGACTCATAGCTACTTTTTCATTTGCATATAAAAAGCCAATCCCTTTAGGACCGCCGATTTTATGTGCAGTTGCTGTCAGTAAATCAATGTTTTGTGCATGCACATCAATATCCAGCAAACCGTAAGCCTGCACAGCATCCGTATGAAAATAAGCCTGATGCTCCTTTAGCAATTCTCCAATCTCACTGATAGGCTGAATAACACCTGTCTCATTGTTTACATACATAATAGAAACTAAAATCGTATCATCCGTTAAAGCTGCTTCAACATCTTGCGTCGAGACCAGCCCTTTTTCATCAACAGGTAAATAGGTTACACGGAAGCCTTGTTTTTCTAACTTTTCAGCTGTATGCAAAGCAGCATGATGTTCCTGAATGGAAGTGATAATATGGTTCCCTTTATTCCGGTTTGCTTCTGCAACGCCTGTGAGCGCCATATTATCCGCCTCTGTTCCGCCGCTTGTAAATATAAGTTCCTTTTCATTTGCACCAATAGATGCTGCCAGAGCCTGCCTTGAAGCATCCAGCTGCTGCCTTGCCTTCCGTCCAAAAGAATGAACGCTTGATGCATTGCCAATGATTTCTTCATATACAGGAATCATTGCCTCCGCAACTCCTCTTGCCATAGGAGAAGTAGCGGCATGGTCTAAATATATTGCTTCCATGAGTCAAAATCCTTTCCAGCCCTTAAATATAAAACATATATGCCTCTGCAGGTCCTTCATCACTTTCATCATAATTTGCCAAATCTTCCAGAGTCGTTTTTTCTAATACATCTTTTACCGCATCTCTGATTTGCAGCCATAAGGATGCCTGTGCCGGCTTCTCATTTTCCATGCCTTCCACAATGGTTAACGGACCTTCCAACACCCGAATCACATCACCGGCTTTAATTTCCTCCGGTTTTTTAGCAAGCTGGTATCCTCCATATGCACCGCGTATACTTTTAATTAATCCAGCATTTCTTAATGGAGAAGCTAGCTGCTCTAAATAATGTTCTGACAGATCATTATCCTTTGCAATAACCTTTAGGGAAATCGGCCCGTTCCCTTCGTTTTTTGCCAAATCTATCATTATTGTCAGTCCGTATCTTCCTTTAGTTGAAATTTTCATCATTTACACCTCAATTTTTTTAACTATCTTCTGTCATTTATATAATGTACTATAATAAGTTGTTACAAAGGGAAACCTCATACAGTCCGGCTTCACTTTACCTTTTCTAATAAACGGGACTGCAGCTGCCCGCCCCGCTGAAAAACTTTAGCAAGTAAAGTTCCATCAAGTTATGAAACGTACTCAAACTTCCTTTTTAATCCCTGAAGTATAAAGGTCTTCAAGCGGACGAATAATAGCTGAAAGATTCTATTCAAACCTATTCTTTCATTATACCAACTTTTAATTCCACCTATACAAATTTGATTATTTATATTATCAATACCTATTATAGCATGACTGCTAACCTCTTGCATTTCTTCTATATTCGCTTTAAGCTAATAGAATACGATACCTAAACAGATGAAGGAAGTTATGTCATGTATAAACAGCCACTCGCATTTCGAATGCGACCAAAAAACATAGATGATATTATAGGACAAGAACACCTGGTAGGTCAAGCGAAAATAATTGATCGGATGATAAAAGCTAACCAGCTTTCTTCCATGATTTTATTCGGCCCTCCCGGAACAGGAAAAACATCCATGGCATTTGCCCTTGCAGAAACAATCGGACTTCCCTCCAAAACCTTAAATGCCGTTACAGATAAAAAGAAGGATATGGAAATTGTTGTCGAGCAGGCTAAAATGCAAGGTCAAACAGTTCTTATCTTAGATGAAGTACATCGTCTGGATAAAGCAAAACAGGATTTTTTACTGCCGCATTTAGAGAATAATTTACTGACCTTGATAGGCTGTACAACCAGCAATCCGTACCATTCCATCAACCCGGCAATCCGGAGCCGCTGTCATTTATTTGAATTACGCGGGTTAACGCTGGACAATGTTAAAACGGCACTGCAGCGCGCTGTCCGGGATACATCGAACGGATACGGAGATAAAGCGATTCATATCCATGAAGATGCTATAGAACATTTTGCCATCTCAGCAAATGGGGACTTGAGATCAGCTTTAAATGGCCTGGAACTGGCGGTCAGCTCTACCCCGCCGGACGCAGAGGGGCAAATCGAGATAACACTGGAAATTGCGGAAGAATGTATGCAGAAAAAAAGCTTTTCTCACGATAAAGACGGAGATGCTCATTACGATGTTTTAAGTGCTTTTCAAAAATCAATCCGCGGAAGCGACGTGGATGCAGCGCTTCATTATTTAGGACGTCTGATTGAAGCCGGCGACTTAGACAGTATTGCCAGAAGGCTGATTGTCATTGCATATGAAGACGTAGGTCTGGCAAGTCCGCAGGCTGGCCCGCGCGCCATTGCTGCTGTTCAAGCAGCTGAACGGATCGGCTTTCCGGAAGCGCGGATTCCTTTAGCTAATATTATTGTGGAATTAGCCCTTTCTCCCAAATCAAATACAGCCTATAAAGCTTTGGACGCAGCCTTGGAGGATATTCGCAAAGGCAACAGCGGTGATATTCCAGCACATTTAAAGGATGCACATTATTCAGGGGCAACTAAGCTTGGCAGAGGAGCAGATTATAAATACCCGCATAATTACCCAGGGGCATGGATCAAACAGCAATATTTACCTGACACCATTAAAAATCGAAACTACTATACACCCAAAGACACAGGAAAATTTGAGACTGCATTAAAACAAGTATATGAACGAATTAACAAAAATTAGATAAAGTGACCTTTTTCCGCCCATACACATCCATTCTAGACCTGATGTGTATGGGCTTTTTTGCACTCTTCACTCTCTTTAAAGAACAGGAGGCTTCATTTTATCAAACTTTTGAACTCACACTATAATTTTAAAGCAATGTATAATTTTAAACTCCTCTGGAAAGAATAGAGATTACTATAATCTTTCTAGTACGTTAGGAAATCTCACTTTTTAACGTGCAGGTGTAAGAAAAACTGTATATTCATTAAACGATAAAGGATGACAGATTTTCTACGTATTTTTATAATTATGAGGAGTGAATAACATGGTAAAAGTAAGACAAGACGCTTGGTCTCATGAAGATGATTTGCTGTTGGCAGAAACTGTCTTGCGGCATATTCGTGAGGGCAGCACCCAATTGAACGCTTTTGAAGAAGTGGGAGATCATTTAAACCGTACTTCAGCAGCTTGTGGATTCAGATGGAATGCAGAAGTGCGTAATAAATACGAAAATGCAATTGATTTAGCAAAAAGACAAAGAAAAGAAAGAAAAAGAGCTTTAAACAAAACCATTCAGGCTGTTCCCAAAGCAGAGCCTGTTGAAAGCACAGAAAATATCCCGCCACTGGAGACTTCCGTGGAGGTGCCGGCCGTACAAACAAGTGCTGAACCGGTTGCAGCATTTAATTTAGATACTGTTATTAAGTATTTAAAATCACTAAAAAAAGAATTATATACTTCCAATCAATCGAGATCGTCGATGCAATCGTTAGAGAGTGAGAATCAATCCTTGCAGACAAAAGTCGAAGAATTAAAAAAGAAATTAGCAGATACGGAACAACAGCTGCAAGCGATGAAAGAAGATTATCAGACATTTATCCAGATTATGGATCGTGCCCGCAAGATGACAGTTTTTGAGGATACCAATCTTGTGAATTCTCCTTCCTTCCGTATGGATAAAAACGGAAATCTTGAACAGATTGCACAAGGCTCTAACTAGTTTGAATCAGACATATATATTGGAATGATGGAGGGAGTCGGAATTCCTTTTTTCAATATACAAAAATACTGCACAAAAAATGTGCAGTATTTTTGCGTAATCCCGATAGTGCCGTCAAACAATAAAGTTTTGATCCCGCTTTTGGCAGGTGGGTGTCCTGCTTTAAAGGTTTTATGCTTCCTGCTTGAGGCATGCATGCACTTTAAAGACCAATCGGACTCCCTAACTTATAGGTGTTCGGTCAAAATACCAATTGTTAACGTACACATCAGGATGATTAACGTTTTATTTGAATTAATCTTAGCATACATTGATTCAAAGTTCAAATATATGAAAGCCTATTTTTTATTTAAATAATTCCTTGTTCTGCCATAGCATCTGCTACTTTCAAGAAGCCTGCAATATTAGCCCCTGCAACAAGATTTCCTGATTTACCATATTCATTTGCGGCTTGGATGCTATTATGATAAATATCATGCATAATGCCTTGCAGCTTTTCATCGACTTTTTCAAAGCTCCAGGAAACGCGGCTGCTATTTTGCGCCATTTCCAGAGCTGATACTGCTACACCGCCTGCGTTTGCAGCTTTCGCTGGGGCGAATAAAACATTATTTCCCTGGAATTGGTTAATTGCATCTAAGGATGATGGCATGTTAGCACCTTCACCTACTGCAATAACACCATTTTTGATTAATGTTTTTGCTGCAGTTTCGTCGATTTCATTTTGTGTCGCACAAGGTAAAGCAATCTCACATGGAATCTCCCAAACGGATCCGCCGGCAACGTATTCTGCATTTGGATAAGTTTCTAAGTATACATTAATACGCTCTCTGTCTACCTCTTTGATTTTCTTTACAAGTTCCACATCGATGCCGTTCTTATCATAGACATATCCATTAGAGTCACTGCAGGCAACAACTTTTGCCCCAAATTCAGCTGCCTTCTCCATGGCATAAATCGATACATTTCCTGACCCGGATACAATAACTGTTTTGCCAGAAAAGTCCTGCCCATTATCTTTAAGCATTTCCTGTACAAAGTAAACTGTACCGTAACCAGTTGCTTCCTTACGTGCCAAGCTGCCTCCAAAACCTAAGCTTTTTCCTGTTAGAACGCCTGGTTCTACAGCGCCTTTGATTTTCTTATATTGCCCGTAAAGGTAGCCAATCTCTCTGGCGCCCACACCAATATCTCCTGCAGGCACGTCTGTATCCTGTCCGATATGTCTAGCTAATTCTGACATAAAACTCTGACAAAATCGCATAATTTCTAAGTCTGATTTTCCTTTTGGATCAAAATCTGATCCACCTTTTCCTCCGCCTATAGGCTGCCCGGTCAAAGAATTTTTAAAGATTTGTTCAAAGCCTAAAAATTTAATAATACTTGTGTTTACTGTTGGATGAAAACGAAGCCCGCCTTTATAAGGTCCGATTGCACTGCTGAATTGAACACGATATCCGCGGTTTACCTGAACCCGGCCTTCATCATCCACCCAGGGTACACGGAAGGCAATCAAGCGCTCTGGTTCTACAATTCTCTCTAAAATGCCTAATTCCATATATTTAGGATGCTTCTCAAAAACGCCTTCTAAAGATTCGACAATTTCTTCTACTGCTTGCAAAAATTCTGTCTCGTGGCTGTTTCTATTCTTTAGTTCCTCATAGACTCCCTGCACGTACTCTTTTGCTGTTCTGTTTTGATATTGTAATTTATTTTCCATGGCTTCTATCATTCATCTCCTTTATTTATTTCAACCGATTCCTCAACTAGAAGGTTTTTATATTTTATATGAAAAACCAAATAAACACAAGATTCTTGAGGATTTGTTGCTTTTAATTCACATTTTTCAGCAAATATTCCTGAAATGATATGCACGATATTTTAAATACCGTGCATATTCTACTATTTCTATTCTTTCATTTCATGATTTGACAATGCAATTGACAATTCCTGCAATTGATCTCCGCTCACTTCACTCGGAGCTTCTGTCATCAAGTCAGATGCAGACGCTGTTTTAGGGAATAGAATCGTATCACGCAGATTCGAGCGTCCTGCCAGAAGCATAATGATACGGTCCAGACCAAGCGCAACTCCTCCATGAGGAGGCGCACCATATTCCAGTGCATCCAGCAAGAAACCAAACTGTTCTCTTGCTTCTTCTTCTGTGAATCCCAGCGCTTTAAACATCTGGTTTTGAAGTTCCGTTTGGTGAATACGAATGGACCCGCCGCCAAGCTCATATCCATTTAAAACCAAGTCATATGCATTTGCCCGAACATTGATTGGATCAGTCAATAATTTTTCCTTATCCGCTTCAATTGGCGATGTAAATGGATGGTGTGCTGCAAAATAACGGCCCAGTTCCTCATCATATTCAAATAATGGCCAATCTGTTACCCATAAGAAATGAAACGCTTCTTCATCAATTAACCCTAAGTCTTTTCCAAGCTTTAAGCGTAAAGCGCCTAAACTATCATAGACAACAGCTGATTTATCAGCTACAAATAACAGCAAATCTCCACTGCTTGCATTGGCTTTATCCACAATCGCTGCTTTTTCATCATCTGACAAGAATTTGCTGATTGGGCCTTTCACTTCTTCTTCCTCTACTTTCAGCCAAGCTAAGCCTTTTGCACCATAAATATTGACAAACTCTGTTAATTTATCAATATCCTTTCTAGAGTAGCCGGCAGCAGCACCTTCCACATTTAATAAGGCTACTTTACCGCCATTCTCTACCGCCTGTTTAAATACTTTAAACCCAGAATCAGCTACGATATCAGATACATGGATTAACTCTAACCCAAAGCGGGTATCCGGCTTATCCGAGCCATAACGATCCATTGCTTCATCATAAGGCATCCGCTGTAAAGGTAATTGAATATCGACGCCCTTTACTTCTTTAACAACCTCTTTCATCATTTCTTCCGTCATTGTCATAATTTCATCACTTGTTAAAAAGGAAGTTTCAATATCAACCTGTGTAAATTCCGGCTGACGGTCCGCCCTCAAATCTTCATCCCGGAAGCAGCGTGCGATTTGGTAATAACGTTCAAAACCGCTCATCATAATCAATTGTTTAAATAACTGTGGAGATTGCGGCAGCGCATAGAATTCACCAGGATGTACACGGCTTGGCACCAAGTAATCACGGGCTCCTTCCGGCGTGCTTTTCGTTAAAATCGGAGTTTCCATTTCTAAGAATTCATTTTTATTTAAATAGTTGCGGATGCTTTGCGTTGTTTGATGCCGTAATTTAAACGTTTCTTGCAAGCCTGGACGGCGCAGATCTAAATAACGGTATTTCAAACGGATATCTTCTGCAATATTTACATCATCCTGAATCATAAACGGCGGATTTTTTGCCTTATTCAATACGGTGATTGAACTGGCCAGCACTTCCAATTTACCAGTTGCAATAGCGGGATTTATGGTTGCCTCGTCACGTAAAACCAGTTTTCCGACCACATCGATTACATATTCCGAGCGGATGCTTTCAGCTATTTCTAATGCTTCCCCGGAATAATCTGGGTTAAAAACGATTTGGATGATTCCGGATTTATCGCGTAAATCAATGAATATAAGTCCGCCAAGATCACGGCGTTTTTGGACCCAGCCTTTCAGCCTGACCTCCTTTTCAATTTCTTTTTCAGTTAAGTGTCCAGATAAAACACGTTCTGTCATTTTTTAGCTCTCCTCCAATAACACTTTAAATTCGCTAACAATATCCTTCATCGGAACTTCCTTTTGGTCCCCGGATTCCATATTTTTAATGGTTACGATTTGTTTTTCAAGTTCATCATCGCCTAAGAAAATCACAAATCTAGCTTTTAACCGGTCTGCTGCCTTAAGCTGGCCTTTCATTTTGCGGTGCTGGTAATCTGTGTCTGCCTGGATACCGGCCATACGTAGCTGATGAACAGCTTTCACAGCTTCTGTACGTACCTTTTCAGAGCCAAAACCTGCTACAAAGCAGTCTAACTTTGTATCTACGGGGATTTCTATATTTTCTACCTGAAGAGCCATTAACAAGCGCTCTAATCCCATCCCAAAACCGATACCTGGAGTGTTAGGTCCGCCAAATTCATTGATTAATCCATCATATCTGCCGCCGCCGGCCAGTGTTGTGATTGCCCCAAATCCATCTGCTTCACTCATGATTTCGAATGCAGTGTGATTATAGTAATCTAGACCGCGAACCAAATTAGGGTCTACGGTATAAGAAATATCCATTGCATCCAAATAAGCTTTCACTTGCTCAAAATAAGCCTGTGATTTTTCATTTAAATAGGTCAAGATGGATGGCGCAGTTTTCATTGCTGGATGATCACGATCCTTCTTGCAATCCAATACACGTAATGGATTGTTATCTAATCGTGATTGGCAGTCGGAGCAAAGTTCCTCACGATATGGATCAAAATGAGTCACCAGTGCGTCACGATGAGCTTGACGACTTTCTTTATCGCCTAATGAGTTAATCACCAGCTTCAAAGATTTCAAGCCTAAGCTGCGATAAATATGCATTGCCAGGTCAATCACTTCTGCGTCAATTGCAGGATCTTCACTTCCCATTGCTTCGACGCCAAATTGATTTAGTTGACGCATTCTTCCTTTTTGCGGCCGTTCATAACGGAACATCGAGCCGAAATAATAAAGCTTCTCCGGTAAATTGGGACTGCCAAATAACTTATTTTCTACAAAAGCACGGGCTACAGCAGCTGTGCCTTCTGGACGGAGGGTCAGACTTCTTCCTCCACGATCTTCAAAAGTATACATTTCCTTTTGTACAATATCCGTAGAATCTCCCACCCCACGCTGAAATACTTCTGTGTGCTCGAAAATCGGCGTGCGTATTTCGTGATAGTAATAGGCTTCACAAATTTCTTTAATTTTGTTTTCAACATACTGCCATTTCGCCGTATCTTCCGGCAAAATATCCACTGTTCCTCTTGGAGCCTTCATAGCCATTTTATTTCCTCCTTTGCGAATATACAGAACACGGATGAAAGTAATTTTCTGGTTAGCGAAAATGATAACAAGCAACGTTTGACGGCTGCCCCATATTTTTATTGGACAATACAAAAAACCCGTCCCTTATAAAAAATAAGGGACGGGTTTTTACCCGCGTTGCCACCCTAGTTGATATCTGAATGATATCCACCTTTATCAGTTAACGCCTGCAACACGTTTATATCTACTCATCTATTTCGATATAACTCCTCCAGAATGTCTTTCATATAAGTCGTATAGATAGTTGCTTCCAGCCGTTGACAACTACTCTCTTGCTATCTGTACTTACATTACTTTTTCCTTCAATGGTTTTTATCATTTAATTTTAAGGAACTTCTACTAATACCGCCCACGCCCTGTGGACAACGCAGAAGCCACACCACATCCTGGGACTGGGATTACTCGTCCCGCTGAAAACACTTGTGGAAGTGGAATGATTATAATAATAAGGTTAGTTGCTCACAATGTCAAGAACGACCTAAGCTTTTTTTCAATTGCTTTACTTCCTGAATGGAAATTCCAAGCTCCGTTGCTATTTCTAAATAGGTTGATGATTTTTCCATTTTCATAAAATGATGGAAATCTGTCATCATCAATTCAGAATAATTATTGGCATTGCGTTGTTTTGTGTGTCGATGCATAACTTCATTTCTCCTTTTGATTCGGCCTCTTTAAGTTTTTATAGCATCTCCACAAAACAAGAATCTTATTCTTTAATCGTTTTTATCTGTCTTTGCTGTCTAAAATCAATGTAACAGGTCCGTCATTTACCAGCTGGACATCCATCATTGCGCCAAATTCTCCTGTTTCTGTTATGACGCCTTCTGTACGTAATGCTTGATTAAATGTATTATACAATGCTTCTGCTTCGGCCGGCTTTGCTGCTTTGATAAAGCTTGGTCGTCTGCCTTTTTTAGTGTCTCCGTACAATGTAAATTGCGATACAGATAATATACCCCCGTCTACATCTTTAATCGAACGGTTCATTTTTTCATTCTCATCTTCAAAGACACGCAGGTGAACAATCTTATTTACGAGATATTTTACGTCTTCCTCTGTGTCTTCGTGAGTAATACCAACAAGCAGCAAAAATCCTTTTTGTATTTCACTTATTTTCTCTTCCCGGACGGTGACAGAAGCTTCTTTCACCCGTTGTAATACTACCTTCATAAAAAACAAACGCTCCTTATTGAACTGTTCTTGTTACGGTATATACTTCCTGTATTTGCTTTATTCGATCAACTACTTTTTTCAAGTGATTCGTATTGTGGATTAAAATAGTTAATTGGATTACTGCCATTTTATTACGATCAGACCTGCCATTCACATGTGTGATATTTGTTTTTGTTTCGTTGACCGCCTGCAATACTTCATTAAGCAGACCGCGGCGATCATATCCTGTAATTTCCAGGTCTACATGATATTGCTTTCGTTCCGCGTATTGGGTTTTCCATTTTACATCGATATAGCGCTGCCTCGCTTCTTCGGTTTGTACATTCGGACAATCCGCACGATGAACAGACACTCCTCTGCCTTTTGTAATATACCCTAAAATATCATCACCGGGAACTGGATTACAGCATTTTGCAATCCGGACAAGTAAATTATTTACTCCTGCCACTTCAATACCCGAATCCTTCTTAGAGGATGGTTTTGCTTTATTGGTTTTTACTTCTTCTATTTTTGTCTCTAAATCCTGATCTGCTTCTCTCAAATGACGAATTCGTTCTGTTAAACGGGTTGCTATCAGCGCTGCGGTAATTCCTTGATAGCCGACAGCAGCATACATATCTTCTTCGTTTGTAAAATTAAACTTATCGAATACACGCTGCAGATTATCTGGAGTCAATACTTCTTTAGGCTCAATATCAAAGGCGCGAATTTCTTTTTCCACAGCTTCTTTTCCTTTGACAATATTCTCATCACGCTGCTGTTTTTTGAAAAACTGCTTTATCTTACTTTTAGCCTGTGAGGTTTGAACCATTTTCAGCCAATCCTGCGATGGTCCATAGGAATGCTTCGAAGTCATCACATCCACGATATCTCCATTTTGCAACTCGTAATCCAAAGGTTCCATTTTCCCATTGATTTTCGCTCCAATGGTTTTATTACCGATTTCAGTATGAATCTTGTATGCAAAATCAATTGGGATGGATCCAGACGGCAGCTCAATTACCTCGCCTTTTGGTGTGAAAACATAAACCATATCTGAAAACAAATCAATCTTCAGCGATTCCATAAATTCCTCTGCATCATGTGTTTCACTTTGCCACTCCAGAATCTCCCGGAACCATGACAATTTTTCCTCAAAAGAGCTTTTTCCTTTTGCTTGCTTTCCTTCCTTATAGGCCCAGTGCGCAGCAATCCCGTATTCGGCAATATCATGCATTTCCTTGGTACGAATCTGCACCTCCAGCGGGTCGCCCTTTGGTCCAATAACTGTTGTATGCAGGGATTGATACAGATTTTGCTTCGGCATCGCGATATAATCCTTAAATCTTCCGGGCATCGGCTTCCAATTTGTATGGATAATACCTAAAACAGCATAACAATCTTTAATATTATCAACTAAAATACGGACAGCAAGAAGATCATATATTTCGTTAAATTGCTTTTTCTGATTGACCATCTTTTGATAAATGCTGTATAGATGCTTCGGACGCCCGGACATCTCTGCTTTAATATTTACAGCTTCAAATTCCTGGGAGAGGTCAGCAATAACCTCCTGGATATAAGTTTCTCTTTCCTCCCGTTTTTGCTTCATTAACTGAACAATACGATAATATTGCTGTGGATTAAGATAACGTAATGCCGTATCCTCCAGCTCCCACTTTATTGTTGATATTCCCAGGCGGTGGGCAAGCGGAGCAAAAATTTCCAGCGTTTCATTGGAAATACGCCTTTGCTTTTCTGGCGGCAGATGCTTTAACGTTCTCATATTATGCAATCTGTCGGCAAGCTTAATCATGATAACACGAATATCCCTCGCCATCGCCACGAACATTTTTCGGTGGTTTTCTGCTTGCTGGGCCTCTTTTGTTTCATAGCGGATTTTCCCAAGCTTCGTTACCCCATCTACAAGCGCAGCTATCTCATGATTGAATTCTTCTTCCATCTGTTCAAATGTGACGTCAGTATCCTCGATTACGTCATGAAGAAAGCCTGCTGAAATTGTTTCTGCATCCATTAATAATTCAGCCAGTATCCCTGCGACCTGTACCGGATGAATGATATACGGCTCACCAGATTTGCGAAATTGATCTTTATGAGCTTCTTTTGCAAATTCATATGCATGTTCAATTAAAGCAACATCGTCATCAGATAAATACTCTTTTACTTTTTCTACAATATCTGTAATGTTGACATTTTCATCTTTTGCCATGTAATCACCTTTATTTACCTTCAGTATTCAATAAATTGTATAAAAATAAAAATAGCAACAAGTATTTTAGAGCTTGAAGCCATCTTTTGAATTAAAATCTCTTACATTTCTTCGATTTAAATACATTATTCGATAATAATTACTATTATAAGACTTTTTTTATATGTCTGTCCAACTAAAACCTAATATATACGGATAAATTAATCTATACAAAAAGAGTCAACACAGTATCAGAATCTGTTTTGACTCTTTTTTCCATAGCTTTTAATAGGTCATGATGGTAAGTACATCGTAGCCTTCCAGCTTATCCTTGCCGTCCAGATAACTTAACTCCACCAGGAAAGCGCACCCCGCAACAATTCCGCCAAGCTGTTCAACTAAATTAATCGTTGCTTCGATGGTACCGCCTGTAGCTAAAAGATCATCTGTAATTAATACACGCTGTCCAGGCTTAATTGCATCCTTATGAATAGTTAATACATTCTCTCCGTACTCCAGACCGTAATCAACTTTAATTACTTCCCGCGGCAGCTTGCCTTCTTTGCGAACAGGAGCAAACCCAATTTCTAAGGCATAGGAAACCGGACATCCTACGATAAATCCTCTTGCTTCCGGACCTACAACCACATCAATTTCTTTTTCTTTTGCATATTCTACAATTTCATCGACAGACGATTTGTAAGCTGGTCCATTAGCCATCAAAGGCGTAATATCTTTAAACCGGACACCTTCTTTCGGCCAGTTCTCCACAATCTCAATATATTCTTTATAATCCATATACTGCTTCCTCCTTCAGGTTGTTGGGCGTGTCCATACAAGCTTCAAACCATTTTTTTAAATCTTGATAATTCGAATAGATAAGTATATTTTCTGCTTCTTTTTGTTTCATGCAGGATTGATAAATTTCGGATTCGGATAAATCCTTTTTATTCCCTGATTCCGCATAACGGAGCCATCCATCCTTTTTCTCTGCAAAACCTAAATCTGCAAAAACTTCCGACATAAACATTACTTTTGCTTCATTCCAGCCCCGGTGCTGTTCAATCGCTTTCTGCATCTCTTTAATCTGAAACTTCTTATGCTGTTTAATCAAGCTATAATAGTCTACAAATTCTTTCCGGGAAGGGAATTGAAATGGATATTGATTTGGCACCTGACGTATCGCGATGACAATATTTTCAGGATTCACCTGCCGAATAATCTTCTTCATATCATCTAATGAAGCCGGCAACGCAGTAAAACCAATGGTCTGATAAGCATCAAGTTTCTTAGAAAGCGCCTCTTTATAGGTAAATGTCTCCTGATGCTCTCTCAACCGGAGAGGCTCTCCGCAAACAAAAACTTCTTTCACCGTTTCAGAAAGCAATTGCTCTGCTTTTTTTCCGCGAAAGTCAAAGAGCTGCCGTTCCGTAATTTTTAAATCTTCCAGCATTATTTGCGCATTCCTTCTCCCATTCCACTCATTAACAGAAAGCTCGCCGGCAACGGATACTTTAGTGTATGGCGAAATAGCTTCTTTCAGCTCTCCAAATCCAAAACCTACTGTATCTATTTGGGCATTGGAAGAAGCAAATTGCATTTTCAAGTGATTCTTTCTGCTTCCGATTTGACGGACTTCCTTTGGTATCTCCTTTATCTCAAATAACGGCTTTGAGTTGCCCATACCAAACGGAGAAAGCTTTCCTATCTCCTCGATAAGAGAAACATTGATATCTTCCATATCTAATATAGCATTAATATATAATTCCTGCTTAAAATCTTCTTCTGATAAATTTTCAAAAAGCAGCTTATTTAAAGCAGTTTCTAACGGCTCTAGATTTTCAGCAGGTAATGTCATCCCCGCTGCTTGGGCATGTCCGCCAAAGTGTGTGAACAAATCTCTGACTGTCATACAGCCCTCGAATAAATCAAATGCAGGAATACTTCTGGCTGACCCTTTTACAATTCCCTGTTCCGGCTTTTTCGCAAGCACAATCGCCGGCCGATCATATTTTTGAACTAATTTTGAAGCAACTATCCCTAATACGCCCTCATTCCAGCCTTCTTTAGCTACAATAATAATCCGCTTATCTGTTTGAACCATGTCCATTGCTTCATCTACAATATCCTGAACTATTTTCTTACGCTGTTCATTTATGTGATTCAATTCATTCGCCATTTCCAGAGCAATTTCCGCGTCCTCTTCCAGCAGAAGATCAACAGCCAGATCAGCATCACCCAGTCTTCCTACAGCGTTTATACGCGGTCCAATGCGAAAGCCTACATCTTCTTCGGTTATGGTTTCTTCCAGCTGACATACTTGTTTTAATGCTTTCAAGCCAACATAATTTGTGCGTTGCAATTCTT
The DNA here is from genome assembly GCF_055524595.1 of Oceanobacillus sp. B139/18. Taxonomy (NCBI): domain Bacteria; kingdom Bacillati; phylum Bacillota; class Bacilli; order Caryophanales; family Bacillaceae; genus Oceanobacillus; species Oceanobacillus sp. B139/18. Next base: position 792,074 of record NZ_JBVFXI010000001.1, on the reverse strand, counting down.
TTAGACCAAATGCAGCTAAAATTCGATTTTCAGACACCAGCGGGACCAGATCAGCTATCGTACCTATCGCTGCATAAGGAAGCACCTCCACAGGCAGTTCTCCGAGAAGAGCATGTGCTAATTTTAAAGAAACACCAACACCTGCCAGTTCTTTAAACGGATACGCTTCAGACAGCTTCGGATGAATAATGGTATAACAATCCGGTATCTCCGCTTGGGGCTCATGGTGGTCTGTAATAATTAAATCCAACCCGAGCTCCTTTGCTACTTCGGCTTCACGAATTGAAGCAATCCCGGTATCGACCGTTATAATTAATCCAAATCCAGCTTGATGAAGCTGCCTGAAGGCAGCTTCATTGGGACCATATCCTTCTGTAAACCGATTCGGGATATAATATTCATAAACTGCACCAATTTTATTCAATGCGTGCAGCAAAACAACCGTAGAACTTACTCCATCCGCATCATAATCTCCGTATACAACTATTTTTTCGTTATTATCTACCGCTTCTTTGATTCGCTTTACGGCTTTTTCCATACCGTTTAAACAAAATGGATCAATCAAATGGTTGAGATCGGGCTGCATAAATTGTTTTGCTTCTTCTGTTGTCGTAATTCCTCTTTGTAAAAATAAATCTTTTACAATAGGTGACATCGCAATGTCGAGCGACTCTCTCTCCTCTACAGGAGAATTATCTATATATTTCCAATTCGCTTTACTTGATAGCATAAATTCACCCCTGACCTAGTTATTATACTAAAGTAAGCCAGGGGCATCAAATAGATTTCTCTGATTATGAATTAAATTGATTAAACAGATTATTCTTTATCTGTTCTTTTCGCATTTCTTCTTTCCACACGCATTTCTTTTCGGGATTCTTGGTAATCTTTTTTATCGTTTCTGCCATTTTCATTATCCAGTTCATCCGTCATTCCATTTGCTGCCATGCGCTTTTTAAGACGCTCATTTTCTGTGCGGAGTTTTTTCACTTCTTGATGTGCTCTGTATAGTCTGATAGCTCCTACTGCTGCAGTAATCAATCCTCCCATTAATACAGAAAAAAGAATAACCAGAATTAAAGGAGACTCCTGTGTCCAAAATAAATAGTTCACTGCAACAGGGTCCACATTGATTACAGCAAAAACGGCAATAATAATTACAAATATAATTGCGAGTATGACATAAACTTGTGCATTCATAAAACTTCCTCCATTAAAAAATATTTACTACCTGTTTATTACCCGATAAGGAATCATTTTAAGCATATTAATGAAAAAAGAGAGCTTCCATATTGCAAATGATACTGTACCCGGCAAGGTCCGTGATCAGACGTATTCGAATACATTACCATATTACCATGTTGAAAGCTCTCTTTTTCATCGCTCTTATCCATTTTATTTAAAGAGGATATTCAAAAAATCCAATACACATGACATAGTGAGTGTCCGTACTTCGGGCTTTTTGAATACGCACTCTAAGGTATTTATACTTGCGGTCCTTCCACTCGTTCTTTCTTTCTAAAGTCTACCGGCTTATCCTTCACTTTTCTGCCTCTCCATACTAACCAGATATGGGAAGCAAGGAATAGAGAAGAGTAAGTTCCGGCAATCAATCCAATTAAGAGAGCGAAAGCAAAAGCCCATATAGACGCAGCTCCAAGTACTAGGAACGCAACAACAGCAATAATAGTAGTGATCGATGTATTCATTGTTCGGATAAATGATTGAACAATACTCTTATTCACAATTTCTGCAAGCTTCTTAAAGGATTTGACTCTTTTCTCCTGACGAATGTTTTCCCTGATTCGGTCAAAAATAACGAGCGTATTATTCAAGGAATAACCGATAATCGTCAGAATTGCCGCTACAATGGTGACATCAAATTCAATTTGCGTGATACTGAAAGCCATCAGCATAAACAGGACATCATGCAAGAGGGCAATAATTGCTGTAACCCCAAAGAAGAATTCAAAACGTATGGCAATGTACGCAACAATAAATATGGATGCGATAGCAACTGCATAGATTGCATTTTTCACAAGCTCCTGACCGACAATTGGTGATACAACACTCACACTAGGCTCATGATCATAGATTTCCAGGAAGTGCTGCTGTACGGTATCCACTTCCCCTTCGTCAAGAACCGTGTCAAACCGGACAACTCCGATATCGTTATTTTCACCTGATAAATTCACGGAGCTGACTTCATAACCAAGCGTTGCAAATTCCGATTCTATTTCTTCTTCTGTCAAGCTTTGGTCAGCTACTACTTCTATTCGCGAGCCGCTTGTAAAATCAACACCCGGATTAATTCGAAAGATGCCAATAACGAGAGCTCCAATAATTACAAGTATTAAGCTTACAGCAAAGAACTTCCTGCGATGATTTGTAAAGTTAACCTGTTTTCCTAAAACGGTCGGCTCTGCTTCTTCGCCCTCTGCAATATCTTTGATTTGATTCTTATTGACACCAAGCCATGTCTTTCTTTTTTTCAAAAAGCCGCTTTGGACCCATAAAGCCAGAAGTCCCCTTGTGCCAAATACTGCAGTGATAAAGCTGACTAAAATACTGATAATCAGCATCGTTGCAAAGCCTTTAACAGAACTTGTCCCAAATATAAATAACACAGCAGCTGCAATTAAGGTTGTTATGTTAGCGTCTAAAATCGTTACAAAAGAGCTTTTATTTCCAGATTGAAAGGCAGCTTTCACCGACTTGCCGGCACGCAGCTCTTCTTTAATACGTTCAAACGTAATAACGTTCGCATCAACTGCCATTCCTACTCCCAGAATCAGGGCTGCTATTCCCGGCAATGTCAATACGCCATTCAGTAATTCAAAAATCAATACAACTAAGAATACATATACAGCCAAATTAATGGAAGCAATAATCCCGCTGAAGCGATAAACTACACAGAGATAAAGAACGATTAAAGCAATCCCAATCAGTCCTGCAATAACTGTCTCATTTAATGCCTGTTCGCCGAATTGTGCACCTACAGATGTAGAGAAAATTTCATTCATATGTACATCCAGTGAACCAGAATTAATGATATCTGCCATTTGCTGAGCCGACTCTACCGTAAAGTCTCCTTCAATCATGACATCACGAGAATGAATGGGCTCGCTTACTGCCGGCGCAGAGACAAATTTAGGATCTTCTTTCGTCACCTCTTCTGAAAAAGAATCCTCACCTTCCTGATAATCCATCCAGATTACTAAACGGTTATCTGTCATTTGGCTAATTTCTTCGGTTACTTCACCGAACTTAGATGCATCTTGTAATTGCAAGGTAACAATCGGCGCATTGGTATTCGGATTATAATCCTGACTGGCGCTTCCTTCTACAATATCAGATCCATCAAGGTACTCTTCATCATCAACATCCCTGAAAGACAATTGTGCGGATGTAGACAGCAATTCTCTTGCTTCAGCTTGGTTGTCAACACCTGCAAGCTGCACTCGAATCCGGTCATCTCCTTCTATATCGATAACCGCTTCACTTATTCCCAGTCGGTTCACCCGGTCATTCAGCGTCTGGACCGTCCCTTCCAGTAAACTACTTGAAATCTCCTGACCATCTTCAACAGGCTCTACTTCATATAAAACCTCAAAGCCTCCCTGCAGATCCAAGCCAAGGTTCACATTGCTTGCCAGATTACTAAACGTTGTTCCAATTACTCCTGCCAAAATTGCGATGACAAGAAAAAAGGCAACGATTCTGCCTCTTTTTTTCATCGTTTGCACTTCCTCCTTCATATATCAACCATTTCATACGTGTTCAAACGAGTATTATTTACCCGTTATCTGGTGAATTGCCTATAAGTGCTTCGATTGAAGCGGCTAAATCATCATTTTCATAGGATTGAATCGTTAAATAGCTTAAATAAACAGATGATTTCAAATGAAAAATATCTTGAACGATTTCATGTAACCTTTTTTCCGGTTCTCCGTTCCAGATTTTTACACAAAGACACTTCCACACGCCCTCTGGAGTCGCTTGTTCATAACCTAGCATTTCTAATTCTTCTTGTTTGCTTTTCAGTGCCGGATAAATCATTTCTTTCCATGTGTCTACATGTCGGCTGTCCATTTCATCCCACCATTTCTTCTTAAGCATCCTTGTTAATCACCATGAAGTACTTTCTTATTGTACGACTTTTTTATTCAACTGTCATGGTTTGTCCATTATACAGCATATATATCATTGTATATCAAATTTATTTTTTTGAGAAGGCGGGGCAACACAAATGACAAAACAATCCTTTATCCAAGGAGCATTGATTCTAATTATCGCCGGGATGCTGACCCGTTTTATGGGCTTCATTAACCGTATGGTCGTCGCACGCTTTATGGGTGAAGAAGGTGTCGGTCTCTATATGATGGCTTTGCCTACCTTATTTCTGGTAATGACGCTGACGCAATTCGGTCTTCCTGTGGCTATTTCCAAGCGTGTAGCCGAAGCAGATGCTCAAAATGATTCGAAAAAAATAAAACAAATCGTTGCCGTCTCCCTTGCGATAACTTTAAGTGCAAGTATCCTGTTTACTGTCATCTTGATTCTCGCAGCACCCATTTTATCGGATACCTTATTCACGGACAAACGTGTACTGCTTCCTCTAGTGGTGATTAGCCCGATTATCCCTATAGCTGCTGTCTCCGCAGTATTAAGGGGATATTTCCAGGGAAAACAGAATATGAAGCCGCAAAGTATCGCACAAGTTCTTGAACAAGTTGTACGGATTGCCTTCGTCGGTATATTCATATATATCCTTTTACCTTACGGGGTGGAATATGCAGCGGCAGGCGCTATGTTCAGTATTATTATTGGTGAATTCGCTTCTCTCTTATACATGATTCGAAAATTTCGTCAAAAAAGAAAGCTGAAAATACGCAAACACTTTACAGAAACAGTTTTATCCGGAAAAGAAACCGCAAAAGAACTATTATCTATTTCTATGCCTACCCTGGGGAACAGAATGATTGGTTCGATTTCTAATTTTCTCGACCCAATCATTATTGTCCAATCTCTTGCGCTGGCTGGAGTAACTACAGCTGTTGCAACGAAACAATACGGAGAATTAATGGGCTATACCATGCCTTTATTATTTTTACCGACTTTTATAACAAGCTCCCTGTCAATAGCACTTGTTCCTTCTATTTCGGAAGCTGCTGCCAAGAACCAAAAGGAACTGATTCATAGCCGTATTCACCAATCCATCCGAATTTCCTTTGCTTCAGGGGCATTAGCCACCATTGTAATGACTTTATTCGCTGCTGATCTGCTAAATCTTATGTATCGTTCGGATTCCGCTGCCCCGTTGTTGATTATTATGGCACCTTTTTTCTTATTTTTATATATTCAAGCCCCATTGCAGGCAGCACTGCAAGCACTTGATTTAGCCCGGCCGGCAATGTGGAACTCATTGATTGGAGTCATTTTAAAATTCGGAGCGATGATACTGCTGGCAACCAGTTCCAATTTAGGAATCCAAGGAGCAGCAATCGCTATCTGCGCAAATGTTGTTCTCGTTACTTTTCTCCATATTATGGTATTAAAAAAGGAAATAAATTATTTTCCTGCCTGGAAGGAGATTATCCGCATGATTATTTTATGCGGAACTACTTTCCTGCTGACGTTTTATATAAAAAACCAATTTTACACAGCCGATACAACTTTAATCTCGTTTATCCTGCTGCTCATCATTATTGCTCTAATTTATATGATATTGCTGATTCTATTACGATTTATTCGAAAAGAAGAATTAAGACAGCTGCCGTTTTTCTCTAAAAAGAAATAAATTTAGAGAATTTATATGTCATTCTCCTATAAATATTTCTTCTAAATAAAATGTCCGGGCATAAATTTAATTAAGGGACAAACTCAGAGGAGATGAATCAATGGTAAAAATTCAATGGACATCCTTACTCTACGGTTGGATTATATTATTCGTTTTACTTTTTCTCACGAGCTTTGCATTGGGCTTGTTATTAAAATTCGTGGACATGACAGAATCAACTTTATCATGGGCAACCTTTGTCATTGGTCTGGTTATTTTATTCACCTGCGGAATAATTACTGGTTTAAAAGGAAAAGCAAAGGGTTGGCTTTTAGGAGTACTGGTTGGTTTAGGATTTACCGGATTTGTTTTTCTGGTGCAATTTCTCGGCTACCAGCAGGGTTTTACATGGACACAAGCAATGTATCACGGGTTTTATCTGATTGCAGCCATATTAGGCGGGATTATCGGGGTTAACTTTTCAAGTCCGGCTGAAGAAAATTGATTCGTAAACGATAGTAATCCATAAAAAAAGCTAATGAATGTTACTCATTAGCTTTTTTCATTGATTATGCGTTTTGTTTTACTTCTCTGATTGCTGAACGGTCATATGTTAATTTTGTACCTTCTTCAGTAATTAACACAATGGTGCCTTCGTCAATCGCATGGATTTTCGCATGTAATCCACCGATTGTTATGATTTCATTACCTTTTTGCAGGCTATCTTGCATTTCTCTTACTTGCTTCTGACGCTTTTGCTGCGGACGAATAAGTAAGAAATAAAAAATAGCAAACATAAGTACGATCCATAAAATAGGTGTAACCATTTCCATATGTTCCAACTCCTTCCTAAAAGTTCTTTGGATTCTCTTGATTCAATCCATATTGTTCAAAGAATTCCTCTTTGAAATCACCAAGTCGATCATCTTTTATAGCAGTTCGGACTTGCTCCATTAATTTTAACAGAAAATGCAGGTTATGATAAGTCGTAAGTCGGAATCCGAATGTTTCATTGCATTTTATTAAATGTCGGATGTAAGCTCTTGTATAATTCTTACAAACATGACAGTCGCAATGCTCATCTATCGGTGAAAAATCACGTGCATATTTCGCATTCCGAACTACTAATCGGCCGTTTGAAGTCATGCACGTTCCATTTCTGGCAATCCGGGTCGGCAGAACACAATCAAACATATCTACGCCACGAATCGCCCCATCGATCAGTGCATCCGGGGAACCGACTCCCATTAAATATCTTGGCTTATTCGACGGCAATAGAGGTGTAGTAAATTCCAAGACATGATTCATCACATCTTTTGGCTCCCCAACAGATAATCCGCCAATTGCATAGCCGGGAAAATCAAGAGAAACTAAATCTTGAGCGCTTAGTTTTCGTAATTCTTCATATTCACCGCCCTGAACGATACCAAAAAGACCTTGGGTATCCGGACGCTTATGCGCCTCCAGGCAGCGCTCTGCCCATCGGGAGGTCCGTTCAACAGATGACTTCATATAATCATAGGTCGCCGGATACGGAGGACACTCATCAAATGCCATCATAATATCTGATCCCAATGCATTTTGAATATGCATTGCTTTTTCAGGTGAAAGAAACAGCTTCTCTCCATTTAAATGATTTCGGAAGTGTACACCTTTCTCTTCGATTTGACGCATATCGCTTAAGCTGAACACTTGAAAACCGCCTGAATCTGTTAAAATGGCTTTATCCCAGTTCATAAACTTATGCAGGCCGCCAGCCTCTTCAATAATATCTTCTCCGGGGCGCAGCCATAAATGATAGGTATTCGATAAGATAATATTTGCCTGCATCGAATGCAATTCTTCCGGACTCATTGTTTTTACTGTTGCCAGTGTCCCCACCGGCATAAAAGTAGGCGTATCAAACGAGCCATGCGGTGTATGGACACGGCCAAGTCTTGCCCCTGTCTGTTTATCTGTCTTTATTAATTCATACGTTATCGGTGTCATCATTTATCTTCCCTTTTCTTCAGCCTAAACATATCATAACGTATTTATACCTCGTTAGGCTAGATAATTAGCATCGCATCTCCAAAACTGAAGAAACGATAACGTTCTTTTACAGCCTCATGATATGCATGAAGCACCTCATCTTTCCCGGCCAGAGCACTTACAAGCATAATAAGTGTTGATTTGGGAAGGTGGAAATTTGTAATTAATCCATCAATCGCCTGATATTGATATGGCGGATAAATAAAAATATCTGTCCAGCCGCTCGTTTCTGCAAAGGAACCATCATAATCCCGGGCAATTGTTTCCAGTGTCCGAGTGGAGGTGGTTCCTACTGAAATAATCCTTCTGCCCTCTGCTTTGGCTTGATTCAAAGTGTCAGCCGCTTCTTCGGACATACGGTAAAATTCACTATGCATCGTATGCTCTTCAACAGAATCAACACTTACCGGCCGAAATGTCCCCAAACCAACATGAAGCGTAATAAAAATAATCTGGACGCCTTTTTCCCTTATCTGCTGTAATAATGCATCGGTAAAATGAAGACCGGCAGTCGGAGCAGCAGCAGATCCTTTTTCTTTTGCGTAAACCGTCTGATAACGGTCTTTTTCAGAAAGCTGCTCCTTAATATATGGCGGCAATGGCATTTCTCCAAGTTCATCTAATATTTCATAAAAAATACCCTGGTAAGAAAATTCGACTGTACGTCCGCCATGTTCTTTCGTGCCTGTGCAAACAGCCTTTAACAGCCCATCTCCAAAATCAATGACTGTCCCTTTTTTTACTTTTTTCGCCGGCTTTACTAACACTTCCCAACTGTCGCCTTCTTCCTGATGCAGTAAAAGAACCTCCAGCTTCGCACCTGTATCTTCTTTTACACCATACAGGCGGGCAGGCAACACCTTTGTATCATTCAAAACAAGGCAATCTCCAGTTTGAAGGTAATCTATTATATCTGAAAAATGCTGATGCTGTATTCGGCCTGTCTGTTTATCCAGCACACAAAGCCTGGATGCAGTCCGATCCTTCAGCGGTGTCTGCGCAATTAATTCTTCAGGCAGATCAAAATCAAAATCTTCAATATTCATGTCCATCCCTTACTTTCCTCTTATCATTAAAACCTATCTAAATCTGCTGATAATAAATAAAATCAGCGTTAATATGACACTAACAAGAATAGAAGTCATTAACGGAAAATGAAAGGTCATATTTCCTTTTTGAAACGTAAAATCACCCGGCAGCCTCCCGATAAAGGTCCAAATCAAGCCGATGATAATTAGCACGATTCCAGCAATAATAAATAATTTACCCATTACTCTTCCCCGTTTATCATTGGTATTCCAAAATGTTCATAGGCTTTGGGTGTTACTTTTCTCCCTCTGGGTGTACGCTGGATAAAACCTAATTGAAGCAGATACGGCTCATATACTTCTTCAATCGTCTGCGATTCTTCACCAATCGTTGCCGCAATGGTATCCAGCCCGACTGGCCCTCCATTAAAGCCTTCTATAATCTCCGTTAACAATTTATGATCAATATGATCCAAACCGGCGTCATCCACCTGCAGCATTTTTAAAGCCTGTCTGGTCGTTTCAAAGCTAATTTCTGTTTCTCCTTTTACCTGTGAAATATCACGTACTCTTTTTAATAAACGGTTTGCAATACGCGGCGTTCCCCTCGATCTGCGGGCAATCTCTATAGCCGCATCTTCTGAAATCGTCATATGGAATATATCGGCTGTACGCATAACAATTTGACGTAAATCCGCCACATCATAGTATTCCAGACGGCTGAGTACACCAAACCGGTCACGCAGCGGCGCACTCAAGAGCCCAGATCGTGTTGTTGCTCCTACCAGTGTAAAAGGCGGCAAATCAATCCGGACACTGCGCGCACTTGGCCCGCTCCCAATTACAATATCAATAAAGAAGTCTTCCATAGCAGGATAAAGCACTTCTTCCACAGATCTCGGGAGACGATGCACTTCATCAATAAATAATACATCTCCAGGCTCCAAAGAAGATAGAATTGCTGCTAAATCTCCGGCTCTCTCTATTGCCGGGCCAGAAGTAGACCTGAATTGCACACCCATCTCATTAGCAATAATAGAAGCCAGTGTCGTTTTACCTAACCCCGGCGGCCCGAACAGCAATACATGATCCAGCGGCTCTTCACGCATTTTAGCTGCTTGGATAAAAATACTTAAATTTTCTTTTACCTTTGGCTGACCAATGTAGTCCTCTAGCTGTAACGGCCTTAAACTTTGCTCTATCGACACATCCTCATCATGCAGGTTTCCGTCAATCATACGTTCATCCAAAAGGAACACTCCTTTCTATTATTTTGCTAACAGACTAAATGCTTTGCGAATAACCTCGTCTGTATTCGTGAGCGTCTTATCTGATTTCAGCTGCGGTGTGATTTTTTTCAGCTCACTTGTGGTAAAGCCTAATGATTTTAAGGCATCCAATGCTTCAGACACAATTTCACGCCCGCTAGTGCCTGCTGCTTCTCCGGAAGTCTGTTCCTCTGTATTTTCTATTGCAAAATCATGAACCAGCTTTCCTTTTAAGTCTAAAATAATCTGGCGCGCTGTTTTTTTTCCGACCCCTGGAAAGGTTGTTAAAAATTTTTCATCTTCATTTTCAACAGCCGCAATAAAGCCTTGAATATTCACGCCGGCTAAAATCGCCAAAGCTCCCTTAGGACCGATGCCTGACACTGAAATAAGCTTCGTAAATAAATATTTCTCATCTGTATTCCGAAAGCCGAATAAAATTTGTGCATCTTCTCTGACATGATGATGCGTATGTATTTGGACTTGCTGATTCATTTCCGGTTCAAATACGTAGGGATTGGGGCAAATCAGCTCATACCCAATCCCATGTACATCCACAATGACAGCATTATCTTTTATCGTCGTAAGCTTTCCTTTTATATATGCAATCATATTGAGCTCCCTTTATTTTAAGTGCGTGTTCATAAAGACCAATAAATAAGAACAGGTCGTCTAATAATGTGCCAGAACGTAGGTGTTCATAGGAAAAAATCTTTTCCCCGCCGTGTCATTTTTTATGGACTTTTTGAACATCCTCTTTAAACAGAATCAATGAATAAACTTCTATTTAGGATAAATAGAAGTTTATTCATTCGACTCCAGATTATGATGAACATCTTGAACATCTTCACTTTCTTCTAATGCATCCACTAACTTCATCATCTTCTCTTCATCTTCCGGAGATAAAGAATTATAATTTTGCGGAATGAAAGTGACTTCTGCATCAGCTAACTTATAAGACTGCTCCTCCAAATAAGAGACAACATCCTGGTAATCCTCGGGGCTCGTATAGATTTCATAAGCTCCATCCTCTATACTGACATCTTCTGCACCGGCTTCCAGTGCATCTAAAGTCATCGTATCTTCATCGATAGTATCATCTTCATTTTCAACGACAATGTAGCCTTTACGATCAAACATAAAAGATACACTTCCATTTTCACCAAGATTTCCGCCATTTTTCTTAAAAGCGTGTCTGATTTCAGCCGCAGTACGGTTTTTATTATCTGTTAACACATTTACAATAACCGCAACACCGCCGGGGCCGTAGCCTTCATAGGTAATTTCCTCATAGGTGGCGCCATCCAGCGTGCCGGTTGCTTTTTTTATATTTCGCTCTATATTATCATTAGGCATATTATCAGCCTTTGCTTTATCCACAGCTGTTCTTAAAGCAGCATTGGTATCCATATCTCCGCCGCCGCTTTTCGCAGCAAGATAGATATCCTTCGCATGCCTCATAAAAATTTTACCTTTTTTTGCATCCTGTGCATTTTTTCTCTTCTGTATATTTTTCCATTTGGAATGTCCAGCCATTAGACATACTCCTCTCTCGAAACTCTTTTTTTACTATATCAAAAAAAGTCCCATCAGAAAAGGAAAACCGTCTTTTTTCCTTAGCTACTCGAACAGATTTTCAAACATACGTTCCATATCTTCTCCCATTTGGTTTGCTTCATCACGTGCATAAAAATCTTTAACTTGCTCCCACTTTGCCACATCATTATAGATAAAAAGCTGTTTATCTGTATCCAGAATTTGTTCGATTTCCTCACTTATTTCTTCAAAATCACGCTGATCTGTCCCTTTCTTCATTTGAACAGCAACAACCACTCGATCTCTTCCTGTAACAACCCGAACATCTTCTGCATCAACATGCTCGCTGACCAATTTTTGAAATGCAGCTGATTCTTCCCGGTCAAAATTCTCTAATGACGGGGCCTTTGTTTGCTTTTCAGCATCATTCTCCGAGGTTGTTCGGTTTCTGTTTTCCTCATAATGAATTGGCTGAACAGATTGGTCATTGCCTGCATTTTTTTCTGTAGCTGTATCGGTATCTGAACAGCCTGTTAATATTATCATGGTGAACACTGCATAAACTATATATTGTATTTTAAACATAATAAAAATCCTCCCTTATACTTTAGTATGGATAAGGAAGGATTTTTTACACCTTTTTTATCAAAACTTTTACGAGCTGGAATCATGTTTATCGTCAGGCTGTTCCGGAAAAAATGGCGGCTTTGGATAGAATGTATTTCCATGTGAATTAGATAACGGCGTCTGATGAGGCTGAAAATAGTGTCGATTTTCAGAGAATTTCGGACTCTGTTCCTGCGGCTGCTCCAAAAATGATGCTGATGTTGGCAGATGATTAGCTTTATTAGAAGACAACGGTTTATCATTATCGGACTGTTGTTTAGAATGCAATGCTCGGTTCGTTACTGACTGATAAGACTCAGGCATCGGCGTTTGCTGACTTGCTTCATTTACAGACGGCTGCTGCTGATAAGGCATCATGTCTTGAAACTGCTGAGGAGCTGCTTCAAACTGTGATTCATTAAAACCAGCCGGAATCGGGGCAAAGCTCCCTTGCATCGGCGGTAGTGGTTGCTGTCCTCCACAGCCGCAGTCTCCCGTCGGCGGCATCATTGGAAATCCTTGCTGCATTCCCGGATGAACAGGATACGGGTGATACGGATGTACCGGCGGATGCATTGGCGGACAAGGTATATAAAACACTGGCATCATCTGCGGTAAAAACGGCATAGGTTCACAAGGCATCGCTGCCGGCTGCTGGTAAGAATCAAAGTCAAATACAGGCTGTTGCTGTTCTGGCGCTTGTGTTTGCGGTTCGGTCTTACTTGCCGGCTGCTGCTCTTTAGCTGGTGCTGTTTTTTCTTGCTTATGTTCTTTAGGCTTCGGCGGCTTTGGCATTTTAGCTGGTTTCTTTTCTGTTTTCATTTCCTTTTCTAAAATAGGCATAGCAGGCGCCTGTGGCATTTGAGGCATTTTGGGCATCACTGCTTCAAATTGTTCCTTTTTCTTTTCTTTTTGATCATCCTCTTTTAAAACAGCAATTGGTGTCGGTGTTTTATGCTTATAAGGATGCTCTTCTTTTTTCTTTTCTTCTTTTTGCACCGGTTTTTTTTGTTCTTTCTTGGTTGTTTTTGTCTCTTCTTTGGAAACCGGCGTCATTTGTTCTTTCTTGGATTTCTTTTCTTCCTTAGATAGTGGTGCTGTCTCTTCTTTTTTAGATGTACTTTTTTGTACCGCTTTTTTTGATCCGGGTATTTTGATCTTCATTCCAGGCATTAGTTTCTCCGGGTCAGCCAAATGTGAATTTACCTTTTTTAATTCCTCAAAAGAAGCATTATACTTCTCAGCCAATTTCCACAACGTATCTCCAAGCTGCACAATGTGTATTTTCAAAAATAACGAACTCCTTTCCCTTTCATGATTGAAATGGGCTAATGCTCTATATCAGCATATGCATGAAACAGAAAAAAGTTGCACATGTATGGTTACATGCTTGTTCATTTTCAAGCTTTCAATCCAGCATTTTATATTGATAAAGAAATATGCCAAATTTTTTATTTCATATTCCTCACAGAAGAGACGACCTGTCAAAATAGTGTCCATATCCATAAATGTTTCAATCTGATTTGTACATACTAACCAGAGAAAGCATCGTTTAAATAACGTTTCTTGTGTCGGGTATTTATTTGGACACGCTCCAATCATAGGTTTTGTTTTAGTCTGGAGTCTGTTTTCATGCTGGCCGTAAATGTTATAGCGTCTGAGATGAGTCGTTCATGGCAGAGATTATTTTTTATGCTTGCTTAGGAAACTGGATTCTAAAAAATAATAAAAATCATTGTAGGTATTTTTTAAATACTGGAAGGAGAAAATTATGAGCAACCCCTCTAAAAAAAGGAAAATATCTGATGTTTTCATTTATGCCTCTATTGTTGTAGGTATTTTAGTGATACTTGGTGCAGTATTTCCAAATCAATTCGGACAAATTTCCGGAAACGTATCCTCCTGGATCACGAACTATTTTGGCTGGTATTACATGATTCTTACTGCGATTCTTGTTTTCTTCTGTTTATTTCTTATTTTCAGTCCTATAGGAACTTTAAAATTAGGGAAGCCAAGAGATAAACCAGAATTCAATACAATTTCTTGGCTTGCCATGTTATTCAGTGCCGGGATGGGGATTGGATTAGTGTTCTATGGTGCCTCTGAGCCAATTTCACATTATATTGCTCCACCTACAGAAGATCCAGAAACCAATGCCGCGATGCTTGAGTCGATCCGCTCCACTTTTTTACATTATGGGTTTCATGCCTGGGCGATATATGGCGTAGTTGCTCTTTCTCTCGCATATTCCCAGTTTCGAAAAGGAGAGGTCGGACTATTATCTAAAGCCCTGCGTCCATTATTCCATGATCGTGTGGACGGTATATTCGGCACTGTCGTAGATGTATTAGCCGTTTTTGCAACTGTAATTGGTGTTGCCGTATCGCTCGGTGTCGGAGCTTTACAAATCAATGGCGGGTTAAACTACCTGTTCGGTGTGCCTAATAACTCAATCGTTCAGGGGATCATTATCGCTATTGTAACGGTGCTATTCCTTATCAGCGCCTGGAGCGGAATAAATAAAGGGCTTCAATATTTGAGCAATGCAAACATGGTGTTAGCCGGCATCATCTTTCTTACTATATTAATTGTTGGACCAACTATTCTAATCTTAAATATGATGACAAGCGGAGCAGGCTCCTATCTGCAAAATCTTTTGTATAATTCTTTAGACGTCGCGCCGCTAAATGCTCAAAAGCGTGAATGGATGGCTGACTGGACGCTTTATTATTGGGGCTGGTGGATGAGCTGGAGTCCATTTGTCGGCATCTTCATCGCCCGTGTTTCCAGAGGCCGGTCAATTCGAGAATTTGTTTTGGCTGTAATGCTTGTTCCTACAATCATTAGTATTTTATGGTTCAGTGTATTTGGCGTTACAAGTATTTCGATTGCCCAAAGTGCTCCGCAAATCTTTAATATGGGCCCGGAAACGCAATTATTTGCAGTTTTCAATGAAATGCCGCTGGGCACCATTTTATCCATTGTTACAATTCTGCTCGTAACCATATTCTTTATAACTTCTGCGGATTCAGCAACTTTCGTTTTAGGGATGCAAACATCCTTTGGGTCTTTAACTCCAGATAGGAAGATAAAAATTATTTGGGGGATTGCATTATCAGCCATTGGATATATCCTTCTTTTGGCAGGCGGAGAAAATGGCCTCGATGCACTGCAGTCCGCCGCAATAACCGCTGCCTTGCCATTCAGCATCGTGGTTATATTGCTGGTGATATCCTTCTTTAAAGTTGCTAACGAGGAAAGGAAATTTTTAGGTTTATCTATAACGCCTAACAAAAAAAGAATGCAGACATATCTGGAAAATTCCCCAGAGGAATACGAAAAGAATTTAGAAACATACCGGGAAAAGAAAAAAGACGATACCAAAGGAATATAAAATAAAACTTCACTCAGCGGGAGTTTTACGGACGGTTCTCCGTGGTAAATAAGTATGCAAACAAATTAAATTCTGTGGACGCCTCTCAGCTTGCTTCTCCGTCAGACTCTGTGCTGTTGCATGCTTAGGGACAGGTTCTGTTATGAAAGATTTTTGAACACTGATTAGATGCTTAAAAAGTGCTGGGAAGAAAATAACTCAGCGCTTTTTCTTGTACCGTTTTATTTTATCCCGGGCTGTCCGCCTGAACAGAACCTGCAAACATACAGGCACCTTAAAAATGGTTTTCTTTTTTCATTGGACAGTTCATTTATTCTGTTGAAGGCGCATTTTGATATAAAAATGTTTTCTTTTATCTTATAGAGGTATATAGATATAAGGGGATATCCTGAAACAAGAAGCTTAATAAAATTTAAAATCCATTCTTACCGCTGTACAATAAGGCTTTCGCTTTATTTTTATCCAGATTGCAGTTGATTTTATGATGGTTCCTTGTTAGGATATGAAAGTCTATAAAATACAAAATTCAAATTTGTATTTAGGATTGTTTTAAATACGGGAAGGAGCAAATTATGAGTAAAAACTCATCAAAAAGAAAAATGTCTAACGTTTTTCTTTACGCCTCTATTGTTATTGGCATTTTAGTAATACTTGGAGCAGTTTTTCCAGAAGGATTTGGAAACATTGCAGGTAATTTATCAGATTGGATTACAGAATATTTTGGCTGGTATTACATGATTCTTACAACCATCCTCGTTTTCTTCTGTATTTTTCTTATTTTCAGTCCAATCGGAACGTTAAAGTTAGGAAAACCAAAAGATAAACCAGAATTCAATACCGTTTCTTGGCTTGCTATGTTATTTAGTGCCGGGATGGGAATTGGGTTAGTGTTCTATGGTGCGTCTGAGCCTGTTTCGCATTATCTTGCTCCGCCAACAGCGGATCCAGAGACGAACGAAGCGATGCTTGAATCGATGCGCTCTACTTTCTTACACTATGGCTTCCATGCATGGGCTATATATGGTGTTGTAGCATTGGCACTCGCATATTCTCAATTTAGAAGAGGGGAAGTTGGACTTTTATCCAAAGCATTACGCCCGATATTCCACGATCGCGTTGATGGACCATTGGGCACCGTGGTAGACGTTCTTGCAGTTTTTGCAACCGTAATCGGTGTTGCCGTCTCACTTGGTGTAGGTGCTTTGCAGATTAATGGCGGTTTAAACTACTTAATCGGTATACCTAATAACATATTCGTACAAGCAATTATTATAGCTGTGGTAACAGTGCTGTTCTTAATCAGCGCTTGGAGCGGTTTAAGCAAAGGAATCCAATATTTAAGTAATGCAAACATGGTATTGGCCGGAATTTTATTTCTAATCATATTAATTGTCGGACCGACTATTTTAATCTTGAATATTATGACCTCCGGCACTGGCGGCTATCTGCAAAATTTCGTATATAATGCTTTAGATGTCGCACCGCTGAATCAGCAAAAAAGTGATTGGATGTCCGACTGGACGATTTACTATTGGGGCTGGTGGATGAGCTGGAGCCCGTTTGTGGGAATCTTCATTGCACGTGTTTCCAAGGGTCGTACAGTACGTGAATTTATTCTTGCTGTATTGCTGGTTCCTACAGTAATAGGTATTATATGGTTCAGCGTATTTGGAGTCACTGGCATCTCTATCGGTCAAAGTACTCCACATATATTTGATATGCCGCCCGAAACACAATTGTTTGGAATTTTCAACGAACTTCCAATGGGCGTGATACTATCAATTATTGCGATTCTGCTTGTATCCATATTCTTTATAACCTCTGCCGACTCGGCAACTTTCGTTTTAGGAATGCAAACCTCCTTCGGGTCTCTGACACCGCCTGGAAGAGTGAAAATTGTTTGGGGAGTTTCCTTATCAGCTATTGCATTTATTCTTTTATTAGCGGGAGGAGAAACTGGTCTTGACGCATTACAATCAGCTGCGATAACAGCTGCTCTGCCATTTAGTATTGTAGTCATATTGCTGGTTATATCCTTCTTCAAAATTGCTAATGAAGAAAGAAAATTCCTGGGGCTAACGATTACACCGAACAAACAGCGGGTGAAAACTTATCTGGAAACATCGCCAGAGGAATATGAGAAAAAATTAGAAACGTACAGAGAAAAGCAAAAAGACGATACAAAAGGTATATAAGCAAGAAAAAAGTGCTGGGCGTAATCACTCAGCACTTTTTTCTTTTGTTCTCCTATATTCTGTTTGCAAATTGTTACCTATCTTTTATTTTAAAATATTATATTATCGCTGTTATCACTTCTAAACTTCAAATAGGGACAGGACTTTTAACTTATAAGATATCATAAACAGAATATGATCCCAAAATTGTAACCTGGCATCCTAATGCTTCCAGTTCAGCCTTTACACCGGGAAGAAGAACGTCATCATAGGCTTGATTCACATCAATAATAAAGAAATAATTGCCTAATCCTGTTTTCGTAGGCCTGGACTCAATCTTAGATAAATTCAATTTACGCCACGCAAAGGCAGAAAGAATTTGATGCAGTGCTCCTGCCTGGTCACTTGGCAGCGTAATTAAAAGCGTTGTTTTATCACCCTTGGCTTCGCTTTTGATTTTAACCTTCTCCGGCTGGTGAGAAAGGACCAGGAATCGGGTATGGTTATTTGGATAATCATGAATATTTTCTTTCATTATTTCCAAGCCATACTCTGAAGCTGCTGCCCGATTTCCGATAGCTGCAATGGGCTGATCAGAATTGCTTACGATTTCAGCCGCTTTCCCCGTTGAGGAAGTAAAAGCAATTTTGGCATTATGTAAATTCTGGTGCAAATATTGATGGCACTGAGCAATAGCATGACTATGCGAATGCACCTCTTCTATATCGGATTCTTTTTGAACTATATCACTGCGCACCAATAAATGCTGTTGAATCGGGACAACGATTTCTCCCACTACAGGGATCCGCACTTGATGAATCAAATAATCCACCGTCAATTGTACAGTTCCTTCAATAGCGTTTTCTAACGGAACAACTCCAATATCAATTTCTCCTTTATCTACGGCATCGATACATTCTGGGATTGTTTTAAAAGCTTCTTTATGTTCTCCGTTAAACGTTGCATCTACTGCTAATTTTGTAAATGTTCCTTTGGGGCCTAAATAACCAATACTCGTCAACTTCATTTCCTCCTAAATAGAAAAATGCAAAGCACCTGTTAAACAACGCCGAAACTTGAGCCCCTGTTCATTTAGAGCGGTTTAACTTTGATCTGTCCGCACCTGCAGGCTTGCAGGCTGCTAAGTTTTTCCGCCGGGGCTCATGTGTTATTTCTTCGTTTTTGGCGCTTGGAACTGAAAATTAAAATCTATTCAATAAAATCAAATTCATAATCTAACAGCCGAACCGTATCACCGTCTTGTGCTCCGCGCTCACGAAGCGCTTTATCTACACCCATTCCTCTTAATTGGCGTGAAAAACGCTGAACAGCTTCATCATGTTGGAAATCAGTCATTTTAAATAATGTTTCGATTCGATGTCCATAGAGTACGTATGCACCATCCGGATCTCTTGTGATATGGAAAGGATCCTCTTCCTTCTGGTAACGATAAACAACCGTTTCATCCGCCTGCTCTATCTCTGGCTCATATTTTGGAATCTCTTCCAGCTTATCTGCCACTGCAAATAATAAATCTCTCAGACCATCCTTGGTAACAGCTGAAATTTTATATATCGGAACTTCTTCCCCAAGGTTTTCTTTGAACCCTGCTAAATTCTCTTCTGAACCCGGCATGTCCATTTTATTGGCAGCGATGATTTGCGGTCTTGTTAAAAGCTTCTTATCATACGCCGCCAGCTCTTCATTAATCTTAATATAGTCTTCATAAGGGTCGCGTCCTTCTGTCCCTGCCATATCAATCACATGAACAATAACTCTTGTACGCTCCACATGGCGCAGGAATTGATGGCCCAATCCAACCCCCTGGGAGGCGCCCTCTATTAAACCGGGTAAATCGGCCATCACAAAGCTGCGCTGGTCTCCTGTGTCCACAACACCCAGATTTGGAGCAATCGTTGTAAAATGATAAGCAGCAACCTTTGGCTTAGCCGCACTGACGACAGACAATAATGTAGACTTTCCAACACTTGGAAAACCGACCAATCCCACATCAGCAATCAGCTTCAGCTCTACTTTAATATTACGCTCCTGCCCCGGTTCACCGTTTTCTGCCATATCGGGAGCTGGATTACGCGGACTGGCAAACCTTGTGTTACCTCTTCCTCCCCGTCCGCCTTTTGCGATAACAGCCTCTTGCTCGTGAGTTGTTAAATCGGCTATTACTTCTTCTGTATCTTCATCGATTACAGTTGTTCCGGGTGGTACTGGAATCACATAAGCAGCAGCATTTTTACCGTGCTGGGTTTTACTCATTCCGTTTTCACCGCGTTTACCTTTAAAATGACGATTGTAGCGAAAATCCATTAATGTATTTAAACCTTCATCTACCTTAAAGACGATATCCGCTCCATTACCGCCATCTCCACCTGCGGGGCCGCCTTTTGGAACATATTTCTCCCTGCGGTATGCAACAAGTCCATTACCGCCGTCTCCGGCTTTCACATAGACACTTACCTGATCAACAAACATGGCTATTCACCTCTTTCTTCCTTTGCTATTTTCCAATTAAAGCTTGTTTGTTCTTTTTCATTCGTCATAGAAATCCCATATTGTTTTTCTACGTTATTCATATTTATTTTCTCAAGTACGACATCATTTATGTTCATCCCGATTTCCCAATGGGTTTCTTTTTCTTTCATATGGAGAAAGAGTTCGTGCACATGGAACGCTTCTGCAGCATCTGATAAAACAGCTAATAATGCTTCACAAGCAGAGAGAAGCTTTTGCCCGTCAATGGATTTTTCCATTGATTCCAGCAAATCTATACGATAGGTTAATGCAAAAGAAGGGTAGTTATCCTGAAACCGCAATACCCAGATCATAAATGCATCAGCATTCAACCGCATCAGTTTTCGTTCCTCTTCATAAAACTTGATTACATCATCTAAATTCTTTTTTGCTTTATCTGCTTTTCCCATACTCAAATAACCGGAAACAATTTGTAATCGGTTCATTAGATCATGTCGATACTTCTGGATTAAACCAACTGTCTCCTTTTCGTCCATTCCTTCACCTCATTAAAATTGAGTATAGCAGAAATCAGAGGAAATCAAAAGTCGTAAACAGCAGAATCCGGCTATACTTTAGAAATCAAAGAAGGCTGCCGAGAGATTATCTCGACAGCCTGTCTTGTTCGTTTCTTAACTATACTGTTATCCGAGCATTATGCTTCTTTAGCTACAGGATAAACACTGACTTTTTTACGATCTCTACCGAAGCGTTCGAATCTCACAACACCATCGATTTTAGCAAAAAGCGTGTCATCCCCGCCGCGGCCAACATTCTCACCTGGATAAATTTTTGTACCGCGTTGACGATAAAGGATAGAACCGCCAGTTACAAACTGTCCATCAGCACGTTTAGATCCAAGTCGTTTTGATTCTGAATCACGACCGTTTTTTGAGCTACCTACACCTTTTTTAGATGCGAAAAATTGTAAATCAAGACGTAACATGAAAATGCACCTCCTTATGAAAATTTCAGTTCAATATGCTCCCCATAACTTTCTTCAATGGTTTCTAAAGAGACAATCATCCCTTTTACCAGCCACTGTATTTTTTCAAGTTTTTCGGAGCTTATATTTGTTGGAAGCTTCACAGCAAGATAACCGCCGTCAGCTCCCTGATCAATATCGAGGTCTGTCTCACATAGCTTCATAATTGCATTCACAGCACCAAATGTCACAGCTGAAACTCCTGCACAGACAAGATCATACCCATAAGGACCACTCTCTGCATGTCCAGTAAGTTTAAATGCTGTAACCTGATTGTCAGATTGAAAAACCGTTACCTGAATCATTATGAACAACAGATCCTTATAAGCTGATTTTATCGATTACAAGTTTCGTATATGGTTGACGATGACCTTGTTTACGATGATAGTTCTTTTTAGGCTTGAACTTCACAACGTCAATTTTCTTTTGACGGCCATGTTTTTCAACCTTAGCTGTTACAGATGCGCCATCCACATATGGAGCACCAACCTTCACATCGTCTCCGCCGACGAATAGGACTTTCTCAAAAGTCACCGTGTCATTCACTTCACCAGTAACTTTCTCTACATAAATTTCTTGTCCCTCAGTTACTTTAACTTGCTTACCACCAGTTTCAATAATTGCGTACATTTATATGCACCTCCTCTTTAAACTCAGACTCGCCATTCAGGTACTGCAGACAGCAGTTTTAAAACCTGTTCTGCGCGGTTGTAGCACGGGTGCTACTTTGCATAACAGATAAATCTTATCATTTTACAGGTTTCATTGTCAACCTTTTTTAAAAAATACCTTTATATTCGTCCATTTAGACGGAGTGTCTTTCAAATTATATAAAATAATGCATCCTTCTGCAAGAACCTTACCTTTAATTACACTGCGATATATCCGTTGATAAAGGGATAAATATCAATCATCTTCAGCCTGCACAGTCTGTCATTTATCTTTCTTCCATTTACTCATATATACAGCTTGTTCCACATATAATGAATCACACCACGCTATAAAGGATTGTGAGATGTATGGATAAAAACTTAAAAAGAATTCGCAAAGCCATTGAAATGCGTCAAAAAGCAAAAGGATTAAATCGAACAAATCGGAGCCAGCAAGAAGATTATCTGCAAAGTAACGCGTTACCGGAAATGGAAGAGTCTCACGGTTTTTATCCTTCTATATCCGCCAGCCATACAAATTCAGCAAGTCCTGAGAACAATTCCCGTATTACCAGTATTGCTGTGAAGGCTCTTTTGTCCGTTTCACTGTTTCTGGGGACCGCATTCGTTACAGAAATAGACAGGCCATTTATGCAACAGCCTAAAGAGTGGCTTACTTCCACTTTAACGAATCAATTTCCTTTTGCAAAAGTAAATGCATGGTATTCTGATGCATTTGGTGCTCCCCTGTCATTCAGGCCGAGTACAGTTTCAGAAGAAGTAACCAACGATGCAGGGTATCTTCCAGTCAACGGCATCATTTCAGAGCATTTCCATGAAAATGGGCAAGGCATCTATATTGAACCGGAGGGAGAAGAAAATGTAGCAGCTGTCCAAGAAGGTATTGTTGTGTTTGCCGGCAACGACCGTTCCACAGAAAAAACAGTCAAGATTCAGCATGCAGATGGAACCACGACACAATATGGCTTTTTAGATTCCATCGAGGTTCATTTATATCAGCATATTGCCAATGGGCAAGTTCTGGGAACCTCAGGAATGGAAATGGAAAGCGAAAGTTCATCTGTTTTTTTCGCAATTGAGCAAGAAAACCAATATATTGATCCTGAGCAGGTGATTCTGGTTGATCAACAGCCTTAAAAATTCCGTACAGCTTATTCATCTACATCCGATTCTTTGGATATTCTTTGTCATTTCCTTTTTAACAGGTTCTTTTACTGAACTTGCTATTATATTCAGCCTTGTTTTTCTTCACGAATTAGGGCACTATATTGCTGCTTCTTCCTTTAAATGGCGAATTTCCGCTATTATTCTTTGGGCTTTCGGCGGCGTCATGAAGACAGATGAACACGGGACTCGCCCCGTCCGTGAAGAAGTAATTGTTATACTGGCAGGTCCGATGGTACAAGTTTTCATATTTGGCTTCCTTTATAGCGCATTTTCCTTTGGAATGATACCAGACTATTACTACGGATTAATTCTTTATTATAATACAATCATCCTCTTATTTAACTTGCTGCCTATTTGGCCGCTGGATGGCGGAAAACTTGTTTTCTTAGCTTTAACTACTTTCTTAACCTTTAAAAAGGCGTATTATGTAACTATCATCAGCTCTTTAGTAATTTGTGCCCTGATTATTCTCGCTCAGCTTCTTTTCTTTCCATTTACACTGAGCAGTTTTCTTATTTGGCTCTTTTTAATACATGAAAATCGAAAAGAATGGAAATATCGCTTTTATGTATTTATCCGTTTCCTTTTAAAGAGATATGAGAGCGGACATTTTGTACGTGCTATCCAACCGATTTATGCCTCTCCTCAAGATAGCTTTTTGGATGTATTAGCCCGGTTTCATCGTGAAAAAAAACATACTATTTATATTGAATACCCTGATAGAGAACGCATTTCTGTGGAGGATAATGAATGCTTGGATTTCTATTTTAATGAGAGACCTTATCGAAAAACGATTGGAGAAGCTTTTACTGGCTACTGAATAAATAAAACATCCGCCACGGTACTTCCGCAGCGGATGTTTTATTTATAAGATTATTATATTTTAAAGAATGCTTTTACCTTTTGCATAAAACTTTTTTCTTCCTCGAGCGACTGAAGCGGAACGGTTTCGCCTAAAATCCTTCTGGCTATGTTGCGATAGCTGATAGAGGATTTAAAATTTGGATGCAGCGCAATGGGTTCTCCTTTATTAGAAGCTTTAATCATTTCTTCACTATCCGCTACAATCCCAATTAAATCAATTGCTAAGAGCTGAACAATATCGTCTACATCGAGCATATCGCCATTCTGCATCATATGATTACGGATTCGATTAATGACGAGTCTCGGCGGTTCGATCATATCTTCTTTTTCAATCAATCCGATAATTCGATCTGCATCGCGTACACTGGAATTTTCAGGTGTTGTGACTACAATCGCTCTGTCCGCACCAGCAATGGCATTTTGAAAGCCTTGTTCAATACCTGCCGGACAATCAATAATGATATAATCGTATTCTTGCTTTAATTCTGTCACGATCTCTTTCATTCCCTCTGTGGTGACAGATGACTTATCGCTTGTCTGTGCGGCAGGAAGTAAAGAAAGGTAATCAAAACGTTTATCTTTGATTAAAGCCTGCTGCAGCTTACAGCGTCCCTGAATAACGTCAACAATATCATAAATAATACGATTTTCCAGCCCCATAATTACATCGAGATTACGAAGGCCGATATCTGTATCGATTAAACAAACTTTTTTATCCATTAATGCTAAAGATGTCCCAATATTTGCAGTTGTCGTTGTTTTACCAACTCCACCTTTCCCGGATGTAATTACAATCGCTTCACCCATTATTCATTCTCCTCTCAAATGCGCTAATCACCTTTCTCTGTTTAGAAAGTATTTTGATAGAATCAATTACAATCTTGTTCTGATCCGGATCAATGATTCCGCATTCCATGTATACTCCATCTGCTTCATAATCAGGTGCCCGACTGATATATTCTGCAATTCGAAGCTGTGCCGGTTTCATATAAGAAGCAGCTATAAAAGCTTCTTGGTCCCCTTCTGTGCCAGCATGTGCAATTCCTAATAAGTTCCCCATGATATAGATGTTTCCTCTGGCTCTTACTCTGCCTCCAGGGTTCACATCACCAATCAGCAGCAAATCGCCTTCTGTTTCAAGAACTTGTCCAGATCGGACAATCTGGTTAACTACTTTTAATTTACTCTGATCCAGCCAAGTTTTTGCATCTTTGATTGGTATAACTTCGGATTCCATTGCTTCAATCTGGAAACGATTCTTCTCTTCAATAATTTTCTTTAATTGATTGCGCTGTTCCTCGGTTAAATAACGGTGTCCGAGTTTTACTTTTACAGAAACTACAGGTTCCTCTTTTTTCGGGCTGCTTTCATCAAGCTTTTTGATTAAATCTTGGACAATTTCTTCAAAAGAAGAATTTTCATCTATAAATAAAATCAAACCATCTCTTGTCCCTTTAATCGTGATGGTCGGTTTGGTTTCTTGCACGATATATTCACCTCTTTTTTCTACAGCCAGCATAAAAGCAGATTACTGACTGAGCAGAGTCCGCCGCTCTTTCATAAATATACGTTTGAACAGATTTATTTCAAACGGTCAGATCAGGTTAATTCTCTTCCCCATTTCCGTATCGGTTTTATTATTAGCGGATAGATTAATACCAGGAATAAAAGATTCAAAAGAATAGTAGGCACTAATCGATTCAATAAGTATACTTCTATCGGCATATCTGCTAATCCAATCACAGTGAAAACCGTATAGACACTTAGATCAGCCAAAGCTATTCCAAAAGCGGAAAGGATTAACAGCACATAAAAGTTACCTTGCAGCATTTTCTTTAAACCGCGGACAATGTAAATTACCAGTGCATAAGAAAACATATAAACACCTAAAATACCTGTATACACAATATCAAAAAGCAATCCAAAAATAAGTGCATATAAAACAGCATAATAAGTATCATTACGGTCGTAGAATATGGCAATGTAAATGAGCATAATAAACAGCCAGTGCGGCACAATCATATATGTACCCATTAATAACTGTTGAGGTAAAAGCTCTAAAGCCACGCCGCTGAGTACCATGACGACGAACAGAATCAAAGGGAATATCACACGTCTAGTCAAGACTCGTCATCCCCTTCTTCAACATCGTCTTCCGGCTGGTCAATAGAACGGTTCACAACAATAACATTGCGGATGTCAAATAAATCCGCCGCCGGTTCGACCATTGCGATTCTGGTCAATCCATATTGGTCGGCAACTACTTCATTTACTTCACCAATGGTTATGCCAGCAGGAAACTCTCCGCCAAGTTCTGAGGAATATACGGTATCTCCTTCCTCGATATCTGTATCCGATTCTTCAATAATGCGGAATAAGAGCATCTCTGTCTCTTCATCGAACCCTTCTATCATTCCAAAAATATCACTGTCGTCTTCTCTCAATACAGTTGCAGAAACACGGTTGAACTCGTCAAAACCTGTCAGTAATTGTACCGTGGCCGTACCCCCTGATGTATGAAGCACTTTTCCAATCATTCCTTCAGCTGTACGCACAACCATATTTTCCTGTACCCCGTCATTCTCTCCGCGATTAATGGTTACCTGATTAACCCATTGCTCCGGCGAACGGGCAATCACTGTTGCATAGATTGGTTCATAGTCTCGAGCTGTTTCCGTCATATCAATCATGGAACGCAGCTCTTCATTTTCTTCTTCCAGATTTTGCAGGTCATAGGCTACACTTTTTTGTTGAGAAAGCTGCTCCCTTAATACCTGGTTCTCTTCATATGTTGTCTTGAAATCACTGATATTGGAAGCAATATCAGTGACAAACGTTACTGGAGCCTGTGCAACATTCTGCACCCACCCCACGGCATCACTGACAATCTTTTCACCAACGTTTAAATGTCCGCGATTGTTTAGAGAATATCCTATTAATACGACGAGTACAATAAATCCGATAAGGATTATAAATAATTTCTTGCTTCGAAAAAAATTCATACAAACACCTACTTATTAATTTAACGCGCGTGAAGACACACTCGGAGCTGAACGGAATTGTTCGATGTAATCTAGTGATTTTCCAGTTCCAATTGCCACGCTTTCCAATGGTTCCTCTGTAACAAATACAGGAATTTTCGTTTCATCACTAATGACTTTATCCAGATTTTCTAATAGAGCACCGCCTCCGGATAAGACGATTCCTCTATCCATGATATCAGCCGATAATTCTGGCGGCGTTTTTTCCAATGTTGTTTTGACAGCATTCACAATTGCATCAATATTATCATCCAAAGCTCCAGAAATTTCTTCCGATGTAACTGTAATTGTTTTTGGCAATCCCGTCAACAAATCACGCCCTCTAATATCCCGTTCTTCTCCAACAATGCCTTTTTTCGCTGCTGCTATATCCATTTTAATCGATTCAGCGGATCTTTCTCCAATCATTAGGTTATATTTTTTTCTTATGTAAGAGATAATCGCTTCATCCATATCATCTCCTGCAATTCGAATGGAGCTGCTCGTTACAATTCCTCCCAATGAAATAACAGCGATTTCCGTCGTTCCTCCGCCGATATCAACGATCATACTTCCTGTCGGTTCCCAGACAGGAAGCCCTGCTCCAATTGCCGCTGCAAAGGGCTCTGCAATCGGATAGGCTTCTTTCGCACCGGCTTGCTTCGTTGCATCAATAACTGCCCGTTCCTCCACCATGGTGATGCCAGATGGAACACAAATCATTACATTAGGTTTCTTAGCAAAAAGAGAACGTTTCTTCATTGCTTTTTTCATATAGTAGTTCATCATGATGGAAGTAGTATCGTAATCTGCAATTACCCCATCCTTCATCGGGCGGACAACAGAAATATTTCCGGGTGTACGCCCAATCATCATTCTTGCATCACTTCCAACAGCCTCGACGGCCCCAGTCTCCAAATTTTTAGCTACAACAGAAGGCTCCCGGACAATAACTCCTTTACCTTTTACATAAACCAATGTATTTGCTGTTCCTAAATCAATTCCTAAATCCTGTGAAAAGTTAAATATCCCCATAAATTTCATCCTTTCCGTTCTTCCATCAAATATTAATTTTTAGCTGTTCCTCTATCACGGATAGCCATCCGTAAAATTCCCTTGGAAGGCAATTTCGTTTTATATCAGCACTCTAGAATGTATTCCTTTCGCAGTAAAGCTTCGTTTGCAGGGGATGAAAAGAACCGCCCTGCAGAATGGAGTGATACTTTATACAATTCTAAGAAGCGCCACTTTTATATTTTCCGAAAAATGGCGCTGAAAATTAATTCCAAATATAATTATACGAAAAAAACGCTAAAATAGATAGTATTTATAAGTATCCTTTTTGTTTTAATGAAACAAAACACTCATTCCCAATAACTAAATGATCAATAACCTTTATTCCAATGATATCTCCAGATTCGACAAGACGCTTTGTAACAAGAATATCTTCTTGTGAGGGGGTTGGATCTCCGGAGGGGTGGTTATGGCAAACTAGTATGGAGGCGGCTGACCGTTTTACAGCTTCCCGGAACAGCTCACGGGGGTGGACGATAGAAGCATTCAACGAACCGATAAAGATAGTCTGCCGGTGAATGATTTGATTTTTAGTATTTAAAAAAAGCGCTACAAAATGCTCCTGTGATAAATTACGCATCTCTTCCATAACGTAATTCGCGCCGTCTTCTGGAGAGCGGATTACATAGGCATCCACCGGCTTATAGCTGCTGATTCGCTTTCCAAGCTCAATGGCAGCCAGTATATTTAAACTTTTTGCCGTTCCAATCCCTTTAATCGCTTTCAATTCTTCCACGGTGGCATCTCTTAGCAGTTTAATTCCTTCAAAATGCATCAAAATACGGTCTGCTAGTAATTGGACAGGTTCATTTTTAGAGCCGCTGCCGATTAGAATAGAAAGTATTTCCTGATTGCTCAACTTATCCGCTCCATGCTTTAACAAACGCTCCCTCGGTCTGTCTTCTGTAGGTAAATCTCGTATAAAAATTGGTTTTGCCACGGGTATCCCGCCTTTCGTTTATTTATTGCAGTTCAACTGGCTGTTGGTCACAAATGTCCCGGAGACGGCGTAAACTTAGCCTTTGTTCCTTCTTCAACGGAGATAAAACTTTCGCTGAATGAAGTTTCCTTTATATCATAGCGAGAACACACTTTTCCTACAACTTGACAATTATCCATTTTCAATAAGAATTATCTAGTAATAATCGTTGTTTTCTAATAAAAAATTGTTGTTTTGATAACCTTGTACTACTATAAAAATAAATTTTATGTAAAATCAGCAGTTCATTATAAAACCCTTAGAAAGCGGGCATCTCAATCCAGCTTTCTAAGGGTTTTATAACGTCTGCTCCCTATAATTCGTCATAGATTTTCATCCAGGTCAACAATTGGTAAAAAGAAGGCTCTCCTTGCATTTCGGTTATGCTGCTTAATAATTCATCAATCGCCACAGTCTCTGCAGGAGCCTTGTCCACTAGAGCAGCTATCTCTTCCTCAGGAATCGGCTGATTGGACTCTGTCTGCTGAAGCTGCTCCTCAAAAAAAGCTTGAAACGCTGTGATCCATTCCCTTTCTGCTTCGGTCATTTCTATGTCCTTTGTCTGCGTTCCCCATGCCTTCACATAAAGCTCTGCTTGATTATCGGAAAGGGATGCAGCAAGAGCCTGTGCAGCATCCTCTGACGATGCAACTCCTGCCATTAGATAAAACTCCCCATCCCTGTCAAAAAATACAGATGGAATATTTAAATTCTTCAAGCTGGCGATTAATGGGTCAGCATTTTCTTGATCTGAAAAAACACCTGCTTGAAGGATATAGGTTTCTAACGAAGCGAGTGTGACAGCAATAACATCTGGACTGGCTTCTTCTTTTTCTGCCGGCGTTACCGCTGGGGTTGTTTGGGATGGATTTTCAGCACTTGTCGGTGTATCAACCTGCAGAAACATCCGGAAAATTAAAAAACCAATCAAGGTACCGACAAGCACAGCACTTCCCCCACTAATCAGGATTGTTTTCCATACAGGATTTCTTTTTAATTTCCCCTTATTCGTGCCTTTAACGGCTGTCAGCGTGGTGATGTCTGTTTCTTCTGGTTCGTTCTCCAGCGTTGCTGCCGATGTTCTTTCTGCACTATCATCTTTGGAGGATGTATGGACTTTGTATGTCCAAGTACCTTTCGTATCTTTTATTCTATGCAGTTTATGTTTTGTCATTCATCCAGCCCTCCAGTGCCAGTTTTGTTTCACTCTAGCACAGCCCTTGTAAAAAGTAAGGCGAATCATGACACTATCTATTATAATCGTTCTACAATTTTCTTAATAATCCTCCCTCTATTCAGACGCTTCAAGTGACTTCACAAAAGAACGGATATAATCAACAAAATGAAAGGAACCTGTTATCAGGATCGGTGCCATTGACGTTTTTATTTTTTCTTTCATCCATGCCTGCCAGTCCTCGACCTGCTCTCCCTTATCTTGCAGCGGATAATCGGTTAGGGCAGCTGCCCGGGGATGATCAAACGATGTTATATATAAGTTTGGAAAGACATCTGCCAGCAGACGCTGCATTTCTTCTATATCCTTATCTTTAAAAGCTGCAAACAGTACATGTACTTTTCTTCTTGGATAAATAGCTCTCACAGTTTTAATAAAAGCTCTTACTCCTGCTTCGTTATGAGCACCATCTATTAGAATAAACGGGTTATCATGAATCTTTTCCATTCTGCCGGGGATGGTCACTTTTTGGATTGCTTCGATGGACGTGTGCATATCCAGATGACCGAATCGATTTTTTAACACTTTTAACGCCTGTATCGCTACGGAAGCATTATGATGCTGATGTAATCCAATTGTCCGAAGCTTTACTCGGTAACGTGAGCCAAGGTTTTTCCATTCAAATTCATCTATCTGGATATTTTCCATCGTAAAGTCCATCCCAAAACGATATAATACTGCTCTATTTTTATTTGCTTCATTAACAATTGGAGTGAGTGCCTCTCCCTCTACCCCTGTTATAATCGGAGTATGAGGTTTTATAATTCCAGCTTTATGCGCTGCGATTTCCACAAGTGTATCTCCCAAAAAAGCAGTATGGTCCTTGGAAACCGTGGTAATAATGGATAAAACTGGTTGTATCACATTGGTCGTATCGTCTCTTCCGCCCATACCAGCTTCAATAATAGCTATATCAACATTTCTGGAGAAATATAAAAATGCCATTGCTGTCATAATTTCAAAATGGCTTGGCGGTTTGCCTTCTCGATCCATTTGTTCAATGACCGGTTCTATTTCCTCAAACAACTCTGCAAATACATCTTCTGAAATAAATTCCCCGTTGTAAAGGATAAACCCGGTTAAACCGTTTAAACTCGGTGATGTAAAGGTTCCAATCCGATAACGATTTGCTCTTAAAGCAGCCTGCAAAAAAGCTCCTGTGGACCCTTTTCCGTTTGTACCGGCAATGTGGACCGAAGTAAACTTCTTCTCCGGATGATCTAAAGCTTCTAATAATGCTTCTATCCGGTCTAGTCCAGGCTGTACACCAAGCTGCTGACGTTTTTCAAAAAATTCATGGATGTTGGTACGCATCTTTCTTTCCTCCTTTATCTATTTCATCGTATACTAATTATCACAGCATAAGCGTCTGTGCTTTTCCCTGCTATATTACATACAGCTAAAAATTTTTTTATACAGGGAAGTGGCCGCTTCATCTCCTCAGTGACTGCCTTAAGGTTATCAGGAGAAATTGACCAATAGCTAAATTTTCACCCTTTAGCAGAAAGGATGTACAACTTTGAATTATACTGGCTGGATTATTATTAATGGAAGTATCGCAACGGATAAATTTATCGATTATGCAACTATGATTGAAGAAGCCGCTGCAAAACAAAAAATGAAAACCATTTGTTTAAAAAATGATGCGGTTTTAACTTTATTATGCCCGAAAAATGGAACGGTGTCACCTATACCAAACCATAATAAACTGCCTGATTTTGCTTTTTTTATCGACAAGGATATTTATCTGGCAAGACAGCTGGAGCAGTTGGGGGTTCGTGTCTTTAATAGTTCACTTGCTATCGAAATCAGCGACGATAAAATCTACACCTATCAAATGCTCATGAGAAATCAGCTTCCTATTCCGGAAACGGTTATTGCTCCTAAAAAATATCATGCAGATAATCTGCCATCCGACTATATCCAGGAAATAATCAATCATTTTGGATTTCCGCTGATTGTGAAAGAAGCATATGGCTCCTTTGGTGAACAGGTTCATTTAATCGACAATCAACAGAGCTTAACAGATATTATCTCGAATATTGGCGAGCGCCCCTTCGTATTTCAGCGTTATATAGAGGAAAGCAGAGGCAGGGATATTCGCGTTCAGGTAGTTGGTGACAAAGCGATAACTGCTGTGGAACGGCAAAACGAAGTAGATTTTCGGGCAAATGTAACTAATGGAGGCAAAATGCTGCCCTTTCCCCTTAATGAGAATACAGAAAAGCTGGCTGTAGCAGCAGCTAAAGCCATTGGAGCTGATTTTGCCGGTGTCGATTTATTGTTTGGCCAAGACAGTGAACTGCTGATTTGTGAAATAAATGCGAATGCACATATCCGCAATCTTTATGAGTGTACGGGCGTCAACGCCGCTGATTACATGATAACTTATATAAAAAAGGAGCTTTCCCGATGAATGGATGGCTGATATATACGAAAGCAGATTCAATAAGAAATAAAAGCTATATCGACTGGTTTATAGATGAAGCTAAAAAGCAATCCATCTATCTCAGATTATTGATCAGGGAAGATCTATCGATTGGCATAAATCAAAATAAACAGGTTATCTATGCGAATGGAGAAGAAATCTGTGCAGATTTCGCAGTTATCCGGACAATGGAACCTCTGCTCAATAAACAATTAGAACAAATGGGAATTACCGTATTTAATCACTCTATAATCTCAGAAACATTTAATCATAAAGCATATGGCTATCTCGCTATCCAGCAACTAGGTATTCCTGTTCCGGAAACCTATTTTTTCCCCGGAAAGATGGCCCCTCCCTCCTTGCCTTTTAACTTCCCTTTTGTTGCCAAAACAGCTAATGGGAAAGGAGGAAAGCAGGTTGCGATGCTTCATAGCCAAAAAGAATGGGAAGCATACCGCCAGAGCCTGACCGAAGACTATGTACTTCAGTCTTCTCAACATATTCAGCCGGGCAAGGATTTACGCGTGTTCGTGATTGGTACAAGGATTATAGCAGCTGTTTTACGTGAGAACTTAAACGATTTTCGAGCAAACTACTCTCTTGGCGGAACAGCATCTCTGTATACGTTAAATGAAACAGAAAAAAGTATCGTTCAAACAATTATAAATGCTTATGATTTCGGCCTTGCCGGTATTGATTTTATGTTCACGGAAAATGGAGAATTTATATTTAATGAAATTGAAGACGCCGTTGGTTCGCGTACGTTGAGCAAACTCAGCGATATCAATATATTAGAAGAATATGTAACGTATATAAAAGAAAAAATGCTATGAGAAATTGTCTCATAGCATTTTTAATTACTGTTTTAATTCTGCTAAACGGGCTTTTACTTTCGCCTGTTTATCCAGATAATCTTTTTCTTTTTGTTTTTCTTCTTCCACTAAGGATTCTGGTGCTTTGCTGATAAAGCCTTGGTTAGAGAGCTTTTTCTGCACTCTTTCTACTTCTTTGTTCCATTTAGCGAGTTCGTTTTCCAAACGTGCGATTTCTTTATCAAAGTCAATCAGGCCTTCTAAAGGAAGGAAGATTTCTGCACCTGTCACAACAGAGGTCATCGCTTTGTCCGGTGCTGCAATATCTTCTGCAATTTGCAGAGAGCTCGGGTTACAGAAACGCTCTAAATACTCCCGATTCTTTTCTAATTCCTGCACAAGCTCTTCATTTTCTGCGGAGATAAGTATCTCAATTTGCTTAGACATCGGTGTATCTACCTCTGCCCGGCTGTTACGTACAGATTTGATAATAGCAACTAAGCGCTGCATTTCAGAAACTGCTTTTTTATCATCAAATGCCGGATTTACTTTTGGCCATTCGCTGACTGTAATAGATGCTCCTTCATGCGGAAGCTGCTGCCAGATCTCCTCTGTAATAAAAGGCATAAACGGATGCAGCATACGCATCGTCTGGTCTAATACATGTGCCAATACAGAACGGGTTGTATTTTTCTTGGCTTCATCTTCACCATACAGCGCCAGCTTAGCCATTTCAATGTACCAATCACAGAATTCATCCCAAATAAAGTTGTAGAGATATCTTCCTGCTTCGCCAAATTCATATTTATCTGCATTTCTCGTTACATGGTCAATTGTTTCATTCAATCGGGATAAAATCCATCTGTCTGCAACCGTTAAGTCCCCTGTTAAATCAATATCCTCATACTGGAACCCTTCCATATTCATCAGAGAAAAACGGGAGGCATTCCATACTTTATTGGCAAAATTCCAGGTAGACTCGATTCGTTCCCAATGAAAACGCAGGTCCTGACCAGGTGTAGAACCAGTCATTAAGAAATAACGCAGCGAATCGGCACCGTATTTATCAATGACATCCATCGGGTCTACACCGTTCCCCAGGGATTTACTCATTTTTCTTCCTTCAGCATCACGAATTAAGCCATGCAGCAATGTATCCTCAAATGGACGTTCATTCATAAATTCCTTTGATTGGAAAATCATCCGGGATACCCAGAAGAAAATAATATCATAGCCTGTTACCAAAACATTGGTAGGGAAATAACGTTTCAAATCAGCGGATTCTTCATTCGGCCAGCCCATGGTAGAGAACGGCCATAAGGCAGATGAGAACCATGTATCCAATACATCCTCATCCTGCTCCCAGTTTTCAACATCCTCCGGCGTTTCTTTACCTACATAAATTTCACCTGTTACTTTATGGTACCAGGCCGGAATCCGGTGCCCCCACCATAATTGTCTGGAAATACACCAGTCACGGATATTATCCATCCAGTTGAAATATGTTTTTTCAAATCGCTCTGGTACAAAGTTGACTTTTTCCGCGTCAGAATCCTGCATCTTCAAAGCTGATTCTGCCAACGGCTCCATTTTTACAAACCATTGTGTAGATAAGTAAGGCTCTACCACTGCACCGCTTCTCTCCGAATGCCCGACCTGATGCGGACGTTCTTCGATTTCAAAGAGCACACCCTGCTCTTGCAGGTCTTTAACCAGCTGCTTCCGGCATTCAAAACGGTCTAATCCCTGATACTTCCCTGCATTTTCATTCATGGTGCCATCTTCGTTCATCACAAGCACACGCTCTAGATTATGACGGTTCCCAATCTCAAAGTCATTCGGATCATGAGCAGGTGTAATTTTAACTGCTCCGGAGCCAAGCTCCATATCTACATAATCATCTGCAACAATTTGCATTTCTCTTCCTACAATCGGCAGGATAACCGTTTTTCCGATTAAATGCTGATAGCGTTCATCTTTTGGATGCACCGCAACCGCCGTATCACCGAGCATAGTTTCCGGCCGGGTTGTCGCAATCTCAATTGTTTCATCACTATCCTTTATCGGGTAGCGCATATGATAAAAATTCCCTGGAATCTCTTCATAAATCACCTCAATATCAGAAAGAGCTGTTTTCGTGGAGGGATCCCAGTTAATAATATATTCGCCGCGATAAATCAATCCTTTTTCGTAAAGACGGACAAATACCTCCCGAACAGCTTCAGACAAACCTTCATCTAACGTGAAACGTTCCCGGGAATAGTCTAATCCAAGTCCAAGCTTCTCCCACTGCGAGCGGATAAAGCTTGCATATTCCTCTTTCCACTCCCAGGATTTTTCAAGAAATTTCTCCCGTCCAAGCTCATAGCGGCTGGTTCCCAATTCTTTTAATTTTGCTTCTACCTTCGCCTGGGTAGCAATCCCCGCATGATCCATTCCAGGAAGCCATAATACATCATAGCCCTGCATACGCTTCATACGTGTGATTGTATCCTGCATCGTGGTATCCCATGCATGCCCTAAATGCAATCGTCCTGTTACATTTGGCGGCGGAATCACAATGGAATACGGCTCCTTCTTCGGATCATCTTTTGCTTCAAAAAACTTCCCATCTAACCAAAATTGATATCTTCCTGCTTCCACTTCTTGTGGATTATATTTAGGAGGAAGCTGATTTTGTTTATCTGACATGTTAAAAAACCTCCTTCATTCATTCAACTAAAAAAACCTTTTCATCCTTATACATAAAGGACGAAAAGGTATATTTCCGTGGTACCACCTTTGTTTGCTGATCAATAAAAGCTGCTGCAGCTTCATTAATGCACACTCAAGGTCATGGATATCGGCTGACAACCGGAACCTCCTACTTCATTTTTCAGAGATTCTACATCAGAGACGACTTCAAGAACAACCTTCCCGGGAAATTTTCAGCACAGGATTTCCCTCTCTAAGAGCGTTTACTCTTTACTACTTCTCTTCCACGTATTCGTATGTTTTCTTAGTAACATTTATTTTATCGTTTCCGCTTAAGAACGTCAACTAGATTTTCATATATTTACCGATAAATAGGCTTGTTCCCAGTTCATTAAAAAGTGTATCTATATTATTGACACACTTTTCGAGCATTTATACATAACATATTATATATCATTCCTGAAGTCACACTTCATTCAAAAAAGGAGGGAAATAAATGTCCCGTTATTATCGTTATCGTATACCGCTTTGGGCCAGAAAATGTATTTTCGTTGTAGAAGCCTGCGTCACACCAATTCTGGTCTTTCAGATTATCCGAACGCTTTTAATACCAACAGCATTTGATATTTTAATACTAGCTGTACTAATTGGCCTTGCCCTTTCTTTTTACATGCAATGGATTTAGTCTGGCTGTTCTTCTTTGGACTCATATGTTTCTTGAATAAACTCCACCCAATTCATCCCAAATTCTAAACGGCGGAATTGCTGCTGCAGCTCTTTGACCTGATTAACCATCGATTTCTTTGTGCGGCGGTCTGTATAATTCTTAAGTACACTTAAATAGAATGATGGATTTAACAAATAGACAGAAACAAGATGCATTTCCTTTACAGTCAGATGATTTGTTTTTTGATAGACCGTAAATGCCTGCTGTATTGTTTCCTCAGGCTGGTTATAAGCTCCTGTCAAGCCCCGGAAATAATGTGATAAATCACGTGCCGGATGCTCGAATCCTCCTGATTCCCAATTAATTAAATAGCCCCCCTTTGAATGCGTATCGTCGACTCGCTGATGACATAAGCTGGAAGACCATAAAATCTCCGTTTCTTCCTCTCCATAGATTTGATACAGTTTATCTTGCAGCAGCCCTACAGCATGGCAAACCCCTTTATAATGCGTGCAATAAAGCAGCTCAAACGGCGACATATATTTTCTGCTTTCATAATCGGTGACACGGGCATGGAGCTGATCTAAGGATTGTTTACAAAAGCTTGAAAACCCTTGAAAGGATTCTTTGAGACGATCAGATTTAATACGGCTGGTCTGCCTTGTCTTTTTATGAATTTGTGCAAGTGTCTGCAATGTTCGCTCAATGTTATACGCGGAATCTGTGACCTCCGGAGAGTCAATCCAAGGTGTTAAATAATAGTAAAAATTTTCCTCCTTATGAAAAAATGCATTGTCCCGGGTTAAATACACAGGTAAAATCTCTGTCACATTTTTTTCACGAGCAATACGGTAGACATGCTGCCAATTCTCCATCGTCTGTTCTGTTAAAAAACTGCGCTTCAAAGCATATTCCTGCATACCGTCAAATACTTTTACAACACGCTCTGTCTGTTTTTCAATACTGACGGGATAGATATGATATGCTTCCAGGACCTTCTTCCATATATTCACCACATGTCACCCCTTATTTGTAAACTTGAAATTGCTCGTGTATATCAAATCTGCATTACATCTGAATATTAACCTGCATAAAATAATTAAAAACATAGATTATGTAAAACTCCGGCACAAATAATCTTATTCATTATTTGTGCAGAGTCTTTATTTATTGTTTAGACGGAATATAAAGCAGCTGTCCTTCATTTACTTCTAATTCTTCTTCTAATTGATTATGCTTGATTAATTGCAGCGGGCTGATTGCAAACCGTTCTGCTATGGTATCGATCGTATCATTCTCCTGAACAATGCACAGACGCATTTTGGCATAATGATCCTCGTCTGCTTCGCGGAAAATCTGAGATAGTAACGATTCGCTTTCTGTTCGTTCCTCCTCTTTTTTCGGTTCTTCAGCCACCAGTATTTCTTCCTCCCTGGGTGTATCTGGATAGAAGGTATCTTCTATATAATCAATCACCTCGGATTCATCAGCGACATCCCAGCCTGGCTCCTCCCCTGTCATCTCCATATCTTCCTCAGCCTCTAATACCTCTTCCACCTGCTCTTCTTCTTCCGACTCATCCTCTGAAGCCTTTCCTTTCGAAAGAGACTCGAAATATTCAGAAAGAGGCTGTGACTTTACTTTCCATCGATCCGGGTCATCTTCTGGCTCCTCTTCTGAATAGCTTTCTTCCAATGTTAATAGTTCTTCCATTTTTTTCTGATCCTTCGATATCGCTTGCTCATTACGAATTAATGCTTCTTCCGGGGGGCTTTCTTCCAATATCGGTTCAACTTCCGGTTTAATTTCTTCTTCTGACGCTAGCAGTTCTTCTAATTTTTGCTGATTTTCCGATATCGTTTGTTCATTGCGGGTCAATGCTTCTTCCGGAAGTTCTATTTCGAAGGAAAATGTATCTCCTACCTGTTCTTGATCCGCTTCTGCTGTTTCCCAATTTTCTTCTGACGGACGATATGCTTCATCCTGTAAAATCCCTTGAATCTCAACTGCAGCAGTAATTTTTAAACTATCTGCACCTAATAAATCATAATCAAAGGATTCAATTTGTACCGTGACATCTTCTATTTTATTCACCCGATGAGGCGGCACAGATATATCTACAGGAAATTTATGGGTGAATACATACAGTCCATTTACCTCTCTAATACTTTCGACATAACGCTTAGCCTGAATTTGATCAAAGTCAAAAATCTCTTCTCCTTCTTCTTCACCATTTACTTTTTGATATTCTCCCTGCAGTTCAAGATTGCCATGGATAGAAATATAGTTATCTAATGATTCGATTGTTATTTCTGGTTCAATGGAAATTCCTCTGAGCTCTTCTACTTCCTGTCCTTTTTCAAAAAACAGTGATTCTTCCAGTTCAAAAACAAATGAATTAGAATCTACTGACAAATGTATTCCTCCTCTCGCAAACAGTCCAGATGCGAATCATTCGTTATCATTTATATGATAAGAAACATTGGAATATGCTAAGGAGGAAGATTGGTTTAAAGCAAACAAGAAAAGCAGGGGTATCGTTTATGTTAAACGCGCTTCAAGAAATCACTCTGTTTCCGGGTATTCCATTAACCAGCAATCCCGATACTCGCCCTCGTGCAGTTCATGGCAAGGAAGTAATTTTATTTTCTTAAAACCACTTTTCTCGTAACAGCGAATCGCTCTTTTATTCCAGGCTTGGGGGTCCATGACGACTTTATTTACATGTTTCGTATTCATTAAATAAGCAACCATAGACTGGATCAGGAGTTTGCCAATACCTCTATCCCAGTATTGCGTTTCTCCTATAAATTGGTCTATTCCATAAATAACATTATTATCATTTAAATAACCATACTTTTTTCTCGTGTCTACATTTAATAGATAATATTGAATATAACCGATTTCAATATTATCAAAAGCTATGATACATCTGACTACATTGTCTTGAAGCGGATAAAATTTTTCATTCACTTTTTCTAAATCAAATGGATTATCTCTCCCATCGTAAAATTGAAGAACTGCCGGATCGGAAAGCCACTTTGCCAGTAAATAATTATCCTCTTTTGTTAATTCACGAACAGTTAGCTTATTATTTTGAAACAGCATCTTTGTATGACCTCCACTTGAATTTGAGAAAGTAATATTCTGTCAGTAAAAAAGAGAAACCCGCATGGATTTCTCTTTT
This sequence comes from Oceanobacillus sp. B139/18, assembly GCF_055524595.1. Lineage (NCBI taxonomy): Bacteria > Bacillati > Bacillota > Bacilli > Caryophanales > Bacillaceae > Oceanobacillus > Oceanobacillus sp. B139/18. The sequence continues at coordinate 751,947 of NZ_JBVFXI010000001.1, read as the reverse complement.
ATTTTCTCTTTATCATTATTTTTCAATCTTAGAAAAAGCAGTATGCACCGCTTCAATTGTCTTTTCAATATCCTCATCTGTATGTGCAGTAGATAAGAATAATCCTTCAAATTGAGATGGCGGTAAAAATACGCCTTCTTCAATCATCGCACGGTAATATTGCGCAAAGTAGTCTAAATTAGAGGATTGCGCCGTTTCAAAATCAACGACTTCCTGATCTGTGAAGAATACACCGACCATGGAACCGGCACGATTAATATGAAGCGGTATATCATATTTGTCTGCCGCCTGGCGGAACCCTTCTGTAAGACGGTCTACTTTCTTATTAATTTCTTCATAAGACGCTTCTGTCAAGGAAGCTAACGATTCATAGCCCGCTGTCATAGCTAACGGGTTACCGGATAATGTACCGGCTTGATAAATTGGACCAGTCGGTGCAATCTGTTCGATAATTTCCCGTTTTCCGCCGTATGCGCCGACAGGAAGACCGCCGCCGATGACTTTACCCAGACAGGTTAAATCAGGCGTAACATCAAAATGTCCCTGCGCACTGTAATAACCGACGCGGAAGCCTGACATTACCTCATCAAAGATAAGCAACGAACCATTTTGCTCGGTAATATCGCGTACAGCCTGTAAGAAGCCTTCTTTTGGAGGCACGACTCCCATATTTCCACATACAGGCTCCATAATCACCGCTGCGATTTTATCACCATAATGCTCAAAAGCAAGCTTTAAGCTCTCTACATCATTATAAGGAACGGTAATGGTATTCTTAGCGATATTTTCTGGTACCCCCGGGCTGTCTGGAAGACCAAGTGTTGCAACACCAGAGCCGGCTTTAATCAGCAGGGAATCCCCATGGCCATGATAGCTTCCTTCAAATTTAATAATCAAATCCCGGTTTGTATAACCCCGCGCCAGACGAATCGCACTCATCGTTGCTTCTGTCCCAGAGTTGACCATCCGAACCATTTCAATCGATGGAACACGGTCAATAACGAGCTTAGCCAGCTGATTTTCTAATAATGAAGGTGCTCCAAAGCTTGTCCCTTTTTCAACAACTTCCTTTAAACTTTTCGTCACACGCTCATCTGCATGTCCCAAAATTAACGGTCCCCAGCTTAGTACGTAATCAATATACGTATTGCCGTCAATATCGGTAATTTTAGAGCCCTTTCCTTTTTCCATAAAAATCGGATCAAGCCCCACTGATTTAAATGCACGTACCGGAGAGTTTACCCCGCCGGGCATTAAATCAACAGCTTCTTTGTATGCATCTACTGATCTTGTGTTTACCATGCTCTTCCTCCCTTATTTATCTTCTTGCAACCATTTTGCCACATCTTTTGCAAAATAGGTAATAATTAAGTCTGCGCCTGAACGTTTCATCGATAGCAGGGTTTCTGTTACTAATTTTTTCTCATCAATCCAGCCATTTAAAGCAGCCGCTTTAATCATGGAATACTCCCCGCTCACGTTGTATGCAACGACGGGCACGTCAAAATTATCTTTCACTTCCCGCATAATATCCATATAAGACAGGCTCGGTTTGACAATTAAGAAATCAGCGCCTTCTTTAATATCCGATTTCGCTTCACGAATTGCCTCTAAACGGTTAGCCGGGTTCATCTGGTAGGTTTTCCTGTCTCCAAATTGAGGTGTGCTGTCTGCTGCATCACGGAAAGGACCGTAATAAGCGGAAGCATATTTCACCGCATAGGACATAATCGGAATATGGTGAAAACCGGCTTCATCCAAAGCATGGCGGATGACAGTTACAAATCCGTCCATCATATTGGAAGGAGCAATAATATCGGCACCTGCTTTTGCTTGAGATACAGCTGTTTTAGCTAACAGCTCCAGAGAAGCATCGTTGGCTACATCTCCGTTTTCAATCACGCCGCAATGTCCATGCGAGGTATACTCGCATAAACAGGTATCCGCAACAACAAGCATTTCCGGATACGCCTGTTTCACGATTCTTGTTGCTTCCTGAATAATTCCATGATCATGAAAAGCCTCGGATCCGATTTCATCCTTTTCTTCTACCACGCCAAATAAAATAAGCGAACGGATTCCTAATTGATACGCTTCCTCCACTTCTTTCAATAAATGATCAAAAGAAACCTGGAAAACTCCCGGCATTGACGAAACCTCATTACGGATGTCTTCTCCTTCAATAACAAATATCGGATAAATAAAATCCGTTGCCCGTAAGTGTGTTTCTTGAACGAGTGCGCGCATCGAAACGGATGAACGCAAACGCCGATGTCTGTCAAATGTGAATTCACTCATGATTTATCTTCCTTTCGTTTGCAATCGTTGAAATTAAATCCAACATCGCATCTGTTGTATATGGTATGGACGTATATACATCAGGAATCCCTAATTCCCTTGCCTTATCTTCCGTCGTATTACCGATACAAATATAGGTTGCATTATTCGGTATACATTCCGCTAATTGTACAAACGCCTCTGCTGTTGATGGGCTTGTAAACGTTATATAATCAACAGTTGGAAGCTCTTGATTCAACTTCTGTTTTGATTCCACACAATACGTTGTCTCATACACTTCCAATGCTTCATAAGCAATCTGGGCTTCTTTTAGCTTTTCTGGAAGCGTCGGCCTTGATAAATTACCCCGTATCAGCAGCACCGGCTTATCCGATGTGTAAAAAGAGATAAACGCTTCTGCCATCGCCTGCGCATCAAAGGTTTCCGGAACAAAGGAAGCAGCATAACCATATCGATGCAATACCTTTTCTGTTTTCTTGCCGACGATTCCTATCTTCAATCCTTCCGGAAACGTTATCTGCTGTTTACGGAGCAGCTGAAAAAAACCATCCACACCGTTAGCGCTTGTCATGAATACCCAGCTGAAATCCGAGAGGCGTTCCAGTATAGCAGTATCCTCAAGTTTTTCTGGAAAATTTATTTCAATCATTGGGACAATAACTGGACTACCGCCCAGCTTCGTGACTTTGTCAGCCATTTCAGCAGCTTTTGTCTCTTCTCTCGTAATCAATATGCGCTCCCCGTGAAGCGGCTTTCCCATGATTATTCCATCTCCTCTTTGACACGGTCAACGATATCTTTAGCTCCCTGATTTATTAATATTTCAGCCGCCTGCTTACCAACTTGAACAGAGTCATTACCGCGGACGACTTCTTTCAGGATTGTTTTTCCGTCAGGGGTTCCTACTAAAGCAGTTAAGACGATTTCTTCGCCATCTAAATAAGCATAGCCGCCGATTGGAACTTGACACCCTCCCTCTAATAAATGCAGGAAAGTACGTTCCGCTAATACTGTTTTGGCTGTATATTCATTATGGATCCTTTGAACGATTTCTTTTAATTCTGTATCATCTTCACGGCTTTCAATGGCAAGCGAACCCTGTCCTACAGCAGGTACACAGATTTCCGGATCCAGGTATTCTGTAATCAGATTCTCACTTAAACCAACCCGCTTCAAACCGGATACAGCTAAGATAATGGCATCGTAGTCTTCCTCATTTAATTTTCGGATACGTGTTTCCACATTTCCACGAATCCATTTAATCTCTAAATCTGGTCTGGCTGCAAGAATTTGTGCCCCTCTGCGTAAGCTGCTTGTGCCGATAATCGAGCCTTCTTTCAGGTCTGCTAATTTGATATTATTTTTCGCAATATAAGCATCGCGGTGGTCTTCTCTGTCAGGAATAGAGGAAATCTCCAGCCCTTCTGGAAGAGAAGAAGGCATATCCTTCATACTGTGTACGGCAAAATCAATTTCTTTGTCAAACATCGCTTTTTCAATTTCTTTTACAAACAGACCTTTTCCACCAACTTTCGATAGGGTTACATCCAGGATTTGGTCTCCCTTTGTAACAATCTTTTTAATCTCAAATTCATTTTCTACACCAGCTTTTTTCAGCTGATCAATAACCCATTTCGTTTGTGTCATGGCTAAATTACTTTTTCTCGAACCAACAATTATTTTTCGCATGATGTGTCCTCCTCGACTTTTCCAGGTTTCTTCTACAATAAAAAGCAACCAGAAAGTAAATGAAATGACCTTCTGGTTGGATGTGAATGATGTAAACAGAATGAATCCATCCTGCTTAGGCAGTGGTTACTCGTTCAATAACCTTGAATGAGGAGGCTTCCTCTTGCGTAAATTTGGTGAATGCATCATTCTTTTTCAGCTGTTTCGCAAATTCTTCTCTTACCTCATTCTCAATCCCAAAAATATCAATAAATAATTGCAACGCCTCATCTGCCTGCTCAGCACCTGCCAATTCTTTCGCCTGCGTAATCGGCTCTTTCAGTAACTGATTTATAATACTTTTCGTATGCTTATTAAGCACTTTTTTCTCGCGATCCGTTAAGCTTGGAATTTTCCGTTCAATACTTTGCATTGTTTCGGATTGGATAGATAGCGCTTTTTGTCTTAGAGCAGATATAACCGGGATAACACCTAATGTTTTCATCCATTCCTTGAATTGGACAATTTCTTCCTCTAAGGATATTTCAATTTGTTCTGCTGCTGCTTTTCGAGACTCCAGATGTTCATCCACAATATTCTGCAGGTGATCAATATCAAATAAAGCAACTTGATTAACTTCAGCAATTTCCGGATCAATATCCCGGGGAACCGCAATATCTACTAAGAATAGTTCTTTATCCTGCCGTTTACTTTGTACCTTTTCAATATCTTCTTTTGATAAAACAACAGACTCTGAACCGGTAGAACTAATCAGGATATCCGCTTCTTCTAATACAACAGATAGTTCATCCATCCCGGCAACCTTAGCTTCAAATTTCTCTGCCATCATTTTTGCTTTCTCCTGTGTGCGATTAATGACAGTGATATCCTTTACTCCAGCACCTTGAATGTTTTTCGCTGCTAATTCGCCCATTTTACCGGCGCCTAAAATAGCTACATGCTTATTACTCAAGTCTCCGAACTTTTCTTTTGCTAATTCCACAGCTGCATAGCTGATGGAGACAGCATGTTCACCGATACCTGTCTCTTTATGCATCCGTTTCCCGAATGTAATGGCCTGCTTAAACAGTTCATTAAAAATGGTACCCGTTGTATTTGCCAGTTGTCCTTTTGAAAAAGCCTGCTTCAGCTGGCCAAGAATCTGTGTTTCGCCAAGAACCATGGAATCGAGTCCAGTCGTCACGCGAAACAAATGCTCCATTGCACCATCATCCTCCGTAATGTGCAAGTAAGTTGAAAAGGTTTCTTTTTCTTCTCCAAACCAATCTGCTAAAAATTGTTTAATATAATATCTGCCAGTATGAAGCTGATCAACAACTGCGTATACTTCCGTCCGATTACATGTTGAAACAATTACATTTTCCAGAATACTCTTCTGTTCCTTCAATACAATCATTGCTTCTGACAATTTTTCTTCATTAAATGTAAACTTTTCCCTAATTTCTACAGGGGTTGTTTTGTAATTAAAACCAACCTTTAAAATATGCACCGTACTACCCCCATTATGATTAAATGATTCAAACTTTTTATGATTATTATCTAATAATCATTATAACATGTCATGAAGTGCTTTTCGTGCTAAAATGTGAACAGAATCTGAAACAATTCGTACGTAACATAAAGATATGTATGATAAAATGATTCATTCCAGCTAAATAAAAACGACCGCTGCAACAACTTATTCCGACTGTAATGTAACATAACTGACCCATTATAGCAAGGAACTCACTTTAAGAGACAATGTACTTGCTTTTTAAGGGGGTGTCTGTTACAGCAGGTATCATCATTTGCAGCACAGAAACAGAGACATTTGGGAGGTTTTTCGATGAAAAGAAAGCATTCACTGCTTGCTTATTTATGTATCGGAATCGGTATTTTTCTTTTACTGCGGGAGCTTCGGATTCCTTTTTTTGTTGACCTTTATTCATGGCAATCTTTCCTGATTGTAATTGGAATTGGTATCATCATTCATAGCTATACAACAAAAACATACCAGAATTTATTTATAGGTACATTACTTTTTGGAATCGGCATTCATCTTCATGGAGTCAAACATTACTCTTTTTGGATCGATGACTGGTCTGTTTATTTCATTATTATAGGACTTGCCTTTATTATCCGTTATACCAAAACAAAAAAAGGATTTTTCTTAGGTCTTTTCTCTATTTTATTAGGCCTGCTATTTCTTTTTTCGGAACAGCTTTCTATATACACCAGCTGGCTTGAACCGATTGTTTCGCTCTTAGAACGATTTTGGCCGATTCTGCTTATTCTCTTAGGTATGTTTATGCTCAAACGCAAATAAGGATACAGCCAGAAATTTTAATTTCTGGCTGTATCCTTATTTTATCTTCTCTTATAAGAAAACTTCACTCAGGCGGAAGTTTTACGGACGCTCCTCTGCGATAAAAGATTTTATCGCTCCCCAAACCGCATCCTTGCCTTCGCCGGTTTCTGCGGAAAAAGGAATAAAAATATCATCTGGATCTATTTCTAAAACCTTCTTAGATCGCTTAATATGCTTGTCCTTCTTTGTTTTTGGGATTTTATCCAGCTTTGTCCCGATTACGATGACCGGAAGCTCAAAAAACTTCAAATAATCATACATCTGAACATCATCAGTCGTCGGTTCATGGCGTAAATCAGTAATTAAAATAACAGCCCGTAGCGGTTCTCTGTTTTTAAAATACTCTTCCATCATGCCGCCCCATTTTGCCCGTTCTTTCTTAGATACCTGTGCATATCCATAACCCGGAACATCGACAAAATAAAGAGATTCATTTATCAGATAGAAATTTAACGTTTGTGTTTTTCCCGGCTTGGAAGAAGTCCTTGCCAAGTTTTTCCGGTTAATCAGCTTGTTGATTAAGGAAGATTTTCCGACATTTGAACGGCCAGCCAGCGCAAACTCAGGATATTGCTCCTGCGGATATTGCTTCTCACTGACAGCACTGATTACAATTTCTGCTTGATTAACTTTCATTTGGTTCATCCTCCTTTACCAACGCGATTTCTAATACTTCATCTAAATGCTTCACCGGGATAAACTGAAGCCCCTCACGGACACTTTCTGGAATGTCTTCTATATCTTTTTCATTATCTTCCGGAAGAATAATCGTCGTCAATCCGGCGCGATGTGCACTTAATGCTTTTTCTTTTAATCCGCCAATAGGCAAGACACGCCCGCGAAGTGTAATTTCACCGGTCATTCCTACTTCTCTTTTGATAGGACGCCCTGTCAAGGAAGATACGAGGGCTGTTGCAATGGTAATTCCGGCTGACGGACCATCTTTAGGTGTTGCACCGGCAGGAACATGGATATGAATATCGTATTTTTCATAAAAATCGGGTTCTATATTCAACTGTTCTGTACGAGAACGCACATAGCTAAACGCGGCTTGCGCCGATTCCTGCATAACGCCGCCAAGTTTACCAGTCAGCTTTAGGCTCCCTTTCCCCGGATAATGCGTTACCTCTATCGATAAAATATCTCCGCCAGCTGTTGTATATGCAAGCCCTGTTGCCGCTCCAACCTGATTTTCCTCTTCAATCAATCCATATCGGTATGCCGGCTTGCCCAGATATTCTTCTACAATGCGATCGGTTATAATAATCCTGTCCTTGCTTTCATCAGAGACAAGCTCTTTAGCCGCTTTCCGGCAAAGCGTCGCAATTTGTCTTTCTAAACCGCGGACGCCTGCCTCCCTCGTATATGTGCGGATTAATTTCATGATAGAAGACTCACGAATTTGTATTTTACTTTTAGTCAGTCCATTTTCTTTAATTTGTTTTGGTATAAGGTGACGTTTCGCGATATGCAGCTTTTCAACCTCTGTATACCCCGGGATAGAGATTAATTCCATCCGATCCAATAACGGCTCTGGAATACTGTTGATGTTATTTGCAGTAGCAATAAACAATACATTAGATAAATCATAGGTCTCTTCAATGTAATGATCACTAAAGTTATGATTTTGTTCTGGATCCAGTACCTCCAGCATAGCTGAAGAAGGATCGCCCCGAAAATCATTGGACATTTTCTCAATTTCATCTAATAAAAATACCGGATTAACCGTTTCAGCCCGCCGCATTCCTTGCATAATTCTTCCCGGCATGGCGCCGATATAAGTTCGGCGATGTCCGCGAATTTCCGCTTCATCCCGAATGCCGCCTAAAGAAATACGGACAAAATTCCGGTCGATTGCGTTGGCAATCGACTTCGCTAGAGAAGTCTTCCCGACTCCAGGCGGTCCGACCAGACATAAAATCGGCCCCTTTATCGTATTAGTAAGCTTTTGAACAGCTAAGTATTCTAAAATGCGTTCCTTCACCTTTTCTAATCCATAGTGATCTGCATTTAACACTTTTTCAGCTTTCTTCATTTGAATATTATCTTCTGTTTTGGTTTGCCATGGAAGCGCAACAAGCCACTCAATATAATTTCGGATGACAGAGCTTTCAGCAGATGACTGCGGGACCTTTTCGTAACGTCCTAATTCCTTCATCGCAACGGTGGTAATTCTTTCAGGCATATCAGACTGTTCAATTTTTGTTCTGAGCTGTTCCAATTCGCCAGTTCTGCCGTCACGGTCTCCCAATTCTTTTTGTATCACCTTTAATTGCTCTCTTAAATAATATTCTTTCTGAGTTTTTTCCATGGAAGTTTTAATCTTTTGACCGATTTTCTTTTCAATGGATAAAATCTTCCGCTCATCCGCAATAATATCCAGAAGCTTATGTATTCTTTCCGTGACATCAAAGCATTCTAATATCTCCTGCTTGTCATCCAGCTTTAAAGAAAGATGTGAGGTAATCATATCCGCTAAGCGGCCCGGATGATCAATATCGCCAACGGTTTCAAATGTTTCATCCGTTAATTTACGTGAAACCTTTATGTACTGTTGGAATTGTTCAAGCAGCGTACGCATTAAAGCTTCAGTTTCATAGCTGTCTCCAACAATCTCCTCTTTTTCTTCTGCCTCTACAATAAAGTTTTCTTCTTCTTCCAGATAACGAATAACCTCCGCCCGATAGAACCCTTCTACAAGTACTCGTTGTGTTCCATTCGGCAGCTTCGTAATCTGTTTAATTTTTGCAACGGTTCCAATATTGTAGATGTCAGCAGAACTCGGATCATCTGAATTCATTTTTTTCTGTGAAGCTAAAAATATGTATTGATCAGCTAACATAGCTTGTTCCAAAGAAGCAATAGACTTATCCCTTCCTACATCAAGGTGTAATACCATCGACGGAAACACAATCAACCCCCGCAGAGGCAGCAGCGGCATTTTTAAATAGTTTGCTGTCATACATTCACCCCCTATTTTCATTTTTTATGTATTTTCTCTGTAAGGCTCTTTCTAAGTGTAAAAAAAAATCAACAAAATGTAAACACCATCATACCTTCTTTTATTATAAACAAGTATTCAGGTATCTATGATTATTATAGTCATTTTATAAAACGAAACATTTATTCATCAGGAGTTTCGCCAATCGGGCATCGTGATAAAAGAAGATTTTACTGAAAGCACGTCCTATACCAGCAGAAAAGAGGAAGAATGCAGATTCTGACCAGAATCTGCATTCCTCACCCGTTTATGCTTATGCACTTTCCTTTGGTAACTTCTCATTTCCTTCTTGAACGGTACCGTCCTGGAAAACAAGTTTTGGACTTCCATCTTCCTGGATAACAGTGTCCTTTGTAATGATGCATTTTTCTACGTCTTCTCTAGAAGGAAGGTCGAACATAACATCTACAATGATTCCTTCTATGATAGAACGAAGTCCGCGTGCACCAGTCTTCCGTTCAATAGCTTTCTTAGCAATTTCGATAAGCGCATCCTGTTCAAATTCAAGCTCGACATTATCAATTTCAAACAGCTTTTGATACTGTTTAACAAGTGCATTCTTTGGTTTAGTCAAAATTTCAATCAGGGCATCTTCATCCAGCGGAGTAAGACTGCCAATTACCGGAATACGTCCAATAAATTCTGGGATTAAACCATAGCGTAATAAATCTTCCGGAAGAACTTTAGACAGCAATTGTGCTGTATCCAATTCTTCCTGCTCTTCATTTGCACCAAAACCAATTACTTTTTTACCTATACGACGCTTGATTACTTGATCAATACCGTCAAATGCACCGCCGACAATAAATAAAATATTGGTTGTATCGATTTGGATAAATTCTTGATGCGGATGCTTCCTTCCACCTTGAGGAGGTACGCTTGCTACTGTTCCTTCTAAGATTTTTAGAAGCGCCTGCTGTACGCCTTCTCCGGAAACATCTCTTGTAATCGATGGATTTTCAGATTTTCTTGCTACTTTGTCAATCTCATCAATATAAATGATTCCTTTTTCTGCTTTTTCTACATCATAATCAGCAGCTTGGATCAGTTTGAGAAGAATATTTTCTACATCCTCTCCTACATATCCTGCTTCTGTTAATGATGTTGCATCAGCCATTGCAAATGGTACATTAATAATTCTTGCTAATGTTTGAGCTAAGAGTGTTTTACCGCTTCCTGTAGGCCCAATCATGGCAATATTACTTTTAGAGATTTCTACATCCCCATTATGCATGCCGGAATTAACACGTTTGTAATGGTTATATACTGCTACAGAAAGATTTCTTTTGGCTTTATCTTGACCAATTACGTAATCATCAAGTGTATCACAGATTTCTTTTGGCTTTGGAATCTCATTCATTTCCATGCCTTCCTCGGTGCCAAGCTCTTCCTCAACGATTTCTGTGCATAATTCAATACATTCATCACATATATAAACACCGGGACCAGCTACCAGCTTTCGTACTTGTTCTTGGCCTTTGCCACAAAAAGAACATTTTAATTGTCCTTTTTCTTCATTAAATTTAAACATTACTTTTCGCCGCCTTCCTCAACAATCTCTGAGACTTTCCTAACACATTCGTTACATATATAAACGCCAGGGCCAGCTACTAATTTCTGAACTTCTTTTTCGTTCTTCCCACAAAAAGAGCAATTTGATTGTCCCATCCCGGCTTCTAAATTCAACATATTCATTCACTCCTACATGTGCCGTATCGGATTAGCAGTCAGCTTTATAATTCATCATATCAGATACAAATAGAAATACAAAACAATATACTTTTTATATTTTCTAAAGATAATCCTATGATAAGTGTGTCTATACAGTATGAATCAATTCTTTTAAATGTCAACTATTTGCAATTCCATCTGTATAGTATACTTTATATCCTGGAACAAATACCGCTTTTGACAAAATCTTCATTTATTCGACACTGTCCTAATTAACAGGAAAGACAAGGCACGTCTCTCGGCGCACCTTGTCTTATTTATCCTCTTTTTTCACTTGTTTATAAAAATTATTTTGTTTTGCTGTTTTCAGCTAAGAATTCAATTGCAGCACGCATTTTTAAATCATTTTCTAATGTTTCTGTGGAACCGCCAAGCATTTGTAGAAGCTGTTCTTTCTCAACTCCGTACATAGAGCCCATTTTTTCAAGCTCTGCATCGATATCCTCTTCTGTAGCTTCAAGATTTTCAGCTTCAGCAATTGCTTCTAACGTCAAGTTAGTTTTTACACGCTTTTCAGCATCTTCACGCATTTGTTCTTTCAAAGCATTCTCATCTTGTCCTGAGAATTGGCTGTACATTTCTAATGTCATGCCTTGCATTTGAAGCTGTTGTTCAAATTCGCGAACCATCTGATTTACTTCTGTGTCTACCATTGCTTCTGGAATCTCTACCTCGATATTATCTGAAGCTTGTTGAAGTAATTCTTCACGCTGTTCATTTTCAGCTTGTTGTTTTTTGTTTGTTTCCAGTTCTTCACGTTTTTTTGCTTTCAATTCATCAAGTGTTTCTACTTCTTCATCAACATCTTTTGCAAATTCATCATCCAGTTCTGGTAATTCTTTTGCTTTTACTTCATGAATTTTCACTTTAAAGACTGCGTCCTGACCAGCTAAATCTTCCGCATGGTACTCTTCAGGGAAAGTGATTTCTACTTCTGTTTCATCACCAGCTTTTTTACCAATCAATTGTTCTTCAAAGCCAGGGATAAATTGTCCGGAACCAATTTCCAGTGAATGATTTTCACCTTGTCCGCCTTCAAAAGCAACGCCATCTTTGAATCCTTCAAAATCGATAACAGCAGTATCGCCGTCTTCGATTTCGCTATCTTCTTTTACAACTAATTCTGCTTGGCGTTCACGAAGATTTTCGATTTCCTGTTCTACATCTTCATCAGTTACTTCTACAGATTTTTCTTCCACTTCTAAACCTTTATATTCACCAAGTTTCACCTCTGGTTTCACTTCTACTTCCGCAGTGAAAACAAGCGGTTGTCCTTTTTCAATCTGATCAATGTCGATAGAAGGCTGTGCAATTGGGAAAATCTCAGCTTCATCAACTGCTTTAGAATAAGCACTAGGAAGTACAATATCTACTGCGTCCTGATATAGAGATTCTACGCCAAAGCGTTTTTCAAAAATACTGCGTGGAATTTTCCCTTTACGGAAACCAGGAATCTGAACATCCTTCGATACCTTTTTGAACGCTTGGTCTAACGCTTGATCAAAGTCTTCAACAGATACTTCAAACGTTAATACTCCTTTATTACCTTCTTGTTTTTCCCATTTTGTTGTCATTATTATTCCCTCCAAAATCAAATCTATCATTGCATTTCATTATTCATTTGATCAATCATTTTTCCTAATTTACAACCACCTCATTATAACACATATCTTTTGTGTTTCAAGCATTTTACTACCTACTCTTCAATGATACTTAAATAAAGCGAGTTACAAATTTTTATAGACTCTATCCATGATTGGGCAGTTTCATTCAATTCGTCCAGCTGCAAATCCAGCTGTAAATAGTCATTTCCAAGAATATAGACGGCTTCTGCAAAAGAAAACATATCACTCTCTTTCGGTGTAAATGGATAAGTCACGTAAAAGTATCGATATACAAGCTGCTCAATCAAATTTAATAGAGATGGATTGGCTTCTGCCCTTTTTTCTAATTCTTCCGTTATAGCTATATAGCTTTTCTCTTCAGATATCTGGATCAATTCCGTCGGCTGAGTAACCATCATTGCCTCAAATTTATGTATGTAGACAGATCTTTCTACGCCTGTTTCTTTGAACCATTCTAATAAAGCAGTTTTAATAACAGGATGCACTTGAGGATTTTCAAGCAGTCTGATATTTTCTTCCTCCGGATTTGCCTGTATCCGCCGAAGGTTATCAATGATATTCCATTGCTTCAGATAATCATCATCCCTTACAGCTTCCTTAAGTTCTTTCATAAAACTGACGGCATTATCTTCATCGATCCCAATCTTCATATTGCCGCTCATTTCATATAACTGCTGAAAAGGCTCTTGAAGCATGTCAGGAATCATATTATGCTCAAATTCTATTTCTAACAAATCCATCAAATGCTGATACTGGCTTGTTTGAAAAAGAATGGTTAAATAAATATGGAAGTAATGATAATAATGTGCGTCTTTTCTGGCCAGCAGTTCTTCACTGAGCTGCTCTGCATCCTTATACTTTCCTAATTCCATCAAACACATTAATTTACCAATGTATATTTCATGGCTTCCTTCATGATATGCAATCAGACTGTTTAATTTATCTAATGCCTCTTTGTACCTTTTTTCCTTTAATGCATGCAAACCTTCTTCTTCCAATTGTTTTTTCGTATTCGGAAATAATATCACTTTAGCACTATCTTTCATTTGTTCACCTCTATTCTGGGTTTCCAAAAATTTTCTTCAAATCTGTTATACCCTATCCTGCACTATTTAAACTATTTTTTTCAGATTATATCTGCAGCAGGTTTAACCTTCCTGTCTCATTATCATGTTACCCTTAAAAAAGCAGCGGGTCTATATTAATTTGCAAAAGATAGTTAAATTCATTTTAGGCACTTCATCAAAATCTATGCATTATAAATCATTCGTGATATAGATGTAAGCTGCTGCACCCGAAAAATAACGTCAGCTAGTTTCTTTCTTAACTGAATTTATTCATATCCCTGCAAGCCCAGTTTTTAATATAGAGCCAATTATCTTTTTCTAGAAACCAAAAAAGCTCAAAACCTTATTAATTGAGGTTTTGAGCTTTTTAAACTGTTTACGTCCCAGGCAGGATTCGAACCTGCGACCCACAGCTTAGAAGGCTGTTGCTCTATCCTGCTGAGCTACTGGGACATGATGGAGCGGGTGAAGGGAATCGAACCCTCGTCATCAGCTTGGAAGGCTGAGGTTTTACCATTAAACTACACCCGCAATTACCGTGTTTTATGTATGAAATGATGTGCACCGTTTTTAACGGACAAGTAATATTATATGTGGGATAGAAGTTTTTGTCAACAGATTTTTAATTTTTATTTCTCGGCTTCATAAAAATGACGAAAACCCTCGGTACACAAGGGAAAAACAGCTTGAAAATTCTCTAGTGAAAGCAATAAAAGCAGTTCACATTCTCTTTTCAGAAAAATATGAACTGCTTTTATCTTATTTATCACGGAGAGTCGTCCATAACATTATCAATGTATGAAGTTTCGTTTTACAAAGAAGTACGATAGCTCATATCTTCTATTTTTCCATCTTTTAAAGTGTAGAAGTCTACCTGCACTTCATCTGTATTTTCCCAGCTTAAAACAGCGTATGTTTTTTCCACACGATTTCTAGGCATACGAATACTCCCTGGATTGATAAATAATTGATTCCCCATTTTTTGAGCACCGGCAATATGGGTATGACCAAAGCATACGACATTTGCAGCATACTCTTCTGCTGCATAGGATAGGTTGGTCAAGCTTCCTTTCACTTGGTGAAGATGACCATGCGTTACAAAGAAACGAAGACCATTTAAATCTAACATTTCTTGTTCTGGATAAAGCGAATCAAAATCACAATTTCCTCCAACTTTATAAAAAGCGCTCAACTCTGCCGCATCAAAATCCAGCTCCGAATCACCGCAATGGATGTATAAATCTGCAGCATGCTTTTCCGTCATTTCTTCCAGTTCTTTCGTCAACCCGTGACTGTCACTTGTAATCAGTACGCTTGTCATTATACTCCTCCTCTTTATTCCTTAGAGCAAATGTATATTTTGTTCCAATTGATTCATCGCTATTTTCCGATGGCTGATTTGATTTTTTTCAGCCGGATCCAGCTCTGCCATTGTTTTTTCATAACCCTCCGGTACAAAAATAGGATCGTAGCCGAAACCATTTTTTCCACTCTGTTCCGTTTGAATATGACCTTCACAATACCCAGTTACAAACAACGGCTCCTGACCAGGCTGAGCAATTGCTAAGACACAGACAAAGCGGGCTCCGCGTTCGCCTTCAGGAATTTCCTTCATTTCCTCCAGAACCTTATCAATATTCGCTTGATCATCTGTCGGTTCGCCGGCATAACGGGCGGAATACACTCCGGGTCTTCCTTCTAAACTGTCAATAACCAGCCCTGAATCATCAGCCAGCACTGTCTTTTGGAAACGATTAGAAATTTGCTCCGCTTTGATAGCTGCATTTTCTACAAAGCTCTCCCCTGTCTCCTCAATATCTGGAATGTCCTCGTCTAAATCAAGCAGGGAAACTACCTCAATATGATGAGGAGCAAAGAAATCTCTAAATTCTTTTACTTTTCCTTTATTTTTTGTTGCAATAATAATCTTCTTCATGGTATCTCCCCCAATGAAATCAGTCTTGGTTAACCAAATCTGCAATAGAGCCAAGCGTTTCTTTCTGCTGGCTGATCAATTCCTGAATACCTTGCTCACCTAAACCGAGCATCGCTTGTAATTGCTTTGGACTAAATGTAGCTTCTTCTCCAGTTCCCTGCAGTTCTACAAATTCCCCTTTACCAGTCATCACAATATTCATATCGACATCCGCTGTACTGTCTTCCTGATAATTCAGATCAAGTACCTCACATCCCTCAGGCAATACACCAACTGAAATTGCCGCTAAAAAATCAGTTAAAGGAAGCTCCTTCAGCACTTTCTTTTCAACAAGCTGATGAAGTGCAATTGCCATAGCGACATAAGCACCTGTAATGGAAGCTGTTCTAGTTCCGCCATCCGCTTGAATAACATCACAGTCAATCCAGATGGTCCGTTCCCCGATTTTGGAAAGGTCAACAACTGAACGTAGTGCTCGTCCAATCAAACGTTGAATCTCCATCGTTCTGCCGCTCACTTTTCCTTTAGAAGATTCACGAATATTACGCTGCTCTGTTGCACGCGGCAGCATTGCATATTCCGCTGTAATCCATCCTTTTCCCTGGCCTCTCATAAATGGCGGCACTCTATCTTCAATACTCGCATTACAAATAACCTTTGTCTGGCCCATTTCAATTAATACAGACCCCTCCGGATGTGTAATATAGCCCGGTGTTATTTTTATCGGCCGCAATTCATTTGGTTTTCGATTATCCTGTCTTTCCATCTATTTTCCTCCTTATTTCACATTACATAGCTTATCATATTTTCGAAAAAAGAAACATGAGAATGCTGTTAAAAGAAGTATGTATCTTCAAATTATCCGTTCAAAGAAAAAAGCACCTCAAGAACAGGTAAACTGCTCTCCAGATGCTTCATCGCACATTGCAATCCTTTTATAATTCTTCACTTGGTGTATATATATCTGCTGACACCGGTGCAGAATAAGGCTCTCCATTTTCATTAAATACTTCATCCACATTTTCAACCTGAACATTTACCGCATCGATGTTTGGCCGCTGCGTTAACGTTCTGACCATAGTCTCCATCACTTCATCTGAGATAATATTTTGCTCGGAATCCATCAGGATACCTTCATTAAATGTCAGATGGACAACTCCTTCCTCTATAACCGGATCTGCTGTCAAGGCTGCTTCCGGGCTAAAAACATTCACAACATGATTTTGATAGCCTGGACCGTCTACCAGTTCATTCACAACGCCTGTTAAATCATTTTCATCATCCATCTCGACATATTGTGTAACAGGAACATAATAACGGTTATTTTCCTGTTCTACCGGATAAAACATGGTAACTGGACTACTGTTAAAATAGTCTAATGTATCATTATTGGTCAAATTGATTCCCTTTGCCCGTGTATAACCATTATTGATCGGTGTACCATTTACTGGCATTTCCTTTAAATCGACTCCATCCACCCGAAGCTTGACCTTATTAACATTCTCAAATTGTGTCAGCGTGTGTGTAACAGCTTCTAAAATAGGAAGCTCAGATGCTGCTTCATAATCGGAAAATTCTCCGGATAAATCTACGACAATTGTACCGTCTTCTTGAAGATCAATGCCAAGGACCTCTGTATCCTCCGGAAGCACAGCTTGGAAGCCGTTTGGCAGCATTGGAGTGATTGGACCGCCTTTAACCATATATTCAATAACTTGCTGCGCCACTTGATTTGTTTCAGGAATTGGAAGCTCAATCATTTGTGAGGCAACCATCCCGTTTGAATCAATTAAATACAACTCTCTAGAAACCGTATCTTCTGCTTCCTCAGGAGGAGCTGCAGCATCTTCCTCGTTTGCTGCTTCATCATCTGCTGTTTCTTCCCCATTTACTGCTTCTGCATTTTGCGGAGGATCCACCTCTTTTGATGACTGTTCTCCTTTAAAACATCCTGCCAACAAGACTAATATTCCAAAAGCCACGATTAATCGGATTATCATTTTACTCATGCAACTACCTCCCAAGATGGTTTGTACTATTAATCATACGAGCCCACCCCGAGAAATAGACCATGATTTAGATAGTTTATAAAGGAAGTTTCATTTTATATCTGAAAAAAGACCACATAAACTGAAACTTTAATCAGTGGAGGTTTCGACGCATGGCTCTTTACGATGGAGCGAATAATCGCAGCAATGTTGTCAGGTTAATATGCAGCTGTGAGAAAAAACTCCTATGCAAAGATTCACTCTCATCTGCATAGGAGTTAAAGCTACTGAGATTAAACATGACGCAAATCTGCATGTTTAATTGTCAGCACACCAAAATTACTATCTTTAAAAATCTTCTGTGTGATTTCGATAAAAATATTCAAATCTCCTGTCGCATAAAATTCATGGGGCGGCATCGGGTCATCGCCATTCGCAATTTGATGAATATCTAATGTTGTACTCGTCTCTCTTGCCGTTTCTTCACTGGAAGAAATAACAGTAATTTTCTCTCCTGCCACCGCTTGAATAGTATCCTTTAATAGTGGATAATGCGTACAGCCTAAAATCAATGTATCCATTTGATCATGCTCTAAAATAGGCACCAGGGTTGTTTCCACTACTTGTTTTGCTTCCGGCCCGTCCAGGATCCCTTTTTCCACCATCGGAACAAAAGCAGGGCAAGCTAAAGAAATAACCTCAATATCAGACTTGATTTGACGTAGTGCATAACTATATGCACCGCTCTGCACCGTTCCTTCTGTTCCAATTACACCGATATAATTATTCTCCGTAGATTTGATTGCAGCCCTCGCGCCAGGCTTGATAACGCCAATAACCGGAATATCCAATTTTTCTTGTAACTCTTCTATTGTAAATGCGGTTGCCGTATTACAAGCAATCACAAGCATTTTTATATTTTTTTTAAGTAAAAAACGGACCATTTCCCATGTGAATTGTTTTACCTCTTCTTTCGTTCTCGGTCCGTATGGGCATCTTTCTGTATCTCCTAAGTAAATAAGCGGCTCTTTAGGCAGCTGTCTCATTAGTTCATGAACAACCGTTAACCCGCCCACTCCTGAATCTATTACACCAATTGGCTGTTCCAAAGCGCTCTCTCCCTTTTTGCTATTGCTACTTCTCATTAACTTGCTTCATTTCATCATGCAAAAAGCCTAACAAATCATTCAACGTTTCTTTCTGCTCATCTGAAAATGAAGATAAAACATCCTGCAAATATTCCTGACGTTTTTGGATTACTTCTTCAATAATATGCTTCCCTTTTTCCAGAAGATGGATGCGCACCACGCGCCGGTCATTTGTATCGCGGACACGCTCTACTAATTCATTTTTCTCTAAACGGTCAACTAAGTCTGTCGTCGTACTAAATGCATGGCTAATACGGTTCGACAATTCGCCAACGGTCAAATCTCCTTCTTCCAGCAGCCACTGCAAGGCAATAAACTGCGGCGAAGTAATCGGATAATGATGTAATATTTTCCTGCCATTTTGTTTAATCATGCCAGAAATATACCTTAATTGTTTTTCCATTTTATTCACTGCTTCTACATCTTTATTCTTTTCCAATTCTTTATTTTTTTCCACATTGATACCCCCTAAAAGTAAGAATTGCTCCTGGTATTTTAACACTAATTAAATAGCAATGGTTATGAAGTCATTTTCTTGCTGCTTGTATTACATAGTAAACTAAAAATCGCTTCTTGAAAACTTTTTTAAAGCCGTCCAAGGCAAATACCTTTAAAAATGTACGCACTCTTTTGTTTCAGCCTTCATAAGCTATATCGACTAAATAATTTCCCTTCATGATGCAGTTCTATAAAGCAAGGAGGGGGTAACATTTGAAGGATAATGGGTATAAACCGAAGCAGCTGCTGACCAAACGCGAGAAAGAAGTGTTTGAACTATTGGTACAAGATAAAACAACAAAAGAGATTGCCCAAGAGCTATTCATCTCAGAAAAAACTGTGAGGAACCACATTTCAAACGCGATGCAAAAACTGGGGGTAAAAGGCCGTTCACAGGCTGTTGTTGAATTGCTTCGCATGGGCGAATTAAAACTGTAAACACACAAAAAAGAAAAAATGATACACCAGCATGTCGTTCGAGATCAAAATACATTTATTTTCTTTTTTATTCTATTTTTGTTTTGAACTCAAATCAATACATGCATTCAGTGGTGAGATGCTACGGCAGGACTCACCATACAATCGTATACTTTATCGTCATTCCTTACAGGTATAAACTAAGGCTATATGAAGGTGCTTTTTAGTCTGAGCTTTGAAAAAAGAGCTCAGACTTTTTATTTTTAAAAGTAATGAAAGGTTTAACAATCAAATGCTCGCCGCATAATAAATCTGCCCCTTCAGATTTTATATAAGAAAAAGCCACCCTATTTTCAGGGTGACTTTTATACTATTTATCTTTTTAAAAGCCTACTTGCTCTGCAGCATACGTAGCATGCTCATTGCTGAACCCTTCAAACACGAGCTGATCAATCAAGCCGCTTTTGGAAAAACTGGAATAAGACAAATAATCTTCTGCTGTTAATACTGCTTGCTCCTGCCAATTTACATCTAATTGACTGACTGCATTCACCGCATGTTCATTGCTGAATCCTTCAAATTCCAGCTGTTCTACCAAGCCGCTTTCTGAAAAGCTAGTAAATGCTATATAATCCTCTGCCGATAAAACTGCTTGTTCTTGCCAATCTGCATCCAATTGATTGACTGCATAAACAGCTTCTTCATTTGTAAATCCTTCAAATTCCAGTTGTTCTATCAAACCGCTTTCTGAAAAAGCTGTAAAATTTAAATAATCGCCAGCTGCGCTCACTGCATTTTGTTGAGAGAAGCTTTCTCCAGATGCTTCCTCTTCAACAA
This sequence comes from Oceanobacillus sp. B139/18, assembly GCF_055524595.1. NCBI lineage: Bacteria > Bacillati > Bacillota > Bacilli > Caryophanales > Bacillaceae > Oceanobacillus > Oceanobacillus sp. B139/18. Next base: position 731,365 of record NZ_JBVFXI010000001.1, on the reverse strand, counting down.
GTTCTTCTTCAACTTCTTCCGGTTCTATCACTTCAGCCAGATCCTCTTCTGCCTCTTCGGATTCCTCCACTTCAGCCGGATTCTCCTCTGCTTCTTCAGGCTCCTCCGCTTCAACCGTTTCTTCCTCTATTTCTTCCGTTTCTTCAAGCTCCTCCGCTTCAGCAAGTTCTTCTGCTTCTTCAGACTCTTCCTCCTCGGCAGCTTCTTCCTCTGCTTCTTTAGTCTCCTCCTCATTATTCATTTCATCTTGATCCGGTTCTTCTGCTGCCTCTCCTTCATCCCCGCAACCGCTTAAAATTGCTGCGGCTGCGATTATCGCGATTAGAAAAAACTGCCATTTTTTCAAAACACGCTTTCTTTCTTTTGACATATTGATCACCCCTGTATATGTAATAAGTAAATTTTACCATATATAATCAAATAGTAATAGATAGTATTTATCTTTTTTATAACTAAAAAATTTTCTTAAATTAATTAAATTACATATGAATAGGAATATCCTTTCCTTATTCTGCATTTCTTTTTCATTTTTCTTTAGCTCCAGAGAATATCTCACCTATTTATTAAACCATTTCTTTTCTATTCCTATCCAACATCTAAATTTGCTGCTACAGGCTTTCAAGAAATGTATTTTGACTTTTTTAGTTTTTCATGTCTCCCTTATTAAGGTTACAATTGATTACAGTTTCATATTGTTACTTTTTTATAGATTTTTATATGAATAGTCGCTATTTGTTACATTCCATTTCAAGTAACACATTGTTACTGTAAAATATAGTTATAGGGAGGATAAAAATAAATGCTTAATCAAAGATTAGCAGCATTAAGGAATGAAAAGAAAAATACCCAACAAGAAATATCAATTATTATTGGTGTCACTCGCCCTGCATATACTGCTTATGAAAAAGGAACAAGAACACCAGATTATAATTTAGTAGTTAAATTAGCTGACTATTTCGAAGTAAGTGTGGACTACCTGCTAGGCAGGACAGATAATAGAAATTTAGAAAATGAATTCAATCCAATCTCGGAAATCAGTCGTTTGATTAAAGAATATAGGGTGGAGTGTTCGAGATTCCACGAGATTGATCGATGGGAGGCAATGGGCCCGGATGAAATGAAAGAATTAGAGAAATATTTTACATACATTACAGATATGGCTATGAAGAAACAAAAGTATAATAAATAAACTATAAAACTGGGGGACGAAATGATGGGAATTTTAGATGGTTTAATGGGAAATGCTTCAAACGTAGATGAAAAGGAAATCATGAAAGAATACGAGCAATTATTTATTGAAGGGGAAGAAGTAAGCGCAGCTTTTAAAGTTATTCGTGATTTATTTATTTTCACCAATAAACGTCTGATTTTGGTTGACAAACAAGGTTTAACCGGCAAGAAAACAGAATATCATTCCATACTGTATAAAAGCATCTCCCATTTCAGCGTGGAGACTGCCGGACATTTTGATATGGATGCGGAACTTAAAATATGGATTTCAGGCGGAGTCAATCCGCTTGTTTCTAAAACATTTAAGAAAGACACTAATATTTATGATATTCAAAAAGTTCTTGCTTCAGTAGTAGTTTAAATTCATTTAGAAAAAATTAGCTACTAACTAGAAGAAAGGAATTAAAAACTAAGAAAGCTCTTTGAAAGCAGCGAAAACAGAAGAGCTAAATAATGCGCAAGCTGGATGGACGATAAAAAACTATCATCCATCCAGCTTTTTCTATTTAGACGTTCAGCCTGGCTATTCATTCTCTTCGTGTCCATCTAGTTTGAACGCGATTAATATAGATCATGTCTCCAGCAGCTTCTGCTTTAATGCATCAGACAGCTTTTTTGGGGCTTTCTTTTCTGTATCAATATAAACTAGCCTTCCTCGAGCTGTCAGGATGGCCTCCTCTTCTCTCATCACCTTATAGTGAATATCAAAAGAAGTATTGCCGACAGATGCTGTTTTTACATAAACACGAATATCATCGCCAAAATAGAGCTCCTTCAGATAATTACATTGCAAATCAGCAACAATAATTCCGTCTTTTTGACGCATATCCTTTGATAAAAAACCGATACTGTTTAAATAGGCAATACGCGCTTCTTCAAAATAAATAAATGGGGAAACATTATTCACATGACCATACATATCTGTTTCAGAAAATCGGACAGATATAGGGATATAGAAAGAAAAATCTTTCTCCCATGCCGAAAAATCTTCAATATAAGGAATACGGGGCATACAACTTTTTCCTCTCTCTTGTACAATTTTATATCAATCTCTATCTTTTAATTAAAACGTTTTCATTTTCAGTTGAAGAAAAACCCTGACCGGATTAGTGGTTAGGGTTTTTCGCTTGTTATCCATCACCTATTAAAGTGCTGTGTCGCTTCCAAAGAAGTTTTTAAATGCTTGGATATTGGTCGCGCGGTTCATTGCTGCGATAGAAGTTGTCAGAGGAATTCCTTTTGGACAAACTTGTACACAGTTTTGAGAATTTCCGCAGCCGTCAATTCCGCCGTCTTCCATTAAACCGTTTAAACGGTCACTGGCATTCATTTCACCAGTTGGATGCGCGTTAAATAAACGTGCTTGGGAAATAGCAGCAGGACCAATGAAATTGGAACTGTCATTTACGTTCGGACAAGCTTCCAGACAAACACCGCATGTCATACATTTAGACAGCTCATATGCCCATTGGCGTTTATTCTCCGGCATGCGCGGTCCAGGACCTAAATCATGCGTACCGTCGATTGGAATCCATGCTTTTACTTGTTTTAAAGCTTCAAACATGCGATCACGGTCGACGATAAGGTCACGGACAACATCGAATGTGGCCATCGGCTCTAAACGGATAGGCTGCTCCAGCTGATCAACCAATGCCGCACAGGACTGCCTTGCTGTTCCATTAATAACCATTGAACAAGCGCCGCAAACCTCCTCTAAGCAGTTCATGTCCCACATGACTGGTGTGGTTTGCTCTCCTTTGCTGTTCACAGGATTTTTTCGGATTTCCATTAAAGCAGAAATAACATTCATATTCTGTCTATAAGGTATCTCAAACGTTTCCTCATAAGGAGCAGCGTCCGGACCGTCTTGTCTAGTTATAATAAAGGTAACTTTACTTTGTTCAGCCATTTCGTTTACTCCTTTCTAATGTTTTGTTGTATAATCTCGTTTCCGAGGGGGAATCAAGGAAATATCTACATCTTCATAACTAAATACAGGCTCATTCTTTTCCGCATTGTATTCAGCAACAGTTGTTTTTAACCATTCCTCATCATTTCTTTCCGGAAACTCCGGTTTATAATGTGCTCCGCGGCTTTCGTTCCGGTTATATGCACCAATGGTAATCACTCGTGCTAATTGAAGCATATGCTTTAATTGACGGGTGAACATAACTCCTTGGTTGCTCCAGCGGGTCGTATCATTAATATTGATATTTTCCCAGCGCTCCATCAATTCGACGATTTTCTCATCCGTTTTTAACAGCTTTTCATTTTCACGTACCACTGTTACGTTATCTGTCATCCAGTCTCCAAGCTCTTTATGGATTTGATATGCATTTTCTGTTCCCTGCATATTCATCAGCTTTTCAAAATCGCTTTGTTCTGCTTCTTCACGAGATTGATAGAGTTCATCCGGAAGCTCTTCCACATGCTCCTCCAGCCCATCAATATATTCAATAGCATTTGGACCTGCCACCATACCGCCATAGATTGCGGATAACAGGGAATTCGCACCCAGGCGATTTCCGCCATGCTGTGAATAATCACATTCACCAGCAGCAAAAATTCCAGGAATGCTTGTCATTTGCTTCTCATCAACCCATAATCCACCCATGGAATAGTGAACTGCAGGGAAGATTTTCATCGGCACTTTACGAGGATCTTCACCGACAAATTTCTCATAAATCTCAATAATTCCGCCGAGTTTTACATCAAGCTCTTTTGGATCTTTATGCGATAAATCAAGGTAAACCATGTTTTCCCCATTGATACCAAGTTTTTGGTTTACGCAAACATCAAAAATTTCACGTGTTGCGATATCACGAGGAACAAGGTTACCATATGCCGGATATTTTTCTTCAAGGAAGTACCAAGGTTCTCCATCTTTATACGTCCAAACTCGTCCGCCTTCCCCACGAGCTGATTCACTCATTAATCTTAGTTTATCATCTCCCGGAATAGCAGTCGGATGGATTTGGATAAATTCTCCATTTGCATATTTTGCACCTTGCAAATAAAGCTTACTTGCTGCAGAGCCTGTATTGATCATGGAATTTGTTGATTTCCCGAAAATGATACCAGGTCCTCCAGTTGCAAAGATGGTTGCATCTGAACGAAATGCTCTAATTTCATGTGTTTTCACATCTTGAGCCACAATTCCTTTTCCTACACCGTTTTCATCAATAACCGCTTCAAGGAATTCCCAGCCTTCAAATTTAGTGACCAGTCCTTCCACCTCATAACGGCGAACCTGCTCATCTAATGCATATAATAATTGTTGTCCTGTCGTTGCCCCTGCATATGCTGTACGGTGCATCTGCGTACCGCCAAAACGTCGGAAATCTAATAGCCCTTCCGGCGTACGGTTAAACATGACTCCCATACGGTCAAACATATGTATAATACCTGGTGCAGCATCACACATTGCTTTTACCTGCGGCTGATTGGCGAGAAAGTCTCCGCCGTAAACTGTATCATCAAAATGCAAATCTGGAGAATCCCCTTCTCCCTTTGTATTAACAGCTCCATTGATACCGCCCTGTGCACATACAGAGTGAGAACGTTTTACAGGTACGATAGAAAATAAATCTACATTTACTCCTGCTTCAGCGGCTTTGATCGTAGCCATCAAACCGGCCAGACCGCCGCCGACTACAGCAACTTTTTTACTCATTCGTTAGCTCACTCCTTCTTTCATTCCATTACTATTTATACACCATATGCGAATGCAAGTAATGATCTTATACCTAGATAGCCGACTGCTAAAAATACAATCAGACACACATACGTAGAAATGCGCTGTGATTTCGGTGTTTGTGTAATACCCCATGTTACCATGAAGCTCCACAATCCATTTGCGAAGTGGAATACAGCCGAAAGAACCCCTACCACATAGAACCAAAACATCGGCGTGCTGGAAAGGATGCCTTCCATCAAGCTATAGTTGATATCCACATTTCCTAAAGCAAGCTGAACGCGTGTTTCAAATACGTGCCATGCAATGAAGATAACAAGGATAATTCCAGTAACCCGCTGTAGTGCGAACATCCAGTTACGGAAGAATCCATAACGTCGTGTACTGTATCTAGATGTAAAAACAATATAAACACCCAGAATCGCATGGAACAAAATTGGTAGATAGATTACTAATGTCTCCAGCAGCAATACAAATGGTAATTCGTGCATAATACCAGCTGCTGTATTAAATACTTCTTCTCCATACACAGCAAGATGATTGATAAATAAATGTTGTACTAGGAAAATACCAATCGGCACAACTCCCAGCAGCGAATGTAGTCTTCTAAAGAAGAACTCACGTTGTTCTGCCATGTTTACCCCCCTTTTGAAACGTAATCCCTATAATATGTATACTATAAAAATAAAGCGCTTTACAAAATTGTAAATATTTATTTTTATAGTACAGACAATAACATCTATTATTGTACTTCTTACATTGTAAAGCGTCAAGAATTCCCGACCGGCTTCTTTAAGAAAATGAAAAGTATTTATTAAAATCTCTATTACTCAACTTTCGCACCTTAAAAAGAAACTTCATTTCCATAGAAACAGGAGTTGGCCGTTCCTTCGAAAACACCCTTGACAAAGAATAGAAGGTGGAGTGTAAAATACCGCTGCGGCGGACTGTTTTGTTTTCCATGGGGACGGAGCGGAGCTATGCACTATCATTAGTTCAAAAAAGCAGATTTAACTAAAAAGCAAGCACAATAAAGAAGAACTTGATAATCCTGAAACAACAAGATATATATGCTTATTCTTAGGTGCTATAGTTGAGTCTATTACATGAGAAATTGAATTATATTATTGCATCATTCTATAAGATAATCGCCGTTTTTACATCAAAATGAAACAAAACCATACGAAAACCAAGAAAAAGATTTAGAAAAGTCGCAGAGAATGTTATTATAATAGAGATATTTAACTTCGTTTGCGGTTCCAGATGATGTTAATCTCTTGGATAATCTATTAATTTAATGGCAGTGTTCAAAAATCTCGAAATATAGCTGACAGGAAAAATAACCGAATGACCGGACGACAGGCGGTGAAGGAGTCCCCTTTTCCTGCTCAGGCTGAGACCTGTATGAACACGCAAGTAAAGTTAAATTATCTAGTTCCTATACTTGCTAATCAACAGACAACAATACATAATAACCATAGACATGTAACACGAGCGAGACGTGAAGGAAAGGATGAAAATAGTGTCAAAGTATGGCAGCAATCAAAAATTAGATGTAACTGAGTTAGAGCAATTATATAGTGACGGCGCGGGATATGATATTTTACGCTATATTGGTCTGCCGGAGCTTTTTGGGGAAGAAAAAGATACACTTCTTTATTTTTTAGGCAGAAATCTGGCACGGAAATTTGAGTTCAGCAGTCTGGAAGATTTAAGTTTATTTTTTGAAAAAATGGGTTTAGGGACCCTGGATTTAGTAAAAGATAAAAAGAACGTAAAAACCTTTTACCTTCTATCCGATACAATTGTTGCGAAATTAAAATCAAATATGGAGACCGATTTCCGTTTAGAAGCCGGAATAATAGCAGAGGCGCTGCAGCAGCTGGAAGACGTAGATTGTGAATGCCTTGAATCTGTTCACCGTCGCCTGAAACAAGTTGAATTTACGGTTTATATACAGGATTAATAATCTTTAAAACTGAACAAAACGATCGCGAAACTTATTCGATTTCACGATCGTTTTGTTCTGCTTCCTGCTTCTTTAAATGTCCGATAACCTCTGTAGCTATATTTTTGGGTATGCCAATTTTACGCATATCTTCTAAAGAGGCATTTTTAATTTCTTCTACTGATTTAAAATGCGTCAATAAAAGCTTGCGCCGCTTCTCTCCAACCCCCGGGATACGGTCAAGCTCGGATTGAAACAGTCCTTTTCCTCTTAATTGCCTGTGGAAGGTAATGGCAAAGCGGTGCACCTCATCCTGTATCCGCTGCACTAAATAAAAGGCCTGCGATTGGCGTTTTAACGGAATGACCTCTGGAGGTTCCCCATATAATAATTCGCTGGTTTTATGCCGGTCATCCTTAGCAAGTCCAGCAAGCGGAATACTTAAACCAAGTTCATTTTCCAGCACATCTGATGCTGATGTCATCTGGCCTTTTCCCCCGTCAACAATAATTAAATCAGGTAAAGGAAGCTCCTCGCGAAGTACTCTTGTATAACGTCTGCGTATTACTTCCCGCATGGTTTCATAATCATCTGGTCCCTTGACATCTTTGATTTTATATTTGCGATATTCTTTTTTATTCGGTTTTCCATCCTCAAAAACAATCATTGCCGATACAGGATCTGTTCCTTGAATATTCGAATTATCAAACGCTTCAATCCGGCGAGGTGTCTCTATATTTAAGTAATCTCCTAAATCCTCCATTGCTTGGTAGGTTCTTTCCTCATCCCGCTCAATTAATTGAAATTTCTCGTTCAAAGCGATTTTTGCATTTTTTTCAGCTAATTCTACCATTTCTTTTTTTCTGCCACGAAGCGGTGTATGGACATTGACTTCAAGTAATTTTTCCAATATCTCATCATCAATGCCTATCGGAACTAATACCTGCTTTGGCTTCAGATGGTTTTCCTGCAAATAAAATCGTGCAATAAAACTGACGATTGCTTCTTCCGCATTATCATAAAATGGGAATATACTGACATCGCGTTCTATCAGCTTTCCTTGCCGGATAAAGAAAACCTGTACACACATCCAGCCTTTATCATAGCTGTAACCAAAAACATCCCTGTTCACTAAATCATTAGCAGCCATTTTTTGCTGTTCCATCGTTGCATCGATGTATTGGATAGTGTCTCGAAGTTCTTTTGCTCTTTCAAAATTCAGCACTTCACTTGCTTCTGTCATTTCTCTTGTCAAACGGTTGCGAATATCCTTAAACCCACCATGTAAAAAGGAGGTTATCTCTTGAACAATTTGCTGATACGTTTCTTTAGAAGGCGGATTTTTACCACAGGCTAAGCATTGCCCCATATGATAATAAAGACACGGTCTGCCGGGAGGATTATTACATTTCCTGAGCGGATAGATTCGGTCTAAAAGCTTTTTGGTTTCCCTTGCCGCAATCACGTTAGGATAAGGACCAAAATATTTTCCTTTATCTTTTTTTAACTGTCTTGTGACAATTAACCTCGGGTGCCGCTCAGATGTAATCTTCAAATAAGGATACGATTTATCATCCTTCAGCATTACATTATATTTAGGATCATATTTTTTTATTAAATTCATTTCTAAAATAAGTGCTTCAATCTCTGATGACGTAACCATATATTCAAAATCTGCAATATCCTGGACTAAACGCTGCGTTTTCCTGTCATTCGCCCCGCGAAAATAAGAACGAACGCGATTTCTTAACTTTTTAGATTTTCCTACATAAATAATTGTCCCATGCTTATCCTTCATTAAATAACAGCCAGGCTGCATTGGAAGAATAGCCAACTTTTTTTCAATTGCTTCTTTCATCTATAACCAGCCCTTTATACATCAGAAAATCCCTTTTCATCTGCTTGATGACAAAGGGATTCTCTTTTTTCTAATAGAAATCAAAGAATCCGTTCTGTGATAAGGTATCACCACAGAACGAAAACGTGACTTTATCAGGCATGTTTATTAATTAAATCTGTTAATGCCTCTTTAGGTTGGAAACCAATAACCTGGTCTACCACTTCTCCATCTTTGAATAAAAGAAGTGTCGGTATACTCATTACACCAAATTTCCCAGCTGTTTCCTGGTTTTCATCCACATCTAATTTGACGATCTGTACTTTTTCTTCCATTTCTCCATCAATTTCTTCTAAAACAGGAGCAATCATTTTACAAGGTCCACACCATGGAGCCCAAAAGTCTGCAAGTACAAGACCTTTTGATGTCTCGTCTGTAAAGTTTTGATCCGTTACATGTTTAATTGCCATTATTTTTACCTCCTTAAAACATCATGCAGCTTATCATAAGCTTAGTATGAGTATATCATCGTATAAGTATACTTCCTAATAGTTTGCTTGAATTGATTAAAATTACTTTCAAAAGGCCTGTGTCTCAGCATTTCTCACAGACCTTTTATTTCCTTTATGCCTTTACTTTTTTAATTTCTTCAATAAGCAGCGGGATGACTTCAAATAAATCACCAACAATTCCATAGTCAGCAATATTAAAGATATTTGATTCAGCATCTTTATTTATAGCAACAATTACTTTGGAATTAGACATTCCGGCTAAATGCTGAATTGCACCGGAAATACCTACCGCAATATATAAATCAGGAGTTACCACTTTTCCGGTCTGCCCAATTTGCAGCGCATAATCACAATAGTCAGCATCACAGGCACCTCTGGATGCACCTACAGCACCTCCCAGTACATCTGCAAGCTCGTAAAGCGGTTTAAATCCCTCTGCACTTTTCACTCCTCTTCCGCCTGCTACAATAACATTTGCTTCTGAGAGGTCAACCCCCTCCGAGGTTTTTCGGACAACATCCTTCACAATGGTACGTAAATCTTTAATATCTATATCCTTGGTATTTACTTCGCCAGATCTTGAAGCATTTTTTTCAAGAGCAGCTATATTATTCGGGCGAATCGTTACAAATATAAAATCATCTGCAAATGTCTTCTTTTCAAATGCTTTTCCAGAATAGATAGGACGAATAAATACATTGTCATCGCCATTTTTTTCAATGTCTACTACGTCAGAGATAAGTCCTGCTGACAGCCTGCTTGCAACCTTTGGTGTCAGGTCTTTTCCAATAGAGGTATGCCCCATGACAATTCCTTTTGGAGATAATTCATCGATAATTTCTAAAACCGCCTGTCCATACCCTTCTGATGTATACGTTTTCAAATTGTCGTGCGTGACTGTAACAACACTATCCGCCCCATAAGCAATTAGTTCTTCACCTGCACTGGTTAAATCACTATCACTGAATAAAACACCCACAATTTCAGCATCCGCATCAATTTGCTTCGCCGCTGCAATTGCCTCAAAGGAAACATTTCTTATATCATTATCTCTTACTTCACCAATCACTAGTAATTTATCGCTCATTATTATTATCCCCTTTCACTATCAGCTGCATTATCATACAAACTTTCTCTTAAAGTACCTTTTTGTCATTTTTCAATAAAGATACCAATTCCTTCACCTGATCCGCTACCTCTCCCTCTAACACTTTACCTGCTTCTTTTTCAGGCGGAAGATAAATATCGATTGTTTTCGTTTTTGCTTCTACGTCATCCTCATCTAGGTCCAGATCATCGATTTCTAATTCTTCAAGCGGTTTTTTCTTCGCTTTCATAATTCCCGGCAGTGAAGGGTAACGCGGGTCATTTAAGCCTTGTTGACAAGTAACTAGTACAGGAAGGCTGGTTTCGATGATTTCAACATCTCCTTCAACGTCTTTTTCTATCGAAGCAGTATCCCCATCGATAGACAGGCTCGTTATCGTTGTAACGCAGGATATTCCCAAAAGCTCGGCAAGTCTCGGACCGACCTGACCGCTTGCTTCATCAATAGCAACATTCCCTGCCAAAATCAAATCAGCTTCCTTGTCTTCAAAAAATGCTTCTAAAATTTTGGCAGTTGTAAACTGGTCTCCTTCTTCCAAATCTTCTTCTGTATTAATTAGAACTGCTTTGTCCGCTCCCATAGCAAGAGCTGTCCGAAGCTGCTTCTCAGAGTCTTCGTCACCAATGGTAACCACTGTGACCTCTCCGCCATGCTTATCTCTTTGTACAATCGCTTCCTCTACTGCATATTCATCATAAGGATTAATGATGAATTCTGCACCATCATCTTCAATTTTCCCATTTTGAACAGCAATTTTTTCCTCTGTATCAAACGTTTTTTTCAATAATACATAAATATTCATATTCTTTTTCCTCCTTGTCACAAACTAGAATGTATGTTTAAAAAGCAGTCAATAATACTTCATCCTCTTATCATTCGAGTAATTTGGGAACCGCCAGAAAATCTATTTATCCTGAAAGTTTGCTGCTCTTTTTTCTTTAAAAGCGCTTACACCTTCTTTCGCATCATATGACCCGAAAATTTCACCAAACAAGCCCGCTTCCCTGTCAGCTCCTTCTGCAAATTGGCTTGTATTTGCATAAGGAATCAATTGCATAATCCGATTGATTCCAGGCTTGCTTTTAGCAGCAATTTTTCCGGCTAATTGACGAACTTCATTTTCCAGCTCATCTTCTTCCACAATCCGGTTAACAAGCCCCCATTCTTCCGCCTGCCTTCCGGAAATCGGTTCTCCGGTTAAAATCATCTCATATGCTCTGGCATTACCTATATATCGCGGCAAACGCTGTGTACCGGCAAAACCAGGAATAATGCCTAAATTCATCTCTGGAAGCCCTATTCTGGCATCAGCCGTTGCATACCTTATATGACAAGCCATTGCGAGCTCTAATCCTCCGCCTAATGCAGCGCCATGTATGGATGCAATAACAGGAAGCGGAAAATGCTCTATCCTGTTAAAAATGTTCTGGCCGTTCTTAGCTAAAGTTTCATACTCTGATGCCTCTTGAAGAGCGGTAAATTCTTTAATATCTGCCCCAGCTGAGAAAAACTTGCCTTCTCCCTGCAGGACAACCACTTTGGCTTCCCCTTCTTGTTCAATCTGTGTTAACAGTTCATCTAATTTTGCGATCAGCTTAGAAGATAATGCATTAGCAGGAGGGCTTTTGATTGTTAAATAAGCAACCTTCTCCTCTACTTTTAATTCCAAAACGGACAAATCAATCACCTCTTTTTTATATTTCATTATCTGTTTATTTTGAAGTTAAAGCACTGACGAGCATTCTATGAATCTCAGGCGCCATGTCAACAAGATGATATTTCTGTTCCTTCATCACCCAATTCGTAACAATCTCATCAAGTGTACCGAAAATCATTTGCCTGACCAGAGGAATATTCAAATCCTCTCTAAAATGCTGCTGCTCCATTCCTTTTTGAATAATACCGTCAATCACGGTTAAGTAAGGCTTCAAAACTTGATTAATCTGCAGTCTTAAAGAAATATTTGATTGTCTTAACTCCAGCTGGGTCACAATAGCTAAATAATAATCTGAAGACAGCTGCGTGAAATGCATTTTTATTAAGGTATACAGCTGATTAGAAGCAGAATCATTTTCTTCGATTGCTTTTGCTATTTGATCGATAAATTCTCCCATTTTCACTTCGAATAAAGAAACAAGAATATGTTCTTTGTTCTTAAAGTATAAATAAATGGTACCGTCAGCAACATTCGCTTCCTTTGCTATTTTGGAAACCTGTGACCCATGGTATCCATTTTCGGCAATCACTTTTACAGCAGCTTCAATAATTTGATGATATTTTGGTTTTTGATTATTCATGATTTACTCCTTGATTACATAATTAAAAATGAGTGAATGGTCATTCATATTTTTAATATACAATTCTTGAAGTTTAATGTCAATGAAAAGCTGTTTTATTTAAAACGTTTTCAATATAAATACATTCCGATTCTCTGCTTAATTAAATTACCTGTCAAGCTGCTTTGGAAAAGAAAAAAAGAGCACGAGGCTCAAACAGATGCTGCTTCTTGTTTCTGTTTCTCTTCGTCAATCAGTTTTCTTCTTAAGATTTTCCCGACTGCTGTTTTTGGCAATTCATCACGGAATTCATAAATTCTCGGGACTTTGTAGCTTGCGAGATGTTTTCTTGCATATTCATTTAACTCTTCTTCCGTAAGAGCCGCTCCCTCTTTCAACACAATATAAGCCTTTACTGTCTCTCCTCTGTATGGATCCGGTATACCTGCTGCTACCGCTTCCTGGATAGCTTCATGCTCATACAAAACCTCTTCGATTTCTCTTGGATAAATGTTAAAACCGCCTGCAATAATCATATCCTTCTTTCTGTCCACGACATAGAAAAACCCGGATTCATCAACATATCCTAAATCGCCGGTCAAAAGCCAGCCATCTTTCAGGGTACTCGCCGTCTCTTCTTCATTATTCCAATACCCTTTCATTACTTGCGGTCCTTTTACAGCGATTTCGCCGATTTCTCCAACCGGAACTTCTTCTAATCCCGCTTCACCCATTTGAACAATTTTAGCATCTGTATCCGGCCAAGGGACGCCGATACTGCCGTTAATACGTTCAGCATATACAAAATTTGCATGTGTTACAGGGGAAGTTTCTGTTAATCCATATCCTTCAACCAGCTTTCCACCGGTAATTCTTTCAAAGCGCTCCTGAATCTCAACTGGCAATGGGGCTGACCCGCTAATACACGCATCTATAGAGGATAAATCATATTTCTCTAATTCCGGGTGGTTTAACAGACCGATATAAATCGTTGGGGCGCCTGGAAAAAGATTAGGTTTCTGTTTATCTATTACTTTTAATAAGTCACCCGCATCAAATTTTGGTATCAGAATAATCTTGGAGGCTTTTTTTATCGCAAAGTTCATCACAGCTGTCATCCCGTATACATGGAAGAATGGAAGAATACCTAGAACTACATCCTGACCTTTTTGTTCTTCGCTGCGCGAAAGCCATGTTTCGCACATTTGCACATTGGCACTTAAATTATAATGCGTCAGCATTACTCCTTTAGGACTGCCTGTTGTCCCGCCGGTATATTGTAAAAGTGCAAGGTCTTCTTCCGGATTAATAGGGGATTCTAAATAATCAGCAACCGAGTGCTCCATCATCTTTTTCCATACATGGGTATCATTGCTGGGCTCTACCTTCACCACCAAATTGTATTCTCGCTTCTGTATAAATGGATAAATCATATTTTTAGGGAAAGGAAGATAATCCTTGATGCCGGTTACAATAACATGCTCTAATGTCGTATGTGAACGGGCGCTGTTTACACGCGGAAGTAAAATATCTAAACAAATAATTGCTCTAGCCTGCGCATCATTCATTTGAAAAATCAATTCTCTTTCCGTATAAAGCGGATTTGTTGGAACAGCTATTGCTCCTGCCATCAGGATACCATAGTAGCTAATGACCGATTGAGGAGTATTTGGCAAAAAAATAGCAACCCTGTCTCCTTTTCTGATTCCGATAGATTGCAAATAATTCGCTGTTTTTTTCGCCTCTTTATACAGCTCTTTATAAGTCATCTCCTTACCCATGAAATAAAGCGCTTTCTTTTCTCCGTGATGCTTCGCCGCATCAATTAAATATTGATACAGAGCGCACTTATCATATTCCAGTGTTTTAGGTAAATCCTCAGGGTAGCGATCATGCCAAGCCCTTTTTTCCAACATAAATCATTCCTCCTTCAATTTAGTCTATACCTATTATAACGGTTAATTGCTAACTTTGAAAATATTATCTAATATTTAGAGAAATAAATAAACCAATCCTACGATGAAAAAAATAATTCCAACTGCCATTAATATTTTTGCTAAACGTTCAAATATCACTCATTGCCCTCCTAACCAACGATGCTTGCTCCGATAACATAGGCTAACCCGACAGAGATGACCATCGAGATAAAGCCGACAGCCTTATTGCCGTTGCCGATTTCTTCATCCACTTTCATAAATGGAGTTAAAAATTCAAAAAATAAATATCCTGCTATTAATAATACAAAACCAAAAATCCCCCAGCCCATCGATACCATTAAACTATCGTTATGCTCAATGGAGAATCTGAAAATCATGGCTATGCCGAATAGCTTTCCTCCGGTAGCCATCGCAACGGCCAGATTCCCTTTTTTTATTTCCTCCCAGTTTTTATAGGAGGTTACCAGTTCAGCAATTGCTAAAAAGAGCAGAGTGGATAAAATAAATACACTATACCTCGCTGCAGTGATTACTAAAATATTTTCCCAAAAGCCTTCCATTTTTCTCGCTCCTTCATTTGGAAAAAGGGATTTGTTGCCAATATTAAATCCATCCCTTTTTCCGATCTTACAAAACATTTAATTCGATTACTTATTCAAAGCGAATAACTGTAACGCCGCTTCCACCTTCTCCTGCTTCGCCTGACCTTGAGCCTTTAATATGCGGATGCCGCTTCACAAATTCCTGAACACCCTTTCGCAAGGCGCCAGTCCCTTTCCCATGAATAATAGATGCTTGAGCGTAACCGGATAGCAATACATCATCCACATACTTCTCCAGCTTGTGCATCGCGTCCTCATAACGTTCGCCGCGTAAATCCAATTCTGTTTTCACATGCTGATTATTGCCTCTAACCGTGGCCACTGGCTCAGCCTGCTTCTTTTTCTTCTTCTTGACAAGCTCTAAATCAGACCGTTTTACTTTTACTTTCATAATGCCGACCTGCACCATATATTCCCTGTCATTTACCTTTTCAACAACCTCGCCGAGCTGATTTACGGTGAGCAGCTTAATCTCGTCTCCCGGCTTCAGCTCGCTCTGCTCTTGTTTCTTCTCAGGCTGGACAGCTGATTTATCCCTGCTTAGATTCGGCATTGCCTCGTCAAGCATCTTTCTGGCTTCAATCCACTCATGTTCCTTCATGCCAGACTGGTCTTTCATATTGCGCATCATCTGCACAATTTCTTCTGCTTCCTGACGCGCTTTCAGCAACGCTTTTTCAGCCTTCTCTTCCGTTTTTTCATAAATCTTTTGCTTCTTATCTTCCCATCGGTTCATTGCTTTTGTTAATTCTTGATGCAGTTTTTCACTCTCTTCCAGTACCTGATGCGCTTTTTCATAGTCTCGCTCTGCCTCTGTATGGGATTGTTCTAAGAAAGCAATCATATTTTCTACTTGATGAGAATCCACACCAATCAGCTGCTTCGCTTGATTAATGATATTTCCGTCAAGCCCTAGCCGCTTCGAAATGTCAAATGCATTGCTTCGTCCTGGAACGCCAATTAGTAACCGGTAGGTCGGCCGCAATGTTTCTACATTAAATTCTACAGAAGCATTGACCACCTGCGTCCGGTTATATCCATAAGCTTTTAATTCCGGATAATGGGTCGTCGCAATAACACTTGCATTTTTAGAAAGCACCTCATCCAGGATCGACATTGCTAAAGCAGCTCCTTCTTGCGGATCTGTACCAGAGCCTAATTCATCAAATAAAACCAGCGACTGATCCGTGACATGCTTCATAATTTCCACAATGTTTGTCATATGAGAGGAAAAGGTACTCAGGTTTTGTTCAATCGACTGTTCATCACCTATATCAGCGAAAACCTCATCAAATATCGGCATTTCACAGCCATCGAGTGCGGGTACCTGTAAACCCGATTGAGCCATCAATGTACAAAGCCCAACCATTTTCAAAGTAACCGTCTTTCCGCCTGTATTTGGTCCTGTAATAACAATTGCCTGATAGTCCTGGCCCATTTCCACATCATTTGGAACAACTTGATCATCTGGAATATATGGGTGTCTTGCCTGCTGCATCTTTATATAACCATGTATATTCATTTTAGGTCTTACCGCATGCATTTTTTGAGCAAGTTTTCCCCGGGCGCTGATAAAATCAATTTCCGAAAGCCAATAGACATTATTTAAAAGCTCTTGTTCATAGGAAGCGATGTGCCCGCTGAGTTCCTTTAAAATCCGTTCTATTTCTTGTTTTTCTTTAGAAAATAAATCCTGTAATTTATTATTCATATCCACTACCGCTTTTGGCTCCATAAATAATGTCTGACCGGATGATGACTGATCATGGACAATTCCGCCAATGGCAGCACGGTATTCCTGTCTTACCGGCAAAACATAACGATCATTCCGAATCGTGATAATCGAATCGGAAAGCATTTTACTGTTAGAGCGTGTATAGCTTTCTAACTTGCTGCGGACACTGCTTTCATATGTCCGTATAGAGCTGCGGATAGAACGTAAAGCTGATGAAGCACCATCCATTATCTGGCCATGATCATCGATGCAGCTGTTAATATGCTGTTCTAAATCCCGGATTGCGATAATATTTGCTGCGGCAGATTGAAGAATTGGTATTTCTACATCCTCGACCTGTTCTAAAAAACTTTTGGCCTGTCTGCCTCCATATAACGTATCCCCAATGCGTAAAACCTCATCCGCCGCAAGAATGCTCCCTATTGCACTGCGTTTCACACTCGGTCGTATATCAGATATACCACCTAAAGGAATCACTTTATTCAGCCGGAAAATTTGAACGGCTTCGTCTGTCTGCGCTTGGAGTTCCTCCACTTCATCAAGCGTCGACTTGGGTTGTATCTTAGATGCTAAATCCTTTCCTATAGAGGTTTCTGCTTGATCACGAACCTTTTCAACAAGGCGGTGAAATTCAAGCGTTTTTAATACACGTTCGTTCATTTTAACCCCTCTTTTATTAAAAATTAAAATCTATGCTTTGAGCCAGTTTCCGTATGAGAACACTGGCTCACTTATTTCCCCTGGTTAAAGAATGCGGCTAATTCTTCTTTTGTCCATGTGTTGATTACCGTGGACGGTTTGATCCATCCTTTTCGGGCTGTAGCTACGCCATATTGCATATGCTCAAGCATCTGATAGTTGTGCGCATCAGTATCAATGACAAGATTTACGCCTGCTTCCTGCGCTTTTTTAGCCGATTCGTGGGATAAATCTAAGCGATTGGGATTAGCATTAATTTCTAATGCGGTATTTGTTTCTTTTGCTTTTTCAATCAATTTTTCCAGGTTCACTTTATATCCATCTCTTCTTCCGATTAGTCTTCCTGTCGGGTGAGCAATAATCGAAACATATGGATTTTCTAAGGCGTTAGTCAGCCTGTGCATGATTTCCTCTTCCGATTGTTGAAAACTGGAATGTATCGCACCAATAACAAAGTCCATTTCTTTAAGAAAGTCGTCCTCAAAATCTAAGCTGCCATCTGGCAGGATATCCATTTCCACACCCGAAAAGATATGGAAATCAGCGTACTTTTCATTTAATGCATTAATTTCCTGCCGCTGCTTACGAAGGCGTTCTTCATTTAATCCATTTGCTACGCGCAAGTATTTAGAGTGGTCTGTAATCGCCATATAGGAATAGCCCATACTTTTTACCTTTTCAGCCATTTCGTCTAAAGACTGTGCTCCATCACTCCAGGTGGTATGCATATGCAAATCTCCGCGAATATCGGATAGCCGGATTAATTTCTGTTCCTCTGTAAACAGGTCTACTTCTCCTGTATTTTCACGAACCTCCGGAGGAATAAAATGCAGATCAAAATGATTAAAAAAGGCTTCTTCCGTTTCAAACTGGAGCGTCTCTCCTGTTTCTTCCACCTCTACACCATATTCACTGATTTTTTCACCGCGCGACTTTGCCAATTGCCGCATAGCTACATTATGATCCTTTGAACCGGTAAAGTGATGTAAAGTAGAAGCAAATTCCCCGTCAGAAACCATACGAAAATCAACATTGATATCATAAGCTTCTTCTAAAGTGATAGAAACCTTTGTATCTCCGCTTGCAATAACATTTTTGACAGAAGGCAGTGCGATTAAAGCTTCTTTTACCTCGCCTGCATCATCCGTAGCAATGATAAAATCAAGATCCTTTACAGTTTCACGCATACGCCGGATGCTCCCTGCCTGAGAGTAACGGACAATACCCGGAATATCCTCCAGGTAAGCTTCTATCTTCTCAGCAATCGGAAGCATCATTGCTACCGGAAGCCGTTCCGGTCTCTTCCCCGCATCCTCGATTGCTGCAACGATTTTCTCTACAGATTTTTTTCCAAATCCAGGTAACTCTTCTACCTTTCCAGACAGACAAGCTTCTTTTAACGTTTCCGCATCTATGACGCCCAGCTCCTGATAGAGCTTGGATAATTTTTTCCCGCCTAAACCTGGCAAATCTAATAACGGTACAAGCCCGGCCGGTACTTCTTTCTCCAATTCCGCTAAGGTTTCTGAATGTCCAGCTTCGATAAACTCGGTAATTACTGCTGCAGTTCCTTTTCCAATCCCTTTCATCTTTGTAAAGTCATCTATCTCATTTAAGCTGCGGTCATCCGTTTCAATCGCTTGCGCAGCCTTTCGATAAGCGCTTATTTTAAATGGATTTTCTCCCTTCAGCTCCATATAAACAGCTATATTCTCCAGCAAACGAATGATATCTTTCTTATTCATTTTCTTTCACCCTATTCTGTCACTATTTACATAAAACGAAATTTCCTTCCGTGGAGATTTTTCCTTTTCCACGGAAGGTTAGTTAATCAGGAGATGAAGTGACCGTTTTCGCCCATACATATTAAAATAATTGTTCCATATATAGTTAGGGCGAATTACGGACACTCATGCCGTGATAAAACTAACTCAAGCTATCCATGTTAGTTTGAGTCAGTTTTGCTTTCTATACTTGCTAATGACCTGTTATATTATTTGGTCAGAGATTCTGTCAAGTTAAACCATAATTCAAAAATACGATCTGAGAAATATGGTGTCTGTTCAATAATCCGCATTGCCAGAGAAGAACCTTGGATTGCTTCCTGCACTCCGCCGACAGGCGTTAACGCCAGGATATATAAAATAATGAAGCTGATGAGATATATCTCAACAAACCCCAGCGCGGCTCCTAAAATTTTATTGATAAAGCTGATGATGGGTATTGCCGCCACAAAATCCAGCATAGAAGCAATAATCTGCAGAATAAATTTCACCGCAAAAAAGATAAGCGCAAAGGAAATCGCATTATAAAATGCCGATTCGACTGGCAGGTTTTCTAAAAACGCTGACCAGGCTCCATCACCTGAGAGGTCTGGATAAGGAATATATAAGGAAAGTCTTTCTGCAACCGGGTTATAGTACATTACTGCTACAATAAAAGCAACAATAAACCCTGTTAAATGAAATAGCTGAAGAACAAATCCTCTTTTTAATCCCATCATAATCCCAAATAATAGAAGAATAATTATAATTAAGTTAATCATGTTTGTTAGTCCTCTTTCTTTCGTAATGAACCTAAAAGTGTTGCATAATCCTCTTTTAGTTTTAAATAATCGTTCATTGTATTCACAGCCGTTAATACTGCTAAGCTGGCTGTATCTAATTGTTTATTGGCATCATGAATTTCATTCATTTTTTGATCAACTAAATTAGCCACTAGCTGAACATGGCGTTCTGATTCCGTTCCGATAACATGGTATGTCCGATTGTATATTTCAACTGTTACGCGCTGTTTTTCATTGTCTGTCATTTTAACTTCCTCCTGTGTAACGTTGATTCTAGTATATATTAACATGAACTTTGCGGAAAAAGAAGTATTTCAAAATCCCGTTATATTTGCTATAGTCTTAGGTATCCGATGATTGGAGGAATGAAGCTTTGGGCCAAGAAGTATTAACAACATCTGCTGATAAAATCAAACAAATGAAAAAGCATTATCATACTTACTTACAAAAAACACCGCAGGGGGCTGTTTTCCGGGCAAAAACACCTTATGCTGTCATCACAGCATATCATTCTGGGAAGGTTCTCTTTCAGGGCAGCCAGCCAGAGAAGGAGAGCACCCAATGGAAGGATGCATCTGCTTCGACACAAGCAGCTAAAGCGAAGCCCTCTTCAAGTGTGGACACAGCTATTTTTCAAAAAAGTCATATAGGTTCCGATGAGTCAGGAACCGGCGACTATTTTGGACCGATAACCGTTGCGGCTGTTTTTGCAGACAAAGCGCAGCAAGTTCAATTAAAGCAGCTGGGTGTGGAAGACTCCAAACACTTAAAAGATGACGCCATCCACCGTATTGCACAAGAGATCATACAGCTTCCTATTTCATATACCATCCTTAAACTGGAGAATGAGAAATATAATCGCCTGCAGCTTAAAGGCTGGTCGCAGGGGAAGATGAAAGCAATGCTGCATCATCATGCCATTGACAAATTAATTAAAAAATTAGATGGTACAGATTATGATGGAATCGTCATTGATCAATTTTGTGAGCCTGCCGTTTACAAACGCTATCTGCAATCAGAAGCATTAAAGCTTCATGAAAAAACTACTTTTATTACAAAAGCAGAAAGCCATTCAATTAATGTTGCTGCTGCTTCTATTTTAGCCAGAGCCCGGTTCGTAACAGCAATGGATAAATTATCCCAAGAAGCAGGCATTACCTTACCAAAAGGTGCGTCCGGTAAAGTGGATAAGGCAGCAACCAATTATATAAAAGCTCATGGCGAACAGCAGCTGGGACATGTTGCTAAGCTTCATTTTGCCAATACAAATAAAGCAAAGAAATATTTACACTAAATGAGGTGCTACAATGAATATACCTTTAAAAAACGATTGGGGACAAGTTTTAGAGCAAGAATTTGAAAAAGACTACTATAAACACTTGCGGGAATTTCTAAAAACAGAATACGGTTCTCACACGATATATCCGGATATGTACGATATTTTTAATGCTCTTCGCTTTACAGATTTCCAGGAAGTGAAGGTCGTCATTTTAGGTCAGGATCCTTATCACGGCCCTAATCAGGCACATGGCCTGAGCTTTTCCGTACAGCCTGGTGTGCCAGTGCCTCCTTCCTTAAAAAATATGTATCAGGAGCTGGCAGCTGATGTTGATTTCAAGATTCCCTCCCATGGTTATCTGAAAGAATGGGCTGATCAAGGGGTGCTCTTGCTTAACAATGTTTTGACTGTCCGGGCACATCAAGCACATTCTCATAAAAATCAAGGCTGGGAGCGGTTCACGAATCAAGTAATTGATGCTTTAAATCAGAAGGATCACCCGGTTGTCTTCTTATTATGGGGCGCAGCAGCACAGAAGAAGATAGAGTTGATCGATACCGATAAGCATTATATTTTAAAAGCGCCACATCCAAGCCCTTTATCTGCACACCGGGGTTTCTTCGGGTGCCGTCACTTTTCAAAAACAAACGCTATTTTAAAGCAGGAAAATCTGACTCCTGTTAATTGGCAGCTTTCTTTGACGGTAAATCCTGATAAATAAATCAAGTCTATTTACGCTAAAAGCCGCTGGCACAGCTTCAAAATCTGTGCCAGCGGCTTTTTATATCTTGATCAGGAACGGACATACGATCCAAATTGATTATTTACTTTTTCAACAACCGCCTGATAAGATGTCTCCACTTCATCATCTTTCAACGTACGGCTTGGGTCCTGATACAGAAGACGATAAGCTACAGATTTTTTGCCCTCTTCCATATGCTCTCCCTGATATACATCAAATATAGAGACTTCTTTTACTAACGGAGCTCCTGTTTCCTTAATCACTGCCTGAACCTCTCCAGCAGGAACATCATTATCCAGGATAAAGGCGATATCTCTTGTTACAGATGGATAACGCGGAATATCCGTAAAGGAAGGTGTTGCTTGATGTACAGAAAATACAGATTCCAGATTTATTTCAAAAACATAGGTTTCCTTTACATCAAAATCTTTGGCAACAAGCGGATGAATTTGGCCGACATAGCCGATTCCTTTGCCATTTAATCTGATTTCTGCACAACGTCCCGGGTGCATATCTTCCATTTTAGTCTGTACAAAGGTAACATCTAATTCTAAATGTGCGAATAAGCCTTCCACGATTCCTTTTGCTACATAAAAATCAACCGGCTTCTTCTCTTGCTGCCATGGGTGATTATGCCATAAACCAGTTAACGCGCCGGCAACATGCAAATTCTCAATCGGCTGTTTGGTTATCTGCTCTTCTTCAGAAATGAATACTTTTCCAATTTCATAATACGCTAAATCTGTTTGTGTTCTCGCTACATTATGCTGGAGTACGCGAAGCATCTCTGGAATAAGACTTAAGCGGAGATGGCTGTGCTCCTCACTCATCGGCATTGCTAAACCGACTGTATTAGCAGTCCCTTCCTCCATATCAGGTGTCAGGAATCGCGATGCATCCTGTTTATTTGTTAAGGAGTAGGTTAATGTTTCCATCAATCCGGCGCTGGATAAGTAATTTTTGATTTCCCGCTGCAGCAATTGGACATCTGTTAATCCTCCTGCCTGTACCCAGCCTTGCGGAATCGTATATGGCAGATGATCATAACCATAAATACGAATAACTTCTTCTAAAATATCTTCAAAAATAGATATATCCAGACGGCGCGTTGGAACTTGAACAACAATTTCTTCTCCATTTTTACTGAATTCAAATTGCAGCCGTGCGAGGACAGAGGTCACGTCTTTTTCATCTAACTCCATTCCTAATCGCTGGTTCACTTTCGAAGTTGTAATGGTCACAGACTTCTCCGATTTATCCAATTCATCTACTTCTACAACACCAGCTGCTACTTTTCCGCCAGCATATTTTTGAAGCAGACTGCATGCCCGGATACCGGCGCGTTTCACGCGATTTGGGTCAACCCCTTTTTCAAAACGCGTGCTGGATTCACTGCGCAGGCCGGTCTGTTTTACCGTATGGCGAACAGAAGCGGCATCAAAATAAGCAGCCTCCAGCAGGATATTCGTGGTTTCATCCGTCACCTCAGAATCTGCGCCACCCATGACCCCGGCTAAAGCAACCGGCTCTTTGCCATTCGTAATAACAAGATTCTTCTCATTTAATTGACGTTCCTGATTATCTAAGGTAATCATTGTCTCGTTTTCTTTTCCTTGTCGGATAACGACCTCTTTGGAGCCAAACCGGTCATAGTCAAACGCGTGTAACGGCTGTCCGTACTCTAATAATACAAAATTAGTAATATCTACAACATTGTTGATTGGACGGATACCAGATGCCATTAAATAATTCCGCATCCATAGTGGCGCCGGCTTAATTTCCACATCTCTTATAACAAATGCTCCGTAATATGGGTTATTTTCAATGGAATCAATTTTCACATCAATATAATCCTCAGCCTGGATAGATTCATCTGCATTCAGGTTTTCATCTGGTAAATGGATTGGCTGATCTAAAACAGCTGCTACATCATACGCTACACCAAGCATGCTTAATGCATCTGGACGGTTCGCTAAAACATCTAAATCTAACACCGCATCATCTAGATTTAACAGCTCCTGTACAGGTGTACCAACCTCTGCATCTTCTGGAAAAACAAAAATCCCTTCTGCGACGTCGGTAGGAATGTATTTTTCATCCAATCCGAGCTCCTGCAGGGAACAAATCATCCCATTTGATTCCACTCCGCGCAGCTTAACTTTTTTGATTTTCATCCCATTTGGAAGCTTAGTCCCAGGTTTTGCAACAGCAACCTTCTGACCCTCTCCAACATTCGGCGCCCCGCAGACGATTTGCAGGGATTCTTCCCCGACGTCTACTTGACAAAGATTTAATTTATCTGCATCCGGATGCTTCTCACAGGATTTCACATATCCCACGACAATATTTTCTACAGCAGGGGCCAGATATTCCACTCCCTCTACTTCAATCCCAGATCGTGTTATTTTTTCTGCTAATTCTTCTGGTGTTACATGATCTAAATTGACATAGTTTCGTAACCAATTATAAGAAACAAGCATGTACTCTCCTCCTTCTTCTCTTACGCTTGATGATATTGTGATAAGAAACGGACATCATTGGTGTAGAAATGACGAATATCGTTCACACCATATTTCAACATCGCAATGCGCTCCTGTCCCATTCCGAATGCAAACCCGCTGTAAACAGTGGAATCATAACCGCTCATTTCCAATACACGCGGATGGACCATTCCGCCGCCCAGGATTTCAATCCAGCCGGTATGCTTACAAACCGAGCACCCTTTTCCATTACAAACCTTACAGGATACATCCATTTCAACAGAGGGCTCTGTAAATGGGAAGAAAGATGGACGCAAACGGATTTCGCGGTCTTTCCCGAACATTTTTTTCGCAAACACATCTAATGTACCTTTTAAATCACTCAAGGTAATATTTTTATCTACTACTAACCCTTCGATTTGTCTGAATTGATGAGAATGTGTCGCATCATCAGTATCCCGGCGATACACCTTGCCCGGGCAAATCATCTTGATTGGGCGCTTTCCTTGATATGCTTCCATCGTACGTGCCTGCACAGGTGAGGTCTGTGTACGCAAAAGCAATTCATTTGTAATAAAGAAGGTGTCCTGCATATCCCGCGCCGGATGGTTTTTCGGTAAATTTAATTTCTCAAAATTGTAATAATCTGTTTCTACCTCGGGCCCTTCTTTCACTTCATAGCCCATGCCGATAAACAAATCCTCAATTTCTTCCATAATGCTTGTTAATAAATGTCTGCCGCCGACATGAACCGGATTTCCAGGCAGTGTCACATCGATGGTTTCTGTTTCCAGCTGCTCATTTAAAGCTTCTCTTTCTAATTTTTCTGTTTTAGCATCCAATGCCTCTGTAATGGATTCCCGAACATTATTAGCAAGCTCGCCGATAACCGGACGTTCTTCCTTCGATAACTTTCCCATACCGCGAAGAACGG
The DNA here is from genome assembly GCF_055524595.1 of Oceanobacillus sp. B139/18. NCBI lineage: Bacteria > Bacillati > Bacillota > Bacilli > Caryophanales > Bacillaceae > Oceanobacillus > Oceanobacillus sp. B139/18. The sequence goes on along the minus strand of NZ_JBVFXI010000001.1, from coordinate 705,786 downwards.
TCGTCAGAGAACCTTTTTTCCCTAAGTATTTCACTTTCATCTCCTGTACAGCCTGGCTGTTTTCTGCCTTTTCAATAGCTGCGAGAGCCTCCTGCTCTATCGCCTGCAATTCTTCTTTCATCGTCCGAAATACCTCCTTTTAATCATTTCCTGTGTTTGATGGACTTTTTTAAACATAAAAAAGCCCCGTCTCCCAAAAAAGGGACGAAGCTATATGGTCGCGGTACCACCCTTGTTGACTGGATAAACCTATCCAATCCAACTCTTGCCTCATAACGGATGGCGTCCGAATCACCTTTACATTTTGATATGGTCCAAGTGTCCGCTCCAGAGTGAAACGTAATTGCCGACATGATAGAAATGCTTCCAGTCAAGGCATCTCCTCCCTAAATCATTTATACAGGCAGTTACTTGCTCTTTCATTGCGTTTAGTTGTTTGTTCTTTTCATAACAAAAGAACGTATCATTTACTTTATGATGTATTACAGTTATTATAGAAAAATTATCGCTGCATTGCAAGGTTAATTCTTTAAATAATATAGCAACACGCCTGCTGCGATGCTGACATTTAATGATTCTGCCTTTCCGAGGATGGGAATGGTTACCCGTTCATCCGCTTTTTCCAACAAGGATTCCTTTACGCCGGCTCCTTCATTCCCAAAAATAAGCGCTGTTTTTTGCGGGATTGGGAGATCTTTGTAATTCTCCGCTTTTTCTAATGCTGTAGCCCAAACACGGTAATCAGCTTCTTTCAGCCGCAACAGCTTCTCTTCCAGATCAGCATGTATAATTGGTAAATGGAAAATGGACCCTTGTGTGGCACGAATCACTTTATCATTATACAAATCGACACAACCGCTGCCAAGGATAATTCCATCTGCACCCGCAGCGTCCGCAGTACGTATGATTGTCCCTGCATTCCCCGGGTCTTGGACTGCATCCAATAAAACAACTACCTCTCCGTTCACTGCTTCTTCTTTCTTTATTTCAACGACAGCCATCATCCCTTGAGGCGAAGCAGTAAAAGAAAGTTCTTTAAACACCTGTTTGGTGACCTCAGTAACAGGAAGATGCTTTGCCATATCCGGCACAGCAACCTCTTCGGAAACAATAAGCTCCTTTACTTCCCAATCGCTCGTCAGCGCTTCTTCTATTAAATGCTCCCCTTCAACCAAGAATGCATTCATTTGCTTTCTATATTTTCTTTGGTGCAGCTTTTTTAAACCCTTTATTTTCTCATTCTTCACAGATGTAATCACTTTATTCATCCTATCCAATTTTAAATTCTAACTACATCATACATAAATTCACAACTTATGGTCAAACTACTTTTAATATCACAATTAAAGGAGTGAACAGGAATGGATTTAAATATCCGTAAAGCAATTTACGCTAACATATCAAATAATAATCAAGAACAATTAGAAGCAACCATTGTGGATGCCATTAATAATGGAGAAGAAAAAATGCTTCCTGGTCTCGGGGTTCTTTTTGAATTGATTTGGAATCATTCAGATGAAAGTAAAAAACAGGAAATGATATCTTCCTTAGAGGATGGAATTCAAAGCGATTTATCCTAATTGACATCAGTTATATCTTTATTATGTCATCCTAAAAAGCATGCCGCTCTCTGAATGAGAAGCCGGCATGCTTTTTAGGATGTTTCAAAAATTTTAATCCATTAAGAAAAACCAATAATACCGCTTGGTCTTTAAAATATCGGTGTTCTTGCCAAAGAGATGTCCGCTGTGGGAAGTCGATTTCCGCGAGCAACGTTCAGCCGCACGGTAAGAAAACCGCTTCCTGCTCAGGTCTACCTGTTGCTTTTCACGCAGGAGTCGACAACATCCGCTCCCATCTAAGTGGAATTATGTTTTATTTGCTATTTTACAAGGAAATAACGCAAATTCTAGTGACGGTTTTGATGGGGCGAGTAATCGCAATGGTTTTCGGTGGGACGAGTAATCGCAGTCCCAGTGGGAAGACACCGCAGAAAAAAAGCGTACTTCTTTTTTTCTACCCGCAGGGCATAAGTGCGACTTTGCTTCTGTCTGCGCCTGTCGGCTTGCCAATCAGCAAGTCTTCTTTAAAGGAGATGAGCTCGGGGCCTATGGAAAGCGTAGTGTTTTTCTGGGGTTGCGATTATTCACCCCACCATAACCCGTCGTAGCGGTCGCATGAACCTGACAACATTGAAGATTACTCCCTCAATGAAACCCATTGGAGCGGATATATTCAGCATTTTTTATATACTTTCTTGTTTTTTCGAGAAAAAACAAGAACACCACTTGATTTTTAAAACATATAATTCGACAAATTTAGCAAACTTTGAAACCTTTTCCTGTTTCGTTCCGTAGAAAATAGTAGAATAAAAGACAGCATGTTTTGACAAAAACTGCTTCCAGCCTGTTTATTTTTATCCTATTTAGGGAATAGGAAATCAAGCTCAGTCGATATTTAGTCTTAAGAACCAAGGCTTGAAACCGATTGACTACTTATTTCTTTAATGTTATAACAGGTTAGGGTCATTTTTCATCGTATAAATTTTTGATTCTAATTCTCAGCTGATGAATATAATTTATAGTATGAAAAAGATACAGCAGCCTGGCTAAACTACATACGCTGAGCTTTTATTGACCATTCTAAATTGTGCAAATTGCGCAAATATAGTTTCAAGAAAGGAGCATGAACTTTGGTAGAAAATAATGAGGAACAACCAAAGAAAAAAGGAATTTCAAAAGGAATTATTGCTATTATTATTGCTGTAATCGTCCTCGCCGGCGGTGGTGCAGCTGCATTTTTCCTAACAACATCTACACCTAAAGCAACCTATTTCCAAGCTGAGAAAAATTCAATTGAACAACTGCAAGATTTTATGGAAACACGATATGAGGATGAATATAATTGGTATGAACAATCCATGGAAAATCCTGTTTCCCAAAACGTGAGCCTCGGTTTAAACCTGGAAGGACTTGAAAATCAAGGCTATATAGACCCGCAAATTGCAGCGATGCTTTCAAACGCTGAGCTTGCATTCCATTCAGAGACAGATATGGAAAACAATCAGGCTTCTACGGAATTATCCGTAAATGTTGCTGGCATGAACTTCGATGGGCTGGCAGGTTATGTAGAAGGCTCTGATGTGTATGCAGAACTTCCTTTCCTGGAAGAAGTACTTAAGATTTCTGATGAGGATATCGGCAGTGTATTGGCTGAAATAGATCCTTACACATTCACAGGCAATGAGCAACTAGGAATTGAAGAGCTGATGTTTGAAAATGATGGTCAGCTATTAACAGATGAAGAGAAAGAATACCTTCAGGATGAATATGTCATGTTCATTTATGATGAGCTTCCAGACGATGCATTTGAAAGTGAAAATGAAGACGTAGAAGTAAATGGTGATTCAATCAGCGCTGAGAAAATCACGATGAATCTTTCTGAAGATCAATTTAAATCTCTAATCACTTCTGTTTTAGAAAAAATGAAAGGTGACGAACAGTTTCAGGAAATTTTAAGCAATCAGCTTGAAAGAGCTGGAAGCACTCCATTAGAAGACCCCGAAGTCTTCCAACAGCAGATTGATGAAGTATTAGGAGAATTTGACAGCGCCATGGATCAAGGCATTGAAGCAGTAGAAAACTTCCAATTCCCTGATGGCGTCCAATCTACACTTTGGGTATCTGATGATAAAGTTGTCCAACGCGACTTCTCTATCAGTCTAGCACCTGAAAACGAAGATCCTGTTACTTTCAATTTATCCGGCGGCCAATTATTTAATGATGATCAGATTTATTTTGACCATACATTAACAATGGGCGATGGATCTGAAGATGTAACGATGGCGTTCAATGGAGATTTCCAAGGAACTGGAGACTCTGTAACAGATAATGCTAACTTTAGCTTTTCATTTGACGATGGCTACATGCCAGTTGAATTCGCTGGTACGTATACTGGCGATGAATCGTTAGATGGGTCTACTCGTGATTTTGACCGTCAACTGCAATTCACAGTAGAAAATGAAACAATAAATCTTGGCTGGACTGGTGACTCTACCTACGATGGCGACCAAATGAGCTCAAACAATAATATTGCATTAGATTTCCCTGGATATGTTGAAAATGTTTCCATGGACATTAATTCTGAAGGTGCAGTTATCGATGCGGTAGAAGGTGTTGATACATCAAATGTCGTTGACCTCGGCGCCATGTCTGCCGAAGAACTGCAGCAATACTTCGAAGGTGACTTCAGCAGTCAGCTTGAACAATGGTTAATGCAGTTTGGCCTCTAAGCCAGCATTTGAAAGACTGAATTAGAAAGAAAAGAGTGTGCATGATCATGATTTTTCTAAAGCAAACTGGGCTTTTTATCAAAAATCATATACGGCAGCTTAAGAGGAAGTGGTATTCACTTCCTCTTCTTTTCATATTTCCGCTTGCGTTGGCGGGGCTTATGATGGTGATTGTTGTCAGTTTTTTTTCCCAGGATGAAAATGAAGCCATCCAATTAGGTTTAGTTGATTTAGATAATTCAACAGAAACAGAAATGATGGTGCAATTATTAGAACAGTCCTCAGGCTTTATTGATTTTTTAGAAGTCAATCAATTATCCGAGGAAGAAGCTATTGAACAGATTGAATTAAACAATTTAAGTACATATATCGCTTTTCCGGAAGGCTTTATTCAGGATTTATATCAAGGATACTCTGTGGAAGTTCCCATCGTCGGCAATAAAAAACAGCTGCTGGAAAGCTACATGATGAATGAAACGCTGCAGAGCGTTGTCCGTCACATTCGTTCCTCGCAAGCTAATATTCTGGCAATCAATTATTATGCAAAACAATTTGAAATGGACGATGAAGAAAGAAATGACTTTGTTTTCGAGCAGTTCCAAGAGTTTTTAATGTATACTGTCGGCAGAGACCAGGTCATAAGGGAACGAACCTTGTCCAATCAGGCAAGTTCCTCCCCTGTTGCTTATTTTAGCTTGGGAGGCTGGTTTATTATCAGCAGTCTCTGGCTCTTTTCGTTATATTATTTTTTCACAAAAGAAAATCCGGCATTGATTAGTCAGCGTATTCGTTTGTATGGAGCTACACAGCTCAGGCAAATGCTCGCTAAGATAATGGTTACGCTCGTACTCTCCCTTATGTTAGCCTGTCTGTCCTTTTGGGCATTACTTTCTTTTTTAAATATAGAGCTGAATCAAGAAAATATTGTTCGCTCTTTCATACTTATTATTTTGTATCAAGTTGGGTTTATTATCTGTTTGGCCATTTTTGAAGTGCTTATTTCTTCTTTAAAATTAAGACTGCTCACACAGATATTATTTACATCCATTTTGATAATATTTAGCGGCGCACTGATTCCGACGCTATACTTTCCATTAGGAGTTCAGGATTATCTTCCCTACTCTTATGCTTATAACAGTCTTTACTGGCTTCAGGAAATTGTACTTAACGGGAGACATTATGCCGAATATACTTCCAGCCTTCTGCTAATTGGAGTTTTGTTATTTATACTGCTGGGACTTTTAAGCTGGAAGGAGCGCAGAAGCATATGATGGATATTCTGACGACACGTTGGCTGCATTTGAAAAAGCAGCTTGTATCTATATTATTTTGGGCAATCTCACCTATCCTTTTCACCTGGCTGCTTCTTTCTGGTACAGAGCTTATTCAAAACCAAAGCTCGATTCCAGTTGGAGTTATACTGGAGGAAGAAACAGAGATGGCAATGCAGTTAAGAGAAAAGCTCGATTCCTCCGATCTCATTCGTGTAGTAGACATAGAGAATGAAACAGAAGCAAGACAAATGGTAGCGACGCATGAGCTGGATAGTGCATTTATTATTGAAGAAGGATATGAAGATGCTATTCAGGCTGGTCAGCGCAACCGGCTGATTACAAGTTACCAGACAGATTTATCTATGGGTTATACACCGGTTGTAGAAATGATTGCTTCCTTTGTTCAAGAGGATAGCGGAAAAGCCAAAACAGCATATACCATTATGGATTTAGGGGAGGCTTTAAACAGTTCATCCATTCTCTCTTTTGATGAAATAATGAATGAAATTTATTCTATTGAAGAAAGTGAGAATCTGATTTTCACTAATTTCACTTTGCTTGGAGAAGACACTGAAACCGATGAAGGGTTTTCTTTATTCCAAAACCCATGGGGCTTATGGTCCGTTTTTTCACTTTTATCTACCTTCTTTTTATTTGATTGGCTGATAAAAGAAAAAAATGCAACAACCCGCATCCGTTTCATATTTAATCGTTTTTCTTTTCCAACCTATTTGCTGTCCAACCTCCTTCTTTACAGTATGGGGTTATTTGTATTAGATATGCTGACATGGGGCATTTTCCATATTTTATATGACGAAGGCTTTAGTATATCGCAATTAGTTTATCTAGTCAGTTTTCGTGTAACGGTTTGTATGCTTGTTTTTTTGACAGGATTAGCTTTTAAAAAGCTGCTCCCCTATTATATAACTGCTGTTTTGATTATTTTAGTAACGATAATCATCAGCGGAATTATATTACCCATGGATGGGGTTTATAAACATTTCCCTTGGGTTGCATATGCAAACCCGTTAAGACAGATTGTTTATGAAGAGATATGGAGCGGCTGGACATTTATTGCACCAATTTGTCTCATCGTCTGGTATGTGAAAGGAGTTTTTGGCAATGCAGCTGGAAATTGAAAAAGTATCTAAATCATTCGGAAAAAAGAAGGTGCTTGAAAATGTATCCTTCCAGGTAGAATCCGGCGAAATCATCGGTTTGGTTGGAGAAAATGGCGCGGGAAAGTCCTCTCTGCTCCGTATTTTAGCAACAATTTCAAAAGCAAATTCAGGCAGTATACGTTTAGGTGAATGGACATACGGAAAAAATCGAAAACAGCTTCGCAGAATTGTAGGATTTGTCCCTCAAGATATTGCTTTGTGGGAAGACATGACTGTGAAGGAAAACATGATGTTTTTCGAAAAACTTTCATGGGTCCATCGCTCAAAAGAAGAATTAAAAAAGCTTTGCGAGGATATGGAGCTATTTAAATGGAATGAACCTGTTCATACATTATCCGGCGGAATGAAACGTAAATTAAACATGGCTATCAGTCTGATCCATAATCCGGAATTGCTGCTGCTGGATGAGCCGACCGTGGGTATTGATTTACGATCCAAAAAAGAAATAGCTGGTTATCTGAAACAAAGAGCGACGGTTGACCATAAAATGATTATGTATACCTCTCATGATATGGATGAAATTCAAAGTATCTGTGACGCTGTCGTGTGTATTGGAAATGATCCATTCTACGAAAATTTATTGCGAGAAACAAACATGAAAATAATTTCTATATAATATTGCTTAAAAATTGTAAAACAGATAAAATAGAATTAGTTAATGTGCGTGAAACTAAAAATTTTTAGTAATAATTATTCATTTTATATCGTGATTACGCAGGATAAAGAATCTATTTTTCAGTAAAATACGGACGGTGAATGCGAATGGAAATCAATACGAATCAACTTACAAACCCTTTAGGCATGCTAGGTTCTGCTCCAGAAGCAGGAAATGTGGAAGAAAATACAGGCTTCGGCGGAAAGTCTTTTCAGCAGCTGCTTTTAGAACGAATCCGGGAGGCAGAAGAACGAACAGCACAGGATTTTGGATCGAATATTCAAAATCCTGAAGTTGTTTCTTCTCCTATGGCACAAATGGCTTCTTCTGCACAGCCAGCTGCAAGTCAGCCTGTCAGTGGGAAGGCATCAAATTATCAAGGTATCGTTCAGGAAATGGCAAACAAATATAATGTAAGTGAACGATTAATCAATGCTGTTATTCAGCAGGAATCTAATTTTAATCCGAACGCCAGAAGCCATGCCGGCGCGCAAGGTTTAATGCAATTAATGCCGGGAACAGCTTCAGGTTTAGGTGTTACGAATTCGTATGATCCCCGCCAAAATATTGAAGGCGGCACAAAATACTTAAGTCAGATGCTTAACCGGTATAACGGAAATATAGAATTAGCTTTGGCTGCGTATAACGCCGGACCGGGCAACGTAGATAAACATCAGGGTATTCCGCCGTTTAAGGAAACAACAGCTTATGTATCTAAAGTAATGGGTACATACCGTTCTTAAAAATAGATTTAACGTTAATTTAAGATATATTTCTTAAATTGTACAAAAAAAGATTCGTTTATCAATGGATAGATAAACGAATCTTTTTATTTTATTCATATTCTTTTTCAATGGTTTTTGTACTGCGGACCGTATCGATTTCTCTTACCTGACTTTCAATCTGTTCACGCTGCGGCTCAAGAAATGGCGGCAAGGCTAATTTCTCTCCCACTGTTTCATACGGCTCATCCTCCATAAAACCAGGACCGGCTGTGGCTATTTCAAATAATACCTGCGGCGCAACTGGCGTATATAGGGAACCAAAATAGAAGCGTTCCACAAATCCCGAAGTATTAAAACCAAATTGCTCTATTCTTTGCTGCCATGTATCTAAATCTTCCCGTTCGTCCACACATAATGCGGCGTGATGCACGGTACCATAGCCCTGTCTTGCAGGAGGCAATTCTTCATTATGCTCTACAATGATTCGGGCGCCGTTTCCTCCTTCGTCCACTTCAAATAGATGGAATGCTCCCTCGTCTGCAATCTCCTTGTACATAAATACTTTTTCCAGCACTTGCTTGAAAAAGTTGAAATCTGCCACACGTACCACAACAGGGCCAAGTCCAGTAATTCCAAATTCTATTGGTATTGGGCCATTTTTCCATGGTGTACCGGATGCTCTTCCATTATTATTCTCATCTGAAACGAGCTGATATTGTTGATCATCAAAATCAGCGAAGGATAATGTTTTTACATCAAATTGCTGTTTGATTCCTGTATGTGCAATTCCCAGGCGATCAAAACGTTTCACCCAGTATTCGAGCGCCGCATCACTTGGAACACGTAAAGATGTTTTATAGATTTCATTTGTTCCATGAGAACCTTTCGGGATACCTGGAAAGTCAAAAAATGTCATATCTGTTCCGGCGCTGCCTTCATCGTCCGCAAAGAATAAGTGATACGTTTGGATATCGTCTTGATTGACTGTTTTCTTTACTAATCGCATACCGAGTACATAAGTGAAAAACTCATAGTTTTTTTCTGCGCTGCTTGTAATTGCTGTAACGTGGTGCATTCCACGGATTGGATTCATTGTAAAAACTCCTTTTATATTTAATTAAATATTTTTTAATTAAATATTTTTTAATTAAATATAATTTACCATAGCTTTTTCTATCTGTCAATAATGGGCATCTTATAGCACCCTCTTTGATAAAAAATCGTACCTTTTAAATTGATTAAAGGCACGATTTTTTTATCATTATTAAGCTTTAATTAAAGCATCTACCGTTTCCCGGTCTAATTTCTTTATGACAGCTGTCAGCAATTTCACCGCATTTTCATAGTCATCCCGATGAAGAATCCCTGCATGGGAATGAATATAGCGGGTTGCTACTGTAACAGACAGAGATGGAACACCATTGCCCGTTAAGTGGATGGAGCCTGAATCTGTACCTCCGCCAGACATCGAGGTAAATTGGTAAGGAATATTATTCTCCTCTGCTGTATCCACAACCAAATCACGAAGTCCTTTATGTGAAATCATGGAAGCATCATACAGCACAATTTGCGGTCCTTCGCCAAGCTTGCTGTCCGCTTCTTGTTTCGCAATCCCCGGTGTGTCTCCTGCAATGCCGACGTCGACACCGAAACCAATATCCGGCTGGATCAGATGGGCGGATGTTTTTGCCCCGCGCAGACCGACCTCTTCTTGAATCGTACCGACTCCATAGACGGTATTAGGATGTGCTTCATCTTTTAATGCCCTTAATACATCAATGGCAATTGCTAAACCGATACGGTTGTCCCAAGCTTTTGCCATCAATAATTTTTCATTTTTTAATTGGGTAAATTCAAAATAAGGAACAATCGAATCTCCAGGTTTTACACCGAACGATTCTGCTTCTTCTTTACTAGTAGCACCAATGTCGATAAACATATCTTTTATTTCATATGGTTTCTTTCTGGCTTCCGGACTAAGTACATGCGGAGGCTTGGAACCGATAACCCCTGTCACATCTCCATCCGAACCCATAATCGTTACGCGCTGTGCCAGCATAACCTGATTCCACCAGCCGCCAGCTGTCTGGAAATATAAAAAGCCATTTTCATCAATGCGTGTAACCATCAGGCCAATTTCGTCCAAATGCCCTGCAACCATAATTTTCGGTCCATTTTCATCTCCGGTTTTCACTGCGATGGCACTGCCTAAATTGTCTGTTGTCAGCTCATCCGCAAAGGGCTTGATATAGCTTTCAAATACGTCACGCACTTCTTTTTCATTTCCTGGTATTCCCTTTGCGTCCGTTAAATCTTTAAGCATTGTTAAGGTGTTGTCTAATTTTGCCATATTCAAAATCTCTCCTTTAAAGAAAATTGGCTTGCCTGGTGTAATAAAGCTTCAAATTTCCTTTGTTTTGCATTCATCAACAACAAATACAACACGAGGACTCGCCGCTTTCAATCATTTGCTATAAGCTTACTCTTCCCCAACGTATGGAAAAGATTTAATAACCTTGATCCTGACGCTCATAATTAATTTTATTTTTCTCCCAATAAGCCTGCTGGATATCCTCATCCGTAAACCCAAGCTGATTTCCTAATCGCAGACTCCAGCTGAACAGCTGCTGATAATTTTCATTTACCGGGTTTTCCCGGTAGGTAATCGCCTTCTCATATACGTGATAAAAACATTCTGATTCGGTAATGTCCTCTTCCAATTGTGTTTTATCCGCTGGTTGATAAATAAGATCCTTTTCTATACCAATGGACATTAAAAAATGCAGAACATCTACGTATTCTTCTAAAATAACCTGCCCGCTATTTCTTGGTTTGGTACTCCAAAATTTAAAGCATCTTGTCTCATTTGCAAGCTCTCCAAGCTCTACCAGCAAGGCAAGATGCTTTTCACGAAATAAATTTACATTTGACAAATCATGATTATTTTCAATATATGTATCTAGTTGCTTCTGCATATCAAATAGCTGATTCCAATCCAACGTAACGCCTCCTCTTCCATGTTCTCTTCCATTTTATCACAGACCTTTTAGAAAATCTTTTTATTCCCATTGACCATCTTGATTTGAACGGCTTTCCAAATTTGTCAAAACCAGTTCCAATCCGATTGTAAAGCTTTTTTCCAGCTCCTGCGGAAGCCCAAATCCTTCATTTATCTCTAACAGCGTAAACCCATGCAGATAGCTTCGTAATACCCGAATAAAATGAATCGCTTCCTCTTCGGATAACGTATATTTTTGCAGTATTTTTAGAAAGATAGCTACAATCTGCTCAGATATTTGTTTCGTTTCCTCGCTATTCCAAACATTCACTTTTTGCGCTAATTCATATTGCCCCGGATTGTTTTTTGCAAAATTTCGATACTCCTGCGCAATCGCCCACAGCGCTTCTTTCTTTTCCAATCCAATACTGGCTGTGAGTAGTTTCTCATACAAATTCCGCATACTCCTATTAGCTGCTATATCTAATAGGTCTTCTAAATTTTCCACATGATTATATAGGGATGGCGGCTTGATGCCTAATTGTATGGCTGTATTTTTTATGGTTACACCGGCTATTCCCTTCTCTTCCACAATTTCTAGCGTTGCATCAATGATTCTTTCCTGGGTTATCTTTTTTCTCATTTTTCCATGCCTCTTTCTGCAACTTTTATCGCTTTTTTCATCTGCTCCTTTGGATAGACGAGCATATTACCATGTCCTACTGCAAGTAATTCGGGATTTAAATCCAGTAATTTTTTTGCACTCTCTACAGCCATTTTCCTGTCCCAAGTTGCTATTTTAGGAAAAGGAAACTGCCACTTTAAGACCCCGGAAACAGCAAGGCCTCCCCTTGTTTGGAATGCATCTCCGGCAATAAGCATTCGATGCTGCGGTTCAAAAAAAGATACAGCTCCCGGAGTGTGCCCCGGACTCGAAATTACCTCCAAAGAATCAATGAATTCTCCGCTTTCAAAAGTAAAATCAATCGGGATAATGTTTTTAGGAAAGCCTCCCTTTACAGGTTTATCCGGCTCGTCTTCCTGCAAGCGAAAATCTTTTTTTAATAAATAACTGTCTCTTTTTGAAATTCCCACCAGTACTTCAGGAAAGACTTTTTTAAAATAGGGTATCCCGTTTACATGATCTCCGTGTGCATGGGTCAAAATTAATGTATTCAATGGCTTTCCAGTTTGATGAACCATTTCTTTTACCGTATCAGCAAACTTCCCCACTCCCATATCGATACAGATTAAATCTGCTTCCTGCTCTACAACAAAGCAGTTAATTGGAAAAAGATACGGCAGAAAAGTAATTTGATATAAATTATGATATCGTTTAATTATCATTTAATCACCTAAACTAATGTTATTAACATTATAACTAATCGAATTAGTTTAAGTCAATAAAATAATATAAGGATTTAAAATCAGAGAAGATCCCAGTATGACAATCAGGAAAGGCAGGAAATATTAAATTTCAACATTTTTTTAATAAAATAATATTTCTCTGAAACTTTTTTGAATCTCATCCGTATGAAGGGGTAACAGGACGTTCTAAGGAGTAGATAATTATGGCCATCATTCTCTTTCGAATATTATTAGTGATTGCAATTGCACTATTAATTTATACATGGATTCAATACTTAAAAAATCCTGAGCGAAAGCTGCGTCTTTCTCGGGAAAATCAGGGTTTTTATTTATTAGATGAACAAAATAACAATAAGAAAAATTTCCAATTAACTTATAAAGGCTGCCTTTTTATCGGTGAAAAATACTTAGGGACCACCGAAGATGCTTTTGAAGTCGTGGATATTCATGTTACCGTTAAAAATCCATTAGAGCTTCGGGGATTGACGAGAGAGGATTTGTATTTTCTGGAGCAGGAAATATTAATTCACTATCCGCACGCTTCCATTACGTGGAAGCATCCGATTAATGAGTTGATTATAACGGAGATTACAAAAGACTAACCAGCCCGGACAGGACTGGTTATTTTTCTATACAAAAGGAGCTTCTTTGTCGGTAAAACGGTAAAAATAAGGGATAATTAACATAAAAATAAGGAATAAACAAAAGCTTACTGGAATAATAATCACCCAAGAAAAGTTCCATACATTCATGATGAAAATAACAATCATTAGAATCGGACTGAAAAGTAATGTATTAAACCGGCTTTCTTTTGTTAAAAATTGCTTCTTTTTACAGCTTGGACAGCGCATTCTCCAGCTCCAGACAAGCTCACGAAGTTTAAATTCATGCTCACAATTCCAGCACGACGGGAGTTCTATATCATACATCACCTCTATTAACCCCTTTTTCTTACTTTTATTTTAAAACAACCAGCTCTTATGCTCAAGAACTGGTTGTTTTACTTGGTGTAAGAGGTTTTGATAATCCATGATGCCGATGCTCCGTACCCGACGTTGGCGAAGCAAAAAACTCCTGCCATTTAATAATAATCTCTTTTCTCCTTAACAGGTACAGGGATGGGAGTAAGGCGATGATAAATGCAGCGATATATACCGGAGAAAGCTGAGAGATCCAACCGCCGATGCTTGTGTAGACAATTGCCAGAGGTATGTTTGAGATAAAGGAAGATTTTATATATCCTTTAAAGGTTTGATTCGTTTCAATCAAGCATAAAGATAATAAGTGAAAATGAATAAATGGAACAAGGCGTAACAGCGTAATCTGAGCGGTTGTCATTTCTGTATGCTTGCCAAGTAACCGCTGCTTCAAAATAATGAGTTTATCAATAGATTTCGGCATCCAGCCTGCCATGATATAAAAAAGCAAACTCGCCATTGTTATCCCGATAATAGAATAAACACTTCCTGCAATTGGACCAAATAAGATACCGCCAGAAATACAAATAAACACAACTGGTAAGAATAACATGGGCCGAATGAGATGAAGAATAATAAACAGCAGCGGAGAAAGCACGCCTCCCATCTCAACAATCACCAGCAAATAATTCCCAACGTATTCCATGGCTACCCCTCCTCTGAGGAAGCTGGTTTAATTTCTATTTATATATATGTTTCAAGACGAGCTGTGTATGATAAAAGAATTACGCTGGTTTTTCTATTAAAAAAATGCTCCATTAAAATGAAACACTCCCCCCCCCTAGAAATAGACAGTCAGGCTAATAAAGCTGATTATATTAATCGCGATTAATACCGGAATACCAATAGTAAAGCTCTTATGCTTTGTTTTATGCCGGAAAGTCTGCATGCCAATATATACACCGGCACTTCCTCCTAAAATAGCCAGCAGCCAAAAGGTCCGTTCAGGAATTCGATATGCTCGCTGCTTTGCCTTTTGTTTATCTTTAAACATCAAATAAAACCCAATCGTATTCGCAATAAGTATATATAGAAGCCATGATGATATGTTTTCCATTTCTTCCTCCTGTTTTCATGAATGATACCTTTTCATCATAAAGAAAGTCTCTGTTTCCTGCAACACTGAGCGCCTTGGTTCGAAAGATAAAAAAAGATCGCTATCCAATTTGGATGCGATCTCTCATTCTTCCTATTATTTTAAAGCTTCTTTTGCTTGAGATACTAATTGAGAAAATGCTTGTTCGTCATTAATAGCTAAATCAGATAGCATTTTACGATTAATATCGATACCAGCAAGCTTCAAACCGTGCATTAATTTGCTGTAGCTCATATCGTTTAAACGAGCAGCAGCGTTAATACGAGAAATCCAAAGTTTACGGAAATCACGTTTTTTCTGTCTGCGGTCACGATAAGCATATTGACCTGATTTGATAACCTGTTGTTTTGCTGTTTTAAATAGAGTTCGTTTCGAACCGTAATAACCTTTTGCTAATTTTAAGACGCGTTTACGACGACGACGCGTAACTGTTCCACCTTTAACACGTGGCATAAGAAATCCCTCCTGTATTCAATTACATATCTAAATTTATTATTTTGGCAGCATTTGTTTAATGCGTTGATAGTCCCCAGAAGAAACTAAAGTACTCTTACGTAATTTACGTTTTTGCTTCTGAGATTTGTGTGCAAACATATGGCTAGTGTATGCATGAGATCTTTTTACTTTTCCAGATCCAGTTTTTTTGAAACGTTTTGCTGAACCTTTATGAGTTTTCATTTTAGGCATGATTTTTTCCTCCAGTCATTGCAATAAAAAGCTTATTTTTTTTCATTCAATGGAGCGACCATCATAAACATATTACGGCCTTCCATTTTCGGTTTTGTTTCTACTGTTCCGAGATCCTTCACTTCTTCAGCGAAACGGTCCAGTACTTCTTTCCCTAGTTCTTTATGGGTAATCGCACGACCGCGGAAACGAACCGCAGCTTTAACTTTATCCCCTTTTTCCAAGAACTTACGTGCATTTTTAAGCTTCGTTTCAAAGTCATGGTCACCAATTCCAGGAGTAAAACGCACTTCCTTCACATTAATAACCTTTTGCTTCTTGCGAGCTTCCTTCTCTTTCTTCTGCTGCTCAAAACGATACTTCCCGAAATCCATAATACGACATACCGGTGGTTTTGCGTTTGGAGCAACTAATACTAGATCAAGGTTTCGTTTCTGAGCAATATCTAATGCTTCGTTACGAGATTTTACTCCAAGCTGATCCCCATTTGAATCAATGAGACGAACTTCTCTTGCACGAATTTTTTCGTTAACATTCATATCCTTGCTAATAGCCAGCCACCTCCGAAATTTTGTTACTGATCTATCTGGACAAGTCATTTCAATACATAAAAAAAGTGTCGGTACATACTTGCACCCACACATCTCCTCATTCGTAAACATGAATCGTGATGAACCAGTCAACTATCCTCCAGGGACGTCAAACAGGTGAGAAGCGGGTGCTTCTGCTTGTCGTTAGATCATATCATTAACTTTTATAATATAGCATTTTATCGTTTTTTTGTCAAGGACTGTATCCTTTTGTTTTAAACAACTATTGAATCATAGCACGGTTATTTTGAAGTGTCAATGTTTTTAGCAAAATAGAAGTAAGACGGTTAACGTGGAAATGCTCTCTCACAAGAAAAACCAAGAATACCGCTTGGTCTTTAAAACATCGTTGTCCTCGCCGAAGCGATCTCCGCTTATACTTTCTTATTCCACAAAAAAGCTATTTTCATATTAAATATGAAAATAGCTTTTCCCTTTTAAAAATCATGATTACTGCTTATTTCTTCTGATTAATTTCTTCCTTGATAAAATCAACAAATTGATCAAACGGAAGTGTTTCTGTGTCTTGTTCACCGTAACGGCGATAGTTCACACTGTTTGCTTCCAATTCCTTATCTCCCAGAACAAGGGCAAATGGAACTTTTTGTGTCTGTGCTTCACGTATTTTATAGCCCAGCTTCTCATCACGGCTGTCTAATTCAACACGGACACCTTCCTGGCGTAATTTATCCTCCACCTCTTTAGCGAAATCAAGATGCGCCTGCAAAGATACCGGAATGATTTTTGCTTGTACGGGAGCAAGCCAAGTAGGAAAAGCCCCTTTGTACTCTTCAATAAGAAATGCAACAAAGCGTTCCATCGTAGAAACAACACCACGGTGAATAACAACGGGACGATGTTCTTTTCCGTCTTCTCCGATATACGTTAAGTCAAAACGTTCTGGCAAGTGAAAGTCCAATTGCACTGTAGATAATGTTTCATCTTTTCCTAATGCTGTTTTCACCTGCACATCCAGCTTCGGACCATAGAAAGCAGCTTCTCCTTCTGCTTCTACATATTCCAAGTTCATATCTTCCATGGTTTCCTTCAGCATTGCCTGCGCTTTATCCCACATGGCATCATTATCTACATATTTTTCCTTATCTTCTGGGTCACGATAGGAAAGACGGAAATAATAGTCATCGATTCCAAAGTCTTTGTAAACACGCTGAACCAGTTCTACCACGCGGATAAATTCTTCTTTTAACTGATCCGGGCGAGCAAAAATATGCGCATCATTTAATGTCATTGCACGGACACGCTGCAGACCGGCAAGCGCCCCGCTCATCTCATGACGATGCATGGTTCCTAACTCTGCTATACGGACAGGCAGGTTACGGTAGCTCCATAGTTGATTTTTGAAAACCATCATATGATGCGGACAGTTCATTGGACGCAATACAAGCTCTTCATTATCCATTTCCATAGTCGGGAACATATCCTCCTGATAATGGTCCCAATGTCCGCTTGTTTTATACAACTCTACATTACCAAGAACAGGTGTATACACATGGTCATAACCTAAGCGTTCTTCTAAATCAACGATATAACGCTCCACGTTACGACGAATAGTTGCTCCTTTTGGCAGCCATAATGGCAGACCCTGTCCTACTTTTTGCGACACGGTGAAAATACCAAGCTCTTTCCCAAGCTTCCGATGATCTCTTTCTTTACGCTCTTCCAAAATTTGCAGATATTCCTCTAATTGTGATTTTTTCTCAAATTCGGTTCCATAAATACGTTGCAGCTGTTTATTATTACTGTCTCCACGCCAATAAGCGCCAGAAATACTTAATAATTTAAATGCTTTGATTTTACTGGTAGAAGGAACATGCACTCCTCTGCATAAATCAAAGAACTCCCCTTGTTCGTATATGGTTACTGTTTCATCTTCAGGGATTGCATCCAGCAATTCTAATTTTAAGTCATCACCAATTTCTGCAAAGCGGGCTTTTGCTTCATCACGAGATACTTCTACACGAGTTATTTCTAAGTTCTCGTCCACGATCCGTTTCATTTCTTTTTCTATTTTCGGAAGGTCTTCCGGAGTTAAGGTATGCTCCATATCAATATCATAGTAGAAGCCTTCCTCAATCACTGGACCGACACCTAATTGCACATTAGGGTACAAGCGTTTTACAGCTTGCGCTAATAAATGGGCTGTAGAGTGACGTGCTATTTCCAAGCCTTCTTGGTCACGATACGTAATAATTTCAATTTTTCCGCCCTTTGGAAGAGGACGGCGTAAATCTACAGGCTCTCCATCCAATTTAACTGCAAGTGCCTGCTTTTTTAAACCTGAAGAAATAGAAGCAGCAATATCTTCTCCTGTTGTTCCCTCCGGAAAGGCTTTTTCAGCTCCATCTGGAAAAATAATTGTTAAATCAGCCATGTTCATCGAACTCCTTTATCAAATGTAAAAAAACGCTCTATCTCTTTGCGCTATGCAAAGGGACGAGCGTTTTATGCCGTGGTTCCACCCAAATTCCTGAAGATAAACGAATCCTCTTATCCTCAGCTTCATTGATCTTTAACGCAGATAGGACGTTACTGCCTACTTTCAATCGTTTCAGCAGCAATGCTCCGAGGCGGTAATTATTTCTTCACGAAAGGAAGCTTGCAGCCAAATGACTTCCCTCTCTGAGTACGTAATCAGGAAATAATGTTGTCCTCATCTCAGCAGCTTATTTTCAAACTCTATTCGTATTATATTCCTTTCAGGTTTGAAAAGCAAGTCCAATGGATTATTCTCCGCGAGACAGGATAGAAGTTCCTTCCGTTTCAAATTCCACCCTTTCTTGAAAGATATTTGTTATTGTCATGATTTTCGGATCGTCCGGATCATTTCCATACACTTTTATTTTTGCTGGCGACATGGCAATAAGCGGACTTAAATTAAATTCATTTTCATGCAGGCCCAATGCATATAACGGTGCTTGAAACATCCACATACGCAGCATATCTTTAGAAATTACTTCTCCTTTATCATTATAAAAAATAAAATTCTCTCCCTGTTCGATATAAACCAAATCAACACAGGGATCTTTTTTCTCGATATAATGACGGAGCATATCTATAAATGCCTGATGATCCTCTTCCCGTTTAAATTCTTCAATTGCTTTCCCGACACATTCGTGGACAAATTCTAAAAAGGAAGCAAGCCGAAAATGCAATATTGCACTAAAATGAATGCTTTTATGTTCTTTTAAATGACGAAAAAAAATATCCTGCAAAAGCTTTATAGTATTCACATGTTCTCGCAAATACTGATTGTCTGAATCTGTTTCAAACAAAATCCACATAGAAAAATCATAAATACGGTTGATTTCATCCGGATCTGAAAAATAATAATTATCGGTAATCTTACCAATAATGATGTCAGAAAGATGCTCTTCTATAAAAAACTCTGCCATCACGGAGCTTATCACATGGATGAACTCCTTCTCTGCTAAATCACCTTCCAGCCTTAATCTGCTGCTCCAGGCATTTGTTTGTTGATGTACTCTGATCTGCTTTTTATATGGAGTCAACTGATTACGAAAAACCGTTACTTCTTTATCCGATTCAAAATACAGTTCCAACAATACATATCACCCTCATCCACTTACAAACTGTTACAATTATATGGACAAGGTTATATAAAAATGCGTAAACTAGTCAGACTAGCAAATGAAAGTCATGTAGTATAAGAAAAGTTGAAACCAAACCATGTTTGATAACCCTGCCAGTCAGCAAGTTTTCTTTAAAGGAAATGAGCTTGGGGGCTGCGGAAAACGGTGTATATTTCTGGGGTTCAGGATTACCAATGTTGTCAGGTTAGTGCGGCCGCTACGGAAAAACACTACGCTTTCCCATAGGAGTCTACGTGTTTTTCCTCCGCTAGACAGGTTTTATTACTATCTATATCAAATTTAATAAAATTCATTAACCTGACAATATTGTTAGGTTTACTCCCCCATGAAACCCTCTAGCTTTTTACCTACGTTTCCTGTTCATAAAAAAAGATTTCCGTATCTGAGCGGAAATCTTTTTTATGAAGGCAGATTGTGAATCATGTGTGTTCAAATCGTTATTCGTCTCTTCTATTTTTACCGGACATTTTTACCACACTGCTAACCTGCTTAATCCGTTCAATAATCCGGCCGGCTTTCACTTCTTCCACACCGTTTCTGGTGCTTGCCAATTCTTTCTCCAGTTCATTCAAATCAAAATTGGAGGAGAAAAAGACAGGCAATCCTTCCATCATCCGGTATTGCAGTACGGAGCTCAACACTTCATCCCGAAACCAGGCAGATTGCAATTCCGCTCCAATATCATCTAACATTAACACATCCGCTTTCTTAAAGAAATCTATCTTTTCGTTAAATGAATCATCTTTAAAGGAACCTTTTATTTCCCGGACAAACTCTGGCATGTAAATCAAGGTAGTAGAGTAATTTCTCTTTTTCAGCTCATTTGCTATCGCGCCGAGCAAATAGGTTTTTCCAATTCCAAATGATCCATGAAGATACAATCCTTTTTTCGGCAGCCCGCTTTTTGCTTCTTCTAAAAAGCTGATAATCTCACCAATAGCTGAAATTCTTGACTTATCTTGGATCACTTCTGACATTTTTGCTTCTAAAATCTCCTTCGGCATATAAAGGCTCTGAAAAAGCTTCTGTTGTGCTTCCTGTTCCTCAACCTGAATACGTGAATGACATTTTTCATAGCTCAGTCTAATTTCATTTTTATCCATACTTAATACTGGAGAGTAACCCTGCATCAAATTCTGGCACTCTCCGAAAGATGCACAACGGTCACATTGTTTCGATTGTGATTTATATTCATAGAGCCGCATTAAATTCTTTTCAATATCGTGGTCAGTCAGTTCCGGATGGTCACGCAAAAATGCTTTAACAGAGGGATCACTTAGAATTTCATTTTTTATTCTAGTGTAATTGGTTTTGAAGTTCTCATTTTTGTCCATCCATGCTTTTAATTCGGATTGTATCGGTTTCACCTATTATCCCTCCTTTTCATCTCAGCTTTCATTTAAATATTTTTGCAGCTTAGCTTCAATTTCCTGCTGCTCTTGTTCGCTTATATTGCTGTCTGTTGTATTTTTTGATGGTGTCTTTTTCCGGTTATTAAACCAGTCCGGAACAACTTCTTTTTTATAGTTGTTATTATAATTATAATTATTACTTTTCCTTGGTTTACTTTTGGATGATTTATATTTTTCCTGTTCTTGTTTAGCAAAGTTCATGGCATCTTTTGCTGTTTTCAATCCAACTCTTGACCAATGGCCCGCAATGGTTTCCATATACGCTTTAGACAGCTTCATATTGGATTGCAGCAGAACATAATGAATCAGTACATTCATGACAGGAGCTGGCAGCCCCTGTTTAGTCATCACTTCCCGGACTACTTTAATATCCTGCTCCGAAGCATGGTTTCCGTCAGATAAATCCTCCAATAACTGCTTTGGTGATATGTTCTCCAGCTCGTGAATCAGCTGCTCTTCTTTTGTCGCAGGCTGCTTCATAGAAACTTGTGTATCAACAGCTGCCATTTTTTCGTTTAAACGGATAGCCTGTCCATTATTACGGGAGATAAACATATCATGGCAAGCAGATTTAAATTCTTCCTGATTCAATTGGTTATCTTCATCAAGTGCCCATAAAAGTGCTTTTTCTATTTCTATACTTTCTGCATCATATAATACCTTCATCTGATAAATGAGTTTTTTATTTACAGAATGTAAAACTTTTTCAGCCGGAATAAACCGCTGACGAAGCGACTGTTCTATCCATGAAAAATCCATTAAATCCGTTTCTCTATTTTCTTTTTCATTTTCCATATTCAGAACAGCAGACGAAGAAGGTGTAATCGTATCAAACACTTCATTAAAATCAGCTGTTACCTCTTCCCCATAAGCGATGCTGTCCTTTACATAACGAGCATAAAGCTCATTATATTTCTGTTCTCCTATATGATGTAATAATAGCTGGGACAGCATAGGTTCTCCAAAAAATTGATTGGGGGAATAAGGACGCTGCACACTATAAGTATAATAATCTCTGTTGTCCTCTCTTCGTTTATAGGTCTTTAATAACCCGATAGCTTCCAATTTTATACGTGCACGGTAAATATTATCCAGCGTTAAATTCAAATATGTCATTAATGTATGATGTGTCTGCGCTTTTTGCGCATAATCTACCTCATAAAATAATGTATAGTATAACGAAATTGCCTGAACCCCAATCAACGGCTGATAAAAATGCGTCAATGATGCATTAAAATCAATGAAAGGCTGTTCATCCATAACAACATGGTACCCATCAATAGGAAGGATTTTTCCGATTACATTCATTTCAACCCATCCTTTATTTTATTCTTCCTGTGTTTGTTTATCTGTCTTGATAATTTCTTTCAACTCATCCAAGAAAACAGTTATATCCTTAAATTGACGATAGACAGAAGCAAACCTGACATAAGATACTTCATCCACCTCAGCAAGTCTTTCCATCACCATTTCGCCTACATTATGACTGGAAACCTCTGAGTTCCCTTCATTCCGTAATTTCTTTTCTACATCTAAAGCAATATTTTCTATCGTATCTATCGCCACAGGGCGTTTCTCACAAGCTCTGATAATCCCTCTGGTAAGTTTTTCCCTTGAAAACTCCTGACGCATGCCATCTTTTTTCACAACAATGAGTGGTACTTCTTCAATCCGTTCAAAAGTGGTAAAACGAAATCCGCACTTCTCACATTCCCGGCGTCTGCGTATAGCTGCTCCCTCTTCAATTGGACGAGAATCTAACACTTTCGTATTTTTATTATTGCAGTTAGAACAACGCATTTCGTTCACTCCTTCTTCATTTACCCTTCTATTAATGGTAATTGTTCATTCACATGCTGATACATTCTTTTTATGATTTTATTACTGTAACCAAAATCTATCTGGAGAGGTGTTTCTGTAGTCACTGAAAAGTCAAGCGCTGTATAATACGGCCGGACCATAATGACTGTAGCAATAATGAAAACTTTTTTACCTCGTTTACTGACAGCACTAATCTCCCCATGCTGCTCCGAGCTGGCATGAATCGAAAAGTCAGAGCTTCCATTAAAATACGTCTCTAGTTCCTGAATAACAGTATTCTTACTCGCTTTATAATATCTGGTTTTTAAGCTTGCATCTATATGATGATCACTTGTTTCTGCATGATTACTAAAAAAACGTTTCATTTTATACCCTATTGACATAAACATACA
This sequence comes from Oceanobacillus sp. B139/18, assembly GCF_055524595.1. Classification (NCBI taxonomy): domain Bacteria; kingdom Bacillati; phylum Bacillota; class Bacilli; order Caryophanales; family Bacillaceae; genus Oceanobacillus; species Oceanobacillus sp. B139/18. The sequence goes on along the minus strand of NZ_JBVFXI010000001.1, from coordinate 682,687 downwards.
CATCCTATATTTATCGCTATAAAAAACTATTCTACAAGCATCTCTGTTCTCTGTAAACAGCATTGCAGCGTATTTATTCTACCGTATCTTCCAATTCTTTTAAACATATAAATACATATACGTATATATTATTTTAACATGATTTGTACATTTAAACTACTTTCCCAAAATAGAGTAAACTGCGGATTTAATATAAGCACATTAAAAAGACATTTATAGAACATAAACCCGTTTAAATTTCTTGGTATTATTCTCATGAAATAGTCATAAAGACTTTTTACATATTGTTCAACAACAACCGATAAAGTAATTAAGAAAGCCATTATCCATAAAGATGTCATTTTAAAAAAGAAGGAGTATGTTTTAATGAGTGTAGGAAAGAAATTGAATTTATCTTTTACTGTATTAATTGTTTTATTGGCTGTTTCTGTTGGAAGCAGCATCATGAATTTGAAAAACATTGAAAATGATGTAGGGGAGGCAATGGATTCACGCCTGAAGCAGCTTATGTTAATTGAAAATATCCGCTATGATGTTGCGATGCAGGCGCTCCATACCCGTTCAATGATTTTAGAACCGGAGGAAGATATCCATAGAGAGAATCTTATAGCTGTCGCTGCAGACCTTGACGGCAATTTAGATGAATTACAAGGCTATTTAGCATCTGAGGAAATGAGATCATATTGGGATCAGGCTAATGCCCCGAATAATGATTTCAATGAGGCAATGCCAGATATTATAGCTGATGTGGAAAATGGGAATATCGAAGAGGCGACAGAAATCGTCAATACAACTGTACAGGATATCAACACTGCTATGCTTGATGCAGCTGAAGAAATGGAAATCTATCAAACTGGACAAATGGATAATATCGATAGCGAAATAAGCTCTGCCATTGTTACTGCCCAGGTTATTTCATTCGTTGTTCTGGGTGCAAGTATACTCATTGGTATTGGTTTAATGTTCTATGTTCGCCGTTCTATCACAGCCCCATTAGTAAGTGTCATGGATGTTGCAAGGAAATTTGGTGATGGTGATCTATCTGCAGAGGATATAGCTATTAAATCTAAAGATGAACTAGGTCAGCTGGCTGCAATTTTCAATGCTTCTAAAAATAATATCCGGGACTTAATTATGCGTATTCAACACAATGCGGAACAGCTGGGTGCATCATCCGAAGAGCTTTCAGCAAGCGCTGAAGAAGCATCTGCAACAACGGAAGAAGTGACGAAGCAGGCTGCGGAGACTGCGGAAACTTCTCAAACTGCAGCACACGCCGCAAATGAAAGCTCCATTGCAATGGGAGAAACGCTCAGGGTGTTCAGCGAATTGCTGAAGCTGCGCAGTCACTTCATGCTTCTTCCAGCGAAACAAGTGAAGCCGCACAAAATGGAACATTGGTTATCGGGGACGCTCAGCAGCAAATGAATCACATAAATGAATCTGCTTCTTCTGTCAATGATCTTGTGCTGAAACTGGCAAAACAAACCGAAGAAATTGAAAATATTACGAAGGTCATTACTGATATCACAGATCAAACCAATCTATTAGCATTAAATGCAGCGATTGAGGCAGCCCGTGCAGGTGAACAAGGAAAAGGATTTTCAGTTGTAGCAGATGAAGTACGCAAGCTAGCTGAGCAATCCAAAAAATCAGCCAGCTCTATTAGTCTGTTAACCACAGAAATCAAAAATGATACAGAAAATGTGGAGAAAGCCATGCAAACTGCTTTACCTGCTGTTCAAAAAGGAGTAGAGGTTATTACTGAGGCCGGAACATCTTTTGAAGCGATTGTGACTGCTGTCCAAGGAATGACACACGAAATCCAGGAGGTTTCAGCAACCTCACAGGAGCTTTCAGCAAGCGCAGAACAAGTTTCTGCCTCCGTTACAGAAATTTCAACCGGATCACAGGTCATGTCTGGCAATATTGACACGATTGCCGCTTCAATGGAAGAACAATCTGCAACGATGAATGAAGTTGCCCATGTTGCCACCTCCTTAAGTGAAACTGCTCAAGGATTGCAGGAGGAGACACAGAAATTTAAAGTATAAGACAGAAAAACATCCGCATGAACGCTCAAGCGGATGTTTTTCTGCTGTTATAAGAATCTCTTTTCGGGAAAAAGGAAGCTGATATAGAAGCCTACTTCCCTTTTTTATCGTTCTATGATGTTAAACGCACTTTCTGTTCCAGTCTATAACCTACATAGCTGACTAAATCGACAACACGCTTAGAGTAGCCCCATTCATTATCATACCAAGCAATAATCTTTAATTTATTATTATCCATCACCATCGTGGAGAGCCCATCAATGGTTGCAGAATAAGTGCTTGTAGTATAGTCAATAGAAACCAGAGGTTCATCCGAATATTGAATAATCCCACGCATACTTCCTTCTGATGCTTGTTTGAATAAAGCATTCACTTCTTCTATCGTAACATCTTCTTCAATATCAATTACTAAATCTACCAATGATACATTAGGTGTTGGTACACGCAATGCCATTCCATGTAATTTACCTTTCGTCTGAGGCAGCACTTCTGCAAGCGCTTTAGCAGCCCCGGTCGTTGTCGGAATGATAGACTGCGTGCAGCTTCTTGCCCGGCGTAAATCTTTATGCGGATTATCAATATTCTTTTGATCATTTGTATATGCATGAACAGTCGTCATTAATCCGTTCTTTATCGTAAAGTGGTCATCAATTACTTTAACCACAGGAGCTAAACAATTGGTTGTACAAGATGCATTCGAGATAACATCATCTAATTCTGGATTGTAATCATTTTCATTTACACCAATAACAATTGTCTTATCCACTTCTTTTCCAGGAGCGGTGATGACTACTTTTTTTGCTCCAGCCTGCAGATGACGCCCAGCTGCCTCTTTTGTGTTAAATTTGCCAGTTGCTTCGATAACAACGTCAATTTCAAGGTCTTCCCATGGTAATTTTTCCGGTTCTCTGAAATTCACCAAAAGAACTTCCTTCCGGTTAACAATCAATTTATTCGGCAGCGCTTGCACTTCTCCATTAAAAGGACCATGGACACTATCATATTTAATTAAGTGAGCAAGCGTTTCTGAAGGATAGCTCGCATTAATGGCAACAACTTCTAAATGCTCCTCTTCCATTGCTTGACGAAAAACCATTCTACCAATTCGACCAAAACCTGTAATTGCAATACGCGTTTTTTCCATAAGCACTATCTTCCTCCCGAAAATGTTATACTTTTTATCTTTTGTTGTAATTAGTATAACACATATAAGAGAAAGTGTGTCATTAAATATTAAAATGTTTCACACATTTTTTGAATATCCTTTGTAAGGAACAGATGGATGTCCATTTAAACAGGGGGATACATATTTTGACCATGACAAAGATTTTTTTCTTCTTTTTTCCAGAACCATTTTCAGCATTTCTTTTTCTGATATAAAAAAACACTATCTGAACGGTGTAAATTACCGTTCAGATAGTGTCTTTTCACTCACCTATTCCATTACTTCCCATTTTTTCAGCAAATCAAATAATTGCTTCTTGCTTTCTTCCACGGAATGATTATTATCAATTACTTCATCAGCAAGCTTTGCCTTTTCTGCTAATGGCATCTGTGATTTAATCCGGTCCATTGCTTCCTGTTCACGAAGCTGATTTCTTTCCATTAAACGCTCTAACTGTGTTGCTTCATCTACAAACACGACGACTGTTTTATCCGCTAAAGAAGCCAGCTTGCCTTCAAACAGCAGCGGGATATCCAGCACAATGCATTTTTCTCCCTGCTCTGTGTACGTTTCTTTTTTCGCCAGCATCCGTTGGCGGACAGCCGGGTGAACAATTTGGTTTAATTGTTCTCTTTTTTCTTCATTTGAAAAAATAATAGATCCCAGCTTCGGGCGATCAATCGACCCATCTGCGCCTACTATGTCTTTGCCAAATACCTCGATAATCTTTTTATAAGATGCTTCTCCAGGCTCCACGACTTCTCTCGCTATCACATCCGCATCGATTACCGGGATATCTAATGCTGTAAACATTTTCGCTACCGTGCTTTTCCCACTGGCAATGCCTCCGGTCAATCCAATCACTAAACTCATAAAACATTCACCTTTTTTTGCGGCTGGCAATGAAGACATAGGTGCGTTCCCCGTCCGCCAACCTTCATTTTTATAATTTCTTCCCCACAGGTTTTACATGGCTTCTTATCTTGACCGTAAACATATAAAACCTGTTGAAACATTCCCATATTCCCTTGGCTGTCTACGTAGCTTCGGATGGTCGTACCACCAGCTTTCACAGCTTCTTGAAGAGTTTCAATGGCTGCAGAACGAATAGCAGACGCTTCTTTTTTTGTCAGTTCATTGCATTTTGTTAACGGGTGGATCCCGGAACGGAATAACGTCTCGTCAACATAAATATTTCCAAGCCCCGTGACCAGATTTTGGTCCAAAAGCGCCGTTTTAATAAACCGGGAGGATTTTTTCAGCTTTTCGTAAAAATAATCCGTCGTAAATGCTTCTTCAAACGGCTCGGGGCCAAGCGCAGCTAAAGGAGCCTGCGTGAATTCACTCCCTTTGGCCAATAAATGCATGGTTCCAAACTTACGAACATCGTTATAACGCAATGTCTCTCCATTCTTTAAATGGAAGACAACATGCGTATGCTTTTCTATCTCTTCTCCCGGCTGATGCAACCGATATTTTCCTTCCATTCGTAAATGGGATACAAGCACATATTCATCTAGATAAAAAAGCAGAAACTTCCCTTTTCTTTTTATTTGTTGAAAGGTTTGTCCTTCCAGCAGATGCTTGAATATCTCCGCATCATCCGGCTGTTTTATTATATTTGCCCAAAGAACATCTGCTTTTTCAATCGTCTTTCCTTGAACAAGCAATTTTAACGTCTCTTTAATGGTTTCTACTTCTGGTAATTCCGGCATTTTCCCTTCCCCTTACTTCGCGTCAAACCAGCTTTCTCCATAAGAATAATCGACCTTGAGCGGAACAGAAATGTCAACCGTTTTTTCCATCATTTCTGGAACGATTTCCTTTAAGATTTCAATCTCGTCTTCCGGTGCTTCTAATATCAATTCATCATGGACCTGTAATAAAAGCTTGGCCTGCAGTTTTTCTTGTTTCATTCGATGGTCTAAATCAATCATTGCTTTTTTGATTACATCCGCTGCACTTCCCTGAATAGGTGTATTCATCGCTGTTCTTTCCGCAAAACTGCGTACATTAAAGTTCCTGCTCGTAATATCAGGCAAGTAACGGCGACGGTTCATCAGTGTGGATACATAGCCTTTTTGCTTTGCTTCAACAACAATGTCATCCATATATTCTTTAACGCTTGGATAGCTCTTAAAATACCGTTCGATGAATTGTTTCGCTTCTTTCCGAGTAATCCCTAAGTTCTGGGATAGTCCATAATCACTGATTCCATATACAATCCCAAAGTTGACAGCCTTTGCCTGCCGGCGCATACCCGAGGTGACTTCGTCTCTCTCGACATGAAATACATCCATTGCTGTCTGTGTATGAATATCTAAATCATTTTTAAAGGCAGCAATCAATTTCTCATCCCCTGCAATATGGGCAAGTACCCGTAATTCGATTTGCGAATAATCAGCAGCAAACATTTTCCAGCCTTCTCGAGATGGGACGAACGCCTGCCGTATCTTTCTGCCTTCCTCCAGACGGATAGGGATATTTTGCAAATTGGGATCAACTGAGCTCAATCTGCCTGTCTGTGTTAAAGCCTGATTAAAGCGTGTATGAATCTTATGCGTATCTTTACGGACCACCTTTTGCAAGCCTTCAATATAGGTTGATTGCAGCTTCCCTAACTGACGGTACAAAAGTAATTTAGGAATTATTTCGTGCTGATCTGCCAGCTGTTCCAAAACATCTGCTGCCGTAGAGTAACCAGTCTTCGTCTTCTTGATTACAGGAAGCCCTAAATCTTCAAATAACACCGGCCCGAGCTGCTTCGGTGAGTTCAGATTAAATTCCTTGCCAGCTAATTCATATACTTCTTTTTCTAAATTGCTGAGCCTTTCTTTTAAATCGTCTCCCATTTCTTTCAGCCGGTCCACATCTACTAAAACACCCTGATGCTCCATCTCAGCAAGAATCAAAGCAAGCGGCATTTCTAATTCCTTTAATAATTTCGCCTGTTCATTATCCTCTAATTCCTTCTCCATCGCCGGATATAATTCAAGCAGTACATTGGTTTTCCGGATCACATGCTCACTGAGAATTGCTTCTTCCGGAACCTTTTGTTTTGCGCCTTTTCCATAAACCTCTTCATCAAAGGATACGTCATATTTTCCTTTTCTGCTTGCAATAGCAGGTATATCATGACTGTTTTCAGCAGGATTGATTAAATAAGAAGCAAGCAGCGCATCAAACACTATGCCTTCTATTTGTATATCGTTCCGTAATAAGGCAACTTTTGTCCGCTTAGCATCAAATACAATTTTCTTTTTCTGAGGGTCCTCTGCCCATTTTTTGAAAATAGGCGAGTCCATCGCAACCGAAGTAGGTATGAAGCTTTTTTTATCGGCGTTGACAATGCCAATACCTTCTATTTGAGCTGTATGATAATTTTCACCCAACATCTCTATTACGAGTACATCTTCCTCTGAAAATAGATCTTCCGTTATTTCTTCCACTATGTCATATTGAATCTCTTTATGCTCTATCGCCTCTTCTTCCGTTTCGTCGGAGCCGGCAAGACGCGTCAACAGAGATTGGAAGCCTAAATCCATAAACATTTGACGGACGGAAGCGGCAGAGTAACCTTCATAAATAACATCATCCAGACTAACCTCGATGGGCGAGTCCCGATTGATTGTTGCTAAATCTTTACTCATTAGCGCATCATCTTGGTGGTTTGTTAAATTTTCTTTAAGCTTTTTCCCGCTTACATCGTCCAGATTCTCGTAAACCTTCTCTAACGTATGAAATTGTGTTAACAGCTTCGTTGCTGTTTTTTCACCGACACCCGGCACTCCCGGGATATTGTCTGAACTGTCTCCCATCAGTCCTTTTAAATCAGTAATCTGTTCAGGCGTTACCTGCATTTTCTCAAGAAGATAAGACGGTGTATATTTTTCAATTTCACTGATTCCTTTTTTGGTTACACTGACCGTCACGTGATCCGAAACAAGCTGCAGTAAATCCTTGTCGCCAGAAATAACGGTTACTTCCCAGTCTTTATCATCTGCCTGTTTTGATAATGTGCCAATGATATCATCTGCTTCATACTGATCTAACTGGTAATGCCTGATGTCAAAAGCATCCAGCAGCTCTTTTAAGACTGGAAATTGTTCAGAAAGCTCTGAAGGTGTTTTTTGGCGTCCTCCTTTATACTCTTTATAGGTTTGATGGCGAAATGTTGTTTTCCCTGCATCGAAGGCCACGAGCATATGCGTTGGCTTCTCTTCCTCTAAAATACGGAGCAGCATCGTAGTAAATCCGTAAACGGCATTCGTATAGACGCCTTTTTCGTTATTCAATAATGGCAGAGCAAAAAAAGCACGATAAATAATACTGTTGCCATCCATTAGAATTAGCTTTTTGGTCATAATTCCGTCTCCTTTATCTATCAACTGTTTAAGTAACTTCATTTTATCATGTTTGGGGAAAACTTCATAATGCACACGTTCTTATTACATAGTTTTTCCAATCTGTACACATCGCATAACCAGTTAAACTCGTCTCTATATGACATCGATATCTTTCAGAACCAAAAGCGCAATGGTCTTCGGTGGGAAGATAAAGAGCAGCAATGTGGTCAGGTTAATGAATTTTATAAAAATTATATTTAATACAAGTAGATAGCAATAAGACTAATCAGCGAAGGAGAATCATGGAAACTCCTGGCCGGCTAAGAACGGTCACGTCCTGTGGCCAACGGCCGACCCTAGGACGCCCTGTCCATCGTGGGAAAGCACGGAGGGAAGCCCCCCGCAGAAAAAAAGCCATCACTATAACGCTAGTGATGACTTAATCTTTCGGAATATAAACGTGAATAGCAGTTCCTTTATTCACTTCGCTTTCTACAACAATCTCCCCTTGATGAACCTCTACAATATGCTTCACAATTGCAAGTCCAAGTCCTGTTCCTCCAGTATTCCGGCTTCTGTCCTTATCCATTCTGTAAAATCGTTCAAATACTCTTGGGATAGCCTTTTTTTCAATCCCGATTCCTGTATCTTCGATTGAAAACAACACTCGATTATTCTTTTCAGAGACGTTTAGACTAACGCTTCCGTCTGATGACGTATAATTAATTGCATTGTCTGCAAGGTTGATAATAACCTGTTTCAATTTTTCTGCATCTGCATACATATGAATATCAGCTGGAATAGATGTCGTAAAATGCAACTCTTTTTTCTCTGCTTTTTGTTCTAAAGACGGCAAAACCGCATCAATCATCTGTTTGACATTAAAATCTGCTTTTTGAAGTTGAAAATCTTCTCTTTCTAAACGGGAAAGCTCGAGCAGATCCTCTATAAGCAACTGTAATCGATGGCTTTCCTTAAAAATAATATCAATAAATTCTTCTGCTGCTTTTTCATCATGCTGTTTTTCCTTTAGCGTTTCCGCAAATCCCCGGATAGAAGTTATTGGTGTACGCAGCTCGTGAGAAACATTGGCAACAAAATCTTTGCGCATTTTTTCTAAACGCTTTAATTCCGTAATATCATATATAACCAGGACAGCACCCTTAATCATATTATGCTCATTAAAAATAGGAGCTGCAATCACTTCCATATAGTTTTTAGTCAGACCGCGCTTATTTTTAAATTGTTCTTTGACAGGCTCTTCATACAGAAATGTTTTTTGGACAACGTCGTGCATTGCCTCGTTTTCAAATACTTCATAATATAGATGACCGCGGTATTGTTTCTCTTTTCCTTGAAACATTTCCGTAAACCCTCGATTCACCAGATGAACGTATCCTTTTTCATCAATCAGCGCCAGCCCGTTTTTCATATTATCAATAATAGAAGTTAATTGCTCGGCATGCATTTGTTCCTGAATCGTAATTTCATTCATATTTCGTGCTAATTTATTGATATTTTTGCTTAACTGCTCCATTTCTTCACTATTACTGTTATTAAAACGGGCAGAATAATTTCCTTTAATCATTTCATTTACTGTTTTTGAAGCTTTATTAAGCGGTCTTGTGTATTTATTGTAGAATTGCATAAATATAATGGAAATCACTAAAAATTCCACTAAAATAATTGCTGCGATAAATATCCAGTTTCCTTGAGCTTGTACCATTAACCAGCCCGATAAAACCAGGACAATCGTGATACCTAGTATATTAGGAAACAAGGGTTTCGAAAATAATATTTGCATTTAAACCGGCTCCTCCAATTTATAACCTAATCCGCGGACTGTTTTAATATAAACAGGCTTTTTGGAATCAGGTTCAATTTTGTCCCGCAGATGACTCACATGAACATCTACAATTCTCGTATCTCCAACAAAATCATAATCCCACACACTGCTGAGTAATTGATCTCTGGAGATGACCTTTCCCTTATGTTTAGCCAAATAGTACAACAGTTCAAACTCTTTTCGTGTGAAAGTAATCAATTCTTCTTTCATTTCTGCTTCATAACGTTCCGGGTAAATCGTTAAATCCTTTATCCGTAGCGCTTGATAATGATTCTCGAGCGGACGCTGTGTTCTTCTGATAATTGCTTTCACACGGGCAATGACTTCTTTCGGGCTGAACGGCTTTGTCAGATAGTCATCTGCGCCAAGCTCCAGACCGAGGATTTTGTCTATTTCTTCATCTTTTGCGGTGAGCATTAATATCGGTGTATCAATATCATTCTTTCTTAACTTCCGGCATACTTCTATTCCATCCAGTTTTGGAAGCATTACATCTAAGATAATTAACTCATAGTTATCTGCAGCAGCTTTTTGATAGGCTTCTTCTCCATCGTATGCTACCTCTGTTGTGAATCCGGCATTTTCCATATTATATTTTAATAAAGTAACAATCGATTGCTCGTCATCCACAATTAGAATCTGTTTTCCCACTTAGAAAATCCCCCTTATTCATATATACGTTCTCTTAGACAAAAATTCCTTCTTTTAAAGCTCCCTTTTTTTGTTAAATGAAGATGTGAGAATGTATCTTTATATATTTTATTTTCTTTATTCTACCATTATTCACGTTCAACGCCTATTCCATAAGTAAATGTTAATAAAACTTAACAAAACTATCCAAATAAAAATAATGGTTTAAGAAAAACCTGAAGCAAGATGTGCTACAGGTTTTTGTGTGAGGGAGTTTTCTTTTGTTATACTTTTCCAACTAATGTTCTCGGCTGTTTATAAAACAGGAGGAACACAATAACAAGACTTAAAATAAAGGATGGAACCATATAGGATGAATTATATATTAATGAATAAAGCCACGCCGGCTGTCCTTCGACGGCTGAACCAAAGAAAACCATTCCGGCAATATAATGACAAATAAAACGAGCAGCTGATCCCAGAAATACACCTACGGATATATAGACAAAGGATTTCTTTACCCGCTTGTTTTTCATGCTTTCGATAACCTGCTTCGAAAACACTCCGGCAAGCCCTACTACCGTAAAAGCTAATCCATACTCAATGATTCCCTGTACGGGATGCAGGATATAAGCTGTACCAGTTGCCACCTGTAATATTCCCCAAAGGAAACCGGACAACAAACCTCCTTTCAGACCCCAGCGAAAGGCTACAATGAAGACAGGAATCATTGCAAAAGAAACGGAGCCTCCTTGCGGCCAAAGCTTAAATCCTAACGGTAAAATGTCCAGCAGTAATGCAAGTGCCGTAAAAATAGCTACTTCTACTAAAAATAATGTTTTATTCTTCAATCGTCTCTCCCCCATTTACATCGAACAATCTTTTTTTAGACAACAAAAAAGCAATGCCAAGGGAGTCTTCTTGATGGCGGTATTCTTTAAAAAATACATTTTAAGAGAATACCTTAAACTCCACTCACACATTGCTTTTATATCCATCAAAAAGTCCACAATCCCTACGCCAGCGCTAACTGACAGGTTCAAAGGGTCAGAACATAGAAAATGTCCACTCTCAGCCAAAGGCTCCCCTTGCAGGCTTTTTATATTCACTTTTTTGTATAGGCTTAGTATAAATCACTTTCTAAAAAACCGCAATAGCCCCTGTTATTTTTCAACTTTCTTCGCTAATTCCAAAAATTCCTGCACATCCTGTTTACATATTTCGATGGCATTTTCCCAAAACTCAGGCTTGGACAAATCTACTTGCAAATGCTTTTCAGCAAGCTCTTCTACGGTCATTCTGCCGGTATCCCTTAATAAAGCAGTATATTTTGCTTCAAAATCTCCTTCATAATCCTTTGCATAAGCATAAATTCCCTGGCTGAATAAATAACCAAATGTATACGGGAAGTTATAAAATGGCACACCAGTAATATGAAAATGCAGCTTGGAAGCCCAGAAATGCGGATCATATTCGGACAGACTTCCGCAGTAAGCTTCCTTCTGTGCTTCCACCATAAGTTCATTTAACCGTTCCGTACTGACCATACCTTGCTTCCGTTCTTCATAGAATTGTTTCTCGAATAAAAAGCGTGCATGGATGTTCATGAAGAAAGCCACACTGCGCGATACTTTATCCTCTAACAACGTTAATTTTTCTTCATCTGTCGCCGCCATTTTCACCGATGCATCCGCTACAATCATTTCTGCAAAGGTCGAAGCAGTTTCCGCAACATTCATTGCATAGCCTTGATTCAAACCGTTCATATCGTTCATCACATACTGGTGATAGCCATGTCCCAACTCATGAGCCAGGGTAGCTATATTAGAAGGTGTTCCAGAGTACGTCATAAAAATACGAGTTTGTTCACTGAGCGGAAAGCTTGTACAGAAGCCCCCCGGACGTTTTCCTGCACGATCTTCCGCTTCAATCCAGCATTTTTCAAACGCCATTTGTGCGAAATCCGCCATTTGGGGACTGAAGCCGCGGAATTGCTCTACAATAAAAGCAGCTCCTTCATCATAACTTTTCTTTTCCATTTTTGATTGAATCGGAGCATTCACATCGAAAATGCTTAATTTATCCAAATTTAACAGAGAAGCCTTTTGATGTAAGTAGTCTGCAAATAGGGATTTATGCTTTTCAATTGCTCCCCACATTGTATTTAATGTTTCTTCCTTCATTCGATTTTTTGCTAACGGCTCTTTTAAGACTTTGTCCCATCCATAATGTTTATAGGTCTGCAGGCGAAATCCAGCCAGGTGATTTAATGTCTGCCCAAATAAGTCCTCATTCGCTTTCCAGGCATCACTTATTCGCCGGTAAACATATTCTCTCTGCTCACGGTCAGGTGTCGACAGCTTATTAGCAGCCTGCCCAACAGAGTATTGTTGAACTTTTCCGTCCTCTTCTATATCAATTTTCATATTGCCGACTATTGTTTCATACATTTGGTTCCATGCATGGTACCCATCTATTGCTAAATCCCCGATTAAAATTTCTTCATTTTTAGATAATTGTTCACGTGCCCGCTCTCTTCTTTCTGTTAAAATAAATTGAAGCGGCTTTATCGCTTCCCTTTCCAGCAAGAGGTCCCAATTTGCTTCAGTCACTGCTCCCAGCTTCTGGTCGACTATTTTTGTTAACGCACTGTGCGCAGCCGCTATCTGCGCTCTTTTGGCAACATAGATATCTGCCTGTTTATCCGTTACATCCTGTGCACTTAAACAGCTGATAAACGCTCCCATCTCACGTAATTTTTTTGTAATAAGCTCGATTTGTTTTAAAACATGCTCCCAATCTTCTCCAAATCCGTTTGCTTCAAGATTATTTACGCTTTCGGTGACAGTCTCAATTTCTTCACTTAGCTCATTTACAAATTGACGAAGCGCTTCAGAATCGCTTTGCCCTGGAAAAATAACATCTAGATCCCATGTTGGTTGTAATTTTTGAGTCATCAGCTTCTCTCCCTTTTTTTATTCTATTATCTAATATTTAGTATAACGAAATTGTTAAAACAAAGCATTAAAAAAAAGCCTGTAAAGAAAATTTATTCTATTACAGGCATTTATTTCCCATCTATTTTTAAACAGCTATCTTATTTCTTTTTAGAAGACTTCTTTTTTTGTTTCTCCTTAGCCGCTTTTTTCCGCCTTATCCAAGCATTTAAAACCGCCGCAATGGTGAATATAGCAGATAATAGTTGTTCTATCAGGGTACTATCGATAAGCATCGGTGACTTATCTAATAGCACAAAAATTTGATTTGTTGCTGCGATAATCACGGCTATTATACTAATCATAGTACCTTTGTCCACTTTCTCCCCCTCCTTATACAACCCTATATATTATTATTGCAAAAACAAGGTTTTAGGAACGGCAGAAACCTTTAGAAGTTTCATTATCTATTTACTTGGGTATCATACATATATGCATTTAAAATATTTTTAATTAAAGATACTTGACTTTCTTTATTTATTATTTTACACTTGGTAACAGAAAGTAAGTAACTAATTATTTAGGAGGAATCGTAAATGGCAAAAGTAAACTGGAATTTAGACACAGCGCATAGTGAAGTAGGATTTTCTGTAAAGCATATGATGATTTCAAAAGCAAAAGGAACCTTCGATAATTTTGATGCAAAAATCGTTGCAGATGCAGAAGATTTAACCGATGCAGAAATTGAATTAAACATTGATGTGGAAAGCATCAACACTCGTAACAAAGACCGTGACGACCACCTTCGTTCTGCTGATTTCTTTGACGCAGAAAATTACCCTAAAATCACTTTCGTTGCAACAGATATCAAAAAATCTGGGAATAACTACGAAGTAACTGGTGATTTAACATTAAAAGGAACAACTAAACCGGTCACTTTGGATGTTGTTTTTGAAGGTCAAAGTAAAGATCCAATGAGCGGAAGCATTGTTGCAGGCTTCAGCGGTTCAACAAGCATCAACCGTAAAGAATTCGGTTTAACATGGAATGCTTCTCTCGAAACTGGCGGAGTTCTGGTAGGAGAAGAAGTAAAAATCAACTTTGAATTAGAATTACAAAAGGCTGAATAATATCACTAGCCTTTCCATCATAAAACAGCAAGCCCCTGATTTTACGCTGAGCAGTAAAATCAGGGGTTTTTTGCCTGAAAAAGAGAAGCATCGCGACTCGTATAAACAGCGACCGTCATCACTCCTTCTTCAGCCCTTGCTTGAATCAGCACCGGACGGTTATATTTATTACGGAACGCAAAATCCGGCCCCCACCAGCTCACTGTAGCATCTCTGCCCTTCGGAACATAAGGGACCTCTCTGCTGTGTGCATAGCGTTCGGTTATTTCAATGCCTTGCAGATCCACCGCATTAAATAATGTTGAGGATACCTGGCAAATCCCTCCGCCAATATCTTCACTAAACTCCCCTTTTACGATTACCGGAGCCGGCAGGTAACCTCTTTCTCTTGTCCGCTCTCCCACGATTTCATTAAAGGAAAAATGCTCACCGGGAAAGATCACTGTATTATTGATTGCATCTGCAGCCAATTCAATATTGCGTGTTCTTTCAGTATTCCCTTTTTTAAACCTTGTCGTAAAACGATTTAACTCTTTCTCCTTTAATTCTTTTAAAAGGTCTTCATTCACGCGTGCCGGAATCATTTGTTTTGGTACTTGTAGCCGGTTTTTCCCTGCCCCGCCATAATAAGCTTCGTTAATCAGAGTATGAAATTGGTTTACGTCCAGGGTAAATCCTTGTTTTTCTTTGATAATTTCTCCATTTTTATCTATATAAGCATTTTCCGGTTTTTTATAGACCTGCTCCTGCATATATTTTGTTAACCCTTGAATCTCATTCCAATCCAATAACGCTTCATCCATTTCAAATATATACGGCTTTAAATCGATAAGCCAAGAATCATCCTGTTCATCATAAAGTTCCATAACAGCAGCATTCGTTGTATGAGGAAATATAAGAAATAAAAATAGCAATAAAAGTAAAATCGTTCGCATCATGACACACCCCTTAAGACTTAGTATGTTTGGGATGCTTTATTTCTATACAGTGAATAAGCTAGGATTTACTGTTACGCGGTGGAGAGTATTCCTTGTTAAAAAGCAAAAAAATTGCCGGGAGATTATCCCGGCAATTTTTAAAAGCTTATCTAAAGTCCCTGTTGTCTTCTAAATATTCACTTGCAACACGGTAGCCTACCAGGGCTGTCAGAGCAAGTAGAACGTAACATAATAAATTCTTCATATCGCTTACCTCCTGTGGAGTAATTTATCAAATACAACTTCAATTCGAATGTTATTTGGTTATTAGAATGGACGGAATTTACCTTTTTTAAGTAATGTTTTAGCACCGCCGACTAAGAATAGAGAACGGTCATCAACAACTTTTTTCATTGCTGCCGCTGCTTTACCGCTTAGTTTTTTACCATCAAGCACGTTTCCGATACCATCAGATAAGCCAAGAGATGCAACTGTTCCTTTGTTAGAGAAAACAAAGTCAGTAATCACTTCATCACGAATCAATGCAACAATGTTATCTGCTGCTTTCGCGCCTTCTTGTACAGCCAGCTGACCAGTTGGAGGGAATGGTTTTCCAGTTTCCGGATCCATTGTCCATGAGCAGTCTCCAAGGATAAAGATATTTTCTTCTCCTTCTGGACGTAAATCTAATCCAACATTTACTTTTCCTTTGAATAATTCAAATCCGGATTCAGCCAATACCGGGTTACCCATTACGCCGCCTGTCCATACAACTGTACCAGCTTTGATTAATTCGTTATCTTCGCCGACAACAAATCCGTCTTCTGTACATTCTTTGATGGCAGTACCAATACGGAATTCTACGCCACGATTTTCTAAGGACTGTTTTCCGTAAGAAACTAAATCTTCATCAAACATAGGTAAAATAGATGGCATTGCCTCTACGTTAATAATTTTTGCTTTGCTGCGATCGATATCGTATTTTTTACATAGCTCAGGTACTTTGTCTGCAAGCTCACCAACAAATTCAATCCCTGTGAATCCGCCGCCGCCGACAACGATGGTAAGCTGCTCGTCACGTTTTTCTTCGCTTGAAGAATACTGAGCAAACTGATATTCAATGTGCTCTGCAATTAATCGGCTGGAATCAATATCTGTGATTGCATAAGCATTCTCTTCCATACCCGGAATGCCAAATGAGTTGGATACAAATCCAAGTGCAAATACAAGATAGTCATAAGCCACTTCGCTGTTTTCAAGAACAACGCGTTTTTCCTCACGCTTCACTTCCGTAACGGTATCGTAAATTAAACGTACACGCTTAGGGTTAACTACATCTGTTAGCATAAAACGTGCCTGATTCGGGGTAATCGTACCCGCTGCTACTTCATGTAACCATGTACTTTCATAATGGTAATTATGTTTGTTGATTAACACAATCTCAGCTTCTTCAGGAGACAGCTGTTGAGTTAAACGTCTTGTTGCAACTAATCCAGCATAGCCTGCACCAAGAACGACTACTTTTGGTTTACTCATAATTCATCTTCCATCCTTTCTATCTTCCACAAATAAAATGTAATGTAATTTCGAACTATCACGTTTAATAGTCACTGCATCTATTATAATATCAAATTTTGCGGGATTAGGCTAATTTTCATTATAATTTCTTTAGAAAACTTAGCGAAACTTGTTTTATCAAAGAACCCGCATGATATATATGCTTATTAATAGGTGCGAAAGTTGAGATTTTAATATTAAAAAACTGCAAATTCGCCAGGCTACAGCAAATTCGCAGTTTTATTTTACCTTATTAATTTAATTATGAAACAGCTGCTTTCTTTCGTAATTTAATCAGCATAGATGGATGCAGTATCGACCTCAGAACCTTTGTGCTCTTCAGAACCTTTATCTGTTTCTGAGTCTGAGTTTTCTCCCTCTTCTTCAGTCTCATGCTCTCCATTATTTTCTTCTTCTTCAGGATTTCCTTCCTCTGATTCCGGCTCTTCACTCTCTACATCTTCAGAATCGGGTTCCTTGTTGTTTGCATTATCATCGTTGCCATTTTCTTCCTCTTCCGGCTGTTTCGGCGGTTGATCCGATTTATCTTTTGAATCTTCTTTCTCTGAATTCTCTTCATTCCTGTCATTTGTGCCGGGCGCCTCAGTTTCAGCTCCAGAATTATTGGAATCAGAAAAGCGGCTATTTTTTTCAGATTGATTCTGATGTACAGAAGCTGTGGAACGTTGCGTATTATTCGATTCTGATTCTCGGCTTTCTGTATTCTCATTATTTTCACCAGCTGCGTTTTCCTTATTTGAAGCGTTACTGCTTTGTTCACTGTCAGCTGGCTCATCATTTGTTATTTGATTAGATGATGCTTCCTCAGAAGCTATATAATCTTCTTCCTGCACCTCTGTTTCTGGATTTGTGTATGTTTCTTCCTCTGTTTCGGTACCTTGAGTCACAGTACGCTCTTCCTGCACTTCTATTTCATTGTCTTCCTGCTGAAGTATGTTGCGATAATCTAAATTAGCTGTTTGATAAATTTGTTCATTGTCTCCTAATAACCGATTATTCCAGGAGGTTGTAAAAATCTCTACGCTTTCTCCAGTTTGTCCAGTTCCGTCTTCTGTACTCACTTCCATTGAATATTCTACAGAGCGGTTATCCTTATAAATCCCCATGCCAATGATGATAATACAACCTGCTAACATAGAAATGTTTACCCATAATAGCTTTTTTTTGCGCATATATCTTCTTCCTTTTTAAATAGTTTCATTCGGATATTTATTATTTCACCCTTTTTATTATCAGACATATCCAACTCATTCAGAGTAATTGTCCATTTTATAACCATTCAACAATACGTTCACTACACTACCATTGTAATCGTCATCGGAGTCCTTTTCAAATACTTTTCGTTTTTTTCAAGCTTCTTCTTTCTATACACAGCCTCTAAGCCAGTGTTGCCGGCTTTTTCATTTTTAAAAAAATCAAGACTTGATTTTTTTTCCTCGCTCTTGTAAAGTTAACGTAATTATAATTTAATAAAATTCCAATTCTTATCCAGAGAGACGGAGGGACTGGCCCGACGATGTCTCAGCAACCAGCTGCTTCTAGCAAGGTGCTAATTCCAGAAGGGAACTCCCCTTTAAAGATAAGATATGTATCATCACGATATCATACCCTTCTTATCTCATCTCTGGAATAAGAAGGGTTTTTTATTGATTTCACATGGGAAAATCATAAGAAAACAGCATATTCGCGAAAGATAAGCGAATTCATGTTTCTGGATTGAGGAGGCTGAAGGAAAATGAGAAAAATAGAAACAGCATTAGTACAGTTAGGTAATAAAACGGACGAACGGACAGGGGCTATAAATCCGCCTATTTACATGTCAACAGCTTATCAGCACCAGGGAATTGGCCATTCCACAGGTTATGATTATACGCGTACCAAGAATCCGACCAGATCTGTTTTAGAGGAAGGTTTCGCAAAGCTGGAAGAAGGAGATGCTGCTTTCGCCTGCAGCTCAGGAATGGCAGCTATTCAATTAGTTCTCTCCTCCCTGTTTCGTATGGGCGATCACCTTATCGCGACAAAAGATATCTACGGAGGAACTTACCGTATTTTTAATCATTTTGAAAAAGCTTATAATATTTCCGTGACCTATGATGTCTGTCAAAATATCACGGAAACAGAACGATGTATTAACGAAAATACAAAGGCTATCTTTTTAGAAACACCGACGAACCCGTTACTTCAGGAGGTGGATATTGAAAAGTATGCGGAGCTGGCTAAAAAGCATAACCTGCTGCTTATTGTTGATAATACATTTTTAACACCTTATCTCCAGCAGCCAATTACGCTTGGTGCGGATATTGTAGTGCATAGTGCGACAAAATATATCGGCGGCCATAATGATGTTTTAGCCGGTCTGGTCGTAACCAAAAGTCCTGACCTTTCCGAAAAATTATTTGAAATGCATAATGCGTCAGGAGCAACATTATCTGCTTCAGACAGCTGGCTGCTTGTCCGCGGGTTAAAAACACTTGCATTGCGTATGCAGCGTCACGAGGAAAACGCACAAGAAATTGCTGCTTACCTGCGAGACCACTCGTCAATTGGACAGGTTTATTATCCAAATAAAGGCGGCATGCTTTCATTTTGTTTAGAAGATGCCGACCAGGTGCGTTCTTTCTTAGCTAACCTCAACTTAATTGTATTTGCCGAAAGTCTGGGCGGTGTAGAAAGCTTTATTACCTATCCTACAACACAAACACATGCCGATATGCCGGAGGAAGAAAGAGATAACAGAGGAATCGGTGATGACCTTCTTCGTTTCTCTGTAGGAATTGAAGATGCGGAGGATTTAATAGCAGATATTGAGCAGGCGCTGCAGGTTGTCAGTAAAATTTAAAACAATACCCCAAAAAAGAGGCAGCTCATTTTAAAGCTGCCTCTTTTTTAGAGTAAAGATGAAATTATATTCTTCCTTACATATTATTTAATTTGCTCAACATTCAACATATGGAAGCATACAGCCATTTCATCGTATGCTTCCATAATTTAAGGTTCATTTAAGGTTCGTTACCCTTTTATTAAACCTAAATCCACTTTCCATTGTAACCATTGCAGCTGTCTCGTTTTACGAGGTAAGAATTGACGAATATCTTCCTCATGGTACCCAACTTGGAATCTTTTTTCATCCACCAAAATTGGACTTTTCAGCAGTCTTGGGTATTTGTGAATTAATTTCAATAAAGTTTGCAGAGACAAATCCTCTACATTCAAATTCAATTCTTTAAAAATTTTAGAACGGGTTGAAAGTATCTCATCCGTGCCTTCCACAGTCATTTGTAAAATATTCTTTAGTTCGTCAATTGTCAATGGTTGATGTAAAATATTTCGTTCCTTATAAGCAATTCCATTTTTGCGAAACCATTGTCTCGCTTTTCTTGTAGATGAGCAAGATACTCCGTAAATATGCACTGTCATATTCATTCTCCTTATTATTTGACATATTCATTACAAGATTCAAAGTGATTATGATGAAATGAAAGTAAAACATTTCTGCTTCTTCATTCCATTTTTTCTATCTTAGTTTCACTTTAGCATGGAAATGTGGTAAAACTATGGTAAGGTCATAAAAAAAACATGAAATGAAGCTTAATTCATCGAAATAAAGCTTGCTGCTATTATTCCTTCGCTCTATAAATATGCTTCCCCGGCTTCACGATTCCACAATACGCCCTTAAACTTCTGTTTAATAACAGCTTAAATCAAATAATGAACCCCCCCAAAAAACAAATGACAAAGGTCAACACCATTCTTCTATCTCCGCCATTATCGCAACCAGTTCATCTTCTAATTCTTTTCCTGTATCCGTATCTAATAAATGATTAAATAAGATGGAAAAGATAAGCCGTTCTCCCTTTCCATTGGTTACATAACCGGAAAGAGTGCTGACACCTTCAATGGTTCCTGTTTTTGCCTGAACATCCAGTCCCTTCATACGTTCACGTAAAGTGCCTCCAATCATTTTATCGGCTTCTCCAGCTGCCGGCAGACTGGCTAAAAATTCAGGGAACCACTTTTCCTGCTGGATTTCGTACAGTAAACGCGTCAGTTCTTCGGCTGGAATAAAGTTAGCTGCTGAAATTCCGGAACCATCCTTTAACTGGATTGTATCCAGATTGATTGAATAGGTAGCCAGAGCTTCTTTCACTGCTGCCAGACCCGATTCCCATGAACCGTCATCATATGTTTTACGCCCTAATTCTTTTGTGAGCATCTCACCAATCCCATTATTGCTAAGCTTCATAAAGGGAATAATAATGCCAGTTAATGGCGGTGACTGTTTATGGTAAATACACGCTGCATCTCCCTGAAGCTTTCCTTTTTTTATCCGGCCTTCTAACGCAATACCTTCCTTTTTTAATATTTGCCGGATTGTGTCTGCGATATAATTTTCAATATGTTTAATAGCCATATATACTTCCTGCTTTCCTTCTTTCCTGCCGATTTTTCCTGATATAAAAAAGTGATTTGCTGAATTATTCCGCCTTACAATCAATGCTTCTTCATCTGCTTCTTCTGTCGTTACAGCATCGTTGGTCACCGTAATTCCTTCCGTATGCGGCAGGATTTCTATCTTTGGGGTTGTATGCAATTTTTCCGGGGTAATGATTAATTTAATAGCATTCGTATCATAATCTGTATCTGGAGCAAGTGTTAAAGCAGATACTTCTGAACCATACCCGTATTGCTGATCAGCCCAAATTAAATCATCAGACCAGCGGATATCATCGTACCAGCTGTCATCAAGAATAAAGTCTCCGGATATATTTTTGATCCCACGCTCTTTTAAAGAAGCCACAAACTGTTTATAATCCTTTTCTTGTAAAGTCGGGTCTCCCTTTCCAACCAAATAAACATTACCATGACAGGTTTCCTCCACTACTTTCCCCCCCAAATGAAGCTCGGTTTGAAATGTATATTCAGGACCTAATTTCCTTAATGCCGCTACTGCTGTAAGTATTTTCAAGTTGGAAGCAGGCTGCAGCCGTGTTGATGCATAATAATTAAACAAGCTTGCACCGCTTGTCCCGGAGCGCACACTTATTCCTGAAACACTTCCTTTGTTGTGACATTTGTTTAATAAAAAGTTATTTAGTTTTTGCATCGATTCCACCTCGGATGATGTATTACGTTCTTAATTTTCTAATTCGATATCTATAGGTTAAAATCCTTTTTTCTAGTCAAATACCCTCTCAAACATAAAATCATTTCATATAGTAAACATACAGGGGGTGTAAAAAATGAGTAATTACAATGAATTTGGCGGAGGTTTTGCTCTACTGGTAGTCCTGTTCATCTTATTGATTATTGTAGGTACTTCTTATTGGGGATTCTAGTGATGCCATGATAAACAAATCTTTTCCTCCTCTTCCCTATAATTAATTAGCTTTACGTACGGCTGGCTAAGAAAATAGATCGTGATTATGAACGCTTGTAAAGATAATGCATCAACCTCTTTACAAGCATTTTTTATATGTAATATAAAAACAAGGCGCATGATGGAAAACTACATCGGCGCCTTGTTCCTCTTATTTTGACGGGTCCTTTTCAGGCTCATCATTATCTTCTTTTATTTCTTTCTTTTTGTCTTCCTCAGACATTATATTATTTGCTGAATTTTTGAATTCCCGTAAGGTCTGTCCGGCTGCTTTCCCGATTTCCGGAAGCTTTTTGGGACCGAAAATAATTAAGGCAATGATAACTATCAATATCAAACCCGGAATACCTATGTTTGCTGGACTCATGGAACAACACCTCCATTCTGATTTCATTATAAATCATTTCGATCTATTTTTTAATGGTTACACCCATAAAATTATAACGATTTGCCTTCTTTTTGTGAAATTTGCAGAATGAGCTGACGCATTAAATATGGAAATTGCTCAAATGCATTGGTAACATGCAGCCTTTCTGTGCGTTTATGTGCATCATGTCCGAACGGACCTACATTTAATACAGGTGCATCCAATTTACGCATCAATGAAAACGGCAATTCATACGAATCCCCCCATACCGGCGTATTTTCCTCGTAAACCTGCAGGCCTGTATCACTGCCTTGATAATGTACATAACTCAAATCACAAATTCCATTTAAAAAATGACTCCGTTTGATATCTAATTGAAATTCGTTTTTCGCTTCTTTTTCAACAAAATCAACACAATATTCTACAAAACCGTTACCGCTGGAATTTACAGCAGGATAATAAGGAGGTGCAAATAAAATCACCATGGCTGGCGCAAGCTCCTGACAATGAATCATTAAGCTGTCCGTAATACGAAGCGATTTTTCCCGGTCATCATGAAAATGAATATCCTTTTTCACATCTTCAACAAATTCCCTGCCCAGTTTATTCCCTGCATACTCTAATAACTCTTTATAAGTAATTACTTTTACATGACCAATCGGCTGCACTTGATTATCCTTGCATATCTTTTTATACCGTTCATTACATTGTGCGGCAGCAGTCTTGGCAACCTGTTCAAATAAAGCAAAAGCCTCTTCTGCTGTCCGTTCTAAAAGAAAAATATTGTATAAAGCGGAAGAACGGTACGGAGTCTGAGTGGAATACCGCAGCCGCAAATCTGTTTGCTGCAGTGTAACCGGCAGCGGAGCGGTTTCACCGAGTACCGTTTCCTGAAAAATGGGATTCCATTCCATCTCCCTTGTTAAAAATGAAGAGATAAATGGAGATGTCATTCCGCTCAATGGTTCTCCTGCATGGGTTTCCTTCCCGTAGAATAAAGCTCCAGCTAAAACTTTCCCGATTGTCCCGCTGTAAATATAGTGTGTATTGTCCTTTGGGTCATGCCGAAATGTCGGCTCACTATTTAAAAATAACGTATAGGTTAAATCATGCTGTTTTTGTAATTCCGTCAGAACAGGGATAGCATAACGCATGCCTGCTGAATTCACTTCTTCGTCGGGCACAGTTAATAAAAGCAGGTTAATTGGCCATTCCTCTATACTGGCCTGTTCAATCAGACTCATATGCATCACAAGCCCCATCTTCATATCCATTGTGCCGCGCCCGAATAAGAAATCACCTGATTCTATATCTGCACGAATCTCTCTCGAAAATGTATCCTTTTGTTCCAGATATACTTTCGTAAGCTCCTCCGGCTGTGTTGCGAGCGGCTCAAGTGAACCATATTCCTCGGTATTTACCGTATCAAAATGGCTGATCAAACAAATCGTCTGCGTAGCTTCCGGATGTTTATATAAAACAGTTAAAAGCTTCCGGCGCTGGTCTGCCTCATGCAGTTTTAAGTAAGCAGGATGGTCATGAAAATAAGTTAAATCCTGAAGCTTTGCATATAGCTTTCTGGGAAATTGCTTTTCTCCTTCTGAAAGACTGATACTCTTCCAGCTCACAAGCTCATTTAAGAGCTGACGTAATTCATCCGCACTGTTCCATTGAAATGCCTCCACGAAAACCCCCGCCTTTCTATTAACCTTCCTTTCTATTATATCAGCAATTGAACACGTTTACATTATTAGCAGTTATTCTCTTTCCAAATAATTTTCCATAGCCAGCTAGATAACAGTTCAGTCTTAGCCGCAAAATATGATATGATTTATAGTATAGAAAATTCATCAGGAGGTTATGTATGGGGAAAAGAATTACACTGTTTCTTTTAACAAATATTTTGGTTATGACGACAATCGTCATTGTCTGGTCCATCCTTACAAGTATATTTGATATTGGACCAAGCTATCGTTCAGATGGCGGAATTGATTATGTTTCTCTCATGATATTCAGTATTGTTGTAGGTTTTACCGGTTCATTTATTTCTTTAGCAATGTCCCGTTGGATGGCTAAGACCATGATGAAGGTGAAAATAGTTGATCCGAATAATATTACTACACAGCAAGAGCGTGACGTTTATGAAAAAGTAGAACGGTTGTCCCGTGCTGCCGGACTTTCACACACACCAGAGGTTGGTATTTACCCGTCACATGAAGTAAATGCTTTTGCAACAGGTCCAAGTAAAAAACGCTCTTTAGTTGCTGTTTCTCAAGGGCTGCTGGACAGTATGGATGATGATGCCGTAGAAGGAGTCATTGCACATGAGGTGGCTCACGTTGCAAATGGCGATATGGTGACAATGACTTTATTACAGGGAATCGTCAATACATTCGTCGTCTTCTTATCCCGGATCGCTGCAATGATCGTTTCCAGATTTGTGCGTTCCGAGCTGCAATGGATTGTTCAATTTGCTGCAATCATTATTTTCCAAATCTTATTTTCTATTTTAGGAAGCTTTGTCGTCAGTGCTTATTCCAGACATCGGGAATATCACGCAGACCGGGGCGGTGCAGATTTAGCAGGCCGTGATAAGATGACACATGCGCTACAATCGTTAAAAGCTTATATCAATCGTGCAGAAGCAGACGATCACACAAATGATACAGCAATTCAAACCATGAAAATCAGCAATAAATCCAGTATCCTTAATGCTTTATCTTCTCACCCGCCGCTGGATGAACGAATTGCTAGATTACAACAGCGCTAAGAAAATAAAACTTCCTTCTGCGGAGCGTTTTCGTACTCCTCCGCAAAAGGAAGTTTTTTTATAGCTAATTAGGAAAGAAACTTCACACAAACCACTTCTGGAACATCGATTACCTGATCTGTCTGCGTTAATTTCCCTGTTTCTGCATCTCTTTTATACAATACTACATTTCCGCTATGCTGGTTAGAAGCAAGAAGGAAGTTTTCAGTCGGATCCAATACAAAATCTCTT
Organism: Oceanobacillus sp. B139/18; assembly: GCF_055524595.1. Lineage (NCBI taxonomy): Bacteria > Bacillati > Bacillota > Bacilli > Caryophanales > Bacillaceae > Oceanobacillus > Oceanobacillus sp. B139/18. Next base: position 657,337 of record NZ_JBVFXI010000001.1, on the reverse strand, counting down.
GGCCATTCACCACCGGATGGTGTGAATTCAAGAAATGTCAGCTCCCCGCTATTTTCATCTACTTTGAATGAAGCAATACTGTTATGCCCACGGTTTCCTGTATAAAGGAATTTTCCATCTGAAGTGATATGAATCGCACTCGCATCATTTGTTTCTTCAAAGTCAGCAGGTTTCGCAAGAATCGTCTGTTTCTCCGTAAATTCGCCTGTCTCCTGATTGTAATCTAAAACAATCACCTCTGTAGAAAGCTCTGTAATTAAATAAGCAATTGGTTTATTCGGATGGAACGTAATATGTCTTGGTCCGCTTCCCGGCTTTACATGAAAAGTACTCACTTCCTGTAATGAGGAATCTTCCACCTTGTACGTCACTAAACGATCTGTTCCTAAATCTGCAACAACGATAAATTTCTTATCTGGAGTAAATCCAGTGAAATGAACATGCGGTTTTTCCTGTCTTTCATGCGGTCCGTTTCCTTCATGCTTGGTAAATTGCCCTTGCTCTACTTCTCCATCGTCAGTTGTAAAATGAAGACCAATATCGCCCTTATGGTAATTTCCTGTTACAACCAGGTTTTCTGCTGCCTCTACATGACATGGAGGGTTCCCTTCTACCAATTGACCATTTAACGGAGTTAGTTCACCGCTCGTTTTATCAACACGGAAAGCATTTACCCCTCCCATATCATCTTCCTGCGCAACAGCATATAAATAATTCTGGTTTTCATTAAAATTAAGATATGTTGGATTTCCAAGCTCTGCTGCTACCTCTGAAGCAGACAGCTGTCCTTTTTCTGCATCCAGGGTGAATCGATATACTCCCTGGCTTGTCTTTCTTGTGTAGGTTCCTGCGTAACCAAAGTATTTGCTCATTTGAATGCATCCTTCCTTCAAAAACTATTCTTTCATTTGTTCATTGTATCATTTTCGACAAAAAGGTTACATACATAAGCATTTTAAAAATTCAATTTGCTGCTAAAACGGTTATCCTCCAGCCTGCGTTTGCTCACCCCATCGAAAACATTTGTACGTCGGAAAGCCAAACGGTCCGCCACAGCCGTGCTTTACACTTCATCTTCTATTCTTTGTCAAGGGTGTTAGCGAAGGAACGATCAACTCCTGTTTCTGTGGAAATGAAATTACTTTTTAGTGTCCGAAAATTGAGTAATAAGAAAAGAGCCGGAGTTACACACCCCGGCCCTATTTCTTATTTATTCTTATGCTCTTGAAGCCTGCTCATGGTTTCATTAAATTCCGCTTCAATTTCTTTGTTAGGCTTATACGTTTTAAGGCTGACTAAAATAATGACTGCTGTACTCAGGATAAACCCGGGTACTATTTCGTATAAATATCCGGACAATGGAGAGTAGCCCCATGCAAATACAACGACTGCACCGACAATCATCCCCCAAAGCGCCCCAGATCCTGTTGTTTTCCTCCAAAATAGAGACAGCAGCACGACCGGTCCAAAAGAAGCGCCAAAGCCTGCCCAGGCAAAGGAAACAAGCCCTAAGATGGTGTCGTTTTGCTGCCAGGCAAATATCATAGCAATAAGTGAAACAGCTAAAACAGCCAGTCTACCCAAATTCACATAGGTTTTATCCTTTGCATCTGCATGAAACACAGCCTTGAAAATATCCTCCACCAGCGCAGAAGAAGTTACCAGCAGCTGGGAAGACACCGTACTCATAATTGCGGCAAGTACTGCCGCCAGCAGAAGGCCGGCTATGAATGGATGAAATAATAATTGCCCTAAAACAATAAATACAGCCTCCGGATCGGCAAGTGTCAATTCTGGATTGGCTTGAAAGAATGCAAATCCGGATATCGCTGTTGCGGCAGCACCGACTAATGAAATGACCATCCAGCTGATGCCGATACGGCGGGCAGAGGTGGTTTCTTTTACCGACTTGATTGCCATAAAACGAACGATAATATGCGGCTGTCCAAAATAACCCAATCCCCATGCTAAGGATGAAATTACCCCCGTTGCTGATGCAGCCGCAAAAAAGCTTAATATATCGGGATTGACGTCTTGGACGATGGTTACTGTTTCGCCAACTCCTCCAAGCGAAACGATGGTCAATGCCGGTACCAAAATCAGCGCCAGAAACATCATCGTTCCCTGCACTACATCGGTAAAACTGACTGCAAGAAAACCGCCGACAAGCGTGTAAATTATTGTTACCGCTGCTACAGTCATTAAGCCAGTATGATAGTTTACATCAAAAGCGCTCTGAAAAAATACGCCTCCTGCAACCATCCCTGAAGAGACATAAAATGTAAAATAAAGCAATATAACAATACCGGATGCGATGCGTAATACCTTCGTATTGTTTTTAAAGCGGCTGTCTAAGTAACTCGGAATCGTAATGGAGTTATTTGATACCTCGGTATAGGTCCGCAGTCTCGGAGCAATAATCAGCCAGTTTACCCAAGCCCCGGCTGCCAGACCGATGGCCATCCATCCCTCGGCCAGACCAAATACATAAATTGCGCCGGGAAGTCCCATTAACAGCCATTGCGACATATCGGAAGCACCGGCACTCAGTGCAGATGTAACAGGCCCCAAACTTCTTCCGCCCAGCATATAGTCATCTAAATTTGATGTCTTACGATAAGAATATAAACCAATAGCAATCATCACTAAAAAGTACAAGACAATCGCCATAATTTGATAGGTTGTTTCTGACATCCTTCCCTCTCCCTTTGTAAGTAATAAAACGAAACTTCATTCAGTGGGAATTTTGGTTCTTCTCCCACTGAATTAGCCTAAGTAATTCAGGGAGTTAGCTCACCTGATCTCTCGCCTAAATAAATTTGTGTTTACTCTTTATTTGGAGGCGGGAGTTTTACGGACGCTTCTCCGTGATAAAATTTATAATAACAAGTGTAAAACTTGTAATTTGTATTTTGATCATCATCCTATCTCTAGCGACAGGCGTTGAAAAAGACGGTATTAGAAACAACCCTTTTTAAGTTATCAGTTATTCTGCTCCTTCTTCCTCCGTCTCCCCAAAAAAAGCAACAATGTTAACGCTGCAGTTCCAATAATAATCGGCTGCTTTTTCAGCTTATCCTCCTCAGTATAAAAAACATCTTTCATAAGAAGATTCAGGTTCTGCGGTCTCTCTGCCAAACGGCGCATAAAATATCCGAACCAATCCTCTCCAAAGGGGATGTATGTGCAGAATCGAAATCCCTCTTTTACTAGTTGATGCTGCATATCGACTCGAAAACCATAAAGCATTTGAAATTCAAAACGATCTTTTGAAATATGATGTTCCTCGATAAACTCCTTTAATTCCTGAATGATACGATGATCATGCGTTGCGATAGATGTAAAAGCTTTTCCAAGCAACCTTTTCTTTGCTATCATCAGGAAATTCTTATCAATGTCCTCTTTAGAGGAATACGCAACTGTACTGTCTTCCTTATAGGCGCCCTTTACGATGCGCAGACGCACATCTTCAAGACCGCTTAAATCCTTCTCTGCATCAAGCAAGTATGTCTGTATAACAGTACCGACATTGGTATAGCTTTTTCGAAGACTTTTCAGAATCTCCAGGGTTTTCTCATAGTGGATATACTTCTCCATATCTATGTTCACAAAAATGTCACATGCATGAGCCACGTCTAGAATCTGCTCCACATTTTCAATACAAAAAGATTCTTCAATATCCAGCCCCAGCTGCGTCAGTTTAATAGAAATATGGCAATCCAAATGCTCTTCCTTGATTTGGCGGAGCATCGCTATGATTTTCTCTTTTGCATGCACCGCTTCATTTCTATCTGTTACAAACTCTCCGAGGTGGTCCATTGTACAAGATATCTGTTTTTGATTCAACTCTCTTATCACAGGAACAATGGCATCGAAAACGGTTCCGGCTACGAAACGTTCTGCTCCAAACCGCGTTCCAAATTTTCTCGCGCTTTTATTTAAAAAGTCATTATTGGAAAGTCCTATAAAAAAATTTCTAGCTAAATTAGCCATAACCCAATATCCCCCCATCTTCAAAACAAGCTCTTCATTTTAAATGCTTCCTGTGAACAGAAAAAACGATTTCTGCTTCTGTTCACAGGCAAGCTGCTATCTATTAAAATTGTTCTGACACAATTTTAGCCTCTAAGAAATGCTGCAGGTAATCCGGACCTCCTGCCTTTGAATCAGTTCCTGACATTTTAAACCCGCCAAACGGCTGGTAACCGACAATTGCTGCTGTACAGCCGCGGTTAAAATACAGGTTGCCGACATGGAAATCCTCCCGGGCACGTTCTAAATGAGCGCGATTTGTAGAAATAACCGCTCCTGTTAACCCATATTCCGTATTGTTTGCAATCTCTAACAGCTCATCAAAGTCTTTTGCCTTTGCAAACGCAACGACAGGTCCAAAGATTTCCTCTTGCATGATACGTGCTTTAGGGTTCAGATCCTTGAAAATAGTTGGATAGATAAAGAAGCCTTTAGAGTCATCTGTTTCTCCACCGAAAACAAGCTCTCCTTCTTCCTTGCCAATTTCAATATAGTTTTTGATTTTATCAAATTGTGTCTGGTTAATGACCGAAGCCATATACACATTTTCTTCGGATGGATTGCCGACAGTTAATGTTTTGGCAATTTCAACTGATTTCCTGATAACTTCATCGTAGACATCCTCATGGATGATTGCACGGGAGCATGCAGAGCATTTTTGCCCGGAGAATCCGAATGCAGAATGAACAATTGACTCAGCAGCCAAATCTAAATCAGCTGTTTCATCAACAATAATTGTGTCCTTCCCGCCCATTTCTGCAACAACCCGCTTCAGATGCTGCTGTCCATCTTGTATTTTAGCTGCACGTTCAAAAATACGGACACCAGTCGCTCGTGAACCGGTAAAGTTAATAAAATGTGTATCTTTGTGGTCTACCAGATAATCGCCAATTTCCTTTGGATCACCCGGCACAAAATTTAATACGCCCTTAGGCAGACCAGCTTCTTCTAATACTTCTACAAGCTTATATGCAATCACTGGTGTATTTTCAGAAGGCTTCAATAAGACCGGATTTCCAGCAACAATCGGAGCAGCAACCGTTCCGCACACAATAGCAAATGCAAAATTCCATGGTGGGATAACAACGCCGGGACCCATTGCTTTATAAAAATATTTATTATTTTCCGTAATACGGTCTTCTACATGTTTTCCCTGATCAAGCTCCAGCATCTGGCGCCCATAATATTCTAAAAAGTCAATGCCCTCTGCAATATCGCCATCCGCCTGATCCCAAGGCTTGCCGGCATCCTGAATCAGCCAAGCAGAAAATTTATGCTTACGGCGGCGGACAATAGCGGCCGCACGGAATAAAACATGCGCACGGTCTTCCACAGGTACTTTTCTCCAGGTTTCATAAGCTTCTACTGCTGCCTGAAAAGCCTGTTCAACATGGTCCTTTGTTGCTTTTGATACGTTTCCAACCACTTCTTCCTTATTAGCTGAGTTAATGGATACCAGTTTATCCTCTGTGTAAACTTTTTCTCCGTTGATAACCAGCGGATAATCTTTACCCAGCTCCGCGCGAACAGAACGTAATGCTCCCTCCAGCTCTTTTCTATTCTCTTCTTTGTTAAAATTTGTAAATGGTTCATGTGTAAATGGCTGCACCATGTAACATACCTCCTAGTAGATAATTTAATTCTGTTTTCCTATCAATCTATATGCAAAAAACATGCCAGTATTATCATTATTAATAAAAACACCTGATAAAAGCTTGCGAATAATGGAAGCGATTTCATTATTTTATGATTTTCTATTGCCTTTTATTGCAAATCACCTTTACAATAGTGTAAAGGAAAATTACACATATTGTATAGACGGTTTACAGATTACTTTACACTTACGAGGTGAGTTTATGAATGAACTTTTTTTCTTTGAGGAATTATTACAATCTGAAGATGACGCCATTACCATTGTAAACACGGAACAAAAAGTAATCTATTGGAACCATGCTGCCGAACAAACCTATCAAATCGATAAAGAACAAATTATCAATCAGCCTATCACAAACTTTTTTTCGCATGATGACCTGATGGTGATGAAGGTTTTAAACACAAAAGAGCCTGTTAAAAATGCTTATCACAGACCAAGGAAAGATAAGCATGTTGTGGTCAATTCCTCCCCTGTCTTTAATCAGGAAAATACTTTAATCGGTGTGATTTCGATTGAACGGGATATTACCCACATCGTGAAGCTGAACGATAATTTAGAAAGCACCTCCCAAGAGCTGCAGGAGCTAAAGCAAAAAATGACTCCCGCCTCTTCCAGCTCTCCCTTTGCTAAATTAAAAGGAGACAGTCAGGCACTCCACCAAATGATCCGGCTCGCCAGTAAAACTGCCGGAACCGATGCAACCACCTTGATTCTTGGAGAAAGCGGTACAGGGAAAGAGGTATGTGCCCGGGCGATTCATGATGCCAGCAAAAGAAAGAATGCCCCTTTTATTCCTGTCAATTGCGGCGCCATCCCGCAGGCGTTGTTTGAAAGTGAGTTATTTGGCTATGAGAGCGGCTCCTTTACCGGTGCAGAAAAAGGAGGGAAAGCAGGGAAAATCGAAATGGCTGATGGCGGCACAGTCTTTTTAGATGAAGTAGGTGAGCTTCCCTTAGATATGCAGGTAAAGCTTTTGCGTGTTCTGCAGGAAAACCGTATTTACCGTATCGGCGACTCAGGCGGAAAACAAATTGATGTCCGCTTTGTAGCTGCAACAAATCAAGATTTAGAAAAGCTGATGCAAGAGAATAAATTCAGATCGGATCTATTTTACCGATTAAATGTTATTCAATTGACCATGCCTCCTCTGCGTGATAGAAAAAAAGATATCAGCATTCTGGCAAAAACATTTTTAAAGCAATTTGCTGCGAAGTATCAGACTTCTATTCCAGAGATACCTGACGAAACAATGGAAGCCCTGCAGCAATATCATTGGCCTGGGAATATAAGAGAAATCAGAAACCTGATGGAAAGAATCATTATCCTGCATGAGGGAACAACCTTAACCAGACAGGATGTATTAAGCTTTCTCCCGGTCTCCTTTTCAAATCCTCCCTTGCCACATACGGAAACACTGCCGCTGGAGAAGGAAAATTTGGAGAAAATATCAATTGAACAAGCATTGGAATTATGTAACGGCAATAAATCAAAGGCAGCTAAACAGCTTGGTGTATCTCGTGTTACCTTATATCAAAAAATTAAAAAATACCATCTCGACATTTGATATACCTTCTTTTTCATTAACGTTTAAAACTGTTTCCAGATCTGAAAATATCCGCAGACAGATGTCGTTTTTGATGAAATCAAAGACAGTTAAATAAAAAGAGAGTTTTTTTCTCTCTTTATTTAATTGGTTAAAAAGCAAAACATTACTTAATCAACAAGTCAAGCTTTAGAAAAATGCATGTTAGCCTTATAGCTACCGTGCTTGCAAAAAACGGTTCCCCTCCCCGCTGTGAAATAAGGAGACTATCTTTGTAAGAGTGCACCGCACTCTTCTTTAGAACAACATCATATTTTTACTAAATATATCGAAAAATCAAATATTAATGCATATTTCCGAGGAATACACTCGTGCACTGCTAATTAAACAGAAACCTTCCTCTACAACCAGCTAGATAATGGCCTGTATTGATATATTTTAAAGGAAAAGGAAAATAATGATGCCCGATTATTCAGTAAAATCACTAAACTACTATTTTATGAGTAAGACTCTCAGACCATTTTTTAAAAAAATGAGAAAGAAAAACCACTAGTTTTGTCGAAAGCATTTCATTTTTTTTCTCTTTTTGCGATAATTCTTTTGGTACTTTAATAATAAGCTTTTATTACATTATTCATCGCAGCCAAATATTACTAAGAAAGGTGCATCGTAAAGGATATGAAAGAAGAAGTAAAGATTGATGAGTACAACAGGGAGGCCATTGTACTATCAATTGTTCAAAAAAGAAGTGAAATGTTACAACAAGCACAAAAGAATGGCTTGGGAGCCAAAGAAACCGTTAACTGCAGCCAAGAATTAGATGAGTTAATGAATCAGCTAGTTCTTTTAGATACTTAACATAAAAACGTACAAACAAAACCAATACACTATTAAATAGGGAAAGAGGCTCTTTTCATAAAAGAGCCTCTGTTTTATTATAATAATATAAAACGCATCGTTTTCTCCAAAAAATTGAAACCAAACTGTAACAATAAACGTACATATAAGTAAGACAAGGAAAAAGGGAGGGTACATATTGACTTTATTTGGTTACGCTATACAAGATTTATATTTATGGATACTGATTATAGCAGCAATTTTAACCGTTGTTGTTTTATTATTTGGAGATTTATTGGATGGCATTTTTGAATCCATCCCTTTCCTGCATCCGGTGCTCGTTCTTTCCTTTTTCATTTTTTTATCTGCCATGGGATATATTCTCGAATGGTTCATAGACTGGTCAAGTCTAGTCATTCTAATTATTGCTTCTATATCAAGTATCATTTTTGTAACTCTCCTGCATTTATTTGTTCTTGTTCCAATCCGATCAGCTGAACAATCATGGGGATATTCAGAAGATGCTCTCATTGGCAGTGTAGGGACTGCGATTGTATCTATTCCGATAGATGGTTATGGAGAAGTAATGGTGCAATGGAAAAGCGGAGTTATCTCAAAACCGGCTGTCAGCTATGATAATGAAGCAATCTCTCAGGATGAGCGTGTTTTAATTATCGAAATTAAAGATGGTGTTTTCTATGTCAGCCCCTATCAATCGTTGGATTAGCTAATTAAAGATTAGCTTTTCACATATACTGAAGCTTCATTCCTTTTTAAATAGAGAGAATGTTAGTGAAGTATTTCCGGCTGCTCCCCTCTTACCCGCAGGGGCCGGCAGCCGGAAAAATAAAACTTAGAGGAGGAAAATCATGTCAGAATTGTGGATTGTTATTATTGTAGCAGCCGCGCTTCTTTTGGCACTGCTTGGTCTATTTGTAACCAAATACCGTACAGCCGGTCCCGATGAAGCGCTCATTGTTACAGGAAGTTATTTAGGTGGAAAGAATGTTCACGTAGATGAAGCCGGAAATAAAATTAAAATTATTCGCGGCGGCGGAACATTCGTCGTTCCTGTCTTTCAACAAGCAGAACCACTTAGTCTTTTATCTAGTAAATTGGAGGTAACTACTCCAGAAGTTTACACAGAACAAGGTGTTCCTGTTTTAGCAGATGGTACAGCAATTTTTAAAATAGGCGGATCAATCAGTGAAATTGCTACAGCAGCAGAACAATTCCTTGGAAAATCTAAACAGGACCGGGAGCTGGAAGCGAAAGAAGTACTGGAAGGTCATCTACGTTCCATCCTTGGTTCGATGACGGTTGAAGAAATCTATAAAAACCGTGACAAGTTTTCTCAGGAAGTACAGCGGGTTGCTTCTAACGACTTAGCTAAGATGGGATTAGTTATCGTATCCTTTACGATTAAAGATGTAAGAGATACAAATGGATACTTAGAATCACTTGGTAAGCCCCGTATTGCACAAGTAAAACGTGATGCAGATATCGCTACAGCTGAAGCAGAGAAAGAAACGAGAATCAAGCGTGCGGAAGCAGCAAAAGATGCAAAACGTGCAGAATTGCAACGGGCAACCGAGATTGCAGAATCAGAAAAAGAAAATCAATTAAAAACATCTGAATACCGTCGTGAACAGGATACTGCAAAAGCACGCGCGGACCAAGCTTATGATTTTGAAACAGCCCGTTCCAAACAGGAAGTTACGGAACAAGAAATGCAAATTAAAATCATCGAGCGTCAAAAGCAAATTGAATTGGAAGAAAAAGAAATTTTGCGTCGTGAGAAGCAATATGATTCAGAAGTTAAGAAAAAAGCAGATGCGGACAGATATTCCGTGGAGCAATCTGCAATTGCTGAAAAAGCAAGAGAAATGGCTACCGCAGATGCGAACCAATATCGTATTGAAACAGCAGCTCGTGCAGAAGCTGAAAAAATCCGTGTTGACGGTCTTGCGAAAGCAGATGCAGAACGTGCACAAGGGGAATCAGAAGCAGAGGTTATCCGCTTGAAAGGTCTTGCGGAAGCAGAAGCGAAAGAAAAAGTCGCTCAAGCCTTTGAACAATATGGAGAAGCAGCTATTCTTGATATGGTTATCAAAATGCTTCCAGATTATGCAAAACAAGTTGCAAGCCCATTATCCAATATTGATAAGATTACAGTAGTCGATACAGGAAGCAATGGCGCTAATGGCGGAGCAAACAAAGTTTCCAGCTATGCAACCAACTTAATCAGTACATTGCAGGAAAATCTAAAAGAAACCTCTGGAATCGATATTAAGGAATTACTGGCAGGTGCATCGAAAGGCAATGCTAAACCGCAATCGAAAGAAACTCCTGCACCAGCGGCATCAGAAGTAGCTGCAGCGAAAACAAGCGAAGAAAATAATGATAACTAATGTAAGGCAGCAATAGTTGCGGCACGGCAATAAAGTTGTTTCTCTGACTATCCGGATGTATCATGCTTTACTTTGAATAAAGAGGTGTTAATTTGAATAATGAACCTGATAGGCTGAAAAAACATGGCCTTATTAGCTATTTTGCTCTTATCATAGGTGTTATCTGCTTTTTCATCGTTTTCATAACCCCTACAAGGATAGCTAACATAGGAAACTTAGCTGGTGATTATATCACATTTTTTCTTACAGCAGCAGGTATCATATTATCAATTATTGGATTAGGAAAGAAAACAGAAAAAAATATCATTCCGATTATATCTTTTATGCTTTCCTCTTCTTTCTTTATATTTTGGATAATCGTATTTATCTTATTAATTACCGGCCAAATGGACTTTGCTCCATAGCCCAATAATATGTCCAATCATAACCAGAGGTATTTAGGAACAGCTTTATTGTTATAAAACCAGAAATCAAATGCAGCAAAAGATAAAAATCTCTGTTCATTTTAAAATGAGCAGAGATTTTTGTTTACTTTCTATTTTTTATTATGCAGCCTTTTTCTGGCGGCAGCCAGATTAATTTCTTTCTTCCCCTGCCGTCTATTTAATGCATGCTTAAACAGATAACGTATGCCCTTTCCTCTCATCTGTTCATCTTCATAGCGCGGCAATACATGCAGATGCGCATGCATAATATGCTGACCAGCTGCCTCCCCGCTGTTCCAGCCAATGTTATATCCGGAAGGCACATGCTTTTCATCAATCAGATTTTTGGCTCGCTGTAAAAGATCTTTTATTGCCAGCCATTCTCCATCTGTTAAGTCAAATGGATAGACTCGATGTGCTTTGGTCACAATCACTCCAGCTCCTTCGAGTGATCTCCCTGGTTCCTTTGCTTCCTCTAATTGTAAAAACATTGCTTTTTCATTTTCCAATATGATTTGCTGATTTTTTATTAAAGAAGGATAACAAAAAGGGCATTCAGGTGAATTCATTCTTCTGCCTCCCAGTATAAAAAACGTTATATTGATTAATTAGACCTATGTTTTCTTTCCTTATTCAGACTCTGTCAATAAAACAGGTCAACACCCTTGCCTCCTGTTCATCTACCGGGAGAAATAAATGTGGTTTGGACCCTGCGAAATAAGCACTGTCGCCTGTTTGGAGCAGCTGCTTTTTCCCATCATATAATAATTCAATTTCCCCTTCTAATATATAGATAAATTCGTCCTGTGAATGCGTATACGTTTTTTCATCACGCAAATTCAGAGACTTTGGAGTAACATGGACAATCGTCGGTTCAATCCCGCTATATTGGGAGCGGTTAGCAAGAATTTCATAGGAATACCCCATGCTTTCATCCCCTACTTTTTGCGGGCGGTTACTCTTCTTTTGGATAACAATATCCTGCTCTTCTTTATCATCCAGCACCCATGACAGCTGTATATGTAAAGCGTCACAAATTCGGGATAACGTCGCTATTGCGGAGGCAGTCTGTCCATTTTCAATTTTAGATAACAGACTTTTAGAGATATTGGAAGCGTCCGCAATTTCTTGCTGTGTTTTATCTTCCCGGCGTCTTGCATACTTAATTTTCTCTCCAATTTTATGTAATTCGATGCTGCTCATTCCTTCCTTTGCCAAATAGTCATTCGTGTTCTATTATATTTCTTGAACATCCTCTTATAGTATATTTAATCATAATCCAGACAAACCAATAGAGTCAATCTATTCTCGAATATCATTTACGGGAAACGATACTTAGCAACATACCAAAAAGCCTTGCCATCACTTGCTCGACAAGACTTTTCCGCTGTTTGTTTTATCTTCATGCATTTTTCAAATAAGCTACCGATCTGCTCGGCAATGTTTTTCCAAGCTTATTTTGAATATATATACTTGCTTCCTGAATACGTTTCTCATTTATTCCTGTCTCAATTCCCAGCCCGTTTAACAAATACAGCACATCATTGGTAGCAACATTACCTGCAGCTCCCGGTGCATAAGGACAACCGCCCAGGCCGCCGATGGTACTGTCGAAACGGGTAATTCCCATGTGAAGCGCCGTCATGATATTAGCTATTGCCATTCCTCTCGTATCATGAAAATGTAGTATCAGTTTATCTTTTGGAAAATAAGGAAAAAGACCTTTGAGCAATTTCTCCACTTGCGTCGGCACAGCTGTTCCAATGGTATCACCAAGGGAAAGATAGTCCACTCCGCTCTCAATTAATTGGTCACATACACTGAGCACATCCTCTACTGCAATCCGTCCCTCGTATGGACAATCAAATACCGTAGAAACATAGCCTGTTACTATTTTCCCGGCATTTTTAGCTTCTTTGATAACCTCAGTTAATATCGGATATGTCTCTGGAATTCGTTTATTAATATTTTTGAGGTTATGCGTCTCACTCGCCGACATAAACACGGAGGCACCGTCAATACCAGCCTCTAAAGCGTGCTCCAGCCCTTTCATATTCGGTACTAAAGCAGAATAGACGACCCCTTTTTCACGGTTGATCCGTTTGCCTACCTCCCTTGCATCCTTCAGTGCAGGAATCATTTTTGGATGAACAAAGGATGAATACTCAATTTCCGAGACGCCGGTTTTGGAAAGCATATTAATCCATGCAACCTTATCCTCTGTAGAAATCCATTTCTGCTCGTTCTGCAGACCGTCTCTTGGTCCGACTTCCTTTAAATAAACATTGCTTGGTAATCCACACATTCATACCCCTCCTTTGTATGCGTTTTCAATTCAAGCTATGAAAATATACCTCGATTGTGCATGACCCGCCAAATAAGCCAGCATAGATATTGCAAGGTATTACAATAACCTCATGCAAATTACCCCTCTTTATATACTACAAATAAAATTCAATCCAGTTTCCTTCTGTTCAACTTTGTTGAATCAAGTATATAATAAAATTTCTGAAAATGTCAATCCTGCCTGCTGTCAAAATGAAACAATTTTGATAAAATATATTCATAGTGCCATTTACAGAATACTTTCCTATTTAGGGTTTACAAATCGTCTGTAAAATGATTCTGTCCGTTTTTAATATACGTTTTGAACGATGTAAAACATACGATAATTTAGATAAGGAGCGTTTCCATGATAAAGATATATACCAATGGGGTCATACATACATTTCAAACTTCGCAGCCAGTTATACAGGCTGTTGTTATTAAAGATGGACATTTCATAGATATGGGATCCAATGAACAAATGCTTTCTTTTTGGAGCGCAAAAAGTGATGCGGTAATTGATCTGGGTGGAAAAGCTGCTACGCCGGGGTTAACAGATACACACCTCCACCTTTCTATGCAGGCAATGAAGTTTATTGATTTAGATGTGACCGGCGTCACAAAGAAAGAAGTATTTTTAAATAAAATAAAACAGCGTGCCGATACATTGGACAAGGGAGAATGGCTGCTTGGCGCCGGCTGGGATGAAAATCTATTCACTGACGGCGGTCTGCCTACGAAAGAAGAGCTTGATGCGGCTGCCCCGCACCACCCGCTTTTTCTGACAAGAATATGCGAGCATGCAGCCGTTGTTAACTCGAAGGCGCTTGAGGAAATTAATTATTCCAGCACGCTTGCTGTTCCAGAGAGCGGCGAGATTGTAACGGATGCAAATGGAGAACCCACCGGTTTAATTCTTGAATCAGCAGCGGTATTATTTAAAGCAAAAATCCCTGATAAATCCTATCAAACATGGAAAAAAGCACTTCGTAAAACCATTTCCACCGTTTCTGGATATGGTGTAACCAGTGTGCATTCCAATGATCCGGCTTATTTAGGCGGCTTACAGCAAACCTACCAGCTCTATCAGGAATTATTAAATGAAGAAAAAATGGGTCTGCGGGCAAATCTATTAATTGATTATCCTTTCTTAGAGGATCTGCATACAGCGGGAATGTACACCGGATATGGGAATAATATGCTGCAAATCGGAGCGGTAAAAATATTTGCAGACGGTGCTTTCGGCAGAAGAACGGCACTATTGAAGGAAGCATACTCCGATCAGCCCGGGCAATTTGGAGAAGCAATGCTCTCGCAGGATACATTGTACACTATCGTAAAACGCGCAAGGGAAATGGGTATGCCTGTTGCTGTTCATACAATTGGCGACCAGGCATTGGAAAATGTCCTTGATACCCTGGACCAATTTCCGGCATCCGCCTATAGAGACCGTCTGATACATGCGCAGGTCATTAATCCAGACCTAGTAAAGCGCCTTGCAACGCCGGATCGTATCGTTGATATTCAGCCTCGCTTCCTTGCAAGTGACTATCCATGGGTTACAGAGCGTCTTGGCGAAGCACGCATGCCTTATGCCTATGCCTGGAAAACATTACTTGATAATGGCATTATCTGCGGCGGTGGCTCAGATGCACCTGTTGAACCGTTGAATCCTTTACTCGGGATTCATGCGGCAGTTACCAGAAAAGCTCCCGGTGAAACACACAGCGGCTGGTACCCAGAACAAAAATTAAGCATGCACGAAGCTTTTTATCTATTTACAAAATACGCAGCTTATACAACAAATGAAGAAAAGCTAAAAGGAACCATTTCCCGCGGCAAGCTGGCAGATATGACGGTTTATTCTGCCGACCCATTTCAAATGAAGAATGCAGACGAATTAGTAGATACCAATATTGAAATGACGATTGTTGATGGAGACATTGTATATAGGAAAGGATAGAAACAATAAATTCGATGTATTAATTAAAATAAGCAGTGAAAAATCCAGCATGATTTTTCACTGCTTATTTATTATAATTAATCTTTAAAATGGCCAAATCAACGGCACAATGACAACGCATACAATCAGCTGAATAACCAAAAATGGAAAACCGCATTTAATATAATCAAGGAATGTATAATTTCCCGGACCATAAATCATTGTATTAGGCGGTGTGCCAACAGGAGAGGCATAGGCTGCAGAAGCACCTACACAAACCGTCATTAAAATTGCTTTTGGATCAACTCCCATACTTGCTGCGATAACTAATCCAATCGGAGCCATAAGTGCTGCCGCTGCTGTATTGGACATGACAGAGGTCAGTACAGTGGTTACTCCGAAAATTAAAGCGGTAATAACATACGGTCCGGCGTTGCTTCCTGCCATCTCCAGTACATAATCCGCAATCATCTGTGCAGCGCCTGTTTCTGCTAAAGCAGTCGCCATCGGCATCATGGCGGCTACTAAAATGATTGTGGAGAAATCTAAGGAACGGTATGCTTTTTTCTCCGACATCGTACGTGTTAAAACAATAACCATTGCCCCCATAACAGAAACAATATGCAAAGGAATTCCAAATTGCTCTTCAAAGATCATAAAAACGACTGCTGCCAGCAAAACTCCAATGGCAACCATTTGTTTCCATGTGGCTTCTTCGCTTGTAGCTTCTTCTTCATTTTTCGTATCAGCTTCTTCCAAAGCCGTTTCCCGATTCGGAATAAGCTTATAACCAATCGTCATCATGTAAATAATACCAATAATCGTTAGAGGAATTCCGATATAGGCAAATTCAAAGAATCCGAATACAGGTGTATTTTCATTTTCCATCACACTCTGAACGGCGAGGTTGCCGTTCGTTCCAACCAGTGTTATCATGCCGCCTAAAGCAGTTGCATAGGCTAAGGGCATTAATAATTTAGAGCTGGAAAAGCCGGAAGAAGCAGCAATTGCAATAACAATCGGCATCATTACTGCCGTTGTACTTGTATTTGACAGAAAAGCAGATAAACCTGCTCCAATTACCATCACAGCAAATAGCAGCTGCTTTTCCGTTTTAGCAAATCTCGTAATTAAATTTCCCATTCTTCTCGCTACACCTGTTTCAAATAATGCTGCACCAATAATAAACATCCCTGAAATAAGCAGTACAACATTATTTGTCAATCCAGAAAATACGGTTTCAGCATCTATAATTCCAGTAAGGTATAACAGCATGGTGGCTAGAAGTGCGGTCAGTGCAACTGGTATTACCCCAGTTAAAAATAATATCGTTGCTAACAATAAAATAAGTAATGTAATTATCGCCGGGCTCATTTTACATACCTCCTAGTTGATAGATGTATCCTGATTTCCCCATTTTTCCTCTACTCTCGAAATAAACGTTTTACATAACCCAATATAGTTCTTCGGCTCCAGCAGTTTTTTAGCTTCTTCCTCACTGATATGATTCGTAATTCGTTCATCGGTCAAAACAACATCTATCAAAGATTTCTTTTCTTCAAATGCTTTCATAGAGACTTCATAAACGATATCATGCGCCTCGCCCCGGCCCACAAATTCACCTAAGGACAGCATTAAATTTTCAGATACGATTAGACCTTGTAAAAGATTTAAGTTGCGTTCCATATTATCTGGATACACGATAAATCGTTCCAGCACGCCTTGTATCTGCTCCAATCCGCCGCTTGTCAGCATACATATTTGCGGCAGGTAGGACCATTCCGTTGTCCAAAAAGTCATATCTCTTTCATGCTCTTGGATCATTGCATCAAAACTTAAACTGGCATTTCTTTGCACTACTCTAGTTAAACCGACAACATACTCACAAATCATAGGATTCCGCTTATGCGGCATGGTACTGCTGCCGACTTGTCCCATCTTAAATCCTTCTTCCATTTCCCCTATCTCTGACTTTTGCAAATTAATTATTTCATTTGCTATTTTTCCTATCGTTCCTGAAATCATCGCAATAATACTTGCAAATTCTGCAAATCCATCTCTTTGTACATGCCAGGTAATCGTAGGCTGTACTAAACCTAAGTATTCACAAAAACGTTTTTGTACCGCCAGCCCGTCATTATGAATCGAGGCCAATGTGCCGGCTGCTCCCCCAAAGGAACCTAGTAAATATCTTTCTTTGCCTGCTTCTAATCTTTCAATGTGCTTACCTATCTCATCTGCCCAAATAGCAATCTTGTAACCTAGTGTAATGGGAAGCGCATGCTGCCCATGTGTTCTTCCAGGCATCACGGTTTCTGCATGCTCTTCTGCTAATTGCAGCAGCTTCTTAAGAAATTGCTTTAATTGCTTTACCAACACCTCTTGTGCTTGTTTTATTTGCAATACAACTGCGGTATCCATAATATCCTGGGTCGTAGCTCCCCAATGAATATAACCGCCAGCCTTCCCTCCAACTGATTTTGTAAATTCCCGTATTTGAACAATTAAAGGATGGGTCGTATCCACAATCCCTTTTCGAATAATTTCCCGATCAAAATCATTAATATCTGCTTTCTTTTCAATTTCTTCCGCCGCAAATTTCGGTATAACACCAACATCTGCTTCTGCTTTTGCTAACGCAATCCAAGTATCCAGCCATTTCTGAAGCAGGCTATCATCTGAAAAAACCTCTCTCATCTCTTCTGAAACAAAAATGCCACGCAATAAATCGGAATCCAAAACACTTGATTTCATTATTTATCCCTCCAAGGTAATCGCTTCCATAAAAGGAAAACGTTTTTCTTTTTGTGTTTCCATTAATCCTATTATAAACAACCATCTATAACGATTATTTATAATTATTATAAGGAAAACGTTTTTCTTATATGTTTAAAAATATCCTAAGGTATAAAATGTTCCTTGTCAACTCTTTTTTTACTTTTCAATACTTATTGACTATTTACTAAACTGATAGAGCCCGAATTCACAAAAATATCTTGATTATAAACAAAATAATCCATAATACGTTATAATGAATAGAAAGAGGAATCGTTACCAGAGAAAGGACGTTGCTGCACATTGACTACTTTAAAAGAGGTTGCCAAGCTGGCAAATGTACATCCCTCAGTTGTTTCCAGAGTGTTAAATAAGGACAATACATTAAATATCAAAGAAGAGACAAGAACAAGAATTAACGAAGCCATTAACGAATTAAATTATAGCCCGAATTCCGCTGCGAGAAGCTTAAAAACAAATCAATCCCGAATGATTGGAATGGCAATCCCAGACTTTAACAACCCTGTTTATTCCAGTATTATTCATGGGGCTGAAGATCATGCTGCTATGGAAGGCTACCACCTGCTTGTCTACAGCATGAAACAAAAAGGCTTGGGAAAGGATTTCTTTTCTAAATTGCTCAAGGAACGCATTGATGGGCTTTTAATCGCTACATCAGACATTAATAACAAGCATATTCTCAGCTTAAATGAGACCAAAAAACCTTTTGTGCTTGTCAACAGAATGATTCAGGATGTTGAGAATTATGTCATATTGGATGATGAGCGCGGCGGAAAATTAGCAACGAAGCATTTAATTGATCTAGGGCATCGTCATATTGCCCATATTACCGGACCGCTATATACAGGAACTGCTTTAAAAAGATTTCAAGGCTACCGGGAAATGCTCCAGGAGAAAAACATTCCATTTGAAGTAAAATATGTTCAGGAAAGCGACTACACCATGGAGGGCGGATATCAATCCATGGAAAAACTGCTGGAGCTGGATTCTCCTCCAACAGCAATATTTGCAGCAAATGTAATGGTAGCAATGGGCGCAATCAAGGCTATCCATGATAATGGATTTCAAGTACCAGCTGATTTTTCCGTTATCGGTATCCATGATGTTTTCTTCGCGTCAGGACTGTCCCCTTCTCTGACTACTGTCGATATGCCTTTATATGAAATGGGATCCAGAGCAGTTGCCCAGTTGATAAATGCAATCAGCGAACGAAAGCTTAAGTTCCCAGGAGAGACTATCGATGGAGCTAACCTTATTCCACGCGAAAGTACACGCTCATTGCTGGATGAATAAACTGGAGGTACATATTCTGATATATTCATTGAACCGTAATTCTATATTAGTTAGCAGACCAGATTAAGAACAGCATTCGCAGACAACTGGTTTTTCGAGTAAAAAACTTCATTTTATTTGTCAAAAGTGCGCAATATAAAATAAAGCCTAAATCCAATTATGTCTAAGGATTTGGCTTTATTAGCAGGTTATAATTTTTTAAAATATAGGAGCGGCGTATTGTTCGTTTTACAGGCATATAAGAAATCTCACCACTCTAACGGTGGTTTCCATTATGTTCTAGTTTCACTTGAAATTTTAAATCAAAAATTCTTTTATAAAAGTATTAGCCAGCTATGAAACATCAATAAGACAAATTGAAAAATATATTTACCGGTGTATATTATAAAAGAAAATTAGCCAAATGAAGTCCAGTCTAATATCGAATTAAATCCAGCCATTCAAAAGTATAATAAAATCTTTAACTTTTTGGACCGCCACCTATGTAAACTTTTTTATCATCATTTGCTCCCTATCGAGGAACAAATTAGGATAATTCATTATTATCTCCACACTTATCGACAATACGTTTTAACATGGTACCTATTATAATAGTTGACATAACAACAATGAAAGTAGTCCAAAAAGTGAGTTCAATTTCAAAAGTACCAATTATTAATATCCAAACAAATAGTACAATTAAACGCCAGATATCTTTTTTTAAATTCTTAATTTTTTTTAATGCATTGTGTTTCATATTTCTACATCCTCTACATGATTTACTCTCTTTCCGCAATTTCTTTTAATCGGATTTTAACATGCAAATTATTGATTTTTTGTTTAGATTTTTTTCACCAATTTCTAATGAAAGCTTGGGTGATTGGCGGGGTAAGATCATATTTTCACACAAAGTCCGTTTCTTCATTTTGTTTTTGTGCTGTTTCAAAGATTGAAGTTTCGTTGTTTACTTATTGTTGCATAATCAGATTTAACGTCTCTAGTAATCGAGAGCGATCTTGTTTTCGTGTAGCTTTTGGGTTAATCGTAAATGGAGAATAACCAGTTACTCGATTCATACATAATCTCACTTTATTATGAAAGGATAATTGAGCAAAATAATCACCTTCGTTATATAAAACAATCTCGAAGATGCTTTGAGATGAGACTTTAGATACCTTTATGTATTCGATATCCGTAAAATAAATGGTTACTTCACTTTTTGTATATGAATCTAATTGCAGATATTCATCTGTTATCGTGATATAAGGATAACCCCGGAATATTTTCAATATATTTGCAATGGTAAAGAAACTAAATAAAACCATAATAAACAATGCCAAAGCGATAATTAGTATAGCTTCTTCTATATAGGCAATATACATTATTAAGGTCCCAAAAACGACAAGTAATAATGAAAAAATGATTCCGAGAAAAAGCTTCCCTTTTGAATGATAAAACTCTATTTTATTTTCTATCAAATTAAACCCCCCTTACAATTAGAAATACTTTTTTGTTATTAATATGCCTCTTATTCAATAAGGTAATAAAATTTTTTTTGCTTATTTTCTTCATGAACTTTCTCTTTTATCTAAAAAATTTCAATAAAATTTTTCTTCAATTGATACTAACTTTTTAACTGCCCTTATCATATCCCCATCAATTATCAACTATCATTTCTTAAAAAATCAAATAAAACAGGTAATTTTCTTCAAAAAAGAATAATTTTTTATGACTTTTTACATTTTTCCACCTAAAATTATGTTACTATTATATATATTTTAAATATATGGAGGTATTAGATGTCAAAAAGAATGCTTTATGTTCTTCTTGCAGCGGTATTCGCAATCGCTTTAACTGCTTGCGGCTCTAGTGATGAAGATGACGCAGCAGAAGCGGAAGAACAAGAAACAAATCAAGAAGAAAACGAAACAGAAGAAGACTCAGAGGAAAAAGCTGAGGAACCAGAACAAATGGAAGAAGAAGTAGAAAATGAAGATGCTTCTTCCGATGAAGCAGATGCAGAACAAGAAGCCGAAGAAGATGCTGATGAGGAAGAACAGGCTCAAGCAGAATCTTCTAATGCAGATTTTGATGCATTAATTACTGCAATGGAAGAGGAAACAGAAGGTACTGCTACGCTTCTTTATGAGAACGATGAGTCTCAATCTCATGAAATGGAAGGCTTAACTGTAACACTGGATGCATACCAATTAGTAGAATTAGAAGATTTTCATACCAATTTCAGTATTCCTTTTAATGACGAAACAGATGGCGGCGTTATTTTAGCTCAATATACGGTAGAAAATGATTCTGATCAGGATTTACATTACATGCCTTCATTAGATTTAGATTTTGTTAGAGCAACAAAATTCTATACAAATTATCGGGAGCTTCTCCCTTTAGATGAGCAATTATCAAGTATGCTAAACCCCGATAATGAATACTTAGTGGAAGCTGGAGATGAAGTGACCGGCTATTACGCTTATCCTTTTGGATCAGAAGATTTAGGAGCAATATTGGCAGAAGGAAATGTTATTTTGGATGTTCCTACGCCAACTACAGAGTATAATGAATATTCTTCCAGTATTGGTTCTGGTACCGAGTTTAGCCTTCCTTTAGATGGTGACAGTGCTGAAAAAAATGCGGAAACAGAGAGCCAAGGTTTTTATCAGGATGCACTGAGTGCTGAAAATATGGGCGATAAAGAAATGATTGAACAAGAAGATGGCATTGGGGAGAGCGACGAATTAGGAGACGTAACAATTACATTAGATGGTTATCAATTTGTTGATTTTACTCCAAATGCCGAAGAAGCAGCTCGTTATGAGGATCCTGATAACATCGTAGTTGCTACGATAAGATTTGAAATTGATAACCAGGGTGATGAAGAAATTGGCTTAAGCTCTCTTTCTTCAAGGCTCACAGTAAATGATGGATCTCAATATCTTTTAAGTGAAGGAATGTTTCATCCTTATGACAATAGTAGTAGTATCGCATCTGGTGAAGAAGGAGAATTGCTGCAAACTTTCCTGTTAGACAAAGAAATGTATGAAAAAATTTGGAAAGATAAAAGTATGGAAATTGAAATTGGCCCGATGAGAAATATGGATGCTGAAGATATTTCCAAAGGACATGAAGTAGAGTTTAATTTAAAATAAGTATAAAAAAGCTAATGGTGCAATTTGAACCATTAGCTTTTTCCAATGAAAAAGGTTAGTGCATTAACGCATCACAGCCCCGCCCGAAATTTTCACCGACTCCCCTACAATATTTCGCGCAGCATCCGTCAGCAGGTACGCAATCGTATTGCCCACCTCATCCGGAGCTGTTATTTTTTGAGAAGGCAACGAATCCTCTGCTGCTTTTCTTACCTGTTCATAGGATTGATTCGTATTTTCCGCTTTTGCTTCAAATAAACCTTGTACCATTTCTGTATCAACAAAACCGGGACAAACTGCGTTGACACGAATATTATATGCAATTGCTTCCAAAGCCATAGACTGTGTCCAGCCGATCATCGCAAATTTAGAAGAAGCATAAGCACTATTTCCATATGTCCCCCGCAAACCGGATAAAGACGCCACGTTGACGATATTCCCCTGCTGCTTCTCTTGCATCTCCTGATAAATTTCTTTGGTCAGGCTGAATGCAGATAAATAATTTACAGTAAGCATGGCTTGTATATCCGCTTCTTCCAGCTGATTCACCGTCTTGTTTCCCGCAATTCCAGCGGCATTGACTAAATCAGAGATAAATCCCAATGCGTCCCGTGCGTTGCTGACCAATTGCGTTCTTTCCGCTTCCTCTGTTATATCTGCCTGCTGCACAAATAGCTTCGAAGCATCAGTAAGACCTTCCAGCTCCTGTCTAAGTTCTGCAAGCTTATCGGCATTCCGTCCGGTTATGGTGACCTTAGCCCCCATCTGTGCGACAATCTTCGCTGTTTCTCTTCCTATTCCGCCAGTTGCGCCGGTTATTAATACATGTCTTCCTTCTAATGCATCTTTTGAAAATATGGCCATGGTGTATTCCCCTTCCAATTCATTACTTTGATATGATTATCCTCCAATTATAGCATGATTGTTCTTTTCTAATTAAACGTTGTTGTCGCGTATACAATCCCCCCCCTTACCTTTCCCCCTATATTTATTAATCCAACTATAGATTGTCATGAAGTGCCTTATTTTTCAAATTATTATGTCGATAAACAGGCATAAAACATTGACAAAATACCTGGATTGGGTTAAATTACTAAAGGCGAATGTTTTTAATATCCAATACAAATTTTATTCGTGTTTAGGAGTGTTTTAAATGGAAAATGTTTTTGATTATGAAGATATCCAATTAGTTCCCGCAAAATGTGTAGTAAATAGCCGGTCAGAATGTGACACCTCCATTGAGTTTGGCGGAAGAAGCTTTAAATTACCGGTCGTTCCTGCAAATATGCAGACGATTATTGATGAAAATATTGCAACTTATTTAGCTAAAAATAATTATTTCTATATTATGCACCGTTTCGAGCCTGAGAAACGTATTGATTTTATAAAAACAATGCGAGAACAAGATTTATTCGCTTCAATCAGTGTCGGAGTGAAGGATGACGAGTATGCTTTTGTGGAATCACTTGCTGAAAATAACTTAGTTCCAGAATATATCACCATTGATATTGCACACGGTCATTCAGAACCTGTTATCCGTATGATCAAGCATATTAAAAAACATTTACCAGACAGCTTTTTAATTGCTGGTAATGTTGGTACTCCTGAAGCTGTACGTGAGCTGGAGCATGCCGGCGCGGACGCTACAAAAGTAGGAATCGGGCCTGGTAAAGTATGTATTACTAAAATCAAAACTGGTTTTGGAACGGGCGGCTGGCAGCTGGCAGCACTGCGCTGGTGTGCAAAAGCTGCAAGTAAACCAATTATTGCAGACGGCGGAATCCGTACACATGGCGATATTGCGAAATCTGTACGTTTTGGTGCATCCATGGTCATGATCGGTTCTTTATTTGCCGGTCACGAAGAATCTCCTGGAGATACCATTGAAAAAGATGGCAAGAAGCTGAAGGAATACTTCGGTTCTGCATCAGAGTTCCAAAAGGGAGAAAAGAAAAACGTAGAGGGCAAAAAAATGTACGTAGAGCATAAAGGTGCCCTTCAGGATACATTGACAGAAATGGAACAGGATCTTCAATCCTCTATTTCTTACGCCGGCGGCAGACAGTTAGATGCTATCCGCACAGTGGATTATGTGGTTGTGAAAAACTCTATCTTTAACGGCGATAAGGTATTCTAAATAGCATTTAAAAAAGCTTATGTCAGGAAAGGGACAAGCCCTTCTGACATAAGCTTTTTCTCTGTTTAAAGCTAAAACCTTCCTGACCTGAATATCGCAAAGATAAGCCATATAAACATCAGTACAGCAACAACAAAGCCAATTTCGATAACTGGCAGACTCCAAAAATAAGAAACCTCTCCCGCGATTGCTGAACCGACAATTAATCCAACCATAATAATACTGAACGATAACAGGACGATACTGAACGATAAACGGTTACTGATTCTGTCCAGCTTCTTAAGAATCATATCCACTCTGGAAACGGATATTTCCAAGGGCACCTTACCCTTCCGAATCAGCTTATAGACCGCATTAACATGCTCCGGTAAATCTAAAATAATATCCTTATAATCATCAACCTGCTCGTAAACTTCCTCTGCCATTTTTTTAGGTCGATATTTCTCTTTAATCAGCCTCTTTCCAAAAGGCTGCGCTATTTTAACAATACTGATATCCGGGTCTAATCTTTCTACGGTCCCTTCCAGGGTAACCAGCGTTTTCCCGACTAAAGATAAATCTGCGGGAATACGAATTTGATGCCTGGAAGCAACGCTGAATAAATCATTCACCGCTTCTCCCAGACTAACCTGGCTAAATGGAACATCATAATATTTATCCCGCAGCTCTTCAATATCTGCACGCATCATATCATCATTGACCTCATCAGGAACCACACCCATTCGATAGATAGCCTTCACGATAGCATGCGTATTTTGACGGGCCAGCGCAATAATCATATCCGTCAGATGCTCCTTCATTAACGGTGTGAGCCGGCCGACCATTCCAAAATCCATAAATAACAGCTGATGACCAGGGAGTATCATCACATTACCCGGGTGCGGGTCTGCATGAAAAAAACCATCTAATAATATTTGTTCAAATAAATTATGAATTAATTTTTCTGCAATTACCTTGGGCTGATAGCCTTCCCGGATAAGCTGCACATTCTCATCTAACTTTATCCCTTTGACAAATTCCATTGTCAGCACACGTTCGGTTGTATATTTCCAATACACATCAGGGACTTTCACGCCTTCTTTATCATTTTTGAAATTCATCGCAATTTTATGCGCGTTCCGTCCTTCCAAAGTGTAATCTAATTCGGCCAGGATGGATGCTTTAAATTCTTCAATGATTTCGGTGATTTTATATTGATAAGCCCACTCTAAACGTGTTTCTGCAAGGGTGGCAAAATTCATTAAAATCTCTAAATCCGTATGAATTTTCTTTTCAATATTCGGGCGCTGTACCTTCACAGCTACTTCTTCCCCGCTCTGCAAAATAGCATAATGAACCTGTCCGATGGAGGCGGCGGCGATAGGCTCTTTGTTAAACTCTTTAAATATATCATGAATCGGCTCTCCCAATTCCCTCTCGATAATTTCCTGAATTTCGGTATAGGAGACTTTCCCGACCTGATCCTGCAGCTTCTCCAGCTCTTTAATAATACCTTGGGGAATCAAATCACTTCTTGTGCTTGCGATTTGTCCAAGCTTCACAAAGGTCGGACCTAATTCTTCCAGGAAAAGCCGAATTCGCTCTCCTGTTGTTTTTCTATGTATTTCCTTCTTCCCTTTAAGAACTCTTTCCGGCAAAGAAACAACCTTTTGCAATCCCAATTCCTTTACAATATACCCAAAGCCATTACGGGAAAATGCAACAAGTATTTCTCGATAACGTTGTATATGACGAATACGTTTATTAAGAATCACGGTTCCCTCCTTTCCCGTTTAATTCCTATTGATAGTATACCCATTCTTATCCATCTGTTAACAGGAAATCCAGGCTATTTTACAAAGAGGAACTGTTTTCCCTATGACAGCTCCTCTTTGTAAATTTATGCCTCGTTCTTATTTGTTAGTTTTATAATGCTTATTTTCACATATAACCCGATCAGCATACAAATGGATGGCAATATAATAGCCAGGAAAATCAATTGTCCATTAATCAATGCTAAATAAAGATACGGCAAGGAATAAAACATAAGTGCCTCAGATACTGCCAGCGGGACCAAGGTGTACATTATCAGATTAATGATAAAAACCAGGGAAACCGTCAAACTATTTTTTAAAAGCGTTCCTTGATTTTTCAATGCAAATCCAAATAATACATACGCGATTAAAACTCCGAAAAATACCATTTGCAGTTGATTCGTGAAAAGTACCATTAGCATGGCAAACACTGTCAGGAAAAAGTGAAAAATCAGCGCCGGCAAATTGTTTTGTAAATATGCTTTGATACCGCCGTTTTCTATGTTGTCGCTAGACATTCAATCATCCTTTTACGTCTTTAATTTTGAATAGAGCTCTTCAGCTGCTGATCTCTTTGATGTCTTTCGATTGCCAGTTCAATTAATTTCTCTATCAGTTCCCGATAGGAAACGCCGCTCTCTTCCCAAAGCTTTGGATACATACTTATCTTCGTAAATCCGGGCAATGTATTAATTTCATTAATAATAATCGTATTATCCTCTTTTAAAAATACATCTACTCTGGCTAAGCCTTCACAATTTAAAGCCTCAAAAGCTTGAACAGCAGTCTGTTTAATTCGATCTGCCACGTCTTTGTCCAATACAGCAGGTATTTCTAAGCTTGCTCCAGATTCATCAATATACTTCGCTTCATAAGAATAAAATTCGACGGTTGGAAGAATCTCGCCTGGTACAGAGGCAATCGGGTTTTCATTACCTAAAACCGAACACTCTATCTCTCTTCCTGAGACAGCCTCTTCAACTAAAACTTTGTGATCATACATAAATGCATCCTGAATAGCATGGTTAAATGCTTCTTCCGTCTCCACCTTGTGTACGCCAACAGAAGAGCCTTGATTTGCCGGCTTAATAAATAATGGTGTTCCTAATTCCGCAGCAATATCCTGATAAGAGATTTGATTTTGTTTGGCTTTACGGAAGCTGTATCCGCGGGCAACATGTAAGCCTGCATCGCTCAGCAGACGCTTGGCAATATCCTTATCCATGCTGATAGCTGAACCAAGTACAGAAGAACCTACAAATGGAATATTGGCCATTCTCAGCATACCCTGCAGGCTTCCATCTTCACCGAGTGTGCCATGGACAATTGGAAAAATAACATCTAATTGGTCCATGCTTACACTTGAGCCGGTCTCAATAATTTGATTCTCTTCCGCTCCAGGGACAATGGCAATTCCCTTCCCTGTTTTATTTAATGCAATCAGGCTTGGATCCTCTTCATTTATTAAATAGTGAGAACGGTCATTGACATGCCAATTCCCCTGCTTATCAATTCCCAGCAGATATACTTCATACTTATCTAAATTAATTGCGTCCACAATATTTTTGGCTGATTGTAAAGAAACCTCATGCTCTGATGATTTCCCTCCAAAAACAATACCAACTTTTTTCTTCATTCCAATCCTCTCCTCATTGACTCTAATGACATAATTACGATTCTTCCTATATCCTATGTGTTTATATCATTATTTGTTTGACCTGTATCGCTATTTTATCATAGAGTTCATTTGGAAGGGGACTTTAATGTCAATAATTCATCCGAAGCAGTGATTCTGATTATTAAGAAATAATAAATTTTCAACTTCTCTGCCTAATCCGGGATCCTGAATGTATTAAAAAATAATTAAAGAAAGCTAAAAAATCTTCCCAGGCTGATTTTTTAGCTTCCCCTTTATTCACTAATTGCTTTTTTTCGAAATAAATAATCATTGGAGGAACGAATTTGCACATTGATGACCAGCCCCATCATAATCAGATTGGTTATCAGCGAGCTTCCTCCATAACTGATAAAAGGCAAGGTAATCCCAGTAATCGGCATTAAACCAATGGTCATCGCAATATTTTGAAATACTTGAAAGGCAAGAATTCCGATGATGCCGACGCAAAGATAGACCCCGAATAGATTATCTGCTTCGAAGGCAACCTTTGTAATTCGATAAAGAAGCAGGAAATATAATAAAATCAGAATACTTGCTCCGATAAAACCATATTCTTCTCCAATTACTGTAAAAACAAAGTCTGTATGTGCTTCAGGTACATTCCCATTTTGAATCTGCATCCCCTGATTAAATCCGGCGCCGCTCAATTGTCCTGAACCGATTCCCATGATTGCCTGCTGAAGCTGATACCCATAATCAGATGCATACTCCGCCGGATTTAACCACCCATAAATACGGTCCATTTGATGTGATTGAAATAACCGGGAAAAAATATCTTCATTATAAGAATACAAAAAAATTAAACCGCCTATAGAAGCAGCTATGGTGAATAGCACCGGTAAAATAACTTTAACAGAGATACTGGAAACAATAATCATGGAAAAAGCAATGGCTAATACAATCAAAGCAGATCCTAAATCCGGCTGTAAAAATATAAAAACAAATGGAATTAATGTTACTGCCACTACTTTCAGCGTTAATTGAATACTCTTTTTTAAGGGCAGCTTTCGATTGCCATACTTCTCTAATAAAACAGCTAAGTAGATGATAAGAAATATTTTTATAAATTCAGATGGCTGTATCTCAAAGATTCCTAAATTCAGCCAACGTTGAGAACCGTTGCGAAAAACCCCAAAAAAATGAACGCCTAATAAAAGGAACACGCCAATCGCATACAACTTAAATGCCTGTTTTTTTAAGAGCTCATAGTCAAAGAAAATCACTGCCAGCATTATCAACGCACCAAAAAAATACCAAATACCTTGGCGAATCACAAAATAGTAAGGCTGTGATTGCGCATATTGTCCCGAACCGCTATAAATTGCAATTAAACTAATTAATAATAACAAGAACAAAATAGTGATTATACTGTAATCCAAATTGTATTTCTTCCGATTCATATCCAAACCCTCATTAATTACGTTTTATTAGCAAGTGCATTCATTACCACTTGAACTGCTACAGCATCATCTAAATAACCAACAGGAAAAAGATAATCCGGAATAACATCAGCTGTACTGATGAAATAAATTAGTGCTGCACCCATTAAAATTAATTCTTTCCTTGTTCCTTTTTTATGACAAATCCGATGAAAAAAAGTGGAAAGTTTTTTCATATAGGCCCCGCGGGCTCGTGCATCTTCTTTTTTCTGATGAAATGTATCCAGAATGAGACGGCGCCCTTCTTCCGTTTCTGCATCTTTTTCGTAACAATCCAGTTGTTTTTTTAATTTTTCCATTGAAAAAGAATCATAATGATCATCTGATTGCTCTAAAAATTGATCTATCATTACAATAGATGTCTGTATATCATTAGTATGATTCTCTGAAGATTTGACCGGCAGTCCGGTTCTCTGAAGTAATTCATCAAAAGGAACATCCAGTGCTTTTGAAATTTCCACTAAATGCTGATTTGTCGGTTTACGCTTATGGTTGATAATTCGGGATATCGTCGAAACATTAATATTCGTCTGTTTACTTAGTTCACGCATAGAAATATGTTTTTCCTTTAGCTGCTCTTTTAAGTAATCTCCTATATTTTGGCTCATTCGTTATACAAACCCTTCTATTTTCAGTTATCTTTTCCTCTTATTCTACTATACGAGGGATGTTGACAAAATGTCAAATACAGCCGCAATTGAATTAGGATAGATATATAAGCTGGATTAATTTTGAAAAAACCGCTTTCTGCCTTTCTTAAATAGCAAAGACGAATAAAATAAAAAAAACCGCATCTAAATCAGGAAGTTCCTTTTTAGATACAGGTTTATTCAGGCCTGCCGATATTATTAAATGGGTAGAATCGGAATGTTACTTCCCCAATAATTGCCTCTTCATTCAGAAAGCCGAAGAAGCGGCTGTCATTACTGTTTCCGCGATTATCGCCTAAAACAAAATAGGTATTCTCCGGAACAATGGAATAGCCTGTTAATTCTTCTAATGTAAAATTACCAGTTTGAAAACCCATTTTCGCCGGACTGTCATCATTTATTAAGTAGGATTCCTCCACTGCTTCTCCATTTAAATATAACGTATTACTTTTATATTCGATATGATCGCCTGGTACACCAATAACCCGTTTCACGTAATAATTGTCAGAGTCAGGGGCCTGGAATACAATCACATCAAACCGGTCTATTGAAGCTACTTTATTAACAATGATTTTATCCTGATCGAAAAAAGTGGGCTGCATCGATTCACCCCATACGACCGAAGGAGCTAAAAGGAAATTTTTAACAATAAATAATCCGATAACAACAAAAAGAATAATTCTGCAAAGCAAATAGAATTCTTTCTTTATTGCGCTCCGCTCCATACTGGGCACCTCCTTTAAACAAATACTCTCTTCTTTTATTATACAATATAAGCAGGAGAATGGAACGATATATATTTATATATTCTAAAATTATTCTATACATAGGGGTGAGTAAAGTCCCTAAGAAAGGATGTTCCAAACGTACAATCATAAAAAACATGCGTCAGTAATAAATCAGACACATGTTTTTTATGCAGTTATATTTCAAATTCACCAAGGTAATTAACAGTATTAATTGTCTGCATGCTCTCTTTGCTTCTGCTTTCTTTTTAATAGTACAACAGCAATCACAAATAATAAAAGAACAGAAATAATAAAGCCGATAAATAACCAATTAAAGCCTTTATCTTCTTCTAAAAGATAGACTTCTACAGATTCTCTCGGTATTCCAATCCGATAATTGCCCTCTTCATTTTCACGGACTAAATTATCCTCTAAAATACCGGTCAGCTGCATACCAGATTCTAAATTAGTTTCATCAATATATGCTGATTCACTTCCGTTATTAATAGCGACATACATCACTTCATCTTCATAGCTGCGGCGGAAAACCAGCATGGAAGCTTCGGAGCCGACATATTCAAAATCTCCCAACCTTAATGCCGGAAATTCATTGTGCAGCGCAGCAATACGCTTATGAAACTCCCTTAAATCTTCATCTCCGCTATTAAAAGGAACAAGCCGCTGCGATTCTTCCGCATCCATTCCGTACATGGGAAGCTCTGTCCCCTGCGTTACCATTGTTGCCCCCGGTGTAGTATACATATAGGTCAAGGCAAGCGTCCAAGCAGTGACAGCATTACGTTGATTCTCTGAAAAGATATTTGTAAAACGTTCTTGTTGAAGGCCGTCGATTTGCTTATAAAAATCGGTCAGCCTTTGTTCTTTCCACGCATCAAAAATGGCTGAAACATCCTGATCGCTATCTGCAAATGTTTCGCTTAATACTTGATTGAAACCCGGATAATTGATGAGATCGAGGGATGTATTTTCCATTAACGAAGCTGCTTCATCAATCGTTGCCGCACTTGTATCACCAATCAGATAAAAATCAGGACGGTTTTCTTTCAAAGCTGCTGTCAGCTCTTCGACAAATGGCTGCGGCGCCATGTCTGCATCATGAAGCTTAAATCCATCCACTTCGGTTTCTTCCTGCCAATATCTCGCAGCGTCTAATACATATTCCGCAGCCTCCGGATTTGTTAAATCAAATTGAACTGTTTCTGACAGCCATTCGTCATTTGATTCAGGTGCTCCAAGCCACCAATCTTCCTTGTCCGCATCATCTGTTAACGGACTGGTATCCGCAGCATAATTAAATACAAAATCAATCATTATTTTCATATCACGATTATGCACTTCGGATACAAGACGCTCAAAATCTTCCATTGTTCCAAATTGCGGATTGATCTCATAAAAATCATTGATCCAATAACCATGATATCCTCTTTCTTTATTTTCCGTAATCGGACTCAGGGAAATCGTGGTAATTCCAATATCCTGCAAATCATCTAATTTATTTATAATTCCCTGAAAGTCCCCTCCATGGTAATGATAAGGATCGTTAATATCTAATTCTCCTTCAATTTCCGTATCCCCATTATTAAAGCGGTCAATCAATACCTGATAAAATACTTCATTATGTATATCTTCGTCCTGTGCATGTACCGGTATTTGCATGATAAACATACTGATAACAGCAGCAAATCCAATACTTATTTTTTTAATCATAGATTTTCCCCCAATGATAATAAAACTGTAATTACGATTCCACCCTTGTTTTATTATCACTTATTTTCTAAAAAAATCATACCTTGATTGGAATGATGTAAAAAAGCGTTCACAATTAAACAGAAAAAACAAGAACACCACTATCTTTAAAACATTGGTGTTCTCGCCAAGGAGATGTCCGCTACGACGGTTTTCGATGGGGCGAGTAATCGCAATGGTTTTCGGTGGGACGAGTAATCGCAGTCCCAGTCCCAGCCCCAGGAAGTCGCTTTCCGCGGGCAACGGCTCAGCCGCACGGTAAGAAAATCGCTTCCTGTTCAGGTCTACCTGTTGCTTTTCCCGAAGGAGTCGACAACATCCGCTCCCATCTTTGAAAAGATATGTTTTATTTGCTTTCTTTCAAAGAAATGAAGCTGATTCTAGCGGAGTATTTTTTCCGTAGCGGCTATTTTCAGCTATTTTTATAAACATTCTTATTTTAAAATAAAGTGCCTCGGCAATGGACCAAGGCACTTTGTCTCCTCCTGTTCGTCGAGAATGTATTACACTATCCTCACAGGAGTGTTCGTCATCCTCTTATTTTAGAAATAAAAACCCATTGGGAGACGGAAAAAGCCTAAAACAATAACAATAATCAGTGCGATAAAGAATTGAATCCATTTGCCGGTTACTGCTTTTCCTTTTTTCGTAGAAACCAGAATTCCTTCCATTACCACAACAATCCAAAGACCGGCAAGTGCTTTTACAATAGCTTCCCCAAGAAGCGGCATGCCATAGCCTTGAATATAGTCCCAAGTTAATAATCCACCGGTAACGATGATAAACAAATACACAAGTCGTAAAATCATATGAACAATGGTTGCAGGCTTGTTACTGTTTTTCTTGTAAAGGGCTAAAGCTACTAAAAATAGAATCAGACCCAGCGCCCACGATGTAATATGCATATGCGTCATTCATGTTCCCTCCTTCAATTTTATAAATACATGTCATCATCATCTGTCATATTTCACAAAAATGACTAATAATTCGTTTATAATGATACCATTTTCTTCCCTAAGATGACATTTAAACGTATCTTTGTCAACAAATTGCCATGATTAGCGTTTCATTGGCTGTAATTTTTTATACGTAATGGATCGCCATGCCCATTCCACGGGACCAAACCGAAAATATCGAAGCCAGATCATACTTCCGATAATCTGTAAGCAGAAAATCACAATCACGAGACCGATTTGATGAACGGGCCGGATTTCCCCGTATAATCCAAAACCGATGCCATAGAAAAGCCAAAAAGAGATAATCGATTGCAGCAAGTAATTAGATAATGCCATTTTTCCGATCGGCTTCAGGACACCAAGTACCTTCTGCGCCCTATCCTTCTCCCATAATAATGTAATCGACGTCAGGTAGAAGACGGCCGATGCCGTCCCGCCAATATTATCCTGAACTAGACTAAACCAGAGCGGGTTGCCAAATGTATACGGTCCTATCTTAAATACGATGAACACAACTAGAGAAATAACCCAAACCTTTTTCAATATTCCCTTATGGACAAGCGGCTCATGAAACCATCTCTTTCTTGCTAAGTACATCCCAAATAAAAACAGCGGCAGGAAAATAAAAGGAAACAGGAAAAAGCTGAAAACCCCGTTTGATAACTGCCAATCCTGAAAATTCTGCGCCAGAATAATGGAAAAATCATTGGATTGATAGCTTTGAAAAGCTTGGTTTATTTCCGCTGTATAACTTATATCAATAAAATTCCTTGCCGCATACTGCAGACCTGTCAAGGCAAGGGTAGATGCACCTAATAAACCAATCGCCCAGCCCATTAAAACCTTCTCCCCGCTGTATAAGAAGAATAATAGCAAAAATCCCATTGTTCCATAAGTCAGAAGAATATCTCCGCTCCATATCGCAAAGGCGTGAATGATTCCAAAAATAATCAACACTCCCAGCCTGCGTCCAAAAAAGCCGTATGGAGAAATATCCTTTTTATCTAAGCTGTCCTTTTGAATTTGAATCCCAAAACCAAAAAGAATCGAAAACAGCGTGTAAAAGCTCGCTTGAAAGAAAATATCAATAAAAAACAAGCTGTACTGATCTATTTTAGCCGTCCAGGCATCCTCTGCTCCGCCATAGAGAAAATAAGGAGCAGAAAATGCTCCTATATTGACCATAAATATTCCAAAAATCGCAAAGCCTCTTGCTGCATCTATCCATTCTAATCGTTTGTTTCCCTGATAAGGTTGCACCGGCTACTCCCCTTTGATAAGCAGTCCTTTTGAAAAGAAATAGAGATAGGTTTCCTCCACAGGCTGCTTCCAGATTTCTTCTATAGCGTATCGATAAAGCTCAAGCTGGGTCTTATATCGTTTTTTCAATTTTTCTTCCAATTTCTCTGACATTTCTTCTGTAATCCGGTCTGTTTTATAATCAAGAATAATCCAGCCGTTTTCTGAAGGGATAATACAGTCAATAACTCCCTGGATCAACACTTTTTCTGAGGAGGCCCCCTGCCAGTCAGCATATACCTTTTCGGCCGGCAGCATTAAACTGAATGGCACTTCCTTATACAACTTTTTCTTATCAAAAATCTTTTGTGCAATAGCGGATTCTAAAAATGCGATAATATCCGAAGTGGATACACTTTCTGCTTCTGCAGCTGTCATTTTCTCCTCCTGCACCAGTTTTTCAATAAATTCCTCTACTTCTTCATTTGCAAGCATGCCTTTTAGAGGAAGATGCTGCATCACGGTATGAAGTGCGGTCCCTTTTTCGGCCGGTGTTAATTTCTTTTCCGCTTGCATAAATCTTGGTCTTTTCGTAATTGGAGCCTTCGTCGCTGCAGGAAGCATTTTTTCATCACTATACGTATCCTTCTGCTCCTGCTGACGTTTCAACTCGGTTACAGATTGCTTCGCACGTGAATGAGCAGCTTCCTGATAAGGATACTGATAAGAAAGACGGTGATCCACCCAAGCATCTAACGCTTTATCTTTCTGTTCAATCGGATCCCAATTTCTGATATGCGTTTTTAAGGCATCCTGTTTCTCCTGTACCCGATTTTCAAAGGCAACGATATCCTGACGTGGATAAATATTTGCCTCCCACTTGGACGCATCCTGCGTAATCGCAGATAAAACCTGATTACCTATCTCCTCTTCCCGCAGGACTTGTCCCTGCGGATGACGGATAAGCGCAGGGCCAATCCAATCCAGATAAGCCTTTGCTCCAACCCGGAAATAAGCCGGCAGCACCCAGTCTGGATGGTGTGCAATCCAGGACCATGCTGCTTTCCGCTTCTCCGCCGAATCCACTGTCCCTACCATAAACAGCTTCTCTTCCGCACGTGTCAAGGCAACATACAATAGACGAATTTCTTCAGATAATTGTTCTCTCCTGATTTTTTCCCGCATCGCATGATAAAACAACGTAGAATATTGAATTCGTTTCTCGGGATCAATAAATTTACTGGCAAAGCCCAAATCCTTATGAAGCAGATACTTTTGATTTAAATCCATCATATTAAACGATTTGCCAATGCCGCCGAGGATAACGACCGGGAATTCCAGTCCTTTACTTTTATGAATCGTCATTATCCGGACAACATCTTCCTGCTCACTGAGTGCACGGGCAGCACCTAAGTCCTTTTGCTCTTCTTCCATTCTTTCAATGAATCGCAAGAAGCGGTATAAACCGCGAAAGGACGTTTCTTCATAGCTTCTTGCCCGGTCATACAGCGCCCGTAAATTTGCCTGACGCTGCTTCCCTCCAGGGATACCGCCGACAAAATCATAGTAGCCGGTCTCCCGGTAAATCTGCCAAATCAATTCCGAGAGCGCTCCCTGCTGGGCAGATAACCTTAAATTATCCAGCAGCTCTTGAAACTCCTTTAATTGCTCAGTTACGCTGTTATCCTCTTTTGCCATGTATGCTAAGAGAGCATCATAAAAATTACCGTGACGATCAGCTAAGCGGATAGCCGCTAAATCATTTTCCTGCAGCCCGACGATAGGCGACCGCAGTACTGCAGCCAGCGGAATATCCTGACGCGGATTATCAACAGTCTTTAATAAACTGATCATGACTCTGATTTCAATCGCTTCAAAATAGCCAGAGGTCAGTTCAGCATAGACAGGTATACCTTGTTTTTTCAGCTCGTCCATAATTACCGGGGCCCATGTCATTGAACGCATTAAAATAACAATATCCCGGTACATCAAATTACGGTGCTGCCCTTTTCCTTTATCCACCACCTGCATCGGTGTTCCATTTTCTCCGGTACCAATCCATTCCTGTATTTTTTTAGCATAGGCGCGCGCTTCAATTTGCGCCTTTTCTAAATCTTCCTCTGTTTCTTCTCCTCCATCGGATTTCTGTCCCTGTGGAGAATCAATCAGCAGCAATTCCGGATTAGAGTCGAATGGAAATTCATCGTACATGCGGTTACCATAAATCAATTCAGCATCCTCATCATAGGCAATATCCCCGACCGATTCATCGAACAGCTGACGGAATAAATAGTTTGCACCAATCAACACTTCTCCCCGGCTCCGGAAATTCCGGTTAAGATCAATTCTTTCTGCGGGATCATCGTTTGCGGCAAATTGTTTATATTTTTCGATAAACAGGGAAGGCTCTGCATGACGAAACCCATAGATACTTTGCTTCACATCGCCAACCATAAACATATTCCCATTATCTTCCGGGTTGCGGACTAATTGCAGAATACTTTCCTGCACCAGGTTCGTATCCTGATATTCATCAACGAGTACCTCTTTAAACTGCTTTTGCAGCTGGAAAGCAATCGAAGAAGCCTGTCTGCTGTTATCCTCTGGATTTGTCTCTGTTAAAATGTCCAGACAATAATGCTCCAAATCATTAAAATCAACGATAGCCTGTTCTTTTTTTCGATTTTGAAACTTATCCATATAGTCTTCTACCATCAAGGTCATTTGTTTCAAAACAGGTGCCATTTCCTGCATATCCTGAATATGAGCAGGCAAGCTGCGGACAAACCATTTTTCCTTCATCTTGTCCCATCTGTCCTTGACTTTTTTCCGAAAATCCTTCACTTGCTCCCGTTTCTCTGGATTATCGTCTGCTTTTTTTCTGGATAAAGCAGCAAACTTTGCATCTTGGACAAATTGGTGTAATGCCTCCCAATGCGTTATTTTTTCCATCGCTGTATCCAGTATCGCCGTATCCTTTTCCAAAGCATCCAGATAATGATACGGTCCATCCGGCTCTCTTGCCACAGCAATAGCTAATGCATTCTCCTGCTTCATCGCTTCTAATTGACCCGATATTTCTTCCTTCACCTCCTGAATCCAGGGGATGGTCTCTTCCGTCCAATTCTCATCTATTTCATAATTAGCCGTCAGCTGGTGCAGCCATGCTTTGGGTGATGGATGCTGGACTGCAAAATTTGCCGTCCGTAAAATTAACTCTTCCACATCTCTGTCACTTCGGTCATTAGAAAAGCGGTTCACCACTTCAAAGAACGTTTCCTGCTCCGTATTCGAATCATCATACCAGCCCTCCAGCAGCTCATCCAGAACCTCCCGTTTGATCATATCCATCTCTACCTCATCGGCAATCCGGAAAGAAGGATCCAGCTCGATCATATAGGCATTTTTTCGTACAATATCTAAACAAAAAGAGTGTAATGTCGAAATAGAAGCTCTCTGTAATAAGGACAGCTGCTTTTTTAAATGAAGTGATCCAGGCTTTTCAGCCAGAGCCTTTTCTAACGCTGCTCCAACTCTCGCCCGCATTTCCTGGGCAGCAGCATTTGTAAACGTAACGACGAGTAATTCATCGATATTAATTGCATCTTCTTCCTTTAATAACTTCTGAATAATACGTTCTACAAGGACAGCTGTTTTTCCGGAACCAGCTGCTGCGGCTACAAGGATATCCGTGCCGCTTTGATAAATTGCCCGTTCCTGTTCCTGTGTCCATTTAACCACGGATTTCCCCTCCCTTTAGCCGTTCAATCACTTCTTTTTCTTTCATATTTGCTATTTTTCTATAATTATTTCCTTCTAACGCAGGATCGAACTGACAAACTGCATGAAAAGGACAATACGTACATGCTTCGGTCTCTTTTTTCAGAAACGGATTAATTTCTACTCCGCCTGAAGTCATATCCAGTCCTGCCTGCTTCAGTAATCCATGGATATGATTTTTCAATTGTTCAAATGTATCTTCATCCGCAATTTTCGAATTGCTGTTGAATGTACCATCTTTTTTCAGTCCGGCAGGAATAATATGACTGTTCCCAGATTCTAATGACTCATCCATCATTCTGGCGATGTCCTCATCAGATAAGAGCAGTCCTCTCATTTTATAAGACTTAAAGATTTGCTCCTCGATATCGCTGTCTAATTTCTCTTTATCCATATTGATCATTGGATTATGCACATGGAAATAAAGAACGCCTGCCGGGCTCGCCTGCTGACCGAGCCATTTTTCGGAATGAGTCAGTACAACATCTAAATACGTCAGCATTTGCAGGGCAAGTCCATAGTAAACTTCCAATAAATCCAGCGCACGGGAGCTTGATTTATAGTCGATAATCCGTAAATATAAATCCTGATGAAGCTGTGCTTTATCTACCCGGTCAATTCTTCCGCGCAGCAGCAGTTCATACCCATTTTCAAGCGGCAAAATAAGCGGAGGCAGCGGGCTATCCTTCTCTCCAAAGCTGAGTTCAAGACCAATTGGGCTGAAATCTGTCTGTCTTGCCTGCTCACTTAATATAAATGCTGCCCTGGCAATAATCTCCTCCAGCTTTTGCTGAATAAATGTGTAACGGTTCGAGCTGTGCAAGATTTGATGCTGCAGTACGGGAGATAATTTCTGGATTGCCCGGTGTGCATAATTTGCCGATGTCTCCCTGGTAAGCTGCTTAAAGTCTGTTTTTTCATTTTGAACCCACTCTGTAATGAGGCGTAATGCTTCGTGGAATAATTGTCCGATATCCGGAGCATCCAATTTATATGTTTCTCTTTCTTTCAAATTCAAGCTGTAACGGGCAAAATGCTGGTACGAACATCTGTAATAAGATTCCAGACGGCTGACGCTTGCCTTGATTTGTTTTGGATAAAGTTCTTCCGCTGTTTCCTTTTTTAAATGCTCCGGCTGGTTTTTATAAAATAAGCCTTGTAATATGCGATAGGTCATACGGTATTTCGGCTGATTTTTTACATACCAATTATATACAGCAAACCAGGCATGATCTATTTCATAGCCGCGCTGCAATCTTGCAAATTGCGTTGTCAGAGCTGCTCTTGTTTTCGTTTTGGTCGTAATAAATCGCGTTGTATCCGCAGTATCCTCCACATCTTGAAATAATACATGCTCCTGCGTTGCCGGAAACAGGCCTTCTATTCGATGAACAACCTGAGAAGGGACCTTCGCTTTTCCTTCCTCATCACTAATTGGATAACTAATCATCAGCTTATCCTTTGCTACAGTTAAAGATAAATAGATATAAAACCAATCATCCAGCAGCTGTCGTTTTCCATTATCCGCAAGCTTCAAGCCATTTTGCTCCAGCAAATCTCTTTCTTCATCGTCAATCATGCCATCAATTGTCGGCTTCATTGGCCATATTCCTTCATTCACACCAAGTAAAAACATGCAACGGACATCAGACATTCTTGACCTGTCAATCGTTCCTACTAACACATGATCCATGGTCGGGGGCACATGTGAAAATTCCAAAGCTTCTGCGCCGGCATTGATGGAAGCATTGAAAGTAGTCATATCCATTTCTTCGTCACCAGCTATTTCTACCATTTCATCCATTAATTGGAGCACTGCATCCCAGACCTGCTGCTGCTCCCTTCCTCTTTCAGGAATGCCCTGTTCATCGAAGGATGCACGCATTTCTTCCAGCTTTTCGGGTGCGCCTAGCGATTCCAGCCAAATAAAAATAGCTTCACAGCGCTCTTTTACACTTCCTGCTGCACGAAAGCTTTCATCAAAAGGACGGAGTGCATGCGTTATTTGGTTGCGATAACGATTGATTTTGTCCTGCATCTCCCTTTCCGTGTTTGTCTGCGCAGCCTGTTCAAAGCCGCGGAAACGTTGATATTTCCAAGGTTTATCATCTAACCACTGCTTCCGGTAACGAATACCATATTCTATCGTATAGTTCTCTAATTGATCAATGGCGTCACTGGTTAAAGGAAACTCCTCATCACTGGCAGGGATAAAGCCGGTTTTTAAAACCCGGAAAATGGCATCGGAACGCCAGCCATTTTCAATTGCCTCCAGCATCGAACGAATCAGTTCAATCAATGGGTGATGCAGCATCGAACGCTTCTGGTCAATAAAAACAGGAATATCATAATCGCCAAAAATCGTTTCTATTAAATCATCATATACATCCGGCTGTCTTACTAAAATGGAAATATCCCGATAGCGGTATTCTTCGTCTCTGACAAGGGAAAGAATTTCTCCCGCAACACCCTCTACTTCTGCACGCGGATGCACTGCTTCAGCTATTTGAATCGGAGCCTCCCCTTTGTATTCCGGTAAAGGCCGTACGTCAAAATTCTGTTCTAAGTGAGCAAAGTAGGCACGCTCTTTAAACTGATCCTTTGCCGGATCTAAATAAACAGACTGTTCCAGCGAAATACCGTTCTCTTCCGCTGCAGCTGTTAATTGGTGATGGGTTTGATTCGTCTGGTAGAAGATATCCAGTTCCTCCAGATTCTCTGTGGCTGTCGGATCTAATGTCAAACCAATATGAACCTGCGCACATTTCTTCATTAATTCCGTGATTACGGACAGCTCCTGCGGCGTAAAGCGGTGGAAGCCGTCAATATAAATATGTGCTCCTTCCAGCGTGCTTGCCTGCGGAATTTTTTCCATTAATATCTGCAGTCTGTCTTCACTGTCCATATACATATGCTGCAGCTGGTTAAGAAGCTGTTCATAAATGTAAATGAAATCATCCAATTTTCGGACTAACCCTGTTTCCGAGGGAGATTGATGCACAAATTTATTGAATTGCTCCTGCTGTAACCGAAGTGCATCAGGTGTAATTTCATATCGCTTAAATTCTTGAATAACAGATTCTAACTGGTCCAAAAATCCTTGTTTTTTGATTGCTTTTTGAAAAGCCATCCAATCTCCGCTTTTTTCAGCAATGATTTTCCGAAGCATCATTTGGGTTCCAACCGAACTGATAAAAGGCTTTAATCCGCCCCCTGTTTCCTGTAAAATCCGCCATGCAAGCCGTGAAAAACTGGCAACCTGCGCCCGGATACTCCCATTTAAATGCTCCCGGCTGAATAAAGCTGTTTCTAATTGAAAGGTCATTTGATCCGGTACAATATAAAAAATAGCCGGACCAATCGGCTCCTTTTGCAGACGATGTTCAATATCCTTCATCATCCACTCGCTTTTATCTGTACCGGACCTGCCTAAAATAAATCGCACAGTCAATCTGATACACACTCCTTTTTAGTGGTATATGTATGGATTACGGATAACCTTCTGCAAATTTCCCGCAGAAAGCAGTTTCGTTATTGTTTGTTTCACATTATACCTTACTTGCCTCAAAACAAAAGCTTCTATCCTTATTTTATCAAAGATAGAAGCTTGTTCCTAATAAAAGTAATTTATCGCAGTGTAACTGGCTGAGACTGGGACGGCGATTACCAATGTTGACAGGTTAACGCGACCGCTGCGGAAAAACACTACGCTTTCCATGGGCTTGCGCTCAGCCTCCTCGAAAAAAGAAGTTCACTTTTTTTCTGCGGGGTCTTCACACTGGGACTGCGATTACTCGCCCCACCGAAAACCATTGTGCTTTCCCATAGGAGTCTACGTATTTTTCCTCCGCTAGATAGTTTTATTGCTATCTGTTTTAAATTTAAGAAAATTAATTAACCTGACTGACAACATTGCTACGATTGCTAGCCCCACCGAAGGGCTTTTGTAAGACTTCTGCTTCCAGAAATGACGAATACATGTTATTGCTAAGCGGGAGATCCAACAGCCAGTAACGGTCCAATTCGTTCCGGCCTACAGGATGTAGGTCACAAAGGGGTTGCGACAACGCTTTTTGATGGGGTGAGTAATCGCAGGCCCAGGACGTCGCGAACTTAGCCTTTGTTCCTTTAGTCCTTCAGTGGGGGGACGGAGCACCCCCGTTGAAGGAAGTTTCACTTTATTTTCATCTGTTTCATGCCTGCACTAAAATGGTGAATGCTAGGATTGTTCATACATCTTACACGAACATATACCTGCTTTCCATCCGTCTTAGTGCGGCTGCTTAAATAACTGTGTTATCGGCCAATACGTCACATCCACCTTGCCAACTACTTCCTCTACAGGGACGAAGCCGATTGATCTGCTGTCTAAGCTGTCTCTGCGGTTATCCCCTAATACAAACAGTTCATCTTCCGGCACCGTTTGTTCCCCAGTCACCTGCAAAAGTGTAAAGTCTTCTGTCAAAGGTGTCGCTTCCGTCTTTTCTTTTTCTTCCTGCAGAAAATCCTCAGGGATATACTCGCCATTTACATATAATTGGTCATCCTTGTATTCTACTTTTTCTCCCGGAAGCCCGACAACCCGTTTTACATAATCATTTTCTTCCGAGGCATGAAATACAATCACATCAAAACGGTAAATATCTGAAATATCACTTGTAAACGTATTAACCATCATTAAATTTCCGTCATACAGTGTGGGTTCCATGGATTTTCCGTTAACCACATAGTTTTCGAATAAAAATGTCCGGATAAGTAAAAACACAGCGATTAACAAAACAGCGACAATAGAAACTCTTACATAGTTATATTTTTTCACTGTTATTCTTCCTTCGCTTTAGTTTAATTATTAATATCATACCCCAAAGCAAAGAACTTTAACCTTTTATCCGCAGACAGACAGTATTCGTTTAATTTTAAAAAATATATGAACGTCTTTTTATTCTTTTTGTTATACTAGCTGATTTGACTTCTGTTACTATACTTGGTGCTTGTCCACCTTTTTTTGAAGTCTTTTCTCTAAATACTTGCCGAATACCCAAAAAATGATAATACCTATTCCCACTAAAATGGTCCGTACCGGATTTTGTGCAAATTCCATAATACTGGAGCCAATATAAGAAATAGAAAAAATCATCACGGTTTTCCCTAACAGCACCGCTAATAAAAATGGGTAGAAACTGATTTTTGACAACCCGGCCACCACATTAATAACAGATGATGGAGAAAATGGGAAACATAATAATAAAAACAAAGGTCCAAAGCCATGCCGTTCTACCCAATTCGTAATCCTGGACACCTGCTTGTTATGGCGTATCCGTTTTAAGAGTCTTGTATTTCCTAAACGCCGGATAACAAGGAACACTAGAACAGCACCTAAACTGGCACCAAGCCAAGAATAGAGAAAACCCTCAAACAAACCGTAAGCAGCAGCATTTCCGAGTACAAATACAATAAGCGGCAAAAATGGTAAAAAAGCTTCAAAAAAAGGAAGCGCAATACCA
The DNA here is from genome assembly GCF_055524595.1 of Oceanobacillus sp. B139/18. Lineage (NCBI taxonomy): Bacteria > Bacillati > Bacillota > Bacilli > Caryophanales > Bacillaceae > Oceanobacillus > Oceanobacillus sp. B139/18. Next base: position 613,271 of record NZ_JBVFXI010000001.1, on the reverse strand, counting down.
GGCAACGGACCAAGCCCTTCATATTGCTCCAACAGCTGGCGGATAAACTCCTCCCAGCCTTCTTCTTTTAGAAATGTCTGCCAATTTGAAAATGTAATATTCATTACGTACATACGGTCAGTCTCCCTCAAAATTCCAACAATCTTATTGATGATTATATGCTACTGCAGTTTTTTTGAAAAGTATAAACTTCTCTGCCCAATGAAACTCAATCTATCACCAGGGTACCCTATTATAATTATATTTATTATCATCATGAATGGAAGCAGAGAAGGTTTTATAATCATATTCTTAAGCAATAACATTATTTTATGCAGAGGCCTGCCAAAATATCGGCTTTTATTCTAGGTAGCTTTATATTATTATGACTGAAGTTGGCTGAGGTGATTTTGAGAGGAGACTGAGGAAAAAGCAGAAAAACGAAGATAAAGTAACAACTCTTCTAATCATTTATTATCTCTTAATCCCATTTGAAATCCTGTACTGCAGGGTTACTAAAATGCACTGCCCCGCTCATCCATAAGATAGCGTATATGAGCGGTACGCTGTATTTGATTAATAACGATGCCGTGAGAAATATCCAATGTGATGCTTCGTCCATTTTTAAATAAAATTTCCGTCGATTTACTATCTATTCTTTTAACATCTTCAATATGAGTATGTGATATCCAGGAACAGCTCTCATGGGATGGAGATTTTGTGGGAAAGAAATACATTTTATTTCTTGGATCAATCGGTATTGGAGTTTTATGTGTAATGTGGGATATACTTTTGATGCCATTTTGCCGGCCTTTTAAATCAGATCCAAAATATGCGCATGCGTATTCAATCACTTTAGTCGGCCTGCCTTTTAATACATACTCTACTTCATCTTCTAAAATACGGGTGATATTCTTTCCATTTTCGTCCTTATCCGACAATATTGCCATCGTATAAGGGGTGATTTCTCTCATTTGCATTTTATTTTTCCTCCTTATTCCCTAGTGATATGGATGAGTTAAAAGTATTATAGCACCAAACTGAGGAAAAAGAAATAATTATTTTAAAAATTTTGCATTATTTTAAAAAACAAAGAAAATTCAGGTGTTAAATTCTAGAATTAATATCGACAAAAAACTTCATTCTGCGCAGAGCTCTTAACGCTTCAGAATGAAGTTTTATTAAATGATTCGTATTCTGCTAGAAATTTTAGTAAAGCAATTCTAGAAATTCTTCTTTAGAAATTCTGCCAAGATAATGGGAGACATCAACCTGATCTACAGCTTCTTTGACAGCATCGCGGTTATGGCGGATACCGGTCAGTGCATCTTCTAATACTTTTACATCGCCCAAGCCAAAGAAATCGCCAAAGATGGTACAATTTTCAATGATGCCTTTCTTCACATCTAAACGAACATCAACAAGCCCGCCTGGGAATTTTTTAGACTCCTGATAGTTAAATGAAGGAGATTTTCCATAGTTCCATTCCCATTGCTGATAACGTTTTTCGGAAATCTCATGAATTTTTGCCCAGTCTTCATCGGTTAATACATATTGCGGTACATCGTTAACGTCTTCCACATCAAAAATATAGCGTAAAATCAATTCCTTAAATTCATCCATAGATATTGGGCTGTCCAGATATTCAGCAATATTTGCCACGCGGCTGCGAATTGATTTAATTCCTTTTGATTCAATTTTAATCTTTTTCACCTTTAACGCTTTAGTTAACTCTTCTAATTGGGAATCCAGCATTAACGTTCCATGGCTGAACATACGGCCGCGGGTAGAGAACATCGCATTGCCAGATATTTTTCTTCCCTCTACAGCTAAATCATTTCTTCCTTGCAATTCAACCGGCACACCGATGTTATTCAAAGCATCGACAACTGGCTGTGTAAATTTAGCGAAATTCTGAAAGCTGTTGCCATCATCCTTCGTAATAAAGCTGAAATTTAAATTTTGTTCATCATGGTAAACTGCGCCGCCGCCGGAAAGACGTCGAACAACTTTAATTCCTTGTTCATCCACATAATCCGTATTAATCTCTTCAATTGTATTTTGATTTCGTCCGATAATAATAGAAGGACTGTTTACATAAAATAAGAGGTATGTATCTTTCTCACCAAAATTTTCAAGAATATATTCTTCAATAGCCAGATTAATTTGAGGGTCTGTGATTCCTTTATTATCAATAAATTTCAACTTACTATTCCTCCCTTTATTTTCACTATTTTTATTCTAACGTATAAATTATTGCAAATCAAAACTTCTACCTGCAAATAGGCGTTTAAAAAGCCCGATGATAACTCGTCACCTTGAAAACCTATAACAGCTTTACTGAACACCTCTTATAAGTTACTTCCAAACATACCCTTCCTCTGCTAATATAACCGGACCTGTATATATTTGTTCAGCTTCCTCCTTCAACTGTTCTAGTACACCAAACTGAGGCAGGTGGCTAAGCACTAATTTTCCCACATTTGCAGCCTGCGCAATGCCGGCAGCTTCCTCACTATTCATGTGTCCGGCTGCTGTTCCATCCTGTTCTTTAAAATAATTGCAATCTGTTATAAGTACATCCGCATCTTTTGCGAATGGAATCCACGCTTCTGTGTAGCTGCTGTCTGCAGTATATACAATCGTCTTTTTCCCGTCCGTAATACGCATGCCAAAGCATGGAACTGGATGCGCTGTTCTTAGAAATGTAATGGAAAAAGGCCCTATTTTCAATTCTTCCTCCGGGTTATAAGCAACCCCCTCTGTATACTGGTGGGACAAGGACGAGAAGCCTTCTTCATCTTCTGTATGTCCATATATTTTTAGTTTTTTTTCATTATTATGCACATAATAATCAATCAGTTTTCCATATTGGAGTACACCGATATCTGCTACATGATCATGGTGATAATGCGATAAAATCACTGCATCCAGTTCAGGTACAGATGTGAATTTCTGCAGCTTGGACAGGGCTCCGCTCCCCATATCCAGCACCAATTTATAATCGTCTTTTTCTAATAAATAGCTTGAAGTAGCGCCATCTTTATTTGGATAGCCGCCCCAAAAGCCGATAATAGTTAATTGCATCTTAAAAACAGCTCCTTAAAATTTTTAAAAATTGTAGCAATACAGTGTTGACATCAATATTCTGTTATAGTACAATACTTTTAAATCATTTAAAACATTAGGAGGAATCGAAATGACTGGAATTATCGAATTTTTTAAAAATCTGCCAAAGAAGAAATGTGCAAAATGTGGAAATGCAATGGTAAATGAAAAGGCAGATTGTTATGGCAACATTTGTGACGATTGCGATTATCCAGGGCGTTAATAGATGTTACCAGTAAAACGATTAGTAAGGCATTACTGTTATTCTCGCTCTGTTTAATATGAAGAATTCCCATAAGTTATATCCTTCTCCTGAATAGCCTGTACTCGGCTATTCTCTTTTTTTTGCACATTTATTGCTTCTGTGATAAAACGCTATAAATTTCCCCTTCTGTGTACTATAATTAATTAGGTAATCGAATTAATGGCTAACATATTGCTGTATCTATATTTTCTTTGATAGACAGTAATATTTCAAGCATTTGGGAGGAATGACAATGATAGAAGAAAGCAGAAGATATCGAAAAGATGTGCCTGTTGAACAGACATGGGATTTAACAGATCTTTTTCCTGACAAAAAAAGCTGGGAGAAAGCATTGAAGGACATTGTCGAAGAAGCTGATCAAATTACCACTTTTAAAGGAAAGCTTTCTGAAAATGCAAACACTTTATTACAAGCTATTAACTCTGTAGAAGCTTACCAGCAGAAGGTTATTCATGTTGCCGTTTATGCAAATTTATTAGTAAGTGCAGACGGGAGCGATCCTGTGAATCAGGGGGCTGCTGCAAAGAGCGGGGCTGCACTTGCTGCAATCCGCTCCAAGATTTCTTTCTTTGAAACAGAGCTTCTTAACCTGACTTCATCTGAAATCGAGCAGTTTATAGAAGATGAGCCTGGACTTGAAACATACCGGAAATATTTGTTTGATATTTTAGAGCAGAAGGAGCATATTCTCTCACCTGAATTAGAGGAGGCTTTATCTGCGCTGGGTGAAGTTTTAGAAGCTCCACACAATATCTTTTCACGAAGCAAACAGTCCGATATACAGTTCAAAAGTGTAACAGACAGTCAGGGAAAAACACAGCCAATGAGTGAACCGTTATACGAAGAAAGTTATGAGTATTCAGAGGATACTGTATTGAGAAGGAACGCCTATGAGTCCTTTATAGAAACATTGGAACAATATAAAAATACGTATGCTGCTGCCTATCAGACAGAGATTACAAAACAGGTACAGCTTTCCAAGTTAAGAAAATATGATTCTGTCACGGATATGCTTTTAGCACCACAGCAGGCAACCACGGAAATGTATCATAATCAATTAGATGTTATCCAGGAAAAATTAGCTCCGCACATGCAGAAGTACGCGAAATTACTAAAAGAAAAGCTCGGGCTGGAAGAATTGCGATTCTGTGATTTAAAAGCTCCGCTGGACCCTGCGTTTAATCCGAGTACATCCTATGAAGAGGCTTCCGAGACCATTTTAAACGCACTCGATATCATGGGGCCGGAATATATCGAAGGAATGAAAAAAGCATTATCAGACCGTTGGGTAGACCGTGCTGAAAATGTTGGTAAGGCAAGCGGCGCATTCTGTTCGAGCCCATACGGAGCACATCCATATATTCTGGTGACCTGGGCCGATAAAATGCGCAACGCCTTTATTCTTGCACATGAATTAGGGCATGCCGGTCACTTCTATTTAGCCGGTAAAAATCAGACGCTTTTTAATACACGACCGTCAACTTATTTTATTGAAGCACCTTCTACATTAAATGAACTGCTGCTTGCTGATCATTTAATGCACGCAAACAAAGATAATCCGCGGATGAAACGCTGGGTGATTACCCAATTATTGGGGACCTATTATCATAACTTTATTACACATCTATTAGAAGGCGCATTCCAGCGTAAGGTTTATGATTTGGCTGAAAAAGGTACTCCGTTAACAGCTGATGTTTTATGCAGAGAGAAACGTCAAGTATTAGAATCCTTCTGGGGAGACACCGTCACTTTTGATAATGGTGCAGGCTTAACATGGATGCGCCAGCAGCATTACTATATGGGTCTGTATCCATATACCTACTCTGCCGGTTTAACCGTCTCAACAACCATGGCTAAGCGGATTCGTGAGGAAGGACAGCCTGCTGTGGATGACTGGTTAAACGTCTTAAAATCAGGCGGTACCAAGCGCCCGCTTGAGTTAATTAACGATGCAGGCATTGATATGTCCAATCCAAAAAATATCGAGATTGCGGTGGATTATGTCGGTTCATTAATCGATAAGTTAATCGAAAGCTATTCGGAATAATTTGTTTTAAATTTTAATGCTTTCTATCTAACTTTACAACAATCGTAATAGCAGTCCCAGCTCCGCCAAAAAGCCAGACAGGTATTATGCCAGTCTGGCTTTTTGGTATTTTTGGAAAAGCTGCGCCTCACCTGTCCCACTCGGCTCGCAATATCCCATATACTTCCCGGTCATGAATCGTATCCCCTATCACTTCATCCGCCCGTATGGTTCCTTCATGTTTAAAACCCAGTCTTTCAGGGACCGCCGCACTTTTTTTATTCTTTACGGCTGTTTTAATCTCCACTTTATTTAATTCCAATTCGTGAAATGCATAATTCACCATTGCAGCACAGGTAAGTGTCATGATTCCTTTATTTGTATATGCTTCTCCAAGCCAGTATCCAATTTCCGTTTTCTTTACTTTCCAATCAAAATATAAGAAACCGATGGACCCGGCTAATTTTTCCTTATACCATATCCCGGCCCAAAAGCCCTCTTTATTTACGAAACGAAATAAGGACCTTTTAATAAAACTTTTGGAATCCTCCATCTGATTGGTTACAGACGGAAAGGATAACCAGTTGCTTAAAAAATCTTTGTTGGCGCTGACTAAATCAAATAAGTTTTCTGCATCGTTTTCTTCCAGCAACGAAATCATGATCTCTGGATTGACTTGATTATATAGCAGCTGCTCCCCCTCCTCCTTCTCGTTCATTCGCGTTTAAGCTTCACGTTTTTTCATGATAAACGAATGCCTTTTTTTAAAACAAGTTATTTTCTTCATTCTATCACTTATTTACTTCTGTCCATAAGAAAAACAGCTACAGAAACAAATATTCCATAGCTGTTTTAAATCATATATCCAACTTATTTATTTTGAGTCAATGCTTCTATTGCCAATTCTGCACCCTTTTGTCCGTGCTCAATACAATCCGGAAGTCCTGTACCGTCATAGGAGCTGCCAATCAGCTCCAGGTTTGGAAGCTGGCTGGCTACATAATCGCGGACCCTGCTGACAAGCTCTAAATGCCCTGTGTGGTACTGTGGTCTTGCCTCAATAAATCTAGTAATCTCATAAAATAAAGGCTTTCCCTTTACTTTCATTACTTTATTTAAATCCTTCAAGACAATATCCACAAGCGTCTCGTCTGATTCTTTTACAATCTCCTGATCATCAGGTTTTCCGACATAACAGCGCAATAAAGCTTTCCCTGCAGGTGCAGTTCCTTCCCATTTACGATGGGTCCACGTGCATGCAGTGAAGCGGTAATTACTATTTCTAGTAACCAAAAACCCGGTTCCATCTAAATCACGCTTAATTTGTTTTTCATCAAAAGCAAGTACGACATTTGCTGTGGATGTCGCCGGAATAGCATATAATTCCTGCAGCGGAGCATGCATACTCAGCATTCCGGGAACCTGAGTATGCGGAACTGCTGCTAAAACAAAATCTGCTGCTAACACCTCTCCTGAATCTAATAGAAGATGATACCCTGTTTCCTTCTTCTCTATATGATTCACTTTATTTTCACGGAGAATTTTCACCGTATCCAGCTTTGCTTCAAGCGCATCAACAAGCTTCTGTAAACCGTTTGTAAAAGAGAAAAACTGTCCTTGGGCAGGCTTACTGTTTTTTGCCGGTTTCGACATGGTCTTACGGAGACCTTTCATAACACTGCCATATTCCTGCTCCATTTTTCCAAAAACAGGGTATATTGCCTCCAGACTCATTTGATCAATATCACCAGAATGAATTCCGGAAAGCAGCGGATCAATTTGATTATCTACCACTTGGTCCCCAAAACGGCGACGCATAAAATGTCCTAATGATTCGTCCCCGGACCGTTTTTTTCTTGGTATAATCAGATCCATTAATCCACGGATTTTACCTGTCAACGTAAAGGAATTTGAACGCAGAAGCGGTCCAACTTCTTTTGGCACACCCATAAATGCACCCTTTGGCATTTTATGCAGCCGATTTTTAATCAGCATAAAGGACTGCCCGGTAGAATTACGTCTTGTTTGATTAAGTATACCCAATTCCTCTGCCAAATTCATTGCAGCCGGTTTACGTGCTAAAAGTGAGTCTGGTCCTTTCTCAATCGTAAACCCGTCTCTTTTTATCGTATGAATGCGTCCTCCCAGCCGGTTAGAACCTTCCACTAATGTAATATCAATTGGAAGGTTTGCTGATTTCACTTGTTTTTGCAAGTGATAGGCGGCTGATAAACCTGTCATCCCGCCGCCGACAATTACTACTTTTTTTCTATCCATCAGGAAGCACACTTTACTTTCTTTAATACAACATTTGCTAATGTTTCAATAAATGCTGGATGAGCGTTTGGCATCTCCGGACGGTAGTAGCTTGCTCCAATCTCATCACAGACTACTTTACATTCATAATCATTATCGTATAGCACCTCAAGATGATCTGCTACAAATCCGACAGGTGTATATATAAATGCTTTGTACCCTTCTTTGTTATACAATTCACGAGTTAAATCCTGTACATCTGGACCAAGCCAAGGATCTGGTGTGTTCCCTTCACTTTGCCAGCCTACTTCATAATTTTTCACATTAGCAGCCTCTGCTATTAATTGTGCTGTTTCCTCTAACTGCTGTTTGTACGGATCGCCATTTTGAAGAATTTTCTCCGGCAAACTATGGGCAGATACGATTAATACCGCATTCTTTTTTTCTTCGGCAGGCATTTCTGCAAAGGTATTTTGCACACCTTTTGCCCAGAAGTCAATAAACCCTGGTTCCGTATACCAATCCTGTACAGATTCAATGTTTATACCATGTTTTTCAGCAGTACTATTCGCCCGTTCGTTATATGATTTCACGCTGAATGTAGAATAATGTGGCGCTAAAACAATGGAAACTGCTTCTTCAATACCGTCTTTTGCCATTTCCTCTACGGCATCCTCAATAAATGGAGCAATATGCTTTAAACCGATATATGCTTTAAATTCAAATTCATCCTGTACTTCATTCAGCTTGTTTTCTAAAGCATTTGTTTGTTCCTTTGTTATTTTTGCTAAAGGGGAAATGCCGCCAATTGCTTCATAACGATCCTTTAAATCCTGTAAGGCTTCTGGATCAGGTTTTCTGCCGTGACGAATATGTGTGTAGTAAGGTTCAATATCTTCTTCTTTATATGGCGTACCGTATGCCATTACTAATAATCCTAATTTCTTTTTTTCCATTTCCAATACACCTCGTTACATTTTGTTATTCCGTAGTTAGAAACTATACCATTTTATACATCTGTTTGACAGATAGGATTTAACTGTTTGACCCGGGCTTCATTAGCCCGGGTTTGTTCCTCAATTTTGGTTGGAATAGCTGTGAATAAAATCTGTCAGCCGTTTTAAGGTTTCCGGCTTAATATCAGGAGTAACACCATGACCAAGGTTAAAGACATAGCCTTCTGTGTTCATTCCTTGATCAAGAATCGCTTTCGTTCTTTTTTCAATTGTCTCCCAATTACTAAGTAAAATTGCAGGGTCCAGATTTCCTTGTAGTGCTTTCGTTACACCTAAGCTTCTCGCTTCTTCCACGGAAGTGCGCCAATCCAGGCCAATGACATCGACAGGCAGGTCATTCCACTCGAGCAGAAGATGTCTTGCTCCTACACCAAAGGTAATCAGCGGTACATCATATTTTTTTAACGCTGAAAAAATATCCATCATGACTGGTTTCATAAAATAACGGTAATCTTCCACGTTTAATGCGCCGACCCAAGAATCAAAGATTTGAATCGCACTTGCACCAGCTTTAATTTGCGCTTCTGCATAACGAATAATCATTTTTGACAATTTATCCATTAATGCAAACCAAGTCTGTGGTTCACGATACATTAACGCTTTTGTTTTCGTATAGTTTTTTGAAGGTCCGCCTTCAATCATATAGCTCGCTAATGTAAACGGCGCTCCGGAAAAGCCGATCAATGGTACATCAAGCTGTTCCTCTGTCAGCAGGCGTATGGTATCCAGCACATAAGGAACATCACTTTCCGGATTGATCTCACCAAGCTTTTCTATATCCTGCATACTCCGGATTGGCTGGTCGATCACTGGTCCAATTCCGCTTTTGATTTCTACATCTACCCCGATAGCCGGCAGAGGCGTCATAATATCCTTATAAAGAATCGCCGCATCCACTCCGTAATTTTCTACCGGAAGTCTTGTAACATAAGCACAAAGCTCCGGCTGATGAGTAATTTCAAACAGGGAATATTTTTCTTTTAATGCCCGGTATTCTGGTTGGGACCTTCCAGCCTGGCGCATAAACCAAGCTGGCGTGTAGTCTGTTTTCTTTCCGCGATATGCGTCTAAAATAGTTGTATTTTTTACTTTTGCCATGCAACGTTCATCCTTTATATTCTTTTTCCATCTCTAACTATATCTATTTATCGCATTTCTGTATAGGGTTACGATTTGTTTGTCATCAAATTGTCTCATTTTATAATCATTCTAAAAAGATATTTCTTATAAAACGAAACTTCACTCAGTAGGAGTTTTGTTCTTCTCCCACTGGGTTAGCCTAAGTGATTCAGGGAGTTAGCGTCCGTTATCTCCCGCATAAATAAATTTATCTTTACGCTTTATTTTGAGGCGAGATTTTACGGACGGTTCTCCGTGATAAAACGAACCGGCAAGATATTAGAAAAAGGATACGGATGTGGAATGAGAACCTTCCATATTGGTAATGGGATCAACCGGAACGACATAATACGTTTCGTTGCGGAACCAAACATCATCAACGATAAATTCTGTTTCTCCTTCCACTTCTCCGACCAGCTCATCTGTACCTTCTTCTTCTTTATAAATACGGTAGACGACTCGATCATCTGTGGAGCCTTCCCAGCTAAGCTTTCCTTTCAATAAAGCAAATCCGCCAAAGGTATAGCTTGCATCTACATGCTCGATGACTGGTAAATCAATCGGCTCCGGCAAAGCTTCTACACCTTCTGGCATCTCAAAGGACGCTGTTAATCCAGAACCCGTCTGGTTATCGATATCGGTCAATATTTTTTTGGTCAAGGACGTCGGGTAAGAACTTCCTCCTGTCAAATAATGCTCTGCATCAGACCGATCATAGCCCATCCACATAGCCGTAACATAATCGGGTGTATAGCCTACAAACCAGGCATCCTTTGACGCTCCGTCAACAGCTGGATGCTGTGTTGTTCCTGTTTTCCCAGCAAGCTCCTTACCATAGTAGCCGGAGCTTGCTGTCCCTGTCCGGACGGTTTCTTTAAGCATTTCTGTCATATCCCAGGCAACCTGCGGGGTAAATACTTCTTCGCTGCTTGATTCCGACTGATAAATAATTTCCCCGTTACGGTCTTTTATCTCCGCTATTGCTGTCGCTTTCGACATTTCTCCATTATTTGCAAAGGTCTGGAAGCTTTGAGCCATTTGCAGCGGCGTGACCCCTTTATTTAAACCTCCCAGTGCAATCGACAATCCTTTATCCTCGATTGGCATCCCCATTTTCTCCAGATAGGATTTCGAATTGTCTATTCCAATTTCGTTAAGCAGCCAGACTGCAGAGGTATTTGTTGATTCAACAATCGCTTGATAAATCGTTATGTTATTCTTATATTCTCCACTAACATTGGTTGCTTCATACCCGTCTATATCCATATATTGATCAGGGATAATTGTATAAGGATTATACTCGTCTTCCTGCATCAACGCAGGTCCATACACAGCAACTGGTTTAAAGGTTGACCCCGGCTGCCGCTGTACATTTGTCCGGTTTAAATCACCAAAGCTATAATCCCGTCCGCCGATAGCCGAGACAATATGTCCGTTATTCTTATCCAGCATAACAAAGGCTCCCTCTGTCCCCTCTGTATTCCCAGGGAAGAAAGCATCCTCTTGAAAGTTCTGATAAGCAACCTGCTGAAAATCTTCATTCATATAGACAGTAATATCATAGCCTCCGCTTTGCAATTCGGCAAAGCTTAAGTCATGCGCTTCCGCAGCCTCTTTTATAGCAATATCAACATAGCTGTCGACCCAGGGATTCGTTCCTCTTTCTTCTTCTTTCAGATTGATTCCTAATCCTTTTTCCTGCTCTGCAGCCATTGTTTCTTCATCTATAAAGCCGGCTGATTCCATGGTCATTAAAACAACATTTCTGCGCTCTGCTGCTTTATCAGGATGATTTAAAGGCGAATATCCATTGGGTGCCTTCATTAACCCGGCAAGCAGTGCTCCCTCAGATATCGTTAACTCATCAACATCTTTTGAAAAGAAATATTCTGAAGCCTTCTGCAGGCCATATACTCCCTCTCCAAAGTAAACCTGGTTCACATATAACTCTAATATCTCGTCCTTGCTGAGTCTGCGCTCCAGATAAAGTGACGCCATCATTTCTTTTATTTTTCTTGTCCAGGATTTATCATTTGACAAAAAAAGATTTTTAGATAATTGCTGTGTGATGGTGCTTCCGCCCTCTACTTTGCTTCTCGCTAAAATATCACGGTAAACAGCTCTGCTGATCGACTGCAGATCAATTCCCTGATGCTCATAAAACCGGCGATCTTCCACTGCAACAAATGCTTCCAGAACATGGTCTGGTATATGGTCTGTTGAAACATACTCTCTGTTCTCGTTGTATAATGTCCGGATAACTTCTCCATCCTCTGTGCGGATAGTGGTCGTCAAATCAAGCTGTAAATCTTCCTCATTGGCAATCATTTTCCCGCCTAAAATGAGCAGACCATAGCCGCTTAATAATAAAAGAAAAACAGCAGCGACGGCTATTCCCAGCCATTTGATTTTTTGTCGAAAAACATTCTTCTGCTGTTTTTTGCGTTCGTTTCTTTTTTCATTTCTTCGCTCGCTTCTCATAAGTTCACCTCAAGTAGCATATACGCATTCATTATACGTTATTCTCATCTTTTGATAAAGAATGGACATCCTTAAATTACAAGTACATTCGACAAAAGGGTATTATTTTCAATATTATTTGTATTTGTGTACAATTTAATTATAAGTAGATATTCAAAGAAGGTCGACAATTGAAGGAGGAATTTTATGAAAGCATTTATGTCCAGAGGAACGATTCATTTTTTAGAAACATTGGAGAAAAAAAATAAGCATATTGACTTTTACTTTATCGCCAGTAATGATGGCGGTATCGCCTATTATGAAAACAGCTCTAAAAATATTTTTTCAGCCGGTCAAGCCTTTGATGTATTAAAATCGGTTGGCGAATTATCTAAGGAAGGGTATGTGGTTATGAATCATCTCCCTATCTCAGAAGACAGCAGCCCCGCCTTTGAATATCGTATGAAGCATAGTGACAGCGGCATTGAAAAAATGGAAGGCTTTCAAGCATGGCGTTTTTTACGTCAGGAAAAATCAAGTAAATATGTGGTTTTAACACAGTGGAAATCGTTTGCTGATTTTGAGAACTGGAAAAACTCCGATCAATTTAAAAAAGCTCATGATTCGCAGCAGGCAAAACAGCCGAGTTACTTTATGGAGCGTCCGTTTGTTATTTCAGGGCATATGCATGAGAAGGAAGAATAAATACAGAAAACGAACATCTATGCAGCAGGTTGTTTTCGGACAATTCCCTTTAATAATCGTTTCATCAAGAAAAACCAAGAATACCGCTTTGTTTTTAAAACATCAGTGTTCTCGCCAAAGAGATGTCCGCTACGGGAAGTCGTTTTCCGCGGGCAACGTTCAGCCGCACGGTAAGAAAACCGCTTCCTGCTTAGGTCTCCACCTGTTGCTTTTCCCGCAGGAGTCGGTTTCCCTCCGCTCCCATCTTTGAAGAAATATGTTTCATTTGCTTTCTTTCAAAGAAAAGAAGCTGATTCTAGCGACGCTTTTTGATGGGACGAGTAATCGCAGTCCCAGTCCCAGAAGAAATACACGGAGACTCCTGTGGGAATGCGCAGGGTGAAGACCTAAGCAGGAAAAAAGTGAACTCCTTTTTTTTCTACCCTCAGGGCATAAGTGCGACTTTAGCTCTGTCTGCGCCTGTCGGCTTGCCAATTGCTAAGTCTTCTTTAGAGGAGGCTGAACTCAAGCCCACGGAAAGTGTAATGTATTTCTGGAGCGGCTATCCTTAACATTTTATACTTTCTTATTCTAAAAAAAGTTGTTCCCCTGCGGACAACCTTTTTTGTTGGTGGCGTATCTTCATGTGAAGCGAATCAATCTCCTGCTGTTTTAAATAATTGATTCCTGTGTACGTAAACAGCAGCCTGGGTTCTGTCATTCACTTCCAGCTTACTTAAAATATTGCTTACATGTGTTTTCACCGTTTTAATTCCGATATAGAGTTTTTCACTGATTTCTTGATTGGTCATTCCATCCCCAATACACAGCAGCACTTCTAATTCCCGTTCGGTCAAATCTTCATGGGGTTTTTTCGCAGGGGTGCGAAAACGGTTCATCATTGTGTTAGCAACCTTTGGTTCAATCACATTTTCATCTTTGGCTGCTTTTCGTACAGCTTCTGCAATTTCCTGTGCATTAGAGGTTTTCAGCAAATAGCTGAATGCTCCTGCTTCCAAGGCAGGGATTACCTGTTCATTATCATAATAGGATGTCAAAATAATCACCTTGCATTCTGGATAAGAAGTCATGATCTGTCTGGTTGCTTCGATACCATTTCCATTTTCCATAATTAAATCCATCAGCACGACTTCGGGCTTCTCCTGGATAACAAGCTCAGCTCCTTTAAATCCGCTGTCCGCCTGCCCTGCAATTTCAATATCATCCTCCGTCTGTAAAAAAGAAATAATTCCTTTACGCACTACATCATGATCATCAATGACAACTACACGAATCATAATACATTCTCCCCTTTTTAATTCCCCTGATTGGGAATTCGAATATAAATATATGTACCCTGCCCTTCTTTGGAACGAATGGTAAATGTTCCACCTAATTCTTCGCTGCGTTCCTTCATTGTTTTCAGACCATAAGAAGCTTTATTATTCTGCTGATCATCTGATTCAAAGCCGATGCCATCATCTTCAATACGGACATAAAGCTCTTCTTGCCTCTGTTTTATTTCTACCTGAACCATATTTGCATTCGCATGCCGCAGGATGTTCGATAAGGATTCCTGAATAATTCGAAAAATGTGCTCCTCGACTACTTCTTTTAAATCTAAGCCTTCATCCATATCGATTTGGAATGTCAGATTGCTTTTTTGTTCTAAAGCATCGATTAATTTCTGAATGCCTTCTTCTAACGTTTCTCCGCCGGTAAGATAAACCGGCCGTAAATGAAGCAATAATGCACGCATTTCCGCCTGTGCCTGATGCGCAGAATGTACGACTTCCTCCATTTGTTCTTTCGCTGTAGCAGGATTTTTATCAAATAGCTTTAATGCTGTCTCTGATAGCATTGCCAGCCCAAAAAGCTCCTGGCTGACAGCATCATGAAGGTCCCGGGCAATCCGCTGCCGTTCTTCAATAACTGCTGCTTTATGTGCTGATTTCGCATAATCTGATTTCTCATCGGCCATCCGCTGTAAGGACTCCACTTGCCGTTGCAATTTATCTCCTAAATCATTCAGCTCAGCAATAATTCGATCTGTTTCATCCACATCCTCATGAACATTCGTGATTTTAGAAGTATAATTTCCGTTGGCAAATTGCTTAATTTGGATGGAGATAGCATCTAAACGAATTTTTAATAAATTACCGATTTGTGTAAATCCGGCCTGCAGGGACAAAATAAATCCAATGATAATATATAAGCCGATAAATAAAAAGATACTTTGTGCCGTTAGCCAGTCCGGCTCCAAAATAACAAATAAGGATAGAATAATAGCCAGCAGGATGCATGTTGTTAAAAATAAAACATAAAGATGAGATTTTATAAAGCTGAATCGGATACTTTTTCCCCAACGTTTCATTTTCTCCCCCCTCCCATCTTATACTCGATCTACCCGAATAGAGCCTGCCTTTAAGCGAATGTCGATAAATAATTTTTTGGTAGCAGTTTCAAACTGATCCGTTTTATAAAACAAGGATGTATTGATTCCTGTCGATTCCTCATCCAAAATATTGATATCTCCAGCCTTAGCTGCTGCTTTGGCTTGAAATTCCACTTCTCCGGGAATCAGGATAGTGACATCGCCCGCCAGCGAACGAATATTTATTTCTGTTTCTTCATCCGGGATATACGCATCAGTCAGGTCTAAATAAAAATTGCCTACCATGGTGCTAATATTCATCGGCTCCAAATTCCAGTTTCCCTTCTTCTCCATATCACCTATCGTGAATGTTGCATCATTCTTTTTAGGTTCAGAGAAGGCATACCAGCGATCTTTTTTTTGTTTTTTCGAACTGCCGCTGTACACAGTCAAAAAATGAAGTCCGCGAAATAGACTGATTCCTATAAAAATCAGAATCAGCGGCCAGAGCTTAAACACATTCCAAAATGTAAAATCAACCAGCCCAAACCGATCTGCTAACAAGAGTCCTCCAAAAATGAGCAAGAACGTGCCTATCATCCACCTGCCGCCTTTTCTGATTACAGCACTTCCCAGCAGCACAGCTCCGGCAACCACAAAGAATAATGGATAAATATATGTCCAGCCAAAATTTAATTCAAAACCATCTATATTTAAACTGTTTACAATTAACATGATTCCAATCCAAATGAAGCAAATTGCTATAAAATAAGAAAAAACTCTCCTCATGTGTTTCATCAACCCCTTTCTCTATGACTCTATTTTACTTCAGAATAGGATTAAAAGAGAACCAGCTTAAGCAGGTTCTCTTCTCCGTCTTAAGTCTGAGACGTTTTTATCTATACGAATATAAATATAAAGCAGCGCAAAACCAATTGTAAATCCGGCGATAATATCTGTTATATAATGTACATTAATAAAATAGCGGCTGATTCCGATTAAACAAACGAGCATTCCTGATAGAATCTGCACCGTCAGCTTTCCTTTCTCTGAATGTATTTTTTTACATAGTAAATAAGCCAGCAGCCCGTAAAAAACCATGGAAATCATACTGTGTCCCGATGGAAAACTAAATCCTTCAGCATTTAAAGTAACAGAGACACTCGGCCTTTCTCTGGCTACAAGCTGCTTTATCCATGTATTAAGTAAATGCGCAAATAACGTTCCTCCTAAAAGCAGCAGCGCCGGATACCAATGCTTATACAACAGCATAAGTCCTGCCGCTGCAGCAATGGCTATCGGGATAAGCACATGCGAAGAGCCTAACTCCGTAATCACTCTAAAAAAATCAAATAAACCTGTTCCATGCACATGAGGAACGATTCCTCTGGTCCATTGATCGGTATATGGCAAAATATCACGTTTTATTTGTATTATCCAGACAATACTAAGTAAACAAGCAGCCATCCATACGCTGAACAAAACTGCTGCTGTTTTATTTTTCATATAATCTCTCCTTTTCTGTTCTCTTTTTTTATGCTAAACAGGTTTGACAAAAATAACAATGGGAAATATATATAAAGAAGTAAAAATCATAAAGAAGGGTGATAAAGTATGGATGCAAAATTACAAGAATTAATTGACGGGTTAAATGAAGATTTATCGAATGAATACGCTGCAGCTATCCAGTATACGTACAGCGCATCCGTTGTCTCAGGTTTATACAGGTCCGCGCTGAAACCATTTTTTGAATCAGAAATAACAGACGAATTAGGACATGCACTTTATTTATCCGAAAAAATCAAATCACTTGGCGGCACTCCGACTACAGAAGCAGCTTCTGTACCGCAGCCTTCCCAAGTTGTAGATTTATTGAAGGCTTCCCTTCAATCTGAGACAGATACGATCAAGCGCTATGAAAAAAGAAAAGCACAGGCTGAGGAACTGGGGCTGACAGAGCTGGTTGTGAAATTAGAGGACTTGATCTCTGATGAAACACATCATAAAGAAGAAATAGAGAGACTATTAGAAGACCCGCGTATCCATTAAGAACAATTGATATGAACTTCTTCCTGACCATGAAGCGATTACTGCTTCATGGTTTTTATATTGCAGACATAAGCAAGTATTTTTATCCTCGAAATATTTGTTCTACAGCTGCATGGATTAGTGATATAATGAAAGAGATTGAAATTAGAAGGCTTTTCTCTATTTTTCGTAAGCTCAACTTTCGCACATTAAAAAGTAACTTTATTTCCATAGAAACAGGAGTTAATCTCCAAAAAGGCCGGATATTTAACCAAAAAGCAAGCATGGTAATCGAAAACATGTTCATTCTGGAATAGCATGATATATATGCTTATTCTTAGGTGCGAAAGTTGAGTCACAAGGCTATCAATTGAAAGAGGTGATTAACATGTTATCAGCAATTCATTCACTCCTTGATAACACATATGAAGAAATGGTAGACATCCGCAGATATTTGCATCAGCATCCTGAGCTGTCATTTCAAGAAACAGAAACTGCTAAATACATCGCAAACTATTATGAAAAATTAGGTATTCCATATGAAAAAAATGTTGGCGGTAACGGTATTGTAGCAACATTAAAAGGGGCAAAGCCGGGCAAAACCGTTGCTTTCCGGGCTGACTTTGATGCACTGCCGATACAGGATGAGAAGGATGTTCCCTATAAATCCCAGATTCCGGGTGTTATGCATGCTTGCGGTCATGACGGACATACTGCTACCCTGCTTACCTTTGCAAAAGTAATGCAGCAGTTTCAAAATGACTTGGAAGGAAGTATTGTCTTTATTCATCAGCATGCAGAAGAATATGCTCCCGGCGGGGCGAAACCGATTGTTGAAGCTGGTGCTCTGAAAGATGTAGATGCTGTATTTGGCACACACTTATGGGCAACCCTGCCGCTTGGAAGTATTTATTCTACACATCAGGCAATCATGGCAGGTACGGACCGGTTTGAAATTACGATTCAGGGAAAGGGCGGTCACGGCGCTATTCCGCAAGATACAAAGGATGCCATCGTGATTGGTGCTGAGGCAGTTTCCCAACTCCAGCAAATTGTGAGCAGACGATTAAGCCCATTATCATCTGCCGTTATCTCAATTGGTATTTTTGAAGCAGGGAATGCCTTTAACATCATTGCCGACCAGTCTAAATTGGTCGGAACCGTCAGACATTTCGATACAGCAGTGCAAGAAAAAATCATTCAAGAAATGGAGCAGATTCTAAAAGGGGTTTGCGATTCTTTCGGCGCTTCCTATACGTTTGACTATGTTAAAGGATATCCGCCGGTTATCAATCATCCAGAGCAGACAGATCTTGTCCTTCAGACAACAAAGGAAATTGACGGTGTAGACATTGCCGCGATTACAGATCCGTTAATGGTCGGAGAAGATTTCGCTTATTATTTATTAGAAAAACCAGGTGCTTTCTTCCTGACAGGTGCGAATCTGGAGGGAAATGATTATCCGCATCATCATCCGAGGTTTGATATTGATGAAAAAGCAATGCTTATAGCTGCAAAAGCTTTTGCAAATATTTATTTGACCTATCAGGAACAAGCCAAATAAAACAAGCTGACGAGGCTATTCTCTCGTCAGCTTGTTTTTTATACCTTATCCAGTTTAGGTTGCACGTAGAATGTTACGTATGCCCAGACAAAAGCAAGACCGCCAATTAATACAATAATACTCCCCAGCCACTCAAGCTGAAAAATAAATAAGAAGGTAAAAGCAAATGCCTGCATATAGCCGAGCTTGCGAATAATTTTAATCACTGCATCCAGTTTTAATCCGGGCTTCAGCGGATACAGATCCAGCCACATTTGCGTACGATGATGGTGATATAGAGCCATCATCTGAAAAACACTCAAATAAATAAACAGAATAGCAAATAATAGCTTTATCCAGACATTAGGAATGACCCAGATGAAAATACCGCCGATTACCACAAGCCGGAGATACATCCCTAAATAATCTCCGCTGCGGAGAAAAGAAATCTGATACAAGTAATCATAGGCAGCTGAACGCTCGAATGGGATTCTGCTGATAAAGGTCTTTGTCAGCCATTCTCTTCTTTTTACTTTATTCTTCAAATGTGGAACATCCGCAAATAAATTCGCAATCCGGTAAAAGGATTGCAGGCGGATTTGGTCCTTTTCTATTAACAATTCCCAAATAATGCCCGGCTGTTTTGCTGCCACAATAAAATCATATACAATTACAAGAAGCAGCAATACGATCGTTATCACAGCGTATAATGCCTGTCCTTCAATCACAAAGTAGGCTGTTACAATATTAAGCAGTGTACGTGCTGTTAAATCAATGGTTCGCAAACTCTTCTCTCTTACCTTCAGCATATTCCAGTTTGCCAGCATATTCATGCCTTTAAAAACCAGAAATAACAGAAGCGTAACAAGGTATATGCTTCCTGCCCGTCCGCTGAAACTGGCGAAATAAAGCGGACTGAATGCAGCCGCTGCAAGTACAATGAGGTACGTCTGGATCGCAAAGCTGTAAATCAAGCTATTACGGAAATACGATCCCATCTGCTGCTCAGCAGCAATAAGAAACACCAAATCCGGCTCCTGCAATAATGTGCGGATTGGATTATAGCTGATCAGCAATCCTAAAACAATTCCCATGATGATTCCAGTCGGAAAATTCTCCGGTAATTGTTCCAGCCACTGCTGATAATAATAAGCAGTTGCAGCAATGAAAAAAAACATGGCAAATGCAATATGTCCGTTGAACATATATTTTAAATATCTGCTTAAATTTTTGACATGGGAAGATAAACGTTTTTTATAAAGTGCGTGCGAATCAAACATGATCATCTTCCTTTGTCAGCTGTACATATAAATCATCCAAAGTCGCCCCTGGCATCTGGAATTGCATGCGAAGCTCCTCTAATGTTCCTTCCGCACGTAATTTTCCATCATGTAAAATAAGAAAACGGTCACAGTATCTCTCCGCTGTTGCCAGAATATGCGTGGACATTAAGACGCCTGCCCCCTGCTTTTTCATCGAGTCCATCATCTGCAGATAAGACTGGATACCTAATGGATCCAGACCAACAAATGGCTCATCCACAATATAAAGCGGCGGTTCAATCAGAAAAGCACACATAATCATAACCTTCTGCCGCATTCCTTTTGAGAAATGGACCGGGAACCAATTCAATTTCTTTTCTAACCGAAACTCTTTTAAAAGCTTAGGCAGCCTCTGCTCAAACACCTCTTCTTCAATTCCGTAGGCCATGGCTGTCAGCCTGAGATGTTCATATAAAGTCAGCTCATCGTACAGGATAGGCATCTCCGGAATGTATGCCATCTGGTTACGATACCCTTCAGGATCATCCTGAAAGCTTTTCCCCTCTACCTGTACCTCCCCTTTTTTTGGCTGCATCAGACCGATAATGTGCTTAATGGTTGTACTTTTTCCAGCACCGTTTAATCCAATCAGCCCGACGATTTCTCCTTTATTTAAATCAAATGATATATCGTGCAGTACATTTTTATGGGTATAGCCTCCATACAAGTTTTCAATATGTAATAAGGAACTCACCTTGTTAACCCCCTTTGTTCACTAATCTGATTTTATCATCATTCGAAGAAGATTCCAAAATGAACCGTTCTACAAATTACGGGAAGTTTTTTAGACATCCTTTAACAAGTTTAATACAGAACCCTTTACTTTACCCGGTCCAACTCTATACAATAGATAAAAGATTACATTTTAAATTAGATAGGGAGGAACAAAAGATGGCACATGAAGATTGTATTTTTTGCAAAATTATCGATGGAGACATTCCCTCTGCCAAAGTTTACGAGGATGATAAGGTTTATGCTTTCCTCGATATCAGTCAAGTAACCAAAGGGCATACACTTGTTATTCCTAAAGAACACACTAAGAATATTTATGAAACACCGCCAGAAACAGCAAAAGAATTATTCAGTAGAATACCCGTTATTGCTAACGCTATTCGCGATGCCTATCAGCCATTAGGAATCAATCTGCTTAATAATAACGAACCGGTTGCTGAGCAGTCAGTCTTCCATCTGCACGTTCATTTAATTCCGCGCTACGGCGATGGAGATGGGTACACACCAAATTGGATAACGCATACAGAGGATTACACATCAGATGATTTACAGGCGGTTGCAAAAGCAATCAATGAGCAAATCAAACACTAGAAACAATCCATTTCGTTCTTTTTATTTTCAACAGCATTTGATATACTGACTATAACCTTTCGCGGCTGGCGATGAGCGCACAACCGGAAAGCAGAGTATAGAAAAGTAGAGGAGAGTTAAGTAATGAAGACAAAAATTTTAACCATTCTTGCCCTTTTGGTAAGTATCGGAACCGTACTGCATTTTGTAATGCCCCCGCTATTATTTGGTGTAAAGCCTGATATGATGCTGGCAATGATGTTTTTAGGTATTATTTTATTCCCTAAATGGAATTATGTTATTCTGCTTGCATTTGCAACAGGTGCTATTTCCGCATTGACCACAGCGGCTCCGGGAGGGCAAATTGCCAACCTGATTGATAAACCGTTGACAGCAGTTGCTTTCTTTCTGTTATTTTTGCTGGTAAGAAAGCAGATGAATACAAAAGTAACAGCTTCTGTATTAACATTTGCCGGGACACTGATCAGCGGCAGTATCTTTTTATCTGTTGCGCTTTTCTTCTTAGGATTCTTAGAAGGCGGTTTTCTTGCTTTATTTGCAGCTGTTGTTCTTCCAGCAGCAGTAATGAATACCGTTATCATGCTGGTTGTTTATCCAATTGTAGAGGGAATTATGAAGCGAAGTAAAGTAGCTGCGGTTTCGTAAAGGAGATCAGAGAGTTAAAAATACTTTCAGCTCTTCTTTGTCTTCCGAAGCATTCGTTCCATTTTAAATTGGAGCGAATGCTTTTTCCATTCTAAAAAAGTATATTTATCATATCTTATCTATTTTGTGTTAAAATAAAGATAGTAAAAAAACATTCATACTAGCAGAAATTGATTCTTTTTCCTATAATATGTATATTGCATTTATTTTGCAGGAAGATGTTTAAGTACATATCGTAAAAGGAAAAGGTATATGTGAAAGAAGAAAGGAGTGCATTTCCTATTATGTCTAAGAAAAAATCATTAACCCTGGGTTTTATCGTTGGAGCATCTGTCAGTGCTGGCATTGCACTATTAAGCACACCTGAATCAGGCAAGGATGTTCGTGTAAGAGTCAAAAATCAATCCTTAGAATTAAAAGAACTATTGATGAATTTAAAAGAAGACAGCATTCGAATCAAAGAGCAGCTGCTTCGAACTTCTAAAGAAGGTGCTGTTTTAGTCAAAGAATTGACGGAAGAAATGCGAAAATCCGTTGAAGACTGGAAAAACGCTGTAGAACCTCAGCAGGATAATATTCACCAGTCACTGGAACAAATTGAATCAAGTATCCGTGAATTAGAAGAAAAACTTAAAAACACAAATGCCAATTCATAGAAAGAAAGCTTTTGCTGGCAAAATTCCGCTGGTAAAAGCTTTTTTTTACTTTATTACAGCATGCGTGTCCGCAGCCTCTCTATCGCAATCATAAAAATATGGTTTTACAGGAAGAGAAAAAACGTGATTTACTCTATTAAGTTGCGCTTTATGACTGTTCAATGCGATTTGTTTTTGATAGAGTTAGAGAAGTAGCATTATTGTAAAGGGGCGTACATAGAACATGGCTATTTTTTATATCATTTTTGGTTTTTTTATATTACTTATTTTTAATGTGATGATTAGTGCTTTAAGTACAAAAATGGAGCTTTCCAAGCAAAAATCAGAAAGAATGGATCGGGTTACGAATATGATATTGGTAGCTATGCTAGTTTGTTCTTATCTGCGTGTTTTAAATGTGACAGTTTAATGTGATTTTTTAGTAAAAAGTTGAAAATAATTATTTAAACTGGAAAAGTATGATATATTAATCATGGTAAACAATAAAAGTAAGATGAGAAAAGAGTAGAGGTGTGTATCAGACATGAAAAAATGGACATTAGCAGCAACAATATCTGCCAGTGTGCTTGCATTGGCTGCATGTAATTCTTCCGATGATGAAGTGGTCGCGACTACAGACGCAGGCGACGTCACAAAAGAAGAGTTTTATGATGAATTAAAAGAACGTAATGGAGAAGCTGTTCTTGAAGAGCTTGTTACCATAAAAGTGTTAGAAGACCAATACGAAGTGACTGACGAGCAAGTAGATGAAGAAATCGATACCATGAAAAATGAACTTGGCGAAGATGAATTTGATTCCATGGTGGCTCAGCAATTCGGTGATGAAGAAGAACTTAGAGATTTAGTCTATGTAGGAATGCTTCAGGAAGCCGCTATTTCTGAAGATATGGAAATTACGGATGAAGAGCTGAAGGATTACTATGACAGAAAGAATTCAGAAGTAGATGCACAGCATATTCTTGTGCAGGATGAAGAAACAGCAAATGAAGTAAAAGAAAAATTAGATGATGGGGAAGAGTTTGAAGACCTTGCTTCAGAATACTCAACAGATGGCAGTGCAGAAGACGGCGGTAATCTTGGTTACTTCTCTGCCGGCGATATGATTCCTGAGTTTGAAGAAGTTGCATTCTCTATGGAACCAGGTGAAATCAGCGACCCTGTGCAATCTCAATTTGGTTTCCATATCATCAAAGTAAATGATGTACGTGAAAAAGAAGAATCCATTGGCGATTTTGAAGAATTAAAAGATGAATTAAGAAGCGAACTCGTTCT
This sequence comes from Oceanobacillus sp. B139/18, assembly GCF_055524595.1. NCBI lineage: Bacteria > Bacillati > Bacillota > Bacilli > Caryophanales > Bacillaceae > Oceanobacillus > Oceanobacillus sp. B139/18. Next base: position 589,195 of record NZ_JBVFXI010000001.1, on the reverse strand, counting down.
TCAACAAGCAAATCAGGAAGATATTCAAGCAAAACTTCAAAATTTAATTGAAGATGCGAATGTAGATATCTCTGCTGAAGGACTTGAAGATTTATTTGAACAGCCTTCTGAAGAAGAGCAGCCTGCAGAAGACACGGAATCTGAACAATAAAAAAATCGCTATCCATTTTGAAAATGGGTAGCGATTTTTTCATTTTATTACTGCTCTCTTTTTTTCAATCGTTCCTTTTGAATACGTTCCATATATATCTTACCTTCTCGTTCAATAAACTGCCGATCCAGCTTTCTTTCAGCTAAAAACGCACGCACTGCCATATATCCGCTGAATAAAATTAACAGAATCACTGCAAAGACCCAAATTGGAATCGAGCTCATCTTAAATCCCCCTTGTCCACTCCTTAATAAATATATATGAACAAGTAAATAGAAAATGACATAATCTTCACAGCAATCCGATGGATTCAATATTTTTTAAGAGCTACTCAAAGGAAGGCTTGTAGAAAGAGCGATTGTCCATTGCAAAAAGCCGCTCTGTAAATTCGCCCGGCTGCACCTTATCCAGTGCTTTATCCAGCATATTCATTTTTGCATCAATCAAATCAATTAAATGCAACAGTTCAGCTTCCTTGACCATTGGAGGCTTCGGACTGCCCCATTCTGCTTTTCCATGATGACTTAAAATCAAGTGCTGTAAAATAAGCACCTCTTCCTTATCCTCTACTTGCAGCTCCTTCGCCATTTCTGCTATCTCTTCTACCATAATGGTAATATGTCCAAGCAATTTTCCTTCCAGCGTATATGTTGTTGACACGACACCAGATAATTCCTTTATTTTTCCGATATCATGCAGGATAATACCTGCATATAATAAATCTTTATTGATGGAGGGATACAGTTCATGAAGCTGACGGGCAACCCCCACCATGCTGACAATATGATAGGCGAGCCCTGATGCGACATCATGATGATTTTTCGCAGCAGCCGGATAAATGAGTAATTCATGCTGATATTTTTTTACAAACCCCCGCACAATACGCTGCAACGTTGGGTTCTTCATTTCAAAAATAGCTTCTGTCAGCTTTTCTCCCAGCTCTTCTTTGCCTACGGGAGCCTTACCGACAAAGTCACTGACCTGAACCTGATCTGTTTCCTGAGATAAGCGGATGGAATGAATGCGTAGTTGATTTTTCCCCCGAAATTGATTAATATCTCCCGTTACATGGATAATCTGCTCGCCAACCAGGTTCTCTTCATCTTCTTTGGTAGCATCCCACAGCTTCGATTCTATCTCGCCAGATTCATCTCGAAGCATTAACGTTAAAAATGGTTTTCCGTTGCTGGTCGTACCCTTCGTAGCATCATTGATCAATAAAAATCCTTCAAATTTATCACCGACTGTTAAATTTGCGATTCCTTTTTTCATTTTTTTCCTCCCTCCAAATCAAGCATCCCTAGCATTAAGATGAATGATTTCTCCATTTGCAGCTTCAGCCAGCTCTCTATGGCATGTAAATACAATAACCTGCTGATTTTCCGCCATCCGCTCCAGTACCTGTTGCATACGTTCTGAACGTTTCCCGTCAAAATGCACTAAAACATCGTCCATCAGAAATGGCAGACCGCTCGCTTTTGCCATCACCTCATTAATCGCAAGGCGCAGGGAAATATAAAGCTGATCTCTTGTTCCCTGAGAAAGCTCCTCCACGCGAAACCGCCGTTTTTCCCTGCTGTTTTCTACTTGAAAAGGCTGCTCTGCTGCAGGTGAATATATTGTATCATATTGATTTCTAGTAATCTCTTTAAAATAGATTTGGGCGGTTTCAATTACAAGCGACAAGTATTTATCCTTGTATTGGCTTTTCGCAGCAGCCAGCATCCGTAAAGCTGTTTTTTGTACAGCCCAGGTTCTGACCAAGTCCTCCAGTTCTTCCTTCTCCATTGCCAGCTGGTGCATTTGCAGAGATATATCCTCCGCTCTTTCCAGCTGTTCAATACGTAATTTCAATTCTGCCTGCTGACTCTTTAGTTGTTCTAACGCTTCTTCCTCATCCGCTAAAGCCAGCTCTAATTCTTTTTTCTTTTTATAATGGTCAGCACCCTCTATGGAAACATTTATCCATTCCTGCTGCCATTTCTCCGGAAGCAGGATGTGGATTCTTTCTCTCAGTTCTTCTTGTCTGGCGTACAGTTTATTATATTGTTCTTTTCTTGTCTTCTTTTCAAAATAAACTTCTACAGACTCCACTTCTGCCATATTTAACAGTTTATCTATTTCTTTCTTATCATGGTTTCTTTTTTGGATGAAAGCTGCCTGTTTATTGCTGGTGTCCTTTATAAATTGATTCAGCTGCTGAAGCTCATGCTGGCGCTGCTGTTCTTGCTGTTCTATTTCTTCAAGGGCATGCATTATTTCATCCATATGAGTCTGCTCCGCCAGCCCTTTATGCTTCAGCCAACTCTTGGCCTGGTCTGAAAACTGCTCTATCCGTTCTTTTACTCTGACTAATCCTGTATAGATATGCTGCTTTTCATTCGTCAGCTGAAGCAGCTTTTGTAATAAATGGTAAATATCCTGCCAATAAAAGACATCGATGGATTGTAAAAATGGAAACTGATTTTGCTGCTTCCGTCTGCCCTCTTCTAATTTATTTTGCTGCTTGATTAGGTTAGATTCAGCCGTACCCTTCACTTTTAGCTGATGAATCGTTTCTCGTAACGTCTCATTTAAAGCAGAGAGCTTACTGCGCAATATTTGCTGCTTTTCCAAAATTTCCTGTGCTTCCAGATATTCTGCTTCTGTCACGTCCATTTCCTGTTCAGAGGGGGCGGTCTGCCAGCTTTCCTGCTGCTGTTTTAATTTTTGGATATCCTGCTGTTGTACATGCCGGAAATAATATATACCAATTCCACCTGCCAGGCTTAATAAAAAAAGCCACGGCATGCTTCCTGCATATCCAATAAAGGCTGCTGCCAAGGAAATCCCTATTCCAACAGCTGTAAATCTTTTTGTTTGCTTCTGCTTCTCTTCTATCATTTGACCAAGCATTTGATGCATATACTGTTGCTGTGTTTCGCTGTGTTGATTGGTCTGGTGATAAGCTTGGATCCGCTGTTTTAATTCATCTACGTGCACGTCAGCAAGCAGTTCTTTTTCTGCTTGCTTCTGCTCCTCCTCCATTCGTGCTTTTTCCTGGGCCAAATGGTCTTTCTGCTGTTGATTATCAGCGATGCTTTTTTGTACATTTCCCAGCTCTTCACGTAATGCCGCCCATTCCTTTTCAAGATAAAACGGTAATTCCAGCTGTTCTAAATCTTCAGCGGTTATACGAATCTGCTTTTCCTGAATCATCTCTGTAATTTCACGGGCTTTATACTGATAATCCTCTTCCAACGTTTTCTTTCGTTCTATCATAAAGGTTATTTCTGCTTTTTGATTCAGGAAATGATTTAATTTTTCTTTTTCTCCGTCCTGCAGGGAAATCGTTTCTAAATCTTGTTTTTTCTCCATATACGTGTCTAAGGTAGCCTGATGGGAGCTGATTTCTCTGTCTGCCTGATTCATATCTGCATGGATTGTCTCTATTTGCTTCTGATAATCTAATGAAAAATCACGGACATCCGCCAGTTTTTGCAATTCTTCGGAAACACGAAGCATTTCTTTTCGTATAGGCAGTATTTTTTCCAGCTGCTTTTCTCTTTCCAGCTGTTCATTTTTCTCTGCAATCTGCTCTTTTTTCAACCTATGTTTATTTTCCAATGCACGCATTTTTTCTATTTGTTCTTTATATGATTTTTCCAGCTGCTTGCTTTCTCCAGTCTGTTTATCTTTGATTCGTAACGCACTTAGTTTTTCATTGATAACCGGCTTGGTGCCAGAAGGCTTAAATTGCTTCTGCAGCTCTGCCTGCAGCTTCTTTTCCACTTTATAAATCGCTGTTGAACCTGTTAAACCGACACTTAATAGAAGCTCACTGATATCCGATTCATTCATATCCTGCATCACGGTTAAATCTTGATTAGAAAAGGAATAAATCGATTGAAAGGTTTCCAGATTCATATTTCCCAAAAAAGCTCCGAACCAGGTCATGTCTCTTTCCGCTCCAACGTTATCAAAGCATCTGACCTCAGACGCATCCAACCGTTCAATCATTATATTTCCTTCCGCAGGATGCTCTAATATCATCCTTCCTCCTAATTTACTGCTGGTTTTGGGACGATAAAAATCACATTGCTTTTTGGACATTCCAAAAAGCATATATAAAATAAATTGATGCAGGGTTGTCTTCCCGGCTTCATTATCGCCTAAGAGCGTTATCAAATTAGAACCAGAGAAGGAGAAAGACTGGTCGACCCATCTGCCAAAGCCGTAAATCGTAATTTCCTTTATCCTCACTTTGCTCTCTCCTTCCGCAATAGCGTATTCAGCAGCTTATAAGCATCCGATTTAATCGTCTGTTCCTCTTCCTCCGACAGAGGGGATAAAAACTTTCGCGCATCCTTGTGATGATAAATTTCATTTAATCCTTCCTGAATAAATGCCATATCAGCTTCTTCTAATATATCTTCTAAAAAAGCGTCTTTCAGCTGAGCTGGTTCTTCCTCCAAAACAAGCTGATAACGGTAAATATACTGCCATGGAAAAGCTTCTGTCAAAGATTCATTTATCACTTCAACTAACTCTTGAACAAGGATATCATCCGGGGAAAATGCATCATTTTCTCTTGCAGTTATGTTCAAATACAATAAGCTTGGAACACTGTGTTCCGGCAATTGCCTCATAATGGCTTTTTCTGCTTGAGAAGGAGTGAGACAATCCCGAATGTCCACCTGTGCTTCTTCATAACGGATTGCCTGAAGCGGCAGGAAGGTTTGCTTTACCTGATGTCTGCTTAAGTTAACCAGATAACAGCCTTTTTCTCCCGTCTCCTTTCGGTGCCTCCCTTGTATATTGCCCGGATAAATAACCGGAGGATCTGTATGGAGCTGCTGCCGTTTATGTATATGGCCCAATGCCCAATAATCCATGCGTTTGTTTAACAGGTCTTTCAGCTGGAATGGCGCATAAGAGTCGTGCTCTGTATTTGTTGCCACGCTGCCATGCAGCATAGCGATATGAAGTGGAAATTCATCCTCTGTCCGTTCATATTCTGAAGATTTATTTTCATATACAGCTCTATTTTCATAGCTGAATCCGTATATAGCCGCAGCCGCTTCTCCATTCTTATAAAAAGGAATAGATGTTACGGATTCATCAGGAAAGATATATACATTATCGGGGTATTCCACGACAAAGGCATCCCCTTTTCTGAAATCATGGTTTCCATAAGATAAAAATACTGCAATATTTTCATCGGCCAGCCTTTCAAATGCGCGTCGCAGTCTTATTTGCGCTTTTAAGCTTTGTGATTCTTGATCGTACAGATCACCTGTTAATAAAACAAAATCTACCTTATTGTTTATCGCTTCATCAACCAGGTGATTCAAAGCAGTAAATGTGCTTTCTTGAATTTCTTTAAATAGATTGGCAGGCACATGCCTCAGGCCTTTAAATAAGCTGTCTAAATGTAAATCAGCTGCATGAATAAAAGTAACTGCTGCATTCACTGTCTCCACTCCCAGTTTTATGATATCCTTATTTTAACAGAGGCAATAACAGAATGCACGTTCTATCCGCTGATTATTCTCCAGCACAATAAAAAAAGCCTACCGTACGTGTAGACTTTTATCATGATTTATTTATTATTTTGTAAACTGATTCAGCACATCCATCAGTTCGTCAATTGCTTCATCGCCTTCTCCAGATTTCACAGCATCGCTGACACAATGCTTGATGTGACGTTCAGCAACTTCAAATCCAACACGCTTTAACGCGGAATTAATCGCACTGATTTGAACAAGAATATCTACACAGTATCTATCTTCATCAATCATCTTTTGAATACCGCGGACCTGACCTTCAATTCGTTTTAAACGATTTGTCACTGCTTTTTTCTCGGCATCTGTTCTTGGTTTCAATGTATGCTCATGTAAGGAATCCATCGTATCCCTCCTTTAATCTTCTCTTTTAATATACCACCCTACCGTATATATGTCAATGCAGAAGACTTCTGCTTAAAAGTCCATTATATCATTAATCAAAATAAAACGTATCCTGAACAGGAGTTATTTTTAGAGTCTGTTTCTATAGGTTTGTATAAATCATCCTGCTGATAATTTCTTCCGGTTCAACCATCATTATCTTTCCCGTTACTCCTTTAAAATAACCGCTTCATATGCCACACAGGCAAAGCGGTTATTTTAAAATCAATCATACAGCTATTCTTTTTTTGATAAATTGATGGCACGTTTAAAATCTTTTAACGATCCTGATTTGCCATACATCAGTACCCCGCCTTTGTATACGCGGGCTGCCAATGCAGCAAACAAAGCAATCGTTACAATCATAATCCCGATAGACAAACCAATTTCCCAAAATGGGATATTGAGCATACCGATACGTAAAAACATTATCATCGGCGTAAAGAATGGGATATAGGATGTCACCGTAATCAATGTTGATTCAGGCATACCCAGACCTGTCATTGCAATGACAAAGGCAATGACAATCAGCATCGTCATCGGCATAATCAATTGATTAACATCCTCAATCCGGCTGACTAACGATCCGAGCATGGCCGCCAGAGTTGCATAGAGGAAATAGCCTAATAGGAAAAAGACAATTGCATAAATGTAAATAACCGGATCATTATCCATAATTCCCATTACTTCAAAAAATTCCCCTGCTGCAGAATCTTGATTTGCTTGAATGGCAAAGTAACCTCCGCCCAGCAGGATAATCATTTGTGTCAATCCTAACAAAGCAATCCCGACAATCTTTCCAAACATATGCATCATAGGCGGAGCACTGGAGATAAGAAGCTCCATGACGCGGGATGATTTTTCTGTTGCAACATCTGTAGCAATCATCTGACCGTATAGAAGAACGGTCATATACAGAACAAACAGCATGACATATACCAGACCTCGAGATTGATTCATTTCTTCTGCTGTTCTGGCACTGTCATCCAGCTGCTCTGTCTGCAGGCTCACCGGGGCATAAATCATATCTAACGTTTGCTGGTCAATTCCCGCCTCCTGCGTTCCAACAACCACCTTCAGCTGCTGCAAAATCTGCTCAATTTCTACCTGTTCGCCCGTTTCCGAAATACGGTTCGCATAATAGTCTCCTTCGGGCAGATTATTTTCATCGGCAGCAATGACAAGCAAGCCATCATATTCTTCAGCAGAGACTGCATCCTTCGCTTCTTCCTCTGTTCCTTCAAAATTCTCAAAGGCAATTCCGGCGCCTTCACTTATCCCTTCCCCCTGCAAATAATCACCGTATATTCCGGATTCATCGATGACAAGCACTTGATCCGATTCTTCATCACCTGAAAACATATCAATAATAGAGGATATATTTGCAAAACCAATAATGATAGCTAATGTAATTGCCGTGGTAATAATAAATGATTTCGATTTTACCCGCGAAAGATACGTATGACCAACAATCGTCCAGAATTTATTCATAGGAAGCACCTACCTTTTCAATAAAGATATCATTTAAAGAAGGCTCTTCAATTTCAAATTTCCGGACAAAGCCTTTCCCTTGCAGCTCTGAAAATATATCTTGTGCAATTTGTTCATCCTCAATCTGCAATGCACATCCATCCGGCAGTTCTTTATAAGAAGCCACACCTTGATAATTCTTTAAAAATTCTGTTGAAAAATCACCGCGGATATCAAGATTTTTCTTTCCAAAGCTGTGTTTGATTTCGCGTAAGGAGCCATGAACAACTGGCGTTCCTTTTTGCAGAATACAGATATGCTGGCACATTTCCTCGACATGCTCCATCTGGTGAGAAGAGAAAACAATCGACGTCCCCTGATTTTTTAAATCTTTGACAGCATTTTTCAGCATTTCTACATTGACTGGATCTAATCCAGAAAATGGCTCATCTAATATTAACAGTTTAGGCTCATGAATCACGGCAGAAATAAACTGTATTTTCTGTTGATTCCCTTTAGACAGCTCCTGCACTTTTTTATCTAAGTACTCCGGTACTTTAAACCGTTCCAGCCATTCATCCAGCTTTTTAAGAACCTCTTGTTTTTTCATTCCCCGCAGCCGTCCTAAATAAATAATTTGCTCTTTCACCGTTAATTTCGGATACAGCCCTCTTTCTTCCGGCAAATACCCAATTAAATGACTCTCATTATAAGAAATCGGGCCGCCGTCCCAGGTAATATCGCCGGATGTTTTATCCAGCAGGCCGAGAATCATACGAAATGTTGTTGTTTTGCCTGCCCCGTTTCCGCCTAAAAACCCAAACATTTCTCTTTCAGGAATTTCCAGAGATAAATTGTTTACTGCAGTATGATTTCCAAACCGTTTTGTGACATTTGATAGCTTTAGCACATACTTCTCTCCCTTCTGTTGACTATACAATTGAACGAATCAAAAGGTTCATATAACTTTTCAAATTTTTATTCATCCACTTGTTATACGTACAAACATATCCATTCGTTTCATTTTTTTATTATATCTATCCTGTTTACTATCATTACCTCCCCGGCGCTTCTATCTAAATCATTATGATTAGAAAACCAAGAGCACCACTTGGTCTTTAAATCACCAGTGTCCTCGCCGAAGCGATGTCCGCTGCGGGAAGTCGCTTTCCGCGGGCAACGGATCAGCCTCCTCGGAAGAAAATCACTTCCTGCGGGGTCTTCACCTGTTGCTTTTCCCGCAGGAGTCGGCTTCCCTCCGCTCCCATCTAAGAAGAATTATGTTTTATTTGCTTTCTTTCAAAGAAATGAAGCTAATTCTAGCGACGCTTTTTGATGGGACGAGTAATCGCAGTCCCAGAAGAAATACACGGAGACTCCTGTGGGAATGCGCAGGGTGAAGACCCCGCAGGAAAAAAGTGAATTTCTTTTTTTCTACCCTCAGAGCATAAGTGCGACTTTAGCTCTGTCTGCGCCTGTCGGCTTGCCAATTGCTAAGTCTTCTTTTCACCCTCGGGGCATAAGTGCGACTTTAGCTCTGTCTGCGCCTGTCGGCTTGCCAATTGCTAAGTCTTCTTTAGAGGAGATGAGCTCGGGCCCATGGAAAGTGGAGTTTATTTCTGGGGCCTAAGATTACTCACCCCATGAAACCCGTTGGAGCGGCTATATTCAGCATTTTTTATATACTTCTTATTCTTCAAGAAAAAATGAATACCAATTCATAACTATTGCAAGAAGTATTTCATCTGTTTTATAATTTAGAGTAAAGCGATTACATTTTGGAGGAGGTCATTCGATGGGGACATATTATTTAACGGTATTTTCACAATCAGGAGAAAAACTGCTTGATACACAATTTGATGCTTCCACGCATGCAGAAGCAAAGGAAATTGGAAAGGAAAAGCTGGATAAAGAGGGGTACGCTGAACATACACATCGATGTGTCAGCCCAAATGCTAAGCTGGTGCTCTTTCATCGTTAAAAAGTTAAAATCCCTGCTGCTGCAAAAGGTAAAGCAGCGGCAGGGATGTATCCGTTCATTTTTTATTCAGCTGCACCATAAAGTTCTTCTAATGGTTTTGTAATGGTTTGAGAGATTTCATTAATCACATTGTTTAGTTTCTGCTCTTCTTCCATTAATTTTGAGATGGCATCATGCTGTTGAACCGTCTCAACGATTTGTCTTGCTTTTTCAATTTCTTCTTCAGAAATATCTTGACCTTGCATATGCTTTTCCTGCAGGTTTAATTGTGTTTCACGGAAGTTTTCAAACATTTGCTTTGCAATTTCGTCAGACATTACTGCTTCATAAGCTTGTTTTAAATCCTGAAATTCTTTGCTTTCACGAAGTGCTTGTTCTAATTGATTTGCTTGTTCTTGTAAATTTGACATTAATATAACTCCTCCTTCATCGTCTCTTGCTACTATAACAAAGCTGTTAACGTATGTATAGCCATATCTATTTAATGGATTAAAAAATAAATCCTGCATTTTCATAGTATAATAAAAGCAGCATGCAATAGAACTGCTATCTCAGTTTAAAAGGAGGAATACGATTGCATTTACAACGATTGAAGAAGCTTTACCCCAGTTTGACAGAGCTTCCCAAAAACCAGAAAGAAGTAAACCCTGATTTTAAGTGGTACCAACTGGAAAATACCGTTATCGGTATTGATAATAAAGAATTAACAGACAGAGATAAAATCCTTCTGGGCACTTTTCTTACTTCTTACCATGTTCAGTTGCCCATTCAAACACCTAAAGAAAAACAGTGGGAAGCACGGATTCACCGGCAAAAAGACGCAAACCTTGGTAAAGCCGGGCGCTACCGTTTTATTTTTTTTCGAATCGAACAAGGACAGATTGATACAAATGTATTCAGAAAAACGTTACAGGAATTTTTTTCAGGAGATTTATCTATATTATGGAATCATACAAATGAAGGGTTTATTATCGAGGAACCGGCCAGTTTTTTAGAGGAGGGCATCACTTATCACCAGATCGCCGATACATTAACAGGTGAATTATATGTGAAAATCATGTTTTTCATCGGCCCCTACTTAGAAAATGATAAAGACTTGGCAGACTGCATAGAGCAAATTACCACCATGGCAGAGAGAAGCTTTCGAAAAATGGACACAGCTGTGATTGATTATACCGAGGTATACCCTTCGTTTCTTATTGAAATTCTTTCCCATAAGCAACGGCAGCAATTAAGTGAATGGGTTTTGAAAGAGTTTTTAACAGACCCGGAGGCTTTAGAAACGATTCGAATGTTTATTCAATGTAATTTAAATGTATCTGAAACAGCAAAGAATTTATATATCCACAGGAACAGCCTGCAGTATCGACTCGATAAATTTTATGAAAGTACAGGCATTGATATCAAGCAGTTTGATAATGCATTTACCGTTTATTTAGCCATTTTAGCAAATATGCACAATATCCAGTCATAATTTTGTGCAACATCTCCATATTGTTTTTACAGCTTTTTCAGTAAAATTAAAAACATAAGAAAAACGCTTTCATTTTATTTTAACACTAAATCATTTTAAGGAGATGTCATCATGGCAGAATTAAAATTAAATCATATTCAAAAGAAATACGATAAGGATGTATTAGCGGTAAAAGATTTCAACTTACATATTCAAGATAAGGAATTTATTGTATTTGTCGGGCCATCCGGGTGCGGGAAATCAACTACATTGCGCATGATTGCCGGCTTGGAAGAAATATCTGACGGGGAACTGTATATTGATGAGAAATTAATGAATGATGTTTCACCAAAAGATCGCGATATCGCAATGGTATTCCAAAACTATGCCTTATACCCTCATATGAATGTATATGATAATATGGCATTCGGACTTAAGCTTCGCAAATTTAAAAAAGAAGAAATCAAAAAACGTGTTGATCAAGCGGCTAAAATTTTAGGATTAGAAGCATACTTAGACAGAAAACCAAAAGCATTATCCGGCGGACAAAGACAGCGTGTTGCTTTAGGACGTGCGATTGTCCGGGATGCCAAGGTATTCCTGATGGACGAACCTTTATCTAACCTGGATGCAAAATTGCGTGTGCAAATGCGTGCAGAGATCCAAAAGCTGCACCAGCGACTGCAAACCACAACTATCTATGTGACTCACGACCAGACCGAAGCAATGACAATGGCAACAAGACTCGTTGTAATGAAAGATGGTGTTATTCAGCAGGTTGGTGCTCCTAAGGATGTGTATGACTTACCGGAAAACATTTTTGTAGGCGGGTTTATCGGATCTCCATCTATGAATTTCTTTACTGGCACATTGCAGGGAGACAAGTTCCAAATCGGTGACCATTCCTTCCTAATTCCGCAGCCAAAGCTTGCACCGCTGAAAGAACAGGGCTATGAAGGAAAAGAGCTGACTATCGGTGTTCGTCCGGAAGATATTCATGATGAATTAGTCTTCTTAGAATCCTCTCCTGAGTCTAAATTGACAGCCAAAATTGAGGTTGCGGAATTGATGGGAGCAGAATCTATTCTTTATTCCAGTATCGATAATCAAGAATTTGTTGCGCGCGTCGATTCTCGTGCAGATATTCAAGGCGGGGATGAATTAGAGCTTTCCTTTGATATGAATAAGGTCCACTTCTTTGATAATGAGAGTGAACAGCGGATACGTTAAGACAGAAGATATTGGTAAAGGGGAACTCATTATAAGTTCCCCTTTTTAGCCAGTAATATTTTATTTAATAAAATTATTTACCATGCATTTGTTGTTGAGCAGTCTGCACTAGGCGTTTTGTGATTTCTCCACCTACAGAACCATTTGCACGAGAAGTTGAATCTGCACCAAGGTTTACACCAAATTCTTGAGCGATTTCATATTTCATTTGATCAAGAGCTTGTTGTACTCCAGGCACTACTAATTGGTTTGAATTGTTGTTTGCCATGATTATCACCTCCTGTACAAGTATCTTCTGCAGTTTCGTCCAACTTATGATAGCTAATTTTTGGAAATTAAAAAAGCTGAACCCTATGCATGGATTCAGCTTTTTGATTGCTTCATGTTCGTATTCAAAAGTACTGCTTTCTAAGCTTATTTGGGATGTGTCATTTCCTCTGGTCTTACATACTCATCAAATTGTTCAGCAGTCAATAAACCAAGCCTAACTGCTGTCTCTTTTAATGTTGCATTATCTGCAAATGCTGTTTTGGCGATTTTTGCAGCATTTTCATAACCGATATGCGGGTTTAAAGCAGTTACCAGCATTAATGATCCATGCAGGTTTTTCTCAATTTGCTCCAGGTCCGCTTCAATTCCGACCGCACAGCGCTCATCAAAGGAAAGAATGCTATCTGCCAGCAATTGGCTGGATTGCAGGAAGTTATAGGCAATCACCGGTTTAAAGACGTTTAGTTCAAAATTCCCTTGACTGGCAGCAAATCCGATTGCCGCATCATTTCCCATCACCTGTGTCGCTACCATCGTTACGGCTTCACTTTGTGTCGGATTTACTTTTCCTGGCATGATCGAGCTTCCAGGCTCATTTGCCGGTATCGTAATTTCTCCAATACCACAACGCGGTCCGCTCGCTAACCAGCGTACATCATTGGCAATTTTCATCATATCTGCAGCAAGACCTTTTAACGCCCCATGCGCATAAACCGTCTCATCATGGCTCGTTAATGCATGGAATTTGTTTTTAGCAGAAATAAATGTTTTATCAGTATATGCTGAAATAGCTTTACAAACCTTTTCTGAAAAATCCGGATGTGCATTTAAACCCGTTCCGACAGCTGTTCCACCGATAGCCAGCTCCCGCAGATGTTCATTACTCTCTTTAATCATGGTGTATGATTTTTCTAACATCCGGTGCCAGCCGCTGATTTCCTGGCCTAACGTCAATGGTGTTGCATCCTGCAAGTGGGTCCGCCCTATTTTTACAATGTCCGTAAATTTATTTTGTTTTTCTTCCAGTGTGTCCTTGAGTTGCTTCACGGCAGGAAGTACGGTATCTTCCAATTTCAATACAGCTGCTACATGCATCGCTGTAGGGTATGTATCATTTGAACTTTGTGATTTATTTACATCATCATTCGGATGAAGTTTTAACTCGCTCCCCTGCTCTTGAAGCCATTGATTACCAACATACGCCAATACTTCATTTACATTCATATTTGACTGTGTTCCGCTTCCTGTTTGCCATACTACTAATGGAAAATGGTCATTTAATTTATCTGCTAATACTTGGTCTGCAGCATATTTTATTGCTTCCGCTTTTTCTTCCTCCATTAACCCCAGTTCAAAGTTGGCAACAGCTGTACTTCTTTTTAAAATTGCAAACGCTTTAATGATTTCGACAGGCATAGTTTCCTGACCAATCGGGAAATTCTGTTTACTGCGTTGTGTCTGCGCTCCCCAATATTTGTCGGCCGGCACCTTAATTTCCCCGATAGTATCTTTTTCAACACGATAATCCATCCTAATTCCTCCTTGAACTTTTCCTCGAATCATATCTAGTGTATCAAATTTTTTGATTTTTTTCGATTTCTTTTTCATGATATGATAAGAATAAGCATATTTCCAGAGAATATCAGCTATTTTTACGTATACCAATTGAATTGAAGAAAGGAAGAATAAATCATGCCGAATATCTGGACACATATTTTTTTCGCAGAAGATGCTTGCAATGCATTATCCTGGGATATCCACCATTCCCCTTCCAGACATGCTCTCTTTCTAGGCGCTCAAGGACCTGACCCTTTCTTTTATTACCGATTCTGGCCATGGCTTTCCAGTCAAAAGACCGGACAGGAAATCGGCAACACATTGCACACAAAAGAATGCGGCCCTTTTCTAATATACCTGATTGAACAGGCTCAGGAAGGGTCTGATGAAGTAAAAGCCTATGTGGCAGGTTTTATCACCCACCATCTGCTGGACCGTCATACACACCCTTATATCCATTACCGGGCCGGGTATCAGGGCAGTAAACACCAAAAGCTGGAAACCCTTATTGATACGAAAATGGCTTTAGACACACGTAAAATGGAACTGTGGAAGCATGCGGCATATGCAGAAATCAATGTTGGTGACACATTGCCTGTATCCATTTTATACATATTAGATGATGCTATCCGCAGGTTTCACCCCGAATTATCTTTTCAGACGAAGGATATTCAGATTGCTTACCAGGATATGATTACTGCTCAAAAACTTTTTGCAGACCCGGGCGGCTGGAAAAATAAAATCTTAAAAGCTTTTATCAGTTCTTATTCTCATCAGCCCATCCATGAAAATATCGATTATCTTAATGAAGAAAATAAGCTGTGGGTGCATGCAGCTACTGGAGAAAAACGGGAGGAAAGCTTTGCAGAGTTATATACGGATGCATTAAATGATGCTGTCAGCCTGCTTCCTTTGGTTACGGATTATTGGAATGAAGGCGGAGAATCAGTAAAAGCGCAGCTTATCCGCCGTATCGGCAATATTTCATATGATACCGGCACACCTGTAGCGAATCATGATATAAACCGCTTTAGTGTACCAATTATATAAGAAAAAGAAGCACATGCTCTTTGGTTCAAGACTCCTCTCAGCATGTGCTTATCTTTATTGCGGGCGTACGTTGACTTCCTCTTTTTTATTCGAAGCTCTCCTTGCCTCTTCTATTCCTTTATCAATATCCACGAATTTCAAGAGAATGATTCCGATAATAAAGAAGAAAATAAGCGATAAAATGCCTAAGCGGCTGTTTCCCGTCAATTGTCCAATAAGCGCAAATATAAATGGGCCGACTACTGCCGCGAACTTGGATGAAATACCATAAAATCCAAAAAACTCCGCATGCTTTCCAGTTGGTATCATACGTCCAAAAATGGAGCGGCTCAATGATTGTGCTCCTCCTTGAACCATTCCTACAATAATTGCCAGCATATAAAAATGAAGAGCAGTGCTCATAAAATAACCAATAATGACTATTCCTAAATAGATGTACAATGTGATAAATAATGCTTTCTTTGCTGTAATCTTTGTTGCCAGCCAACCGAAAAAGAAGGTAAATGGTATGCCGACAAATTGGGTAATCAATAACGCAATAATCAAATCATTCTGACCAATCCCAATCTCACTTCCATAAACAGTTGCCATTCGGATGATGGTAGAAATTCCATCATTATAAAGCCAAAATGCAATCAGAAAAATAGCCAGCTGTTTAAATTGCTTTATCTCCCGGAAGGTGTTTCCGACTCTGGAAAAACCAATGGCTATATATGATTTTTCCCGCTTTACTTTCTCTTTTTTCTCTTCTTTTATATTTTTCAGGAGCGGAATCGTAAAAATCAGCCACCAGATACCTACAGAAGCAAGCGAAATTCTGGTTGCCCATTCTGTATCAGGAATCCCGAACCAGGATGGGTTTAATATCATCATCACATTAACAGCTAATAAAATACCGCCTCCAATATATCCATAGGCAAAACCGCCTGATGATACTTTGTCCATCTCTTCTTTTTCAACAATCTCCGGTAAAAATCCATCATAAAAAATATTACCGCCCGAAAATCCAATCGAACCAATAATGAATAATAAAGAGGCCAATAAATAATCTCCCTCACTGATGAAGATCATTAAAATACTTGCAATAATCCCCATAAATGCGAAAAAACGAAGAAATTTTTTCTTTGCTGCTGAAAAATCACTGATGGCACCAAGTATCGGTGCAAGAATAGCTACAATCAGCACAGAGATAGATTGTGAATATCCCCAATAGCTTGTTGCTAAATGATCATCCAGACCAGATGCAGCAACTGTTGAATAATAAACGGGTAGTACTGCAGCCATCATCGTTGTTGCAAAAGCTGAATTCCCGAAATCGTACATCATCCAGCTGCGCTGTATTTTCTTTCTCGATTTTGCGTCCACTTTATCCCCCTCCTTTACTTGCATTATAATGGATTTATTTGGTTAATCCTATCTATTTTTTTAATTTAATATTATTTCTTAAAAAAACCTATATTCCGTCTTTTCTGCATGCAGTATATGCTGACATGAATGTTCTCACAACTGCTATTTACTTGGAGCGTGCAAAAGATAACTGCCATACTCCAAATAAAAAAACAAGAATACCGCTTGGTCTTTAAAACATCGGTGTCCTTGTCGAAGAGATGTCCGCTACGGGAAGTCGCTTTCCGTGGGCAACGGCTCAGCCTCCTTGGAACAAAACCGCTTCCTCCGGGGTCTTCACCTGTTGCTTTTCCCGCAGTAGTCAACTTCCCTCCGCTCCCATCTAAGAATAAATATGTTTCATTAGCTTTCTTATAAAGAAATAAAGCTAATTCTAGCGACGATTTTGATGGGGCGAGCAATCGCAATGGTTTTCGGTGGGACGAGTAATCGCAGTCCCAGTCCCAGCGGGAAGACCTCGCAGAAAAAAGCAAACTTCTTTTTTTACTCTCGGGGCCTAAGATTACTCACCCCATGAAACCCATTGAATCGACTGCCTTCAACTTTTATAAGGTTTCTTATTCCTAAAAAAAGGTATAGGCGCACTTGGTCTCAGGCACCTATACCTTTATAGTTAATCTTCCCACACATATTGTTTATAAGCTTCACTATATTTTTTAAAATCTACATAATTATTTGTTTCAATGGCTTGATTTATTTCTTCTTCTAAATGAGATTTGTTCCATTTAAATACAAGTTCGTCCAATAATAATTGAGCAGCAAGCTTCTCTTCAAATGCCATTTCTTTTCGTGCTGTTAACGGTTCTCCTACATACTGAAAAAAACGGTATACGACTTTTTCTTGTTTCATGGAAGTTTCCCCCTTAAAGCCTTTTACCCATTATGCACAAACTTTCAATAAATTTCAACTTATAAATATTATCCATTTTTTTCTTATTTATTTTCATCTATGCAAGCGCCTTATTTTCTGAATCATTTTATATATAAAAAGAAACAATAAATACTGCCATAGCAATGATTGTTTCCCAAAGGAAAATATGCTTACAATTCACAATAACTCTTCCTGTGGTCTGTTATTTTTCTCTAGACCCACCAGTAAGTGATTTGATAGACTATATAAGCTAACTTGAATATGGTATGGAGATATCTAGTTAATTTTAGAATATGGTGGGATTAAAGATGAATAATCATAATGAAAACTTAAAAACCGGGGAAAAAGGAGCTTGGCTCAGCATCATCGCTTATATCTTTTTAGCCATTTTAAAGCTTTATATTGCCTCCATCGGAAATTCAGAAGGGCTGCGCGCTGACGGTTTAAATAACTTTACCGATATTATTGCTTCCGTTGCTGTATTAGTCGGATTAAAAATAGCGGTCAAACCTGCAGATTCCGTCCACCGCTACGGCCATTACCGTGCAGAAAGTATCGCTTCTCTATTTGCCGCTTTTATTATGATGTTTATCGGCCTTCAAGTCATATTTACTGCAGGCCGGACACTTTATGCATCCGATTATGAACAGCCTGATATGCTGACAGCCTGGGTAGCTATATTCGCTGCATTGGTTATGCTGGGTGTCTTCCGTTATAATTTAAAACTGTCCAAAAAAATCGGAAGCAGTGCACTTTATGCGGCAGCAATGGATAACCGTTCAGACGCTTTTGTAAGTATTGGCGTATTTATCGGCATTATCGGAGCCCAATTCGGACTATTTTGGTTAGATCCGATTGTAGCGATATTGGTCGGATTAATCATCTGCAAAACAGCATGGGATATTTTTAAAGATTCTACGGTTACGCTGACAGATGGATTTGATTATAAGAAATTAGATGAAATGAAGGAAGCTATCCGCACCTTTAAAAATGTACGGGAGGTTGTTGATATTAAAGGCCGTATTCACGGCAATCAAGAGCTTTTAGATATAACTATTTTAGTGGATCCCACCTTAAATGTTGTTGACAGCCATGCTATCACAGAGCATATTGAGGAGTATCTTTACAAAGAATACGGAATAAATCACGCATTGATTCATATTGAACCTTATGAAGAAAATAAAAAGTAAACTTCAGAAACAAGATGAACCATTTTCTATATCCTTAGAGAATGGTTCATTTTAATATTTGTATTTTCCTTTTTTATAAAATGAAGCTACATTTGCTCCTCTGTCAAAATAATTTCGTCCAATGTCGATAGCAGGAAAATTTCTCTGTTGTTCCTGTCGTCAAAGTTATCATTCGTTTTTTACCTCTTCTTCCCCCTTCTACCCCTGACAGTGAATACTAACTAATTATGAATCCTCCTTCTAGTTCAAGTAAAGTCCTCATATCACGAACAAGTATTTTCAACCTCTTTTCACGTACTCTATTTATTACAATCCAGGAGAAAAACGCTGCGTAATTTGACGAATTGTCAACACCCCTAGTATATTTAATAGGAATTACCGAAAACCATGATTTTTAAGTATTTCAATAATAATCAGCCTGGCCGGCAATATTCAATTATGGGAGGCAAACATGAACTGTTCTCAAAAAAGAGCATTCATGCATGATTTTTATATAGTTAGGATGAGAATATGCTTTGGGCAAAAGTGAAGAAAATGGACTTTTTGTTAATTGCTGCGGTAGGTATTTTATCAATTTTTGGACTGTTGATGGTATACAGTGCAAGCTTTCCAATTGGACAAATGTACTATGATAGCGGAAATTACTTTTTTGTAAAACAGCTGCAATGGCTCTTAATCGGCATAGCCTTCTTTACCTTGGCTGCGTTAATAAACCCTGCACTATATGCCAGATGGAGTCCCGCGCTTGTAATGCTCTCGTTAATTCTGCTAATAGCTGTTTTAATACCAAATATAGGAGTAGAACGCAACTTCTCCCAGCGCTGGATTGCGATTGGCGGATTTTTATTTCAGCCGTCAGAAGTGGTGAAGATATCCATGGTCATTTACTTTGCCTCGATTTATGCAAAAAAACAGTCGTATATCAACCATTTCGTACATGGCGTCCTGCCTCCGGTCATCATCTTGCTGCTTGTTTTTTTATTCATTTTATCACAGCCTGATTTAGGAGCAGCCGGAATTATTTTGGCCGCTTGCGGAATTATTGTTACATGCAGTGGTGTAAAAAAACGGCATATTTTTTTATTGGGAAGTGTTGCTGCTGTAGGTACGGTTTACTTCGCCCTAAGCTCAGCCTATCGTTTGAATCGTTTGACTTCCTTCAGGCAGCCGTTTGAGGAGTTTTCAGAGAATGGCTACCAGCTTGCAAATTCTTTGCTTGCAATCAATAGCGGCGGATTAATGGGAAACGGAATAGGTAACAGTACACAAAAGCTCGGCTATCTCCCAGAAGCACATACCGATTTTATTATGGCAATTACGATAGAAGAGCTCGGAGCAGCAGGCTTACTGATAGTTCTTGCCTGCTATATGATTATCCTGTTTAGAGGTATCTTCATCGCCAAACAGCTGTCCAATTCCTTTTATCAATTACTGGCAATAGGAATCACTTTTCTGATTATGATTCAGGCAGTGATTAATTTAGGAGCGATTTCTGGTATGTTACCGATAACGGGAGTAACATTACCATTCGTCAGCTATGGAGGCTCTTCCATTATTATAATGATGGTTTGTGCCGGAATTCTTGTGAATTTGTCTGCGAAAAGAGAAAGCTAAGTCAACTTTTGAAAAAGGCATTATGTACACTTATTGTTCTCAAAAAATAGATACGTAAATAGCAATTATTTGAATCTCTTATTGACAATTCAAGTAAATTAATTGTATAGTCATTATTAACAATTCAATCGTTTTGACAGTAAAAGTCCGCAGTAGATTATTATATGACAGTTATTTAGAGACAAGGTGGCTGGTGCAAACCTTGGTATATAATAGTTGAATTACAGGCTTTATTTTAAAACCTGTCACTGAAATCAAGCGGATGTACTTAATGTGCATCAACTAGGGTGGTAACGCGGAGATTTACTTCGTCCCTTTCTATAGGGGCGGAGTTTTTTTATTGGTTTAAAACGATCATGCTGCAGCTTTTTACATTTCTTATAGAAAAATAGGCATATCTTATACATATGCAAAGCCAAGGAGGTAATTAAAAATGAATTCAATTAAAGCAAAACATCACCCTTCATTACTTGTTTCCGTCGTTTTCCTCATCCTGCTTGTGGGGATTATCAGCTTTTTTATGATTGGACTGGAAGCCGCGCCGCATATACCTATCCTTATCGCTATATTTATTTTGGTTGGTTATGGATTATGGAATAAAATCACTTACCAATCTCTGCAAAAGGCGATGGGCTTAGGAGCCGGTTCTGCAATGGGAGCGGTATTCTTATTCTTTGTAATTGGTATTCTAATCAGCAGCTGGATGATAAGCGGAACCATTCCTGTCTTGATGACAACTGGTTTATCTCTTATCTCAACTACATGGTTTTATGCGGTTGTTTTTGCTATTACCGGTATTATTGGTATCTCTTTAGGAAGCTCCCTGACTACTACTGCAACTGTCGGCGTTGCTCTGATAGGAATGGCCGGGGCGATGGACGCTTCTTTGGCGATTACAGCAGGAGCAATTGTTTCCGGAGCTTTCTTTGGTGATAAAATGTCTCCATTATCTGATACAACCAACCTTGCTTCAACGATCGTCGGTGTCGATTTATTTGAACATATTAAACATATTAGTTTAACAACGATTCCTGCATTTATTATTTCGTTTATTGCTTTTGCAATACTATCACCAAGTGGCTCCCATGCCAGCAATAATATTGCACAGTATCAGGAGGCATTACAAGGAACAGGATTGATACATTGGAGTTCCTGGATCCCATTGATAGTATTGATTGGCTGTACAATTTTTAAATTGTCTGCTTTCTTATCTTTATCTATAAGCAGTGTCGTTGCCAGTATCATTGCGATTGCTGTTAATAAATTTCCTTTAAGCGCTATTCCTGCTATCTGGTTTGGCGGCTATACTGGAAATTCTGATTTTGATCCTGTTAATGAATTAATTACAAGAGGCGGTCTGGAAAGCATGTTCTTCACGATCGCCCTTGTACTTCTCGCTTTAAGCTTTGGCGGATTATTGTTTGTTACTGGTATTTTGCCGGCCATTTTAGAAGCACTGCAAAAACGACTTAAAAGAACAAGGTCCATCATCGCTTCCACTGCAGGGACGGCAATTGGGGTGAATGTTTTTATCGGGGAGCAGTATTTATCAATTCTGTTAACCGGCGAAACATTTCAGCAAATTTATGAAAGAGCCGGGCTAACGAAAAAAGCATTATCCCGTACGTTGGAAGATGCAGGAACAGTAATTAATCCGCTTGTTCCCTGGAGCGTATGCGGAGTGTTTATCGCAGATGTCTTAGGCATTCCTGTACTGACCTACCTGCCGTTTGCATTTTTCTGCCTGTTAAGTCCCGTGATTACTATTTTATTTGGAGCCCGAACAGCGAAAAAATAATCGAAAAAATACTCCCTAATGCGAAATTTCATGCTCACACATTAGGGAGTATTTTTATTATTTATCCTGCTCTGTTAAAATAATCGGCTCTTCCTTTGTAACAACGATTTGATGCTCAAACTGGGCGGAGCGTCCTTTATCAACCGTTCTTGCAGTCCAGCCATTATCATCCATCTTGCTGCGCCAGTCGCCTTCATTGATCATTGGCTCAATCGTAATAACCATTCCCTCTTTTAAACGAATGCCTTTATTTGGCAGTCCGTAATGTGGTACATGCGGATCTTCATGAATCGTCGGTCCGATTCCATGGCCGGTAAAATCTCGCACAACAGAAAAACCTTCCGCCTCCGCATACGATTGAATCGCGTGGCCTATGTCACCCAAACGATTGCCGTGCTTTGCCTGAGCAAGACCTTTGTACAATGCTTCCTTCGTTACTTCAATCAGCTTCTGTCCTTTTTCGTCTACATTGCCGACAGCATATGTCCACGCAGAATCAGCCAAGCCTCCATTTAAATTAACAACCATATCAATAGTTACAATATCTCCGTCTTCTAAGGGTCTATCTGTTGGAAAGCCATGACAAATTTCATCATTTAAAGAAGCGCAAATCGCATAAGGATAGCCATTATAGCCTTTTTGCTCCGGCGTTGCTCCATGCTCTTCTAAAAATCTTTCTACAAATGCGTCCAATTCGAGTGTTGTTACGCCCGGTTTAATCCGTTTTGCGATTTCTTTATGTGTGGCTACCAGCAAATCAGCTGCTTCCTGCATTTGCTGAACTTCCCGCTTACTTTTTCTTGTTATCATTCATTCTTCTTCCTTTCTGTCTTCTATATACACGATACTTTATAAGAAATCCATTAAATATTAAATGAGGTTTCATACCCAGAGTCCATTGTAAATTCTAACACAACCTTTCTGAAACGAACAGTATCTTACCTTTGCTTGTATGAGCATTGCTCATTTTTTAAAAAGAAACCATACTGCTGGCTATTATTTGCAAGGTGATAAATCCAATCACCTTCGAAAAGAAAATGCCTTTTATTTCTTAAAGATGGGAAATTAATTTTGTGAAAATGCAGCCGCATGTTACGATAAGTTTATATTTACCTGACAATACAATTTCTAATATAAGTGTAGAAATGGAGGTTTTTGGATGATAGAAATTTCTCGAATCAATAAAAGCTTTGATGGACATCATCATATTATCCAAGATTTATCATTGACCATCCCAGATGGAAAAATCGTCGGCTTTCTTGGACCAAATGGCGCTGGGAAATCTACCACAATCAATATGATGACCGGTATCTTACCCATCGATAAAGGAACAATTACTTTAAATGGCATTGATATTGATAAAGAGCCCTTAAAGGCAAAAGAGATTTTTGGATTTGTTCCAGACCGTTCTGATATTTTTCTGAGGCTAAAAGGCTTGGAATACCTTAATTTTATTGCTGATATTTATCAGGTTCCTGAGGACGTGCGGCAGGAAAAGATAGCCTATTATACAAAACAATTTTCAATCGACCATGCCTTGGGAAATTATATTCAGAGTTACTCTCATGGAATGCGGCAAAAAATAATGGTTACTTCTGTACTGCTGCACGATCCGGATATTTGGATTTTAGACGAACCATTAACTGGTCTGGATCCAAAATCGTCCTATGCTTTAAAACAAATGATGCGGGAGCACGCTGATAAAGGAAATACGGTTTTCTTCTCCAGCCATGGCCTGGAGGTCGTAGAACAGCTCTGTGATGAAGTGGCAATTATTAATCACGGAGAGCTTTTATTTTATGGAACAATTGATGAACTGCAGGCAGAATATCAAACCGACCAATCTCTAGAAAATGTATTTTTGGAGCTAACCAATGATGCGTAATACATGGACAATTACAAAAATAATGTTAAGAATGCAGTATTCTTCAGCAGGCAAACAAAGTAATACATGGATTTATATTATTGTTTCCCTGATTCTTATTCCATTTTTTATTATGCTTATGCAAGGAATACATTCTATGGTTACACATGCTTATCACATGCTGGCTGAAGTAAACCAGGAAAGTATGCTACTCGGTTTGGCATTGCTTTTTATTGCAGCTATCCTGTTTTTTCTTTCATTTATTATGATTTTATCTGCTTTTTATTTTTCTGATGATATTACAGCTTATATTCCACTGCCGGTACATCCTTATCAATTATTGGTTGGCAAAGCAGCAAATCCGCTAATTTATAATTATGGCATTGCAGCACTTTTATTTCTGCCATTTTTATTTATGTATGGAAGTATCAGCAGTGCGCCTATTCTATTTTATGTCTATGGCTTCATTTTGTTTATCATTTTTCCAATTATTCCATTTAGTCTTGTAGCGGTTATCCTGATGTTTATCATGCGTTATGTCAATATCGCCAAAAACAAGGATCGCTCCAAAATCTTTATGGGTATCGGTTCCTTACTATTTGTTATTCTCGTTAACGTACTTGTTCGTCTCAACATGGACGATGCGGCAATGCTTGATACGTTTACGACCTATATGCAGGAGCAAGAAGGTTTACTGCGAATGATAACCATGATCTTTCCACCGGCTTATTTCGGAGCAGGCAGTCTCCATTTTGCGGCTGATTGGTCCGGTCTTCTTTTCCTGCTTGCACTTCTGGCTGTGTTTATCCTTTGTGTTCTCTTATTTATTTGGGCTGGACAGCGATTTTATTTGAAGGGTGTCCGGGGAATGAGTTCGGGAAGCAAAGGAAATTTATCAGCTAAAGCATCTCAAAAATTAACACAGCAGCGTTCAATTTTAAAAACATATCTGCTGAAGGAATTTAAAATGATTTTTCGCACCCCTGCTTTTCTAATGCAGTGTGTCATTCAGGCATTATTTTTCCCGGTATTTATAACGGTGATTCTATTTTTGGATATGGGAAATGATCTGGCAGCACTTGTCTCTGCTGCACCAGAAAAAAATCTTTTTCTGACCTTATTTATGATATCGATTTTTTTATTAAGTACCAATGTTACAGCCTCCACTGCTATTTCCAGAGAAGGAGCAAGCATAAAATTAAATTTATTTTTGCCAATACCATTTCAGCATTTGATAAACGCAAAATTATATGTTGCCTATCTTATGTCTATGCTGCCGTTTTTATTGCTTATTGGTGTCGG
This sequence comes from Oceanobacillus sp. B139/18, assembly GCF_055524595.1. NCBI lineage: Bacteria > Bacillati > Bacillota > Bacilli > Caryophanales > Bacillaceae > Oceanobacillus > Oceanobacillus sp. B139/18. Next base: position 564,060 of record NZ_JBVFXI010000001.1, on the reverse strand, counting down.
CATTTATGTAAACATTCCAATTCATATATTCATTGGCTGGATAGGAATTACCTTGTTGTATAATTGGTTAGCCGTCGTGATTAACTTCTTTATTGATGTCTATCATCCAAAGCTTCACTGGACAGACGAACAGGAATTATTTAAAGGGAGATTCATCCCTTTCTTTATTTCGCTTGGACAAATTGCTCTTTTCGGGATGATAACGATTATTCTTTGGAATATGAATATAACGAATGTTTATCTGATTATGCTTATTTTACTGCTTTCCACGTTCATTGTTACCGATATAGCACACATTTATTTACGTAAAAAAGTATCGTTAAAAACATTGCAAAACCTGGGAAACTAATTGAAAAAAGACGCCCTGGCAATTCATCCGCCAGGACGTCTTCTTGTTTTTCAGCAAATAGGGCATTCGAGCAAAGGCTTGGGCGCCAGTGCATAAGAGATTTTTGAAAGCAGAAGCCCGCTTATCGAAATCCCTTTCACGAATACCAGGTTTTTTAATCATTAACAGTAGTAGCCACCCGTGTAGCACTGGTTGCCGCCGGAGTATGCTGTTCCAATAATAATCAACAAAATAAATAACACAACTAATAACGCAAAGCCCGCTGAGCCAAAGCTTTGACGATTATCACAACATTCTTCTCTACCCATGTGTATATAACCTCCTCTATTCGAACTACTTTAACTTATGCAGCTTCATTCAAATTGGGAAGGCGAATGACTATTTTTTTTGAAAAACTCCCCTTCGTTAAGCTTTACCTGGATGACCATATACTGATTCCAACGTGTCCGCACATCCTATGTATACTGACAAAGCGCTTCTAAACCCGAGCACTTTGATCCTGCACAATTTAAATTTTTACTATGCTGAAAAAAATTTTGACCAATAAGAAAAACCACCTTCTAAAAAGTGGTTTTAGTGCTTGTCCATAAAATAATTATCAATTATTTCCCAGACTGATTCTGATTATTCATCGCCCGCATCATTTGATTAATTTTCTTCTGTGACGGCTTCTGGCCCATTTGCATCATCAATGTACGAAGCATTTGCTCATTTATTGGCGGATTCTTTTTCAAGTAGTTCATCATATATTTTCTAGCAATGAAAAATCCAAGAGCAACACCAGCAATTAAAGCTGCAATTGCAATTAATACTACCCATATCGTACTCATGTTACAAAATTTCCTCCTTCGTGTTGTCTCTAATACAGTATATTAGATTAGAGGAAATTATACAACACTTGACTTTCATCATTGAGCTCTTTTATAGATTTAGGAGAAATCCATCCATATTGTGGTGTATCTTTTCCTTGGACAAAGAAATAAGGATGAATATCTTCTAATATAGGAAAAAGCAGTGATACCGCAACGGCTAAATGGCGACACCTTAAAATCAATTCCCCATTTTCAATATATAAGCAGAGTGATTCTTCTCCTTTTTTTACAAGCACTCTATTTCCAATTCGTTTCACATAAATATCCGGCGAAGAAAACGTCTTTAAATGCATAGCAAACTTGTAAAAATGGATTTTTCGAGTGATAAATCGAAATTGCTTTCTAATTATTACTTCGTCCTCTTTTTCAGCACATTCTAAAAAGAAACGATGTAATAAATCACTTTTATGATAATAATTTTTTGCTACATTTTCTTCTATCCAATAAATTGCGTATTCATTCATCACGTATTCCCCCTTTGACTATCATTATAGAGGAATCTATTTCCGAAAGTTGTCATAATAGTGTGCAAAGAACAACTTCTTTTGTCGAAACAATAAAGAAAACTTGGCGTCTACTTTTCTCTTTCAGGAATTTAAGAGAAGTCTGTCAATCTGCTGATTTTTGATTTCTGCTTTCCCCTACTTGAATTTCTTTTGAAACATTTTTTCCATATCATCATTGATACAATTATCATATCAAATAATTATGTTATACTATCAAGGCTCTTCACCAAAATCAATGGTTGATATTAATGAATAGATATGAGTAAAGAGACTAATTAGCGCAGTATTTTTCCGTAGCGGTTACCACTATCAATTTAACTACTGTCTGTCAACCATTGATTTTGGTATTGATCCACTATCAAACAACCAATTACATTCACCAAAAATGGGAAGCAGCATAAATTAATTAAACAAAAGCCCAAAATTTCAAATCAAAAAGGAAGTGTCTTCTTGAGAAATTATTATTATGTTACGGCAAATACAGCGGTGGGATTTGTGAATTTACTGCCTTCCAATTTAGAACGTATACAGCAAATCTTTCGTTTAAAACACTCTTCTCAAACGGTGAAAGCAAAAATTTTAAAAGATATAATCACAAAATATGAAGCTACCTATGAAGTAGAAGTGTTAAAAAGTGCGTTGGGTGAACATTATTTGGATGGTGTGGTTATACCTGAAAAGAGACTCGCTTTTTTAAATGATTCCATTATACCAGATGATATGCGTGAAGGAATCGAACTGGATTTAAATCGATTTACACAAGACATTTCGGTAAGAAAAGAGAAACTAGAAGAAAAATTCATTCACTACACAGAAAAAGCATATAAACATTTGGAAACAGGGTTACGCATACATGATGATCTGGAAGAGATCTATATTAAAGAAATGAACTTTAAGCGGGCGAATGAAATTGCCGATACGTTTATTCAAGAAGTCTTAGAAGGACAATCGAAGAAGGATCAAGATGGCCACGAGTATCACCGCCTTTTTGGTACCACAACTGTAGATGGTCCGGTCAATGTCGTCCCTCATATTACAGAAAAACTATCCTGCGTTTTTTATGTAAAAGGGAGAGCTGGAACAGGCAAGTCAACATTTATGAAAAAAGTAGCGAGTGCTTGTATTGAATATGGTTATGATACTGAAATTTATCATTGTAGTTTTGATCCAAATAGTATTGATATGGTATTAGTTCCAGATTTGGATTTTTGTATATTTGACAGTACTGATCCCCATGAATTTTTCCCAACTAGAGAAGGGGAAGTAGTTATTGATTTATACGAAGAAACCGTCACGCCTGGAACAGATGAGAAATATGCTGGTGAAATTAACAAAATAAATAACCATTATAAATCCTATATGAAAAAAAGCGTTGCAGAGCTGAAAAAGGCTGGAAAATATTTGGAAACTATAGAGCAACAGTTTTCCTGCACCGAACAAGAACGGAAAGAAATCATCCATTTTATCGAGCAACAATTATAATAGATACGAAAGAAGAGAGATGCTAGCATCTCTCTTCCTCATGACATAAAATATTTAAATATTCCTTATTTCGTCACTTCTTCTACTAATTGAACAACGTTATCTACTGTAAAACCAAATTTCTCAATCAATAAATCGCCATTCGCAGAAGCACCAAAACGGTCAATTGTGAGTGTTTTTCCTTCAAAGCCTACATAACGGTCCCATCCGAATGACGCAGCCATTTCAATCCCGACTCTGGCTGTGACTTCTTTTGGAAGTACTTCGTTTTTATATGCTTCATCCTGCGCTTCAAAGCGATCCCATGAAGGCATACTTACTACCTGTGCATCGACACCTTTTTCCTTCAATGCTTCCTGTGCTGCAACTGCCAGTTGAACCTCGGAACCGGTAGCTAAAAGAAGCGCATCCGGTGTTTCTTTTTCGGATTTACTTACAATGTACGCACCTTTTTTAACCCCTTCATAGGCTAATTCTGCGGTATTTGCTAAGGTAGGCAGGTTTTGACGTGTCAATACAAGCGCTGTCGGCTGATCTGTTGATTCCAAAGCTAAGCGCCATGCTGCCTGTACCTCATTCGCATCCGCTGGACGGATTAATGAAAGATGAGGCATCGCACGTAAAGCAGCTAATTGCTCCACAGGCTCATGGGTCGGACCGTCTTCCCCGACTGCAATCGAATCATGCGTAAACACATACGTTACCGGCATATTCATAATCGACGCCAGACGAATGGATGGACGTAAATAGTCACTGAAGACAAAGAAGGTTCCACCGAAGACATGAAGTCCTCCGTGAAGCGCCATTCCATTTAAAGCAGCACCCATTGCATGTTCACGTACACCAAACCAGATATTACGTCCGGCATAATCTGCCTTGGTAAAGTCCGCTTCGTCATTGATTGTTGTTTTGTTCGAACCGGCAAGGTCGGCACTTCCGCCAAAGAAATTCGGAACGGATTTAGCTACAGCGTTTAATACTTCCCCGGAGGACGCACGTGTAGCAAATTTAGATCCTTCTTCAAATACAGGAAGATTTTCATGCCAGTTTTCAGGAAGCTCTCCTTTTAAAGCAAGCTCGAACTGTTTTCCTAATTCCGGATAGGCTTCTTGATAAGCAGCAACCAGCTCGTCCCATGCTGCTTCTTTTTCGGAACCGTCATTCACGATTTTTTCTTTAAAGTCAGCATATACTTCCTCCGGCACATAGAAATCTTCATGCGTCCATTTATAGGCTTCTTTAGTCAGTTTCACTTCATCTGCCCCAAGCGGTGCGCCATGGGAAGCACTGGAAGCAGATTTATTTGGAGAACCATAACCGATAACTGTTTTTACTTCAATCAATGTCGGCTGGTCCTGGTTTTGCTGTGCTTCTTTGATTGCCTGGCGAATGGCGTTGACATCATTGCCGTCTTCCACCCGCAATACCTGCCAGCCATATGCTTTAAAGCGTTGTTCCGTATTCTCAGAGAAAGAACGGTCTAAATCGCCGTCTAATGAAATATCATTGGAATCATACAAAGCAATCAGTTTACCTAAGCCCATATGGCCGGCTAACGATGCAGCTTCATGCGAGATTCCTTCCATTAAGTCTCCGTCACTGACAATCGCGTATGTATAATGATCGACCACATTATACTTTTCTTTATTATACACAGCACCTAAGTGTGCTTCCGCCATTGCCATTCCTACTGACATCGCAATGCCTTGTCCCAATGGACCCGTTGTTGCTTCTACACCATCCGTATGATGCACTTCCGGATGTCCCGGTGTTTTCGAATCCCATTGGCGGAATCCTTTTAAATCATCGATAGATACATTATAGCCTGATAAGTGTAACAGACTGTACAGCAGCATGGAACCATGACCTGCAGACAATACAAAACGGTCACGATTGAACCATTTGGAATGCTTTGGATTGTGATTCATAAAATCTGTCCAGAGTGTATACGCCATCGGTGCCGCACCCATCGGTAATCCCGGATGCCCGGAGTTTGCTTTTTCAATTGCATCGATGGAGAGCGTGCGAATGGTATTGATGGATAGTTCCTCAACTTGTTGTGTCATTGTTTTTCTCCTTCCACTTCAAAACATATTCTGTTTCTTCCTCTATTTTATAATGAAATCCGATACGATACAAGCTAAGTTAATATGATGTATCAGTGTTTCTTATTACGTTCCTGGTAATCACGAAGCTTTTGCGGGGTCACATCATTCCCGGCCGGGTCAATGACTGTCATCCCTTTTAGATGATTTTTAAAAGAACCCCGTACATTTGCCAGGTATTCTTTTCGAAGATTTTGCTGTTCTGTTTTTTCTTCTTCTGTTAAGCCTTCACTTTTCGCTTTATTAGCTAACATATTTATTCTATTTAATTTATCTTTAGACAACATAGCTTGCCCCTCCTTCGATTAAAAAAACAGGAGTTAAAATAACCTTCCTGTTTCTTTATCTTACGTCACGATTCACTTTCATTCAAGGAATTGATATATTCCTGGTAGCGGCGATGGATGGTTGCCTTTGATGCATGAAATCCAAGTCCTTTTAAAACTGTTGTGATTTCTTGAAACGTTAATTTATTCTGCCGCAGCCGCACAATCTCTTCCATCGGAATTTCAGCGCGTTCTCTTCCCGGGGATTGATTGATATGATGTAAATTTTCTTGAGGGTTATACCCATTTGATACAGCACGTCGCATTCCCCTTTTTATTTTCATATTATGTAGTTTACGCTGATATTCTTCCACTATACCGACGATGTTCAACACCATCGAATCCGCTTCATTCAGCTCAAGTTCTCCTTCATGGGTAACCGTGTAAATGGGGATATTAATTTTCCGGAGCTGATGAAATAAAGCAATTTTTGTATTTCCTCTTCCAAGCCTTGTTTCATCTTGAATACAAAGACAATCAGCTTCTTGATGAGAAAAATAATCAAGAAGCTTAAATATGCCATCTCTATCAATGTCATAGCCGCTGGCCTTCTCCTGAATACAATCCACAACCGTAAAATTTAATTTATCGGCCAGCGCAGATAACTCTTCATATTGTCTTTGAAGTGATGTTTCTTGTGTTTCTTTTTCTGTACTTACCCGACAATAAATAATCGTTCTCAATGTTTTATCCTCCAATAATAAACCGCTCTTTTTCAACTTTTCGGTGACAATTCTTTACAGAATCTGTCTTACCAGCATATTTGCTCTCTACAAAATAAGCAAGGAAATCAGTCGTCTGGTCAATCACTTAAATTGTAACCATCATCGTATATAAAAATATTAACGCAATAATAAAAGCTACAATATAAAAAGCATCAGACTTCATCAGTTTTTCAAACATATTAAAACTCCCCTTCGATATTTTATCTGGTTCCGGAACAGTTGTTCTTACTATAGTATATTCAGAACAACTGTTCCTGTCAATACTTTTTAGAACATTTGTTTGTAAATTGATTCATTCAATGCTATACTATGAATAACAAATACCTATGCTAGAGGGGAGTAAGTCATGACAAAACTATCAAAAAGACAGCAGATGATTTTTGACTTTATTAAAGATCAAGTAGAGCAGAAGGGCTATCCGCCTTCCGTACGTGAAATTGCAGTAGCTGTCGGGTTAGCTTCAAGCTCTACTGTTCACGGTCATTTAGAAAGATTAGAAAACAAAGGATATATTCGGAGAGACCCGACCAAACCTCGTGCCATCGAGATCATATATAATAATGAGAATGATGCGCCTAAGGATAAGGCCATTTATGTACCTGTAATAGGGAAGGTAACAGCCGGAATCCCGATTACTGCGATTGAAAATGTGGAAGAGTTTATTCCCGTTCCCAGCTCTTCTGCCGGACCGGAGGATAATCTGTTTGTACTTGTCATTGATGGAGACAGTATGATTGAAGCAGGCATCCTCGACAAAGATATGGTTATCGTAAAACAGCAAAGCTCTGCGGATAATGGAGATATCGTTGTAGCAATGACGGATGAAAATGAAGCGACTGTCAAACGTTTTTTTAAAGAAAAGACCCGTTTCCGCCTCCAGCCCGAAAATGCAACGATGGAACCTCTCTATTACGAAAACGTATCTATTCTCGGCAAGGTAATCGGCTTATACCGTCATATCCACTAAAAGGAATGTGCTTTAGAGCAGGAGCATGCGGGCAGTATAAGCTGCACATAGCAGAAACGTTAGAACATCCTCTATAGGTGATTTTATCGGCCAGTCAAAAAAGGTTAACGGGCACATTTGTCAGATGTGCCTGTTAACCTTTTTTCTAGTATAAAATTAATCCATTCATAATATGCTTAATATAAAGTACAAGTATAAGGAGTGTATAAAATTGACTGAAACGTTAAAAAAGAAACGCTGGCTTTATCTTCCAATCACCATTATCAGCTTTATTCTGGGAATTATCTATTTAACAAAGGTTGCAGATTATTTAACACTGCCATTTTTATCAGCTCTTCTCATCATTGTCACTTTTTTAGAAGTTTACCCGGACAAGAACTATTTTTCCAAAAAGAATTTGATAAAAATCATTTCTGCTCTTGTGATTATTGCTCTTGCACTTTGGTACCAGGTTGCTGTTTTTATTCTTGGATAAGTGAATAAAGCATATACACAGCCTTTCATTTTATAAAAAGAAAACCGTTCTAATCAAAATAAGTAATGTCCCAACTTTTTAGAATATTTATTAAAAACACAATTTTTGCAATTTACTTATAACAAATAAAATTGTACAACTCTTTTCTTCATAAATGGCTGTACTGCTTCCTGTTTATTGGATGCATCGGCAGGTTTTATATAATTTCCTTCTGTGACAATACGGGTTGCTAGTTATTTAAAGCTTTTTGTCAATACTTGCAGGCCATATTACGATACCTTATGCTCCAATCGTAATCGGTCAGCTACCATCGCAATAAATTCAGAATTCGTCGGTTTTGCTTTAGAAATATTGATGGTGTAACCAAATAATGCTGAAATGGAATCAATATTCCCTCTGCTCCAAGCTACCTCTATTGCATGGCGAATTGCTCTTTCTACACGGGAAGCAGTTGTATTGAATTTTTTGGCGATATCCGGATAAAGCACTTTTGTGATGGACCCCAAAAGGTCAATATCATTATAAACCATAGTAATTGCTTCTCTTAAGTACATATATCCTTTAATATGCGCAGGCACGCCTATTTCATGAATAATATTGGTTATATTCGCTTCCAGGTCCTGCTTTTTCTTACTTTCAATATTTGTTTTCGTCACATTTGATACTCTGGAAACCGCACTTCCCTGAACCTGCAGAATTTGATCAGCCAGATTCTGTATGTCAAACGGCTTCAGGATAAAATAAGAAGCTCCTAAATCAACTGCCTTCTTCATCACTTCTTCCTGACCAAATGCAGTCAACATAATAATATGTGGTTTTTTAGTTAATTCCATTTTTTTAATTTCATTTAAAACAGCTATTCCATCCATATGCGGCATAATAATATCTAATACCAGCACATCCGGTGTTTTCTCTTCAATCAACGGGAGGCAGTCCCTTCCGTTTAATGCTGTTCCGACAATTTCAATTTCTTCCTGTTCCCCAAAAAAGTCCTCCATTAATTGTATTAACTCACGATTATCATCAACAAAACACACAGATATTTTACTCACTAAAAAATCCTCCTTTTGCTTTTTATGCACCTATATCATATTCTACAAAAAACATAAATATCCTCTTTAAAATCAAAAAACTTTTGATTTATTTCGATTTTCTCAAGTATTCTTCGTTTTTCTCTTTTTTTCACCAACTTTCGACACAATTTTCAACGTATTATTGTATCCGTTTTCATTATATCAGATAGTAGTTGGAAATAAAATGCATATTTCCAATAAACATACTATATTTTAATGATTATTTAAAAACTAAAAAATGTCTATAATAGCAAACGCTACTACAGACATTTTTAATTATTGATTTATTATTTTATTCTGTTAGGGAAAAGAAAGCTTAACCGGAATGACAGCAGCTGCTACGCTGCAGCTTCATTCAAATCAGATTGAATAATATCTGCATCTTCAAGCATCCATTCGATATGAACACCGTATCCCGAGGTAGGATCATTTACAAACACATGTGTTACTGCACCGATAACCTTGTCATTTTGAATAATAGGGCTTCCGCTCATTCCCTGAACAATTCCGCCAGTTAATTCTAATAATCGCGGATCGGTAATTTGAATAACCATTCCCTTTGTAGATGCTGATTTTTGAGGAACACTGCTGATAATTTCAATGTCAAATTCTTCAATCTTCTCTCCATCCACTACAGTAAGAATTTTTGCAGGCCCTTCTTTGACTTCATGGGATAGTGCTACAGGAAAGGTTTCATCATATTTTTCATGATTTACCTCCTTTTCTAATACCCCAAATATTCCATAATCCGTATTTTTCGTGATATTACCAATTCTTTTTTCTTGCGTTTGAAAGGAAGCTTGTTTTTCTCCCGGTAAACCATTATCACCCTTTTCAATTGCAGTTACAGAAGAATGGATAATGGATCCCTGCTTGATGTCAATCGGTTTCTTCGTATCCATATCCGAAATAACATGTCCTAACGCGCCATATTTCCCTGTTTCCGGCTCGTAAAATGTCATTGTTCCAATACCTGCTGCTGTATCTCTGATATATAAACCAATTTTGTAAGCATTTTCTTTTTTGTCGAAAATCGGCTGCAGGTTTGTTTCAATATACTTATCTCCGCGTTTCAGCTTGATTTGCATTTTTTTATTCTCCTTACCGCTGTGATCAACAATCGGTTTAATGTCTGTCATATGATTGATCTTTTGACCATTTATTTCAACAATTGTATCACCAATATTTATTTTAGCGGCTTCTCCCGGAGACTTTACTCCTTCAGACATTTTCACTTGATGATGACCGACAACCAGTACACCTTTCGTTTCTAACTGCACTCCAATGGATTGTCCTCCCGGTACTACTCTTACATCCTCCAGACGTTGATGCTGCCCCTGATTATCCTCTTTATTCGTATGCTCTTCATTATTGAAAAAAGGAAGGATAGGATAGTCTTGAAAAACCTCTTTATACCCTTGCATGGAAGTATCTGCGTGGATAAAGGAAGGGGAAATAAAAAACAATATAAAAGCAAGCGATAATAGCGAGCTGATTTTATATGTCCATCTGATTTTGTTTGTTTTGCTCATAAATCGTCTCCTCCTCATACAAAAAATATTATCTTTCTGTACATATACTTTTTGCAGTTGGAGGGCAGTTTAAACTGGAACAACCTATGTGATATGTGTATCTTTTCCTCTAAAAATATAGATAAACGGACGTATAGTGTTGTTATTCTTAAGATGCAAAAGGACATGTGATTAACGAAATTTGTAAGTACAGGAAAAAGAAAAAACCGGTACAGTTATTGTCCGATTTTTTTAACGTTTTTATCCCTTTAATTTGATTTTTTAAAACGATCTGCCAATGTTAACATTTCTTTCGCATGTTCTTTTGCTGTATCTGTTAATTTTGTTCCAGTAATCATCCGGCTTAATTCCTCAATCAGTTCCGTATTATTTAATTCAATAACAGAAGTAAAAGTGCGATTTTCCTTTTCCTTTTTCTGAATAAATTTATGCGTATCTGCCATAGCAGCGACCTGCGGAAGATGTGTAATACACAGAACCTGTGATTCCAGCGATATTTCATGGATTTTTTCAGCAATTGCCTGTGCGACTCTTCCGCTGACTCCGGTGTCCACTTCATCAAAAATAACACTCGTAATGCCCTGATGCTTTGAGAAAATCTTCTTCAAAGCAAGCATGATTCTTGATAATTCTCCTCCTGAAGCTATTTTTGTGAGGTCTTTTAAAGGCTCGCCGACATTGGTGGAAATGCGGAAAAGTATTTTATCATAGCCGTTTGATTTCAGCTTCCGCTGCGTTGAATCCTCAAAATCAATGGAAAAGGTCGTCTTTTCTAAATAGAGGTCTTTTAATTCCCGGTGGATATCGTTCGTTAATGTTTCCGCGGCTTGTTTTCGTAAGTGATGAAGCTGATCTGCTTCTAATAAAGCATCCTTTTCAACCTCATCAATTTCTGTTACAAGTGTATTTAAATGCGTTTCCCGATTTGTAATCTGTTCGATTTCTTCTTCAACGCGTCCTAAGTAGTCTAACATTTCTTCCACCGTTGGACCGTATTTACGCTTTAATCTGTTCAATTCATCCATCCGCTGTTCAATCTCATTCAGGCGCTCCGGATTAAATTGCAGCTGGTCAAGATAATTGCGAATATCATACGTGAGTTCTTCCAGCATATAATAATGATTAGATATACTGTCCAATTTTTCAGCAATAAAAGGATCTAAATCTGCTCCGTCCTGTAAAGCTGATTGTGCGTGGCTGACTAATTCTAATCCATGCTGCTCGCCATATAAAGAAAAATAAGCATCCGAAAGAGATTGATGTATCCTTTCATAATTTGCAAGCTGATTGCGCTCTTCTTCAAGCGCCGTATCCTCATTCGGGATAAGCTGTGCTTCTGTTAATTCCTGCTGTTGGAATTGGAGCAGATCCAGGCGCTGTGCCATCTCCTGCTCATTGTCATTCAGGCTGCGGTACTTTTTCTTCAGATTTTCCAGACGGTTATAAATATCCTGATAATCTTTTTTTGCTTCCTTCATGTCATCTCCAAGATAGAGATCTAAAAAATCAATATGCTGCTCATTATCCATCAGCGATTGCGTCTCGTGCTGACTATGGATATCAATCAATGTTTTTCCAAATTCCCGGAGAATAGCCAGTGTCACTAATTTACTATTTACACGGCAGATGCTTTTTCCAGAGGAGGTTATGGTCCGCTGAAGTACAATTTGTTCATCACTGATTTCAATCCCATATGCTTTTCCTACTTGGTAAATAGGGTGCTTTTCGTGATCGATGAAAAATAATCCTTCAATCTCTGCTTTATTCGATTCATGTCGAACAAAGTCTACAGAACCTCTTGCTCCGGCTAATAATTGGATAGCATCAATGATAATCGATTTTCCTGCACCAGTCTCCCCCGTCAAAACAGTAAGGCCTTCTTGAAAGTTTAAGGATAATTCTTCAATAATCGCAAAGTTTTTTATAGATAATTCAGTTAACATGCTGCCTCACCCCGACTAAATAATTTTAAAGCATTCCAATTAATCGATTTTTGATATCCTCCGCATGTTCAGGTGTCCTGCATATAATTAAACAAGTATCGTCCCCGCAGATGGTTCCCATAATTTCTTCCCAATCCAAATTGTCGATCAAGACGCCGACTGCGTGGGCATTTCCAGGGAGTGTTTTTAAAATAATAAAATGACTTGCATTCTCTATTTTGACAAACGTATCCACAATCAACCGCTGCAGTTTTTGCAGCGGATTAAAACGCTGATCTGCAGGCAGGCTATACTTATATTGACCTGTATTCGTCGGTACCTTTACCAATTGCAGTTCTTTAATATCCCGTGATACGGTAGCCTGTGTGACGTTATAGCCAAGATTTTTTAATGAATCGACAAGCTCATCTTGTGTTTCAATAATGTTTTCTGTGATCAGTTCACGAATTTTAATATGGCGTTGTATTTTACTCACGTATAAACCCTCCTTATAGTGCATACATCTTCTTATAATGTGATATGTCATGTTTCCAGAATTATTGAGTCAATGCCTGCTGTGCTTCCCTGACAACTTCTTCTAATCCGATTTCTTTTGGCGTTTCTTCATTTCTCCATTTGAAATGTGCCAGAAATTCAATATTGCCTTCTGTTCCTTTAATAGGAGAGTATGTTATATCTACTAAAGTAAATGAAGCCATCGCTGCATAATTTACCACTTTTTCGAGAACCTCCAGATGAATTGCCGGATCTCTGACAATTCCTTTTTCACCAACCTGGTCTCTTAAAGCCTCAAATTGCGGCTTTATTAACGCAATAACATCATTCTTTTCATGCAGTAATGTCGCCAGAACAGGGAATATATGCTTCAGCGAAATAAAAGAAACATCAATAGAAGCAACTTCAGGCAAACCATACTCGAGCGTCTCTGGTGTAACATGTCTGAAGTTTGTCCGTTCCATCTCAATCACACGAGGGTCGTTCCGGAGCTTCCAATCTAATTGATTATAGCCGACATCAATGGCATAGCATTTTTTAGCGCCATTTTTTAAAGCACAATCTGTAAAACCACCTGTCGACGAGCCGATGTCCATAAAAATTTTATCTGAAATAGACACTGAAAATAATTGAAGAGCTTTTTCAAGCTTATAGCCGCCGCGGCCTACATATTTTAAACGTTTATCTTTGATTCGGAGCGGCTTATTGACAGGAACAAGGCTTCCCGGCTTATCCACACGCTCTTCTCCTGAATAAACCAGTCCCGCCATCACCGCACGTTTCGCTTTTTCCATATCTTCCGCCAATTCTCTTTCTACTAATAGCTCAGCAATTTTTTTCTTTTTTTTCATAACCCGTTTCCTTTACATAATATAATGTGTCAACACACGCTTTTAGTGGTCTCTTTCACTAAAGTAATCCGTCAACGCTTTTAAAAGAGAATCTTCTGCGCCGGCTAATTTCAAGTTCTCATATGCTTGTTGAACGTATTTTTCTTTTTGCGCAATTGCACCTTCCAGGCCTAATAATTTAGGGTACGTGCTTTTTTCGTTTAATTCATCGCTGCCTACCCGTTTTCCCAGCTTTTCTTCCTCGCCGGAAACATCCAGGATATCATCCTGCACCTGAAAAATAAGCCCTAAATAATAAGCATATTTCTCTAAATAACGTACCTGCTCTTCTGTTGCATTTGCTAAATACGCTCCTGCAAAAATAGCGAAACGAATCAGTTCTCCTGTTTTCAAGGCATGAATTTCTTCCATGGCTTCTAACGAAACAGATTGTTTCTCTGCTTCCATATCAAGAATCTGTCCGCCGACCATCCCTTTCGGACCGCTGCAGGCAGTTAATTCTCTGGTGAGCGTCACCTTTTCATCTGCAGTAAGCAATGGATCATTTAGAATTAATTCAAAGCTGTAGGTCAACAAGGCATCGCCCGCAAGAATGGCTGTAGCTTCATCAAATTTTTTATGATTCGTTAACATACCGCGCCGGTAATCATCATCATCCATGGCCGGCAAATCATCATGAATGAGTGAATAGGTATGTATCATCTCAAGAGCAATCGCCGATGACATCGCTTTTTGAACATCCTGGCCGTATGCTTCATAGCTGGCAAATAATAAAATAGGACGCAATCTCTTTCCTCCGGCATCTAAGGAATAAAGCATGGACTGTTTTAAATTACCCGGTATTTCCAGCTTGTTAAAACAGCTTGTATACGCTTTTTCGAGCTCCTCCTGATAATACGTTAAATATGCCTGTAATCGTTTATGCGCCATCTTATTTGTCCTCCTCTACTTCAAACGGCTCCAGTTCACCCTGCTCATTTAAAATATGAACCATTTTTTCCTGTACATTGGTTAATTTTTCATTGCATAGCTTAGAGAGCTTCATCCCATCATGATAATACTCAATCGCTTTTTCAAGAGGAACATCGCCTTCCTCCAGTTTATTGACAATAACTTCGAGCTTTTCCATCGCTTGCTCAAAGGTTAATTCATCATATTTCTTTTCTTCCGCCACTCTGATCTACCTCCTTTATCTTTTGTACGTTTGCATGCAGATATCCGTCCTGCAGCCGTACATCGATTGGATCTCCTTCGTTCACATCCTTGATGGATTTAATCACATCACCATCTTGACTATAGCTGATCCCATAACCTCGTGCCATAACAGCAAGCGGGTTAACCAGTGTTAATTTGTTGATAGAAGTCTGTAAGTCGCTTTCTGATTTTGCAAACAGCTGTTTCATGGATCGGTTTAACTCCGCCAGCAATTTACTATTTTTATCTGCTGCTGTTTTTATTTCCTGCTCCGGATGCTGTGTATCCAGCCTCTGTTTAAGATGCGTGTAACGAAGCTGCTTCTGTTCCATTCTTGCTTTTAACGACTTGTTTAATGAATCCAGCATCGAATCCAGTTCTTGTTCTTTTTGGGCAATCAGCTGTTTCGGGTATTTAAATGCATAGGTTTGGCTTAATGATTCCAATCGTTTACGATGCATTTGTATATCTGTACGCATCACCTGTGACAGACGCTGCGCTAAATACGATACTTTATCAAGCTGTTCCTTTTGCGAAGGGACAGCTAACTCAGCTGCTCCTGTCGGCGTCGGCGCACGTAAATCAGATACAAAATCAGCAATTGTTGTATCTGTTTCATGCCCCACAGCAGAAATAACAGGAATCTCCGATGCATAAATCGCTCGTGCCACTGCTTCTTCGTTAAAGCTCCACAACTCCTCAATCGACCCGCCGCCGCGGCCGACAATCAAAACGTCATACTCCTCTGGAAAAGCATTCGCATATTGAATCTTTTTCACAATGGAACTGGTCGCCTGCGGACCCTGCACAGATACCGGCAGCACTGTAATCTTCACAGAAGGTGCTCTTCTTTCAATCGTTGTCACAATATCACGGACAGCTGCCCCGGTTGGAGATGTAATGACGCCGACATGATTCGGGTAAGCAGGAATCTTTTTTTTCTGGTCATCAAGAAATAAGCCTTCTGTTTGCAATTTTTCTTTCAATTGCTCAAAAGCCTGATACAACGCCCCGATGCCGTCTGGCTCCATGTCACGGATATAAAGCTGATATTGCCCGCTTGCTTCATAGACACTTACCTCTCCCCGAATAAGCACACTCATGCCATTTTCCGGACGAAAAACAAGCCTGCTGTTATTCGAAGAGAACATCACTGCCTGGATACGGGCATTATCATCCTTAATGGTCATATACATGTGTCCGCGGCTATGGTGTTTAAAGTTAGATATTTCCCCTCGCAGCCAAACCTGTCGCAGATGGGGGTCTGTATCTATCTTACGCTTCACATACCTGGTTAGTGCAGTAACCGTCAGATAATTATCTTTCACTTTTCAGACAGTCCTTTAGCAGCCTTGATGGTATTTTTTAAAAGCATTGTAATCGTCATCGGACCGACACCGCGGGGAACTGGTGTAATATAAGATGCTTTTTCCTTCGCACTTTCAAATTCCACGTCACCAGTCAGCTTGCCATTGTCCATGCGGTTAATACCAACATCGATAACTACTGCTCCTTCTTTCACATAGCTTCCATCAACAGCATGCTCTCTGCCCATGGCAACTACTAAAATATCTGCTTCCAACGCAAGTTCACGAAGGTTCTGCGTACGGGAATGACAATATGTAACTGTCGCATTTCTCTCTAACAGCAATAATCCCATCGGTTTTCCGACAATATTGCTGCGTCCGATAATCACAGCGCGCTTCCCTTCTATTTCAATATTTTTAGATTCAAGCATCGTCAGAATCCCATAAGGAGTACAAGGCAAAAAGGTTTCTTCTCCATTTACAAGCTTTCCAATGTTGACCGGGTGAAAACCATCTACGTCTTTTAAAGGAGAAATAGCGTGGATGACCTTTTGTTCGTCAATATGATCAGGCAATGGCAATTGAACAAGAATACCATGTACATCCTTATCATTATTCTGCCCTTCAATCACTTGTAACAGCTCCTGCTCGGAAACCGATTCCGGCAGCTCAATTAAGTTGGACGAGATCCCCGTGAAATCACATGCTTTTTCTTTCCCTTTCACATAAGATTTAGACGCAGGATTATCTCCTACCAGAATAACCGTTAAATGCGGGTGGATATTCTGTTGCTTTAAAATCTCTACTTCATGTTTCATTTCTTCTTTTAACTCATCTGACAGCTCTCTTCCGTTTAATAACTCTGCAGTCATGATCAATTCCCTCCTTATGAAATAACCTTTGATAAGACACCATTAATGAATTTACCGGATTGTTCATCTCCAAATGTATGCGCCAGCTCTACCGCTTCATTGATAGTTACATTTTGGGGGATATCCTCCATGTATAATAATTCATAAACAGCAAGTCTTAAAATAGTGCGTTCTACAGATGCAACTCGCTCGAGCGACCATTTTTCCAGGTTCTCCGATATTTTTAAATCAATTGCTTCTTTATACGTAATTACGCCTTCAATCAACATAGACAGAAATACGTCTTTCCGCTCTTCTTCCTTCAATGATTCCATTGCTAAACTTACCTCATCTTCATTCATATCTAACTGAAAAAGCGTCTGAAACGCTTTTTCTCTAGCTTTATGTCGATTCATCACACGTCTCCTTCTACATTCTTTCATTTACTGTTAAAATCATAACACGTTTCCCTTATTTTTGGCTAGGATACCGTATGCCCGCTTTTTTAAGAAAAATAAAAAAGAATTTACAAAGCTGAAGCCTTTTTTGCCAATTTATCAAAAAGAAAAACACAGGTCATTTGCCTGTGCTTCTCTTTGTTTTAAAACGTATATTCATACATCTGTCTTTATTTTTATTTTTTGAGGCATGAGTCATAAGGTATGTTCAAAAAATAACTAAATCTTTCCGCTTCTCATTTGAACATTTATTGTACTTGTATTTATACAATTTCCTGATTATCCATTTGAATACCTGCTACATGAACATTAACTTCTTCCACCTGGATAGAAGTCATGGTTTGAATATTATGCTTAATATTCGTCTGCAGCTTGGCAGCAACCTTTGGAATCGATTTTCCAAATTTAAGGATTACATAAATATCAATAATAGCACCATTATCCGTTAATTCTACGCGGACCCCTTTACCGTGGGATTTTTTGCCAAATTTCTCCGCAACACCCGTTGCAAAGCTGCCGTGCATTGATTTTACCCCATCTACTTCCGTTGCAGCAAGTCCTGCGATAACTTCAAGGACTTCCGGTACAATCTGTACACTGCCTAAGCTATCATCTTCAAGTATCTCTAATAATAGTTGATCACTCATTGCCTTCACTCCTTATTTGCTATCCTCATCTTCCTTTTCTTCGATGATTGGATATTCAGTTAAGAAATTCGTATTGAAGTCTCCCTCTTTAAACACAGGATGGCTCATGATTTGATATTGGAATGGAATGGTTGTATGCACTCCTTCAACAACAAACTCTTCCAAAGCACGCTTCATACGTTCTACGGCTTCATTTCTGGTGGAAGCATAAACGATAAGCTTCGCGATCATGGAATCGTAATATGGTGGAATTCTATATCCGCTGTAGGCGCCGGAGTCCACACGAACTCCAAGTCCACCAGGCGGCAGATACATTTCAATCTCCCCTGCGGAAGGCATAAAATTCTTATATGGATTTTCCGCATTAATACGGCATTCGATTGCATGTCCCTCAAATGTAATATCTTCTTGGGTAAACGCAAGCTCCTGACCGTCTGCAATTCGAATTTGTTCTTTAATCAGATCCACTCCGGTAACCATTTCTGTTACAGGATGCTCTACTTGAATACGGGTATTCATCTCCATAAAGTAAAATGCTTCCGATTGTCTGTCAAAAATGTATTCAATCGTTCCTGCACCGACATAATCCACGGCTTGAGCAGCTTTTACAGAAGCATCTCCCATCCGTTCTCTCAGTGTTTCATTGATTGCAGGGGAAGGTGATTCCTCCACTAATTTCTGCAGACGGCGCTGGATGGAGCAATCTCTTTCTCCAAGATGAACAACATTTCCATGCGTATCAGCCAGTATTTGAATTTCTACATGTCTAAAGTCTTCGATATATTTTTCAATATAGACACCTGGATTTCCAAAGGCGGTTTCCGCTTCCTTTTGTGTTAATTCCATTCCTTTTATTAGCTCTTCTTCGGAGCGGGCCACGCGGATTCCTTTTCCGCCGCCCCCGGCAGTTGCTTTAATGATAACAGGATAGCCTATTTCCAAAGCAATTTCTTTTGCATGCTCTACCCCTTCAACAATTCCTTCTGAACCAGGTACAACCGGTACATCAGCAGATTTCATTGTTTCCTTGGCGACATCCTTAATTCCCATTTTTTGAATGGCTTCTGGTGTCGGACCGACGAAGATTACATTGCATGCTCTGCAAATCTCTGCAAAGTCAGCATTCTCTGCTAAAAATCCATACCCCGGGTGTATCGCATCAGCCTCTGTCGACAATGCAACACTCATAATATTAGTTATGTTTAAATAACTGTCTTTACTCAGTTTTGGTCCAACGCAATATGCTTCATCCGCCAGCTCCACATGTAATGACTCTTCATCCGCTTCAGAATATATTGCAACTGTCTCTATGCCCATCTCCTTGCAGGCACGGATAATTCGGACAGCTATTTCTCCACGATTGGCAACTAATAGCTTTTTAATCAATTATTCCATCCCCTTACTTCTTCTTTACTCTAAATAATGGCTGACCATATTCTACAAGCTCGCCATTTTCAGCTAAAACTTCCACAATCTCTCCATTGGTTTCCGCTTCAATCTCATTAAATAATTTCATCGCTTCCACAATACATACGACTGTATTTGTATCTACTGTGCTTCCTTTTGTCACAAAAGGATCGCTGTCTGGAGAAGAAGAAGTATAAAATGTCCCGACCATCGGGGAAACAATCTCATAATCATAATCCGCTGAAGCCTGCGGCATTTCCTCTGCTTTTATATTTGGCTGTGTGTTTACTTCAGGCTCTGGTTCTTGAACTGCCGGAGCTTGAGGTTCTGCTGCGGCTTGAGACTGTGATTGAACGGTAGTAGTAACAGACCCTGTATTTTTTTTCATAGCTATGACTGCACCGTTCGCCTCATAAGAAAATTCGGTTAATGATGATTTATCGACCATTTGAATAATTTCTCTAATTTCATCTACTTGTAACATATTGGCACTCCTCATTTCGATTGTTATCTTTTTATAATTTCATGCTGGCTGTTTCATTACCTTCTAATATATTACGATAGAATGAACAAAAACATCAAGTCTACCGTAATCAAATCTGTATTAACTGGATGAAAAGCTGTTTTTATTATTATAACAGTTAATGCCTGTTAATGTTGGGATAAACTTGTTTTTTACATTTGTAAAGCCAGCAGCCCAAGGCGGGCTGCTGGCTTGTTGTTTTACTCTTCCGTTTCGGTTGTGTCTTCTGATTCTTCTCCTTCTTGGACTTCTCCCGTTTCTTCTGTCTCTTCTGTTTCGGTTGCTTCTTCTGTTTCCGTTGTATCTTCCATGTCTGTCGTTTCAGCAGTTGGCTGGAAATTAACTTCTGCTTTGACATCTTCTCCAAATTCATCACGGGCCATTTGCATGATATTCGCTGCTTCTGTTACAGGCAATTCTTCGGTTTTTACATGGATATGAACTTTTCCATTATTGGAACGGACAAGTACATCCTCATATTCCGTAGAAGCCAGCAGCTGCTCCTGAAGAATCAATTCTTTCGTTTCTAATTCCTCTAAGCCATCTATTTCTTGCAATGCTTCATCTTTTTCAGTAGCTGATGCATTAGCAGAAGCCACTACATCCGTTAACTGGCTTTTCTTCCGGCTGCGTTCATCCTGGATTTCCATACGGATGGTTGTAAACAATTCATCGCTGTCTACATTTTCTATATTATCCACTTCAATTCCTTCCTCAGATTGGGTTGCAGGAACCACATCCTCTGAAGCTGCGTCCTGCCCATCGTCCACAAAAGCTAAATCATTCCCATTTGCTGAAAAGATATAATAGACACTTAAAACAACCATCAAGCTTAACATCGTGAGTAACCATACTGTTTGTTTTTTTAACATACATTCTACCTCCTTAATTTTTAGGCATCACTGAGATTTTATGTGAAGGGACATCTAATACTCTGGATACTGCTTCAATGACTTGACTTTTCATCGATTGACTTTCCATGCCTTGTGCTACAATAAATACGCCCCGTACTTCCGGCTGTTTGGTTTGTACCAATAAAGGTGTTTCCTGATCGCCCTGACGATAAAGCACGACCTGATGATCATCCGTCTGATCCTCAACCACTCTAGAACCTCCGTTACGATCCGTTTCGTCTGTCGTCTGTTTACCTGTTGTTCTATTTTTTTCATAGACCTGCTCACTTGTTGCTTCTAAATTGATCATTACTTCTGTTTCTGAAACACCATCCATCTGATTCAGCATGCTGGATAATTGTTCGCCTAACTCATTCTCCAGGTCTTCTACTTCACCACCTGCCGATTCTGAAGCCGCTTCTTCCGAAATTTCCAGCTGTGAATCGTCATAAGGCACGGGCTGAACCTCCTCTTCCGGTTTTAATACATTACTGATAATCATAAATAAAATTCCCACCAGTCCTAAAATAACAATAAATCCTATTTTTTTAGACGGCTGCTTTTTTTCTTTCCCCGAAGCTTGTTCGCTATCCGTGGTCTGTTTTAAAAAGTGAGTCAGTTTATTTTTCAAAATCCCTCTCCTTCCCAATAGACCGTTATTTCTTTATCCTCAATTTCCCAAATTTCTTTTAAACTGGCCTCCATCTCTTGTAATGGCTCTTCCGAATGCGTTTCCTCCTCATTGCCCCATTCAATAACCACATCTTCAACCGTGTTCATCGCTCCTTCCCCTGGTTCTGATTCTGTTATATAAACAATGACCTCTGTCAGCTCCTCGTAGGATACGGAGTCCATTACAGAAAATTGGAAATCAATAGAGGCAATCTCTGCGTTAAATTCCTCTTTTAATGGTTCTGCCGCTATTTTTTCCAATTCAATAGCCATTTGTTCTAAAATATATGCATCTTGTCCACTTTCTATTTCTTTTTTTTCTAAATCTATTTGATTTTCTATCGAAGGCTGTCCTTGAAACTGACTTTCTATTTTGTTCATTGAGCTTGATATAGCAGTATTTATATCCGTATTAAACAAATAAAAAACAGGTTGAAGCAGAATCAAAATCAAGATTAAACTAATCGCCAGCCGCACATATTTTTGCAGATGATTTGCCGGCACAAGCAAATCGATTACGGAGGCCAGAATGATAAATAAAATAATCTGTGTCACCCAGTCTGTAAATATTTCGATTCTCATCAACCCCTATCTTAGTAAGACGGTTAAATTACTTGCTGCGACAATGATGACAATCCCAAGAAAGAACATCAGGGAGACTGCCAGCAAACAGGCTAAGATAAATAAAATATACGTGCTTACTGTATTTAAGCATTGCACGATCGGGCCCCCGCCAATCGGCTGTAATATTGCTGCCGCCAGTTTATAAATTATTGCAATGACTCCCACTTTCAAAGCCGGGAAAGCGACAATAAACAAAATAATAAACAGGCCAATCATGCCGACAGCATTTTTTAAAATGAGGGAGGCACTAAGAATGGTATCCGCAGCATCGGTAAATGTCCGTCCTAATACCGGTATAAAATTTCCTGTTACAAATTTAGCTGTTTTCATTGCTACTCCGTCTTGGATTGCTGTCGCAGTCCCCTGAACAGAAATAACCCCCAGGAAAATAGTTAAAAAAATTCCCAGACTGCCTACAGCAACGTTTCTAAAGAGATTGGCCAAATGCGTTACTTTAAAATGACTATTTAAACTGCTGATAATAATCAGCATGGCGGAAAGAAATAATAAAGGTAAAACAAAGGCTGAAATAAATACACCGCTAAAATGAATAAAGAATATAATAATCGGGTGAAAGAAAGAAACAGAAATCACATTGCCAAAGCTCGCCATCATTCCCAATACCAGAGGCAGCAGTGCAATCATAAAGCTTTGCATCGTATCAATCGCATCTTTTGTATATGAAGTTGCCAGATAAAAACTATTCAGTACGATAAACAACAGGACTAAAAAAACCACAAAATAAGCAACCTTGCTGACGGTTGTCTGCTCAAATGCAGATTGAATCGACTGGAGCACAACAGCAAATAAGGTCAGCATTAAAAGAGTCCCTAAAAGTTTTCCGTTGATAATCAGCTCATGGAGGAGGTAGCGCAAAAAATGCATCAGAATATCTTGAATGGAGAAGCTGTTTCCATTTTTAATCCATTCATAGATACTGATTTTTTGTAAATCAGGTAAGTTATCTCCGTACTCCATGATCAGCTGGTCCCAATAGGATTGAATTTCATCCAGTGAAATCTCATCTAATAAAGAGTTTTGAAGGGTTTCCTCCTCCTCTTCGGTCATTGGAGCATCCTCAGCTTGGACAACTGCTGAATTTCCTTGGCTAATAACAAGAGCGATAAATAGCATACATAGTATTCGGAGTAAGTTGACAGGTCTTTTAGACAATCTGGATACTCCCTTTCCCGGCTTCATTTTCTTTCGCCAATCAAACATGAGGGATAAAACCGATAATCGCTTCGATTACCGCAGTAATAATTGGAACAGCAAGCAGTAAAATAAATACTTTTCCTGCTAATTCAATGTATTTGGATACAGAATTCAGACCGGCGTCCTTCGTCAGATGAGCTCCGATTTCAGCAATATAAGAAATACCGATAATTTTTAAAATCGTTGTTAAATAAAGTCCTTGCACATTCGCCTGGTCGCCCAGCTTCCGAATGGTTTCAAATATTAATTGGACTTGCTGAATGATGGAGAAAAAGATAACAATACCCGTAATAAGAATAATTAAAAAAGCAAGCGAAGGCTGTACCTCTTTTACCAGGATATATAATATACTTGCGAGTACACCTAAAATCGTAATCTGGAGAATATCCATATCCAATCTCCTTAAAATAGAAATACAGATCTGATTTGCTGAAATAAATCTGAGAGTCCGTTCACCACGATGAGCAGAACAAGTATAAAGCCGATCAACGTAGCAAATTGGGCAATTTCTTCCTTGCCCATCTGTTTTAAAATCGTATGGATAAGCGCTACAATTATGCCTATACCAGCAATCTGAAATAGTATCAATGCATCCACAAACATGTACTTGCTCCTTCCCTGATGCCACTCATTTCATTACATAAACAATAGTGCCAGAAAGATACCGCACAGAAGTCCCAGCACGTTTGACAGCTTTCCATACGTTTGAAAACGTTCTGTGGCATTTTTCCACTGCTCTTCTAAATAGAGATTGGTTAATTTTATATGTTTTTTCTGCTGCTCAATATCATGCTGTCCCAGTGTTCTGCCAAACTGAAGCAATATCTCCAGCTCGCTTTTTTGCAGCGCAGATTGTCCAATTAACCTTTGCGCACATTCTTCCCATATCTCATCAAAATCTTTTTCTTTATTTTCCAGCTCCTCAGCCAGCTCCTGATAAAATAAAGCAGTCGGACCCTGCAGTTTCTTACTGATTAGTTGAAATGCTTCTTGTAATGGGACCTGGCTGTATACCATTTCCGCCTCTAAAATCTGAAGCGACTGCAATAATAATTGAATATGCTTGGGCCGCTGTTTTAATGATCTTCCCCATTCCCAGCCAAGTACTGTAGACATACTAATTAAAAGCAGCACGCCAATCCACTTCACCTTCACCACCTCTTTGCTTAAAACTGATCGGATTCCCGTCTTTGTCAAAGGCACAAGCTAGCTTTCCGATTTTTTTTCCCTGCCCTAACAGCAGGTAACGCTCAAAAATTAATTCCTGAACTATTTTTTGCATAATAGGGCGGCGGTATAAATCAGCCATATCTCCTGCATGCACTGTACAAATAACCTTCACACCTGCCTGGGATGCTTCGATAATCGCCTCCACATCCTTTTCTGTGCCAATCTCATCGACAATCAGAATATCGGGAGATAACGTACGAATCGCCATCATCATCCCTTCTGCTTTCGGACAGGCATCTAACACATCCGTTCTCATCCCTATATCATGCTGCGGAACACCGCGGATGGATGCTGCTATTTCGGAACGCTCGTCCACGATGGTTACTTTTTTAGAGCGGCCCGTAGCAGATTGACTGGCTATTTGCCTGCAGATATCGCGTATTACCGTTGTTTTTCCAGATTGCGGTGCTCCAAGAATCATAGTGTGATGGTATATCCCATCATAGATATAAGGCATCAGCATATCTGCACAGCCTTTTTTTTGCTTGGCAATACGAATATTAAAAAATGAAACAGGCTGAATCGCTTTTACTTTTTGATCCGCTGTTATAATACCTCCTGCAATACCGACACGATGGCCGCCCTCAATGGTTATAAACCCATTACGCAGCTCTTCTTCCAGCCGATACAGCGAATATTCACTCAGCTGGTTCAGAATAAAAACAGCTTCTTTCTTATGTGGCAACGGCTCGTCCAGCCAGCAAACAGCTGAGTCGAAAATAAATTCTATTTTTTGATGAATACGTACTCGAATTTCTTGAAGCTGTGACCAGCGATGACCTATAAGACCGTCTATCCGGTCCTGAAAAGATGGCGGAAAAAGTCGTAAAATCTCATTCATTCTAAAACCCCGCTTTTTGAAAATACAAAATCAGCTTGTTTTACTTAGAGATATATGTTTTTAAAATGAAATTATGCCCTGAGAGCTTTTTCTTTATTGAAAGGTTTGAAAGAGAGAGGAGTGATAACAAAGGGATTTCAAAAAATAGCTGAAGCCCGTCATTTATTTTTTCACATAAAAAAACAAGCAGTCTGCCGAAGATTCAGCAAACTGCTTGTGTTTATTAAATTATGCTCTGGAAACATATTTCCCATCCGCAGTATTAATAACGAGCACATCTCCTTCGTTAACAAAGAAAGGAACTTGTACAATATGTCCGGTTTCTAACGTAGCCGGTTTGGAACCTCCGCTCGCTGTGTCCCCTTTAATTCCAGGCTCTGTTTCTGTTACCGTAAGCTCTACGTTATTTGGAAGATCTACTCCGATAATTTCACCCTGATAGGTGACCACAGAAACTTCCATGTTTTCTTTAATAAATTTCAATTGATCTTTAATTTGACTTTCTGGAATTTCAATTTGTTCATATGACGCTGTATCCATAAATGCATGCGCATCGCCAGAAGCATATAAATACTGCATTTTGTTATTTTCAATATGCGCCTTTTCTACCTTTTCGCCGCCGCGGAACGTTTTTTCTTGAATATTTCCATTACGTAAATTACGGAGTTTTGAACGTACAAACGCCGCTCCCTTTCCTGGTTTTACGTGCTGGAATTCAATAACCTGCCAAATATCATTGTCTACTTCAATAGTTAAACCTGTTTTAAAATCATTTACTGAAATCATATTTTTTCCTCCTGTACCCTTTTATAATTGGATTAATTCTTTGGGAGCAAAGGTCAATCGCTCATTGCCGTCTTTTGTAATAACGATATCGTCCTCAATGCGGCAGCCGCCTACCCCTGGAACATAAATACCCGGCTCTACCGTTACGACCATGCCCGGTTCTAATATTGCTTCAGAACGAGTCGACAATCCTGGGCTCTCATGAACTTCCATTCCCACTGCATGACCTGTCGAATGACCGAAACGATCGCCATATCCTTTTTCCGTAATGTAATCTCTGGTCAAAGCATCTGCCTCTTTCCCGCTCATGCCAGCTTTTGTTCCTTTAACTCCACGAAGATTCGCCTCTAATACTATATCATAAATTTCACGCAGCGCCGCAGAAATTTCTCCAACAGCTACCGTTCTTGTGATATCAGAGCAATACCCTTCATATAATGCACCATAATCCAGTGTCACCAGTTCGCCCTCTGCCATTTGTTTATCAGATGCCACCCCATGCGGCAGAGCAGAACGTAAGCCGGACGCTACAATGGTATCAAAGCTGGAAGAAGTCGCTCCCTGTCTGCGCATAAAGAACTCTAATTCATTCGAGATATCGATTTCCTTCACTCCAGGCTCGATAAATGATTGAATATGCGCAAATGCGTCATCTGCAATTTTCGCAGCCTTTTTCATAATTTCCAGCTCATCAGGGGTTTTAATCATCCGTAGTGCCTCAACAATTCCTTCTACAGGAATCAACTCTTGAGAAAATTGATTTTGATATGTTTCAAATTGACTGTAAGTCGTATAATTTTTCTCAAAAGCCAGCCTCTTTACACCAAGCTTGTCGATTTGGTTCGCAATTTCCTGAATCATTCCTTGTTTATGCTCTATAATTTCAAATGCTGCCGCTTGTTCAGCAGCCTGCTCTGTATAACGAAAATCTGTAATAAATAGAGCCTTATCTGCAGTAATCAATGCTGTTCCAGCTGTGCCAGTAAAATTAGTCAGGTAACGTCTGTTATACGGACTGTCAATAATTATGGCGTCTGCTTTGTTTTCTTCCAGTTTTTCACGTAAGCGGTCCAATTTCGTCAAAAGGTTTCATCCTCTCCAAAATCTCAAGTATCATAAGTATTTTATCATATATAGATGCGTTTGAATAATCACAGAAAAATCCTAGCTTTTCTTTATGATGTCTTCGGTTTGCTGCGAATCCATATAATCATAGGAGATGGAATAGCCAATAAATGTGCCATATAAAATAAATAAGCAGATGGTTGTTATCCAGGTGTTCAAATTCCATTCCGTCACAGCAGGAATATCGTTAAATATGGGACGGAATAAAAGGAATATAAGAGCCCATAAGACAAAGCCGTATATAACTCCCACCCACATATACTTTATTTTTCTGAAAATCATATAATATACAAACGCGGTGAGCAGAGAAACTACCCCAGCCAGAATCGTTGTAAAGAAGATACCGAGCCACGTGTTTGTCCATCCTTCTGATACCCAGGAAGTCAGCAGATAAAACTTTGGTGCGACCTCCAAAAAATTAAAGTAATACATTACACTTGCAAGTAAACTGAATACAACCCCGCCTACAAATCCTGTGTACATCGATTTTTTTAATACAGATTCCTCATTATCATTTATTTGTTGTTTTTTTGATAAGCGCCTCATTAATAAACACCTCCACTCTCTAGTATGACCAAATCATGAAACTCGTATGAAGAAATAATCTTTCTGTTAATCTGCGGGAATATTTTTTATGAAAGAGGGAATAATTAATTAACAAGCAAACAGTTTCCACAGGATAACGTGATTTCTGTCCAGCCTTCGAGTATCTCGGATAATCATCCGATCGATATATATTAGCGGATTGGCAGAAGCTCCTTCACAGGCATCCTGCAGCATGATATGGTAAAATAGAAGTATAAATAATGTGTGAGAAAGGAGGATTTCAATTGAGAAATAAAGCAGTATCTATTTTTGTTTATTTGATTATTGCTTTTGCAGCTTTCGGTTTATTTACACAGCTATTTGGAAATACCGTTGCATTTCTTTCAAGACTATTGATTTCTATCGGGATAGGGGCAGCTATTTTTGGATTGGTTTATTTCTTTCTCATACGCAATAGGCAGCCTTCCGGACGACAGCGTGACAACATGAAAAAATATAAGCAGGCTGTAAAACAATCTAAATCCAAGTACGGTCATAAACAGGCTGTGAAATCGGCTGGTTCCAGCTATCAGAAAGCAAACCAAAAGAAAAGAAATCCTAAAAGAGCAAGTCATTTGCGTGTTATCGAAGGAAATAAAGCGAAGAAAAAGAACCGTGTTTCTTCTTAGAAATAAATTATTATAGAGCAGACCCTTGCAGGAGCTTAGATTCTAAGCTCCTTTTTTATATTCTCCCATTTCCCACAATAAAGCGCGTTCGAATATTATCCCATTCGAACGCGCTTTATCCATTACGTACCTCTGAAAAATAATAATTAACCACTCCATTTACGCAAAAATTTTTCACTGGATTCTTTTCCAATCCGACGCAGCTTCTCTCTGTTCTCCTCTGTTATATTAAAATTCATGGAATTCTGTTCAGGGGTGGGGACAAAAATAATATGATCTGCTTGATGCTTGGAAATATATCGGTTATCATGCGCCTGCTTCATTGTTGTGAAAAGGGAAGGAAACATATTGAGCGCATTTCGAATCTGACGCGGCTCTACAGATGTGGAAGAATCTGTTAACTTTACACCGATGACAGGACGTACCTGCTTCTCTTCTGCTTCTGAAAAAATCCACAATGGAAAATTGCTAAGCAATCCCCCATCTACGATAATGCTTTTTTGCTTATTTTTACCCTGTATGGATTTCGGCATAAAAAAATAAGGAAACCCGGCGCTCATCCGAATAGCGGCGGCTACCGAAAACGTATCTGGACGAATGCCATAAACTCTTTCTAAATCATCTGGGATTACAACCAATTTACCAAGCGATAAATCACTGACAACTACCTTTAACACACCTGGTTTTAAATCGCCAAACCGATATATATTCCGCTTGGATAATGCATCTCCCAGCCATGCTTCCAGCTTCTCCCCTTTATATAATCCTAATTGAAAATACAGAAATAACCACTTTGTAGCCGGCAATAATTTGGATAACAGCGGCGGATCAGCTAAACTCTGAACATCCAATGTTTTCATTAATTCTTTAATATCCTTAGAATGATAACCTGCTGCCAAAAGCCCGGCTATAATAGCTCCTGCAGAAGTTCCAGCTGCACGCTCCACCTGCAAATTTTTCTCCTCCCAGGCTTCCAACACGCCGACATATGCAAACCCCTTCACTCCCCCGCCAGAAAATACAGCATCAATTTTCATGACATCGCTCCATCCCTTATAGGTGCTTATTGATTTATACGTCTATCAGCTTGTTTATTATGCTTTTTCGCACCTGAAGATGAAGAAATGACCAGTTAAACCGCATCAAAAAAACCAGTCATTCCTGAGAATAACCGGTTACGTTTTATTAACTTCATTTATTTTTTGCAGATCTTTTCTCCGCTGTTCATCTTCTTTAAAATAAGCAACCACATCTGCTATCCTGTCAATCGAATTCCAGCTGAGATGATGCTCTATACCTTCTACATCATTATATATATGTTCTTCGTCCACTCCGATTAACTCCAGAAAATTTTCTAACAGATCATGTCTGAAGACAAGCCGTTCACCGATTTTCTTCCCCTTCGATGTCAGTACAAAACCGCGGTATTTTTCATAATCTAAATAATTATCCTTGTCCAATTTCTGGACCATCTTTGTCACAGAGGACGGGTGCACTTCTAATGCTTCTGCAATCGATGAAACCCTGGCATAGCCCTTTGCTTCAATTAAATTATAAATAATTTCAATATAGTCTTCCATGCTCGGTGTAGGCATAAAAAAGCTCCTTTCTATGTTTTGCCACAGAGAAACGTGAACACCTTCAATAAGAACGTTAATTTTTTTTATCAAAGGAAACTTTTTTTCTAATTTAATAATAGCTGATTTCCTTATAAAACTCAAGTTATTATCCTTTATTTGTATATTCACTTCCGCTTGCATCCTTTGCAGCAGGCAATAAGAAAAAAACAGGACTTCACTTGTTCTTTAAAACATCCGTTTTCTTGCCAAGGAGATGTCCGCTCCGGGAAGTCGCTTTCCGCGGGGTCTTCACCTGTTGCTTTTCCCGCAGAAATCGGCTACCTTTCGCTCCCATCAAAGAAGAATTATGTTTTATTTGCTTTTTTACAAAGAAATAATCCAAATTCTAGCGACGCTTTTGGATGGGCAAGTAACCGCAATTCCAGTCCCAACTATAGCTCTGTCTGCGCTTATCGCTAAGTCTTCTTTAAAGAAAATGAGCTCAGGCCCAACGGAAGGCGAAGTGTATTTCTGTGGCCTAAGATTACTTCCCCCATGAAACCCGTTTGAACGGCTATTTTCAGCTTTTTTATTAACATTCTTATTCTTGAACAAATTAGCATATATTCCTTCAGATACGTCTAAAGACGGAGGTTATTTCCTTCGATGGATTGTTGTTCGGATTTTTGCTAATTGCTACAATTATTTCAGAAAGAGGAGGGATAACGTGGAAAAGATAATTGAGATCAGCCAGTTAAATAAAAGCTACCGGAAAAGAAAATCAAAAGAAATTGTTCAAGCGGTCAAAGACGTTGATTTTAATGTTTATAAAGGAGAAATTCTTGGTCTGCTTGGTCCTAACGGAGCCGGAAAAACGACTACGATCAAATTAATATGCGGTTTGTTATACCCGGACAGCGGCGAAATAAAGATAAAAGGAGTACCTAATACCGCGAAACGCTTAGAATCGTTACATCATATCAGCGCCGTGCTGGAGGGCAACCGTAATTTATATTGGCGGCTTACGGTGAGAGAGAACTTGGAGTATTTTGCCGGAAACAGAGGAAGGTCAAGAAAGGAAGTTAAAGAAGAGATCGATGAACTGCTGCAAATATTCCGTTTGAAGGAAAAAGAGAATGAGTTGGTAAACCGGCTTTCCCGCGGGATGCAGCAAAAATTAGCAATAGCTGTAGCGATGCTTGCTAATACGGAAGTCATGCTCTTAGATGAACCGACGCTTGGTTTAGATGTGCAAACCGGATTGGAGGTTAGAGAAATCCTGAAATCCATTGTTCAAAATTATCAGCGTACCGTTATCATCAGCTCTCATGACATGGAAGTGATTCAGGATATTTGTGATCGCACCGTTATTATTAATCAGGGAACTGTCGTTATCGATCAGCGCGTCGATGAACTGATAAAACTGTTTGAAGTACGCTCCTACAGACTGACTTTAAATGAAGCTTTGTCACCAGATCAGCAAAAAGCCATTTCCGCCCGTTTTCCGGCAAATGATTATGTAGAGGACGAACTATTCAGCTATCTTACTGTACAGCTTGAGAAAAGCGAGGATATTTATCAGATTTTTCAAGTATTACAATTGAACCGTACACCAATTGATTCGATTGACCGAAAATCGATTCGGTTTGATGAAGTATTTTTAAAAATTATTGAAGGAGACTTTCAACATGCTGTGGATTAATCTATTTCGAGCAAACCTGCGAAAGGAATACTTGGAACTGAAGCGTTATTTACCAAATACTCTTGCCCTTGTTTTAACCTTTTATTTTATCTTTTTAGGTTTATTTGGAGTAATACACTTTTTTGGGGATCCATCAACACAGGATGCGAATATTCAATTTGTGATTGTTAACTATATCTTCTGGTTTTTGGCACTTAGCGTCATTCAAATGTTTGGTTTCGAAATTGTAAATGAAGCCATTCGCGGAACGCTTGAACAATTGTCGATGTCACCGATGGGGATCTGGCGTATTTTAAGCACAAGGCTGATTGCCAGTACAATTATTTACGGAATCATTATTTCTATTTTACTGGTTATTACCATGCTGACAGCAGGACAATGGCTTAATATTGATATTGTATCTATTTTCCCTGTCTTTGTATTAACTGTTTTCGGAATGTATGGCGTCGGATTAATGGTCGGCGGGCTGGCCATTGTTTATAAACAAATTCAAGCCTTCCTGCAGATATTGCAATTTTTATTGGCTGGGCTGACCTTTATTCCGCTTGCTGCATCCCCTCTTATGTATTTTCTGCCTTTTGTTATTGGCGTTGATTTAGTCAGAGATATCATGATCGACGGACAGACTTTAATGGATATCGGCTGGCTGCCGCTGTTAATTTTATTTATAAATGCTCTCGTCTATTTTATCGCTGGTCTGCTCTTTTTTAAATACTGTGAACGCATGGCGATGAAAAAGGGATTGTTGGGGCAATATTGATATAGGTTTAAATCTTGATGAATCATCCTGTCTGATTTTATAATCAGCAGGATGATTACTAACTTTCATAATGATTTTTTAAATATTCCGATTTATTTTCAGCTTATTTTAAGCGTATTAACCATGAAAGAGATGGTTATGGAAGAATAATCAGCTGCAGGCGAAATAGACTTTATTTCCTTTTTCACCTTTATTCCGATTAAATATGCAATAAAGCTGATAGAACAGACAGAAGCAATGGGCAATCAACGACCCTACAACTCCTAGATTAATTTATGCGCATTTACTTATTCCTAAACCAATTTAATGCCCGCTGTTCTACCCCCTCTACAAATGTTCTTTTTGCTTTACTGTAAAAAGTAGTATCATCGTATTTTAAGGCCAGTTCTTCTTTCAAATTACTATCTCTCTCTGCTTCAATAGGGTGGTTCCTTAAATAATCTCGGAATACTAGGTGTCTCTCAACTTCGGGATTATTATATTGGTAAACATGAATATGATGTGTTCTGTTTTCCCCGCCCTTTCGGAATAATCGTCTATTTTTTATTCCCCACTCTCCAGCAACATCGTATCCCGGCAGACGCATCTGATCATTGAAAGCATCCATTTTATTGATATCTTTAACAATACATATCATATCAATAACAGGCTTTGCCTTCATTCCTTTGACTGCTGTGCTTCCGAAATGTTCAAATTTTATTATTTCACTTCCAAACACTCCACTTAAAAGTCGCACCTCATTTTCAAACATTTCAATCCATTTTTCGTTGTATTCAGACAGACGGATTTTCAAATAAACCTCTCCCTGTACATAGATTTTATATATCAAACTGTATTATATACCAAAAAAGAGGGTTCTGTTTATAAACAGAACCACTCTTTATGTCTTACAATCCACATTTCAATTGAGCACCACAGCTGGTACACGTATTACATCCGCCGATATCTTCTACACTGCCTTCTCGGCAGACTGGACAGGTATCTCCCACCTCAGATCCGATTGTTACATTTGTTTTATCTAATTCCTGAATGGTGTCCATAAGAACAATTTTTTTATCTTCTTTCTCATCCGGGAATAATTCTGTCTGCTCCCCTACTTGGTTATCCTCTGCTTTTAAGGTTAAGACCTGCGAATCTCTGCTTCCATCCACATAGACCGTACCGCCTTTGGCACCGCCCTTATACAGACGGCGGTAAACACTTTCTACCTGATCAACGGTATATCCTTTTGGTGCATTTACTGTTTTGGAAATCGAGCTGTCCACCCAGCGCTGAATCACACATTGTGTATCCGCATGCGCTTCCGGACTTAAGTCCATTGCGGTTACAAACCACTCCGGCAGCTCTTTATCCGCTGCTTCTGGATGTTCATTTAAATATTCTTCCACAATATCCGCTTTTACTTCGATAAATTTACCTAATCGTCCGCTTCTGTAGTAAGAAAAGGAGAAGTATGGTTCCAGTCCTGTGCTTACTCCGACCATCGTGCCTGTACTTCCAGTTGGAGCGACAGTCAGCAGATGCGAGTTGCGGATACCATGCTCTAATACGCCTTCCCGAATGTCTGCAGGCATTTTTTGCATATATCCCGTTTGGATGAAACGTTCACGGAGCGTTTTTGTTTCTTCCTCTGTTTCACCCACCAGGAAAGGAAAGCTTCCTTTTTCTTTCGCCAACTCGATTGAAGTGCGGTAAGCAGTAGCTGCCATGATTTCAAACACTTGGTCAATCAGCTTATTTCCTTCTTCTGAGCCATAAGCTGTTTCACAATAAATCAATAAATCATGCAGTCCCATCACGCCTAAGCCGACACGTCTTTCTCCTAAAGCCTGTTTTCTATTTTCTTCTAAGAAATATGGCGTTGCGTTAATTACATTATCCTGCATCCGCACACCAGTTTCTACAGTATCTTTTAATTTTTCTACATTTACCTTTTTGGTATCTTTATCTGCCATTTCAGCAAGGTTGACGGCAGCCAAATTACAAACAGAAAACGGAGCAAGCGGCTGCTCACCGCAAGGGTTTGTCGCAACAACCTGCTGACCATACGCTTTTGCATTTGTCATTTCATTGGCATTATCTATAAAGAAAATGCCCGGTTCTGCAGAGTATGTTGCACAAATATTAATCAAGTTCCACAGTTCTTTTGCTTTCACTTTCCGGTAAACCCGAACGCCATAGCCCATTTCTTCCCATTTACGGACATCGCCTACCTCATACCATTGTTCATTATAGGCTTTCATTTCTTCCAGTGTATAATTTTCTACATCTGGAAAGCGCAGCTCATAGTAATCGTCTTTTTCCACGGCTTCCATAAATTCCTTTGTAATACAGACAGAAATATTTGCACCTGCCAGGAAATCCGGATTATGGACGGAATACGTTCCGCCATCACGCAATAAATCCGTTGCCTGCTTCATGGCAGCATCTGTGAACCCGCCTTGGCCGGGGATGGCTTTATAATTGACAATTCCCTGGTACAAATCAAATTCTGTTTCTGTCAGCGGGGTGAATTTTAACTTCTCATTTGCCAGCTGCTTCATCTGCTCATCTTCTGTATTTTCTACTAAATAGCGTAAAATACGCGGATTCTGCATTTTTGAGATAATAAATTCCACAATATCCGGATGAGAATCAACGAGCATAATCATCTGTGCACCGCGTCTGGAACCGCCCTGTTCAACCAGATTCGTCAATTTGGCGATATCGTCCAGCCAGGAGACACTTCCTGAAGATTTTCCGTTGACCCCTCTGGCCAGTGTATTTCGCGGTCTTAATGTGGAACCGTTCGTGCCGACACCGCCGCCGCGTGACATAATCTCCATTACCTGTTTACGATGATCGGAAATACCTTCGCGCGAATCTTTTACAAAAGGCATCACATAACAGTTAAAATAAGTTACATCGGTTTCAGCGCCTGCTCCATATAGCACACGGCCCGCCGGGATAAAATTCATAGAAGCCAATTGGTTATAAAAGGCATCAAATGATTTGGCCTTTCTTTCTTCGGTTTCTTCTACTTCTGAAAGACCGGTCGCATTTCTTTTGGCAATTTGTTCATAATAAATTTCCAACGGTTTTTCGATAACATCGAGTGAACGCGTGATCATCCCGCTTTCCCGTTCTTCTTCCTTATCCAAAACCCCGACATAATCGGATTCGACAGCTACTTCCGCCTTGTTTTCTTCCCAATTAATATCTATAATAAATCCTAGACCCCGAGCGGGAAATTTAGGGTCTGCTTTTACGGTCAAGACAACAAAATCACCTTTTTTTAATGTTTTTTTCTCTGTATCTTTATATGCATACCGATCCAGCATGACCAATCTCGACACGCCTTGATGGGTGATATGCATTTCTTTGGTAATTGGATGCACTGCTTCAAATTTTTTTATATCTTCATTAAGCGCCCCGATATTAACCTGCCTTAATGACTCTAAATGGATAGTCAATGTTATCGCTCCTTGTCTTGCAATTGATTACTTATTAGTTTATCATAACTCTTCTTCACAAAACAATATATAGTATCCAATTCATTATTCTGACACAATATATAGTTAATTATCAGAAAAGCAAGTACCTTTCATACAAGCGCTGATTACTTTTTTTATTCCCTTAAAGCGGACTAGAAACACCCCTTTTTTCTAAACATAATATCTGCAGCCTGAAAGTTGATTATTATTTTTAGCTCTTCATCAAAATCTATGAGTAACATAGTAGATATAAATTTGCTGCCAGCGACTGCTACGGAAATATACTACGCCAGCGAGTTGCTTTTATCTCATTTAACTATATTTTCCAACCATAGATTCTGGTGTTAACCCTTACTTTCAGATGATTTTCCGTCTGCAAAATAAAAACTTTGAAAAATAAAAACGCTGCCCATATAATAAGAGTGTAGAATATAAAGATAGACGGGGGAAACAAAATGACATTTTTACTCATTGCTTTAGTTGTTCTGCTTGCGATTACTATTTTTCGCTACTATAGACAACGCACTTATTTAAATGTACTGACAGAAGATCAATTTGTAGAAGGCTACCGCAAAGCACAATTGATCGATGTACGTGAGCCGCAGGAATTTGATAAAGGTCATATTCTCGGAGCGCGTAATATCCCGGTAACGCAAATGAAGCAAAGACTTGTGGAATTGAGAAAGGACAAGCCGGTCTACCTGTATTGTCAAAACAGCAGCCGTTCCGCAAGAGCTGCGCAGCTCCTGCATAAAAAAGGATTTGAAGAAATTTATCAGCTTAAAGGCGGATTTAAAAAATGGACTGGAAAGATTAAAATGAAAAAATAAAGCCTTTGTTTTCCATTTTGTGAAAGCTGTTAATTGGGCTAAAAATAAAAGCTGATTCAGAGCATAACCTCTGAATCAGCTTTTATGATGGTTTACGATTCTTCGTACCGCAGGATTGGTTTACGTGCAGCGGTTGCTTCATCCATCCGCTTCACAATTGTATGATGTGGTGCCTCCTGTACAGTTTCCGGGTCTTCTTCTGCTTCTTTTGCTATACGGGTCATGATATCAATAAAGGAATCGAGCGTTTCTTTCGATTCTGTTTCAGTAGGCTCAATCATCATCCCTTCTTCCACATTCAACGGAAAATAAATGGTAGGTGGATGAATATCAAAATCCAGCAGCCTTTTCGCCATATCTAATGTGCGGACGCCAAGTTTTTTCTGAATGCTCCCCGACAGTACAAATTCATGCTTACAATGCTGCGGATAAGGCAGTTGAAATACTTTTTCTAACTGACGCATCATATAATTCGCATTGAGTACGGCATATTCGCTGACCTTTTTCAGGCCCTCTGCTCCCATCGTACGAATATACGTATACGCACGCAGGTTAATACCAAAATTCCCATAGAACGGTTTTATCCGGCCGATAGACTGCGATCTGTCATAATCAAAGCGAAACGAGTCCTTTTCCTTCATAATTAATGGTTTTGGCAAATATGCTGCCAGCTCTTCGCTGACTCCCACCGGTCCTGAGCCTGGACCGCCGCCGCCATGCGGACCTGTGAACGTTTTATGAAGATTTAAATGTACTGCATCAAATCCCATATCTCCCGGTCTGACATAACCCATAATCGCATTTAAATTAGCGCCGTCATAGTAAAGCTTACCGCCGGCATCATGTATTATTTCTGCCATTTCTAAAATATCTTTTTCAAATAATCCTAACGTGTTCGGGTTGGTAAGCATCAAGGCTGCTGTATCTACCCCGACAACCCGCCGCAAATCATCCAGATCCACTAATCCTTCTTCATTTGATTTCACGGTAACTGCTTCAAACCCGGCTACTGCTGCAGACGCCGGATTGGTTCCATGGGCAGAATCCGGTACAATGACTTTTGTACGGTTATAATCCCCATTGGCCTCATGAAAAGCACGAATCATCATTAATGCAGTCCACTCTCCCTGCGCACCGGCAGCTGACTGTAATGAAACCTCATGCATGCCAGTAATTTCTTTTAATGACTCCTGCAAATCATAGAGCATCTCCAGAGCACCCTGCACCGTGTTTGGATCTTGATAGGGATGAATATGACTGAAGCCTTCCAGACGCGCAATGTCTTCATTAATTTTCGGATTATACTTCATCGTGCAGGAACCAAGGGGATAGAACCCGGAATCTACCCCATAATTGCGGGATGCCAGCCCAGTGTAATGACGAATAATATCCAGTTCACTTACTTCTGGCAGCTTAGGAGGTTCTTTGCGAATATAGACGTCCTCTAATTCTTCCTCTAAATCAAAGGCATCTATTTCCAATTCCGGCAAGCTGTAGCTCGTTCTCCCTTCTTTACTGCGTTCAAATAATAATGGAAAATTTTTATCAGCCATGCATATCCCTCAATTCTTTTGCAAGTTGGTCTATCTCTTGTTTTGTACGAATTTCTGTCACAGCCACAAGCATCTGACCATGATAGGAAGGGTCGATTTTTCCCAAATCAAAACCGCCAAGAATTCCTTTTTCAAGCAATGCAGCATTTACTTTAGTAATGTCCTGATTTAACTGAATGACAAATTCATTGAAGAATGGGCCATCATAAACTATCGAAATACCTTCTTCTTTCAATTTCTTCTTTGCATAACGGGCTTTTTGCATATTCATTTCGGACATTTTCCGTATCCCATGCTTGCCGATAGAGCTCATCGCAACAGAGCTTGCTAATGCATTCAGCGCCTGATTGGAGCATATATTGGAAGTTGCCTTGTCACGTCGAATATGCTGTTCCCGTGCCTGCAGCGTCAGCACATAGCCTCTGACTCCATTTTCATCCTTTGTCTGACCGACCAGACGTCCCGGAACCTTGCGCATTAATTTTTTACTTGTTGCAAAATATCCGCAATGCGGCCCGCCAAATTGGGCTGGAATCCCGAATACCTGCGTGTCGCCGGTTACAATGTCCGCACCAAATTCTCCCGGCGGAGTCAGATAGCCGAGGGCGAGCGGATTGCTGGACACAATCAGCATGGTCTTCTTTTGATTTTCTAACAGCTTTTGGATTGCTTCCATTGGCTCTATCTGCCCGAAAAAATTCGGATATTGGACGACAACACCCGCAATATCCTCATTCAGAAGTTCCTCCAAATGGACGAGATCTGTTTTTCCATTTTGTAATGGAATCGGAATTATTTCAACTTCCTGTCCTTTCGCGTACGTATGAATAACCTGTTGATATTCAGGATGGACGGCGTCTGATACCAGCACTTTCTTACGTTTGGTCTGGGCGGCACTCAGATTTACTGCTTCTGCTAAAGACGTACCTCCGTCATACATAGAAGAATTTGCGATTGGTAAAGCTGTCAGTTCAGAGATCATTGTCTGAAATTCAAAAATTGCCTGCAATTCTCCCTGGGAAATTTCCGGCTGATAAGGTGTATATGCTGTATAAAATTCAGATTTCGAAATGACATGATCAACAATGGAAGGTGTGTAATGATCATATACACCTGCCCCAAGAAAGGATACAACGTCTTTCGTGGATGTGTTTCTATTTGCCATCGCTGTTAATTCCTTCATCAATGCATATTCATTCTTTGGTTCTTTTAACTCCAATTCCTTCTGGAGACGAACGCTGCCTGGGATATCTGCAAACAGCTCCTCCGTATTCTCTATCCCTATGGTCTCCATCATTTCTTGTTTATCTTCCCTGGTCATCGGTAAATAACGAAACTCCATCTTTTCTCCCCCTTATTTTACTGCACTAATAAAGTGAAACTTTTTTCCCCGAACTCTTTTTCCTGTGAAAATGTACGATGATTATCTACGGTAGAACGGTGTCTCGA
Organism: Oceanobacillus sp. B139/18; assembly: GCF_055524595.1. Classification (NCBI taxonomy): domain Bacteria; kingdom Bacillati; phylum Bacillota; class Bacilli; order Caryophanales; family Bacillaceae; genus Oceanobacillus; species Oceanobacillus sp. B139/18. Next base: position 524,046 of record NZ_JBVFXI010000001.1, on the reverse strand, counting down.
CCACCTTCGCTTTTAAGCGGCGCTTTCGGACCTGAACCTCCACCTCTGCTCCAATCTTTGCGGAATCAGATTGAATCAGTACGAGCCCAATATTTTTGTTTAGTGTAGGTGACTGTGTACCGGAAGTAACAAAACCAATCTCGCTCTCTCCCTGGTACACTGGATAGCCGTGTCTTGGAATGCCCTTATCAATCATTTCGATTCCTGCAAGCTTTCTTTCCGTCCCATTAGCAGCTTGCTGTTCAAGTGCTTCTTTTCCGATGAAGTCTACTCCCTTATTCAGCTTCACAGCAAAACCTAAACCAGCTTCCAATGGCGAAATATCAACTGACAGCTCTTGCCCGTATAAAGCAAGATTCGCTTCAAAACGCAGTGTATCTCTTGCTCCCAAACCGATTGGCTGGATGCCTTCTTCCCTTCCCTTTTCAAGCAGTATATTCCACAAATATTTGCCATTTTCAGAATCAAGATAAATTTCAAAACCATCTTCGCCTGTATAACCAGTTCTGGAGATGAGGGCCTTTCCTTCTATTCCTTCCACTTCGATATCCTTTTTAAAACGAAAGAAAGAGATATCTTGAAGCGGTTCTTTTACAATCTTTTGTAAAATCTGCTCCGCTTTTGGTCCTTGCAAAGCTAATTGCGCATAATTTTCCGAAACATTTTTTATGGTAACATTCGGATTGAAATTATTTTGTTCCTGCAGCCAGGCAACGTCTTTCTCCGTATTAGCAGCATTTACAACAAGCAAGTATTCATTTTGAGCCAGCATATATACAATTAAATCATCGACTGTTCCTCCATTTTTATAGCACATAAACGTATATTGTGCTTTGTTTGGCACTAGCTTTGTTACATCATTTGTTAATATCGTCTGTAAAAAATGGACGCTTTCCGGACCGCTCACCAAAACCTCGCCCATATGGGACACATCGAACAGACCGGCTTTTGTCCGGACCGCTTCATGCTCTTCTTTAATACCTGAAAACTGTACCGGCAAATCCCATCCGCCGAAATCAATGGTCTTGGCAACCCTTTCATAAGCTGGAAAAATCGGTGTACGCTTTAATTCACTCATCTGCTTCTCTCCTCACTAAGGTTGATTGAAATACATGAACATCCTTATAACATTTACTGGTGATTTTTTTAAAAATTGATTTTAAGCACAAAAATAGAGACTCCTCCTAAAAGAAGTCTCTGTCCGCAAACCAGAAAGTTGCATATTCACAAAGAAAACGGTCTTCATCATGTGAATATTTGCTTCGTGGGTGGTCTATAGACAGCTGATGCCTATAAACGCTCTCCAGAGTAGCGTCCTACAAGAGTCTTTTTGCCTGAGAGATTCGCTCTTAACTTGCTCCTTCGGCGTTACATAAACTGTAAGCTCTCCCCTTGTATTCATCCGCTGATTGAATATATTCATGTTGGTTATACTAAAGGATATATAATCCTTCATCATATATTATGTTAGCAGGAAAATCTATTTGACAAAAGTATATCATAACTCTTTAAAAAAGTAATTGAAAAACCATATTTTACCCGAAAGGATGTGCATCGAATAAATGGATTCTATTCAAATTCAACAAGACAATCAATTCATTACCGGCTTAGAGTCAGCCTTTCGTGATGAAAATAATTTAACAAATTGGGAGCTTTTTCGTATGGCATATCAGGCTGCAAATTTAACAAAGCGCCCTTCTTTCAATGGCTTGCAAGCGCTGGAATATTTGCCGCATCTGGATATTTTAGATCATCAATTACAAGCTGCTGAACAAGTAATTGAAACGATGCATGGCCGGGCCATTTTAGCGGATGAAGTAGGACTTGGAAAAACAATTGAAGCAGGGCTGGTTCTAAAAGAATATATGGTAAGAGGGCTGGTGAAAAAAGCATTAATTCTTGTTCCGGCTTCTCTCGTAAATCAATGGGAAAAAGAATTAAACGAAAAATTTCTCATTCCTGCCATTGCCTATCGTAAAAATTACAGCTGGGACGATAATCCAATTATTATATCTTCCATCGATTCCGCCAAGCGTTCTCCGCATCGGGAGGCTATTTTAGATATAGATTATGATTTTATCCTGGTGGATGAAGCTCATAAACTAAAAAATGAGCAGACAAAAAACTACCAGTTTGTCCAGGAATTAAAGAAAAAGTATTGTCTCTTATTAACCGCTACGCCGGTACAAAATAAGCTGTTAGAATTATTTAATCTTGTCAGCCTTTTAAAGCCTGGACATTTAGGGAATTATAAAAGTTTTACAGAGAAATATGGAAAGGACCGCAAAAAAATGGAGCAGGATCCTTATCTGAAGAAGCTTGTCCAGCAGGTAATGGTCCGTAATACAAGGAAAGATACCAGCTTAAACAATTCTAAAAGAAAAATCCAAACCATTTGGACTTCTCTTCCAGAAAGCTATCACAAGGTTTACCATCAATTAATGGAGCTGTCTTTTGGAATGGCATCCTTTGCTAAAATCACTTATTTACGTGAATTCTGTTCTTCCAGAGAAGCTTGCTTTACCTCTTTACTGAAATTAGACCAAGATGGAAATCATGAAGCTATTCAGGAAGTTATCGGAAACATTGAACAGCTGGAGCAGCATCCCAAAGCGGAGGAATTAACCAATCTGATTAAATCGCTGAATGGTGAAAAAGTGATTGTTTTTACCGAATATCGCGCTACACAGTACTATCTGCAATGGTATCTGCAGCAACATGGTATTTCTTCGGTACCTTTTCGCGGCGGCTTTAAACGAGGAAAAAAAGATTGGATGAAGCAATTATTTAGGGATCATGCACAGGTTCTGATTGCTACCGAAGCCGGCGGCGAAGGAATTAATCTGCAATTTTGTCATCATCTGATCAACTATGATTTACCTTGGAACCCGATGCGCTTAGAGCAGCGAATTGGCCGTATTCATCGTTTTGGTCAAGAATCAGATGTGCATATCTACAACATTGTCACTAAACAGACGATTGAAGAGCATATATTGTCCATGCTTTACGAAAAAATAAACTTGTTTGAGAATGTAATTGGTAATTTAGATGCCATTTTAGCAGAGTTAAAAGTAGATAGTATGGAGAAAGAAATAGAATCTATCTATCAGGAATCCACTTCAGCCGGAGAAGTTCGTATTAAGCTTGATAACTTGAAATACGTGATGGAGCAGGCAAACCAGGAAATACAAAACGAGGAGCAATATAGAGATGGAACAGCAAATTGATTTATCCGATTTTCTAACCAGCTATTTTGAAACCAAACATTGTACCATTCTTTCTAAGGATGAGGGACAAATCCATATCCAGCTTACCGAGGAAATGGATAAAGAATTAATGAACCGCCCTTTCTACTGGCATTACATTAAAAAAATCGGCCGGGAAGGAGAGCCCCAGGCGCTGCGTCTGATTACGGACAAAGAGAAAGCGAGTGAACCAGGGGAATGGATTCATTTTGGGAGTCCGAGACTGCATCAAATTATTAATAAATTAACGGAGAAAGAACGTTATACCAGATTATTTGAGGAGGTCCGCACATCGGAAAACACTCCCCTGTATCCTTGGTTTGTAGTCAATATAAAAATCAGCTATCGTGGTGTCCAGCATAGGGATGAAATATTTTCAGTAGGCCTGCAGCTGCTTCATGGACATATGGCTTTAAATATGATGGATTATTTAGAACGTATCCCGCTTGATAGAGCCATATCCGATTATTGTTATACACTGACGCCGATGATTAATCCCAAAAGCGGATTTCTCCGTATTCAAAACGTTTTATTACAACATGTTCAAAACCAGGATAACGCATGGGCTGCTGCATCTATCAAACAGCTGGAATCGGAAAAAGCTACCTTAAAGCATTTTTATGCGGATGAACTTGATCATCCAAGGCATGTAGAAGAATTAGAAGCATTGGAGAAGCGGTTTAAACCAATGATTACATTTCAAGTGATTAACGGAGGGATTTTTTACTTAACTGCATCCACAATGAATGAGAAATAGCCGGATTAATCCCGGCTATTTTTTCTTTCATGGTACCAGGACTGAATGGAAAAAGGAATAACCCCCAGCCATTTGTTACCATAGATCGGATAAGATGATTTCTTCTTTTTTTGTTTGCGCTCTGCTTTTTCTTCTGAAGATAAGTTCATGTATTTCACCGCTTCTTCTGTCAGAAAACGGATATAGTCATTGCTTTTCATACTCTATCATCGCTCCTTTTTGAAGACCGTTCTATTTTTAGTTTAAACAATTAAAAAAATTCTATTCTTTTTTGATAAAAAGAAGGACATTTAAAAAGAATGTCGAATTATAAGTTATGTCAGAAATAGTTGTAAAGGAGGTGAGCTAATGAATCACGTCACAAAATTATCTGACGATCTCTTTCAGTCGGCCACGAAGCAGCATGCATCCGATATCCACTTCTATCCCTATGAGCAGGAAACAGAAATTTACTTCCGCATCCACGGAAAACGTACCTTCATCCGGACCATTTTAACAAAGCAATATCAGCTTTTAAGAACATTTTTTAAATTTAGTGCGAATATGGATATCGGTGAAAGCAGAAAGCCTCAGGCAGGTACGATGATCTGGAGTTTCGAATCAAAAGATTATGCACTTCGTATCTCAACCCTTCCTCATTATCAGCAAGAAACGATTGCCATCCGGATTCTTCCTCAAAATGACACTTTACCGCTGGATTATTTATTTCTTTTTCCAAAACAAATAAAGCAAATGCGAAGATGGATGAGCCATGAATCGGGCCTTATCCTGATAACCGGGGCAACAGGAAGCGGGAAATCATCTACATTATATTCCCTGTTAGAAACGGAAATGAAAGAAAGACCTTGTCAAATCATTTCTTTAGAGGACCCCATCGAAAGAAAAATAAAGCAAATTCTGCAAGTTCAAATAAATGAGCGTGCAGGTATTTCCTATCAAGCGGGATTAAAAGCTGCGTTGCGTCATGACCCTGATATTCTGATGGTCGGGGAAATACGGGATAAAGAAACTGCGCACTTTTCCGTAGAGGCTGCTCTGACCGGTCACCTCGTCCTTAGTACGCTGCATGCAAAGAATGCTGTCGGTACGATTTTCCGTTTGAAAGAGATGGGTATCAAAACAGCCGATCTTCATCAGATTCTGATTGGAGTAGGTGCTTTGCGCCTTATTCCAATCAGAAGAAAGAATAAACAGCAGCGGAGTGCTATCGGAGAATTGATTGAAGGCGTCCACCTGACAAAAGCCATTGAAGGCAGCCTGCAAGCTCTCCCGGAAAAGCAGCAATTTAAAAATTTACAAAGAAAGGCATTTGCTTATGGCTTTACTGAAACGATTTCTCCCCAATAATCAAAGGTTAACGATTACCACCCAGCTGCAATTTTTACATGTTTTGCAGCGCATGCTTTCCAGAGGCCTTACCCTCGTCCATTCCTTAGATGCAATGAAATATTACGGTGAGTTAGAACACATTTCCAAACAGGTTTTAAGTAATCTGGAAGCGGGAAAGCAGCTGGATGAAGCAATGGATCAGGCTGGTTTCCACCATTCCATTGTCTCTTACCTTTTTGTAGTAAGGGAAAAAGCAGATATTTATGAACGAATCGAGCATTGCTATCAATTATTTCAGCAACGCGTTCACTACATTCGTAAATTTCAGCAAACAGTGCGTTATCCCCTTATATTAATGATAATTTTCAGCGGGCTGTTATTTTTTATTTATTCACGCGTCATCCCTTCCTTCCAGCAGCTGATGTTTGGTGAGCTTCCCATGCTGCTGCAGACTGTTATTTTTCTTTCTGCATGGCTCGGATATTCTCTCCTAATTCTTCTTGTTTTTTCCACCCTTGTTGTACTTGTTTGGCTATTTTCAAGAAATAATATCTCTTTAGAAACAAAACTGTCTATATATAAACGAGTGCCTCTCTACCGCTCTTACGTAAAAAGACAAACATCCTTCCACTTTGCCGCATTATACAGCTCTCTCCTGCAAACCGGAATGCCGATGAAGGAATTATTAAATTATATGTCCCGGCAGACTAAGCTCCCGATTATTTCTTATTACGCGAAGCAGATGCAGCTGGAATACTTTAAAGGAAGAACCATTCACGGACTGTTAACAACAATGGAATTTTTAGAGAGTCATCTGACGGATATTTTATCCTCTAATATGGATGCGAAAAGCCTGGCGAAGGATTTAGCTATCTATGCAGATATTTCGATTGATACCATGTATCAGCGGCTTCAAAAAAGCATTGTTTATATCCAACCGGTTTTTTTCTCAATTATCGGCGCATTTATCATATTGATTTACGTTAGTCTGATGTCGCCTATGTTTGAATTGATGAATACAATGTAAAGGAGCGGTTTTATGTTAAAAAGTTCAAAAGCATTTACACTGATTGAAATGTTGATAGTTTTAATGGTTATCTCGGTAATAATGATTTTAATTATACCGAATCTGGGAAAGAAAACAGGGGATGTTCACTCGAAGGGCTGTGATGCATTAATTTCTGTCGTACAAGCTCAGGCAGATGCTTATCATATTGATACAGGCAATTTACCTTCCAGTATGAATCAGCTGGTAAGCGCTGATTATATCACCGAAGACCAGCGGACATGCTCAAACGGAAATGAGCTCTCCATTTCTAATGGTGTTGTAAATGCTTCAAACTGAACGAGGGTTTACACTGATTGAGGCATTATTCGCATTATCCATCCTGTCGATTATTCTTTTACTCATTCCAAGGCAGCAGGTGGAGCAAATAGAAAAATTAGAGCTGCAGCATTTTTTTGATACATTAGAAATGGATGTGCTCTACTTGCAAAGCACAGCAGGCACGCAGGAAAACGATATCCCATATGTACTAAAGTTTAACCCGGACAGCTACAGCATTGTGCTTGATCGATTCAGAGAAATCAAGCGGGAATATCCGGCTCAATTTTCGTTAGTAACCTCATTTCCCAAAAATGTTGAATTCTACATCAGCGGGGTTATAAAAAACCCCCAGACGATTCGAGTAAGCTTGGCAGGAGAGCCTTATCAGATTGTATTTCCGTTAGGGAAAGGCAGATACTATGTGGAAAAAAGATAAAGGGTTTACCTTATTTGAAACTTTAATCGCATCCCTGCTTCTATTCTCCATGCTCACGATACTTTTGCCGCTTCTCTCCATCATTGCCAAAGAACAGTACAATTCCATTGAAAAAGTACAAATCACAAGTAAATTACATGATGACATGCAGGGCGTGCTGGCGGGAGCGGCACCTTTTCAGGACTACTACACCGTAACTCCATATCAGACGCCTGCAGCCTTCTCTTTTTCGCTGGAAGGTGAGTACCTGAAAGGATGTGCTGAATGGACTAATGCAAAACAAAAAAAAGAGAGTAAATGCCTTTACGCGATTATGGAGTAATACAAAAGGTTTTACATTCATTTCAATGCTCGTTGCTATGACCGTCCTGGTATTAACACTGCCTTTTGTATCTTACGCTCTGTCTGCATTGCAGCTGAAACAAACAAATACGGAAGCCTTATCTGTACAACAATTTTTCACTCAATTACACTATGATGTCATGTCTTCCTCTTCTGCGCATGTAGCGAATAATCAATTATATATCCGTGCTGCCGATCGAAACGACCATACAGAAAGTATAGCCCGCGTCAGCCTCTACAATAATACGGTACGCAGGCAGGTAAATGGATTAGGCCATGAAATTTATCTTCGTCAGGTTGCTGATATTACGTTTGAAGAACATGCAAACGCCATTTATTTAACCATTACCAAAGAATCAGGTGACGTTTATGAAAAAACGATTTACAATTATCCATAATCAGCAAGGGTTTTTATTATTTCATGTCGTCTGGGTAATTCTTATTGTATTTCTTTCAATCCACTTTTTGCTTTATCATTACCATACGTCAAAAGCTGTCGCTCAAAACCAGCTGTATCATATAGAAATAGAAACACTTTTTCAAATGGCATATCAGCAATTACGGAACGAAACAGGTGATGATGAGATTTCTTTTCCCTATCAGACTGATTATGTTTTTCCTCAAGGAGATGTTACCATAACACTTCACAAAGAAAGAAACAATACAATTTATATCGTTTTTTTAATCAAACCGACAGAGAGCAATCATACTTATCGATTATCCCGCCCTTACGTATAAAAGGACAGATTCAGCATTAATGTGAATGATTTTTCATTGTTTTGAAATTAAATCTATGCTAATTGGGCATGATATCTTTAAGAATCGTTTACAATCCTTTCTTGCTCGTATATAATAACTATGAGAACGTTACCTATAAAGGAGGGGGAAGACATGGACCGCATGTTTCGTGTTCTTGCCTTTTGGACAGGTATTTTTACAGTTATGTTTTATGTAGGTGACATGCTGAATACTGCACTATTATTCCTGGTTCAAACGGCGTTTTTCCTTACACTGAGTTACTTAAAGCTGTCTGAACGTATGTACATGTATCTATTTGGTGCATATTGTACGGTATTTATTGTTGGATATACTTGGTATTCTGAGTTTATCCTGGTACCTGGATTTGGACATTAAAAACATCGAAAAAAGACCATCTGTATTGGATTATAGATGGTCTTTTTTCTATTTAATTTTGGTCCCCGCAATAAAGATACTACCTTTCTATGCCGGAAAAAAAGGATTATTTTTCTTCTCATAGCCGATTGTCGTTGCTGGCCCGTGGCCGGGAAGAACCGTCAGATCCTCCGGCAAACGATATAATTTCTCCCTTACCGAATGCTCAAGAATATCTATATCTCCATCGACTAAATCTGTTCTTCCAATCCCCTGTTGAAACAGGACATCTCCGCAAACAGCAAAATTATCTTCAGGGAAAACAAAGCTGATGCTTCCCGGCGAATGACCAGGGGTGTGTAATGCCTCCATGAAAAATCCGCCAGCTTCCAATGGTCCTTCTTCTAATTCTTTATCTGCCGCTTGCGCAGTTACAGGCTGACCCATTAATTTAGCTGATCCATTTAATTTAGGCTCCCCTAACCAATCCCATTCAGCTTTATGAAGATAAACCGGTGCATTTGTAAATTCCCGAATCCCTTCCAAACCACCGATATGATCAAAATGAGCATGGGTCAGTAATATTGCCCTCACGTTCAGCTGATGTTTTTCAATGGCAGCAATAATCTTCTCCGGTTCACCGCCGGGGTCGATAACTAAAGCATCTTTTTCTTCTTTTTTGTAAACGATATAGCAATTTGCCTGGACTAAACCTACCGGCATCGCAATAATTTCCATACCTATCTCTCCATTCTTTTATAATAACTCGACAAACACTTGGAAATACTATAAAATATAAATAGTTTAACGATAATTACATAGTATTAAATACTGACTTTTTACACAAGAATAATTACGTTGAAAAGGAGGAAAATTTCGGATGAGCCATATTATATTAGGAGTTATATTTTTAGCAGTTGCACTATTAGCGGTCGTATCCGTGATTCGTCAGTTGAAATATAAAAATATACTGGCGCTGTTATTTTCTGCTCTGACTGCAGTTGTCTTTGGATTCTTCTCCATCGCGACTATTATTTCAGAAATTACGGGCTAAAACGAAACGGACAGATTCTTTTTATGTTGCATAACATGAAAGGAGTCTGTTTTTTATTGCACTTTTAGGAGTATCTAAAAAGTTGGTGGCGGCCGCTTCAACGGGTTTCATGAAGTGAGTAATATCAGGATTCAGAACTACACTCCACTTCCCGCAGCGTTTATCTCGTTAACAACAACACTGTGTTTTAAAAGTCTAATAGTGCTCCTGATTTTTCTTATCTTAAAAAAGCCTGTTCTCCAAATAGTAAAAATAAAAAATACCACAGGAAGCAAAATAAGCCTGATTAAGGCATCTTCACTTTTATACATACTCATTTGCAAGTAATTATAAATACGAAGCCAGGAGTGATTAAATGCGACTTTCTAAAGCAGACCTGCTGGGCAGCATCATTATGTTCATCACTCTTTGTGTTTTTATTTATTCTTTTATGAAAGAGCCGAGATTCTTTAATATTGCATTTATAGCAATCGTTTTTGTTTATTTTATTAGATTATTTGTAAAGCAAAAATACAACAATAGAAACAGCTGATTAATTAATACAGAAAAAACGATGCAGGCGCTCATCACCTGCATCGTTTTTATTATTCTTCTTCCTCATCTCCAAAATCAACAAATCGGAATAAGTCTCCGTATATGATGGAGTCGGAATAAGAAAGCTCTGTATCCACTTGTTCTTGAATGGAGTCACAAGCACTTTCTACTTGTTCTAATTCTTCACTTGCTTCTTCCTCAGAATCAGTCTCTTCTTCAATGGCCTGATCCATTGGCTCTCCGGTTTCGCGGTCATAACAGATTCCAGCTGTACTTACATAATCATCACTGACAAAATCGCCATTACGTAATGCGATATAGTCTTTTCTGTCATCACTGAATAAGTCATTACCGAAATAGATATCCTCGCCAGGGTCGACATCAAGCATGTTCAACATGGTTGGCTTCAAGTCGATTTGACCGGCAATCTCATCCATTACTTGGCCATTACCGTCTCCAGGGATGTGGATAAATAATGGTACACGCTGCAATTGCACCTGATCATACGGAGTAATTTCATCCTGATCTAAATATTGGGCCATCGCTTTATTATGGTTTGCGCTGATTCCAATATGGTCACCCATAATGACGATAATGGAATCCTCATACATACCGGATTCTTTCAATTCATCAAAGAATTCTTCAATTGCCTCATCCATATAACGGACAGTTGGGATATAACTGTTCAGTGTATTGGAATTGGAATCAAATTTATCAATTGTTGCATCTTCCTCATCTAATTCAAACGGGAAGTGATTTGTCAGTAAAATCATTTTGGAATAGAACGGCTCTTCCAAATCCTCCAGAAGCGGGATAGATTGTTCAAAGAACGGTTTGTCTTTCAAACCCCATCCTACAGAATCTTCTGGTGTGACATCGTATGATTCCTCACCAAGGAATTCATCGATTTCTAAGCTGTCATACATAGCATCTCTATTCCAAAAGCTTTTGTTGTTCGCATGCAATACGGAAGAAGTATAACCGGCTTCTTTAATCATTTCCGGGAAGGAATGATAATCATTTCCTCCGTGGGTAAAGAATACAGCACCGCGGGACAGCGGGTACAATGAATTTTCTACTAAGAACTCGGAATCAGATGTATTTCCCTGACCAGTTTGTTCATAGAAATTATCAAAGTAATACGTATCCTCATCTTGAGCTAAATCATTCAGGAACGGCGTAACCTCTTCCCCATTAACTTCACTGTTCATCACAAAATGCTGCAATGATTCTGCATTAAGGAAAATAATATTTTTATCCTTCGCAACACCATTCATCTCTTCACTGCGCTCATGATCTACATTTTCTTCTATAAATTCCTGAATTTCAGGAATTTCATTTCCGTCAGCAAAAACACGCTGTGATTCATTTTTAGAATGAACAACTACATCGTATACATGATAGTTAAGCAGCCCGATATTTTTCACTAAATATTCGCGATCAAAACCACGGGTGAATAACTGCGGTCTTTCCATTTCTGCTAAGAAAAAGTTACCTGCAAGTAAAACTAATGAAAACGCCAGAACACCGACTTTTCCACTTCTAGGGTACAAGACAGATAAACTTCCTGCAAATTTCTTACTTATATACCAGACAATCGCCACATCAGCAAAAATGAAAAGGTCCCATGGCTTAATCAAAGTTAAGATACTGGATCCTAAATCTGTCATATTGCTTCCCATAAATAATTGCGGGATGGTGATAAAGTCTGTGAATTGGCGATAGAATACCAGATTTGCCCAGACAATCAGTGACATCGCCAGCATCGCATACCGAATATATTTCATTTGTCTGGAAGACTTTTTAAACCAGACCCCTAATGCCAGTATTAAGAATGCTGACACAAATGGATTAATAAACAGAATTAATTCTTGCATGGAGTTATCAAGTTCAATATTAAATACAAATCGATAGACAATATACGTTTTCAGGCCAAGAAGTAACGCCGCTATGACATAGAGCGGTATCTTTGGCTTTTTAAATCGTTTCATTATATCCTCTCCTAAATAATAAAAACAGGAATTCGAGTTTATCCTTTAACATACTTCTTCCCATTTTATAAACTAATGTAAACCTACAATTAATGAATTCTACATCTTTTTCATACGATTTGGCAAGCAAAAGGTTTCACATTAAATCATTTTATTTTAATACCCGTTCATAAATTACTATTTTAGTAGATAATCTAAAAAAATCAAGTCTGAAAATCAATTAACTATTATTTTCATATACCAGATACGCTCCGCCGATAATGCCTGCATCATTGCCGAGCTGACAAACTTTAATCGTACATACCTCGCTTATCCTTGGCAGTGCGTGTTTTCTGAATGCTTTTGTAACAGCATCGATTAAATAATCCCCTGCATTGGAAACACCGCCGCCTATCAAAATATTGGAAGGATTAATAATCATTGACATATTTGCCATCGCTTTACCTAAAACATCTGCGGTATAGTCAATAATCTCCTTGGAAGCCTGGTCTCCCTGTTTTGCCAGCTCAAAAATATGCTGCGTGGTAATACTTCCCTCTGATTGAAATAATTTCGCCAATTTGGAGTCCGGATTTGTCTGCACCTTTTCCATTCCCTGTCTGACGATGCCTGTTGCTGATGTAATAGTTTCTAAGCATCCTCTTTTACCGCAGTTGCATAAATAACCATTCTCTAATACTTCAATATGGCCAATTTCACCAGCCATTCCATTGGCACCATTTAAGATGGACCCATTTGCGATAATTCCGCCTCCAACCCCTGTACCAAGTGTGATGGCAATTAAATTTCTGGATTGATTCCCTGCACCGACCCAGTTCTCTCCTAATACGGCAATATTGGCATCATTCTCAGCATAAACGGGAACGTTCGCCAGTTTTTCAAGCTCTTCCGCTAAATGAATATCTTTCCAGCCAATATTTACAGCTTCTGCAATAATACCGGCATGCGCATCTACAAAGCCCGGTGCTCCGACGCCAATTCCTTTAATAGAAGCATCCTTGAATGACGGCGTCTGTAATTTTGATTCAATGCTTGCCCAAATATCTGGAATGATATGGACCCCTTCATTTGTTAAATCCGTAGGGATTTCCCATTTTTCAATGATGTCTCCATTTTTTGTAATAAATCCAATTTTAACGGTCGTACCGCCGATATCTACGCCTGCTAATAGTTCACTCATTGTTTTCCGTCCCCTTTTTATATTCTCTTATCTCTTTTTTCAGAAGCAATAACGCTTGTTGAAATTGCTCTACACTGATCAATTTCCATTCATATAGTTCATTTATTTCCATTATCATTAATTCTAAATCACCTAAACGATCTGCTGTATAAATAAAAGTACCAAACTTCAACAGCAGTTTTCGTACATCGTGTATATTCTCCATGCTATCACCAAAAACATTATACCAAAAGGGCATGAAAATGGGAAATGCGAAAAAGACCCAAATCGAATCAACGATCTGGATCTTTCGGCCGTAATATGGATGGACGCAGATGTCTCTCTGGTAATGGAAAACGAATAAAGGTATCACGCATATTCTTTGCGGAGAATGGAACCAGCGGCCAGAAATAAGGCGTATCCAACGTTCTCATTTTTATTAAAAATAACAGCCAAATGGTTACACCGACAACATATCCGCCGACACCGAACAAAGCCGTTGTAAATAATAAAAATAAGCGGACAAGGCGGTTGGCCATCCCTAATTCATAGCTCGGCGTGGCATACGAGCCAATGGCTGCCGTCGCAATATATAAAACCACCTCATGGGAAAACCAGCCGACTTCTACCGAAACCTCGCCAATCATGATTGCAGCAACCAGGCCAAGAGCCGTTCCCAGTGCTGATGGCGTATGAATCGATGCCATCCTTAAAATATCTAGGCCCAGCTCGGCGATTAAAAATTGAACCAGCAATGGAATAACACCTGAATCTTCCGGTCCGATAAAATCAAATGCTGCCGGCAGCAGCTCCGGCTGTACTGAAAATAAATAATATAACGGCAGGAGGAGAAGAGAAAAAAAAATGGCAATAAACCGAACAATTCGTAAATACGCTCCGACACTCGGTTTTTGACGATATTCTTCTGCATGCTGCAAATGCTGCCAGAATGTTGTCTGCGTAATCATCACACTGGGAGTGCCATCAATAATAAGCACGATATGACCCTCTAACAGATGAGAAGCGGCTGTATCAGGCCGCTCGGTATAACGGACCGCCGGATAGGGATTCCAATATCGGCGGCTAAAAAATTCTTCAATCGACTTTTCTGCCATTGGCAGCCCGTCTGTATCTATGCCGTCAAGTAACTCTTTCAGCCTCTCCACCTGTCTGGAATCAGCTATATCTTCTATGTAACTGATAACCACATCTGTTTTAGAGCGTCTGCCTACCTGTGTAAACTCCATTCTTAAGGAGCGATCTCTGACCCGGCGCCTGGTTAATGCCGTATTAAATACGAGGGTTTCCACAAATCCATCACGGGGGCCCCTGACAACCCTTTCCAAATCAGGCTCTTCTGGAGACCTTGCCGGATATTCTCTTGCATCAATGATAATTGCCTTATCCATTTCATCCACAAATAAAACAGTGGCTCCAGAAAGGATAAAATCGACTATTTTATCCATTTCTTTCATTTCTTCCAGCTCAATATAGGGAATATCTCTCTTCATTAATTTTCGTAATGTATCGGTATCCAGCTCATTCGGCTGAAGCCTTTGCAGCGATTGCATAATATAAAGCATGATATCGTCTTTTGCAAACCCGTCGACCATAAACATAGCCATATCCTTCCCGGCATAGTTTAAGTCTAAATTAATTATGTCGAAGCTTTTATCCACTCCCAGATAAGACTTTAGATAAGAAACATTGGTTTCTAAACTTGAAGCTACTTTTTTCATCTGATTGGTCAATTTTATCACCTTATATCATAGGATGTAGATAGTTTATATCACCAGATGAAATCTATACATGCTACATCATTTAAAACACACTAAAAAACCAGATTGCCATTCACGTTCAGCAGTCTGGTTTTTTAATCAGTAAGGTTGCAAATCATCCTTCAGCTTGGATAATTCTTCATCATCTGGAAAATGAGATAAGCCTTCATCAATAATAGCTTCGATTTCTGCGGTACTTGCGCCTTGCCTTGAATATAAAACGGCCAGGTTATTGTACATTTGCGGCAGTCTATGGTCGTATTGAACAGCCTCTTCCAAATCCTCTGCAGCATCTGTATACTCTCCTTCTTGAATATACGCAAACGAACGATGGAAAAGGAAATAGGGTATCAGCGTCTCATCATTCGTATCATCCAAAGCTTCTGTTGCAATGGAAATGGCTTCGTTAAAATGATTCTCTTCTAATTGCATCTCTACTTCAATTAATTTCAACTCTGGAGATGAAGAATTGAAAGACCAGCCATAAATAAACAATCCAAGACTTAGCACAACAAAACCAACCAAAGCAAGCAGCTGATTCTTTTTATTTTTTTTGTTTGGGACATAGGCTGCTGCAGCAATCAAAAACCCGCCGGCCAGTCCGCCAAGGTGCGCTCCCATATCGATTTCAGGAATAGTAAATCCAATCACAAGGTTTATCCCTAAAATAAGCATGATATTAAAGCCCATTGTCTGAAGGAAGATTTTCTTATAAATCAACCCAAATAAGAGAAGTGCGCCAAACAGAGCGAATATAGCGCCCGATGCCCCTGCTGACACATTGATAGAAAAAGCAAAGCTTGCAATAGAACCTGTTAAACCGCCCAGGAAATAAATAAAAAGAAACCGGATCCTCCCGAATATCTGTTCAATGGCTGCGCCAAGGTAGAATAAAGCAAGCATATTCATCATCAAATGAAGAAAATTTAAATGTAAAAACATCGATGTGAAGAATCTCCACCATTCTCCTTCCATGACAAGCAGATTAAAATTTGCCCCCATATCAATTAAATGCTGTGTATTCTCCATTTCTCCGCTGGTTATTTGAAAAATAAAAATGAGTACGTTGAAAGCAATCAATATGTATGTAAACAACGGTTTCGAAAATGAAAATATTTTCTTATGATTCTCCATTTCTTCCTGTATTTCTTGAAATAAAACATCTTTCATGCGCTTTGCGGCAGTTTCTTTATCAGTTTCTGTTACATACTTTTCTCTATCCGAAGATAATGAAATATGTAGATCATGGTTTAATTGACTGATTTCTTCCTCTTCATTTGCTTCAGCAAGATAATATGTATGCATCTTTGGAGCTTTCTTTGTTCCTTCTCCCCGCGGGTGCTTTACGTCTTCCCAATCATCCACCGGCAGTTCTTCTGCGATATAAATTGAATAGAAGACAGCATTTGAGCTCGCAATAGCCTGCCTGATCCGCTGCATCTGCTGGTAGGCAATCTGCGAATCCTGACGCAGGTGATTCGACCAATCAAACGTTTGCGGTTTCACTCGAATAATAGCGGATTTTCTGTCAGCTTTGCGCTCCAGCCAGATTTCATCCGTTTTATAGTCACCGGCAATAATTCGAAAACCTTGTGTTGTTAATTTATTCACCAGCTCATACGCCCGATATTGCATAGGTATGTCCATAAATCATCCTCCCCTCTTTGAAGCATACCAAATATTTATAATCAGGTACAATTTTCCGTTTGCAGTAAACCAGGGTGCAAAGATAATTTTTAAACAGATTCGTAAAGCACACCTGTCTTACCATCCTGAGTAAGCTCTCGTTTCGATTCGCCGACAAAGAGGGAGCATGCAGATGAATGGTGAAGAAAATAAAAATGGTGATTTAGAAATTAAACCATTTCCTTTTTCTTTTTCCACAAAATCATATTACCAAGCAGCGGTACCAGGTACTTTCTCCCCTGTTTCCAATTTAACATGCTGTTTAAAATGCGGTACCTCCATTTCATAAAAAGGAATGCAATGGATAGCAGCATCGCAAATACAAAGATAAAGCGCATCATTTTCCTGACCTCCTTCGAGATAGTACCCTTTTTGAACAACCTCTTTTACATCTTTTATTGTCAACGAAGAAAGCCATCTTATACATCAGATATGCTATTTGGAAGTTTTTATAGTTCGTTTTTCTGTTATAATCAGCTCTACAGGCAAATCATGACTTTCTCTTGGAATACGATCAACTAGCTGCTTTTCCGTACACAGTGAAATCGTTACACCCTTATAATCAGCCAGCATACGATCATAATACCCGCCGCCATAACCGATGCGATAGCCGTCCTTGTCAAAAATAACACCAGGCACCAGCAGCAAATCGATATCAGCAGGCGCTATAGGTGTCGTTTTTTCTGGAATAGGTTCTTTTATCCCGGCATAGCCAGCTTCGATTTGATCGAGCTGATTCCAAACATAATATTGCATTTCTTTCGTTTTCACAATACATTTAGGGGAAGCGATTATCTTTCCTTCCTCCCATGCCTTTTCCATGATGGAAGATGTAGCCCACTCCTGAGCCGTGGAGATTGTGATGCCTATTGTCGCAGCCTGCTGAAACACAGGACTTGCCACTAATTGATTCTGCAGTTTTTCTTCTATATTTTTCCGTTCAAATTCCGACAATCCGCTTATATACGTCAGCATATGCTGCCGCAGCATCTTTTTTTCTGACATGAGAAATCCACCTCCATAGATAAAAAAACTCTTATCCAATAATATCAGATAAGAGTTTTTTATGAATGCTTATTTAGTTTCACGGTGTAGGGTATGTTTTTTAAGACGTGGTGAGTATTTCATAAGCTCAATACGTTCCGGATTATTACGTTTGTTTTTTGTAGAAATATAGTTACGATCTCCTGTTTCCGTGCAAGCTAACGTTATATTTACGCGCATATCTATCCCTCCAAACTTTTCAACTTGCCTTTTTACATAACTGTACAGACTTTAATTATATTATCAAAGTTTCTTCAATTTATCAAGAATGTTTCTTCAAAGAATCCGAAAACTTTTCATACATTGATTTATTAAAGTTAAAGCAGACGTTTATCAAGATTTCTCCAGCTTTTAGCATAGTCACTTCTTTTAATTTATGGTATAACTATAAATGATACATAAAGTGCGTGTTCAAAAAGTTTCCAATGGTATTCGGCGGGACGAGTAATCACAGCAATGTGGTCAGCTTAATGCAGCCGCTGCGACGGGTAAACGCGGACCTATTACGCTGCGTACATTTGAAGGCTTTTGAACATCCTCATAAAGGGAGGGAATTAAAAATGTTAGTTGCCATTTTGGCAGTTGTCGTCATTGGAATTGTTCTATTTATCCTGTCATTCTTTATTAACGATCGTCTGGAAGAAGTAGAGAGTCAGCTTGAACAATTGTCTATTACAACAATGCAAGATACATATCAGCTGAAAAAGAAAGTATCTGTTTTAGAAGAAGAATTATTGCCTCAAAATATATCTGACGACGCTGTATCGTCTCAACCTAAAAATAATAATTAGAGGAGTATTATCATGAAACAACATGTAAGAGCGTTTGCTGTCGGTCTATTAACCAGCGGTGCCCTGCTTCTCGCTATTTATCTTTTTGGCGGTCAATCCTCAGGCAATCTGAAGGATACCGAGCCGGAAGAATTGATTTCGGTTTTGGAAGATCAAGGTTATGCCGTATTGACTCAGGATGAATACATTGCCTATAGCATTGGCAGAGAAGATGGGGAAGAAGAAAATTCCGATGCAGATGAAGGAAACGGAAACGAAGAAGCAGATTCCGATTCAAACAACGATTCGGATGAAAATGATAGCACAGATGAAGAAGAAAATAGTAATGATGAAGAAAGCAATGAGAACGAAGATAGTAATGATAACGACTCAGAAAGCAATGAAGATGACGAAGCATCCGAGGATTCTGATGTGATTGAAGTAGAAATCACACTGGAGGACGGCGCACCGCCTTCCACTATCAGTAATGCTTTAGAAGATGCCGGTATTATTGATGACGCGTGGGACTTTAATGATTATCTGGATGATAATGATTTAAGCGGCAGTGTCAAACCTGGAACCTATGAAATCGATAGCGAGATGTCGTTCAGCGAAATTGGCGATGTCATCACCACGTATTCCGAATAAAATCATCAAATTTAAAATGAGCTGTTCCATCCGGGAGCTGCTCATTTTTTATATGATTCACAAAAAAACTTCCACCCGTTACGGGTAGAAGTTTTTTTATTCTTCGTTTTCAGTTTCACTGTCTTCGGAAGAATCACCTTCCGCATCTTCATCATGCTCTTCTTTTATTTCGAAATACGTATCTAAAATACGTTCACCAATTTTCAGGTTGACCTGGTCTCCTTCACCAATTCCAACATACGGTACAACCACGGCAAAAGCAACCTCCGGATCATCATAAGGCGCATAGCCGACTAATGTTAAATTATTAAGGGCAAACTCCTGGCCGTCTACATACTGAAATGACTGCGCTGTTCCTGTTTTTCCTGCCGGATTATAGGATTTATTCGCAAAAAAACCGCGTCCTGTTCCCTGTGATCCTTGATAGGAAAGACGGAATCCTTCCTGCACACGGCTGATTTGGTCATTTGTCATTTCAATCCGGTTCATTACCGATGTGTTTTTGGAATAATACAAAGGCCCCAGCTCATCTAAAGAAGCGATTGGATCACGCGCTTCCTTTAAGAAATGCGGCTGGACACGGTAGCCGTCGTTGGCAATTGTTGATACATATTGTGCAAGCTGCAGGGTTGTGTACGTATCATACTGGCCAATAGCAAAGTCAAGAATATTACCAGGGTTATCCGGGGCTTCCCCTCTAACGCCGGTACTTTCATATGGATAATCAATCCCCGTAGATGCTCCTAAGCCAAACTGATTAAAATAGTTTTGCAGCGTTTGTAAGGTTTCTCCTATATTTATGCTCAAGCTGGCATTATGCGGCATTGGGTAACGATAGTCTCCCCCTAACCGTAAAGCAACATAGAACATGTAAACATTGGATGACCTTTCTAAAGCACTTAAATCGTTAACGGTTCCCATTGCTGAAACAGATTTTTTCACTGGCGCTCCAGCTAACTTCATCGGCGCATCATTGAAAGCATCGCCCGGTGAAATTACCTCCGAATCATAACCAGTAAGAATTGTTGCTCCTTTAATACTGGAACCAGGCTCATGCGCATTGGCTAAAGCCATAAATGCTGCATCGCTGTACTCATTCTTCTCCGAATCATAGTTCAGACCGGAAATAGCAAGCAGCTCTCCTGTTTTCGGATTCATAACCACAGCATACGCATTGGTTGCAAATCGATTTTCATAAGGGCTTTTTGCTTTCATGGACTGAAACTCATCTAATAAAATCTCATCCACTTCCTGCTGAAAATCTAAATCTGTTGTTAACACCAAATCTTTGCCTCGTTCTCCCTCTACTATGGTTTCCGAACCGACAATCGACCCGTTTTGGCGTGTCGTATATTGAATCTGTTCTTTACGCCCGCGCAGAAAATCCTCATACTGCTCTTCCAGCCCGCTCCTGCCGACACGATCGTTCCGGCTGTATCCCTTCGTCAGGTAAGCACTCATATCCTCTGCCGGAATTCCCTGCTCCTGGCTGGAGATACTGCCTAAAATACTTGTTAATGTATCACCGTTTGGATAGACACGATTCCAATCCGTTGTAGCATTAATACCAGGCAATTTATCCAGATTTTCCGCTACAGAAGCATATTCCTCTGCGGAAACCTCTTCATTCTTTACAATTTGAGGGGTTAGCGCATATGCTTTATCGAGTTCTTTTTTGATTGCAATAATTTCCAATTCGCCACCGGAAAAATTTGCAATTTCTTCATCCGTAATCAAATCCAGCGTCGCATTATAAACCTCAGAATTGTCCATTTCTTCTGTATCAATTTCCTCTAATCGCTCTTCTATGTCTTCTTGATGTAACAATAAATAATATTCTCTTTTGTCTCTGTCTGTTATTCGATCAATATATTGGTCGTCACTCATATCAATATATTGTGCCAATGTTTCCGCTACTTTCAGACGGTCATCCGCCTGCACACCCTTGGGAGGCGTATACGTAATGGAATACATCGCTTCATTATCTACAATTAATTTCCCGTTTGTATCATAAATCTTCCCCCGGGGTACAGGTATACTTGTCGTATCTAAATTGGTTCTCTCAATTTCGTCCTGATAAGCTTCCCCGTTTAGAATTTGAACAACACCTAACTGAAGTATGAGTGCAGAAAATAATAAGAAGATAGCAAAGAAAAGAATATTCATGCGAACGGGAAGCTGAGCCCGTTTTTTCTTTTTCTTCTTGTCTACCACTTTTCTCCTCCTTCACATCTATTTTGAACTTGCATCGCATTAAACTGTATAGCTCGTTTAAAAGTATATACAATGAATCATTTATGTGCATCTTTTTAAACCTTTAAATTATAAAAAGAAACTCCGCCCTTCGGGGCACAATTACCTTCCGCTTATAATCGTTCAAGTTATAATAGAGACCACTGTTTGATTTTACCACATTTAGCGACTTTTTTCGTCCGTAAAATCTTCTTTTAATGCGATTTTTTGTTTTTTTGACGGTCCAATAAAAATGTTCCGGATGCAAAAATAGATGATGGCATGTCCAGCGCCGAATATAATCAGTAAAGCAGGGATAATCACGTCATGCGGAAATAGGAACATGCCAAATATAAACACGGCAATCGAAGCAATTCTTCCCAGATTCAAATAAATTTCCCGGACTACAATGTATTCCACTCTTCTCTCGCTGACCATCCGCGCTCTGCCAATTACATCATAGGTCAGGGATTGATACGGAACGGTCAGAATTGGGAAGGCAATTCCGATAATCACCGCGTATACAATCAACCAGAACAGACTCATTTCAAAAATAATAATAAAAATAGAAGCAAACAGTAAGATTCCGCCAAATAAAATGGCTTTTTTTCTTAATGCAGGTTGAATCCATTTTAAAGCAACAAAATAAAAAATAATGGATAATCCTGAAAGAAATAAATTAAAAACCCCTAAAATAAGCTCACTGTTCGTAACAAGAAAAATCCAGATGGTAATATAGAAACCATAAATACCTTCTCTCAGCCCTTGAAAAAAGTGAGCATGTAAAATACGCTTCCAATTTTTATTTTTCTTTCTTTCATTGATGACAGCAGGTAAAGCAAAGCTTCCTCTGCTTCCCTTTCGTATAATAAAAAAGCTTACAATAATGGCAGCAATAAACAGGCTTAAGGAAATGATAAAAATAGCGGTATAGCCAAAATCCCCGGCCATTTTTGAAATCATCCATCCTGCAAGCAACGGTCCAATCATACCTGCAAACGAGGTCAGTGTGCCGGAAATGCCATTAAACCAATCTCTTGTATCCGGTTCGGTAATCTCAAAGGTCAGTACATAATAAGCTAACCAAAAAAAACCGTACCCTATTCCCAATAAACAACCGAGTATAAAATTATAATATGCAGCCAGCTCGCCGATCCAAAGAACGAACAGAAAAAAGAAACATAAAAAAAGAATTCCGATTCGCAATATAATGATGCGATCGATTTTTTTGGATAATTTTCCAGCATAAATAAAAGATAATGCCTGGAATACATAGCTTGCCAAGTGATAATTAGCAATCACAAAAAAATCTCCGGATTGCTTCCATAGGTACACATTAACAAATGTATTTGATAAAAAGATTCCTGCTGCATATAAAGCGCCGATAAGCAAGAGTATCCAAAGATCCCGATATTCATCTTTTTGTTGTTTATATCTTCTGTACTGCTGTTGTAATTGCATAGAAAACGACTCCTTCTTCTTTTATTTTTAGCGAAGGAGCCGTATCTATACAAAAAGCTTGCAGAAACATAAAGTTATCTGCAAGCTTTTATAATTATTCTTTATTTTGCTGCTTCGTAATTGTTTGTTACTTGATCCCAGTTAACAACATTCCAGAATGCAGAAATATAGTCCGGGCGTCTGTTTTGATATTTAAGATAATATGCATGCTCCCATACATCTAATCCTAATAGTGGCGTCTTACCATCTGTTAATGGAGAATCCTGGTTTGGAGTGCTTGTGATTTCAAGCTCGCCATTGTTTAATACTAACCATGCCCAGCCAGAACCGAAACGTCCTGCTGCCGCAGCTGCAAAATCCTCTTTAAATTTGTCAAAAGAACCGAATTTGCTGTTGATTTTATCGGCCAGCTCGCCAGTTGGTTCTCCGCCGCCGTTTGGTGACAAAGTCTTCCAGAAGAAGCTGTGGTTAGCATGTCCGCCGCCATTGTTGCGTACAGCAGTACGGATGCTTTCAGGAACCTCATTTAAGTCCCTCACAAGCTCATCAACTGATTTGTTTTGCAGATCTTCATGTCCTTCTAATGCATCATTTAATTTGGTAACGTAGGTGTTGTGATGCTTCGTATGGTGAATGTTCATTGTTTCTTTATCGATAGATGGTTCCAATGCATCGTATGCATAAGGTAATTCCGGTAATTCAAATTTTGCCATGTGTAACTCCTCCTTAAAATAAATGATGATTTTATTTCTACAATTTATACGTTATCAAAGGTAAGAATTTCTTGCAAATATTTTGCACTGATATGTATCAAACATTCCTTATTAAATAACCATTTACATATTATTGACTATCCCATTTTGATTTAGGGAAACTTTTTTCCCTTAAAGAAACAACAAAATATTTATAAAAAGAATCAGATTCCGCTTGCAAAATCTGAAAAAAGCACACAAAAAAAACAAGCTTTGTGCTTGTTTTTTAGATGGCTCGGGACGGAATCGAACCGCCGACACAAGGATTTTCAGTCCTCTGCTCTACCGACTGAGCTACCAAGCCGTACATGGAGCTTTGATATAAAAGCTCTCCATCATTCTGTTGTGAAATATGTATGGAGGAGGTAGAGGGATTCGAACCCCCGCGCGGTTTGACCCGCCTCTCGGTTTTCAAGACCGACCCCTTCAGCCAGACTTGGGTATACCTCCAGACAGAATAAATGGTGGACCCTGCAGGACTCGAACCTGCGACCGATCGGTTATGAGCCGATAGCTCTAACCAACTGAGCTAAGGGTCCTTTTACTATTATTGAATGGGGCGACCGGTGGGGATCGAACCCACGCGTGCCGGAGCCACAATCCGGTGCGTTAACCACTTCGCCACGGCCGCCATGAAATAGCAAATGTATGTATATTTTTTGGTAGCGGCGGAGGGGATCGAACCCCCGACCTCACGGGTATGAACCGTACGCTCTCGCCAGCTGAGCTACACCGCCATGGCTCCACAGGTAGGATTCGAACCTACGACCGATCGGTTAACAGCCGATTGCTCTACCACTGAGCTACTGTGGAATAATGTTTGTTTTAATTAGCAACAAAATATAATTTATCATGTTCTGTTGATTATGTCAACAACTTTTTTTGCGGTGTTGCAAAAGTTTTTATCAGAAGTTGACTGCAAGAATTATAATAGCATGTAATATAACATATTTCAACAAAAACTTATAAAAACTTTTTTCATTTCCGGTAATATATAGAAAAAGCTGTATTTCTATCGCATCTGTTATCCCCCCTTTTTAATATGCATGCTTCAAAATAATCAGATGTTCCATAAATGCTGTTGATAAATTATGCACCTCCGCGCTGCATAATAATGACCGACAGTTATCACGTTAAAAGCGTTCTCTTCCCCTTTTATCCCGAAATAGATGAAATAAGGGCTCTATCCGCTTCATTACAACAGATAGAGCCCTTTTATATCAGATCATCCTTAATGGTCTCCTAAGACGTTCTGAGCAATGTTTACAGCATGATCGCCAATTCGTTCTAAATTACTTATGATATCGACAAAAACGATTCCTGCTGATCCATTACAAGTGCCTTCATTCATACGGATAATATGGTTTTTACGGAATTTCCGCTCCATTTTATCGATTTGGTCTTCTTTTTGAATAACTTCTAAAGCCGCTTCCCGATCGTTTGCCTCTAAAGCCTCAACAGCCTGTTTAACTGTCATATACGTTAAATCAAACATTTTGTTGAGATCTTCAATTGCCTGATCTGTCAGCGAAACTTTGTTGGACATTTTATAGTCCACCAGTTCAACCACATTCTCAAAATGGTCGCCAATTCGTTCAATATCACGAATTGTACTCATTAAGCTGGTATGTTCTATACTTTCCGGTTCTGTTAAGTTGGTAGAAGCGATATCCACTAAATACTCCGTTATTTTACGATCCAGATTATTCAGCGCTCCTTCAATTTGCAGAGCCATCTCGGAATTTTTCGGATTCTGCGTAGTGACATAACTGTGGGTTTCCTCTAAACCTTGATACGCATATTTCCCCATACGGACAACTTCCATCTTAGCCTGGCCCAGTGCCAGCGAGGAAGACTGCTGAAGGAAAATAGAATCCAGATGCTTTGGTTTATACTCAATAATGACATCATCTCCAGGCACCAGCTTCGTAATGAGCCATGCCAAAGCACCGATAAATGGAAATTGAATAACCGTATTTGCGATATTATAGCTTCCATGCGCAAACGCAATGGTCATCTCCGGGTTTAAACTTAAGCTGGATTGTAAATAGTAAATAAATTGAGTAAACGGATAGAGCAAGATAATAAAAATAATCGCACCTAGTAAATTAAACGTTACATGTGTATAGGCAGCTCGTTTGGCAGCAACAGATGTACCTATACTTGCAATAACAGCTGTAATGGTTGTACCGATATTATCGCCAAATAATACAGGAACAGCTGCCTTTAAGTCAACTGCACCCTGAGCGAATAATCCTTGCAGAATACCAATGGTTGCTGATGAACTTTGTACAATTACAGTAAATACGGTACCAATAACTACTCCGAGAATTGGTGTATCGCTCATAGAAACTGTCAAATCTTGAAATGCCTGTAAAGAGCGGAGAGGTGTCATCCCGCTGCTCATTAATTCAAGCCCATAAAATAGACCTCCAAAACCGAATATCGCCTGTCCTACCGCTACAATTTTTTGCTTCTTAAAGAAAAAGATTGTAAACGCACCTAAAGCTAAAAATAATAACGAATACTCCCCAACATCTATTCCAATAATAAAAGCAGTTATGGTTGTACCGATATTCGCTCCCATAATAACACCGATTGCCTGTCTTAATGTCATAAAACCGGCATTGACAAGCCCTACAGTTAAAACAGTAGTTCCCGAACTGCTCTGAATAAGCACAGTTACAATAATCCCAGCAAGCACACCCAGGAATGGATTGGTTGTAAACCGGTCCAGAATATCCCGCAAGTGATCTCCTGCTGATTTTTGGAGTCCATCTCCCATCATTTTTATCCCCATTAGGAATATGCCGATTCCTCCGAGAAATTCAATAATTAAACTTTGAACATCGATATCCACGAAAACTTCATCCCTTCTACCTCTTATGTAAACTTTTGTAGAATTTTGCGCCTCATTCATTATTGATGATTCTAAAGAGAATGTAAACATGTTTGATGAAAAATTTACATAGATTTAATATTTGTTTACATTCGAATAGAAAGGGATGCTTAGTATCTGCTTTTTTCATGAAAATATGTATAATATTAGGACCAATCGCATACAAATACAGGATTCATCTCCAGCTTTATGAAATGAATCCTGTTTCAGGGTTATTCTATTTAATTACGAACTATTAATTAATCTTCTTTAAGCTCCTCTATCCGGACACTGGTTCCATCCACTGCCACTACTTTAATCGGCGTTCCTTTTTTAATCCAGCGTCCGCCAGATACAGCACTGTAATGTTTTTTATTCACTTCAATCGTACCGGAAGGTCTAAAATCGGTCAGCGCAACGCCTTCTTCTCCCAGCAAAGCTTCATACTCTTTACTGAGCGAGCTGTAGCCCTGTTCATTTGTAAGCTGGTCCATTAAAGCGATTTTCGTCCACATCTGTCTCCGTTTAAATACTTTTAAAAACGCCAGAGATGAAAATGCTCCAATGACGATACTGATTACCGCATAAAGACCGTTTGCAAAATCCGGCTGCGGCAATGCAACGGCAACGATCATCAAAACCAGTCCAATTGTAGCCAAGGTTCCATCGTTCAACACTTTGCCATCAATAATAATCAGTAATATTCCCAGGAAGTATATAATAAACATGAGTAAGACCGAATTGGTTTCTGTGTATACCGTAAAATAAACAGTTATAAATCCCAGCCCTAATACACCAAATATACCACGCATATTTACAAACATTTCACCTAATATAAATAAAGTTCCAAAAAATAAGGCAAGAAATCCAACCCATTGTAATTCAACCACGTCCATACCATTCACACCCTCTCGTTGCCCTGCTTATCATGCATATATAAAAACGATAAGAAGGACTTTTTTGACATCCTCTTCTATATTATATGTACGTATGAGGAAAGAAAATAGTTTCATTAAAGGAGATTTTTTATGGAATTTTTGCGTAGAATTTCCCTGATTACGTTTATTATATTAGTTGCAGTCAGTATTTTTCAAGACTTAGCTCATTCAGACGGGACAACCTCCGTTTCAAATAATGAAAATTTGGAACTGCCTCCTTTTGAAGCTGTTCCGGTAAAAGTAAATCCTGGAGATACGGTTCTCAGTATTACAGAAGAAATCCAAACCATAACGGTCAACACTGTCTCTGTTGAGATTATTTTAAAGGCTTTTGAATCATTGAACCCGAACATCTCCTCCAATGACATCCATGTACATGAAGTTTACTATTTCCCACAATTTCAAGAGGAGCATTAGAAAAAGCAAACATCCGCTTTATTTTTCAAAGTGAATGCTTGCTTTTTATTATGAAATGCAGCTTTTTGCTAAATAATTTTAATGCTTAGAAATGCCGCCTAGGAAAAGAAAGGGATAATGAAAAAAGCGGAAATCAAAGAAAGAGCTCCTGCTATAATTCCGATAATACCAAGAATATTTGTCCCTCTGCTTCGTGCTACAAACCCGAATACAATGCTGGCGGCTCCTAAAATAACCGGCCAGGTAAAAAATGAAATAATTGCTAAGATGATACTTCCCCATCCATATATTGTCCCCGGGTTAAAGCTTTTCTCATCTTCAAATTCCAACAGGTTGGCATCGGTTAATTCTGTTGAAAATTCTTCCATTCTTTTGCTGTCTAACTGTTCATTTGTATGTTCATGCTGTGGTCTTTGTCCATGGTTCGGCATATCCTGTATACGTTTGTCTTTATCATTATCATTCATGAGATAAACTCCTTATACTTTAGAATTATATGATTAGCATACGGAATCTACAGGTTTTCATACAGGTATCATGCGGAATTTTTAGCAAAGAATGGTATAATCTTTTTGTTGTCTGCATATATTTACATGATGGAAGAAAATAAGAGGATATTCAAAAGGAGGGATGATATGTCTTTCTTTATCAAAGAAATGATTAAAAATAAACTGCGTAAATTAACCCCAGATGAAATTTTACATTATAGTGCCGAATACGGCTTTGCTATCACACGTACACAAGCAGACCAGATTGTACATTATTTAAGAACTTCTGCACCTAATCCATTTGACCAGGCAGATCGTGACCGCTTTATGATGGAGCTTGCAAAAATCACGGATCAGAAAACAGCAGCAGCAGCACAGCAGTTAATGGATGAGGTCATTAAATCATATGGGATGGAGCATTTATTTGAAAACTAAAACCGGCTGAAATTAAAAAAGATGAGCATTCCCATATATAGGGTGCTCATCTTTCTTAATTTATCATGATTAATTGACCATAAACCCCCGCTGAATAAAGTTTGATTTTATACGGGACTAGCCTTCCATAATGATTTCCTTTAAATTCTCTTGAAAATCACCTTCGCGCAGCATTGCTATTTCATACTTGTACGGTGCTTTTTTATTTTTCTTATCTGTGCCTACATAAGGTGTTTCAAGGATTTTAGGAAGCTCGCTAAGCTGCGGATGATGAACAACCTTATGGAGGGCATCAAAGCCAATGTAGCCAAAACCGATGTTTTCATGACGGTCTTTATGAGCTCCGCGGTCATTTTTACTGTCATTGACATGGACTACTTTCAGACGGTCTAATCCGACGATTTTATCAAATGAATTCAATACCCCATCAAAATCATTGACGAGGTCATAGCCTGCATCATGAATATGACATGTATCCAAACAAACAGAGAGATGTTCATTGTGCGTAACACCAGAAATAATTTCAGCCAGTTCTTCAAATGTACGGCCCATTTCGGAGCCTTTTCCAGCCATTGTTTCTAATGCAATTTGAACATCATTTTTTTGTTCAAGCACTTCATTTAATCCTTCGATAATTTTCGGAATACCCTTGTCGGGGCCTTCCCCCACATGCGCTCCCGGATGAAGTACGATTTGTTTTGCCCCCAGAGCCTCGGTACGTTCGATTTCACTCCGCAGAAAATTAACGCCCAATTCAAATGTCTCCGGTTTTACCGTGTTGCCGATATTAATAATATACGGCGCATGCACAACAATGTCAGCTATTCCATGAGATGCCATATGTTCTAATCCAGCTTCAATATTTAATTCTTCAATCGGCTTTCTTCTTGTGTTCTGCGGTGCGCCTGTATAAATCATAAAGGTATTTGCCCCGTAGGAAGCAGCTTCTTCGCTGGATCCTAATAACATTTTCTTGCCATTCATTGAAACATGAGAACCGATTTTCACCATATTTATTCCTCCTAACGCTTCTTCCTGTTTTGCTCTTTTGTCAGCTGTCTTTTAATTTGCTGTTGCTGCTGCTTTTGTTTTTTCTTATAGCCCGGCTTTACTTTCTTTGCTTTTCTTACGCGCTTCCACGCTTCCCGGTCATTACTTGTGTCTTCAGTTTTCCGGCGTGTTCTTTCATTCCAGGATTTATCCTCGGTCCATTCACCCTGCTTAACCTCTACGAACGAGAACGTGAGTCCCTTTTGCTCCAATCTTTCGATTAAACGGGCGTCCTCTTCGCTGTAAATACTGACTGCTGTGCCCTCTAGTCCGGCTCGTGCTGTCCTGCCGACACGATGAATATAAAAATGCTCTTCTTTTGGAAGCTGGGCATTAATTACATGGCTGACACCCTTGATATCAATTCCCCTTGAAGCTAAATCTGTTGCGACTACGTATTGATAGCGCAGCTGCTGTATCTCTTTCAATACACGCTTTCTCTCCCGGGGCGTCAGACCGCCATGAATGACACCAACATCCAAGCCATAGCCTCCAAGCGCTTCTGCCAGCTCATTAGCCTGTTGTTTCCCATTTGTAAATACCAGCGCTAAATAGGGATGGATTGTCTTGGAAATATCCCAAATAATCTTCGCTTCATCCCGATGCTTTTTCAGAATAAGCCGATGCTCCATCGTTTCCGGAGAAAAATGCTCTTCCATTTTAATATATTCCGGATTTCTTAAATATTTTTTAAAGAAATGCTGTAAGCGCTGTGGAATAGTTGCCGAGAAGACCAGCAGCTGAATATCCTGCTTCGCGCGTACTAATAATTGATCTACTTCTTCAATAAAGCCTAAATCAAGCATCAAGTCCGCCTCGTCAATCACAAACGATTCCGCACTATAGATGGATAATGCTCCATCCTTTACCAAATCTAAAATTCTCCCTGGTGTCCCCACCACAATCATTGGCGGTGTTTTTAATTTCTCAATTGCCTTTTGTTTATCGGTACCGCCGACAAGCAGCTTGGCTGTCCATTTTTCTGTCTTATCCGCAATTGTAATGATTTTCCTTACTTCATTGTAAAGCTGTGTTGCCAGTTCCCTTGTTGGCGCAGTAATTACAAACTGCACTTTCTTTTGATTCTCATCCAGCTGTTGAAACATCGGCAATAAAAATGCATGCGATTTGCCGGAACCAGTCCGGGATTGACCAATAACACTTTTTCCATCCAAGATAGCAGGTATTACTTTTTCTTGGATTGCAGTCGGATTTCTAAAATCCAATTCTTGAATAATATCCTGGATATCCATATCCAGGGATAGTTCTGCAAATGTTTTTTCCATCTGTTTCCCTCCTTTGAAATCTTTTCTATAATAAGTTGAAATAAAACGAAACTTCACTCAGCGGAAGTTTTTGTTCTTCTAACGCTTTCAGGTTAATAGCCAGCCGCTACGAAAAAAAACTACGCTAGTTAGATTTTTACTACCTATTTATAACAAACATAAAATTCATTAACCTGACAACATTGGTTTATATTCTTCACCCACTGAGAGTTAGTTGAGTGATTCAAGGAGCTAGCATCCGTTATCTCCCGCCTAAATACAAATACATTTATTTTTACGTTTTATTTTAAGGCGGGAGTTTTACGGACAGTTCTCCGTGATAAATATCCAGCCTATGACATTTTCTACCACGTGTTATAGAGGGAGACCTCAAAAACACTATGCTGGTTAAAATGCTTATCACTCAAATAAATCATTTAACTATCTATTTCACATAAATACGAACGGGTCTGTATTTACTTCAGATACATAAACCTTTGACCTGAATGCAGGTATTTCCTGTATAAGTTTTTCCTTGGTTGCTGTTTTCATTATCTTCTCGATATAATGACCGGCATCAATGACTGTCAGTCCCATCTGCTCTGCATCTTGAGCAGCGTGAAATGTCATATCTCCTGTAATATATACATCCGCTTTTTTTCGGAGCGCATGACTGACATATTTCTCCCCGCTTCCTCCCAGGACAGCAACTTTTTTTACATTCTTTTCTATATTACCAGAAACACGCACGCGAGGCATGTCTAAATTCTTTTTCACCGTTTCAATGAATGCCTTCATTGAAACCGGGGATTCCAGGACACCAAAGCGTCCGATTCCAAACGACTGTCCTTTATTTTCCAATGGATACATATCATAAGCCGGTTCTTCATAAGGATGGGCTGAAATAACAGCATCTATCACCCTGGCTAGATTTTTCTTAGGAACAACGGCTTCCAGCTTCTTTTCATCGACAAAAGTCATTTCATTCTGCTCGCCAATATACGGGACAGCCTGCTCTGACGGAAGAAAAGTCCCTTGTCCGGCGCTTTGAAAGGTGCAATGACTGTAATCGCCAATTTGGCCAGCTCCGCCCTGATGCAGAGCATCCCGTAATTCCTGTACATGCGACTCTGGAACAAAAACAACAATTTTAAGCAGCGACTCTTGTTCTAACACTTCTAAGGGTTCTTTATTTTTCAATTCAAGGGCGCCACTTAATAAATCATTTACACCACCCTCGGCGATATCTAGATTGGTATGTGCAGCAAAGACCGTTATATCGTTTTTTAAAAGCTTTTGTACCACTCTCCCCTTCGGATGATCGACATTAATCTGTTTTAAAGGCTGAAACAGCAAAGGGTGATGGGCAATAATCAAATTCGCCCCTTTTTCAATTGCTTCATCAACTACTTCCTCCGTCACATCCAGTGTAATCAGAATTTGAGATGTCGTATCATGAAACCGTCCAGTCTGTAAACCGATATTATCCCAATGATAGGCAAAACTTTTCGGTGCCCAGCTGTCCATAATCCGAAAAAAATCAGCGTGTTTCGTCGTTTGTTCCTTCATGATCAAGTTCCTCCTTCATCCAGTATAATTCTGTTTGGAAATCAGCTATTTTCTCATGATTTATTTGCTTTGCCTGCTGCATTTGCAAAATGATTCGTTCGATATTCATTATTTCCTGTGACCACTTTTTAATAAAAGCAGCATTCTTCTCTTTCATTAAATAGGGACCTAATAAAAGCTGCCTGCCCTTCTTCAGTTCATTATCGCTGTATGGTGAAGAGGCTTCTGTATAACGATCCGCAACAAGCACTTCATAGATATGTCCCTGCTCATCCACAATCTCTTCTGCTCTCAGTATAAAATCATTTTGATCAAACCATCGTCTGACTGCTCTTGCGTCTACATTAGGCTGTGCAATAATTCGTTCAGCAGATTTAGCAATAGGAGCATGGTTTTCTAAGATGGAAGTAATCAATCCTCCGCCCATCCCTGCAATGACGATTTGTTTGACCTCGCCTTCATTTATGACAGATAAACCATCTCCTAAACGGGCATCGATTCGTTCCTCTAATTGATGAAATCGAATTGTTTTTTTGGCGCTGTCTAAAGGCCCTTGATTCACTTCTCCGGCAATAGCGCTTGCTGTTTTATCTCTTTGGCAGACATAGGCAGGCAGATATGCATGATCTGAACCAATATCTGCGAAATGCGCTCCCTGAGGCAGATATTCAGCAACTATTTTCAAACGATTCGATAGGGTGACATTCTGGTTCATTATTTGTTCTCCTTTTAAAGACAGTTCTTTTCTGTATTTCTCCAATAAGAAAAGCTTTCTGTACGAATCAGAAAGCTTTCATTTCTTTTATTATATATTATTCATGCTCGCTTAACCACTCGCTGAGTGCATCTAATTCTTCACCTGCAAGCTGAGGGAAAGCCGGCATGCCTCCGTCAGTTCCATTTTCAATGATATCAGCAATTTCTTCTTGAGAATAAGTGCTTCCAACTTGTGTTAAATCAGGAGCAGAACCACTTGCTAAATCTTGACCATGACAGCTGGCACAATTGGATTGGAAAACCTCTTCTCCAGCATCAGCACTGGTAGACTCGCCGCCTTCTTCTCCTCCTTCTGCCTCTTCTGTCTGTTCTCCACCATTTTCTTCAGCATCTTGAATAGCCTGTCTTTGATCAATACCAATTACAGAAATAATAATGACAGCTATCAGCCCCAGCCCGGCAATAATTGCATATGGTATAACCGGATTCTTTTTCATTACGCTTCCTCCTTATGTAATCCAAATATTATAAATTAATACTACTATTAGTTTACTCGAAATCTAAAAATTTTTAAAGGATTATCCAAGATATTTAAAAAAAACGACAAAAGTGATGATTCCTATAGTCAAAGCTGCTCCCAAATAACGAATAACAGGCAGCTTTTTCAAATATCCAAAAACAATCCATCCAATGCCATTGGCAGTAATCATAAAATTATTATAAGCTCCTAATCCAAAAGTATCCATAATACAAATAGAAAGCTGCAACACATATAACAATTGAATAGATATAAATAAATAACGATAACGCCGTGATGCATTCTTTCCAGTTCCTGACCAGATTAGAATATTTATAAAGAAAACAAAACTTAAAATACCTGCCCCGAAAGAGCCGGCTAATTGATAATAATAATCTAAAAAGATAACGCTTACCAATATCATCAACATCATGGTAAAATGAAGCTTTTTCCATGTAGATAGCCAATTTTTATTTTTATTGGTTATTTCTATTTCTCCGCCTTTAGTATATAATGCTAATAAAAAATCACATTGTTCTTCCGGCAATAAACGATTCTCTTTCCACTTTAAAATTTCCTGGATAATCAATTGGTTTTTTTCATGATTATTCATAAATCCACCCCGGAAGCGTCACCATTTAAATGTTAAAAAAAGCAAAATCTTATTTTATGGACTTTTGAATATCCTCTATGAATTCATATAAAACAATAATTGGAATACGCAAGCCGTTAAACGGGAACTTGCATATTCCAGTATTCAGAATGAACTTATTTCAGTATAACACCTTAATCAAGGAAGTCTTTCAATCGCTTGCTTCGGCTTGGGTGTCTTAATTTACGTAATGCTTTCGCTTCGATTTGGCGGATACGTTCTCTGGTTACCCCAAATACTTTCCCTACTTCTTCAAGTGTTCTCGTTCTTCCATCATCTAATCCAAACCGCAGACGAAGCACATTTTCTTCTCTGTCTGTCAATGTGTCTAATACATCTTCCAGCTGTTCTTTCAGTAATTCGTAAGCTGCATGATCGGATGGAGAGATTGCTTCCTGATCCTCAATGAAATCACCTAGATGTGAATCGTCTTCTTCTCCGATTGGTGTTTCTAAAGATACAGGTTCTTGAGCGATTTTTAGAATGTCGCGCACCTTATCCGGGCTTAATTCCATTTCTTCGCCGATTTCCTCCGGTGTCGGTTCACGTCCCAGATCCTGCAGCAGAGAGCGCTGTACACGGATTAATTTATTAATGGTTTCCACCATATGAACCGGGATACGAATGGTACGGGCCTGGTCCGCGATTGCACGGGTAATTGCCTGTCTAATCCACCAGGTTGCGTAGGTACTGAATTTAAACCCTTTGCGGTAGTCAAATTTCTCAACAGCTTTGATCAGACCCATGTTTCCTTCTTGAATCAAATCGAGGAAAAGCATCCCCCGTCCAACATAGCGTTTTGCGATGCTGACAACGAGACGAAGATTGGCTTCCGCTAACCTTCTCTTTGCTTCAATATCTCCCTCTTCAATTCGGGAAGCGAGTTCAATTTCTTCTGCTGCAGAAAGCAGGTCTACTCTGCCGATTTCTTTTAAATACATACGGACCGGGTCATTGATCTTTATCCCTAAAGGAACACTGAGATCATTCAGGTTGATTTCTTCTTCTTTTGCGATTTTCTGCATCTCGGGGTCATCCTCAGACTCACCTAACACATCGACACCCTGTTCTTCCAGATACTCATAAAACTCATCCATTTGTTCGGGTTCCATGTCAAAATTAGATAAACCGTCAGCCACTTCTTCATACGCAAGTGTACCGCGTTTCTTACCCATGTCAACCAATTTTTCTTTTGCTTGCTCTAATGTCAGTTCGGGTTCTTTCATATGCGAAGGTTTTTGTTCGGCCATGAGTCCCCCTCCTTCCAAATTGTTGAATTATTTTTCGTTATTTTGCTTCTGCAGCCGGATTAACTCCATTGCCAAGCGGGCAGCCTCCAATGGATCATTTTCCTGCTCCGCTTTCCTTTGCTGCTCTTTTAAGCTTTTTTTCGCCGGACTTTGATTCGCCTCCCGATGAATCATTCGCAGATAGTCATCGATTTCTTCCTCTGTACTATGCTGGACATCGCTGGACATCGCCAATTCAATGACTTGATTCTTTAAATGTTCATCAGACAGTCTCTCCATAAATAAACTAATATCGGGTGAATTACCTTCTTCATAAAAAGCATATAAATGTGTTGCAACAATTTTATGGTCATTTACATTAAATCCCGCTCCAAGCTCATATTGTACTTTTTCAGCTATATAGGCATCCTGAAGCATATAGGATAAAATTCTTTTTTCAGCATTAACATATGCCGGAAATAACTTTTTCTTATTTGCAGGTACATATGGCTTAGTATAACTCTTATCACGCTGATTATCCTTCGCGGAAGGCTGGCTTTTCTGATACTGAGCCAGCTGGCTCATCAAGGTATCTACAGACAAATCAAATTCCTTATGCAATTCCTGAATATAATATTCCCGTTCCAGCGCACTCTCAATCATAGAAAGTTCTTTTAAAACGCGCTCGATATACTCAATACGCTCACTTTCCAGCTGCAGATTGAAGTGTCTGCGCTGATATCGCATGAAGAAACTCATATAACTGTCACTTGTGCGCAGAACCCTTTCTTTAAAAGCTTCGCCTCCATGCTCCCGGACGTAGCTGTCCGGGTCTTCCTCTGCATCCAAATTGGCAATACGGACATCACAGCCGACAGACCTCAATAGAAGTGCCGACTTATAACGGGCTTCTATCCCTGCACTATCCCCATCAAAACAAATAATAACCGTATCGACATAGCGGTTTAAAAGCTTTGCCTGCGTTTCTGTCAAAGCGGTCCCCATCGTAGCCACTACATTTTTCACGCCAGCCTGATAAACAGAAATAACATCCATATAGCCTTCCATTAAAACAGCTTCATTTTCTTTTCGGATATGGCGCTTTGCCAAGTCAAAATTATATAAAAGCTTACTTTTTTGAAAAAGTTCGCCTTCCGAGCTATTTAAATATTTCGGACCGCTGTCATCATGCATTGCTCTGCCGCCAAAACCGACAGTGCGCCCCAATGCATTCCGTATAGGGAAAATAATTCTGCCGCGAAAACGGTCGATGACTTCATTATTATCGTTTCCTGCTAAAATACCGCTTTTCAAAAGCAATGGTTTAGAATATCCTTTTTGTGTAAGAAACTTCGCTGTGAAATCGCGCTTATCCGGAGCATATCCGATTTGGAATTCTTCTAACGTCTCCTTCGTAAGCCCGCGGCTTTTTAGATACTCTAATCCATCCTTCCCATCTTTTTGATACTTTATGAGATGATGATATAATTTTGTCAACCATTCATACGCAGAGAGCATCTGCTCTGTTTCCTCTGATAAAGAAGTTTCTTTGGGAATGGATGCTGTCGGCAGCTCTACACCGCTTCGGTCAGCTAAATATTTCAGCGCCTCATAAAATGTGAAATTTTCCATTTCCATTAGAAACGAGAATACATTTCCGCCTTTTCCGCAGCCAAAGCAATGAAAAATCTGTTTATCCTGGGTAACTGAAAATGAGGGTGTATTTTCGCCATGAAAGGGACATAGACCAAAATAGTTTTTACCTTGTTTTTTTAATTGAATGTACTCTCCAATGACATCGACAATATCATTGGTTTTTTTCACTTCCTCAATAATTGGTTCAGGTATTTGATTAGCCATGTTTACCACCAACTATTCTATTTGATTTTATAGGATGCTAAAACACATTTTAGAGAGATTATGCAAAATCCTCCTTTTTAAACTTAGTTGCTCCATTTTTCATGATTCGACATATTTTTTTCTTATTCTCAAAAAAAATAGCCTTAACATAGATTCTACAAAGGATACATAGATTCCTTCTTTTTCAGAGCAAATTATGATTAAAATTGCATTTTATTTAAATCTGCTCATACGATTTACCATTATAATATATTTTTTAATAGATTTCTATTAATTTGTATATAAATCTATGGAACAAAGAAAAACATTCCGTGAGAGTTGCGTACAGAATGCTTTTCCTACCATTTTTATCCTGAAAATATACTGTTATTATATCTCTTGCAAAGCTTTAAAATGATTATTATTGTCTGCTTTGCCACATTCTAATAATTTGGTTTGCTGTTTCTTCCACTGCTTTATGAGACACGTCAATAACAGGACAGCCAATTTTTTCAACGACATCATTAAAAAATTCGAGCTCCTGTTCAATTCTGCTTACATTTGCATACGTTGCCTGGTCTCCCAGTCCCAGCGCTTTTAAACGTTCCTTCCGAATGCCATTCAATTTTTCTGAAGAGATACGTAAACCAATACATTTTTTAGGGTCGACCATCATCAGCTCTTCCGGCGGGTCTACCTCTGGAACAATCGGAACATTTGCTACTTTAAAGCGTTTGTGTGCCAAGAATTGAGACAGTGGCGTTTTGGAGGTTCTGGAAACACCTATCAATACGATATCGGCACGGGTGATGCCCCGCGTATCTCTCCCGTCATCGTATTTAACAGCAAACTCAATCGCTTCAATCTTTTTGAAATAATCTTCGTCCAGTTTATGAACAAGTCCTGCCTCTAAACGGGGCTGATCACTAAAAACACGCTCCATGGCGTCCATAGTCGGACCCATGATATCAATTGCTTCAATATCCAGTTCAGCTGCACGCTTGTTTAAATGCGCTCGCAATTCTGGATTAACCAGTGTAAAACCGATAAGACTTGAATTCAATTTTGCCTGTTGTAAGAATTCATCAATCGTTCCTTTATCTTCTACATAAGGAATACGCTGAATTTTATAATCCCCGCTTTTGAATTGGCTTAAGCCTGCTTTAATTACCAGCTCGGCCGTTTCTCCAACAGAATCAGATAACACATAAATAACTTGCTGCTCCTTCATCTCGACATCCTCCCCTTAGCACCTAAAAAATTATATTGTATCTTCCATTGTTAATTCAACCAACAGTTTCGTCATCGTTGTTTTTGTAATACGGCCGATAACCTCAAGACCATTTTCGGTATCTTTTACTACAGGGACACCATCGATCTGCTTGGATATAAGCTGATGAGCTACATCGACCAGCAGGTCATTTTTTCGGCAAACAGTTATATTAGGCATTCTTGTCATAATAATCGGTACAGGGATAGAGCTCAGGTCCTGCCTGCCCATACTTGAACGCAGCAAATCCTTTCGGGAAAGAACTCCCACCAAGCATGAATTTTCATCGACAACAAAAAGTGTGCCGACATCTTCCAAGAACATCGTTGATATTGCATCGTATACTGATACCTTTTCATTTACAGCTACTGGGACCTGCTGAAATTCATGAACCTTATACCGCTTTATCTTTTCTGTCAGCAATTCTGAACCTGTTTTACCTGTATAAAAGTAGCCAACACGAGGACGTGCGTCTAAAAAACCAGCCATCGTCAGAATAGCCAGGTCCGGTCTCAATGTGGCCCGGGTCAGCGCCAGCTGGTCTGCTATTTGCTCCCCCGTGATGGGACCGTCTGCTTTTACTATTTCTATAATCCGCTGCTGTCTTTTCGATAAGTCCACTTTTTCACCACCTAAACTGCCGCATTATTTGCAAATAAATAGGATGCTTTCCAGATATCAGCTGCATCAAATTTGGCATATTGAAGGATAATGTACCATGCTTTTCATATTTAAAACATGGTACATTCATTACTATTCGACTCTATTCACTAAAAAACCTTTTTTTAAGAGAGAAAACCTTTTTAAACATCCTCTAAAGTGAAGAAAGTTTAAAATTGTTTAGATAAATTGTCGTCATCGCAGAAGTCTTCCTATATTTCTATGCATGCTGCTTCCACGCTATTTTTCGTAAATCCGCATATTGCAAAATAAGCATAGAAAGCTCATGAATCATAGATAGACGATTTTTTCTTACTTCTTCATTATCGTCCATAATCATATTATGATCAAAGAATGCGTGGATATTATCAGCAAGATCCGCAAGAAGCTGTAATGCCGCTTCACTGTTTTGTGCCTCTAAATGTGCAGCATAATTTGATTTCACAGATTTCACAGCATCGTAAAATGCTTGTTCTGATTCTGTTTGGATAAGCGCAGCGTCTGCTTCATGATTTTTATCCTCTACCTTATTTTCCAGATTCAGAACACGCACCAGCGCCTCCTGCGAGTTTTTAAAAGCTTCATCTGCTTTTTTCACAGATAAAACATGTGCTTTATCTACTGCAAAATGAAATACGCCAAGCTGATTGTCTGTAATTGCATGAATAATATCTGATTCTACGTTCTCTTCACGGAGCAAATAGGCAGCACGGGAGCCAAAAAATGTGCGCAAATCAGCATTCGCAGAGGCATTTACAGTTAAACCGGCATCCGCTAATACAGATAAAGTATAGTTAATGAGTGATTCTACTGTCACATCCCAATGCTGCTCCTGCAAAATACGTAAAATTCCCGTTGCCTGTCTTCGTAAACCATATGGATCCTGTGAACCGCTCGGGATAAGTCCGACACTGATACAGCCGGCAATGGTATCCATCTTATCTGCAATACTCAGTACGGCGCCGACTGTTGTTGCAGGGAGTTCACCATGAGACTGTTTTGGTAAATAATGTTCACGTATGGCTTGAGAAACTTCCTTTGTTTCTCCAAAATATGCAGCATATTTCTCGCCCATTACGCCCTGTAATTCCGTAAATTCATTTACCATATTGGTCATTAAATCGAATTTGCTGATTTCTGCAGCTCGGGCAATCTCTTTTCCTTCTTTTAAAGCAAGTTCTTCAGCTAAATGACTCGCAATTTTTTTAACCCGGTTTACTTTGTCTGTATACGTACCCAGCTTTTCCTGAAATACAACTCTGGTCAGCTTCTCCTGGAAGAAATCAATTGAAAGTTTTTTATCCTCTTCAAAGAAAAACTCTGCGTCCGCAAGACGCGCGCGAAGTACCTTCTCATTTCCCCGGATGACGGTTTCCAATTCGTAATCATCACCGTTTCTTACTCCTACAAATTTAGGCAGCAGCTCTCCGTCTCGTTCTACCGGGAAATAACGCTGGTGCTCGGCCATAGACGTAATAAGTACTTCTTTGGGCAGAGCAAGGAAAGAATCTGCGAAACTGCCTACGAAAGCAGTCGGATATTCTACAAGGTTTTTCACTTCATTTAAAAGCTCTGTATCCACCGGAATCTGAAATCCATTTTTGGTTTGCAGTGTATCCAGCTGCTCTACAATTTTCTCTTTACGTTTTTCAGCATTTGCAATGACATAATTCTCATTTAACAGCTGTTCGTATTGCTTGGGTTCCCCTATGGTCAGCTTATCGCTGAGAAAACGATGTCCGTAGGTGAAATTACTTGTTTTCACATGCGCAATCTCAAAAGGAATCACTTTATTTCCATAAAGTGCTACCAGCCAGCGGATCGGTCTGGCGTAGCGCAATGTTTCATTTGCCCAGCGCATATTTTTCCCAAATGTGATGGACTCAATAATATCCTTAAATTCCGGGAGTAACGATTGCACTGTTTTTCCTTCGATGAATTTTTTTACATAGATATAGGAAGTTCCCTTGACCTCTTTGATATAAATATCATCGGTTGTTTTTCCCTGACCTCTGGTAAAGCCTTGCGCGGCCTTTGTCCAATTTCCCTCATCATCTTTGGCAATCTTTAAAGCAGGTCCTTTTGCTTCCTCTTCTATGGATACCTGATTTTCTGCCACTTCTTCTATAAGGACAGCCAATCTTCGCGGCGTTGAGAAGGAGACTGCAGACGAATAGGAAATACGCTGTTCATCCAGCCATTTGATTGTTTTATCCAATACTTGCGCTTCTGCATCATCTATAAATCGAGCCGGCAGCTCCTCTAATCCAATTTCAATCAATACATCCTGTGCCACTCTAGTTTGCCTCCTTTTTCAACATCGGAAAACCTAATTTTTCACGTTCTTGTACATAAATTTTTGAAATACTGCGGGCAAGATTACGAATTCGGCTGATATAGCCTGTTCTTTCTGTTACAGAAATAACCCCTTTTGCATCCAGCAGGTTGAAGGTATGTGAACATTTTAAAACATAATCATATGCCGGGAAGACAAGCCCTTTCTCCATGGCTGCTTTGGCCTCTTGTTCATATTTCGTAAATAAATCAAATAACATATCCGTATTGGATGCTTCAAATGTATAGACAGAATGCTCATATTCCGGCTGATAGAAAATATCACGAAGAGTCACTCCATTATTCCACTCTAAATCAAATACATTTTCTTTATCTTGGATATATGAAGCCAACCGCTCAATCCCGTATGTTAATTCGACCGTTACCGGATTTGCTTCCAAACCGCCGATTTGCTGGAAATAGGTAAACTGTGTGATTTCCATCCCGTCCAGCCATACTTCCCAGCCCAGACCGGCTGCGCCAAGCGTCGGGTTTTCCCAGTTATCCTCTACGAAGCGGATATCATGCTTAAGCGGATCAATCCCTAATTTTTCCAAGGACTCTAAATACAGTTCCTGAATATTCTCAGGTGATGGCTTCATGATTACCTGAAATTGATGATGCTGATACAGACGATTCGGATTTTTCCCATATCTGCCATCCGCCGGTCGTCTGGAAGGCTCTACATAGGCAACATTCCACGGCTCTGGTCCCAAGCTTCGCAGCAATGTCATAGGAGACATCGTTCCTGCACCTTTTTCAGTGTCATATGCCTGCATTAAAATACAATTTTGATCTGACCAATGATTTTGCAATGTTAAAATCATTTCTTGAATATTCATTTACTCCACTCCTTTAATGGATCGAAATTTACTGTAAGTATTTCCTTTGGTGATGATAAAAAACCTCATTATAGCCACGCTATCAGCTGAAAACCTAAAAAGCCGTCCCTATGTCTGCTTGAACGACAGACATAGGGACGGCTTAAACCGCGGTTCCACCCTACTTGCTCTCCATAACAAGAGCCTCTTTTTCATACTGCTCCGAAGTTCCTTCCAAAAGCCTCTATACATCCGGCTCGCACCAATCCCGGACTCGCTTATTACAGAATATGCTTCCGTACTTCTCTTCATCATTGCAGTTATCATGTAATTATCAACTTGTATAAAATTAAAATACGTTAATTTATGTACAAATCATACTCCATTACCCTGCAGCTTGTCAATTAATTCTTAAACAAATCGAGCTGATCCAGAAACTTGCGGGATTTAATATAATATCCGCCATAGCGTTCATAATAAGCTTTTAAAATAGCCTGAAACATTTTCACATTGTCCGGTTTCATTTGAATTGTTCCGATACGCTCTAATCCTGCTTCAGAAA
This sequence comes from Oceanobacillus sp. B139/18, assembly GCF_055524595.1. Taxonomy (NCBI): domain Bacteria; kingdom Bacillati; phylum Bacillota; class Bacilli; order Caryophanales; family Bacillaceae; genus Oceanobacillus; species Oceanobacillus sp. B139/18. The sequence goes on along the minus strand of NZ_JBVFXI010000001.1, from coordinate 480,747 downwards.
AGAGATAGAGAAGCTTTGCCAGTTTCGGCGCAAGCTCGATTGCTTCCAGATCCAGATGACGGCATTTCGGACACAGGAAACCGCCCTCCACTACAGAAAACACAAAAGGCTGCTGCGTCGACCCGCAATTGATACATTGATTTAACACTGGAGCGAATCCAGCTTTTTTATAAAGTTTTAATTCATACATCATTATCGGGATTTCAGCCTGATCATTCTCTTCAATCCAAGCTATAGTCTGTTGAAATTGATCGAATAGGTACGGATCTATATTTTGGTTTTCCAGCAGCTTATCTGTAAGCTCTGCAATATAGGAGCAATAAGCCGTCTTCACAAAATCCTCGCGTATCTTACGATGGGAGTTTAATAATTCTCCCTGTTGAATCGTACTCAATCCGCTTCCAAGATAAACAAAAAAACGGGCAAAAACGAATGGCTGAGTAACTGCAGCCATTCGACTTTTTGGTTTTTTTGCACCTTTTGCCAGAGCTTGGAATTTACCAAACTTTCCGCTGTAGATAGTCACTAATTTATGTGTTTCACCATAATCTTTTGTTTTTAATACCATACCATCTATCTGTTCCAGCACGTAAAATCACCCGCCCTCATTTGTTATCACAGTTTCACTAAATTCCTTCAGGGAGATGAAAAATCCCCGGTTGAATAAGCTTCACTTTATCGCAGGAATTATCATGCTTCAAGCGACATGATTACAAAGATGGCAAATCTATACCGTCACCCATAGAAGATTGGGTATTTTCATTTTGTCTTTTTTCCTGACTTAATTGTCCTTGCTGCTCTAGTTCTTTTAATAATAAATAGGTTTCAATGTTTCCTGTTTGATAAAACAAATTCCATGTTGCATCTAACACAAGAAACCCCACCTTTCTAATTATTTTTTTGCTGTAACTGACTCATCACAAATAGAAAAGAAAAAACTTTTCTATTTACTTCTCAAGTGCAACCAAGCATTTTCTAAAGCTTTGACTTTACTGCAGAAGGGATTCTAAGAATACGAAATCCGGTTTTAAGACTTCCTTTAACGAATAAGACGTTTTTCTGACGAAAGAGGACAGCCTGACATGAATGCCCCGCTTCTTTTATAGGTTGGTTCGATTTGACGTTTTCATTAGTATAAAATATTACCATCTTTAAGAGGATATTCAAAAAACGAATCAAAACAGCGTATCCGGTCTGCCATATCTTTTAATATTCATCAAGCCGGAATCCATATTCATGTAATTGATTCTGTTTGTTTCTCCAATCCTTCTTCACTTTCACCCAAAGTTCTAAATATACCTTAGACCCAAGCAATGCTTCGATATCGCGGCGTGATTGCTGGCCGATTTTTTTCAGCATACCGCCCTGCTTGCCAATCAAAATACCTTTTTGAGAGCTTCTTTCCGTAACAATCGTTGCTTGTACCAATAATTTATCATTTTCGTTCTTCTCTATATTTTCAATGACAACGGCAATCGAATGCGGAATCTCTTCCTTCGTATGATGCAATACTTTTTCGCGGATAAGCTCAGAAATAACAAACCTTTCCGGATGATCCGTGATTTGATCTTCCGGATAATATTGCGGACCTTCCGGCAATTGCTTAGCGAGCACCTCTAGTAAATGATCTACATTATTCCCTTCCAATGCAGAAATAGGAATAATTTCCTCAAATTCATAAAAATCCTTATATTGATTAATCAGCTGCATAAGCTTTTCCGGTTGAATCTTATCGATTTTATTAATGATCAGATATACCGGCTGTTTTATTTTTTGAAGCAAATCAATAATATATTGGTCCCCGCGGCCGTAACCTTCATCCGCATTAATCATAAATAAAATATGATCTACTTCATTCAAGGTATTCTCTGCCACCTGCACCATAAAATCGCCTAATCGGTGCTTCGGTTTATGAATTCCCGGTGTATCAATGAAAATCATTTGATATTCCTTTGTTGTCAAAACACCTTGTATTTTATTTCGTGTTGTTTGTGCCTTATCACTCATAATAGCGATCTTTTGACCAATCACCCGGTTCATGAATGTTGATTTTCCAACATTTGGTCTGCCTATAATAGCAATAAAGCCTGATTTGAAATTATTTGTCATGCTGTTTTCCTCCGAATTTCTATTCTTGATTAGGCGAGAGGACTCCCAACCTCAAGGAATGTGCAGGGTAAAATCCAATGAGTAAATGAGAGATGAATCGCCTTTTTGCATTCACGAACTTAAGTTCGTATGTTATAATGTTCTTGAAAGACGCTCTTTGAAAACTGAACATTGCAGGTTGTGGCGAGAATCGTTGCTTTGCCACGTAAAATGTTCAAGCCAAATATGTCAGCCAAGGCACACAAATGTGTGAACCTCAGGTAAGCTGAAAAGTAGCCCCAAAGGCAGGACCAATGGGATAGCGGGGTTGGGTGTTTTTAGCACACCGATGTGTCAACTCCACTGGCGGTTAATCGTCATCTTGAAAGTCGACACCCCAGAAACCCACACTTCCAATTTCTTTAGAAATGAAGTGGCGGGAGTATTCATTGTTTGCTTGCTTCCTATCATACTACATTTTTTAATTAGTTTCACTATATCGACAAAACCTTTAACAATCATACAATGAATTACAAAAAGGGAGGAGCTTGGTCAAGCTCCTCCCTTTTGACAGTTAATTTCAGACTTTCTTAACTGCATTAACGCAACACGGTTGCCGGCAAAAGGCCTGATGACAACCACATCTGCTAATAACGTTATCAAGCTGGATAATCGTTCAATAAACATTATTTTTATCATACTATTATATAAATTGCATTATTTTAGGACCAAAAATAAGTATTCCGACTACAACGGATATCAGCGCCGTCACGAGGACAACACCAGCTGCAATATCCTTTATTTCCTTTATTCTTTCATCATAACCCGGCTGAATAAAATCCATGACCCGCTCAATGACACTGTTTATCATTTCAGTGATAAGCACTAAACCAATGGTTAATAAAATAACCGCCCATTCGATGAGAGAAAGATGGAAAAAGAAGCCTGCTGCAACTACAATCGTCATAGCGGCAAGATGCAGCTGGAAATTCGACTCCTTTTTCACCACCGTTTTCAGCCCTGCCCAAGCATAACGGAATCCAACAACTCTTTTCTTATCTTTCAATGCCAAATGCACCTAAAATTTCGTCTTGTCTCTGAAACATTTCCTTCTCATCTTCTGCATTCATATGATCGTACCCAAGCAGGTGTAAGAATCCATGTAACGCTAAAAAGGCCAGCTCTCTCTCAAAGCTGTGATTGTATTCTTCCGCTTGCTCTTTGGCTTTATCTATCGAAATAATAATATCTCCCAGTACAACCGGCAGCCCTTCGCCAACAATTTCAAGTTCTTCGTCTTCCATTTCCTGCATTGCAAATGAAATAACATCCGTCGGTTTATCTTTATCCCGATAATCTCTGTTGATTACTTGAATTTGTTCATTATCCACAAAGCTGATTGAAATTTCCGCTTCAGCAGCTGTTTTTTCTTCTTTTCCGGCAAAGGTCAGCAGCTTTTCGACAAGCGTTCTATGTTCATCAGACACAGCATTGGTTTCATCCTGAAAATCAATAAGCATTATTTATCCCCTTCCTTCTTCGGATACTGAATTCTAGAATGGAAAATTCCTTTCAAAGAATCACAAACCGTATGTTGAATGATTTTTAACTCTTTTAATGTTAAAGGACTGTTATCTAATTGTCCATCTGAAATTTTGCCATTGATAATCGATGACACAATGGAATCAATCGTCTCCGGTGTCGGTTCCTGCAAGGAACGGACTGCCGGCTCGACAGAATCACAAATACAGACAATCGCCGTTTCCTTTGTTTCCGGCTTCGGCCCGGGATATCTGAAATCTGCTTCCTCTGTTTCCGAATTCAGCTCCTTTGCTTTCATATAGAAGAATTGCACTAAAGAATTCGAATGATGCTGCTTCGCAATATCAATGATTTCCTTAGGCATTTTATGCGCCTTTAACAAATTTGCTCCATCAGTTGTATGGCGAATAATAATATCTGCGCTTTCCTTAGGCGGCAATTTATCATGTGGATTTTTATTTGGCATCTGATTTTCAATGAAAAAGGCCGGCCGCACAGTTTTGCCAATATCATGATAGTAAGCGCCCACCCGTGCCAGCAAACCATTTGCTCCCACCGCTTCACAGGCAGTCTCACTAATGTTGGCTACCATTACCGAATGATGATACGTTCCCGGCGCTTCCACCAGCAGCCGTTTTAACAGCGGCTGATTAGGATTAGATAATTGCAGGAGTTTCATATCTGTCAATATACCTAAAAAGCTTTCGAACAACGGCAATAATCCAATTGCCAAAATAGCTGAAAGGCAAGCTGCAACTATCCCTAAACCAAGGTATAAAAAGACATCGAACCACGTATATTTTTCAAAGGACAGGAATAGAAATAAGATAATGACAGCAGAATGAATTAAAATCAGTCCAATCGCTGTTTTTAAAATAACAAGGCGTTCACTTAATTTCTTCATTAACACAATTGCGGCGAGCTGAGAAAAAAGGAAATAGATAGCCGCTTCGACGTGCAGCATTCCGGCAATATAACTGTTAAACATAAATGCTGCTAAAATTGCATATAAGATACTGAGACGTACTGCTGAACGATCGCCGATTAATACTTTTAATAAAATAGCAATAGCTGCAATAGGTGTTACCAAATAGAGTGCATTTGACTGGTCAAAGAAATAACTTTGGATTTTCATAACAAAAATAGCCAGTGCACTTAACAGGGAAACAGCTACAATCGGCAGAAGGTTCCATTTCTTATCTTTTGCAATTTGCAGACATTCCATCCCGAAAAAGTATGCAATTATCGCTGCCAAAAATCCCAACGCCAGAATTGGGTAAATATTGCCCTCCTGTGATAATACGCCTACCAGCTCCAGCTGCTCGTAGATTTCATTTGTAATGGTCTGGCCTTCGCGAACAATGGTTTCACCGGCACGAATAACAACAGGATCCACAAGTGTTGCGGCGTCCTTCTTCTCTTGAGCCGTTGCCTCATAGTCAAAGAAAGCATTTTCTACGACCGCAAATTCTGCTAACTCCATTAAATCTTCCTGTAAACCTTCATTCATTTCCGAATAAGCTAAATCACGCTCTATATTGGTAATTCCAGATTGAATATTCTCTGCTCTGATACCTTGCTCTAATACGCTTTCCAAACTCTCGGAAAATACTGCCCCCGCTTCTTCCAAGTCCTCTTCCGGCTGCTGCAGCAAGGAAATCAGCACATCTTCCGAAATTTCTGAACGAATTTCTTCCGATAGTAACGCTCTTAATTCAACTGCTTCTTCTTCATATACCTCTTCTAAAGCTCCTTCATCATGTTCCGCAATGATGGTTAATACAGCGTCAAAAATTTCGTTTACATAATTTAATCGCTCCTCTGTCACCTCTTCGGAAATGCTGTACCGATCAGGAACGGCATTGACTGCTTCCCTGATTCGCTGATCCGTTTCCTGTTTATTTTCAATCGTTATCGGGGAACGTATTGTCTCTTCAGAAACAGCAAAACGCTGAATATCATATGTATCTGTACGTACATTATCTAATAACGTCAGAAAAACAAGTGCTCCTATAATAAGAGCCGGGACAATCGCAATAAAGTATTTTCGATTATTTTTAAAAAAAGGAAGTATTTTCTTCCATCTTTTTTTCAACACCTTCACCTCCTCTTTTTATTTTACCACTTCCATCCAACGGATTGGGATGAAATTATCTAAAATTAAGTGAATTCCTTGATCATAGCAAAACAACAAAGTCACCTACTGTTCACCTGATATTTTTACTTAATTTTCCATCATTAGCTCTAAAAAGCCTTTGAAAAACTTTGTCCATATGCAGCATGGATATCTAAACGTTAATCAGAGATTAATTTTATGATGAACAACAAGGATGAGACATTCTTTTGTCTCACCCTTCGTTCTCACTTTCTGTTTCGTAAGCATTTATTATTTTTTGAACGAGTGGGTGGCGCACTACGTCAGCAGCCTGCAAATGAACAAAGGCTAAGCCTTCGATTGGGCTAAGCATCCGCTCAGCAACCCTTAATCCGGATACGATACCTTTCGGGAGGTCTACTTGTGTCATATCTCCCGTAATAATCATTTTCGAGCCAAACCCTAAGCGCGTCAGAAACATTTTCATTTGAGCCGGTGTTGTATTCTGGGCTTCATCTAAAATAACAAAAGCATCGTCTAAGGTTCTGCCCCGCATATAGGCCAACGGCGCAATTTCAATCGTTTCCCTTTCAATTAAACGAGCTGTATGCTCTGTGCCTAATACATCATGCAAAGCATCGTACAATGGCCTTAAATAAGGATCTACCTTTTCCTTTAAATCACCTGGCAAAAACCCTAGGCTTTCACCGGCTTCGACTGCCGGCCTAGTTAAGATAATTTTTTTCACTAGTCCGTTCTTCATCGCATGAACGGCCATAACCACAGCCAGGTACGTTTTTCCTGTTCCGGCCGGACCTATGCCAAAGACAAGATCCTTTGATTTGATTGCCTGGACATATTGTTTCTGTCCAAGTGTTTTTACACGAATGGACTTTCCTTTATAGTTCTTTGTAATTTCATCTTCAAATAACGTTTCAAACTGTTTTATTTTACCTTTTTTTGCCAAGTCTACAGCATAGACAACATCCCGTTCCGAAACTGTCTGTCCTTTCCGGATAACGCTTAAAATAGTCAGCAGAATCTCTTGTACTAACTGCACTGCTTGATTCTCTCCAGAAACGCGGATGGATTCGCCTCTGGATATAATGTCTACATCAAGTAAAGCTTCCAGCTGTTTTAAATGTTTATCATTTGTACCAAATAAAGCAAGTGCTTCATTGGCACCTTCTAATTGTAAATCAATATCCACTAAGTTTTCGGGCATAATCAGTCTCCTTGAATAATAAGTTCTTCTTTTACAATATTTTCTTCTACCGAAAGATATAAGACTAATTCAACTTTACCATGCTCTATATGTTCATGTAAAATTTTTTCTGATAATACCGTCGCTTCTGGCCCCAGTTCATTTAATAATTGTATTTTAGCCTGCTCCACCCCTGCCATAATTGCTTCCTCATTGGATCGCTCTTCATCTGTTTTTTCTGTCTCACTAATTTCACTGGAAACATAAGAGAAAGGAAGCTCCCATTTTAAAAAATGAATGGGCTGTTCTTTCCGCTCCTCTTGTGAATGGGAATAATCGGGGTTTTTAAATCCCCAAAATGGAAGCTGTACATCACCAAAACGCAAATAATGCTTCGTTTTCTGATTTCCTGTTATCTCTTCTGTCTGGTATTGAAGTGGCACAGTGACATGAACTTCATACCACGTATTTGCCAACACCTCTGCTTCTGCAGCAATTGGTTTGTCCGGGTCTTCTTCCGTTTCTGTATTATCTTCTCCTTCCTCCGTATTTAAATTACCAGACACTAATATTTTGCCCGGAACCACGTAATCATTCACACTAACTTCAGCTCGTCCTCTAGAAACATACATATTAGTGATGACGCCTTTTTTCGTTGCCACTAAATCTCTTGGTTCTCCAGGAGGGATTTCCTCCACAATCGTTTTTTCAACAGCCTCCAGATGCAATGAGGTCCCTTGAAGCTGAACGCCTGTCCAGAGCAGCTCCGGAACTTCATTTAAGAGCTGGCGTTGAATATCTTTTGGAGTAGCAAGAGAGAATAACCAGACACCCGGATACACTCCAAACGCCTCCAGCTCTGTTTCTATTTTTTCTTCAATTTCTTTTGGCACGCCAGTGATATGAACAGACCATAATAAATTAGACAAAATGAAAAAAAATAAAAAACCAGTAAAAATACCAGCAAGTAAGAATTTTTTTCGGCTGAGCCTCGAAAGAAAAAATGGAAAGCCTTTTTGACCGGCAAAGGAAACTTTATATAAAGAGTTTCTCCTTAACTTTCTTAAGGCTCTCAAATCTTTAAACATAATTGTAGCCTCACAGCACGCAGCATCTATTTTTTTCACATCCCAAATAGGGATGCCCTTGCTGGCACATTTTTGCAGAAATAATTCCGGTTTGACACCTTTCACACGAACAGTAACGTAAGCACGGATCGACGGCGGATTTTGTTTTTTCATTTCAACCTCCCATTGCCTATCTGCTATCCTGACCTTTACATAAAATCATGCTGCGCTTATCAAAAGATGTTTTCTAAAAAGGAAGTTCCATCAACTTCGTAAATATGGAAGCATCAATCTTCTTTTTTATCTTCATGATTTAAAAAAATTACCTCAGAAATCGTCCCCTCCAGCATAATTTCTTTTGGAAGCATCATTTTAAGCACAAAGGAATGTCCTTTAATGCTTACAAACCCATTTGTTACCTTTAGTTTAAGCTCTTCATTTGTATACAGTGCTAAGCCTTGATGATTTTCAATATAAAAATGCAAATGTCCAATGATAGTTATGCGCGGCATTTCCATAACAACATCGGATGGAAGAGAGAATTGCTCCATTAAAAGCGAACGGATTCTTTGTTGCCATTTTTTCAATGATGATCCCCCCTCATTGATACATATGTAAATAATGCTTTGAACAGAACTAGATACAAGGAAAAACAAAGAAACACCTTAACCAGCATAACAATGCCAATTAAGGTGTTTGATGTTTCCTTTTATTTTCTTCTTTGCACGATACTTCTATACGGCTGTTTCGCACGCGGCGGTCCTAAGACTTCTGCCATAATAATACCGTTGACTAACCCTTTTCCATCAAGATTTCCAGAAACACGCTTCTTCATTTCGTTCTTTCCTGGGCTATCTGCTTCACCCTTGCGGTCCACAATCAAGTCCTTGAAATTTTGCTTTGCGTCTTTCACATCTTCTTGGGAGGAGGTTTGATAGCGATTTGTCATCCGCTCCATCTGTTTTCTCTGCTGTTCTTCAATACCTCCAGCAGAAACATCCGGCCGTGCTCCCTCTCTGTAGACTTGACGCTCGGCACGAGGCTGCTCTCTTTTTCTTTGTGTCTGCTGCCTCGTTCTCATTTCTTGCGGGGAACGCTGCTGTCTTTGTCTTGACGGCGTCTGTTTATTTGGAGGTGTAGACTGCTTTTTTTTCTGTTCTTCCTGTTTCTTTTTAGAATCACCCAGGAATGCAACTATTCCAGAAATAATGATAATAATAAGAAATAGATTTTCAAATATCCAGTCCATATGCCCCCTCCTTTATTTTCATTTTAATTACTTATTTTGGTCGTCATCCTTATTATCTGTAGAAAGCTTACCAATTGAATCACGCATATCTGTATCAGCATCAATGTTTTGATAGTTCATATAATCCATGACACCCATTTTCCCAGAACGCAATGCTTCTGCTAATGCAAGCGGAACATCTGCTTCGGCCTCTACTACTTTCGCGCGCATTTCCTGTACGCGGGCAAGCATTTCTTGTTCTTGCGCTACTGCCATTGCACGGCGTTCTTCCGCCTTCGCTTGAGCAATATTCTTATCTGCTTCGGCCTGATCCGTTTGAAGAATCGCACCGATGTTTTTACCGATATCCACGTCAGCAATATCAATTGATAAGATTTCAAAGGCTGTTCCAGAGTCCAACCCTTTACTTAATACATTTTCGGAAATGGAATCCGGATTTTCAAGCACCTGTGTATGTGCATTAGAACTACCGATTGTACTAACAACACCTTCACCAACACGGGCAATAATTGTTTCTTCGCCCGCACCACCGACTAAACGGTCAATATTCGCACGTACAGTAATTCTGGCTAAGGCTTTCACTTCAATACCGTCCATTGCAATACCTGCAATAAATGGTGTTTCAATTACTTTCGGGTTTACACTCATTTGTACTGCTTCTAATACGTCACGGCCTGCTAAATCGATTGCAGCTGCACGTTCAAATAATAAATCAATATTTGCCCGTTGTGCTGCAATAAGTGCATTTACTACTCTGTCAACATTACCACCGGCAAGATAGTGACTTTCCAGCTGGTTAGTTTTTACATCAATACCGGCTTTATGCGCTTTGATAAGCGGATTAATCACGCGGTTTGGCACTACTCGACGCAAGCGCATACCGATAAGTGTAAAGATACTGATTTTTACCCCGGCAGCCAGGGCACTAATCCATAGTGCAACTGGAACAAAAGTAAATAAAATTGCTAAAGCAATAACGATAACCGCAATAATGATAAGCGGCATTAAAATATTCTCGTCCATGCTGATTCCTCCTAATTTAGATAATTATTTTATTTCCCTAACTACGACACGAACACCTTCTACACGAATTACTTTCACTTTCTTCCCTCTGTCAACAAAAGTGCCGTCAGAAACAACATCGATTGTTTCATTATTTAATTCTACCAGTCCAGAGGGGCGCAGCGGTGTTAATGAGTTTCCTTCAAGTCCGACAAGTTCTAAACGGTTTACGGAGGATACATAACCATCTTCTGTTGCTGTACTGTCCCTTAAAATAATATGGCGGAAAATCCCTTTATCCATACCTATTCTTCTAAATAAGATGATAGCAAGAATCACAGCAATCAAAAAGGCAATCCCTATGCTCATTGACATGTGTACCATATCATACCCTGACATGAATAAGGAACCGATCACCGCAGCTATTCCCAGCACTCCCAGAATCCCACCGGTTACAAAGAATTCTGCTACAATCAGACCGATACCGATAATAAGAAGCAGCAGCGCCTCCATGCCTGCTAATCCGGCAACAACATGCCCGTAGAAGAATAATACTAAGGATACCAGCCCTAATATTCCCGGCACGCCAAAACCTGGAGAGTACAGCTCTACAATCAAACCGATACTGGCAACAGATAATAAAATAGGAATAACAACCGGATGCGTTAAAAACCTCGCCAGTTCTTCTGCCATCGAAGTTTCTGTTTCTACAACCGTTGCTTCAGACAGATTAAGCTCTTCCAGAAGTTCAGCACGGTTAGAAACAATTCCTTCTGCATATCCAACTTCAACTGCTTCTCTTGGGCCGAGTGTCAGGAACTGTCCTTCAGGAGCTCCATACTCCGGTAAATCAATACTGTTATCAGCCATTGCCGCAGCGTAAATAGGATCTCTGTCATTTGATTCTGCAGCACTTCTCATTTGCGCAAGCCAGGCAGATTGTGCTTTCTCATCTGCTGCTGTTCCGTCTTGATTAATAATCCCGCTCGCTCCCATAGTTGCATGCGGATTAAAATAAATATTATCAGAGAACAACGCAATATAAGATCCGGCAGATAGTGCTTCATTGACGATATAAGCCGTTGTCGGGACAGTTATACTTTGAATATGCGAACCTATTTGTCCGGCAGAGTCAACACGGCCGCCAGGCGTATCGATTTCAAAAATAATATGATCTGCCCCGTTTTCCATCGCCTCTGTGGTAGCCCGGTCAATAAATGCTTCCAGGCCTCTTTCCACTTCCCGTTCAATTGGAACAATATAAACTGTTTCACCTTCACCCTGCTCAGCCTCTGTCTGCGCTCCGGTAAATATGGATACAATGGTTAAAACTGTTACAAATAATATGTATACAGCTAACCGCTTACGATGTCTTTTCAACTTGAGTCACCCCCTCCTCCTGCACCTTATCTATATTTACGAAAGTAATCCCTAAAAGGTTTCATTTTTCGTGGATGGGTATACTTTGATAGTACCATATCTCCTCAGGTTAGAGAAAGCTTCATCTAAGTTTGACAAGTTGAATGATTCTTTCTTTTTTTCTTCGTTTCACTGCGGCCATTGATTTTCTGGACAAATTAAAAAACCAACCCCGATTTAGGGTTGGTTTTCTTTATCGCAATTGCTGCTCTACTATTTGTTTAATTTTGGTACCGTCTGCCTGTCCTTTAACCTTAGGCATCACGGAGCCCATTACTTTCCCCATATCTTTCATGGAGCCAGCATCAACTTCTTTTATTGTTTCCTGAATGATCGATGTTAATTCTTCATCTGAAAGCTGTTTTGGTAAATACTGCTCCAGTATTTCCAATTCTTTTTCGGTCTTTTCAACCAAATCTTCTCTTCCAGCATTTTTAAATTCTTGGAGGGAATCTTTTCTCTGTTTAACTTCTCTCGAAAGAATAGTTAATTCTTCGTCCTCAGATAGAGTATCTTTTCCAAGCTTAATCGATTCATTCTGAATAGAAGCTTTTACCATGCGAATAACGCTCAGGTTTTCTTTATCTTTGTTCTTCATCGCCTGCTTCATATCTTGATTTAATCGATCAAGTAGCGTCATACGTCACACCTTCTTTAGAATTTACGTTTTCTAGCAGCCTCTGATTTCTTCTTACGGCGTACACTAGGTTTTTCATAGTGTTCACGTTTACGATATTCTTGTAATGTACCACTTTTTGATACACTACGCTTAAAGCGACGAAGAGCATCCTCAAGAGACTCGTTTTTACGAACGCGAGTTGTATTTGACATGCTAATTTCCCTCCCTCCGAAGCACAAAACCATTTTTAATGCGAGCATGAACATACTTTCATGCCTTTTTAAATTATAATATAATCCCGCTAAGCGGTCAATGGTTATTTATTAATAATCTGAAGTTCCTTCTTTACCAGAGACAATCTCTACTCCGGCGCTTGCACCGATGCGTGTTGCTCCAGCTTCAATCATCGCTTCCGTTGTTTCCAGATCTCGGATTCCCCCAGATGCTTTTACTCCCATCTCCGGTCCGACAGTTTCGCGCATTAATCTGATATCTTCCACGGTTGCGCCGCCGCCAGAGAATCCTGTCGAGGTCTTTACAAAATCTGCTCCAGCTTCTTTTGCTAATTGACAGGCTAATACTTTTTCCTCGTCTGTTAATAGAGCTGTCTCTATAATGACCTTCGTTAAAGCTTTGTTTTTTGCGGTATCTACAACTGCTTTTATATCTGCTTTCACCAATGCTTCGTTGCCAGCCTTCAGTTCTCCGACATTAATAACCATATCTACTTCTGTTGCTCCATTTTCGATGGCCTCTCTCGTTTCATAAACCTTTGTCTGTGTCGTCGTAGCTCCTAAAGGAAAGCCAATGACTGTACATACCTTCACTGGGGAATCCTTTAGTTCACTCACGCAATAAACAACCCAATGCGGATTAACACAAACGGATGCAAACTTATTTTCTTTTGCCTCTTCGACAATTTTTGCAATTTGACTTTTTGTCGAGTCAGGTTTTAATAATGTGTGGTCAATATAAGATGCTAAATTCATGATTGTTATCTCCTTTTATGCGTTTTTTTCTGCAACATGTGTCGCGTGATCCATCACACGTACGAAAACACCTTTATTCACAGGATATCCAGACTCTATTATCTTCACTTTAACAATTTTACCAATCAAATCAGCTGAGCCTTCAAATTGCACTTTCATATAGTTATCTGTATAACCGATAAGCTGATTATCTTCCTGTTCACTTGCATGCTCTTCCGGAATGACTTCCAGCACTTCGTCTTGATATTTGGAAGCATATTCTTTTGCAAGCTGATCCGATAATGTAATCAATTCATGCACACGTCTTTCTTTTACTTCATCTTCCACCTGGTTGTCCATTCTTGCTGCCGGCGTGCCGGTTCTTCTGGAGAATGGGAATACATGAAGCTCCGAATAACCGATTTCTTTAATGAAATCACAGGTCTCTTGGAATTCTTCCTCTGTTTCTCCAGGGAATCCGACAATAACATCCGATGTAATAGCAAGTCCAGGCAATGCTTTTTGTATCTTTTTCACTTTCTGACGGTAAAAGTCCGTGGAATACTTACGGCGCATTCTGGCCAATACCGGGTCAGAACCAGATTGCAGCGGAATATGCAGGTGACGGACGATTTTTTTACTTCTGTCCAGCACACGTATAACCTCGTCTGTAATTTGACTCGCTTCAATCGAACTGATACGGATACGTTCTAATCCTTCTACCTGCTCCAGTTCTTCCAGCAGCATCGCAAAATTATAGTCTTTTAAATCTTCTCCGTATCCTGCTGTATGTATTCCGGTAAGTACAAGCTCTTTATATCCTGCTTCTACTAATTTATTTGCCTGCGCAATAACATTTTCAGGATCTCGGGAACGAAGCAGCCCTCTTGACCATGGAATAATACAAAACGTACAGAAATTATTACATCCTTCTTGGATTTTGAGTGATGCCCGTGTACGGTCTGTGAATACTGGAACATCCATTTCCTCAAACACACGGTTTTTCATAATGTTCGACACGCCGTTAACAGGTCCCTTTGTTTTTTCATGCTCTTCAATATATGCGAAGATGTTTTTACGCTCCTGTGTGCCGACAACCACGTCTACTCCGGGAATCTCCATGATTTCACCAGGAGAAGTCTGTGCATAGCAGCCTGTTACGCAAACGACTGCGTCAGGGTTCTTTCGGATGGCACGACGGATGGTCTGCCTGCTTTTTTTATCCCCTGTATTGGTAACTGTGCATGTATTAATAACATACACATCTGCATCATGATCAAAGTCTACTCGCTCATAGCCCTGCTCTTTAAACATTCTCCAGATGCCCTCGGTCTCGTAGTGATTTACTTTACAGCCAAGCGTATGGAAGCTCACTGTTTTTGGCAATTTTTCAGCCATTTATATATCATCCTTTCATTTCATTCACAGTTAATTTTAGTTTATCCGTATTTAATGATATCACAAATATTTAAAAATACGATATAAAAGACCCTTTCATCCATATAAGTATGGTAAAAGGGCTTTTATCTTTTCTCATTATAATGCTGCTGCACAATTTTAACCAGCTTCATTTCTACCCCGGTAACCTTTTCTCCTAAACCTTTTTATTTTATATTACTTAGAATAAGCTGCAAGCATCTGATCTAATAATTCCGGGCTGATCTTTTTTATCTCCTGTCCAGAAAGCTGATGATCGCTAATCCAGATTTTATGATTTTGAATCAGTTTTTCACTGAAATTACGGGCCCATCTTGCATTGGCCTTCTCTGCTTCTGGAAGGTTACGGTACACTTCACTGACCACGCTATGCAGGTGATTGGAATCGACCTGCCATTGCTTCGAAATATTTTTTTCAACGATTGCAGCAATATCATCCGGATGATAATCAGGGAAAATAATTTTTTCTGGAATACGTGAGCGGAGTCCTGGATTACTATCTAAGAATTTTTCCATCTCCTTCGTATAGCCAGCTAAAATCACCACAAATTTATCCCTGTAATTTTCTAAATAAGTGAGTAAGGTTTCCACAGCCTGCTTTCCAAAATCATTCTCACTACTATTCGTTAGCTGATAGGCTTCATCAATGAATAGAACACCGCCCATCGCCTGATTAATAATGCGCTTTGTATTTTTTTCTGTATGGCCGATATAGGAGCCTACTAAATCGGCACGATCCACCACTTTTACATTTTTACTCGGCAAAATATCCAAACAATAGAATAAAGAAGCAAGTATATTTGCTACAGTTGTTTTTCCCGTACCAGGGTTTCCTTCAAAAATCATATGATAGGTTGGATTAAAAGATGATTCACCTTCATCAGCGAGCATTTTATCAATTTTTACTTGTTTAACTAAACGATGTACGTATTCTTTTATTTCTTCTAACCCAATTAAATGGTCCAGCTGGGTTAATAATTCCTCCACCTTTTCTTCTTTATCCTCGCTGCTATTTCCCACTAAAGCATCTATGTCTTCATTTAAAATGGTCTGTGTATCTTCAGATTCTGTTTCAATAACCCGATTTGCCATTGTAATCATTAATTTTTGATTGAAATTACGAACCCATCTTGCATTACTTTCATCAACTGTCCGAGTATATTGATTCATGACTATTTCTTTATACTTTTTTTCGTCAACGATATAATCCTGATCAAGTATATCTAAATAACCAATTTCAGCTATTTCCAAACTGGAATAGTCATCAAACACAAACTCATTCGGAATACGGGAAGCTAATCCGCTGTTCATCGAGAGGAAATTTTGCATATCATCAAAATATCCAGCAAAAATAATCATTATTTCACCACGATTATCTTCCATAAATTTTAAAATGGTCTCTACAGCTTCTGCTCCAAAATCATTATCGGAAGAGCTATGCAGGGTATATGCTTCATCAATAAATAAAATCCCTCCACGAGCACGGTCTAATACTGCTTGTGTTTTGGGAGCTGTCTCCCCAATATGGACCCCGACAAGATCTTTTCGCGTAGCCTCTACAAAATTGTCATTTGGAATAACCCCTTCCTGATATAATACATTTCCCAATAATCGAGCAACTGTTGTTTTACCTGTCCCGGGGTTGCCGAGAAATATCGAATGCAGATTAAGCGAGGCTGCCTTCAGCCCTTTCATTTTTCGGGATTGGTTAAACTTCATTGTATTGATAAATTGCTTAATCTGCTTTTTCAATTCCTTTAAACCATACATGTCATTAAGCTGCTCTAACGCAGATTTCTCCTCCTGCTGGACAGACACACTCTCAAGACTCTGTTCCTCTCTGTCTGCTTCTGGCTTATATCTTTCTTCATCAATCGAATTGGTTTCTTCCGTCTGCTGTCCTTTTGCATTTATTTCCTGCTGATTCACATCTTCATCCCTATTATGTATCAAGACACGCTCTCCATTTACTTCTACTGTAGACTGGTCATTATGATAAATATCAAATATATTATTCTCGCCTAATTCTATTTTATCAATAATCAATAAGCCTTCATCTACATTTGCTTCCATATGATTTTCCGGGCTCTGAACCAGCGCAAAGTCAGCCCGAGAACCAGAATAAACCGTAAGTGCATATTTATTTGGATTCATACGCGGTAATTCCAACATCCCTGCAGCCTCCGCAAATGATTCGTTTTCTAAATACAGGATTACCCGGATTACTGCATTATTCAAATATACCTGTGATTGACTGACATACATGGAATCTGCCACTGCAGCAGTCATTTCCAGCTTCGAACCTTCCTGAATATACATACCATACGGAGAATCTTGATTATAATAAATTTCTGATGAAGCAATCTTTACATAGGAATTCACGCACCAAATGGTTGGATATTGCCCAGTTTCTTCACCATGCGCGATAACGTCTTTCAAAAATAAACTTGAATTTCCCGTCATATGGAACGCATTCATCTTTGGAGGCGCTAATAACATAAGATTTGATAGATTAAGCTTTGAATTATTCTGTAATGAAAAAAATCCATTACAGACAACATCATTGGGCCGATTTCCCGTTCCTTTGATCTCTAATTCAAAGATATTGTAGCCGTTCGGAAAATCATAAGTGCCTGGTTCAATAAGAATCGTATCTCCTTTAGAAGAATTCATAATGGCATCTTCAAGACGCTTTTTTCCAAATCCTTTGCCAACCTTCCATACTTTTCTCATTTATTACACCTGCTTTTCTATTTTTCTAACTTTCTCATTTTTCGCCATCTGACATATGCCAAGACAGCCTAAAAAAAGATTATTTTTTATTCTAACTATTTATTTTGTATGTTATATTAGTATACCTGCTTATACAAGTAAGAAGAGACAACTAAATAAAAAATATTCATCAGCAATATTTTTTATTTACCCTAATCTGATTTACTCATAGAAATATCTAGAGGGCTTCTCTTCCATATTTGCGAAATAACTGTATACTGCAAGCTCTGCTTCCTTTCCTTTACTGAGTAGAATTTATACAATTTAACCATATAAAAACAGAGATAAATCTGCTCGTTTAAACCAGCCTTATCTCTGTTTTAATCTTCTCCTGATACAGCTTATTCCATCTTCACTTAAATGTTATCCAGATCCAGCTCTTCCATCATGCCTTTACCTCATCTTTTTTAACAAGGGTAAAGAAAACAATAGAGCCCATGAGCGTGGTGGTAAATATGATTGCCCCCATCGGAACAGCTGATGCCTCATTAATACCTGCAAGCGGTGAAAAAATAGAACCAAGTAGTAATGGAAGCATCCCTAAAACGGCGCTGGCGCTTCCTGCGCGATGATCCTGCTTGGACATCCCCAATGTAAAGGTGCTTGTCAATATCATTCCCATTGTAATCATATAAATAAATATGAATAAAACAATCAATGCTAAAGGTCCTTCGATAATGGTCATGATAAGCAATAAGGTTGTGACTGTAAGTGCAGTGATAACCGCTGCTTGAAGCATCGTTTTTTCTGCTATAATCCCGCTGAAGCGTCCAATGAGAAAGCTGCCTGTGATAATTGCCAGTCCATTGATACCGAATAATACACTAAACACTTGCGGGGAGACCCCATAGATATCCTGATAAACAAATGGCGTTCCAGATACATAAGCAAAGCTTCCCCCGTGGATAAAACCAACGACCAGGGCATAGCCGATAAAAGAACGGTCTTTCAGCAGACTGCCCATTGTTTTTAACGAAGCTCCTGCTGAGCTTGGAATACGCTTATGCGGCGGCAGCGTCTCTTTAAGCTTTATTGCCACAATGGTAACGGTGAGCAGTCCGACCGCGCTTAAAAAGAAAAAGATACTCTTCCAGCTGGTCGAATCAAATGACAGAATAAAACCGCCTATCATCGGAGCGATCATGGGAGCAATCGCATTAATAACCATCAATAACGAAAAAAACTTCGTAAGTGCCTGTCCGCTGAACACATCACGTACAACTGCGCGGGAGAGAACGACTCCTGCAGAGGCAGTCAGGCCTTGTAAAAAACGCATGGCAATCAATAAGATGATATTTGGAGCAAAAGCACATAGTATAGAGGCTACCGCAAACAGGCTCGTAGCAATCAACAATGGCTTCCTTCTGCCCTGAGCGTCACTGATGGGGCCGGCAAATAATTGCCCAATCGCCAGACCTAGCAGACACGCTGTTAAACTCGCCTGTACGAGTGTAGCGCTTGTGTCTAAATCTCGCGCAATCTCAGGAAAACTAGGTAAATACATATCGATATTAAGCGGCCCTAAAAAAGCAAGCAGACCAAGAAGCAATGCTAATCCTAATCGGGCTGCTCCCGTAGGATTATGCTCTATCGATTTTTCTCTTTCAAAATTCAATCATTCTCACTCCTAACAGCGTCATGGCAAATGACTTTAAACAGTAAAATTTTATATTTTCCTGGTGCGCCTGTCAAATCTTTCAAACACAATAGTTGATTTATTAAATGAACGCATGGTTGCAAAGTATATCAAGTGAGTATGTCATGATTAGATGATAAACTAACAGTATATGCAAGTCTATCAAAAACAATGGGGGTTTACCAATGATAAAGGCAATTGCAGTGGATATGGACGGAACTTTTTTAGACTCCAGCAGTAATTATGACCGGAAAAGATTTGACGGTATTTTTCAGCAGCTTCAAGAAAATGAGATAAAATTTATTGTTGCAAGCGGAAATCAATACGCCCAATTAACATCTTTTTTCAAAGGAAAAGAAGATAACATTTATTTTGTAGCGGAAAATGGAGCGATTATCTATGACTCTCCTAAACTGGAAACAATCGACAGCTTTCCTAATGAATTTGTTCAAAAAGCGGTTGACTATTTAATACACAGCATAGATAAAGCAGCGTTTATTTTATGTGGATTACACAGTGCATATATTTTAAAAAGCGCTGACAACGATTTTAAAAAATTTGCCAAGCATTATTATCACCAATTAAAAGAAGTGGAACATTTTGATTCTTTGCCGGATGATACGTTTGTTAAATTTGCTTTAAATGTAGAAGTCAATCAAACCAGTCACATCGTTTATCAATTAAATCAAGCCTTTCAAGGAGAGATGCAGGCGGTTTCCAGCGGCCATGGCAGTATCGATATGATTATTCCCGGAGTAAACAAAGGAAACGGATTAAACATATTATTAGACAGATGGAATATCTCCCCGCATGAATTGCTCGCCTTTGGAGATGCCAATAATGACTTAGAGATGCTGGCTTTAACAGAACACAGTTATGCAATGGAAACCTGCAGCCCGGAAGTGCAAAAGACCGCTAAACATAGAGCTCCTTCCAATGATGAATCCGGCGTCCTGCAAATAATAGAAGCTTATCTGAATTGACATATCGCCGGGCTTAAAATTATGGATATATAAGAAAAAAGGTAAAACAACCGAAAAGAGGCTGGTTTACCTTTTAATTCTTATTCCTTAATTCTTCCATATGATAAGAAATACTGGCAAGCGCATATAACGCCGCCGTTTCGGTACGCAATATCCGCTTTCCAAGCCGGATTGGCTGGAAGCCGGCACCTTTCAAACTAGCAGCTTCTTCTGCAGAGATACCACCCTCTGGACCTATTACCAGCAGAATGCGGTCATGATCAGACAGGTTATCCAATACAGATGCAAAAGCAGAAGTATTTCCTGCCGCTCCCTTCGCCTCTTCTTCATATGCAAACAGCTTTACATGATAGGTTTCACTTTCTTTTATCAATGTTTTTAACTGCATCACCTGTAACAGCTCAGGAATCTGGTTGCGATGACTCTGCTCGCTGGCTTCCTTTATGATTTTACCGAAACGTTTTGCTTTTTTATGAAACTTTTGTTCATCCCATTTAGCAACAGAACGATCCGCTGCAAAGGGAATAAATTTCGCTGCACCGAGCTCTGTTCCTTTTTGGAGTATCCATTCAAATTTATCACCCTTAGGAATTCCTTGTGCAATACTTACTTCCACTGGCAATTCCACAGATTCATCCAACCAGCTTTCGATGACTGCCTGCACTTCTGTTTCATGTATTTCTTCAATCTTACAAAGCGCTGATTTTCCGTCATCCGTATTGCAAATAATCTCATCGCCGGGCTTATTTCTCATCACCCTGGCGATATGGTGCACGTCTTCTCCAGTAATTTTGATTGTCTGATCTTCTACTTGTTCTTTCGAAATAAAATAGCGCTGCATCAGCCATCACCTACTTTTATTCTGGTTTCTTGGCAACAATGGAAACCCAATCTTCCAATTCACTGACAGAGATAATCTCAAAACCAGCTTCTGTCAGACGATCACGGACCAATTGTTTCTTCTTCTGAATAATTCCTGAAGTGATAAAATGACCACCAGGTCGAAGGTTTTTATAAGCATCTTCTACAAATCGGACGATAATTTCAGCAAGGATGTTGGAGACAATGACATCAGCCTGACTGTCTACCCCATCAAGTAAATTATTTTGTTTCGCCGTCACTTGATTTTGAAGATGATTTAGTTTCACATTCAAATTGGTGCTTTTAACAGCTATATCGTCCAAATCAAAAGCCTGTACAGATTCAGCGCCTAATTTAATCGAAGCAATGCTTAAGACGCCTGAACCACAGCCCACATCAATAATCTTATCATCAGGCTGCACATACGCTTCTAAACCTTGAATACTTAATATGGTTGTAGGATGGGTCCCTGTTCCAAAAGCCATCCCCGGATCCAGTTCAATAATTAATTCATCCGTAGAGACCGGCTGATAATCCTCCCAAGTTGGAGTGATTGTAATCCGATTGGATATTTTAACCGGTTTATAGTACTTCTTCCAGGCACTCGCCCATTCTTCTTCATGAACCTCACTCAGGCTTACTTCATTTTTCCCTAAATCAATATCGTAAAGCAGTAATTGGTTGATTGCCTGTTTGATTTCTTCCACCGTTTCACCTAAAAAACTGTTCATCGGCAGATACGCCTTGATACGGACACCCTCATCCGGATAATCTTCCGGATCAAGCTCCACAATTTCTCCAAAGCCTTCCCCTTCAAAATGCTTTAAATCTAATGGATCTTCAATAACTAACCCGCTCGCACCTGTTTCATGCAAAATATTTGAAATAGGCTCCACTGCTTCATTTGTCGTAAG
Organism: Oceanobacillus sp. B139/18; assembly: GCF_055524595.1. Lineage (NCBI taxonomy): Bacteria > Bacillati > Bacillota > Bacilli > Caryophanales > Bacillaceae > Oceanobacillus > Oceanobacillus sp. B139/18. Next base: position 458,891 of record NZ_JBVFXI010000001.1, on the reverse strand, counting down.
AATCGTAATCTCTGACCATTTCATGTTGTACACCGCCGTTCTTTTGAAATATCTATGTAAACAGAGATGCCTCCAGCCTGCTTATCTGAAAAAATATCATCTAAACTACAAGCTGGAGGACCACTCTGATTAGTCTCCTTTGAACGCTTTACGAAAACGCTGGAAAATATTATCCTCTTGTTCATCGGTGGATTCATTTCCGCCTAATTCATTAAATTGACGCAATAAATCTTTTTGTTTATCTGACAGATTAGTCGGCGTCATTACTTTTACTTTAATGTGCTGGTCGCCCTGGCCTCTGCCATGAACATTTGGCGCCCCTTTTCCTTTTAAGCGGAAGGTTTTCCCTGCTTGAGTGCCGGCAGGAATTCGTAATTTAACCTTCCCATGGACCGTAGGCACTTCAATTTCATCGCCTAAAGCCGCTTGTGCAAAGGTAAGTGGCAGTTCACAGAAAATATGGTCACCTTCGCGGACAAAGAAATCATGTTTACGAACACGAATAACAACAAATAAATCCCCTGCTGGACCCCCATTTTTCCCAGGGTCTCCTTTGCCGGCTACACGGATTTGCTGCCCTTCATCGATACCGGCTGGAATGTCAATATGGATTTTTTTCTTTCTATTAACTGTTCCAGCACCGCCGCAAGTCTCACATTTTTCAGGAATGATTTTTCCTGTTCCATTACAGTAATGACACACGCGGCGATTGACAACACGGCCAAATGGCGTATTTTGTTCTTGATTTAATTGACCCGAGCCGTGACAATGGGAGCATGTGTCTACTTTTGTTCCCGGTTTGGCTCCTGAACCATGACACGTATCACATTCTTCTTCTTTTGGAACTTCAATATCGGTTTCTTTTCCAAAAATCGCTTCTTCAAAATCAAGAATCAGCGTATATTGTAAATCGTCGCCCTGCTGTGGCGCATTCGGATCACGTGAACGTCCGCCGCCACCGAAAAACATATCAAAAATATCACTGAAACCACCGAAGTCTTGAGCTCCGCCACCGCCGCCAAAGCCTCCGAAGCCTTGACCCTGTGCGCCTGCATGCCCAAATTGATCATATTGTGCTTTTTTCTGATCGTCACTTAATACTTCGTAAGCTTCTTTTGTTTCTTTAAATTTTTCTGCTGCGCCCTCTTCTTTATTTACATCCGGATGATATTTACGAGCCAGTTTCCGGTAGCTCTTCTTTATCTCATCTTTTGAGGCGCCCTTATCCACACCTAAGACATCATAATAATCTCGTTTTGCCAAATTATTCACTCCCGATACTCTGATTGCATAAGTTTAATCATATCATCATTCATTTGTCTATGGCAACAATGAATATCAGCTTCAAACTAATTTACCTGTAAGCACTATCTTGCTTCTATCCTGTCTGTAAAAAAGCCAAAGCCAAGAGAATCCTGACTTTGACTTTTATTCAGCAGTTATTCATTATTTATTTTCTTTATCGTCATCATCGACTTCTGTATAATCTGCATCAACAACATCGTCACCTTGCTGACCTTCTGCATTTTCTGCTCCTTGTGCTTCTTGAGCTTCTTGTTGTACCTGCTCATAAAGCTTAGCAGAAAGCTGCTGTACTTTTTCTTCCAAAGCTTCTTTTTTCGCTTTAATTTGTTCTTGGTCATTAGACTCTAAAGCTTCTTTCAATTCATCTCTTGCAGCTTCTGCCTGTTGTTTATCTTCATCAGAAACCTTATCGCCTAAATCTTTCAATGTTTTATCTGTTGTGAATACAAGCTGATCTGCCTGGTTGCGAAGCTCTACTTCTTCACGGCGTGCTTTATCCGCATCCGCGTTTTCTTCTGCTTCTTTGACCATGCGATCTACTTCATCATCAGATAAACCGGAAGAAGACTTGATCGTAATTGATTGTTCTTTATTTGTACCTAAATCTTTCGCTCTAACATTAACAATACCATTCGCATCAATATCAAAGGATACTTCGATTTGAGGCATTCCGCGCGGTGCAGGCGGGATATCTGTTAATTGGAAACGGCCAAGCGTTTTGTTATCTGCCGCCATTTCACGCTCACCTTGAAGTACATGGATATCTACTGCAGTTTGGTTATCTGCTGCTGTAGAGAATGTTTGAGATGCACTTGTCGGAATAGTTGTATTACGTTCAATCAGTTTTGTAAACACAGCGCCCATTGTTTCAATACCTAAAGAAAGTGGTGTTACGTCAAGTAATAATACGTCTTTCACGTCTCCTTGAAGGACACCGCCTTGGATTGCTGCACCAAGTGCTACAACTTCATCCGGGTTTACGCCTTTAGAAGGATCTTGACCTAATTCTTTCTTGATTGCTTCCTGTACAGCTGGAATACGTGTAGAACCGCCGACTAAGATAACTTTATGAATATCCTTGTTCGACAAGCCTGCATCAGAAAGCGCACGGCGAGTCGGTTTCATTGTACGTTCTACTAAATCAGATGATAACTCATCGAATTTCGCACGTGATAATGTCATTTCTAAGTGTAATGGACCAGCTTCACCTGCTGTAATAAATGGCAGAGAAATTTGTGTCTGTGCAACACCAGATAAATCCTTCTTCGCTTTCTCTGCAGCATCTTTCAAGCGCTGTACAGCCATTTTATCTTTAGAAAGATCAATGCCATTTTCTTTTCTGAATTCTTCTACCATATGCTTGATAATGACTTCATCAAAGTCATCTCCGCCAAGACGATTGTCTCCGGCTGTTGCAACAACTTCGAATGTGCCATCGCCAATGTCAAGGATAGATACATCAAAGGTACCGCCGCCAAGGTCATATACAAGAATCGTTTGATCTTGATCATCTTTATCAATACCATAGGCAAGCGCTGCAGCTGTTGGTTCGTTGATAATACGTTCTACTTCAAGACCAGCAATTTTACCAGCATCTTTTGTTGCTTGACGTTCTGCGTCATTAAAGTAAGCAGGAACCGTAATTACTGCTTTATCTACACTTTCGCCAATATAATCTTCTGCATAGGATTTAATATGCTGCAGAATAATCGCTGAAATTTCTTGCGGTGTATAGTCTTTATCGCCAATCGTTACTTTATAGTCAGTACCGATATGACGTTTGATAGATTGAACTGTATCCGGGTTGGTAATTGCTTGACGTTTTGCAACCTCCCCAACTTGTCTTTCTCCATTTTTAAAGGATACAACAGATGGTGTTGTACGGTTTCCTTCCGGGTTAGGGATAACGACTGCTTCGCCACCCTCCATCACTGATACGCATGAGTTTGTTGTTCCTAAGTCGATTCCGATAATTTTACTCATTCTTTATTTCCTCCTTCAATACTTCTGCGACACTTTTTTTAATTATTTATTTACTTTTACCATTGCAGGGCGGATAACCCGATCTTTTAAGAGATAGCCTTTTTGCAGCTCTTCCACTACTTTATTTGCTTCTACAGAATCATCTTCAATCTGCATTACTGCATGATGCACATTCGGGTCAAAGTCAGCACCTTCTGTTTCAATAACTGAAACACCCTGTGACGTAAATACATCCTTTAATTGACGATACACCATATCAATTCCTTCCAGGATGCTCTTATTTTCTTCAGATACTTCTACTTGCAGCGCGCGTTCGAAATTATCCATCACAGGAAGCAATTCCTGAACCATATCCTGTGCTTTGTATTTACGATCTGCTTCGCGCTCTTTTAATGTACGTCGTTTATAATTATCAAACTCTGCCTGCAAACGAAGCATGCGGCCTTCCAGTTCTTCTTTTTCATTTTTCAGTGCTTCTATTTGAGCTTCTGACGCATCATTTTCTTCTGCAGTTTCTGCATCTGTACCTGCTTCTTCAGCTGTCTCTTCTACAATTTCCTGTTCTTCTTGCATTGCTTCTTCTTTTTTTTCATTCTCTGACATCTACTCAGGCACCTCTTTTCTAATTTCCAATTAAAAACTATACCATAGAAGATATAGTTAGAAAACTAAAATCCTTGTTTTCCTTATGATTTATCACTATACCATTTCCCCATTGCACCAGTCATTTCCTTTGAAATGCTTTCCATTAAGGATAATACTTTTTTATATTCCATTCTCGTAGGACCAAGCAGTGCAATGGTACCCATCTGGCCGCCGCCAATGTGATAAGAAGCAGTAATTAAACTCAAGTCTTTAATCTCTTCCACTTCATTTTCATGGCCAATAGAAACTTTAATACCTTGATTGGAGTTTTTCAAGAGATTTACAATTTCATCCTCACGCTCCATCAGGGAGTAAAACGAACGAATTCGATCCACATCATTAAATTCCGGCTGCATTAAAATATTGGCTTTCCCGCCAAAATAAAGCTTAACTGCCTGCTCTTGCGTGAAGAGCGTGCGAATCCAATTGATAGAAGAATCAACTCCATTCATATATTTCATCATCAAGGAAGCTACTTCATTTTGAATCACCTCGGGAATTCGATAAAGCGGAACGCCCTGAAGACGGTCATTTAAAATATTGACGAGCTTTTCGATATCAGATGATGAAACTCCTTTTGGCAATGTAAAGGAACGGTGCTCTACATGCCCTGTGTTTGTTACCAAAATCGCTACTGCTGATTGATCGGATAGTGCTAATACCTGAATCTGCTTTACGGTTGCTTCAAACATTTCCGGTCCAAGAATGATAGACGTATAATTGGTCAGTTTAGAAAGGGCTTCTGCTGCCGTCTGCACAATCTGTTCAAACTCATATATCCCGTTATTTGTTAATCTTTCAATGATACCCAGTCCATGCTGATGGATTTCAGGACCAATTAAATGATCAACATAATAACGATATCCTTTTTCTGAAGGCACGCGTCCAGAAGATGTATGCGTCTTTTCTAAAAACCCCGATTCTTCTAAATCCGCCATCTCGTTTCGAATGGTTGCGGCACTGTACGGCAGGGTATCTTTTTTAGATAATGCCCTGGAGCCGACCGGTTTAGCAGATTCTATAAAATCATCAATAATCACCTGCAATATCATAAGTTGCCTATCTGTTAACATGATGATCACCTCTGTTAGCACTCTCATCTTTTGAGTGCTAAATCTATAATAAAATTATCAAATTCAATTTCTTTTGTCAAACCGTTTGGCTTTTTACTTCCTTTATTTTTTGTTCAAAGTTCTCCAATAATAAAAATTGCTGAAAAACCCTGTCCCCGAGAAGCATTCCTCTATTTGTCAATACATAGCTTCCATCATGGTAAGTTACTAATTTATCGTTTGTTAACTGAAGTAACTCTTCCTGATATAATTTATCCAGCGATAGTCCATATCTTTCCCTGAATGCTTCTGTATTAATCCCTTCTGCTTTTCGGAGCTGCAGAAATAATTCTTCTTCAATCTGATCCTGCAGGGTTATTTCCTCAAAATGTTCGACTGCTGATCCGCTGCGGCTAATTTCCTTCATATAAGTCCCCAGCGGTTTATAATTTGCCGTCCGCTTTCCCGGTAAATAACCATGAGCCCCTGCTCCGAAACCAAAATAATAATCATTATTCCAATAGGTTAAATTATGCTTACTCTCAAACCCCGGCTTGGCAAAATTACTTATTTCATATTGATAGACGCCCTGCTTTTTCATATTTTCCTGAAGCAGCTGATACATTTCTACTTCATCATCCTCTGGAGGCTGGTGCAGGGCTCCTTTTCTCCGTTTATGATAAAACACGGTCTTCGGTTCAATTTGCAGCGCATAGGTTGAATAATGCGGCAGACCGAATTGCAGTGCTTCCTTTAAAGTTTTTTCAAAGTGGGCAACGGTTTGATCCGGGAGAGCATAAATTAAATCCAGGCTAATATTAGAGAAATTTGACTGTGTAAGAATATCAACTGTTGTATAAACATCCTTCACTCGATGCATGCGCCCGATTTTTTCAAGCATCTCATCATCCATTACCTGAACTCCAAAAGAAATTCGATTTACACCATAACCGTGAAGTAATTTTGCTTTATCCGTATCAATATCCCCCGGATTGATTTCGATTGTAAATTCTTCGCAGGAGGAGAGGTCAAACTTTTCATTTAAAAACTGAAAAAGCTTCTGCAATTGCTCCATCGACAAAGCAGTTGGTGTTCCTCCGCCCATATAAATCGTCCGAAAGACATTTTTCCTTCCTGGGATAGCTGTGTCTATTTCTTTTATTAAAGCATCTATAAAGGCATCTGCCTTCGTCTCCATGTAAAAGTATTTTACAAAATTACAGTAATGGCAGATCTGCTTGCAAAAAGGAATATGAATATATACTGACTGAACTTGCATCGATTGAACTTCCTTCCTTTGTTAAAAAAACAGATAAGATAACTCTTTCTTGTTTTCCTCTTCAGAAACACCAGTTGTTATTTCTGAAGTTATTTTATAATACTTTATGTCCTCTCGCAATGTAAACGAAAAATCGGCCTGTGACCTCCTAATTCAAAGGCAAGAACATCGCTTAGTCATTAAAACACGATATTCTTGCCAATCAGCAAGTCTTCTTTAAAGGAGATGAGCTCGGATCGGGGCCCATGGAAAGCGTAGTATTTTTCCGCAGCGGCTATTTACAGCTATTTTTATAAGCATTCTTATTCTTTAAAAAATCCCGCAACCGGCAGAAAACACGGTAACGGGATTAATTAATAGCGACAATAGATTATTTCAGCAGTTAATCCTCATCCATCTTCAGGACTGCCATAAACGCTTCCTGAGGAACTTCTACAGAACCTACCATCTTCATACGCTTTTTACCTTCTTTTTGCTTTTCAAGAAGCTTTCTTTTTCGGGAAATATCTCCGCCGTAAAGCTTTGCTGTTACATCCTTACGTACCGCTTTGATATTAGAACGGGCTACAATTTTGTTACCGATTGCTGCTTGAATCGGCACTTCAAATTGCTGTCTTGGAATTAGTGTCTTCAGCTTTTCAACAATCTGCTTTCCGCGTTCATACGCAAAGTCACGGTGGACAACAAGCGATAACGCATCAATTGAATCGCCATTAAGCAATATATCCATTTTCACAAGGCGGGAAGGCTGGTAGCCGATCAGCTCATAATCAAATGAAGCATATCCCTTTGTCTGTGATTTTAACTGGTCAAAGAAGTCATATACAATCTCCGAAAGCGGAATATGATAGACTACATTTACACGAATATCATCTAAATATTGCATATCTACAAAATTCCCGCGTTTCTTTTGGGCAATTTCCATCACTGCTCCGACGTAATCGTTCGGAACCATAATTGTAGCTTCTACGTATGGCTCACGTACTTCCTCAATTACTTGTGGATCTGGCATTTCAGAAGGGTTATCAACCGAAAATACATCACCATTCGTCAGCTCAACTTCAAAAATAACACTTGGAGCAGTCGTAATTAAACTGATACCAAATTCTCTTTCAATACGCTCTTGGACAATTTCCATGTGGAGCAGTCCCAGGAATCCGCAGCGGTAGCCGAAACCAAGCGCCTGGGAAGTCTCTGCTTCGTATTGCAGGGAAGAATCATTCAGTTCTAAACGTTCTAACGCTTCTCTTAAATCATTGTAATCATTAGAATCTACCGGATATAGTCCGCAGAATACCATTGGATTCAGACGGCGGTAACCAGGCAGCGCTGTATCCGCTGGTCGATCAGCCAACGTAATCGTATCTCCGACCCTTGAATCACCGACATTTTTAATCGATGCAGTTAAATAACCAACATCCCCGACCGTCAACTCTTTTTTGGCAAGCTGCTTCGGTGTAAATACCCCGACTTCATTCACTTCAAATTCTTTTCCGGTAGCCATCATCTTAATTTTGTCTCCGACTTTCACAGAGCCTTCCTTCACACAAACATAAGCGATAACCCCGCGGTAAGTATCATAAAGCGAGTCAAAGATTAACGCTTTTAACGGGTCCTCAGCCTCTCCAGGGGGCTCTGGAACAACCTCTGCTATACGCTCCAGAATTTCCTCAATCCCTATATTTGCTTTGGCAGAAGCTAGAATTGCTTCATCGCCGTCGATCCCTAACACATCTTCCAGCTCTTTTTTCACTTTTTCCGTATCAGCACTCGGCAAATCAATTTTATTAATTACCGGAATGATTTCTAAATCATTTTCCATCGCTAAATAAACGTTTGCCAAGGTCTGCGCTTCAATCCCCTGTGCTGCGTCTACGACAAGAATCGCTCCTTCACAGGCTGCCAAGCTTCTGGATACCTCATAAGTAAAATCAACATGGCCTGGCGTATCGATTAAATGAAAAATAAATTCTTCGCCAGCCTGGTTTGTATATTTTAATTGTACTGCATTCAGTTTAATGGTTATTCCGCGTTCACGCTCTAAATCCATTCCGTCCAGCAGCTGGTCTTTCATTTCACGTTTTGTCACGGTTTCTGTATTTTCAAGAATACGATCAGCTAATGTAGACTTCCCATGATCGATATGGGCAATAATCGAAAAGTTTCTGACCTTTCTTTTTTTATTCGTCATTTCACGCACACTCCTAAGTTTTTCCTGTAGCCCCTATTTTTCTTCCCTTAACAAAAGGCGTCAATTACTAGCATTGATTATAGCAATTGACGCCTTGAGATTCAATGATTAACTTAGGTGTTGATTAAAAAAACAACTCTCCTATTCCATACATGATGGATACAATTACTTCAAATAATTGTTTGACGATGCCTCCCATAGTAGCTGCTGTACGGTTGGTCAACGAATAATTTCCACCTTCAAGTACATCTGTTTCTGCAACAATAATCTCTTCCTGTTCCTCTCTATCTTGCGCTTCATCCTCTATTACTTCAACTGCAGGAGTGTCGGAGGATACCGTTTGTTCAGCCGGCTCATTCTTCTGCATTCCAAATACGAGTCCGCTCAGAAAAAAGATGACGAGCAATAATAATATAATAATATTTCGCATCAAATCGCTCCTTACATAAGAATATTCACATACTTATTCATCAGACTGAACGGCTTCGGCATCCCAATAATAGTCGCTGAATACTTCCGCTAAGGCATCAGCAGAACGATACAGCTCATCCATCGTGTTATCTACACCGCCAAATTCAATCAACAATGCATTTTCTGCCATATCCTGATTGTAAACGCCATTCCCGCTTGATCCGTCCTTTTGGAACACTCCCCGGCTTAAACCCGGATATTCTTCTTCCATCAATCCATGCAGCTCTGTTGCTACTTTCAGATTCCTTTCATAATCCGGATGCCCGGTGCCGATAACAAATAAAATCTTTGCATAATCTTCGCCTTCAATCGTTTGTGTCGTCTTGTCTCTGCGAAGGGCGTCTCTATGAAGGTCAAACATGTATTGAATCTCCTGATTGCCGGCCACTGCTTCCGCAACAATATCCCGAGAGACTTCGTAGGATTGATGATATCCCATGCCTCTTTCATTCAGGAGCTCCCCGAAATCTGTATTATCTACTTGTGTGCCAATTCCTTTCCTTTTAAGACCTTCTGCTAAACGATCACTGACATTTGTGATATTAATCTCCCCATGCATGGCGCTATTGGGGTCTGTTTCATCTGGCAAATGCGGTAAAAACGACTCTCTGTTGTGGGTATTATAAATAAACACAACATCTCTGTCTCCAGTTGTTTGCTCGCTTTCCGTTTCCTCTGTTTCTTCCTCCGTTTCTTCTGCATCTCCTGTCTCCTCCTCATCTTCACCTGTCAGCACCGCTTCCCTTTCCCTTAATACTTCCTCTAAAGGCGGATTGGACTCAATCGGAAAATGAGTAAAATCATTTTCACTTGCCATTAATAATTGATTGTCAAATATCGAAAAACCTGGAATTTCATTACCAAAAAAGCTCCTGGGATCTGTTGGTTTCACATTAGACGTAAGCTCAAGAAACACACCAGATAATTGAGGTATTTCTGCTTCCCCTTCCGGAAAACTCTGCTTATAAGCACGATTTTCCATTGTAATCAAATGATAAAAAATCGCACTGTCCATTTCCTTCGTCCAATTCGATAACGTATCTGATGAAAATCGATAGGCAGGCTGGACTGCCGTTAATATACTTATTAAAAGAAATATACTGACAAAAAATATAATATAAAGCCCGCTTCGTCGAGAAAAGGTTTGTACCATTTTGCTCCAGTTATTTTTTTTCATAAAAATACACGATGCCACCTTTCTCTAATAACTCTATAGTCCAACCTATGAGTAAACTAGAGAAAGTAGAACCGTGTAAAAAGAAAAAATAGACTTGATAGAGGATGTTAAAGCTTCATACGGCTACCTGGAATAGCTTGAAAAATTATCAATCGTTACTGTCTCATGTAATGCAGCGTTCAGCCCATTTGCTATCACTTCAGCCATATCAATCATAAAGCCGTCTACCTCTTTAGGCGTAACCATTAAATTATGACCAATCGGCGTTAATACTTCCATTATCAGCTGTCTTTTTTCTTCTTCCGACAGGCCGCCAACAATGCCGAACAGCTTTTCCCGCTGTGCTTTATCAGGCAAGTCCTCATCTGTTAACTGCTTCGAGCCGAAATTCATACCAGCAGGAGTTAAGGATTTAGATGGATCATCTCTTTCATTCCATTCTCTACCGAAGTGTTTCAATAAGTAATCAATGGTATCGCTTGTAATAGTAACTGCATCCACCACCGTTGGCACGCCAATAGCAATCACAGGTATACCGAGTGTCTGACGGCTTATTTCTTTTCGTTTATTGCCAACCCCTGAACCTGGATGTATACCTGTATCCGATAATTGAATGGTTTCATTCACTCTGCTGATAGATCTCGATGCTAGCGCGTCAATGGCAATAACGAAATCAGGCTGGTATTTTTCGATAATCCCAAAAATCACATCGCTGGTTTCTATACCTGTCACTCCCATCACACCCGGTGTAATCGCAGCTACTTCGCTATATCCTTCTGCCACAGATTCCGGCTGAAGACGAAATAAATGACTGGTTACCAGCACTTTCTCTACCGTCATCGGACCCAAAGCATCCGGTGTTACATTCCAATTACCTAACCCCACAATCAGACAAGAGGCCTGATCAGGCAAGTCTTGCTTTCTCATTAATTCCTCCAGCTCTTTTGCTAAAATCTTCGCTGCTTGATGCTGTTTCTCTGTATCTTGCTTTTTGACACCGTCAGTATGAATGGTGACATAGTTCCCCGGCTTCTTCCCAATTTGTTCAGCGCCTGCCTCATCAATCGTCACATAGGAAATATTTATATCCTTTATCGTGCTTTCTTTAAATGTGACACCCGCAACTTCCTTCTGTTTATTGTCTTGCTTTTCCGTATACATATCCTTTGCTTCTACAGCTAAGTCTGTTCTTACTTGAAAATGATCCTCTCTATTTTTCATTACACCGCACCCCTTTGTTCAATATGCTTTATTCTGATAAAATAAAATTCCATTATCTAAAAATAAAGCTTTCCTTCTACACTTTATTTTTAGATGGAAATTTCACCGGATAAACTCCTGTTTTCAAACATTCTTAGCATGCACGCCTGGAATAAATTCATACCAATTTATTGATTAAGCAACAATTCTATTGAAAAGATTAGGTAGCTTTGGTAAAATACTCTTGTCGTACTGTGAATATAGACAATTGATGAAAGCATACAAAAGGGCATGTTCAGAAGCAATTCAGCTTGAACAACCTCTAAAACATGTTTTTTAAAATCGTATACTTTTTAGGAGGTGAATAAACATGGCAAATATTAAATCTGCAATCAAACGTGTAGAAGTTAACCAAAAGAAACGCGCTAATAACGTTTCCCAGCTTTCTGCAATGCGTACGGAGATTAAACGTGTAGAAAAATTTGTAGAAGCAAACGATGTGGAAAATGCAAAAGCAGCATTCCAATCTGCGAACAAGCAAATTGATAAAGCGGCTCAAAAAGGAATTATCCACAAAAACGCTGCTAGCCGTCAAAAATCTCGTTTAGCAAAAAAAGTTAACGCATCATAAAAAAAAAGGTGAAGTAAGTACGGACAATTGCCGTAAATACTTCACCTTTTATTATGTTTTTGAAACGCAGCTCACTATACTAAATCCATCAACAGTAATTCAAATGCCAGCCCTTTTTCCATCAGTCCCTGCTTCATTTTGGCATCCGTTTCTGCAAGCTGGCAAAGGATGTAAGACAGACGCTCTTCGGGCAGTTTAGCTTCTCTGGCCATTGCTACTTTAATAACATATGGATGTGCGCCAATATGCTTCTGAATTTGAAATTGAGAATACCCCTTCTTTTTCAGCTGCTTCACTCTTAAAATCATACGAAATTGGTAAGCAAGCAGTCCAATCATCGCAATTGGATCCTCGTTCATTTTCTCTAAATCCTGATAAATTTGAATTGCTTCCTGAATACTTCCTTTCATAACTGCATCGACAAGTGCGATAGACGTAGTGGTCGGGGTATGTGACACTAACTGCTGTGCAATATCTTTTGTAACAACCCCATTTTCTCCAACATAAAGAGCCAGCTTTTCCATCTCGCTTTGCAGGAGCTGGATATTATTAGAGACCTCTGCTTCCAATATTTCCATCGCCTCTTGTTCAATTTCTATCTCATATGACTTCATCAGACTTTGAATCCAATTTCTTGCATCTTTTTCTTTTACTTGTTGACAATCCACGGGGGACGCCAGTTTCTTTAATTGTTTTGTTACTTTTTTACGCTCATCTAATTTTTCATAAGGCGCTATAACCAATAACACCGAATACTCAGGCGGATTTTGCAGATACTCCTGTAAATACGTTAAATCATGTTCAAACGGTGTTTTATCGGGTTTTGTTTTCACAAAAGAAGCATTGGCGGCAAATATTAATTTGCGTTCACCGAAAAATGGAAATGTTTCTGCATCTGCTAATACTTCCTGTATGGAGGTTTCTTCTAAATCATAAAGGGATAAATTAGTCTTATCTCCGTCTAAAACTGTTTTTACTAACCGGTCTTTTAATTGTTCCAGAAAAAAGGATTCTGTTCCAAAAGCAAAGTAAACCGGATGAATCTGATTAGTTTTTATTTTTTTTAGTTGGTCCATCATGCATATTACGCTTCCCATCTAGACATTATTTCGATACTGAGCATGTGAATGTTCCATGCATAAACTCGTCTCTTTTTATCCTATAAGGAAGCAGACATAAACGCAACAAAAAAATAAAGGAAGAACCGCAAGACTTTTGCATCCTTCCTTTATGAAGCATCTATATTAAACGCCTTAAAATAAGCTCTAGAAACAAATTTTAAGAACGATATTTGCTTATATATAATTTGCGCTTCTGTGCAAAAACTATAGATGTCAACTGTTGCTAAAATTGGCTGTTACCATATAGAAGAAGGAATCATGTAAAGAATGTAGATTTTTTTATGTGGATGATTTATACTATAATAGTGAGCAGAGGAGGGGTATATCTTGAACGAATTCGAAAAAGATCCGCAGTACAAAGGCAGCGATGTTGTAGACTCCATTAAAGGATTTACCTTTTCATTTCTCTTTTTCTTTATCATTTTTGCGGTGGGCGTTACCATCAGCGTAATTGGTCAATAATAAAAGAGATAGAGGGTCAAAAAGAAGGGATGCTATCTCTTCTTTTTTTGTTGTCCGGTAAGGTTTATTCTTTTATTTTTATTTTATGGTAAAAAGGTTGAAAAGGTTCCTCCTTCCGCCGTGTAATAAAATTGAATCGCCCCATCCTCATCCGTGCGGTACGCTTGAATTCCATTATTTTCTAATATGTCCAATACTTCTTCATTTGGATGATTATAACGGTTATTTCTCCCGGCTGAAATTAAAGCGAAACGCGGCTGAACCGCTTCTATAAATGCTTCTCCTGTAGATGTTTTACTGCCATGGTGTGCCACCTTTAAAATATCGATTTGCAGTGCAGGATAATCATGTATTATTTTTTCTTCAATCTTTTTGCTGATGTCTCCAGTAAACAGCCATTTCAAGCCAAAATTTGTATATAGAACAATCGAATTGTTATTTGAATTTCCCGTATCTATATCCGGCGCCAATACCTGAAAGGAAATAGCATCATGAAAGTTCAGTACATCCCCTGATCCAATCTGCGTTATATTTAATGATGGCTGAATTGCTTGGAACTCTTCTAATAGCACTGGATCAAAATAGGCGCTTACCATTAATTCCTTTACGCTTACCTCTTCTAAAATAAAACGGACACTCCCAAAGTGATCGACATCGTCATGTGTAACAATAATCGCATCCAGTTCTTTAATCCCCCGCTGATGAAAATAAGCACGAATAATATTTTTATACACTCCTCTGGTCGGTTCCATATCTTCAAAATGAAAAGCAGAGCCAGCATCGATCATAACAACTGCTTCTCTTCTTGCTGCTTCCACTAAAATAGCATCCCCCTGCCCCATATCAAACATGGTCACAATACCTCCCTCCTGAAAATACGGCTTGGCTGCCGTCATTAAAACTGGAAGGATTAAAAGAACCCCTGCAATCCAAGCTGCTTTTTCCTGTCTTCGCTCTAAAAACTTCATAAACAAGAAAAAACAAGCAAAATAAAACATGACGCTGAAGATGGATAACTGATCTAGATACATAGGCGGAACGAATGTATTATCGACCCATTCAATAGCTCCCAGAACCCTTTCATGAATAAATGTAAAAGGCTTATCCAATATGACGAGCATACTATCTGGTAAAAAATGAACAACTGCAAAAACGTACATAAGCGGGATGACGAAGAAGGTAAAATAAGGAATAACTGTCAGATTCATCAGAATAGACAACGGATGAAAGATATTGAAATAATAAATCTGGAGCGGAAGAATTGCCATTTGAGCAATAAAACTCACTTGAAAGATCTTCCAAACAGGTGATTTTGACTTGCTGATCCATTCCTGAGACAGAAGTATGGAAAAGGTTACTGCGAAGGAAAACTGAAATCCGATATGGTAAATGATATAAGGATCCCAAAGAATAAACACCATAAAGATAATACACAGCAAATCGGAATACGGCAGTTTCCATCGAAACTTTTGAAATAGAAGGAGTCCAATCATCATTGAAGCAGCACGGAGAACAGGGGGATTCGCTCCAGCCAATATGGCGTAAAGCGGAAGAAACAGGATTAAAAACAGCTGTGTTTTCTCTTTCGTCAGCAGGTTTCCTTTCACTAAAATCAAATATAAAATAGCAATGACCAAGGTGACATGGGTGCCTGAGATAGCAATAATATGCGAGAGACCAAACCGCTGAAATAACTCTGTAACAGGCTCTCCCATTGCTGAGGTGTCTCCAAAAACGATAGCATTAATCCACGGGGCAGTATAATCACTCCAAGTACCCTCCATTTCATTCAGCAGCTCTGTCCTCACCTTATAAAGTAATGGAAGGATGCCTTTTTCAGCGGCACAGTTAATTTGATTAAAATCCTCTAAAACAGCCTGATGGGTAATTTGTTTTTGCAGTAAAAATTGACGGAAATCAAATTGTGCGGGATTTGTACTGGAAGGGGGAATTTCAACTGTTTGCTGAATGGTGCAGGTGGAGCCGTGAAATAAAGCATGCTCAAGAGGAATTTCACGAAAATCTTCATCCTTTTCAGGAAAATACGTAACTAAAAGTTTAGAGGAGTTTTGTAGAGGTTGGAGGGTGAATTGAATTTGTTTGGAGCTAAGCTTTACTTCTCCTTCGATTTTCCCGGTAATTTCTGCATCTATCGAGCTTTCTTCATAGACGGTCTGGGGAATAATCGGAATAATAGATAGAAAGGTGATAAAGCTGAACACTGTAACCAGCCAAACGGTGACATTCATTTTTTTCAGAAGCTTGAGCCAAATGAGCCAGAGTATAAAAAGAAGGAGCAGCCATTTCATATCCAATAAATGATATA
This sequence comes from Oceanobacillus sp. B139/18, assembly GCF_055524595.1. Taxonomy (NCBI): domain Bacteria; kingdom Bacillati; phylum Bacillota; class Bacilli; order Caryophanales; family Bacillaceae; genus Oceanobacillus; species Oceanobacillus sp. B139/18. Next base: position 443,048 of record NZ_JBVFXI010000001.1, on the reverse strand, counting down.
AAATGGCTGACACGGCGGCAATTGCAGGAAAATGCCAATATCCCCTCACTGCTTTCTCTCTTCATTAAAAAACAGCCGCTCTGCATCGGCTTTTATTGTCTCTGTTTCATCCGGCGTCAAATTGGATGCATCCAATTTTTCCATCAGCGCATGTATAAAAGCAGTCTTTTCTTCAAACTTTGTATCCACTACAGCATCAACCAACGGTACTTTTTGTGTCTGCACGCCAGCCTCTTCAAATAACTGGACTGCATAAGGGTGATTCTTGTAATCTTCTGCATAAAATAAATTTTTAATACCGCTTTGAATCAGCTGTTTTGTGCATTGCAGACAGGGAAAATGGGTAACATATACATCAGCGCCGTCTGTCGGCACTCCGAATTTCGCACATTGCAGCAGTGCGTTTGCTTCCGCGTGAACCGTCCGTACACAATGTCCATCAATGACGTAGCAGCCCTCATCGATACAATGTACATCCCCAGAAACGCTTCCATTATAACCTCCGGCAATAATACGTTTATCCCGGACAATCGTAGCGCCTACCATTAAGCGGGTACACGTACTTCTTAAAGCTAGTAGATGACTCTGCGCCATAAAATATTGATCCCAAGCAATTCTCTCCATGATGATCCCCTCTTTCCCTTATTTTCTACGGCACTTGGATATGCTCGATCAGCGTCTCCAGTGTTTTTTCTCCAATACCAGAAATCTCTAATAAATCCTCTGGTGTTTGAAACAATCCATGATTATCACGATGGGCAATAATCGCTTCCGCTTTAGCAGGTCCGATACCAGGAAGCTGGGTCAGCTCCTCACTGGAAGCCGTATTTATTTTTATCTTATTGTTATTTGTCTGCTCCCCCGCAGGAGCATTCACTGCAGGTTCTTCTTGGCCGACAGCAGGTATCAAGACAACCATCTCATCCTGAACAACCTGTGCTAAATTCACTTGTAGAATATCTGCATTTTCGGTAAACCCGTCAGCTCGGTCAATAATATCCCTGATCCGGTCACCTTGTTCCATTTCATATACTCCCGGCTGCATCACTTCTCCTTTTACATCGACCACTGCTGTTCGTGCTTGTTGTTCTGCCGGAGTTTCCTCAGTAAGCGGGGCTTCTGTTGGTTCTTCCAAATCTGAAGATATTAATGAGGCGGATAACGGGCTGGACGGTTCTTCTTTGCTGATAAATATAAAAAAAATAATAACAGCAGCAATCACAATAAAAATATAACTATTTTTCTTTAACCAATACAAAAGGTATTACCTCCTTCTTTGTCAAAATAGTACCCTCTTACTTAGTATTTCGACAAAGAAAGATAATCTCCTTTTCCTCAGAAAATATATTAAAATACACTTTTGCAGCTTATTTTTCAGCCAAAAAGAAAATCCTTTCTGATTGTTCATCCCAATTATCTGCTTCTAATGAAAAATCAGCATAGATATGGATTTTCTTAAAACCGATATTTTTTAAAATATTTTTATATACTTCTATCGGAAATGTCCGTTGATGATGTTCTTCTTGAAAACGAATAAAGCGGTCTTCTTCTTCTTGATGGAAAAAGGTAACATGGTGGTACATTTCTCCTTTTTCCTCTCCCGGGATACACTCCCAGATATAAGCCGCCTCCTCCATTACATCGGAAAATGTCTGGCCGATATAGATATCCTCTACAGTGTGCATGGAATGGACATCAAAGAAAAATATCCCGTCTGGTTCTAACAACTGATAAACATTCTTAAAAGCTTGCTCTACAGCTTGAAGGTCTGTTACATAATTTATTACATCACAGCAGCTGATTGCCATGTCATAATGCTGCTCCACACCATCCAGCTTTGTCATATCTGCTTCTAACCAGCTGATACCACCTGCAGGTTCTAGATCCTTTTGCGCTTCATGCAGCATGTCCCCGGACTGGTCTACCCCCGTCATTGTATATCCTCCGGCAGCTAATTTCCGGGTAATGACTCCGGTACCACAGCCTAAATCAATAATTGACTGCACTGGTCTTTCTGTCTGAGCTATCATTTGCTGAATCATAACCACCCAATCATCATATGGGACATTATCCATCAGCCGATTATAGACCGCAGCCATTTTTCGATACACCATTTTCCTTACCCTTCCTGCGTAATATTCAGCGCAATACGGTCCGCATCGCCCCATAATTTTTCTAAATTATAATAATATCTTTCATCCTTATGGAAAACATGACAAACGATATCACCGACATCAACAAGAACCCATCGCGCTTCTTCAAAGCCTTCCATTCTTTTAATGTCTTTTCCATTTTCTTCTGCAGTTTCTTTGATTGCCCGGGCAATTGCTTGTACCTGCCGTTCATTGCTTCCGTGGCAAATCACGAAATAATCAGCGACTAAAGATACTTCGTTCATATCTAAGGCAACAATATTTTCTGCTCTTTTATCATCGCAGGCTTCTGCAACTACTTGTATTAATTCTTTATTATTCATTTTTTTATTCCTCCAAAAATGTGTTGATTTAAGTCGTTATAAGCATGAAAGCTGTCAGGATATACAGTGTTGTCCCTTTCCATCAAGAAACGAACCGTATTCTTTGCTGCCTGGTAACATGCTTTTGTTAAATCTGTCTTAGCTGTCTCTCTCACTTCCTCTACCCCGGGGAAATTTCTGAACGGCTCAATATAGTCAGCGATAAAGATAATTTTATCCAGCTTTGTCATATCCGCTCTTCCCGTTGTATGGAAGTAAATAGCATCTTTTATCTCTTGATTCGTAATCGCATAATTTTCTTCTATCCGGACCGATGCAACTGGTCCATGCCATAATTCATGATGAAATGAAAGAAGCAAATCCGGAAGTTCGCTGCTCGTTTTAATGGTTTGCTTCATTTCCTCTAAGGAATCACATTTACAGTAATCATGAAATAAGGCAGCGATAGTAGCATTTTCTACGGATTCATGAAAGTTTACAGCAAGCTCTGCTGCTGTATCAGTTACTCTCAACGTATGCTCATATCTTCCTTTCGTCAGTCTTTCCTTCAAATCTGCCTTCAGGTTATCTATATTCATAAATCTGATTCTCCTTAATATAATTCATCACACCATCAGGAAGCAAATAACGAACTCTCTCCCCTTTTTCTAATCGATTTCTGATAAAGGTAGAGGAAATATCCAAAGGATGTATCTCCAAGCGTTCCACAGGATAAGGCGTATCTAATGTATATCCCGGTCTCGATACACCTATAAAACGAACCATATGAACTAGTTCCTCTACCCGATTCCATTTTGGCAGATAGTCTACCATATCCCCGCCGATAATAAAGCTGAAATCAGCCTCAGGAAAGTCCGCCGTCAGTTCCTTTATCGTGTCATAAGTGTATGATTTCCCTTCTCTTTCAAGCTCTAGCGCGTTTACTTGAAAATAAGGATTATCCTTGATTGCCAAATGAAGCATCCGCAAGCGATGGGATGCATCCAAAACGACGGTATCTTTATGAGGTGGTGTCCGCGTCGGAATGAACCATATCTCATCCAATTGCTTTCGGATTCTTACTTCTTCAGCAATCCACAAATGTCCTATATGCGGTGGATTAAATGTTCCGCCTAAAATTCCAATCTTTTTCAAAGACTCACCTTCTGAAATTATTAATATGCTTTCAAACATGAAGCGTCATTTGGATTACTCGTCCCATTATGACCGCTGGCGGTTTTATGAACAGCCTCTGTTTATGGTAATTTAATTTCTTTATGGTCCGTTGACTCTTTATACAAAATAATCGTATTGCCGATGATTTGTACCACTTCTGCTTCCGTGCCGGCAGAAATCTGTTCAGCAACAACATGTTTATCCTCTACACAATTTTGAAGAATACTGACCTTTATCAATTCTCTCTTCTCTAATGCTTCGCTGATTTGTGTGACCATATTTTCATTTACCCCATCTTTCCCAACCTGGAAAATAGGCTTAATATGGTGCGATTCACTTCGTAAAAATTGCTTTTGTTTATTGGTTAACATCTGCTTTATCCCCTTTTATCTTGGTTATCATCTCTTCATCCATTCCAGTGACGTCGACATTTTTGTTGGTCCAGATTTCAAATGCCTTCTGTGCTTGATAAAGCAGCATCGTATATCCATAATGAATCCGGCCGCCTTTTTCCGCTGCCTGCTTTAAAAACTGTGTCACAAGCGGCTGATATACAATATCACTGACAATCGTGCCTGCTTTTAAATTAGACAGGTCTACGATTTGCTTTGCTTCCTCCATCCCAACAGAGCTGGTTTGAATAATAACATCATATGCTGCAATGTTTTTCTCAGCCTCTGCCAGCGTGATAACAGAAGCACTGGTTCCTTTCATAATATCTTCACATTTTGACTTCGTCCGGTTGGCAAGCGTCAAATTCGTATAGCCTGCCTGAATCAGTCCATGGAAAATACCTCGTGCAGCTCCGCCGGCACCGAGTATTAAAATAGGAACATCTATATTCCTGTCCATATCAGGAAACTTATCGCGCAATGCCTGCACATAGCCAATTCCGTCCGTATTATACCCGACCCATTCATTTCCTTCCAAAGAAACGGTATTGACTGCCCCCACGCGTTCCGCAGTAATATCAATTCTATCCAGATAAGGAATAATTGTTTGCTTATAAGGAACCGTAATATTAAATCCATTCACTTCTTCTTCTCTCAACTTCTTCATTTCCTCACCAAAAATTTCCTTACTTGCTATTTCATGCAATCTATAAGAACCTTCCAGACCGGAACGCTCTAAAAAGGAAGTCTGAATCCAAGGTGATAAGGAATGCTTGATGGGATAACCGATTAATTTCAATTTTAAACTCAACGGTACGCCTCCTGTCTCTCTTCTCTCTATGATAAATAGTTGGATCCGATATTATTTTTGTGTTCTCTCAGAAGTTTACCTGCTTACTGCTGGCCGGATAAAAGGGATTTTCTAGTGGTTACGGAAACCCCTTTGGGACTGTGGGCTGCTACCGTAGCCCCCTCGCCCTGCACACTGATCCAGCCTAATCCCGGAAAAACAATATCTACTTTTCCTTTTTCCATTTTAAAGCTGTGTGCCGTAAGCGGCGGGAAGTTCTCCAACTGTTCTTTATACGGTGGAGACAACAGCTCCCCGGCATGCTTCTCGTATAATTCATCCGCATTCTCCAGTTTTGTACGGTGAATCGTTAAGTCATTCGAGAAGTAACATACAAACGATTGTTTCTCTCCTTTAATAAAATCCATCCTTACTAAGCCGCCAATGTATAGGGTCTGCTGTTCCTGCAATTGATAAACCCTGGCCTTAATTTCTTTTTTGGGTGTTATCATTTTTAATTCTTTTTCAGAAACATAATGTGCCATCTGCTGTTTATTAACTATTCCCGGTGTATCTACTAAAAACGAATCTTCATCTAATGGTATTTCGATAAATCCTAATGTTGTTCCCGGGAAGTAAGACGTCGTAATGGCCTCCTCTTCTCCTGTTGACTCCTTAATCAAACGGTTGATAAATGTTGATTTCCCGACATTCGTAACACCAACAATAAATACATCCTTGCCAGACCGATGCGCTTCTATTTTTTCCTTCAGCTCATCTATTCCTTTTCCTTTTACAGAAGAAATCAATACAACATCCTTTATTTTGATTCCCAGCTGGCTCGCTTCATGACGCAGCCACTGTTTTAACTTATTATCATTTGTTGATTTTGGCAATAAATCCAGCTTATTGCCAACTAAAATAATCGGGTTGTCCCCCGTGATTCTTGGCAAATTACTTAATAGCGTACCATCCACATCAAATACATCGATGATATGCACTATCAATCCATTTCTATCACGTATGGAACTGACCATTTTCAAAAAGTCTGCATCCGTTATCGACACATCCTGAATTTCATTATAATGCTTCAAACGAAAACATCTTTTACATAAAATAACGTCCTTCTCTAATGCACTGACTGGCGCATATCCTGCTTCATTCGGATGCTCTGTCTGAATAATACTTCCGCACCCTTGACAAATATGTTGCTCCAAACCTTATTCCTCCTTATAATGCTTATCCTTGTTCTTAATTCTTTTTAAAATTATTCTTTCCATAAAACGGTTAATCTTTGTTATTTTTCCGTCTGTCTGCACTACAGGTATGACCAGTACAGTATAGAATCCGGCCATATTGCCTCCGAGGACATCCGTCATCACCTGGTCACCGACGACTAAAATTTCTTCTTTTTTTAAATCCATTTGCTTTGCAACAGTCTTAAAAGCTCTGCTCAAAGGTTTTCTGGCACTAAATACAAAGGGAGTTCCAAGCGGCTCCGAAAAAACGGTGACACGTTCTTGATTATTATTTGATATGATGGTTACTTTTATATCATTTTCTTCCATTGTTTTAAACCATGTAATCACATCAGGGGTTGCATCTTTCACATCCCATGCAACAAGCGTATTATCCAAATCCGTGATAATCCCCTTGATTCCCTTTTCTTTTAATTTCTCTGGTTTCAAGTCAAAAATTTGATCAATTTGCTCATCCGGCAAAAATTTAGAAAACATATACACACCTCAAGATTTCCAATAAATTAACATATTTGTTCCTTGCATACTATAGTACTTTACTTATACAAACATTGTTATTTAACTTAATCCGCATATACAAGATAAAGAAATTCTATCATCATTAGGCGAAATGAATCCCAACCTCAAGGCAGGCTAACGCCGCAACGTCCAGGGGTTGCGATTACTCGTCCCATCGAAAACATTTGGGACTGCGATTACTCGTCCCATCGAAAACATTTGTACGTCGGAATGCACAGAGTGAAGCCAAGCAGGTAGGAACTGAATCGTCTTTTTCCACATTTACGAACATAAGTTTGCATGGTATAATATTTTTGAAAGATGTTCTTTGAAAACTAAACCATAGTAGGTTGTGGCGAGAATCGTTGCTTTGCCACATAAAGTGTTCATGCCAAACATATCAGCCAAGGCACATAAAGTGAAACTTTATTCAGGGGTTCTTTCCCCCTGGATATTAGTTGAACGAATCGGGCCGATACTGGCTGTTGGATCTCCTACTTAGAATTTTGAGTTCTCACCATTCTTGAAGTAGGAATCTTACAGCCAGTTACACTGCTACAAACGTGTGAACGTCAAGCAGGCTGAAATGTAATCCCAAAGGCAGTACCAATGGGATAGCAGGTTGGATGTTTTCAGCACATCAATGTGTCAACTCCACTGGGGCTTAATCGTCATTTATAAAGTCGATACCCCAGAAACCCCCACTTCAAATTTCAGATGAAATTAAATGGCGGGAGTATTCATGCTACATCACATTATACCTAATCCTACTACAACTGACTAGCGTTTCAAAGAATTATTGCCTCCATTAGGAAGGTTCGCCTAATCGACAGCGATTTCCAATTTTTTCTTTTGTTGATCGGAAACTATGCAGTCTGCTCCCTAAAAATGCATCTATCTCTAGAAAATCGTTCGACAAATTCTGATATTTTTCGATTTTGTGGATAACTTTATCAACATAAAAATGTTTTAATAACAACAGTAAGAAGGGTTACCCACCTTCTTATACACAACTTATATACAACTATATGTAGATAAGTTACAGCTTGTTAACACAAGATACACGTGTTAAATTATTATTAACTTAATAGAAATGCTGACACTTGAGGAGGTTGTATTGTGGAAACATTATCGGACGAACTATTACTAGAATCATATTATACAGCAATATCATTAAACTTAAGTCCTGATTTTCTTTCTTTGTTTGAGGAAGAAATCCATAAAAGATCTCTGTCTCATAAAATTAAAGAATCTGTATAATTTTGTCTTGTTTCCCAAACTTCAATTTAAAAATTGAAGTTTTTTTTTCGCTTTTTTCCCTTGTTTCTTCCTATTTAAAATACAAGCTTTCCATCCTGATCATCACATTCTTTTTGTATGCATCCATCTTCTGAATAGGTTATAATCAAATGTAGCACTCTGACTTTGTGCAAAAAAAACCGTAAAGAGATGGAGAACAAATAGAAAGCATGGTATTCCCCCTTCATTATCACACCGAATAACCTTTATGTGCTCTGTAAAAAGAAAGCTTCCATCCCTATTTCTTATTCATAATAGGCAGGCTTTTTGTTTTCAACATTAGAAATGAACTTGAACACTTTTAACTGAAGGAATATTTAAAGTATTTTATTTTGCTCTACAGTTAAAAGGAATTCGCTATTTTTGTAAAAGGAGGAATTACTTTTGACGTTACTACACTGGGCTGTTTTATCACCGTTTATCGCAGCCATACTTATTCCATTCTTGTATAAGTATTTAAAGAGAATACATACTGGCTGGTTTGTTTTGATTTTGCCTCTGGTACTATTCATTTATTTTCTATCTTTTATACCTAGAACATCATCTGGCGAAGCAATTTTAAATAATTTGGACTGGGTTCCTTCCCTCGGAATAAACTTCAACGTATATGTTGACGGTCTAAGTCTGCTCTTCGCATTATTGATTACAGGAATCGGAGCACTCGTTGTTCTCTACTCTATTTACTATTTGTCGAAACGAAAAGAAAAGTTAAACAATTTCTATGTCTATCTTTTAATGTTTATGGGTGCTATGTTAGGAGTCGTTCTTTCCGATAACTTAATTGTTATTTATGTTTTCTGGGAAGTAACAAGTATCGCTTCTTCATTATTAATCAGTTACTGGTATACGAGAGAAAAATCTATTTATGGTGCTCAAAAATCAATGTATATCACCGTTTTCGGCGGATTATCCATGCTCGCTGGTTTTTCTTTACTTTACGTTATTGCCGGCACATTCAGTATCAGGGAGCTGATAGCAAATGCGGACATTGTGATGGCGAGCGGATTATTTATCCCGGCAATGATTCTGGTTTTACTAGGCGCATTTACCAAGTCGGCTCAATTTCCATTCCACATCTGGCTTCCAGATGCAATGGAAGCGCCGACACCCGTCAGTGCTTATCTTCACTCTGCAACTATGGTAAAAGCAGGAATTTATCTTGTTGCCAGATTGACCGGGGTATTCGGAGGTGCACCAGAATGGTTCTGGATTATTACCATTGCCGGATTAGTTACCTTAACATGGGGCTCTATTTCAGCAGTACGGCAAAAGGATCTAAAAGGAATTCTGGCCTTTTCCACCATAAGTCAGCTCGGTTTAATCATGAGTTTACTTGGGACAGGCTCTGCTGCGTTCTATTTTCAGGATGGGGACAATGCGTTATACATGACCGCCATCTTAGCAGCGGTATTTCATCTGGTTAACCATGCAACCTTTAAAGGAAGTCTGTTTATGGCAGCCGGAATCGTTGACCATGAGACAGGTACAAGAGATATCCGTAAACTGGGCGGTTTAATGACCATTATGCCTATTACAGCAACCATTTCTCTTATTGGACTGGCTTCGATGGCAGGATTGCCTCCATTTAATGGTTTTTTAAGTAAAGAGATGTTTTTGACAGGGATGCTGAATGTGACGGAATACGGTATTTTCCATTTAGAAACATTTGGATTTATCATTCCGATTATTGCTTGGATTGCCAGCGTATTTACCTTCTTATATTGTATCCTGATGTTTTCAAAGACGTTTATGGGTAAATTCGATAGCAGTAAGCTAAAAGTACAACATGTGCATGAGGCTCCGATCGGTATGCTGATTAGCCCTATCATACTCGCTGTTCTTGTTGTTGTATTCGGGCTTTTCCCTAATCTGTTAGCGTACTCCATTATCGAGCCTGCTATGGCTGCTATCGCACCCGGCATTCTTTCTCCAGGAGAGTTTTTTGATGTACACATCACTCACTGGCATGGCTTTTTAGCACCAGAGTTATGGATGACAATCGGTGTGGTAGTATTGGGTGTCATCTTATTTATGACCTTTAAAAAATGGGAAAATACCGCATTCTACCGCGGGGAACGTGATTTGTTCAACTACGCCTATGATTATGGATATGATGGCTTAGTAAAAGGGTCTCAATGGCTAACACGTATCCAGATGACAGGCAGGTTAAGAGATTACTTCATCTATATGTGTACATTTATCATATTGATAATGGCCTATACGATGTACCGTTATAATTTACCGGCGATCCAATCGCTTGATTTATCACCGGTGCCAATTTACGTATGGTTTGTCATTGCAGTATTTATCGGGTCTGTTATTGTTATTCCGTTTATTAATAATCGGGTAGCATTAATTATTGCAACAAGTGTCAGCGGCTTTATCGTAGCTCTATTGTTTGTTCTGTTCCGAGCTCCGGATTTAGCATTGACGCAGCTGCTTATCGAAACCGTATCCGTTATTTTGTTTATGCTTGTCTTTTATCACTTGCCGAAATTGAAGAAGGTAAAAACACCTCCAAAATTGAAGGCTGTTAAATTAATCATTTCCATTGGATTTGGGCTGATGATTACACTTGGTTCCCTATCTGCATTTTCATTGGGGCAAGAGGCAAATTATTCTTCGATTTCCGAGTACTATACTGAAAATGCCAAGGAAGAAGCTGGAGGATATAACATCGTAAATGTTATCCTGGTGGATTTCCGTGGTCTTGATACCATGCTGGAAGTGCTTGTTGTCGCTTTAGCGGTATTAACCGTTGTCAGTTTAATACGATTACGTTTTAAAGGAAGTGAGGACGTATGATGAAAAAACCAAATAATATGATGCTGCAGACATTGACCAGACTCATTATTTTGATTGTCCTCTCCTTCTCTATCTATTTACTGCTCGCAGGTCACAACAGCCCTGGTGGAGGATTTATTGGAGGTCTAATGACTGCAAGTGCCATTCTTATTTTGTACCTCTCATTTGGCTTAAATTCCATTAAGAAGGTCATTCGATTTGATTATATAAAAATAATCGGCATCGGGTTACTTTTTGCCAGTGTAACAGGTGTGGTCTCTATGGTTTTTGGTTTTCCTTATCTAAAACAATTCTTTGACTATTTTAGACTGCCAATCCTGGGAGAAGTTGAATTGACCACCGCACTGCCTTTTGATTTAGGTGTTTACTTTGTTGTATTGGCCAGTGCACTTGCAATTATTCTGACGATTGCGGAGGATGATAAATAATGGAACTATTAATGTCAATTGTCACAGGGATTGTTTTTAGCGTAGCGATCTACCTGTTTATGTCTAAAGATCTGCTCCGCGTTGTTGCAGCTACATTGTTACTTTCTCACGCCGTGCATCTTTTATTTTTAACGATGTCCGGTCTGCAGCGCGGCGCTGCTCCTGTTTTAAGTTTTGATGCAGAAGCATATACAGATCCGCTGCCTCAGGCGCTGGTACTGACAGCCATCGTTATCGCTTTTGCTGTTACTGCTTTATTGTTAGTTATGTCTTATCGGACATATAAAGTGCATAAAACAGACGATTTAGAAGAATTAAGGGGTTCTGCTGATGAGTAATGTAATTATTCTGCCGGTTATTATACCTTTCATAATCGGCGCTATACTTATACTTTTATACAAACGACACACGATACAGCGTGTGATAAGCGGAATTACAATGCTTGCTTTACTGGCACTTTCCGTTTATTTAGCAATTTATGTATACCAGCACGGAACGCTTGTATTGGAAGTCGGCGACTGGGAGGCACCTTTTGGAATTGTTATCGTTGCAGATTTACTTTCAACACTGATGCTGCTTTTATCTACTTTAGTAGGTACCGTTTGTCTGTTCTTTGCTTTCCAGACAATCGCCAGAGACCGTGAAAAGCAGTTTTTCTACCCGCTTTATCTTTTCTTAATGATTGGGGTCAACGGTTCTTTTTTAACAGGCGATTTATTTAATCTATTTGTGTTCTTTGAAGTAATGTTGATTGCCTCTTATGGATTGATTGTTCATGGAGGGACAGGCTATCAGTTAAGAGAGTCCTTTAAGTATGTAATTATCAACATTTTTGCATCCGCCCTCTTTATTGTAGGGATAGCATGGATTTATTCTATTACCGGAACAATGAATATGGCGCATATCGCCCAGCGTGTTTCGGAATTAGACCAGACTGGCGCACTCAATATAGTAGCTATTATGCTGTTTATTGTTTTTGCTTCTAAAGGAGCCTTATTCCCGCTTTATTTTTGGCTTCCGAAGTCCTATTACGGTCCTCCTGCTGCTATAGCAGCCTTATTTGGGGGTCTGTTGACCAAAGTAGGTATTTATGCGATTATCCGTACATTTACTGTAATTTTCAATCATGATACAGGCTTTACGCACAAAGGATTAATTGTTACGGTTGCCGGTTTTACCATGTTATTCGGAGTTCTTGGAGCTGTATCGCAATTTGATTTCAAGCGTATTCTCTCCTATCATATTATCAGCCAGGTCGGCTATATGGTGATGGGTCTTGGTATCTTCACTCCTTTAGCTGTTGCCGGTGCCATTTACTATATTGCGCATCACATGATTGTAAAAACAGCACTTTTCTTATTTGCTGGAGCAACACAGAAAATTACGGGAACAACTGATTTAAAGAAAATGGGCGGATTGATTGGAACCCATCCTTGGCTTGCCTGGCTGTTCTTTATCACTGCCATTTCCTTAGCAGGTATTCCGCCGTTAAGCGGGTTCTTTAGTAAGTTCCCGATAATATTAGCGGGCTTTGAGGAACAACAGTATGTCATTTCTGCGGTAGCGCTCCTGGTTGGGCTTCTGACCTTATTTTCTATGATGAAAATTTTCAGTTACGCTTTTTGGGGCAAGCAGAAGCATACAGCGGCACAAGCAAAGATTCCCGTAGGAAAACTGTTACTGCCGATCTTACCGCTTGTTGCACTTACCATTATTTTAGGATTTGCAGCGGAACCAATTTTCACCTATTCGATGGAAGTTGCAGAAGATATTATGAATCCTACAAATTATATTGAATCTGTGCTGAAGGAGTAGTTGCTATGCCATTTCAAATATTAATAAACGTTTTGCTCGCGATACTCTGGATGTTTTTACAAAATGAGTATACATTCGTAAGTTTTCTTTCCGGTTATTTCATTGGGATTTTAATTTTAATTGTTATACGACGTTTCTTAAAGTTTGATTTTTATTTAAAAAAAGTCTGGGCGATTATGAAATTAATTTATTTGTTTATGATTGAATTAATCAAAGCAAATATTGATGTTGTAAAAGTAGTGCTTAATCCGAAGCAAGATCATCAGCCTGGAATTGTTGCTGTCAGAACACGTTTAGAATCAGACTTTGAAATCTCTATCCTGGCAGCATTGATCACCTTGACTCCTGGAACGATTTCCATGGATTTCTCAGATGACAGCAAAACCATTTATGTACATTCAATCGATGTGCCAGATAAAGAAGTTATGATCAAGGATATCCAGGACTCTTTTGAAAAAGCAATCATGGAGGTGACGAAATAATGTTTGATACAATTTTGATTGTTGCATTGAGTGCACTTTCCGTCGCCCTCGTTTTATTGTTTATCCGTGTTATGATTGGTCCGTCTACACAGGATAGAATTTTGGCGTTGGATGCTATTGGTGTTCTGCTTGTCGGTTTTATCGGGATACTGATGATTTTACAAGACACATCCGTGTTCTCTGACATTGTTCTCGTACTTACTATTTTGGGTTTTGTCGGGACCTTGACCCTTTCAAAATTCCTGGAAAGAGGTGTTGTCATTGACCGCGATGATTGAAACAATTGTAACTGTCTTTGTTGTCATTGGTGTATTTTTTGCCGTAGTGAGCGCCATCGGTATACTCCGGCTAAAGGATGTCTACAGTCGTGCACATGCTTCCGGTAAAAGTGCGACGTTAGGTGTTATTTTTATTATGCTGGCTGTATTTATCCACTTTTTAACCCAGGGCGAAATGAACGCAAAAATATTATTAGCTATTCTGTTCTTATTCCTGACAGCTCCGGTAGCCAGTCTGATGGTTACAAGATCAGCTTACCGGAATGGAGTAAAACTCGATAAAAATACAATAACCGATGATTTAAAAGAAATGTACGATACAGATCAAAACCAATCAAATTAAATGAAATAAAAGCTCCGATTTCTCCTGTTAAAGAGAAATTGGAGCTTTTTATATAAATCGTTCCCTTATAAAAATCCCGAATTGGCCAGGAAAATAAAATTATTTTCTCCTTTTTAGCTTTTCCATTCTGTATGGACAGACACGTTTTTCTTCTTCCACACATAAGAATAGGCTATAGGCAATTACCTAGAAGGTTGAAAGATGCTTACTCTTGGAGGTGATGGGATTTGTCCATGATATTATCTGCACTTGGACTGTTTATTAAAGAAGCTTTATTTTTCGTCTCGTATGTCAAGAACCAGTCTTTCCCCCAGCCACTATCCCCTAAGGAAGAAGCAAAATACATCCAATTGATGCAGGAAGGAGATGAAGAAGCCAGAAACAAACTGATTGAACATAATCTCCGTCTCGTAGCCCATCTGGTTAAGAAATTTGAAAATACCGGAGAGGATATGGAAGATTTAATTTCTATCGGCACCATCGGCTTAATCAAAGGAGTCGAAAGCTTTTCTACAGGAAAAGGTACCAAACTGGCCACCTATGCCGCCCGCTGTGTGGAAAATGAAATACTGATGCATTTAAGAGCACTTAAGAAAGTCAAAAAAGACGTCTCCCTGCATGATCCGATTGGGCAAGATAAAGAAGGAAATGAAATCAGCTTAATTGATATATTAGAAGCTGAAAATGAAAATGTAATTGAGTATATCCAATTAAATATGGAAATTTCAAAGATTGAACAGTATTTTTCTATTTTAGACAGCCGCGAACGGGAAGTAATTGTGTATCGTTACGGATTAAATGATCAGGATGAAATGACTCAACGTGAAATTGCAAAGAAGTTAAACATCTCCAGAAGCTATGTTTCCCGGATTGAAAAAAGAGCGTTGATGAAGGTATTTCATGAGTATTACCGGAATGAGCATCCTTCCTTGTGATTGTATGATTAAAAAGAATCCAATTTATATTTAATGAAATATGTTGGCTGGTAAGTAAACAAAATGAAGTGAAGCCTTAAGCCTCTCTTGTTGATTAAGTTCAAAGAGAGGCTTATTCGTGTATCACGTATAATCGTCCCCCATATAAAGAACTGTTTTTGTGAGAAGTTGCATTAAATATATCAAAAAGAGAGAAGCTCCATTCAGCTCCTCTCTCCCATAGTCTCTATTCTTTTTCAATTTCCACATTCTTCGATGGAGAGAATGTAGAAATAGCGTGTTTAAAAATAAGCTGCTGCTTGCCGTCTGTTTCCAACAGCACCGTAAAGTTATCAAACGCTTTGACCGTCCCTCTTAATTGAAAGCCGTTGGTTAAAAAAACAGTGACAAAAACATGATTTTTTCGCAATTGATTTAAATATTGATCTTGAATATTAACGGATTGAGCCATAAAATAAGTTCCTCCTCTTTTCTATCTATACATCTTTATTCGATTTATGATTCTAAAAATCCTGCTAAATCATTTAAAATTAATTTCATTTGTTGTGCAGCTTCCTTCTCTGTCAGCTGATACCAATTTACATCCAGCTTATTCCGGAACCATGTGAGCTGTCTTTTCGCATATTTGCGTGAGTTTTGTTTAATCGCGTTGACAGCTTCTGCTTGTGATAAGCGGTTGTCTAGATAAGCTGCTATCTCCTTATAGCCGATCGCGTGCATCGACTGGCAGTCTTTATAGCCATTTGCAATAAGAAACTTGACTTCCTTCATTAATCCAGCTTCTATCATATTATCCACGCGGCGGTTAATCCGTTCATATAATACAGCCCGGTCCATATCTAATCCGATAATATATGGATCATAAGGGGATTCTGGCTGCTGCTCTTTCTGATACTCCGACATTGTCAGTCCGGTCAGCTCATAGACCTCTAAGGCGCGGACAAGACGCCTGTGATTATTCGGATGAACTTTTTTGGCCTGCTCCGGGTCAACCTGCTTCAGACGCTCATACAGGCTATCCGGACCTTCTGCTTCGATCTGCTGAAATAGCTTTTTCGTTAACTTCTCGTCGCGGCGCTGGTCGGAAAAATGGTAATCAAACAGTACAGATTGAATATACAGGCCGCTCCCGCCAACAATGATTGGAAGGTTGCCCCGTTCGTGGATTGCTTCAATATGATATTTCACGTGCTCCTGAAAATCGGCAACAGAAAATGGCTGATCCGGCTTAATAATATCAATCATATGATGAGGGATGCCTTCCGTTTCCTCCGGTGTTACCTTAGCTGTACCGATATCCATCCCCTTATATACCTGTGTGGAATCTCCGCTGATAATTTCCCCCCGGAACTTTTTTGCAGCAGCAATTCCTAATGCTGTCTTTCCGACTGCTGTTGGTCCTACGATAGAAACTACTTTTTTCTTCATTTATTTATTCCTCAACTTCATTATTTTTTTGCTTCCATTCTACATAATACGCTTAAACATCTTTTCTAATTCATAGGTAGAGAAATGAACAATAATCGGCCTTCCATGCGGGCATGTAAAAGGATCGGTGGTACTTCGTAAGTCTTCGAGCAGCTGGAACATTTCCTCGCTGGTTAAATAATGATTTGCTTTGATCGACCGTTTACAAGACATTAATATCGCTGCTTCTTCCCGTATTTTTTCTACATTCACTGTTGATTCCTGAATAAACTGCTCCACCATTTCCCGGATAATTTCTTCCTCCAGGCCAGCCGGAAACCAGGTTGGATGAGAACGTATAACATAGGTCTGGTGACCAAACGGTTCAAAAAATAATCCGGCTTTTTCTAGCGTATCCTTTGCTTCTTCAATAAAGATAGCCTCTTTTTTAGAAAAATCAAAGGTCAGCGGTATTAAAAGCTCCTGTGACTCATTGATTGGTTTGCCGAGCTTTTGCTTAAAAAATTCATATTTTACCCGCTCCTGTGCAGCATGCTGATCCACCATATACAGGCCATTTTCATTTTGTGCCATAATATAGGTTCCCTGCAGCTGCCCGATTGGATACATCATTGGGACCCGAGGCTGAACCTGCTCGGATGCTTTTTCTATCGGAGGAACGGGAGCGTCCATTATAAGCTCCTCAGAGACGTTTCCTTCTGGGGCAGGTGCTGATTCCTGTTCGCGCCTTTGAACTTCAATATGGGTGTTCTCTTCACGAAGAAAGGCGGGGTCTTCCTCCTGATACCGATTGTCTTCTCTGATAACAGCATCAGATGGTTTTTCCGCTTCTATTTTTTTCTCTTTCTCCTGAAATGGAGAAGCAGGCTCTGTTTCAAATTGAAACGTATGCTGTTCTGATTTTTGCTTCGGCTCCGGCTTTTTCGTTACTTCCGGGATAAGTGTCATTTTCCGAAAATGAGCCTGGATCATATCTTTGACTGCTGCATACAGCTCTTTTTCTTTACTGAACCGGACTTCCAGCTTGGCAGGGTGGACATTCACATCCACCAGAATCGAATCCATTTCAATAGAAAGAACAACAATTGGAGAACGGCCGATCGGCAGCAGCGTATGATATCCTTCAATAATTGCTTTATTCAGGGCAATGTTGCGGACAAATCGGCCATTAATAATCGTTGACATATAGTTTCTGGATGCTCTTGTCACCTCCGGCTTCGCAATATAGCCGGTAATCGTAAAATCCAGCGTCTTATGTTCAACTGGGGACATTTGCTTGGCCACACTCATTCCATACACTTGCGAAATGACCTGCAGCATGTCATCATTGCCTGAAGTTTTTAGGAGCCCTTTGCCATTATGCGTTGCTTCAAACCGAATTTCCGGATGCGCTAATGCCATCCGGTTCAAAACATCTGATATATGTCCCAGCTCAGTATGAAGGCTTTTCATATATTTCAACCGTGCCGGTGTATTATAGAATAAATCACTGACAACAATCTCCGTACCTTGGCGGGCATCGCTCTTGCCTCTTTTGACAACTTCTCCGCCTTCTAATTCAAGCGATACTCCGGCAACGTCTCCTTGGGAGGTCTGGATAGACAGTCTGCTGACAGAAGCTATACTTGCCAGTGCCTCTCCACGGAATCCAAGTGTGGTCACATGGAACAAATCGGTTTCTGTGCTTATTTTACTGGTCGCATGCGGCAAAAAAGCCTTCTCCACATCCTCTGCAGCAATACCAGCCCCATTATCGACAATGCGTATTTCCGATAATCCGGCTTCGTGTACATCGATGCGTATCCAGGTGGCACCTGCATCGATACTATTTTCAATGATTTCCTTAACTACCGAAGCAGGACGTTCTACCACCTCTCCTGCTGCGATTTTATTTGCCAGACTATCCGGCATTTGTTGAATTGGCATATTATCACCTTCCTCTAAATGCGTGTTACTTTAATTTCTTCTGCAGGCGATATAATTCATTCATAGCTTCTAAAGGGTTCATCTCTAATATATTTAAGCTTTTGAGCTCCTCTAAGGCTGCATTGTCTTTATTAGTTAACTTCGCTGGCTTATGTTCTTTACTGTTTTCCTCTGCAAAAAAGGATAATTGAGCTGATTCGGCCTCTTCTGGTTCAAGAGAAGGAGCTTCCTCTTTCTGCGCTTCTTTGGAATCATTATTTTCAAAGCTTTCCAGAATAACAGAAGCACGATTGATTAACTCATCCGGCAAATCGGCCAATTTAGCAACATGGATACCATAGCTCTGGTCTGCTGCTCCTTCTTTGATTTGATGAAGAAAAACAACATTTTCTTCATGCTCTTCCGCACGGACATGAATGTTTTTTAAATGCTCTAAGGAATCCTCCAGTGCTGTCAGCTCATGATAATGCGTGGAGAAAAGGGTTTTGGCGTGAATATGGTTATGAATATACTCTACAATCGCCTGAGCCAAGGCCATGCCATCGTACGTACTTGTTCCACGTCCTATTTCATCTAATAAAATCAGACTGTTGGCGGTAGCATTTTGGATCGCATGCCTGGCTTCCAGCATCTCTACCATAAAGGTACTCTGTCCAGAAACTAAATCATCCGCTGCACCGATCCGTGTAAAAATTTGATCAAAAACAGGCAAGATTCCTGATTCAGCCGGTATAAAGCAGCCAGTCTGTCCCATGATAGCGATTAATGCTACTTGACGCATATAGGTACTTTTACCAGACATATTCGGGCCGGTAATAAGCAGCATCTGGTTGTCAGCATCCAGCTGTACATCATTTGGTACAAAGGTTCCGGTCTTCATCACCTGCTCGACAACGGGGTGCCGTCCTCCCTCTACAGAGAAGACACCTTCCTGGAAAGCCGGACGTTTATAATTATTTTCTTCACTGATTGTCGCAAAGCCCTGCAATACATCTATTTCACTGATAATTTGCGCAAGCTGCTGAATTAACGGAATATCCTGCTTTATCTGCTCTCTGATTTTAATAAATAAATCATACTCCAGCTCTACGCTTTTTTCATCTGCTTCTAAGATAAGTGTTTCTTTTTCTTTCAGCTCCGGTGTGATAAAGCGTTCTGCATTGGTAAGCGTCTGCTTCCGTTCATAGCGGTCATCTTGTAATAAAGGCAGGTTAGGTCTCGTCACTTCAATATAATAGCCAAACACACGGTTATATCCTATTTTCAGCGACTTGATTCCAGTTACTTCCCGCTCTTTTTTCTCCAGAGATGCAATCCATTGTTTTCCGTTTTTAGACGCATCGCGGTATTTATCTAATTCTTCATGATAGCCTTCTTTTATCAAAGCCCCTTCTTTAATAGAAAGCGGCGGTTCTTCGACTAAGCTGTTTTCCAGCACTTCAACAATAGTATCAGGATAAATCAGGGCATCTGCCAGCTCGCTCACTTCAGGAACATGAAGCGCATTGAGCGTCTCTTTTATCGCCGGAATATTTTGCAGGGATTTCTTTAATTGGATTAAGTCTCTTGCATTGACATTCCCAAATGCAATTCTTCCGGATAAGCGCTCTAAGTCATATACCGACTTTAAGCTTTCCCGCAGGTTTTCCCGTTCCATAAAAGCATTCAGAAAGGTCTCGACGACTTCTAACCGCTGATTTATTTTAACTTGATTTAACAGCGGCCGCTCCAGCCATTTTTTCAGCATTCTTGCGCCCATTGCGGTTACCGTTTTGTCCAAAACCCATAATAAGCTGCCGTGCTTTGATTTTTTCATAATCGACTCTGTCAGCTCTAAATTGCGTTTGGAATACATATCCAGGCTCATATATTGCTTGAGCTCAATCACTTCTGCCGGCTGCAGATGATCTAAGGAACGCTTCTGTGTGTTCTGGATATAATTCAATAATCTGCTGAAGGCCTCCATCAGACGTTCATCATTTAAATTCTCACTCAGCTCACGAAATTCCGCATTAAAATTCACTTCATCCTGATAGGATAATGTAACCTGCAGCCGCTCCTTGAGCTGCGCTTGCAATTCTTCCGGCAAAGAAGAGGAAATCACGATTTCCTTTACCGGCTGATGATAAAATTCATGAATCACACTGTCCCAGCCATCCTGCATTAAAGCCAGGCGGCTCTCTCCAGTTGATAAGTCATTATACGCAATGACAAAGGAACCATCTCCAAAATGAGACAGGCTGCCGATATAATTGTTTTCACCTTCCACAAGCATATTACTTTCCATCACCGTACCCGGGGTGATCATTTGGACAACCTCCCGTTTGACCACGCCCTTCGCTGTCTTCGGATCCTCAACTTGCTCACAGATGGCTACCTTGTACCCTTTATCGATTAATACCTTGATATAATTTTCTGCAGAATGATAAGGAACACCGCACATCGGAATCGGATCATTGCCCCCGGCCCGCTTCGTTAAGGTAATTTCTAATTCCTGCGCAGCCTTTGTAGCATCCTCATAAAATAACTCATAAAAATCTCCAAGCCGATAAAATAAAAAAGCATCCTTATATTGCGACTTAATGTCTATGTATTGCTGCATCATTGGTGTTAATTTTGTCATGAAATAGTTCCTCCAGCTTGCTAAATTATCTATTTTTTTCACGTATCTTTAAATGGAATCGAACTCCATTATAGCATAATCTCCCCGATTCTTGTCCTATCCTGTTCTTAGAAAAACGAAACATTCACTAAAAAAGAAAGGAATGCTTCGTTTTTATCATTTCCTTAGGGTGTAAAAGAAAACGAGAGTATGGCTACCCTCGTTTCATGTTAATCTTTGTGTTTGTGATGGATAAAGTCCGGTCTGATATCCTCTGCCTCATCATCAGTCATTTCATAGTCCCACATAAAATCATCTTCTTCGTCATCGCTCTTCCAGTTAGGTTTTACTTTTACACAGATTTTGGTTTCGCCAATAATTTGAACGACAAATTCACGTTCAATATCGACGGTAATACTGCCGCCCTTATCTGAAATCATGCACTCTAAACAATTAGGCTGCTGAAGTACCTTTGCGATAATATCGTATTCATCATTGATACAATTATCGTCCTTAACAGATAACGGAACTACATCTGTGTATTCCACCCTTTCTGTGATAACCTCTGTTTTCGTATTATCATTGTAAGAATACCATACATTAATATCATAACTGCCACTGATAATGACAGTATCCTCAGACTTCTTCTTCGCGTGGTATAAATGATTGATCACCCAGCACCCAAGAATACTTGTCGGACGATGGCTTGGAGTTATTGTATGGGTATCTTTTGTGAATTTTCTGCCTTTACCACATACTGCTTTCGTAATGATTTCTCTATATTCTTTATCAAGAAAAGTCATGATATATTTTACCTCCTCTTTTTTCATAGTCATTTTATGCACGGCAAATACCTAAAGTGCATAACTATTGCCAAGAAAAAAGAAAAGCAGGCGCGAAGGAGAGCTTGAAAGGTTTTTATTTTGAAAAAATGGGCTATCATCGGATGCCCAAAAATTGCTTATTGACAACTTGAAACACGCTGCGAGGTAACAAAAAGCCGGACAGCTCACTGCCCGGCTTCGTCTGTTTATTTATTTTATTAAACAATCCTCAGTTTAGTGCGCACAGCTGGAACTATTCTGTGTTTGGGAGCCGGTTTCGCCTTTAAGCACATCGCCGCCTGTTGATTCAATAATATCATTTGTAACCGTACGGGAGATTGTTTTGGAAACCAGCTGTAAAACATCATTGACCACGATTTGTGTCTCTTTAAATTCCTGAACTACCGGAATTTCATCAATTTCATTTTGCAATCTGTCAATTTCCTGCTCGATACGCTGTAAAGCTTCCTTCTTATCATATGCTTGAAAATTAACTGCCTGTTTTTGCAGCGTCTTAATTTTCTTAATCAAGCTTTGGACTTTTTTATTTTCATTTAATTTAGCTTCTACTTGCTTAAAACGCTCGATTTCTTCTGTGTTCGATAGCATTGCCGCTAACTTTCTGGCTTCATCAAGTACTTCTTTACGTTCATACATCGCCATCTTATTCCACCTCAACTCTATTTTCTACCATAATACCATTCAATGACCAGGTTTTCGTTTCTGTAATTTCTACTTCTACAATTTGGCCAATCGCGGATTTTGGTCCTTTAAAGTTTACTAATTTATTTCTTTCTGTATAGCCGGCAAGAACATCTGGATCTTTCTTGCTTTCCCCTTCGACAAGCACCTTGACAACTTCACCCTGATAAGATTTCATGGAAGCTGCTGATTGTTTATTAACAAGTTCATTTAAACGATATAAGCGCTGTTTTTTTACTTCTTCAGGTACATCATCCTTTTTCCTTGCAGCCGGTGTCCCTTCACGAGGTGAATAAATAAATGTATAAGCTGCTTCAAAGCCTACTTCTTCCACTAATGTCATTGTTTCTTCAAACTGCTCTTCTGTTTCGTTCGGGAAGCCTACAATGATGTCTGTAGTCAATGTGGCATGTGGCATGGCTTCACGGATTTTTCTAACTAACTCTAAATAATCTTCCCGTGTATATTTCCGATTCATTTTCTTCAGTATTTCACTGCTTCCGGATTGAACCGGCAAATGAATATGATCCAGAAGATTCCCGCCCTGAGCCAGCACTTCAATCAGACGGTCATCAAAGTCACGCGGATGGGAAGTTGTAAAGCGGACACGCGGAATATCAATCTTATGAATATCATCCATTAAATCGCCCAAACCGTATTCGATATCTTCAAAGTCCTTTCCATATGCATTCACATTTTGTCCAAGAAGAGTGACTTCCTTATAGCCCTGTGCGACGAGGTGGCGGACTTCCTGAATAATATCCTTTGGACGGCGGCTGCGCTCTTTCCCGCGGGTCATAGGGACAATACAGTACGTACAGAACTTGTCACAGCCATACATGATATTTACCCATGCTTTGGTCTTTCCTTTACGTACTTTCGGCAGATTCTCAATTATATCGCCTTCTTTAGACCACACTTCAACAATCATTTCTTTTCCGAATAACGCTTCTTTAACAAGGTGCGGCAGACGGTGGATATTATGGGTCCCAAATATTAGATCGATATGCTGGTGTTTTTTCAAAATCCGGTTAACTACGGATTCTTCTTGTGACATACAGCCGCAGACACCGATAATAAGATCCGGGTTTTCTAATTTTAATGGTTTTAAATGGCCAATTTCACCGAATACTTTATTTTCCGCATTTTCACGAATGGCACACGTGTTAAGCAATATAATATCGGCCTCTTCTGTTACATTGGTGGATTCATAGCCCATTTCAGACAAAATACCGGCCATCACCTCTGTATCATGCTCATTCATTTGGCAGCCATAGGTGCGGATCAGAAATTTTTTGCCCTCGCCAATTCGCTGCATATCCTCCGGGATGGAGAAATCATAATGAAATTGAATATCCTCCTTGCGACGCTTTCTTGCTTTCTTTATATCTGGAGATTGCGGCTCATACTCCATTTGAAAATATTTAGCAATGAACTCTTCGCTGGATGTATTTTTAATTCGTTCTATATTAGCTTCTTCGTTACGAATCTGGGCCTGTTGTTTTCGCTGTTCTTCGTTCATCAGGTTGATCCCCTTTCTTTCATCGATTCATATGTATTGATGCACTAACTTACAGTATAAAGCCTACATAATAATTGTACAATACTCAACGCCTGAAACATATAAAAAATCTCTTTTTTCACGTAGGAAAAAAGAGATTTTTCTGCTTCATAAAGGAATAAGTCCTAAATCACCCGTTAATTTGAGAAGGGCATGCCCCTATCCAATCCGGGCTGCCTGTTTTTCTTTTGGAACGACAACCCTTTGAAATATTCATTACCTCGGCTCAATAATTAACTTAATCGCTGTCCGTTCCTCATTATCAATTAGTATATCTGTAAATGCCGGTATACAGATTAAATCGACTCCGCTTGGTGCTACAAAACCGCGAGCTATAGCAACTGCTTTGACGGATTGGTTCAGCGCTCCCGCACCGATTGCCTGAATTTCAGCCGTACCTCGTTCCCTAAGTACATTTGCCAAAGCCCCTGCCACTGAGTTTGGATTTGATTTTGCTGAAACTTTTAAAACTTCCATCACTAGTACCTCCTCATGTGCTATTTATACTTTTATTGCTACTATTTCTTCTGGAGATGTATACCTTGTTCGACTGCATCACGGGCAAATACTATGCAAAGAAAGGATGATCATCATTAATAAGGATCCGTTCAATCTTTGCTGCTTTCCCCGTCGAATCGTCCGTACTAATGAATACTCCATTTAGTTGTGTTCTTCCCTTTTTTTCAATTTCAAAACGTACTGGAAGGGAAGTTTGGAATCTTTTAATAACAGATTCTTTCTCCACACCTAATATCGCATCATACGGTCCTGTCATCCCCACATCAGATATATATGCAGTACCTCTGGGCAATATTCTTTCGTCTGCAGTTTGCGTATGCGTATGCGTCCCGACAACGGCCGTTACTCTTCCGTCCAGATACCAGCCGATTGCTTGTTTCTCACTTGTTGCTTCACCATGAAAGTCTACAAAAATCGTATTGGTTCTTTTCTTCGCTTCCTCTACTAATTGATCTGCTTTATCAAAGGGATCATCAATTGGCGGAAGGAAGGTTCTTCCCTGTAAATTAATCACAGCAACTTCTTTTCCGTTAATGTTTGTATAGGCAATTCCTTTCCCCGGATTATTCTCTGGAAAATTCGCTGGACGAATCAGCGCAGGAGCCTGATCGATAAACTCAAAAATTTCTTTTTTATCCCACGTATGATTTCCCATTGTAATTACTTGTGCTCCAGCTTGTAAAAATTGCTTGTAAATCTTTTCCGTAATACCCTTTCCTGCAGCAGCATTTTCTCCATTAATAATAGTTACACTTGGCTTATATTTTTCTTTTAATTTAGGCAAATACTCTGCGACCATATCTCTTCCTGGAGAACCTACCACATCACCAATAAATAAAATTTTCATTTTTTCTACCTCTCTTCTTTCCATATAAACGATATCATTATGTTATCTCAGCCGCTATGAAAGACAACAGGCCAAGCATTCACTGTACTCGTTTGTATCTTTCCCTGATTTGTTTTGTGACATAACGCTTTTTTTGCTATTCTAAGTCAATAAAAAAACAAAGGCGACATCTGCCGCCCTTGCTTTATTTTGCGTATTCAACTGCTCTTGTTTCCCGAATAACCGTAATCTTAATATGTCCAGGGTAGTCGAGCTCCCCTTCAATACGTTTTCTGATATCACGTGCAATTCTCGCTGATTCCATGTCATCAATATCATCAGGACGAACCATGATACGAATTTCACGACCGGCTTGGATGGCAAATGACTTCTCTACGCCTTCAAACGACTCAGATATCTCTTCTAATTTTTCTAAACGCTTGATATAATTCTCAAGGGTTTCGCTTCGAGCTCCCGGTCTGGCGGCAGAAAGTGCATCTGCAGCTGCAACTAATACAGCTATAACAGAGGTTGCCTCCTCATCTCCATGGTGGGAAGCAATTGAATTAATAACCACTTCTGGTTCTTTGTATTTCATTGCTAATTCTTTACCAATTTCAACATGACTGCCTTCTACTTCATGATCAATCGCTTTTCCGATATCATGCAGCAGACCAGCTCTTTTAGCAAGATTTATATCTTCTCCTAATTCCGCTGCCAGCAGTCCTGACAAGTAAGCAACTTCCATTGAGTGCTTCAAGACATTTTGACCGTAGCTTGTACGATATTTTAAACGACCTAGAATCTTCACAAGATCCGGATGTAATCCGTGGATACCAACTTCAAATGTTGTCTCCTCGCCCACTTCACGTATATATTCGTCAACATCACGTCTCGATTTTTCAACCATTTCCTCAATACGCGCAGGGTGGATTCTGCCATCTTGTACAAGTCTTTCTAACGCCATTCGTGCGATTTCACGCCGTATTGGGTCAAAACCGGATAGAATAACCGCTTCAGGTGTATCATCAATAATTAAATCAATTCCTGTCAATGTTTCTAAGGTACGGATATTTCGGCCTTCCCGTCCAATAATACGGCCTTTCATCTCATCATTCGGCAAATTCACAACAGAAACCGTAGTTTCAGCAACGTGGTCAGCTGCGCATCTTTGCAGTGCAAGCGATAAGATATTTTTTGCTTTCTTATCAGCTTCCTCATTCGCACGATTTTCAGCTTCTTTAATCATGACTGCTGATTCATGCTGTACTTCTTTTTCGATGCGCTCTAAAATAACTTGTCTCGCCTGCTCGGTTGTATATCCTGAAATGCGCTCAAGCTCAGCTTGCTGCTCGTCTTTCATAGCTTCCACTTTGCTTTTCATTTCTTCCATTTGTTGTTGTTGTTCCACAAGAGTTTGTTCTTTCTGTTCGAGCAGAACCTCACGTTTGTCTAATGTTTCACCTTTTCTGTCCAGATTTTCTTCTTTTTGCATCAGACGATTTTCTTGCTTCTGAGCTTCCATACGACGCTCACGAATCTCATCTTCGGCTTGGCTCCGAAGCTGATGATTCTCATCTTTTGCTTCTAGAAGCGCCTCTTTCTTAGCAGTATCTGCATTTCTGCGTGCTTCTTCCATAATTTGTTTCGCTAAGGTTTCCGCACTAGAAATTTTAGCTTCTGCAATAGATTTACGTACCAGATAACCAACAACAAATACGACGACTAGAGCAAGCAAAATGGAGATGATAATAATCACAGTGTTCATAACTTCACCTCCTATTGCCTATAAAATTGTAAATTGCGTATTTGTCGGCATATCACATTTTCAAATGCATAAAATAAAGGTAATTTCATAATACAAATTATAAAATTATACACTATTAATATTAATTCTCACAAGCTTGAATGTCAAGGAACTCCCGATATAAATTATAATATATTGGAAATCTTGATAAATCATCTGCGTACATACTGAATATGTATTTTAGAAGATACTAAAAAACCATAGCACTGACTATGGTTTTTTAGTTTATATTAAAGGTCCAGACTTTCTTGCTCTTCTTTTGATTTTTCTTCACTTTGTTCCGGCTCTTTGTCCAGTTCATAGTGATCACGGATGGTCTTGCTGATTTCTTCAAATACTTCTTCATTTTCTTTCAGGTATTGTTTTGCATTTTCTCTGCCCTGACCTAACCGTTCTCCATTATAAGAATACCAGGCACCGCTTTTTTGTACTATATCAAGGTCTGAACCAATATCCAGAACTTCCCCTTCTTTTGAAATGCCCTTGCCATACATAATATCTACTTCTGCCTGCTTAAATGGAGGCGCTACTTTGTTTTTTACAACCTTAATACGGGCTTTATTCCCTACAGCGTCATTGCCGATTTTAAGGGTTTCAGCACGGCGCACTTCCAGTCTCACAGAGGAATAGAATTTTAACGCACGGCCGCCGGGAGTTGTTTCCGGATTCCCGAACATCACGCCTACTTTTTCACGAATCTGATTGATGAAGATAGCTGTTGTTTTCGATTTATTGATTGCTCCTGAAAGCTTACGGAGTGCCTGTGACATTAACCGGGCCTGCAAGCCGACATGAGAATCTCCCATTTCCCCTTCAATCTCTGCCTTCGGTACAAGTGCTGCTACAGAATCGACGACAACAATATCTACTGCGCCGCTTCGTACAAGTGCTTCAGCAATTTCTAAAGCCTGTTCCCCTGTATCTGGCTGTGATAATAAAAGCTCATCAATATTCACACCAAGCGCTCTTGCATAAACAGGATCAAGTGCATGCTCTGCATCAATAAAAGCAGCCTGCCCGCCCTGTTTTTGCGCCTCTGCAATAGCATGGAGCGCTACTGTTGTTTTACCGGAAGATTCCGGACCATATATTTCTACTACTCTTCCTTTTGGATATCCACCAATTCCAAGGGATACATCCAAAGCCAGCGATCCGCTTGGAATCGTAGCAATCTTCGGTATTTCATTCTCTCCCATTTTCATAATGGAACCTTTACCAAATTGCTTCTCTATTTGTCTTAAAGCCATATCTAAAGCTTGTTGTTTATCACTCACCGAAAATTCCTCCTTTATCTATCTGTATCCATCATACAATGATTTCATCAATTTAACAAGCAAAAAGACGAATAAATGTTCTTATATTTTCAAGACAGAATTTGCCTTAAAATTTAAAATCACTTGTAAAAACGTATTAAAAAAGGAAATCTCTAAGTCAGGTAAGGGTTAATTATTAAAACTTCCTTTTTTAAACTTTTATTTCAAATATTGATATAATAATTCAAACCCTTTTAAAGCAGCTCTTTCACGAATATTATTACGGTTGCCTGATAAAAGAATAGAACTTGATTCCACTATTTTCCCCTCATCGTAAATGGCAATATAAACTTGTCCGACCGGCTTTTCTTCCTGCGTTTCCGGACCAGCGACTCCGGTGAAGGAAATAGCGGTAGGTGTATTTAATTTCGTGGCAGCCTGCTCTGCCATTGCTTCGGCACATTCCTTGCTTACGACCCCATATTCCGAAATCCATTCCGGCGTCAAGCCCAATAAAGCTTCTTTTGCTGCTGTCTGATACGTTACCAGACTGCCGGCAAAGACATTCGATGCTCCAGCCGCCGATACAAGATTGCTAGAGAATAATCCGCCTGTTAAACTTTCTGCGGCAGCTAATGTTTTTCCTTTTTCTGCCAACAGCTCCATTACTTTATTCTCAATCGTCTGCTCATCCTCACCAAAGCAGTATGCTCCAATACGCGCTAAAATTTCTTGTTTTTTATCTGCAACCAGTTTTTGTGCCTCAGCCTTCGATGCAGCACTCGCAGTAACCCGGATAACCACTCCTTGGTCTTGTGCCAGCGGAGCAATCGTCGGATTTGTCTGTTCATGAATCATATCTGTTAATTCATGCTCCAGATTGGATTCGCCGATGCCGATAAATTTCAACACAGTAGATTGAATAACCTGCTGTTTACCCGTTAAGTTTTCCAGAAATGGAAATAGCTCTTCTGAAGAAATTTGCTTCATTTCCCGAGGAACGCCCGGCAGAAAGAACCAATGCGTATCCTGATAGTCGATATACATTCCCGGAGCCATCCCTGCATTATTTTTTAATACAGTGGCACCTTTGAAAACACGGGCCTGCTTCCGATTATTCGGTGTCATCGTGCGGTTTCGCTCTTTATAATAGCTTTCTATCTTTTCCATTGTTGTTTTATCTTCTATAATTTCAAGGCCTGTTAATTGTTCAAAGCCTTCCCGTGTCAGGTCATCTTCCGTCGGTCCCAGCCCGCCAGTAACAATTACAATATCTGAACGTGACTGCGCCAGACGAAATGCCTGTTCAACACGATCTAAATTATCTCCCACCACAGTATGGTTATAAACATTTATTCCATACGTAGCCAGCTGCTCCGACAGCCACTGTGCATTTGTATTCGCTATTTGTCCAAGCAATAACTCTGTCCCTACTGCAACGATTTCTGCTTGATAATTTTTTGTCATTTCGAATCCCTCATTATACTCCAGTTTTTAACAAAGTAGTCCACCCCTGAAATGATGGTGAATACTAAGGATAGATATAACATAATTGTACCAAATGGAAAATTCATATAAGAAAATGGAAAGTTATGCAATAACAAAGCAGCAATTGCAATCATTTGTGTTGCTGTTTTTAATTTGCCCATGCTGCCGGCAGCCATTACGGTTCCCTCGCCTGCTGCAACGAGTCTTAATCCCGTAACAGCAAACTCTCTGCTGATAATAATAATAACTACCCAAGCCGGAGCCAGTTCAATTTCTATTAACAAAATGAGAGCCGCCGAAACAAGAAGTTTATCCGCTAAAGGATCCATAAACTTCCCTAAATTAGTAACTAAGTTATACTTCCTTGCATAGTAGCCATCCACCCAATCTGTGCAGGCTGCAATGATAAAAATCAAGGCCGCCGCAAAGTGGGCAACAGGCAATTCTGCATTTCCAATATCCCAGCTTCCCCATGGAAACGGAACACTCATCAATATAATAAAAAGAGGTATCATTAAAATACGAGAAAAAGTTAACTTATTTGGTAAATTCATTTTACACCCTCCATCAAAAACTTGCTGCGCAGCTTTCCTATACTTTGTTGTTTAACATGTTAGCTGCGTTGACATCCTTCTTAAAGACCAATACCAGAATTATTAGCCCTATCGAAGGATGCATTTATTTTATAATTTCCCAATGGGCAAGAAGTAAACCCTCCTATATAAAAGGAGGGTTTACTTTTACTCCAATCATTCATTGTTCATCTGTAAATTGATGCGCTGATGGATAGCAGAAGTCGGATACTCGATATCTGTTCCATCGATAGAAATCGTCACTGCTGATGAATTACCTATGTTCAACGAAATCGATTCTTCATCAGCTAAATCAATTTCTACAGGAGATGCTTCTGCATCAAAATTCCCGCTAAATAAAGATTCATCATCTGTTCCGGTTATTTCCAGCCAGCTGTTCTGTTCATCATCTGCAGATTCCAAAATTAATGTAGCTTCTTCACCAGCACCAGTGACTTCAAGTTCAGAAGTTGGAGAATTACCTGTTCCTTCTTCAACGACCTCTACGGAGACTTCTTCATTTTCTTCTGTCTCCTCCTCTTCTGCCGATTCATCTTCCGTTCCACCTTCACTGTCATCTGCATTATCATCCGCAGCGCCATTACCGTCTCCCTCACCGGAATCATCAATAATCATGCCGCCATCGTTGCTGTTTTCTTCCTCAACTGGTTCCCCGTCACTCGGAGAAGAGCTCTGACGGATGAAAAAGATAGCTACCGCGATAATAGCGATAATCAATAAAACCACAGTTACCGTTGGAATAATAGACGAGGAACGTGATTCTTTATCTGATCTGCTTTCTTTTCTCGTTCGCTGTATCCTGCTGTATTGTACATTCTCTTCTTCTGTAGCAGGAAGCTCCTCTTTATGATCGGTCATGATTTCATCCGGATTAATTCCTACTGCTGTCGCATATTCTTTAATAAATGCACGTGTGTAGAACTTTCCCGGAAGAATATCAAAGTTGCCTTCTTCAATGGCAACCAAGTATCTTTTTTGAATTTTTGTTTTTTCCTGCAGGCTGTCCAAAGAAATATCCTTCGCCAGCCGTGCCTCTTTCAGCTTTTCACCAACATCCATTTAAAACACCTTCCACCTTTTTAATTAAACTAAGAGAGTATAACTTATTCCGTAAATTTAATCTCAAGCTAGAGATATAACTGTCTAGCTCCGAGCGCCAAACTTTAGAGATTTCACGTCACGCCCTACGATAAAGAAGACTTAGTGATTGGCAAGCCGGCAGGCGCAGACAGAGCGATAGTCGCACTTATGCCCCGCGGGTGAAAGTCATCATCGGTTCGTCACCTCACCGTGATTCCTTTATCTCAGTTGTGCCGCTCCAATCTCTACGTTTTTAAACGGGCGCTCTACGCTTTTCTTTTTAAAACATCGAGAATCCGTCTTGTCGCAAATCCTCATTTTCTACTGTCTCATAAGTGATTTCTTGATCTTCATGTGTTCTCAGCTCAATAATGTAATCAAAATCTTGCATGCTGTATTCTGTAGATTGAACGAATATATCTGGATGCTCAATTACTTTAACGGTCGGCAGCTGCATAATCTCTCTGATAAGCTGCCAATGCTCTTCTTCGTTCATTTTTCTTTTAGAGACAATGCCGTCAATAATGTAGATATTGTCCGAATCGTATTCTCCTTCAATTAAATTTTTGCGTACTGTTTGTTTAATCATGGTGCTGGATACAAACAACCACCTTTTGTTTGCACTGACGCTTGCTGCAACGACGGACTCCGTTTTTCCTACTCTGGGCATCCCTCTTATCCCAATAAGCTTATGCCCTTCCACTTTAAATAATTCAGCCATAAAATCAACTAAAAGTCCAAGCTCATTTCGCACAAAACGGATTGTTTTACGGTCTTCATTATCGTGATGAATAAATTTTCCGTGCCGGACGGTAATTTTATCCCGCAGTTTAGGCTTACGAAGCTTATGTACTTTTATTGCATCCATTGTTTCTAAAATATATTTAAGTCTTGTTATATTTTCATCATATTTAGACAGGATAAGCATGGCTCTCCGGGAATTTTCAACCCCATTGATCATAATAATATTTATCGAAAGCATTCCAAGCAGAGAGGAGATTTCACCTAATAATCCCGGACGATTTTTTAAATTTTCATATTCTAGATACCACTGTGTTCTATCCATTGTAAGCTCCTTTTAGAAGTAGTTTTTTCTGGTCAGGCAACTTATTATGTCATACTATGTACTATCATATCGAAAAATAGATGAACCTTCTATTATAATATACCATTTTTTCTATATTTCCTAAACTACTAATCCCTTTTTCTCCATTCATTTTTTGCACTTTGAGAAAATATAATGAATTCAAGGAAAAAAGTATAAGCATCATGGTTTTATAACTATCTGTATCAAAATTAATAAAATTCACTAACCTGACAACATTGGTAATCGTAGTCCCATCCCTGACGTAGAAAATCCTACGCCTTTACAGGTTTGGCTTACTCCGTTTTCTTTAACGTTTTTTCAAAATAAAAAAATGAATGATGTTTTTTTACTGCATCGAAATACTTTTTGGCACAAATGAAATCCATTTCTCAAAGGATACACAAAAAGAAGCTATATAGATAATCCTATACAGCTCCTCTTCTTATTATTCATCATTTTAATCATGCTTTTGGACAAGTTTAATCATCGCGCTGGCAAGAGCTTGCTGCTCTTCTTCAGAAGCTGTGCTCCACAGCTCCTTCAATACCTCTTCTTCCGGTGTTTTTGCATCTACACTTTCTGCGAGGTAATCACCGACTTCAGCTGCTAAATTTGTTAACGTATCATGGTTGATACCATTTTCCTCAGCTTGCTGCAAACGTCCTTTTAAAAAGCCTTTCCATGAATCAAAGTTATCTAATACTGACATTTGGCCATGCCTCCTCAAACGTATTCTTGTGCAAATGAAGGATTCCTCCATCTGCCTGCTGGTTACTCTGCTGCCAAAGATAAAGCCTTTCAGCCTAAAGCATTACTATAACCCCGCCTGATACGGGCTTTTAAACAGCATGCTCTGTAACTCGCCTTAAGCATCTTTAGTATTTGAGGAAATGAGGAATTTATACATGTCCATTTGTTCTTATAATCCGCCATTAATGCGGATAATTTCTCCCTGGATATAACTGGATTCCTCACTGAGTAAATAACTGATTGCATTAGCAACCTCTTCCGGTCGTCCGGCACGATTAGCAGGGATCTCGTCAATAAAAGCATGTGTCTCTTCCGCAGATAGGTTATGGTTCATTTTCGTATCAATAAAACCGGGACTTACTGCGTTTACACGAACATTTGATAACGCCACTTCTTTCGCCAAAGCTTTTACAAATATATTTTGAGCGCCTTTTACGCTGGAGTAAACCACTTCGTTGCTTGCCCCATGGTCTCCCCACATACTTGTCACAAATAAAATAGCGCCCCGTTTCTGGCGAATCATATCCGGTAAAAAATGGTGGGTAATCAGCCACGGTGATTTCACATGAACCTGTAGTAAATCATCCATTTCTTTCGGCTTCATATCCTGAAACAGCCCATAATGAGCATGACCGCCGGCGAAAACAATCCCATCCACCGCAAAGGATATTTCTTCGATAAACGCATTCACCTCTGCTTCATTTGCTAAATTTGCCTGATAAGCAGCTAAAACAGCATGTTGTTTATCGACTTCCATCAATGCTTCTACTGAGGCCTGATTGGAATGATAATGCAGGATAAGGTGATATCCATCACTCATCAGTTTTTTGGCAGCAGCAGAACCGATATCTCCGCTTGCTCCGATTAAGAGGATATTCCCCTTCATTTTTCCACCGTCTGCTTTTGAATCGTACAGGTTGCCAGACGGTCTTCTTCAATCCATGTATTTAAAAAGTCATTGATATCCTGGACAGTCAGTTTTTGGATGAATGGCACGATATCAAGTAAATTCACGTCTTTAAACGATAATGTAGCAAATTGATTAGCAATAAACTCCAACGAATTCATCGCACGGAGCAGCTGCCCCATTTTTTTCTTTTTCATACGTTCAAAGGCAGCTTCACTAATTTCCATCTCTCTGGTTGATAATAGCATTTCTTGTACCCGTGCAGAGAATACGTCAGGCTGGTTCGTATTGGATCCGATGGAAACATAACCAAAGGAGGTTTGCAGATTACTTTCAAAAAAGAAGCTGTTATCAATGATATCTTCCTCATATAGTTTTTGATAAAATTCCCCGCCGGTTGAAAAGAAATAATCGAGCACCATATCTGTTAATAAATCACGTTTTAAATAATCCTCTCCCTGTAGCTGCTGGTTAGGCTCTTTGATACCGACAGCGCATTTCGGGATAGACACCGGCATATTAATTTGTAAATTCTTTTCTTTCACGTAATCAGGCTCTTCCGGAAATTCCCGCTGAATCTCCTCTAACTTGTCAAATGATTTTTTCTCCTGGTTCTCTAAAATCAATTGCATCATCTGCTCTGGATCAAAATTCCCCGTGACAAATAAAATCATATTTTCCGGATGATAAAATGTATGATAACAGGTATACAAATCATCCTTTGTAATCGTGTAAATAGAATCTACCGTCCCGGCAATATCAATATTGACAGGATGGTTATGGAATAATGCTTTATTCGTTCCCATAAACAGGCGCCAATCAGGCTGGTCATCGTACATATTGATTTCCTGGGCGATAATCCCCTTTTCCTTTTCTACCGATTGCTCTGAGAAATACGGATCCTGTACAAAATCAATCAATGTTAAAACATTTTTCTCAATATTGCTCGTTGCAGAAAATAAATAAGCTGTCTCGGTAAAAGAGGTAAATGCATTTGGAGAAGCCGCCTGCTTGGTAAAGTCTGTAAAAACGTCGCGATCTTCTTTTTCAAACAATTTATGCTCTAAGAAATGAGCGATTCCATCCGGTACAGTGATTGCTTCCGTCTGACCTATAGGAACAAAGCTTTGGTCGATCGAGCCGTAATTTGTCATAAAAACTCCATATGTCTTTGTCAGCTCCGGCTTTGGCAACAGACAAACCTGCAGTCCGTTATCCAGTTTTTTTTCATATAGGGTTTCGTCAACTGTTTCAAAATACCGCTTATTCATGACCCGCCCCTCCTTCGCTTGTTAATAAGTAAACCATAGCTTCCTGCACTTGATTCGCTACTTCAATAACCTGCTCTTTGGTTACCTGCCGGATGCCCTCAAAAAGCTCATCCACCGGCATTTCTTTATGTCCCACCTCTTGCTGATACATAAATTCAATCATGCCCTGCGCATGGTCTAAGGTTTCTTTTAATTGATTAATAATAAGCAATTTCGTTTCTTCTAATTCTTCTTCTGTAAAATCACCATTCTGCATTGCTTCCTTCTGTTCACGGATAATCGCAAGTGCTTTCTCATAGTCCTCCGGCGCTATCCCGCTCATCACAAATAATAACCCTTTATGACTCTCTACGCGAGAGACAGCATAATAAGCCAGGCTGTTTTTCTCTCTTACATTGATAAATAATTTAGAGCTTGGAAAACCGCCAAACATACCGTTAAAAACCTGCAACGCCGGATATTTTTCATCCCGGTAAAGAATATTCGTCCGATAACCGATATTTAATTTT
Organism: Oceanobacillus sp. B139/18; assembly: GCF_055524595.1. Lineage (NCBI taxonomy): Bacteria > Bacillati > Bacillota > Bacilli > Caryophanales > Bacillaceae > Oceanobacillus > Oceanobacillus sp. B139/18. The sequence continues at coordinate 406,960 of NZ_JBVFXI010000001.1, read as the reverse complement.
GCCTGCTGAATCTGATCTTCTTCAATCAGCTCTTTCTCATCAGTTGACCGCTTTGAAGCTTCCTGGTTAAAAGGCGTGCTTTCCTTTTTCTTGAGCGTTCGTTTAAATTGACCGGTTAAGAGCTGCAGCATTTGATCCGCTTCAAAGTCACCGCTCACATAAATATCCATCACTTCTTCGTCGCGGATAGTTTCATAATACGTAAACAGTTCTTGATTAGAAAGGGAAGAAAGATCCTTTTCATAACCTTGCGCATGAATACTATACGGCTCTCCGTCACACATTTCATCTACTAAGCGAATGTTCGCATAACTTGCCTTATCGTCTTTGATGGAATGTATATTTTGACGAAGAATCCCTTTTTCCCTGTCAAATACCTGCGGAGAGAATCCCTGTCCTTCCTGATTCGGTTTATAAACAATTTCATGCAGCAATTGAATCGCCCGTTCAATCAGAGAACTGCTGTCTGGAAGGAATTTTTCATTCGGCACTTCCAAATAGAACGTTATAATGTGGTTTTCTCCTTTTTTAGCACCGCCAATAGATAATACTGCGCCGTACAATTCAGCTAGCTCTTCCTGCAATTCTTTACGCGTTGGAAAAGAGGCCGTACCTTGTTTCAAGATATAGGGAAGCAGTGCCCGTTTCGTGATAGTTTTCCTTTCCAATGGGGCACGGAACTTAACTGCAAAAGTAATTGTTTTATGCTTTTTATTGGGAAGCATATGAAAGTTTATATCATTTTCCACCTGTTTGATTTCCTTCACGCTCATAGTTATCCTCCATTCTTTACGATCTATTTCTATTTTACGCTTTTCTCTCCTTTATAAACCATTATATCGAAAGAAAGCCTGAAATATTTGCTTTATATATCATACCCTTCTCCGGACAACCTGAAAACGAAACATATCTGCCCGAAAATAATTCATCGAATATAAAACAGCTTCATCTTCATTTGTATAATGCATCTGTTTTAATAAAAGAAGTGATTCATCCGGTGTACACTGCAAAATACTATAGATGCGTTCATGATATGTAATTGGCTCAATATCCGCTACTGCATAAGCGATTTGCTTATTGGAAGCTTCTTCAATCGTACTGAATATAGATGCCTTCTCCCATAGTTTTTCTAAAGACAGATAGGACGACGGTGCCGTATCTATACAAAAGACAACCGGAGCGTCATCAGCAGTGCGGATTCTTTCAATGGTCGTTACAAATTCTAGATCAGGTAAATTGAAATCACGCTGCTCTTGTTCAGCAGCATCTAATACCTCTGTACTGATATATTGTGTTCCCGGCTTCTTTCCCGATTGTTTGATCATTTGTGTCACACTGTTAAGCTCCTCAATGCCTGCTTGAAACAGCGGCTTTGAATTTACAAACGTGCCGACGCCATGTCTGCGCGTAACAATATTATCCTCTTCCAGCATTCTTAACGCCTCTCTCAACGTTGCCCGGGAAATCCCTAGATGTTTGGAAAGCTCATACTCTGACGGCAATTTTTCTTCCTCTTTATACGTTCCAGCTTCAATACCTGCTTTTATTTTATCCATTACCTGCAAATATAAATGTCTGGCATCTTCACGTAAAGTCATTTCTTCACCTCTTTCAGTAAAAATGATGTGTTCGTCTTTTACATTGAGCGGCGGATGTACATTCCGCACACTGTTGGCAGTCTAACTTTATCCTACCACTTCTTCTGTAAATTTTGAACTTTAATAATTCCGTATTTTAAAAACGCGGCTTATCCTTAGCAGATAAACCGCGTTTCTCTATGATGTCGTGGAATGCTCTTCTTCCTGATTCGATACCAGAACCGAACGAGGCTTGCTTCCTTCATATGGCCCGACAATGCCACGTGCTTCCATGGCGTCAATCAGCCGGGCTGCCCTGGTATATCCAATCCGGAAACGGCGCTGAAGCATGGAGACACTTGCACTTTGCATTTCAAGTATCATCTGGACAGCATCTTCATAAAGCTCATCGTCCACTTCTTCTGTTACTTCATTCGTTTCTTCCGGTATCATTTCTTCCTGATAGCTTGCCTGCTGCTGTTCAATACAGTGGTCTACAATACGCTCGACCTCTTCGTCTGACAGAAATGCTCCCTGTACACGGGTAGGCTTGGAGCTTCCGGCAGGAACATAAAGCATATCGCCCCGGCCCAGTAACTTCTCAGCTCCGCCCGAATCAAGGATAGTACGTGAATCCGTTGTAGATGAAACACTAAAAGCAATTCTGGATGGAATATTGGCTTTGATTACACCCGTTATTACATCTACGGATGGACGCTGAGTTGCAATGATCAAATGGATTCCTGCAGCACGCGCCATCTGTGCAAGCCGGGTAATTGCATCTTCTACATCACTCGAAGCCACCATCATTAAATCGGCCAGCTCGTCCACAAGAACCACAATATACGGCAGGTAAGGCTGCTGTTCCTCCTCGCCTGCATTTGCATTTTGTTTGCGGATATATGCATTATAGCCTTCCATATTTCGTGTACCGCTATCGGAGAACAGATCGTACCTCCGCTCCATCTCCGCAACAATTTTTTTCAGCGCTCTGGATGCTTTTTTCGGATCTGTCACAACAGGTGTTAATAAATGCGGAATGCCGTTATACACATTCAACTCTACTTTTTTCGGGTCAATCATCATCATTTTCACTTCATGCGGTTTGGCACGCATTAAAATACTCGTAATGATGCCATTTACACAGACACTTTTCCCGCTTCCTGTCGCCCCGGCAATCAGCAGGTGGGGCATTTTATTCAATTCGCCGGCTATCGCTTCTCCAGAAATATCCCGGCCTAAAGCAAATGCCAATTTATTTGCTTTAGACGATTGTTTATCTAAAACCTCCCGGAGCGAAACCATCGATATTTCCTTGTTAGGCACTTCAATTCCGACTGCTGATTTGCCAGGTATTGGTGCTTCGATTCGAATATCCTTCGCAGCAAGAGCCAGCGCAATATCATCATGAAGACCGACGATTTTACTCACCTTCACACCAGACTCTGGATATACTTCATATTTCGTTACCGCCGGACCGACATGCACTTTGGCTATTTTCGCTTTGACGCCGAAGCTTTGAAACGTACGATCCAGCTTGCGGACGGTTGCCTGAATATGCGATTTCTCCTGCTGCTGTGAATTATGAGCCGGGCTAGCTAATAATTCCATAGAAGGCAATTGATAATCATGATTTTCTGTTGCTGTCATTGGCATGGTTTCATGCGTTTCTTCTTCTGTATCGATATTGGCCGTTTTTTCCTTGGAAGGGGTTGTTTTCCCTTTGTTCTTCTCAGGTTCCGGCTGGTCTTGATAGGCAACGTCGGTAAAATTATTAATCAGAAGCTCTTCAGCACTGTACTCTTGTTCTTCCGGAACCGCATTGCCAGCCTCTTCCTGATTTGGCACGACCGTGTCGGCAATCTCTTTCTGCTTCTGTTCTTCTTCTCTCCGCTCCGCCCGATTTGCTCTGGATCTTTGGATACGTTCCCCAAAATAAGCAAAAGTGGCTTTAAACCCTGCTGCTACCTTTTTAACAAAATCGCCGATAGATAGATTTGTCATAAAAATAATCCCGATCAATAAGCAGAAAAATACAACTATCCGGGACCCTGCAATTGAAAATAAAAAGAAGGAGACGGTAAATAACAGCGCGCCAATCATCCCCCCGCCAGTCTGCACCAAGGTGCCTGTCCCATCTAAATATTGAAAGTAAAGCTGCCAGGTCAGCCGAAGTATAGATACATCTGCTGTATTAGCGAGCAGCCTTTCCATGACTTGTACATGGGTCAGCAATAAAACACCGGCCAGCAAAATATAAAAACCTATCAGCCTTCTTGTTAAAAAATCTGGCGCCTTTCTTTTGAAGATAAGATAAAAACCAATCAAAAATAATGCAACAGGAATAAGGAAATGCCATATCCCCATAAAAAACTGAAAGATATTTCCTAGCCAATCAGGGATGGCACCGCCGCTTAACATAGCTGCCCCGCTTCCGAATATAGCAATAAAAATCAATAATAACCCGGTCAATTCCATTTGCAGGCCTTTCGTCTGTTTCGTTGTCCGTTTTTTTCTTTTCTTTCTCTTTTTGGCAGCCATTTTCTCACCCCCGTATGTAAAACAAATAAAGATTACTATAATGCTAGATTTAAAATAAGAAAAATATTCTTCTCCCGGGTAACAAACAAGGAAACTGGAATCAGTTCTCTTTATGCTGACAGAGAGACTTTATCAGGAAAATAAAGTATTCATGCTTCTTTTCCAGGTCTGCTCTTTAAAGAGGCTGCTGTTCCAGTTATAATATCACCCAGTATTGTTTCTTCATTTTATCTCTTTACCATTTCTATATTATAGCATAGATTACCATCAGCTGATAATTCTTCCTGGTAAAAAATCCGGATTCAGATAATCATTCGGATTACTCGAAATTAGCTGATTAATTTGGTAATGGCCATCGTTATTTTTTGATACAAAAACCGTTCTTCCCTGCCACTCTACTGCTTGTATTTCATTTCCAGTTCCTTGCGATTCCGGAAAAATATCCTGATAAGATAATGGTGTATAGAGGATCATGAAGCATCTCCTTCTTCTTTTTCGGGATGTACCCCTTGAATCATATGGTTTAACTTTTGTATTGCTTCCTTAACCCCGCCGACTTCATCAATTAATCCATAATCCACTGCTTCCTTGCCAACTACATTTGTACCGATATCACGAGTCAGGTTGCCTTTTGCAAACATCAGCTCTTTCAGCTTTTCCGAGTCGATATTGGAATGCTCCACAATAAACTGAATGACCCGCTCCTGCATCTTGTCCAGATATTCAAAGGTTTGCGGAACACCGATAACCATTCCTGTTAACCGGACCGGATGGATTGTCATGGTTGCTGTCGGCACAATAAAGGAATAATCGGTAGCAACGGCAATTGGCGCACCAATGGAGTGACCGCCTCCTAATACAATCGAAGTAGTCGGCTTCGACATCGACGCAATCATTTCTGCCAGAGCCAGTCCAGCCTCTACATCCCCGCCGACTGTATTTAAAAGAATAATTAATCCTTCGATTTTAGGATTTTGCTCTACGGCGATCAGCTGCGGCAGCAAGTGTTCATATTTTGTTGTTTTATTTTGCGGCGGCAGCTGAAGATGTCCCTCTACCTGTCCGATAATGGATAAAACATGGATATTTGAATCGGGCGCCTGCGGAACATTCGCCTGTCCCAGCTGCTGAATTTTTTCGACAAGAGAGGATGCATTCGGCTGATTTTCCTCTTCTCCTTGATTTTCGTTGTTATCATCCGTATCCATTCGCATACAAAAACTCCTTCCAGCTATTTATATACGATTAGTATAAACAATCGGTTAAAAATCATACGGAAGAAGAGATGCAGAAATAAAGTGAAATTTCCGGTCCAAACTTATATTTTAGAGTCCATAAAAAAACATGAAGCAGCCAAAATCCTGCTTCATGTTTTTTTACATGATTCTAAAGCGATACTTCCTCTGTGCTTAAACCAAACACATCATGTAATGCATTAACTGCTGTAACTAGCTCGTGGTCATGTACCAAGACCCAGATAGTTGTATGACTGTCTGCTGACTGCAATATCTGCACTCCAGAATCGGTTAATGCCTGCACGATTTTAGATGCAACGCCGGGTACTCCTGTCATGCCGGCTCCTACAGCTGATACTTTTGCACAGCTCTCGGTAATTTCCGGCTGGAAACCCAGCACCTCTAAAATTTCAATTGCTTTTGCCGTAAGCTCAGCCGGCACAGTATAAGCAACACCTGTCGGCGAAATATTAATGAAATCCACAGAGATACCTGCTTCAGCCATTGCCTTAAATACTTCCGACTGTACCCGGTACGCTGATTCTTTCGTCTGCACCTTAATCTGTGTCACATTTGCAATATGCGCAATACCCGTTATCATTCGTTCGGAAATATCTGCGCCAGCTTCTTCAATCCGGGAAGATGTGACAAGTGTTCCCAGCCGTTCCGAGTAGGTGGAGCGGATACGCATCGGAATTTTCCCCTGCATGGCTATTTCTACAGCACGAGGGTGAATGACCTTTGCCCCTTGATAAGCAAGATTACAAATCTCTGTATAGGTTACTACATCAAGCGGACGCGCACTTTTTACGACACGCGGATCTGCGGTCATGATTCCTTCCACATCTGTAAAAATCTCAATACGCTCTGCGTCCAACGCAACACCTAAGGCAGCTGCAGAAGTATCACTGCCGCCCCGGCCAATCGTTGTTATTTCTCCGGACTCGCTCTGGCCCTGAAAACCAGCAACCACAACGACATCATGCGTTTCTAATTCCTGTAAAATACGGGCCGGATTGACTTCTTTTATCTTTGCACGATTAAAATCTTCACTCGTTACAAAACCAGCCTGTGCACCAGTCAAAGCTGTTGCAGAAACATGGTTTTTTTGCAGCTCATTAGAAAGCACAACGGATGAAATAATTTCACCGCATGACATCAGCAAATCAAGCTCCCGATTTGAGTTATTATTCGCCGGAAAATCAATTAAGCCTAATAAACTGTCTGTTGCATAAGGATCCGGTTTTCTTCCCAATGCAGAAACAACAACGACTAACTTATATTCTTGAACAAGTGCATCTTTAATATGACGGATAACATGTTCCCGGTTCGTTTCTGATTGTACGGAAGTTCCTCCGAATTTTTGTACTAATACTTGCAATATTAACACCTCAACACTATCCAAGAAGTTACACTCTGGATGTCTAATAGATTGATTACATCATTATTTACAAGAAGGTTCAAGAAGGGAGATGAAAATATTATTCCAGAAAAGCATCTTTTCTTTTATCAGCCTTCTTAAACACATACTAAGATATCTAATTACTTTTTAAAGCCGTCACTTTTTACTAACGTTTGTGCGATTTGCACGGTATTCCATGCTGCGCCTTTTAATAAATTATCAGATACTACCCATAAATGGAATCCTTTTGGATTATCTAAATCTTTCCTTACGCGCCCTACGAAAACTTCCTCTTTGCCTTCAGCAGATTGCGGTGTCGGATATTCCTGCTCCTGCGGATTATCCTGAAGGACGATTCCATCTGCAGATTTCAGTGTCTTCCAAATATCTTTTACATTCAGGCCTTCCTGATCTACTTCAATATAAACACTCTCGGCATGGGAGGTAGCAAATGGAAGGCGCACACAGGTTGCCGCAACATTTAATGCCTCATCATGCATGATTTTCTTCGTTTCATTAATCATTTTCATCTCTTCAAATGTAAAACCATTATCTTCAAAAACATCAATTTGCGGCAATGCGTTAAACGCAATCGGGAAATGCTTCTTATCTCCTTTAACCGGCAAAATCTCTGCTTTTACTTCGTTACCGTCTAAATATTCTTTTGACTGCTCATATAACTCTTCTACCGCTGCATTTCCGGCACCAGATACTGCCTGGTAAGTAGAAACGATGATTTTCCCTATACCAAATGCATCCTTTATCGGTTTTAAAGCTGCAACCATTTGAATGGTAGAACAGTTTGGATTGGCGATAATCCCTTGATGTTTTGCAATATCTTCCGGATTTACTTCTGGTACAACAAGCGGTACATCTTCATTCATACGAAAAGCACTTGTATTATCTACCACAACTGCCCCTCTTTTAACAGCTTCAGGTGCCAGTTGTTTAGAAATGGAACCGCCCGCAGAAAATAGTGCAATATCTACTCCTTCAAATGATTCTGGCGCAGCTTCTTCAACAATGATCGTTTCCCCGTTAAAAGTTTCTTCTTTTCCTGCCGAACGGGCAGAAGATAGTAATTTAAGCTGGTTTACCGGAAACTTTTTATCTTCGAGTATTTGTTTGATTTTCTGACCTACTGCCCCTGTAGCACCTACAATGGCTACATTATATGTTTGTTGCTCTGCCATTCCAATAACTCCCTCCACTTATTAAATGTCAACTAAACTTCATTTTAACACATTTTTCGTGGAATAAGGTACAATAATCGGCTGAATTTGTTTTCCTTTTAACGCTGCCTCTGCAGCAGGGATTAATTGATCCAGATTTGCTGAGAGCGAGGAGGGCTTCTGATGCGGATTATCCTGCCCGAACGGTACAAAATAGATGTGCTTTGCATTAAGCAATACAGCTAGATTCTTGGCATTTAACCCAAGCGCATCATTGGTTGTTAAAGCTAATAATAAAGGATGTTCATTTCGGAGCGTTGATTTTGCAGCCATTAAAACCGGATTATCTGTATGGGCATTCGCCAGCTTGCTCATCGAATTCCCTGTCAGCGGGGCAATCACCATCACATCAAGTGGTTTATCCGGTCCATAGGGCTCTGCATCAGGAATAGTGGTAATAATAGGATGATTGGCTGCTTTTTCAAGCCTCTTCACGTTATCCGCAGCCTTTCCATGCTTCGTATCGGTGTATTGAACCATTTCTGTTATAAATGGAATGACTTCTGCTCCCTGTTCAATCAATTCCTCGATAATTGGAAAAATATGAGGAAGGGTATGATGCGATCCTGTTAAGCCAAAGCCGATTCGCTTATTCTTGAATGTCATTCTGACGCACGCTCCTCCTCCAGAATTTGTTCCATCACATTAGCAAGGATTTTCCCCGCTGTTCTTGGTGCTACGATTCCCGGCAGACTGCGCGCAAGTATAGCTTGAATACCACGCTTTTTCGCAAAATCAAAATCTGTTCCGCCGGGTTTGGATGCCAGATCAATAATAACTGCATTTGTCGGCAGATTTTGAATCGCTTCTTTGGTTACTACTAAGCTCGGAATAGTATTGATTAAAATATCACAGTTCTCTGTATGATTGCTTAATTCGTGTAAAGGCACAGCCTGTAAACCCATTTCCGTAATACGCGCTAAATCCCTTATACTCCTGGCACAAACAGAAACCTTGGCTCCCAGCGCAGAAAATTTATTCGCTACCGTATTCCCTACCCTTCCAAATCCTACAACCATCACCCGGGAAGAGTGGACGGTCTGATCGGTATGCTCAAAAGCCATCATAATGGCTCCTTCCGCTGTTGGAATGGAGTTATAGATGGCAACATCATCACGATCAAGCAGCGGCACTAAGGTAACGCCCGCTTTTTCCGCCATACTTGTTAAGTACGCATTCGTCATCCCGGTAAAAATCATACATTCCGAATGTAATTTTTGAAACCAGGCTTCATCTAAATGAATTTTTTTATCTGTAAAAACAGTTTCTACGTTCCCTTTTGAATCAGTACCTGTTATCGGTAAAACAACGACATCCAGCTTGCTCTGGTCCAATTCATCCAGTGCTGATTCGTTTAATCCTGTAAATCCCTGCTCTAATTTATCAAAACCACAAAGAATTACTTCATTAGCATGATTGCTTTTCAATATTTTTATTAACTCTAAATACCTTGCATCTCCACCAATTACTGCAATCCGTCGACTCATTTTACGTATAACCTCCAGACAACTTTTCACGTATTCATGATTCGATATAGTTTATGAATTTTTAATTCAGTGGTGAACAATTTAGCCATTAAAATACCGACTTCCTGGCAAGAAGGGTGAAAACCTATTTTCGAAAAATAAGAAAAACCAAGAATACCGCTTGTTCTTTAAAACATCGGGTTCTTGCCGAGTAGATGTCCGCTGCGACGGTTTTCGATGGGGCGAGTAATCGCAGTCCCGATGGGAAAAAAACATAGAAAAAAAGCCTGTTTATCCGGCAGGAAAAGGTGTGTCTGATTACCTTTTCCTGCAAAATAAACAAGCTTTACATTGTTTAGCCTTCTTCAGGGAGTTCTGTATCAATCATGATCATATCTGTCCCTATTTTTTTGATAGACTTCCAATGGATTTTTGTTTCTTCTCCCTCTTTTACAAGGCCGAACCATTTATAGCTTGGCACAATAAACGCTTCGATTTGCCCGGTTTTCGGATTGATTTCTAAATCGGTCTGCCCAAGCATCCCAAGCCTTTTCCCTTCGTTCACGTTGATGATTTCCTTATCTCCCATATCTCGAAAGCGTACCATAGAAAAACTCCTTTTCTCTGTTCTGAAGGCAGTCAGTCACAGCCTTAGAATAATGAAGTTTCGTTTATATACTATATGTCCAAAATAAGAAAACATGCTTTTACTTGCGCGTATCTTCCGGTGCTATCAATGCCCGTGACGGCTTTTGCTTAAACACATTTTTAATAACATCCGTAACTTGTTCATTGGTAATCCCATCAATCTCTAAAATCAAATCATCTAAGGTACGATGTCTTTGCAATAATAATTCATTCCGTCCATTCCGTGACATTCTGCTGTTGGTGCTCTCTAATCCCAGCATCAGATTTCCTTTAATCTGTTCTTTGCTGTTTCGTAATTCTTTTTCTGTTAACCCATGCTCTATAAAATGATGAAGTGTAGAATTCATCACTTCTTCTAATTGACCCAGCTGATCTTTTCCTGTGCCGGCATAAATGGTCAGCAAGCCATCATCTATAAATGCTGCATGATAAGAAAAAACAGAATAGGCCAGTCCTTTTTTCTCACGTATTTCTTGGAATAAACGTGAGCTCATGCTGCCCCCAAGCACGTTATTCATGATAGATAATGGATATAGATGCTTGTCTCCCGCTTCATATCCATTATAGCCAAGGCAAAGATGTGCCTGCTCTGTATCCTTGCTCCGGTAAATTGCTTCCTGCAAGAAGGCGGGCTTGATGATTGTTTCTTCAGATGCCTTTCTTGTAAAAGAACCAAAATAAGCATCGATCTCATTGATAAATGAATGGGATACATTGCCGGCAACCGAAACAACTACATTATCAGGTGTATAATTAGCTTCTACATACTCCTGTAATTGCTTTTGATCAAAAGATGCCAGCTGTTTTTCTGTTCCGAGAATTGGATATCCCAATGGGTGTTCACCATAGGCGGCTTCGGCCAGCAAATCATGAACGATATCATCCGGTGTATCCTCGCACATTTTTATTTCTTCGTAGACAACCTTTTTTTCTCTTTCCATTTCTTCTTCATCAAATGTAGATTCAAAAAACATATCTGCTAATACTTCCAAAGCAAATTCTTTATGTGTATCTAAAACCTTTGCATAAAAACATGTATATTCCTTCGATGTAAAAGCATTGATTTGCCCGCCGATAGAGTCGAATGCTTCTGCAATATCCTGTGCGCTTCTTGTTTTCGTTCCTTTAAAAAACATATGCTCTAAAAAATGAGAAATGCCATTATTATGGAGATTTTCATTTCTAGATCCAATTTTAACCCAAATACCAATCGTGACGGAACGTACCGCCGGCATTGATTCTAACACAATCCGTACTCCATTACTGCTTGTATATTTTTCTACCAATACATATCCTCCTAAATATCTCAGCTTAACGTGATTCACTTAACAACGATTCTACGGTTCCTATTTTATAATCTTTTTCCTTGATAATGGTAATCATTTGCTCTAACGCATTCGTTGTTGCCTGCGTTGGATGCATAAGAATCATCGCTCCAGGGTGAACATTTTTTTCTATCCGATTAACCATAACAGATACCGATGGATTCTTCCAATCAATTGTATCAACTGTCCATAAAATTGTTTCCATCTCCAGCTCTGCAGCAGTTTCTACTGTTTCATCTTTAAAGCTTCCGCTTGGGGGCGCGAACCATTTAGGCTGTTCTCCTGTGATGGTTTTTAAAATTTGATTTGTTTCCTCTATCTGCGTATAGGCATTGCTTTTATCAAGTGCAGCCATATCCGGATGATTATAGGCATGATTACCAATTAAATGTCCTTCCTCTTCAATCATTTTAACAAGGTCAGAATTATTTTGCGCCCATTTCCCTTCAATAAAAAAAGTGGCTTTCACTTGATGGTCTTTTAAAATTTGCAGCATTTCCGGGATATATGCTTCCCCCCAGGAAACATTGATTAAGAAAGAGACCATTTCTTTTTTGGGATGACCTCGATAAATTGGAGCTGGTTCCAGGTTCTCCAGTAAGATATCAGGAGAGGTTTCATTAAAAACAAGTAAGCTTTCATCCCATTTATCTGCTTCTTTCATTTTCTGATACGATTCTTCCACATTCACCTCTAATCCATTTCTTCCTGGTGTCTTCTTCCAAACCTCATCAATATAAGCATTTTCTGGTTCTTCCTGGTAAGCCCCTTTCTTTTCTTCAATCTCCATATAAAGGGCATCATTTGTTGCACTCACTTCTATTTCTGATGGTTCTATCATGACCGTCTCTGTTTGAAAAGGATTATATCGTATATCAAATACCGTGAAAATTAGAATCAGAAAAACAAGAACATGGACATACTTAAAATACCGCTTCATCTTTAATCCCTCCCTCTTCGTATTTTTATGCTTTTAGAGGGACAAGTATGAATGTATTTTAAGCGATGCATTTTTTATTCTGTCTCCATAAAAAAAGAAACTGAATTTAACACCAGCTTCTTTTTTATCACAGAAATATATTTTCTTCTTTAATTAATTATTTTTCTTACTATGATTTAGCATTTTCTTTCTTTTCATCTTGCAGTACTGCTTTTCTGGAAAGGTTAACTCTTCCTTGACGGTCAATTTCTTTTACTTTTACCATGATTTGATCGCCGATAGAAACAGCATCTTCCACTTTATTTGTACGTTCTTCCGCCAGCTCGGAAATATGGACAAGTCCATCTTTTCCTTTGAAGAGCTCAACAAAAGCACCAAATTTTTCAATACGTTTCACGGTACCAAGGTACAGCTGACCGACTTCGACTTCGCGGACAAGATCTTCAATAATTTTCTTCGCTTTTTGGTTCATCTCGCTGTCTGTAGATGAGATAAAGACATTACCATCTTGTTCAATATCGATTTTTACGCCGGTTTCATCAATGATTTGGTTGATTTGTTTTCCGCTCGGCCCAATGACGTCTCGAATTTTATCTGGGTTAATCGACATGGTCAAGATTTTTGGTGCGTATTCAGATAGCTCATCTTTTGGCTCCTGAATGGTTTGAAGCATGGAATCCAGGATATGCATACGGCCTTTCTTCGCCTGTGTCAATGCTTCCTCTAAAATCGCTCTGGATAAACCGTCGATTTTAATATCCATTTGCAGCGCAGTAACACCTTTTTCTGTACCGGCTACTTTAAAGTCCATATCTCCAAGCGCATCTTCCATCCCCTGGATATCAGAAAGAATCGTATAGTCCTCTCCTGATTTCACCAGTCCCATAGCAATACCAGCTACTGGCGCTTTAATCGGAACGCCTGCATCCATCATTGCTAATGTACTTGCACAGATACTTGCCTGAGAAGTAGAACCGTTAGACTCAAGTACTTCAGATACAAGACGGATTGTATAAGGAAAATCTTTTTCATTTGGAACTACTTTTTCCAGCGCACGTTCTCCCAGTGCACCATGCCCAATTTCACGGCGTCCAGGTCCACGGATTGGTCCAGTTTCGCCAACACTGTATTGCGGGAAATTATAATGATGCATAAACCGTTTTGTTTCTTCTAAATCCAGTCCATCTAAAATCTGTACATCACCTAATGCTCCCAATGTACATATGCTTAAGGCCTGTGTCTGTCCACGTGTAAATAAACCAGAACCATGTGTACGCGGAAGGACATGGATACGAGAAGATAATGAACGGATTTCATCTACTTTTCGGCCGTCAGGGCGTACTTTTTCTTTAGTAATTAAGCGGCGTACTTCTTCTTTCACAAGACTGTTTAATACAGATTTTACTTGCTTAATCGTTTCTTCTTCCGCTTCTTCTGCTTCATACTTTTCAACAATTTCCTGCTTCACTGCAGCAATTGCATCTTCGCGGGCATGTTTTTCAACAACTTGAATTGCTTCAAGCAGTTTTGCTTTTGCTTCCACTTTTTGTACAAGTTCTTCGTCAGTTTCTGCGATTTCGACTTCGAATTTTTCTTTACCGAATGCTTGTACAATTTCCTCCTGGAATGCAACGAGGCGTTTGATTTCTTCATGACCAAACATGATTGCTTCCAGCATGACATCTTCCGGCACTTCGTCGGCACCAGCTTCAACCATATTAATGGCATCCTTTGTTCCTGCAACAGTCAATTCGATATCACTTTTTGCTTCTTGTTCTATCGTAGGGTTAATAATCAGTTCTCCATCGACACGTCCGACATGGACACCTGCAATCGGCTGTTCAAAAGGAATATCTGAAATGCTTAACGCAATAGATGACCCAATCATTGCAGCAATTTCGGAAGAACAGTCCTGATCGACACTCATTACCGTGCTGATTACTTGCACCTCATTACGAAATCCGTCAGGGAATAACGGGCGGATTGGACGGTCAATCAGTCTGGAAGACAGGATTGCTTTTTCGCTCGGACGTCCTTCACGTTTAATAAATCCTCCTGGTATCTTGCCTACCGCATATAATCTTTCTTCATAATTCACGGTTAACGGAAAGAATGGTAAATCTTTTGGTTCTTTGGAAGCTGTTGCTACAGATAATACCGACGTGTCTCCATAATGAATCATGCAGGCACCGTTTGCTTGTTTAGCCAGCTCCCCTACTTCAACCGTAAATTTCTTTCCTGAAATCTCCGTAGAGAATAGCTTTTTTTCATCTGCCATTGGTTTTGTTGCTCCTTTCAAGGCTACAGTAATTTAAATATATATGTAGCTCGTCATATATTACATTTTTCTTCTATTTTCTATTATTCACAAAAGAATCCCTTTTTATAGAATAAACGATAGCCTGTCAGGAATCAATCACTACCTTTTATATGGTGTTCAAAATACATCCTGATTGAACAATCCTATCGTTTTATAGTGTGTGTTCAAAAAGTCCGATAAATAGGACCAAGAAGTTCAAGACGACGAGCTTTTTACGAACGGACTTTCACAGGATGTGGTGACTTCTGTGTTGCCCACAGGACGTGGGCGCTCTTAACAGAAGTTCCTCTATGTCTTTAAATACGTAAGTATCGGAAAAAGCTCGTCAACGCAGAAATTCGATGTGTCATTTTTATTGGACTTTTTGAACATCCTCTTATAGGATTTTTTACATAAAAGAAAAAGCAGGATTTCTCCTGCTTTTTGCGTTTATTAACGACGTAAACCAAGTTTTTTGATTAATTCACGGTAACGAGTAACGTCTTTATTACGTAGGTAAGTTAGCAAGTTACGGCGTTTACCTACCATTTTCAAAAGACCGCGGCGTGAATGATGGTCTTTTTTGTGTGTACGTAAATGTTCGTTTAATGCAGTGATTTCTGCAGTTAAAACAGCGATTTGAACCTCTGGAGATCCAGTATCTGTATCGTGAACCTTGTACTCATTAATAATTTCGTTCTTGCGTTCTTGTGTAATTGCCATGATGGCACCTCCAAAATAAAATTTGTTATCCCCAATCCCCTAGCATACGTCGGAGTTACGTGATGCCAAGCGATGGTTGTACAAATATAAGAATAGCGTTTTTGAAGAGAAAAATCAAGTATTAGTTTTTCTATTTGCTAAATAAGCCCTAATTTCTTCCTCATCCTGCTGCATTCTTTCAATCAACGCTTCCTTTGAGTCGAATTTTATTTCTTCTCTTGTATAAGATAACCATTCTATCGTTAATTCTTCCCCGTATAAATCACCGTCAAAGTCAAACAGGTATACTTCGACAGACATATTCTCCATCGTTTCTGTAAATGTCGGATTCGTTCCGATATTCGCCATTCCGCCATATATTTTATCCTGATGACGGACGAGCGTTGCATATACCCCCTGCTTAGGCAGCAAGGCATCTTTGGATATAGACAAATTAGCAGTTGGATAACCAAGCTCACGCCCGCGCTGTGCTCCTTTTACGACCAATCCGGTTGTTTCAAAGGATCTTCCTAATAATTGTGCTGCCTGCTCCATATTTCCTGATGCTAATTCCGCTCTTATTCGGGTGGAGCTGACCTTCTCTTCATCTAATGTGATTTTACCGATGGTTTCCCATGTAAATAAATCTCTAGCATAGGCCTGCATATCTGCCATCTTGCCCTGCCCTTTATGGCCGAATGAGTAATCAAAGCCTGCTACAAGGTGTTTGATATGTAAGCCAATAATAAAGTGGTCAATAAAAGCCTGCGGACTGAGCTTCGATAATTCTTGATTAAACCGGATGATATACAGACGGTCTACTTGAAGCTTTTCCAGTATGGCCTGTTTTTCAGAAGATACGGTTATGTACTTCACCTGATGGACATCTTTTCTCAGCACAACCGATGGATGCGGAAAAAAAGTAATAACTGCACTCTCCATATTATTTTCTTTTGCTTTATCCACGGCCTTCTGAATGACCTTTTGATGTCCTTTATGAATACCGTCAAAGAAACCGATAGCACTTACTGTTTCTGGTAAATCCTCCTTATGTAACATATGCGGATAGGATAATTCCATTGTTTTCATCCTGCTACACCTGCACTTTCTCTCGTTAAAATACCCTTAATGGTTTAATTTGATCCGGTTTTTCCGGATGCTTTTCGTAAATGGCTAGTACTTCTTCGTTGTTTGTAAACACAAACGGATTATTTGTCAGAGGAGCATCGGTAACAGCTAATTTTTGACCATTTTTAATCCGAAACATTAATGCATCATCTACTTCCTGATGTACTAGATGACTTACCCCCTCTGAAATCGGGCTTAATAACTGCTCTTGTTCACCTCTGGCAGCCGCCTCTTCTATCATAGCAAAAGTGACCGTATTTTTCTTGGAAAAACTACCGGTTTGGATTCTTTCTAACTGCAGCATATGTGCCGGATATCCTAATTCCTTCCCGATATCCACACATAATGTTCTGATATAGGTCCCCTTGGAGCATTCTACATAGATGTCAAAAGCGTTTTTTTCCTCATCTATAGACCCAAGCTGTATATCATGAATAAAGACTTCCCTGCTTGGTCTTTCTACTTTTTCATTTGCTCTGGCATATTCATACAGCTTTTTTCCATTGACCTTTACAGCAGAATACATGGGCGGTATTTGTGTAATCGTTCCTTGAAACTTTTCTAACACTGCTTCAATCTCTATTTTTCCCGGCATGTGCGTAACTTCTTTTTCTTCTACAATATTCCCTGTGGCGTCCTCTGTTTCTGTAGTGGATCCTAATGCAACTGTCCCAACATAAACTTTTTTTGTATCTGTGAGAAAGGGAACAATCTTGGTCGCATTGCCAATACAAATAGGCAGCACGCCTTCCACTTCCGGATCCAATGTCCCTGTATGACCAACCTTTTTCGTATGGAAGTAGCGGCGGCATTTAGCTACACAATCAAAAGAAGTCATTCCTTTTGGCTTCCACAGCGGTAAGATACCATTCATCGTCATTACACCTCTTTTTCCTTTTGAAATAAATAAGAAAAACCAAGAATACCGCTTGGTCTTTAAAACATCGGTGTTCTTGCCAAAGAGATGTCCGCTCCGGGAAGTCGCTTTCCGCGGGCAACGTTCAGCCGCACGGTAAGAAAACCGCTTCCTGCTCAGGTCTACCTGTTGCTTTTCCCGCAGGAGTAGACAACATCCGCTCCCATCTAAGTGGAATTATGTTTTATTTGCTTTTTTTTTCAAGGAAATAACGCAAATTCTAGCGACGGTTTTGATGGGACGGGTAATCGCAATGGTTTTCAGTGGGACGAGTAATCGCTGTCCCAGTCCCAGAAGAAATACACGGAGACTCCTGTGGGAATGCGCAGTGATCTTCGATGGGGCGAGTAATCGCAGTCCCAGGGTGAAGACCCCGCAGGAAAAAAGCGAACTTCTTTTTTCGAGGAGGCTGAGCTCAAGCCCACGGAAAGCGGAGTGTATTTCTGGGGTTGCGATTACTCACCCCATGAAACCCGTTGGAGCGGCTATATTCAGCATTTTTTATATACTTTCTTATTCTTGTAAAAAAACTGATCCTTGCCAAGGAGCAGAGGGATCAGTTTTTTAGCATTACTTATTAAGATCTCTTAAGATAGAGTCAATTCGATTACCTTGCTCGATTGCTTCGTCAAATTCAAAGGTAAGTTCAGGGGTTTTGCGCAAACGAATTCGCTTGCCAATTTCTGAACGGATAAACCCTTTTGCTTTTGCAAGCCCCAATAATGTTTCCTGCTTTTTCTTCTCATCACCTAATACAGAAATAAAAATCTTCGCCTGCTGCAGATCACCGGTTACTTCTACATCGGTAACCGTCACAAAACCAACGCGGGGGTCTTTGATTTTTCTGGATAAAATATCACCCAGTTCTTTTTTCATCTGTTCTGCAACTCGATGAGCTCTTAATTCAGCCATTTATCTCACCTCACATAGCTCTATGCATTTTCGTTATAATCGTTCGATATTCGTTATAGTTCTTTCTAATTCAGAAAAAAAATCTATTGTGTGTAAAGCTTGTTGTATTACTTTTTCAGCATGCACATAATCCGTCGAAATAATAACTATCCCAAGTTTGGTTCGTTGCCATAAATCGTGAAATTCAAGCTCAGTTACAGAAACATTAAACGATTGGCGCAGTTTATTCATAACCCGCTTCAACACGGAGCGCTTTGCTTTTAAGGAATTCCCTTCATACAACATACACTCTACTTCTGCATAGAGAATCATTTTCGTTCCATTTCTTCCATTACATAGGCTTCGATAATATCGCCTTCTTTAATATCATTAAAGTTAGCCAATGTAATTCCACATTCATAATTCTGTTGTACCTCTTTTACGTCATCTTTAAACCGTTTCAATGCTTGTAATTCACCTTCATAAAGAACCACACCGTCACGAATAAGACGAACGCTCGAATCTCTGGTAATTTTTCCGTCTGTTACATAGCTTCCTGCAATGGTACCGATACGTGATACCTTGAATGTTTCACGTACTTCCGCCTGACCAATAACTTTTTCTTCATATTCTGGATCAAGCAGACCTTTCATTGCTGCTTCAATTTCTTCAATCGCACTGTAAATAACACGATGCAGACGTAAATCGATTTTTTCGGATTCTGCAGCTCTTTTTGCATTGACATCAGGGCGGACATTGAAACCAATAACGATTGCATTGGATGCAGAAGCTAAGATAATATCGGATTCTGTAATCGCTCCTACGCCTGTATGAATGATTTTAACATTGACGCCTTCTACTTCTATCTTGCGTAAAGAAGCGGCTAATGCTTCCACAGAACCTTGTACGTCCGCTTTCACAATGATATTTAATTCTTTCATTTCACCCTGCTTGATTTGTTCAAATAAATCATCCAGACTGACAGTTGATTGACCGCCGCGGTTTTCATCGATCCGCTTCTGTTGACGTGCAATCCCAATTTGACGCGCTTTTTTCTCATCAGAAAATGCAAGGAACTGGTCTCCTGCCTGCGGAACATCCTGTAACCCTGTAATTTCAACTGGAGCTGACGGTCCTACTTGGTTCACACGTTGTCCCAAATCATTTACCATAGCACGAACTTTACCATACGTACTGCCGACAACAAGCGGATCTCCTACATGCAGAGTACCGTTTTGCACAAGCAGTGTTGCTACAGAACCTCTGCCTTTATCTAACTGCGCATCGATTACTGTACCGAAAGCTTTCGCATCCGGATTTGCTTTTAATTCTTCTACCTCTGCAACTAATAAAATCATTTCCAGCAGATCGTCAATACCTTCCCCTTTAAGTGCAGCAAGATTAACAAAGATGGTGCTTCCGCCCCAATCTTCAGGAATCAGTTCATGCTCTGTTAATTCCTGCATCACGCGGTCCGGATTAGCGCCTTCTTTATCCATTTTATTAACAGCAACAATAATTGGTACTCCAGCAGCTTTCGCATGGTTGATTGCTTCCACTGTCTGCGGCATCACGCCATCATCTGCTGCGACAACTAAAATAGCAATATCTGTTACTTGTGCACCGCGCGAACGCATACTTGTAAACGCTGCGTGACCCGGTGTATCTAAAAATGTAACTTTCTTGCCCTCATTTTCAACTTGGTAAGCGCCAATATGCTGTGTAATTCCACCAGCTTCACCAGCAGTAACCTTCGTATGGCGTATAGCATCTAATAACGTTGTTTTCCCATGGTCAACATGTCCCATAATGGTAACAACAGCAGGACGCTCCTGCAATTTTTCACTGTCATCTTCTTCAATATATTTATCAAGGTCTGTATCTTCTAAAATAATTTCTTTTTCGACTTCTACATTATATTCATCACAAATCAGCTCTACAGCGTCATCTTCAAGGTCTTGGTTTTTTGTAGCCATGATACCCATAAACATTAATTTCTTGATGATTTCTGCAGGTTCTTTATGAAGTTTTTCTGCTAAATCTTGTACGGTCAATATACCGTGGTACGTAATTTTACTTGGAGTCTCTTTCACTAACGACTGCTCCTTTTGTGGTTGATGTTGTTTACCTTTGTTAGAGGTTTTTTGTTTTTTATTTTTCGGATTATCTTTTTTAGGATTCCGATTTGTATTTGGTTTATTTCCAGTATTTTTATTCTTTTGCTGTTTATTCGTATTTACTTGATCGTTTTTCTTTTTATCTTGTTTTGGCTGCGGGTTAAATTTTTCATCCAACTGTTTGATTTCATTGTCAGAAATCGTAGACATATGGTTGGAAACCTCCACATTCTTTTCTTTTAAAAATTGAATGACTTCTTTACTCGCTACCTTATTTTTCTTTGCATATTCATATACACGTATTTTGCTCATGCGTTCACCCCCGGATTTATTTATCCAACTAGAGTAAGGAGTTTTTTTGCAAAGCCTGAATCTAGTATTGCTATAGCTACTCGCTGTTCTTTCCCGATTGCCTGCGATAAGATATCCCGGTTATCAACAAGTCGATACGGAACATTGTACGAGGTACATTTATCCGAAAGTTTCTTTTTGGTTTGCGGTCCAATATCTTCTGCCAATAAAACAAGCTTTGCACGACCTTTACGAATATCCTTTAAAATAGTGTCTTCTCCTGTTGAGCATTTCCCTGCCCGGACAGCGAGACCAATGATGTTCAAATAATTAGGATTCATGTCATTCTCCCTCTACTAAAGCTTCTAACTCATCGTAGATTGTTGGACTTACTTCTGCGTTCAAGATTTTGTTAAGCGCATTGGTTTTCCGAGCCTGTTCTATCACAGACTTATTCTTGGAAAGGTAAGCTCCTCGTCCGTTTTTCTTGCCAGTTTCGTCAACGAACACTTCCCCTTCTTTATTCCGGACAATGCGGATCAATTCTTTTTTAGGCTTCATTTCATTTGTCATAACACATTTTCTCTCTGGTATCTTTTTCTTCTTAGCCAAGTTAAAATACCTCCTTATTCAAACAAATCTTCATCGTTGTCAGAATAAGCTTCTTCTATTTCTGCATCATCCAGCAAACCTTCTGCTCTTGCATCCGTTTCACTTTTGATATCAATTTTCCAGCCTGTAAGTTTAGCGGCTAAACGTGCATTTTGTCCTCTTTTACCGATTGCCAGAGACAGTTGATAATCTGGAACAACAACCGTCGTTGCTTTTTCTTCCTCATCAACAAATACTTTCAATACTTTAGAAGGACTTAATGCGTTCGATACATAAACGACAGGATCCTCAGACCACTCTACAATATCGATTTTTTCACCTTTTAATTCTGTTACGATGGCTTGCACACGCTGTCCTTTTTGTCCCACACAAGATCCCACCGGATCAATTTCCGGGTCTGGTGCATGTACAGAAATTTTAGAGCGGTCGCCAGCTTCACGGGAAACAGATTTAATTTCAACAATTCCATCATAAATTTCAGGAACTTCCATTTCAAATAACCGCTTTAACAAACCAGGGTGTGACCGGGAAATATAGATTTGCGGCCCCTTGCTTGTATTCTCGACCTTTGTCACGTAAACCTTCAGCCGGTCATGAATATGGTATTCTTCTGTAGGCATCTGTTCTGCCTCTGCCAGCTTGGCTTCAATTTTGCCAAGGTTCACATAGACAAAACGTGAATCTTTACGCTGAATAATTCCAGTCATGACATCTTCTTCTCTATCAATATACTCCGAGAAGATAACGCCTCGTTCTGCTTCACGCACTCGCTGGGTGACTACTTGTTTAGCAGCCTGGGCAGCAATACGTCCAAAATCTTTCGGTGTTACTTCCACTTCAATCACATCATCTACATCATAATTCGGATTAATACTTTTTGCTTCATCAAGAGATATTTCCAGCTGCGAGTCTTCTACATTTTCGACAATTGTTTTTCTTGCGTAAACAGCCATCTTTCCAGTAGTTTCATTCAACTCTACCCGAACATTCGATGCGGACTTAAAATTCTTTTTATAAGCAGAAATAAGCGCTGCTTCCAAAGCCTCCATCAATATATCCTTGTCTATCCCTTTTTCTTTTGCTAAATGATCAATCGCATCAAACAACTGCGTGCTCACTTTTTCTTTTCCCCCTTTTGGATGTTGTTCTCGTACTCTTCATTAAAACAAGACTGCCAGTCTTGCTTTTGCTACCTTATCATAAGGTATTTCTACGATTTTCTTTCTCGTTTTTATTTTGTATTCAATAGAAAGGGTATCGTTCTCTACATTTTGTAAAATGCCTTCATACGTTTTTTCACCATCAATTTTTTCATATAACTTCACAAAAACATTGTTTCCAATATTCTTTTTAAAGTCATCCAGTGTTTTTAACGGTTTTTCAACTCCCGGGGAAGATACTTCTAGAAAATAAGCTTCTTTTATCGGGTCAGCTTTATCCAGTTTTTCACTTAACTGTTCAGAGACCTCACCGCATTCTACAATGTCAATACCACCTTCTTTATCAATATAAACCCGTAGAAACCAGTTTTTCCCTTCTTTCACATACTCGATATCAACTAATTCTAAATTTTTCTCTTCTAAAATCGGATGAACTAATTCGGTTGTTATCTCAATTATCTTGGAACTCAAGTGTAAACCTCCTTTAACCATGTCCTCACGCCTTCAATCAATATAAAACCCCTGCCTAAAATACGGCGGGGGAAGCAGAGAGTCTTGTTTAGGCGAGGTATGAATAAAGAGTGGGTGTGCACCCACTCTTTACATTCGTACGTATCGAACATTCTAAACAAAAATAGTATAGCATATTCTATACCCCTTTGCAAACCTCCAAATCAATACTACAGCGCTTTTTACCCTCAACTAATTTCTTTTAGTTTCTCCAAAAACAAACGGATTTATGCGTATGTCTTTCACATTTAGAATAAGGAAAGCTGGTTTTTTTCTTCCATACCTTCTAAGCATCCGTGTGTATCTAAATATTCCAGCACGGTTTTGGAAATTTTACTTCTTTCTCTTAAATCTTCTTTAGAAAGAAATTCTCCTTCTTCACGGGCCTTCACAATATTTAATGCCGCATTGGTGCCTAAGCCGTCCACAGCATTGAAAGGAGGAAGCAGCGAATCACCGTCAACGATAAATTCGGTTGCGCTTGATTTATATAAATCTACCTTTTTTAAAGATAAGCCGCGTTCACACATTTCTAATGAAAGCTCAAGCACAGTCAATAAGTTCTTCTCTTTTGGCGATGCATCATTGCCCTTATAATTAATCTCTTCCATACGTTTACGGATAGCATCCGAACCTTTAATCATCGTATCTAACTCAAAATCATCCGCACGAACGGTGAAATATGCCGCATAGAAAAGAATCGGGTGATGCACTTTGAAATAAGCGATTCGTACAGCCATTAAAACATAAGCTGCCGCATGGGCTTTCGGGAACATGTATTTGATTTTCTTACAAGATTCAATATACCAGTCAGGTACATTGTTTTTCTTCATTTCCTCAATCCATTCATCCTTCAACCCTTTACCTTTACGGACAAACTCCATGATATTAAATGCCAAGGAAGGCTCTAAGCCTTTATGCATTAAATAGACCATAATATCATCACGGCAGCCGATAACATCCGGAAGCTTACACGTGCCGTTATTAATCAGCTCCTGTGCATTGCCAAGCCACACGTCGGTACCGTGGGACAGACCTGATATAATTAACAGTTCTGCAAAGGTATTTGGCTTCGTATCCTCAAGCATCTGCCGCACAAATTTTGTACCAAATTCAGGTACTCCCAGCGTGCCAGTTTTACACTGGATTTGCTCTGGAGTAACTCCTAAAGACTCTGTTCCGCCAAAGATTTTCATCACTTCTTCATCATCGGTCGGAATGGTTTTAGGATCAATTCCGCTTAAATCCTGCAGCATGCGGATAACAGTCGGATCATCGTGTCCAAGTATATCCAGCTTCAGCAGATTATCATGAATCGAGTGGAAATCAAAATGTGTTGTCCGCCATTCACTGTTCCGGTCATCCGCCGGGAACTGTATCGGTGTAAAATCATAAATTTCCTTATCATCGGGAACAACAATAATTCCCCCGGGGTGCTGTCCGGTTGTTCTTTTCACCCCGGTACAGCCTTGTACAAGACGGTCAATCTCTGCATTTTTATAAACAAGCTGATGATCGGAAGCATAGCCTTTTACATAACCATAGGCAGTTTTTTCAGCTACAGTTCCAATTGTTCCAGCCCGGTACACACTATCTATACCAAACAGTTCTTTCGTATAGTTATGGGCACGCGGCTGATAATCTCCGGAGAAGTTCAAGTCAATATCCGGAACCTTATCTCCTTTAAAGCCTAAGAACGTTTCAAAAGGAATATCCTGTCCATCCTTTACAAGTGCAGCACCGCACTCTGGACAATTTTTATCTTCCAGGTCAAAACCGCTCGCTACAGATCCGTCTGTAAAGAACTCAGAGTGCTTACAGCTTGGACAGACATAATGCGGCGGAAGCGGGTTAACCTCTGTAATTTCGGTCATCGTAGCAACAAAGGAGGATCCGACTGAGCCCCGTGAACCTACAAGGTAGCCATCATCCAAGGATTTTTTAACCAGTTTATGGGAAATCAAATAAATTACCGCGAATCCGTTTCCGATAATACTTTCTAATTCTGTCTCCAACCGTTTGGTAACAATTTCCGGTATCGGCTCGCCATATACTTTTTTCGCCATATCATAGCATAAATCACGCATTTCCTGTTCCGCGCCTTCGATATTCGGCGTAAACAAGCCATCCTGAATAGGAGAGATATCCTCAATACTGTCAGCTAACTGCTGCGTATTTTGAACCACAATTTCTTTTGCTTTTTCTTTTCCTAAAAAGGAGAAAGCACCAAGCATTTCACCTGTCGTCCGGAATGGTGTATCCGGCAGTGTCTGCCTGTTTAATGGATTACCAGCCTGCGATGCAATCAGGATTTGCCGGTATTGCTTATCAATATCTTGCAAATAATGCACATTCCCGGTCGCAGTTACTAATTTCCCCATGCGTTCCCCAAGATTGACAAGCTTTCGTAATATATCTACTATCTGTGCTTCGTTCTGCACTAAATCTTTATCTACCAAATGGACATAGTTTTTAGGTGGCTGCACTTCAATATAATCATAAAACTCAGCAACCTGCTCCGCCTCTTCCTCGGATTTTTGCATCATCGTTTCAAAGACTTCTCCTCTGTCACAAGCTGTCCCGATCAAGAGACCTTTACGGTATTTTTTCAAAATAGACCGTGGCAGTCTCGGCTCACGATAGAAATAATCAATATGCGCATGGGATACAATTTTATATAGATTTTTTAAGCCTTCCTGCGTCTGCGCTATAATCGTACAGTGAAAAGGTCTGGAGCGCTGATAAGCATTGTTTTCTCCCATATGATTATTTAAGTCCTGATGATTGGTGATTTCTCTTTCCATTAATTTCTGGACCAGGTTCCACAATAAATAGCCTGTAGCTTCCGCATCATAAATGGCACGGTGGTGCTGTGTCAATTCAATTCCTAAATGCTTACATAATGTATTTAAACGATGATTTTTAAGCTCTGTAATTAAAAACCTTGCTAATTCTAGTGTATCGATGACTGGGTTGGCTGCTTTTTCATAGCCAATCCGTTTAAATCCTTGATTTAAGAAGCCCATATCAAAGCTTGCATTATGCGCTACTAAAATATCTTCTCCCATCCAGGCATGAAAATCTTTTAAGACATCGCCGACTTCAGGAGCATCCTTAACCATATCATCCGTAATCCCCGTTAAATTCGTCGTTGTCTCAGACAGCGGATGATGCGGATTAGCAAACGATTCAAATCGGTCAATGATTTCACCATCATGTACCTTTACCGCGGCTAATTCGATGATCGTATCGTACACAGCAGAAAGCCCTGTTGTTTCCACGTCAAATACAATATAGTTTGCATCTTTTAATAAACGGTCACTCTCATTGTAGGCAATCGGAACGCCGTCATCGACTAAATTTGCTTCTACCCCATAAAGCACTTTAATGCCATGTTTCTTACCTGCATAGTAAGCGTCTGGGAATCCTTGTACACCAGCATGATCTGTAATTGCTACAGCTGGATGTCCCCATTTGGCAGCCTGTTCAACCAATGCGTCCGGAGAAACGACCGCATCCATTTGGCTCATTGTCGTATGTGCGTGCAGCTCAGCTCTTTTTTCATCCTCAGGCGCCTCATCTTGTTTTTCTCTTACTTGTACCTCATGAATATCCTTTGCCATCATTGCCAATTCATTAGTATACATATCCGTTTGGATGCTGCCGCGAGCTTTTACCCACATCCCTTTTTTAACAGATTGAAACTTATTGACATCCTCATCCCCTTTGGAGAACATTTTTATTTGCAGGGAATCGGTATAATCTGTTGCTTTAATAATCAAAAGGCTTCTTCCAGACCGCAGCTCTCTGATTTCTGAATCAAATACATAGCCTTGTACAGTAATCCGTCTTTCTTCTTCCAGGATTTGATTCATCTCTGCCGGATCGTCCTGAATCTTATAACCGATCGCCAGCGGCTGGCTGACAGGCGTATCCTTTTCTTTATCCCGCTTTTCTTTTTCCTGTACGGTTTTTTGGACAAGCGCCTGATCTTCCTTCGCCTTATTGTCTTGGAATGCTTGCATTTCACTTTGATCAGCATTTACTTCCAAATCAATGGAGTAAGGTCTGGAACCAATTTGATAACAGAATTGACTGAATGCTGGTTCAAGTCTTTTCTTCAAAATATTTGATTCTGCTTCATTTCTTGAAGTTAAGATTATCTTATTTTCCACAATTTGAGGCGTTTGCTGCATTACCATTTCCTGATATGCAGGTGAAATGGAAGTTGTTGCTAAAAAATGTTTCCAATATACACCAATATCTTTTTCATTACATTGCTTATTATCTGTATGTAATGTCAGCTCGACCTTCTCGGCGATGGATGAGAAGCTTTTTTGCAAAGACTGTTGGAAATATAAATATTCATCGAATGGAAGAACATCCTCTAAATGAATATAAAAATGCCATTTCTTCTCTTGCTTATAAACCTCTACTTTTTCTAAATAACTTGAAGCAAAATACGTTTGAATTGATGTGTCAGACAGCTGAATTTGCTCAAGCAGTAATCTCATTTTTTCTTGCTTGGAAATACTCATCTCTACCCCTCCAATTGTAGATAGATATTTGACTACACAGGAAGAAATTTTCTCCTATTTAGTGTGTGTTCAAAAAGTCCGGTAAACAGGACTAGCCGGCTAAGAACGCCACGTCCTGGGACTGCGGTTACTCGTTCCATCGAAAACATTTGTGCGTTGAAAGTTCAAGGCGACGAGCTTTTTACGTACGGACTTTCACAGGATGTGGTGACTTCTACGTTGCTCACAGGACGTGGGCGGTTTTAGCAGAAGTTCCTTTAATCGCAGTGTCATTTTTATTGGACTTTTCGAACCTCCTCTATTAATTAAAAACACGAAACCCTTGTCTATAAACCGACAAGGGTAACCTATTGGATTTACTATTTTATTTTACAAGAATAATCGCTGAATGTCATTCCATGTGACAACAATCATTAAGAGCATCAAGAGGGCAAACCCGACAAAATGGAAGACTCCTTCTTTTTCTGGAGCTATCGGTTTTCCTCTGACGGCTTCCAGTCCGACAAACATTAAACGGCCGCCATCTAATGCTGGCAGAGGAACTAAATTAATAATTCCTAAATTAATACTCAACATCGCTGTCCACATTAAAAAGTTTGTAAAGCCAGATTGAACAACCTGATCTGTCGCATCATAAATTCCTACGGGTCCTGATAGCACATCAATGGAAAGCTGGCCCGTAACTAACATGACCAAATTGTTAAGTATAAGCTTCGACGTTTCATAAGTTGTCTCAAATCCAAATGCTAATGTTCCAAGGATATTTTTTTCATAAGCCGGAGTTACACCGATTTGTCCGATATGAATTGGGTCCCCTTTATCGTCCACGGTCTCCACTTCAGCTGGGACAACCGTCAATTCTTCCTCTGTGTCACCTCTGGATATAACCAAATCTAATTCCTCATCCGGGTTTTCACGGACAATATCCGTAAACTGATCCCATGTTGAGACAGATTGGTCTCCTATTTGTGTAATAACATCATTTTCCTGCAGCCCCGCTTCTTCTGCCGGGCTTTCCGGTTGAACCTCACCCATTTGTGCTTCCTCTACCGGAACGCCTTGAATCATCCCCATAAGCAGGAAGATAAAGATAGCAAGGACAAAGTTCATCATTGGACCGGCAAAAAGCTGCATGGCACGCTGTCCGACCGTTTTAGATGCAAATTGTCTATCGAAAGGAGCAATCTGTGTTTCCTGCTCATCCACGATAAACATCGCTTTCGGATCGACATCGAAATGTAGCTTTGTCTCTTCGTCATCCAATTCATAGCCTTCGATATACAGCTTATGATCAAGGTCGACCTTCTCTACTTCAATCGTGCGGGCATTTGGATGCTTTGATTTGTTATTTACAATAATTTTAGATACTTTTCCATCTCTGTTAAAATCAAGCGCAATATGATGCCCTGGTTTTAACTCCACAATTTCCGGGTCATCTCCAGCAACACGGACATATCCGCCCGCCGGAATTAACCGGATTGTATAAAGTGTCTCATTTTTTGTGAATGACAATATTTTGGGCCCGAAGCCAATTGCAAATTCACGGACAAGCATGCCCGCTCTTTTTGCAAAAATCAGGTGGCCCCACTCATGGATGGAAACGAGCAAACCAAACATCAATATAAACGCAATAACCGTTGTCATGACAGCACCTTCCTTTTTTATAAAGGTAGAAAGAGGTTGTTAGGGAGTATTTAACCATTTGATTCTCCGCAACAAGTTCACATAACAATCATTTATTTCTCATACATATAGTATCCTTCAGCAGGAACTATACATGTATGTGCCGGGACAAGAATAACGTATATGCTAACTTGTCCGATAATGTAATTTTGTTATGTATTAGCCAAAAGAAAGCTCTTCACCTAGTATATTCAATAAGTCAGCTTACTTTACCAATTCTACAATATTCGCTTCTATTTGTTAAAAAAAGTGAATAAAATGCAGTAATGGAAAAACAAAAAGCATGCTGTCAAAGCGATCTAAAATGCCGCCGTGTCCAGGAAGAATATTCCCGGAATCCTTTACATGATACACACGTTTAAAGGCAGATTCAACCAAATCACCGATTTGTCCAAAGGCAGAAGCTATCATCGTAACAATAATCAATGTCAACCAGGATTGCTCAAATGGTGCTATCAGGTGAAAAATCACAGCTACAACTACAGCTACAAAAATACCTCCCAGCGCGCCTTCAACGGTCTTTTTCGGGCTGATAGTCGGCCATAATTTATGTTTTCCCAGTTTGCGTCCAAATAAATAGGCTCCTGTATCCGTTGCCCAAATAATGCAAAATGCAAATAAAATATTTCTCAGCGCATTTTCTCCATCTCTAGTCTGCAGCAAATAAAAGAATCCTAAACCAACATAAAACGCCGCAAGAACAACAAAGCCTACCTGATCAAAAGTAAACTCATTTTTTACAAGCACGGTATACGCCAATAAAACAAAAATAAAGATAGAAATCAATTCATACTTCGTCAGCCATTCAATATCAGCCAGTAATTCATTAGGCAGTAAAATAACCCACGTCAGTAAAGCTGATAAAACATACGGAAAAAAAATCTTATCAGGATGGCGCATCCGCATTAATTCAACTATCCCAATCGTCGCTAGCAAATAGACAAAAATAGTAAATGGCAAACCGCCAATAATAATAATCGGCACAAATACAAGCAGAGCTATAATTGCTGTTATCGTTCGTTGCTTCATTAAATCATCATCACCTTATATACCTCCATATCGTCTTTTCCGATGCTGATATGCAAGTAATGCTTCATAGAATGTTTCTTCTGTAAACTCCGGCCATAGTTTATCTGTAAACCAAAACTCTGTATACGCCATTTGCCAAAGCATAAAATTACTTAAACGGCATTCGCCGCCAGTACGTATTAACAGGTCCGGGTCAGAGACACCTGTTGTATATAAATATTTTGAAAAGGTTTCTTCATCTAAGCTGCTCATATCGATATCATCTTCTTTTACTTCCGTTACGATTTGCTTGACTGCTTTTAAAATCTCGTATCGGCCGCCGTAATTAAGGGCAAAGTTTAAAATAAGACCATCATTATGCTTTGTTTTTTCTTTTGCATAGTTTACTGCTTCCTGTGTGTGGCTCGGCAATGCCTGAAAATCGCCTATCGTTTGGATACGAACATTATTTTCCATTAAGCTTGGTAAATATACATGCAAAAACTCTTTTGGAAGTTTTAAAATATATTCCACTTCTTGTTTTGGCCGTTTCCAGTTTTCTGTTGAAAAAGTATAAAGCGTTAAAACCTTCACATTTGCTTTCACAGCGGTTTTAACGATTTTATTCACCGTAGATACACCCTCTTTATGACCAGCAAACCTGGGTAATCCCCGTTTTTGTGCCCATCTGCCATTCCCATCCATGATAATAGCAACATGATTGGGAGCATTCTCTTCAGAAAGTGAATCCGATTCTTTTGGTTGTTTTGATAAAAAAGGAATTTTAATAGACATTTTCCGTCCCCCGAATGGTTGTTTGTTCATAACCCTCTTCATCTTTTTTCGAAGAACAAGGGATGAAAGGCATGACCATGCCAATAAATAATATGACTGTATTTCGTTTAACATGTATGAAATCGACTGTTTTTTTAAATATGATAACATGACACATTTAGAAAAGGATTTTCCGTTAACCGCGACATACAGCGGATGCGGAAGTCTTTTTTATCCACTCATATATAAGTGCATGATAGCCAGTAACATTAATACAAAAACCCCCTTTAATAAGAGGGCTTAATGGCATCTTACTACGTTAGCAGAAAACTGTCACCTTTAAACAAAATATATTTTGCCAGGGTTTGTGCTGTTAAGATAGATAGAAGGCATGTATCCCCTATCACACTTCCATAATTTCATTTTCTTTGGTTTTTGCTAAATCTTCAATTTGCTTAATATACGCGTCTGTTGTTTCTTGAACATCGTCTTGAAATGCTCTTAAATCGTCTTCTGTCATATCACCATTTTTTTCAGCTTTTTTAAGCTGGTCATTTGCCTGGCGGCGAAGATTTCTAATTTGTACACGAGCTTCTTCTGCATATTTCCCTACTACTTTAACCAAGTCTTTTCTTCTTTCTTGGGTAAGAGCAGGAATATTGATGCGGATGATGTTTCCATCATTTGATGGAGAAAGTCCCAAGTCCGCTTTTTGAATTGCTTTATCAATATCACCAATTGCTGACTTATCGTATGGAGTAACGGTCAGCAGTCTTGCTTCTGGAGCACCTACCTGAGCTAGTTGGTTCAGCGGTGTAGAAGCACCATAATAATCAACATAAACCGTATCTAATAGACTTGGATTGGCACGTCCAGCACGAACAGAGGCTAGATTTCTTGAGAAAGCTTGAACAGCCTGTTCCATTTTTTCCTTCGTATCTTTTATCACTGATTCTGACATGTTTAGTTCCCCCTTATCGTTGTTCCGATATTTTCACCTTGCACAACTCGTTTAATATTACCTTCTTCCATAATAGAGAAGACAATCAGCGGCAGGTCATTATCCATACATAATGAAGAAGCGGTAGAATCCATTACACCTAATCCTTCATTTAACATTTCTAAATAAGTGAGTGAATCATATTTCTTTGCTTCTTTGTTGATTTTAGGGTCATCTGTATAAACGCCGTCCACGTTGTTTTTAGCCATTAAAATCACTTCTGCTTCAATTTCTGCAGCCCGTAATGCAGCTGTTGTATCTGTAGAAAAATAAGGATTTCCAGTACCAGCAGCAAAAATAACAACACGCTTTTTCTCCAGATGGCGAATCGCTTTCCGCCGTATGTATGGTTCAGCAACCTGTCTCATTTCAATGGATGTCTGTACTCTGGTCTGTACACCAATCGTTTCCAGACCGTCCTGTAAAGCAAGAGAATTCATAATTGTTGCAAGCATCCCCATATAATCAGCTGAAGCTCTATCCATGCCCATTTCTGATCCTACTTTACCACGCCAGATGTTACCGCCGCCGACTACTACAGCAACCTCTACACCAAGCTCTACAATTTCTTTAACCTGTTCTGAAATGGAATGAATGATTTTAGGTGAGATTCCGTATCCTTCTTCTCCACTTAATGCCTCTCCACTTAATTTTAACACAACTCTATTATAATGTGCTGTCGTCATAATAACCTCCAGAGAAAAAATATATTTACAATATATAGCTATAAGAGGATACTCAAAAGGACGAATTAAACTTTTCAGTTTTCACTCGGCCTTTTGAAAAACCCCTACAAAGAAGGGAACAAATTAATGTCCCCTAATTTGCACAACTTATTTTTTGATTTGGCTCATTACTTCTTCCGCGAAGTTATCTTCACGTTTTTCCATTCCTTCGCCTACTTCATAGCGAATAAATGCTTTTACAGAAGCACCTTTATCTCCAACATATTTTTTCACTTTTTGGTCTGGATCTTTTACAAAGCTTTGTTCTAAAAGAACGATTTCTTCGAAGAATTTACCTAGACGGCCTTCTACCATTTTTTCAACGATGTTTTCTGGTTTTCCTTCGTTTAATGCTTGTGTTTTAAGCACTTCACGCTCGCTGTTCACTTCTTCTTCAGCAACTTCATCACGGGATACATAACGAGGGTTGATAGCTGCTACATGCATTGCAACATCTTTCGCTACTTCTTCGTCTGTTGTACCTTCTAACAATGAAAGCACGCCGATACGTCCGCCCATATGAAGGTATGCACCAAAAGCATCATTATCTGTTTTTTCTAATACAGTGAAGCGGCGAAGTGAGATTTTTTCTCCAATTTTAGAAACCACTGTAGTGATTGCTGCGTCAACTGTTTCAGAACCATCTAAAAATGGCTGTTGTAAAGCTTCTTCAACAGTTTCAGGATTATTTTTCACAATGTGTTTTCCAAGGTCAGAAAGCAATTGCTTGAACTGATCGTTCTTTGTAACGAAGTCTGTTTCACAGTTTACTTCAATAATTGCAGCTCTGTTTCCGTCTAATTCAATATGCGTTAATCCTTCTGCAGCAACACGATCCGCTTTTTTAGCAGCTTTCGCCATTCCTTTTTCACGTAGAAAATCAATTGCCTGCTCCATATCTCCATTTGTTTCTGTCAGTGCTTTTTTACAATCCATCATTCCAGCACCTGTTTTTTCACGTAATTCTTTAACCATTTTAGCAGTTACTGCCATGTTAATTCCTCCTAAAAAACGTTAATTTTTGTTATTCCTTCTTCTTTCCTGAAAAAAGGGTGATAAAAGGCTTCTATCCTCTTATCACCCTCACCTTTTAAAAGATTACTCTTGGGAAGCAGCTTCTTCAGCAACTTCTGCTTCTAATTGGTCTTGTTCAGAAACAGGTTCTTCTGTTTCTTCACCTTGTTTTACTTCTAGAATAGCATCTGCCATTTTTGAAGTAAGAAGTTTTACTGCACGGATTGCATCATCGTTTGCAGGGATTACATAATCGATTTCATCCGGATCACAGTTTGTATCAACGATTCCGATAATCGGAATGTTTAGTTTGTGTGCTTCTGCAATTGCGATACGCTCTTTACGAGGATCGATTACAAATAATGCATCTGGAAGTTTTTTCATTTCTTTGATTCCGCCTAAGAATTTAACAAGACGATCTTTTTCTTTTAATAAGTTTACTACTTCTTTTTTAGGAAGTACTTCGAAAGTACCGTCTTCTTCCATTTTCTCAATATCTTTCAAACGGTTAATACGTTTGCGGATTGTTTGGAAGTTTGTTAATGTTCCACCTAACCAGCGTTGGTTAACATAGTACATGCCTGAACGCACTGCTTCGTCACGTACAGAATCTTGAGCTTGTTTTTTTGTACCTACGAAAAGTACTGTACCGCCGTTTGCTGCGATTTCCTTCACGTAGTTATATGCTTCATCCACTTTTTTAACTGTTTTTTGTAAGTCGATGATGTAGATGCCGTTACGCTCCGTAAAAATGTATTTTTTCATTTTCGGGTTCCAACGACGTGTTTGGTGACCAAAGTGTACACCAGCTTCTAGCAATTGTTTCATTGAAATTGCTGCCATAATAAATTCCTCCTAATTGGTTTTATTCCTCCGCATTTATCTTCTTTATAAGAACACTGTATATCAGCACCAACCTTATAAATCCAAATGCGTGTGATTTTTAGCTAACTAATCATAGATAGACTATTTACACCAAAGGTTACTATACCACAACCTCTCCAAGGAGGCAAGTGATTTCTACGACTTTTTTTGATGCATTTTGATAATTATTTCAGCTTCTGTTTTTCCACAGTTTAACTTTTTAGCTATATCGTCTATTGTTTCTCCGTTTGTGTGAAGCTGCAGTATTTTGGCTTCCAAGGATGTTTCTACTTCATCTTGATAAGCAGCAGGTTGAAAATCCTCTATAGGCTGCGTTTCTTTCTCTGTCATCGCAGCTCCCTCTTTCTTCTTCTCTGCAGGGGGGAAAGGAGGATACTTTTTTATGCTGTCATGCTTTACAGGACTTTTGTCAGGCTGTTTATCCTCTTCCAGAAGTCTTTGCAGCATTCTGTTCTCTTTCCTTATTTCTTCCAAAGTCTCTTTCAGTACATTTTCTGCTTGTTTATTACCATTAGCATTCTGCCTGTTCTTTAATAATAAATAAATAGCTAATATTGAAATGCCATGTAGTAAAAAGCTGATCATCCATAGTAATGTTGACATATTTTTTCCCTTCCATACATGCTCATATTAAACCTGGGTGATTTTTTGCAGCGTTGAGCGTAATTTTGCAATGCTTCGCTTATGGATTTGTGAAATACGGGAAGTCGTTAATTCCAATACTTGTCCAATCTCTGTAAAGGTTAATTCCTCTTGATAAAAAAGACTGATAACAAGCTGTTCTTTTTCATTTAATGACTTGATTCCTTCTATTAATTCGTCCTTCCACTCTTCTTGGATAAGCCTTTCTTCTGGCCTGAGCTCCGGTTTATCTGATACATTGTAGCCAATACCTTCTTTCAGGTCATTCTCCTGCCCCTTTGGTTTATCTTCAATAGAAAGCATGTTGCTCAGTACCATATCCCGTAATGTTATTTCGACGTCCTGAATAGGCATTCCTGTCATTTCGGCAATATCCTCCGGCTGTGCTTCCCGTTGATTTTTTTGCTCAAAAATCTCACTTGCCTGCTCCACCTTTTTTGTTTTCTCACGAATCGAACGTGGCAGCCAATCTTCTTTTCTTAATCCATCCATGATCGAACCTTTAATTCGAAATGAGGCATATGTATCAAATTTCAAATCACGTTTCAGCTCAAATTTGTGCAATGCATCATACAGACCCAGCAAGCCATAGCTGCGGATTTCTTCACGATCCACACGATTAGGCAATTGACTTACAATTCTTTCCGTATGAAAGGAAACAAGATACATGTAGTTCTCAATGAGTAGATTTGCTGCTTCATTATCTTGACTGGTCATCCAATGCTTCCATAAAATTTGTTCTTGTGAAGGCTCTAATGAACTCACGATGACACACTCCTTTCAAATCGGTTAAATTGTAAAGACATTCTGATTACGTTTTCTGATGGAAAGCTTGGACGTTACTGGATCAAACTCAATCGTTCTCCCCAAATTACCGCCTACATCTGAGGAAACAACTTTAATATTTAATTTTCGAAGCGCGTCCTGGACTGCTTCTATATTCTTATCACCAATCCGCATAAAGCTTGTTCCTTTACCAACCTGAAACATTTGCGCTCCCCCGGCCATTTTTGCTTTCATATTTCTGGCTCCCTGTTCCTGAAGCATTTCTAACAGCTGCGGGATGGCTGTATCTGCATATTTCATCTCACTTATACTGCCGGCTCTTGCTTGGCTGGAGTCAGGCAATAAAATATGAGACAATCCAGCTATTCCACGCCTTTCATCGTATAATACCGTTCCAATACAAGAGCCAAGCCCCAGCGTTCGAATCGTATTAGGGGATCGAACAATTTTCGTATCTGCAATACCGACATTTACAATTGTTTTCGTTATACTCATCTTAAGACCATCCTAATTTGGCAAAGAGCTTTTGAAAAGATTCTGGATCAGGAATAAAAAGGAAATTCCCTCTAATCTGTTCATGGCCTCGTTCCTCTTGCCTTATTTCCGTATCAATAATAATTGCATAATCTGTTACCTGAGAAATTTCTAATAAGCCCATTGTCATAATAGCACCAGCCATATCGATTCCCAGATGTGGAACAGAAGGCTGCAGATTCATACCAGTAAAGTCAGAAAGCGCGGTAAGATACGACCCGGTCAAAATATTTCCTATTTCACTTAATGCAGACATAGCAATCTCTAATTCTATTCCATCCGTCTCTTCTGATAATCGAAATTCCGGATTATGCGTCAGCTTTTGTACCAGATACTCTGCTTCTTCAATATCAACGACAATAGCCATTACACCCGTTATTTCCCCTTCCACCTGAAACATCAATCCGACAATAGGCTGTTCCGGTCCGCCAACCAATTCAATGACTTCGTTAAAATCAGCAATCTCCACATTAGGAACCAGCATATCTATTTTATGACCCAACAGCTGTGATAAGGAGGTTGCAGCGTTTCCAGCACCTATATTCCCTATTTCTTTCAAAATATCCTTCTGAAAGCTCGTTAATTGGAAAACATCCATCATTGATCATCCAATTCTTTTGTTTTTATTTCTTCTAAATTTAATAATTTATAAATATCTAATAATACAATCAGCCGATTATCCAGATGAGCAATAGAATGGATGTATTCTTTTTTTACAGTGCCAATGGTTTCCGGAGGATTTTCCAAAAGATCAACCGGGATGTCTAGCACATCATTTGCATTGTCTATAATCAACCCAACTTGTGTCTCATCAATCTTGGTGATGATTATCTGATCTTCTTCCTTGTTATGCTCCGGCTCTTCTTCCAGCCGAATGCGCAAATCAATGACAGGAATAATCTTCCCTCTAAGATTAATCACACCTTTAATATAATTTTTTTCGTGCGGGACGCGTGTAATAGGCAAGGATGTTTCAATAGACTCTACAAAGTTCACCGGCAACCCATACTCACTGCCATTCAAATCAAAAATGATTGTTTTTTCTAATCTTTCTGGAGTTAACTGTTCTTGTGTCATGCCAATCTTTCCCTTCCGGTTATTTGTTATTTAACAAGATTGCTCAGCTGGCTAGCCATTTGATTTAATGGCACTTGATAATCAGCTAGCCCCTCATTGATAATAG
Organism: Oceanobacillus sp. B139/18; assembly: GCF_055524595.1. Lineage (NCBI taxonomy): Bacteria > Bacillati > Bacillota > Bacilli > Caryophanales > Bacillaceae > Oceanobacillus > Oceanobacillus sp. B139/18. The sequence goes on along the minus strand of NZ_JBVFXI010000001.1, from coordinate 369,196 downwards.
ACTTCGGCATTCCATATACAATAGCTGTCTCTTCTGTCTCTGCAAGTGAAACGACATGAGAATTTGCTTTTTTCAATGCTTTTAAGCCAAGCGTACCGTCATTCCCCATCCCTGTTAAGACGCAGGTTACAATCTGATAATTCTTAAGAGAACACAGAGAGCGGAATAATGTATTGACGGACGGACGATGACCATTATCCAGCGGTTGTTGATTTAATGAAATCATTAATGCCATGCCGCTGCTTTTCACTTCCATATGGTATCCGCCCGGCGCGATGTAGACCGTTCCCTTTTTCATTAATTCTCCATGTTCCGCTTCTTTAACAGTCAACCGGCTAATTTGATTTAACCGTTCTGCCAGAGACGCAGTAAATCCAGGAGGCATATGCTGTACAACAGCAACAGGAATACCAAGATCTTTCGGTAAAGCGGTAATGACTTTCTGCAGCGCTCTCGGGCCTCCAGTAGACGTTCCGATGGCAACCATTTTTTTGGAGGAAAGAGAGGGCTTCGCAGGCATTGTCAATGGCTGCTGTATACGTTCTATCGGCACATGCTGCGCTGCTCCATTTATTTTTTTATGTACTTTTACGGTTGCTGCTGTATAGACCTTGTCGCATATTTCTTTTTCTACCTTTTTTATATCTAATGAAATCGCTCCGGACGGCTTTGTAATAAAGTCAACCGCACCTGTCGAAATAGCCTGGATGGTATAATCAGCGCCTTTTCTTGTTTCACTGGACAGCATGACCACAGGAACAGGACATTCCTCCATAATCTGTTTTAAAGCTCCTAAACCATCCAGCTTCGGCATTTGGACATCCATGGTTACGACATCCGGATGCAGCTTTTTTACTTTATTTACCCCATCTTCGCCATGTACGGCAGTTCCAACTACATGAAATCTGCCATCCTCTGTTAAAATCTCAGAAATCATTTTTCTCATAAATGCAGAATCATCTACGACAAGAACATTAATTAGAGTCATTTCTTCACCCCTTCATGAAATGTTTTATCCGTTCTATGAAACTGCCAGATTTACGTACCGTTTTGTTTGTGTCATTTACGTACATTTGCAGGATCGACTCCATTGCTTTGGAAGCCTTCGTTTTCGGATATAACTTGGTATACGGTTTTTGATGCATGACAGCTTTCATTATATTTCCGTCTTCTGGAATACAACCTAATCTTCGAGCCTCTGCGTCCAGAAAGCGGCGAATAACCGTGTGGAAATTACCGAGAATATTGCTGCCCTCTGTTTTATTCCTTGAACGATTTAAAATAGTATAGATTGGCATATCCGGCTGATTAGATAATATATGCTTCACCATTCCATATGCATCCGTAATGGACGTCGGTTCAGGCGTAGTGACAATAAAACATTCATCTGCTGCCAAAATAAAAAATAATGAAGTCTCTGTCACACCAGCACCCATATCAAATAACACATAATCATATTCTCGCCATACCTTTTCCAGCCCTTGATAAAAAATAGCTTTCTTATGCTCATTAATTTCTAAGAAATCGTGCAGGCCAGAACCTCCGGGAATATAATCTATGCCATAAGGACTTTTTACAATGGCGTCCTGAATGGAAATTTTATTATTTAAAACATCGGCAATAGAATAGTCTGTCTGCATACCAAGGAGTAAATCGATATTTCCCATTCCTACATCTAAATCAAATACCAGGATTTTATGATTCTCCTGTGCAAGTTTCATCGAAAAATTAAGTGTGAAATTTGATTTTCCTACACCGCCTTTTCCGCTGCAAACAGCAATCGTTTTTGCTGTCCTTTCAGGGGATAGCCGGTTTCGGAGCTGTTCAGCCTGGTCATAGCTCATTGTTCATCACCTATTATATAACGGCTAAGCTGATTTAATGTTGGACTCAGCATGTCCTCGGGAACATCCTGCCCATTTGTCATATAGCCAATCCGGATGTCAGGATAATGAAATGCAGCATTCAAAATATTTCCGTATTGCTCTGTCTCATCTAATTTTGTCAAGATAAGCCCATGAACACCGATTGCTGTAAACTTTCCGTAAATATCCAGAAAATCTTTCGGTTTTGCCGTCATTGATAATACGAGATAATTTGTTACTTCTCCAGGGCTTATCCAGTCCGCCATATCTTTCAAGTAAGTTTCATCCCGATAATTTCTTCCGGCTGTATCTACTAAAATCACATCATAATCCTGCAGCTCCGCGATATACTGATGGTATTCCTGCTTGTTATACGCTACATGTACAGGTATATGAAGAATCTTTGCATATGTTTTCAGCTGCTCAACTGCTGCTATCCGGTACGTATCCAGTGTGATAAACGCAATTCTTTTATTTTCTGTCAGCTGCATGCGGGCGGCGATTTTTGCAATCGTAGTTGTTTTTCCTACACCAGTCGGGCCGACAAATTGAATCACTTTATGGTGATATGTAAAGCCTAATTGCAGCCCTTCCAAGCGCTTTTCTATTTCTTCATGGATTCTTTGCTGGAGGACAGCAGTCTGATTTCCCCCTTCCTTGATGAGCTCCAAAGCAATATCAGGAAGAACCTCCTGCGCTGTCAGGCGGTCATATATCAGCTGTTCATCCGGCGTTAACCTGAGCTGGAGCTGTCTGTTCTGCGCTTCCAGGAGTTTATAAACCTGTTCCAGTTCTTTAGAATAAGAAACATCTGCTGCCGCTTCCGGAGTCTTCTCCTTTTGCAGTGCAGGAGCTTCTTTTTTGACAGTTGCTTTTTTAACAGGCTGAACCGGTTCCGGATCATAGCCGGCAACTACCTCTATATAATTCTTTTTAAAAAGCCCCAACATGCCGCCTGATTTAATTTGCCTGGATTGTAAAATAACTGCGTCTGTGCCAAAATCTTTCCTTACCTGCTTCATTACTTCCGGCATAGACGGCGCTTTATATTTCTTTATCTTCATGCGATATTCACCACCCCAACACTTTGTACCTCCACATTCGGTTCTAGTTCATTGTATGATAATACAACAACTTGAGGTAAGAACCTGTCTAACAATTGTTTTAAATACATCCGCACCGCCGGCGAGCATATAATAATCGTTGTTTCTTCCTGAAGGGATACTTTTTCCGCTTCCTTATGAATCGCCTGCACAATTTCCTGCTGCTGATCCGGGTCTAACGCTAAGTAATTGCCGTGCTCTGTCTGTTGAACATGGTCAGCAATTGCTTTTTCAATCTTTCCGGATATCGTAATCACCTTCAACGCATTATCATCTTTTACAAAGCTTTTTGTGATTTGTGATGCTAACCCTTGTCTGACGTATTCTCCCAGCACATCTGTATCATTAGTCAATCTGGCAAAATCAGCTAATGTTTCAAAGATTACCGGCAGATTCCGGATAGATACACCTTCTCTTAAAAGCTTCGACAGTACTTTTTGAACATCGCCGACGGACAATGGTTCCGGGGTTACTTCCTCGACTAAAATCGGATTTGTTTCTTTTAAGTGATCAATCAGCTGTTTTGTTTCCTCTCTTCCCAAGAGCTCAAATGCATGTTTTTTAATCACTTCTGTCAGGTGAGTCGATACAACAGAAGGAGGATCAACGACCGTATAACCGGATAATTCCGCTTCGTCTTTTACATTTTCACTTATCCATTTTGCAGGCAGCCCAAATGCAGGCTCTTTTGTATCAATTCCTTCTATATCATCCTCTAAAAAGTCGGGAGCCATCGCCAAATAATGATCCAGCATTAATTCACCGCTGGCAACCTTGTCTCCTTTTATCTTTAATTGATATTCATTCGGCTGCAGCTGGATATTATCCCTGATTCTTACTACAGGTATTACGAGTCCAAGCTCAATGGCCAGCTGTCTCCGTATCATAATGACCCTGTCCAGCAAGTCTCCTCCCTGGGATGTATCCGCTAAAGGAATTAATCCATAGCCAAATTCAAATTCAATCGGATCCATATTCAAGAGGCTGACCACATTTTCCTGCTGTTTGAGAGCGGTCGATTCGGTTTCTTCTTCCTCTTCCTCAGTAACTTGTTCCGGCTCCACACTTTTCTTCTCCATCCAGTACCCGCTGAAGGCTAAAAAAGCGGCCAGAAGCGTCGTTAAGAAAAAGTTGATTGGAGTCAGACCAAGCAGAAAGATTGTTCCTGCTGCGATATATAAAAGCTTCGGAAATTGCAGCAGCTGACCTGTTACATCCGAACTTAAATTACTTCCCCGGGCAGACCTTGTAACGACAATCCCTGTTGCCGTTGAAATAAGCAAAGCAGGTATTTGACTGACCAGTCCGTCCCCAACAGTAAGACGTGTAAATAATTCAACGGACTCTGACAAAGACAAGCCCATTTGAGCCACCCCGATAATCATTCCGAAAAGTACATTGATCAGAACGATGACAATCCCGGCGATAGCATCTCCTTTAACGAATTTACTTGCCCCGTCCATGGATCCATGAAAGTCGGCTTCATTTTCAATTTTTTCCCGCCGTTCTTTCGCCTGGCTCTCTGTAATTAAACCGGCATTTAAATCCGCATCGACACTCATCTGCTTCCCGGGCATCCCATCGAGGGAGAACCTGGCAGCAACTTCCGATACACGTTCTGCCCCTTTGGTAATAACAATAAAATTGATAATAACTAAAATAATAAATACAACAAACCCGACTAAAGGGTTATTTCCAATTACAAAGGAGCCGAATGTTTCTACAACTCCTCCTGCATTACCTTCCGAGAGAATGGCACGGGTTGTGGACACATTTAAAGCTAACCGAAATAATGTCAACAACAAAATCAGTGTTGGAAATACGGAAAATTGCAATGGTTCCGTGGTATTCATGGCTACTAAAATAACAACCAATGCAAGTATTATATTAATTAATATGAGAAGACTTAAAAATTCTCCAGGCAACGGGATAACCAGCATAACAATAACCAGTATAACGCCTATGAGAACCGCAATATCCCGGAATTTCATTTCCATTCTCTCCTAACTTCTTACGCTTTTTTCTCCATTTGATATACATATGCAAGAACCTCTGCTACAGGCTGAAAGTATTCTTCCGGAATAACTTCGCCGATTTCAGTTGCAGCATACAGCGCTCTTGCCAATGAACGATTCTCTACCATTTGTACATGATGTTCATTCGCAATTTCCTTGATGCGCTGTGCAATGCTGTCCGTCCCTTTCGCAATAACAAATGGTGCTTCTGCCTTTGCTTCATCATATTTAATGGCAATGGCATAGTGGGTCGGGTTGGTAATAATGACATCCGCTCCCGGAACCTCGCTCATCATTCTTCGGGTTGCTATCTGTCTTTGTTTTTCTTTCATTTTTGATTTAATTAACGGATCCCCTTCGACATTTTTATACTCGTCTTTAATGTCTTGCTTGGACATCCGAATGTTTTTTTCAAAATCGTATTTTTGGTATAAATAATCTAGCACTCCTAAAAAAATCAATAAAGCAATAGCCGAGAATGCCATGATGGTAGTAACCCGTGCAAAAAAGCCCAACGCTCCTTCAGCATCTAAAAATGCAGTCATCAGCATCTGATCTTTATTCATCCAAATGACGGTAAATGTGACCGTCCCAACCAAGGCGATCTTCAATAATGATTTCAAAAATTCCACTAATGCCCGAATAGAAAAAATCCTCTTAGCTCCCTTAATCGGGTCAATTTTTTTCAAATCGAACTTTAACGGCTCTGTTGAAAACAGAAATTTGACCTGAAGCAGATTTGCAGCTACACCGGAAATAACGGCTATCACCATAATTGGGGCAACCATTAAAACCGCTTGAAGGAACGAATCATTAAACATCATTTGAACCGAGTGATTCGTCACATCCCAATGAATGTATTCTGTAAATGATTTTCTGTAAAAGCTCGTCATATATTCCAGAATATAACCGCCAAAAACAAACAATCCGATAAAGCAGCCGAGCAGCAGGACAGCTGTATTGATATCCTGACTTTTGGCAACACGTCCTTTTTTACGTTCGTCCTGTCTTTTCTTTGGAGTTGCTTTTTCTGTTTTTTCCCCTGCAAAAAATTGTAAGTCTAATGTCAATTTCACATTAAACACCTCCAAATAAAGCCATTAACTGCTCCATTACACGGAACATTGCTTCAAAAACAGATTGCAGCAAGCCGATGTAAAGTGCTAGAAATACAAGAATTGCTACAAAGCTGACAAGGATTTTTAATGGCAGCCCAACGACAAACACATTCATCTGCGGTACTGTCCGAGCCACAATCCCTAAGGCAACATCCACTAAAAACAAACAGCCTACAATGGGTACTGCGATTTGGAAAGCAATCAGAAACATTGTGTTAAACGTTGTCAGCACAAGTTCAACAATGCTTTCCTCTCCAAATGGAATAAATTGATCTAAAGGGATATATGTGAAACTGTTCATCATCCCATTCAAAATCATATGATGGCCATCTACGGATAATAGAAATAGCAGAGCAATAATATAGAAATACTGGCCTGTCAACGGACTTTGCGCCCCAGTTTGCGGATCTATCACATTGGCAATCGCAAATCCCATTTGAAAATCAACAAATCCCCCGGCAACCTGAATAGCTGAAACAAGAATAAAAGCAATCAATCCGATACAAATTCCAATGAGAGCTTCCTTAAACAGCAGGAATAAATATAAATCATTCAGCGCAACATTACTGATATCTACCGTAGGAATTAAAATGAGTGTCAGAAAAAAACTGATTCCTATTTTAAATTGAACAGGAACAGACCGATAAGAGAATAGAGGCATAATGACAAAGAAAGCCATAATCCGGACAAATATTAACATGAACGCAGGAACAAGGTTCCAATTTATCATTTCAATCATCAGATCTACCCTATGTATTGGTTAATATTCATATATAGACTGGAAGTAAATTCAACAATGGTTGTTAACATCCAAGGTCCAAAAAATACGAGACCAAGTAGTACCGCCAAAATTTTTGGAATAAATGCAAGTGTCTGTTCTTGAATTTGTGTTGTTGCCTGAAAAATACTTACAAGTAAACCTACGGCCAAAGCCAGCAGCAATACAGGAACCGTTATTAATAAAATTGTAAAGATTCCCCGTTCAGCCAGGGTTAATACTAATTCACTACTCATTAATTATACTCCTTCCACTTCCAATACCACTTTCAATACGGTTCTACTAGAAACCACCGAGCAGTGACTGCGTAATCAAATACCACCCATCAACCAACACAAATAATAATATTTTAAATGGCAATGAAATCATTACCGGCGGCAGCATCATCATCCCCATGGACATTAAGATACTTGCGACAGCCATATCAATAATTAAAAATGGAATAAAAATCATAAAGCCCATCTGAAATGCCGTCTTTAATTCACTGATTGCAAATGCAGGGACTAAAGTGGTTAACGGAATATCCTGTACCGTTTCCGGCGGTTCTGCCTCTGTATAACTCAAGAATAATTGCAAATCCTTCTGCCTTGTATGCTGCGCCATAAATTCTTTTAACGGAACACTTGCATTTTCATATGCTTCATCCAACGTTATCTCCTCTTCAAAAAGCGGAGATAATCCTTGTTCATAGACTTCCGAAAAGGTAGGAGCCATGATAAAGAACGTCATAAACAAAGCAATACCGATGAGTACCTGATTTGGGGGCATCTGCTGCGTAGCTAATGATGTACGTACAAAGGATAAAACAATAATAATCCGTGTAAAGCTCGTCATTAAAATTAAAATTCCCGGAGCTAAGGAAAAAATCGTTAATAATAACAGGAGCCTCACAGAGGTGGCTATATTCGTCGGGTCAGAGCTAGAAAAGATATCTATAAAATCATTCATTTGAATCGTCCTTATGCTTATTAATTAGATTCTGGCGATTTTTACGAATCGATTTCAGCTCTCTGGTAAGTAATTGATCAAAAGACTTGCCAGACGCTTTCTTCCCATTGTCATTTTTTTCTCTTGAAAAGAATGATAATGGATCTGAACCCTTCTCTGCTGACTGATCAAGTAACTGTTCTATTGTTTCTGGATCATCGATTTCCTCTAAAAGCTCCACATTATCTCCAACGCCAATAAGATAATATTTGTTTCCTGCACGGATAATTTGAACAGATTTATTTGCTCCGACAGATACTCCGCCTACATTTCTTAAGAGACCCGGCTGCTGATTAAACCCGTTTCTCTTTCCTAAAAACTTTAATACGACATAAACTAAACCTAATACGAGTGCCAGACCAATAACCAGACGCACAATCTGCCAGCCCATGGATGAATTAGAAGCTTCGTCCTCCACTAAAAATTCATTGTTATTGTCTATGATTGTATCTTCATCGTTTACATCCGGCTGTTCATTATTTAAATTTACTTCTTCTTCATTACACTCCTCTTCATTTTCGAGGCAGTCTAACACATTTGCTTCTGCGCCTACGCTGATTGGGAGCAGCAGAAATAATAGAATCCCTGCCCCCAACGCATATATACGCCATAATTGCTTCTTCAATCTCGTCAACTCACTTTTTAAATTGAAGTCTATTTAGCCGAGTGCTTTTTGAATTGCTTCAATGACACGATCTGCTTGGAATGGTTTAACAATAAAGTCTTTTGCTCCGGCCTGGATAGCATCAATAACCATTGCCTGCTGTCCCATAGCTGAACACATAATGACTTTTGCATTTGAATTAACCTGAAGAATTTCTTTTAATGCTGCTAATCCATCTTTTTCCGGCATCGTAATATCCATTGTTACTAAATCAGGCTGAAGTTCCTTATATTTTTCAACAGCTTCGTTGCCGTCCTGTGCTTCTCCAACCACTTCAAAATCATTCTTTGTTAAAATATCCTTGATCATCATTCTCATAAAAGCTGCATCATCTACTATTAAAATCTTTTGGCCCATTTTTTCTCTCTCCTTCAATATACCTAATTATGCATATCTATTTTCTTAAATGCTGGATTCTATCATGCTGACTGACGATATCTGTTACACGAACCCCAAAGTTTTCGTCAATAACTACGACTTCTCCTTCAGCAACTAATTTTTCATTTACCAGAATATCTACAGGTTCTCCCGCCAGTTTATCTAATTCAATAATAGAGCCGGCTCCCAGTTCTAATATTTCCTTGATAGACTGCTTTGTCCTGCCCAATTCCACAGTGACTCTTAATGGAATATCCATTAACATATCTAAATTCCGCTGCCCTTGATAATTGAGCGGAGCCTGCTCGAATTCAGAAAATGCTGCTTCCTGGACATCCGCTTCCTGGGAGCTTGGTCTTCCTAAAATCTCATCATCTTTTTGATTCGTAGTTCCTGTATTTCCAGCAGGCCTGACAGGTTGTTCTTGTTCAGCCTGTTTCTCTTCAGTTACCGGCGCAGCAGCAACTGCTGAATGCGTATTTACACTTGCTGCAGTCTGACTTACTGCTGTTTCTGGTTCCTCTTTGACAGAAGGCTCTTCTTTAGTTTCAGGAGCCGGATTCATTAATTGGTGTACTAATTCTTTAGCAAAATCCAACGGAACCAGCTGTACCATATTGGAATCTATTAAATCTCCAACCATTAACTTGAAAAATACTTTAACGTACACTTCGTCTTTAAATAAACCTTCTTTTTTTTGATTTTCCAGTCCATGAATAATCTCAGGCGGTGAAATATCTATTTTCTTATTAAATACAGTAGACATGCTGGTAGCAGCTGCTCCCATCATCTGATTCATGGCTTCTTGAACGGCACTTAGGTGCATTTCGTTCAGTTCTTTATCCGGGTTTGTCCCGTCTCCGCCAAGCATGATATCTGCGATTACTGCCGCATCCTCTGATTTAATGAAAAACACATTATTGCCAGTAAAGCCTTCTATGTAATTAACTTGAACACTCACAGGTTTAAATGTAACTTCTTCTTCTAATTGATCCTTGCCAATCACCGTGACAGCCGGTGTAGTAATTTCTACCTTCTGGTTTAACAGTGTAGACAGTGTAGTAGCAGAGCTTCCAAAGGAAATATTACCGATTTCCCCCAAGGCATCCTTTTCGATACTTGTTAAAAATGCTTCGTCTGCCGTCTGCTCCTGCTGGTCATCCTCCTGTTCATCTGCAGGCACCTTAAGCAGGGCATCTATTTCTTCTTGTGACAGCTTGCCGTCATTCATCATTTTCCATCACCCCATTCAGTTCCTCTAATACTTGGACAGACATTTTATGCCGATACTTTCCCGGCTGTACAAGAAACTTAAATTCATCATTTACAGCCATTTTTAATGGTGCATCAATTGCTTGATCCAACGCAATCACATCGCCGACAGAGAACTTCAAAAATTCATCAATATTGATGGATGCTTCCCCCAGAACAGTTTTTACTTCTACATCGGTATTTTGAAGATACTTCGACATTCTTTGCAGACTTTTTTCATCTTTGTTTTTATTCGTCTGCATCCAATAGCTTGCAGAAAGCTTTGGTATAATCGGCTCCAAGATAATATGCGGAATACATATATTAATCATCCCGGATACCTCTCCAATCATAGCGGTTAACGAAACAACTACCACCGTTTCTGTGGGTGCAACGATTTGCATAAATTGGGGATTCTCCTCGAATTCTTCTAAAATGGGTTCGATATCTGCAACAGATGACCAAGCTTCCTTTAAGCTGACTTCTGCTTTCTCAAATAATTGTGTGAGCAAAATCTTTTCAATTTCTGTCAAACTGCTTGTTTTCGAACCAGTAGAACCTTTTCCTCCAAGTAATCGTTCCAATAATGCAAATGCTACATTGGGATTGATTTCCATGATTAAATTGCCATCTAATGGCTCCAAACTATAAATATTAAGTACGGTCGGCTTCGGTACAGAGCGTATAAATTCCTCATAAGGCACTTGATCGACAGAGGTAACATTAATATTCACGTATGTCCTGAGCTGTGTAGCAAAAAAAGTTGTCAGCAACCTTGCATAATTCTCATGCAGTCTTGAAATGCTGCGTATCTGGTCTTTTGAAAAACGTAACGCTCTCTTAAAATCATAAACACGAATGCGTTTTTCATCTTCTTCTTTTTTCAATTCTTCCGCATCCATTTCTCCTGATGTTATCGCTGAAAGCAAGGCATCAATTTCATTTTGCGATAATACCTCATCCATAAACTTTGGTCACCTCCTGACATGATAGAATCTATTGAAGTATTTTCTTAATGGTATATACTTCGGTAACCGTTCCTTCTGTCATCATTTCATTTAAATCTGTTTTCAATGTATCCTCGAGCTCGTCCAGACCTGTTTGAAAATCATCCACTTCCATAACGGCCAATTCTTTAATTAATAAATTCGTAATTTGAAAGCCCCGTTTTTCTAATTCTTCCACTGCTTTATTATCATCTGTAATAACTTGAAATTGAACCTGGACATATCGGTCGTCCTTAATATCTGTAGTCACCTCTGGCGTTTCATAAGAATGGCTTACCATATCATCAATCGATTGCTCTCCAGAAGTTTCTTCCGGCTCATTAACATAGATAACGATAATAAGCGTTGCTACAACGCCAACAAGTAATGTAATAATAGATGTCATAGCTATTTTTACTATTTTACTCATTCTTTTCACCTGCCTTTAACGGGAGTGCGGGAAACCCAATCTGGTGATAAAAGGCTGTTACCTTTTCAATAATTTCTTCTTCGCTTTCTTTGACAAACACCTTTTTTCCGTTTAATAGAGAAATGCTTGTATCGGCATATGCCTGTACCTGCTCAATCATGATAGCATTCAGAACAAAAGGTTCATTATTTAATCGGGTTAATCGAATCATACGTTATCGGGACTAACCTGATGTCCATTCAGGTCAGTCCCCTTCCCCCTTTGCTTATCGTTTTAGATTAACAAGCTCTTGTAAAATTTCATCAGACGTTGTAATTATTCTCGTGTTTGCCTGGAATGAACGCTGTGCTGTAATCATTTCTGTGAACTCTTCGGATAAGTCAACGTTGGACATTTCCAATGCACCGCTGATTATTTCACCAGTTCCATTTGCTCCCGGACCTTCTAGACCTGTACCAACTAGTCCAGCATTATTTGTAGCGGCGTACAAGCTGCCACCAACTTTTTCCAATCCAGCTGGGTTGGAAAACTTCGCTAATGCGATTCGTCCTACTTCTTCTGTATTCTCATTAGCATCCGTATAGGTGACCGTTCCATCCGGCTGCACACTGAAACTCTCGGCATTTTCCGGAATGGTAAGATTTCCTCCTCCTTCAGCCTGTAAATAATATCCGTTTGCATTAACGATATTCCCGCCAGCGTCTAAGTAAAAGTTGCCTGCGCGGGTATAGTAATTTGTATCACCCTCCTGTACGACAAACATCCCATCTCCTTGGATCGCAAAATCTAATGGATTATTCGTTGTTTGTCTGGAACCTGGAGTATGTGTATTTGAAATGGCACCTTCCTGTGAACCAAGACCAACTTGAGATGCATTAATCCCGCCACGTCCATTTCCCGGTCCTTGTGCTGCTGAGGTTGTCTGACTCAGCATATCCTGAAAATTAATATTCGATTTCTTATAGCCTGATGTATTCACGTTTGCAATATTATTACCGATAACATCTAATTTTGTTTGTGAATTTTTCATTCCTGAAATACCTGCGTACATTGAACGTAACATGATTATTTCCCCTTTTTATTTTCATTTGACCGCTTCTGTCATTCCGCGGCAATAGGCTTCCCATAAAGGGTCCGGCCTTTTTTACAATAAAATTGTTCCATCAATATTGGTAAATACTTTTTTATCTGCTTCTGATTGGTTTAGCGCTGTAATCACTGTATTATTTTTGACACTGACTACCATTGCATTGCCATCAATTACGACCAATGCATCTTTTACACCTTTTTGTTTTGCTTCTTTTACTTTCTCTTGAATAGACTGCCATTCTTGATTGCTAAGCTGGATATTCCGCTCTTGCATCCGTTCTGCGGCATGCTTACTGATTGTCAGCTCTTGCTGGTTTTGAAGAATATCTCTAAAGGAAATTGCTCCTTTTTTCGGTGCCGCTTTTTGTATATGCTGTTCCTGTGATATAGGTGGTACGATTGGTTGGATGGGGCGAACCATTATTCTTCTCCCTCCTCATTTTCCGAAGGGTCTGTCACCTCATTTTCTGATTCATTATCAGTTTCTTCTCCGGATGCTCCTACTTCAATAACGGTATCAGCATAGATTTTTTGGCCATTTTCTAAATGAAAAACAGCCCATCCATCCTGTTGAGATACAGAAATAATTTTGCCTGATTCCACACCTGTTTCTCTTCCGGTCTCTTTATCAAAGGTTCTATAATTTACCGTTTCTCCAATCATATGGCTATATTGAATAGCCGGAGATACGAGCTGATTATTTACTAAGAGTTCCATCGAATTAGACATATTCGTCATTTGCTCCAGGGAAGAAAATGATGCCATTTGCGCTATAAATTCTGATTCATCCATCGTATTCATCGGATTCTGGTTTTGCATTTGGGCAATCAATAATTTTAAGAATTCGTCTTTTCCCAGTTCAGAAGAAGGCTCTCTTGTTTTTGGCTGATTACTTAAGTATAAAGATGGATCTATAGAAGTGATCGTTGTCACCGCCTTTCAAATTCCGGCTACGTTTTTGTGCAGCTGTGGTTATTATTAAACTTGCTCCTCTATATTTTGCGATAGCAGTTTCTCCATAAATGATTCAAAGGATTCTGTTTCAGAAGACGAATCCTGTTCATTGGAGTCAGAAGCTGTTTCCTGGTGCTCTGAATGCTGCTCACTTTGATTTTCTTTCGCATTTTTCGATGCATCTGTCTGCGAAGCATTCACATTATCCTGCCTCTCAACCGATACCTGATGCGGTGAAAACACATTTCTCAGCTGGTGCAGATTCGATTCCAATACTTCCTTCACCGCTTTAGAAGAAACAAGCATCTGTACTGTCAACTCTCCATTTGTCTGTATAAAACGTATCGTCATATCACCTAGGTTCTCCGGTCTCAATTGGATGGAGATGGGATTTTGTCCCCGCACAAAATTTTGCAGGCGCTGACTTTGTACAATTGTTTCAATTTTCTCGATCAGCTCTTTACCTGATAGGCCTTTTGATGAATCTGTCTGCCCCATCTGAACAATAAATTGTTCTATCTTGGAGATAGGAAGACTATCCTGCTTAAAAACAGCCGGCGATGCATCTTGGAATGACGTTTGCAGCCAGGCTGCCATTTTCGGCTCGATCCGAGGAACAACTTCAGCTTCCGCTTTTACTGGCTGGTGGTAACCTGTTTCATTAGCTGTCTGCCTGACTAATTGGACATCGTTATTCTGCTTGATAACTCCAGGAGATACTTCTTTAAAAATGGATTGCAGCCACCCTGCAATTCTAGCCTCCACACGCTGTAATCCTTCTGCATCTAGTCCGGTTTTATCGGTCTGTTCGACCACCGCAGAATTTGCTTTACGGTTGTTTAGCATTTGTTCTTCTGGCAAGTTGGCGGCCAGCAATTGATGTGCAATTTGATTTACTATCTGACTAGAAACGGAGGAATCTGCTATTTGGAGCTGCTGGCTTATACCTTGGATGAATTGTTGTATTCTGGCTTGCTGCTCTGCTTGTTCAGCCTCAACCCAACTGCCTTTCATCTGCTCTTCAGTCATTAAACCGGCTTCAATCAATAAATCATCTATCTTTTTTTCTATTTGCTCCGCTGTTGCCCCATCGGCCCTCAGCATAAATTCATTAAAATCTTGCAAAGCCTTGATTACTTCCACATTTTCAAAGTCGTCAGCATCATTTATTTCTTCTTCCCGCAAGCCAGCTTCAAGCATTTGATACGCCATTTGATGTACAGTCTGTTCAAAAATGGAGGAATCAGCATGTTGCATTTGCTGGTAAATACCGTCCAGCACTTCCTGTTTATCTATCTCAGGATTTTCTTTAAAAAACTGCTCCCAATCCTGCAGCAATTGCGCTAATAAGCTGGATGTATCATGTATATCTGCAGTTTGTTCTATTCCTTGCAGCTGCTTGGTTATTTCGTTATAAATGTCTATCGCAGGCTGTAAATCTGCCATTGAGGATATTTCTGGGTGCTCCGCAAGCGCTGAAGATAGATATTGGCTAAGCAGATTCTCTATCTGTAATCTTTGCTGATCACCATTTTTTTCTAAAGAACTCTCTTGCTGAGTTACTGCATTTTCCATTAACAAAGCAACGATTTCTTCCTGCAAAACATCATTATCTTTCAAAATAGCAAGTACTTCATCAGGAAGTGATTCTCCTACCTGTTCAAACACATCTGCTAACTGCTGCTTCTGATTTTGCTGAAGCGGGGTTTTTATATCCCCCCTGGCAGGTAGTGACCCTGATTGCTGTAATAATAAATCACCAAAACGGGAGCCTTGCTGTGTTCTTGACTTGATACTCGCCTGATTGGAAAACATAAGATCAGCTATATTCAGCCTCATCGCATTCACTTTTTCACCTCCTTTCAAGTTTCTTATATTGTTACTCCATTAACATTTGCGTATAGGTCGTCGCCGCTTCCACATTCATTTGCTGTAATATATCACCGCGGTCCCCAGTAGACATTTCTTCTAAAATAGTTACGGCTAAATCAGCTTCCAGGTTTTCTAGAATAGCAGCTGCTTCCTTACTCTTCATACCTTCCAATGTTCTTGTCATCGAACTTTTTTCTGAAACGGCACCAGCCTCAGCTTGCGCCTGCTCCCCGCCTTGCTGCTCATCGCTTTGTTCTGTATCCTCGTTATTTTCGTTTTCTTCCTGTTCTTCTTCCAAACTGCTAATCTCGCTTTCTAAATCAGCAATTGTTTCTTCAAGCTCTTGGATTTGTTCATCTTTATTATTGATGATTTCATTTCTGCTTTCCAATTGATTTTGCAATGCCTGTAAATCATTCAATTCACTTATTTCTTCATTTGATTCGTCTGTGAACATTTCTCCGACAACCGGAATGGATTGACCTCGTTCCTTCAGCCAATCTAATGTATTAAATCCGGCAATATGTAAAACAAAGACGACAATAACAGCCAGGATAAAAAGTGGCATAGCTATTAAAAACAGCTTCATAAAGATACCTGGAGACTTCTTAACTTCCGGTTCCGTTTCACTTTGTTTTTTATTTTTATTTTTCATTATTTTCACCTTTGATTTTGTCTCAGATATTGTTGCATGGACATTTCATCCATAAACGCAGCTTCCTGCTTTTTTAATACGGCTTTAGCTTCCTCTTTTTTTAAATCAATCATCTTATCGTATTTTTTATACTCAATATAAGCTTCCGATAATTTCGTTTGCTTAGAATTCATGTCATTTCTTGCTCTCTGTACTAGCAGCTGCACCGTTTGAATTTGATTGGTCAATTTTTCTATATAAGCAGACTGTTCTTTTATTTTTTCAATAGATGTAGATGCTTGAATCGCATTTTCAAAGGTACTTTCTGCAATTTCTTTTTTCTTCAATAAGCTGTATAATTCTCTGGCAATTTTCTCAAATGTTTCTTGGGATTCCGCATAAGCCCGCTGAGCTACTTGCTTCTCATTATCATGCAAATCCCGTATTTTAGCTAAACTGGATATCTTAGCCATTTAAAACAACTCCTTTATTGAACCAGGTTTTTCATCATCTGTACGGTTTCTTCAAAACTAACTTGTTCATAGACCCCTTGTTTTAAAAAAGAAACAATATTTGGATATGATGCCACAGCTAAGTCCACTTCAGGGTTTGTTCCTTTTTTATATGCGCCGATAGAGATTAATTCGTTATTTTCTTCGTAGACAGCGAGAAGCGTCCTTAATTTTGTAGCAATTTGCTGATGCTCATCTGTTGTAATCACATTCATGACCCTACTGATTGACTTCAACACATTGATTGCAGGATACTGGCCTCTTTCTGCGATTTTCCGATCCAGAACAATATGGCCATCCAATATTCCTCTTACTGCATCAGCAATTGGCTCGTTCATATCATCGCCGTCAACGAGCACGGTATAAAAACCCGTAATCGAACCATTTTCATCTGTCCCAGCCCGCTCTAAAAGCTTGGGTAAGATTGAGAACACACTCGGAGTATACCCCTTTGTCGTTGGCGGCTCTCCAACAGCCAAACCAATTTCCCTTTGTGCCATTGCAACACGGGTGACAGAATCCATCATTAAATTCACATTAAATCCCTGTTCTCTGAAGTATTCACTGATTGCCGTTGCTGTATATGCCCCGCGAATCCGCATAAGTGCAGGCTGATCAGAGGTTGCTGCAACAATAATGGATTTTTTCAGTCCTTCTTCTCCTAAATCATGCTCAATAAATTCCCGGACCTCTCTTCCTCGTTCACCGATAAGAGCAATAATGTTCACATCCGCATTGCTATTCCTTGCAATCATTCCCAGCAATGTACTTTTTCCTACTCCGCTCCCGGCAAACAAACCGACACGCTGTCCTATTCCCATTGATAAAAAACCATCAATTGCCCGGACGCCAACCTGTAGCGGCTGCCTGATTGTCGGCCTGGAAAGAGGATTCGGCGGCTTTCTCTCCGTCTGATATCCTGTTAAGCCTTTAGGCAGTGCTTCGCCGTCTAAAAGTGGTTTTCCCAACGGATCCAGCACATGTCCTATCAAGCTCCGGCCAACTTTTACGTTTAATGGATTTCCAGTGGCTTCTACTAAACAGCCTGAACCCACTTCGTTTACTTCCCGATAAGGCATTAAAATGATTTTTTCATTTTGAAACCCTACCACTTCTGCTAAAATAGGCTCTCCCTTATCAGAGCTCGTATGAATGTAACAAACCTCGCCGATGTTTGCTGCAGGTCCTTCCGATTCAATCATCAAACCTACAACACGAATCACTTTCCCATACCGTTTATATGGAATGGTCTTCTCTATGACTGAAATCAAGGCCTCTTTATTCATTCGGCATCCTCCATGACATAATCCATTAATGCTTCCCGGATTTTTTCAAGCTGTGTATTCACACTTGTTTCTATCTGACCGTGCGGGTATTGGATAATACAGTCTGTCGGCTGAATGTTCATATCAGCGTGGATAGAAAGTTTCGTTTCATCCCCGATTATGCGCTGCAGTTCTTCCTGATAGGAATGAACCTCCTCATAATAATCCGGGTGGATAACAATGCTAATAATTGGCTGAGATTTCACTTCATCAAGTGCATCCTTTATTAATGTTCTAATATAATCCGGCTGCTCCTTCAGCTCATTATGTAAAACTTTATTCGCTGTCGCCATGGCTATTTCTACAATACTTTCTGATTGCTTTTCCAATGTTTGATGATAGTCCTCTTTCGCTATATCAACGATATGATTTGCCTCCTGCAGTTTGTATTCAAACTGTGTATAAGCTTCTTGTTTTCCATCCTCATAACCCTTGTGGAATCCTTGTTTCCGGGCAAGCTCTATTAGCTCTTGCTTTTCTGTTTCCCATTTTTTCCGTGCTTCCTCTATCTGGTTATCCGCTTCTTCTACCCGCTTTTTCTGCTTTTCTTCAATGGAAGCTAATTCCTGTTTTTGGCAGGAAATCGCCTCCGTTAATTGCTGGTGTACTTCTTTTGCGTCATCTTGAGGAGCTTTGGCTCGTGTAACAATAGACTCAATTGGTTTAATCGATATTTGTTTTTTTACATCAGACAATAATATCGTCTCCTCCGCCTCGTGCCACAACAATTTCTCCTTTTTCTTCCAGCCCGCGTATCACATTGACAATTCTTGTTTGTGCCTCTTCCACATCTTTTAGACGCACCGGCCCCATAAATTCCATTTCCTCTTTAAAGGTGGTCACCATCCGTTCAGACATATTTTGGAACACAATGTCCTTCACTTCATTGCTTGCTACTTTGAGAGATAATCGCAGGTCATCATTGTCAACTTCTCTGATAACACGCTGAATCGCCCGGTTATCCAATGTAACAATATCTTCAAATACAAACATTCTTTTCTTGATCTCTTCCGCCAAATCCGGGTCCTGTGACTCCAGAGCTTCTAATATCGTTCTTTCTGTAGAACGATCGACTCCATTCAGTACTTCTACCACCGTTTGGATACCGCCCGTCTGTGTATAATCTTCTGTCATGGATGAAGATATATTTTTCTCCAGCACCTGCTCTATTTGACTGATAATCTCTGGAGAGGTGGAGTCCATCGTAGCAATTCTGCTGGCCACCTCCGCCTGTACATTTTTGGGCAGTGCAGAAAGGATTTGACCGCTCTGTTCCGCATCCAGATAAGAGAGGATCAGTGCAATAGTTTGCGGATGCTCTCCCTGAATATAATTCAAAACCTGCTGCGGGTCTGCTTTTCTCGCAAAATCAAACGGTCTCACCTGCAAGGAAGAAGTCAGGCGATTAATAATACTGGATGCCTCCTGCTTCCCGAATGCTTTTTCCAACACCGTTTTAGCATATCCAATCCCTCCCTGAGAGATATAGTCTTGTGCCACAGCAATTTGATGGAACTGATTTAATATATCTTCTTTTAAATTAGAATCTACCTTTTTAACAGAGGAAATATCTAAGCTCAGCTTTTCAATTTCTTCCTCTGATAGATACTTATACACTTGTGCTGATACATCCGGACCTAATGAGATTAAAAGAATGGCTGCTTTTTGTCTGCCTGTCAGTGTATTTTTTCTTGCCATAAATAAAACCTCCTAATCCTCATTCATCCAGCTGCGTAATAATTTCGCAAATTCTTCTGGTTTTTCGTTTGCAATTTTCTCCAATTGTTTTCTCCTGATAACTTCTTCTGTATCTTCTCTAGGAAGTTCAGGAATAATTGGTTCTTCATTATCTGCTACAGAAGCTAACGGCTGCTCTTCCTCAATTTCCTCTTCCAGCCATTCTTCCTCTGTACGGTTCCTTCTGAGCATAAAGAGTAAAATAATGATGACAATTAGTAAAATTCCGCCAACAATATAAAGCCATATAGGGATTCCTGCTCCTGACGGTTCTTCCTGCTCCCCGACTGAAGTGCTGAATTCCTGAAACACAATCGAGGTATTCGGTTCAGCTTCTTCCTCCATATCCTGTAAATCTCCGTCAACCGATGTTTCTATGATGGAATTCAAAATGGATTCCACACCTTCTTCCACATCTGTCTGTTCCTGCTGGTTTAAAAATTCTATTTCTCCATCTTCTCCTTGTCTTGTGCTGTTAACTGCCACCTGTATGCCAAGGTCTCTGATTTGATAAGGGCTTTCCACTATCTCACGGCGGATACGGTTAAATTCATAATTGATTGTTTCTCTATCTAATTCATAGTCCCCGTCATTGTCCCCTTCTTCAGCAGGAAAGTTCGCAACATCTTCTTCCCCGGCTCCTGCAACGCCATCCGGGGCTCCTTGACCAGTGTAAGATTCTTGAATCGTCTCCAGACTGACCGGTATTCCTTCCATTGCTTCAAGATCAACAGGCTCCACTAATTCTTCTGTACGGTTTTCTTGTGAAAAATCAATATCTGCCGTAACGGAAACAACAATATTTTCATTTCCTACCATTGTTCCGAGCATTTGCTGCAGCCTGCGCTGAATATCACGTTCTACATCTTTTTTAATGGTTTGCTGATTTGAGTATGTATCCTGACCGCCGGCTAATTGCGTTTCCTGGTCATAATATTCAAAGTACTGATTCATAATAATAATATCTTCTGCATCTAAATTAGGGATTGCCTTTGACACCAGATGATATAGACCGTCTACTTGATTTCCCTCAAATTGATATCCCGGCTGTGTATGTAACATAATAGCAACACTGGCTTCTCCTGTTGCTTCATCGGCAAACACAGGCTGTTCAGGCATGTTTATCATGACATTTGCATCTTGTATACCTTCAATTCCTGAAATTAAATTCCCGAGCTCTGTTTGCATCGCATCTAGTTTCATGACACTGAATTCATTCTCCGTAATACCCCATGAGGCATTTTCACTAAAAAAAGAATAATCTATACTCCCGCTGTTTGGAAGCCCCATAGAAGCAAATTCTAATAATAACGAATCAACCTGCTCCTCAGGCACCAGAATGGTAGTTCCGCCATTTTCAAGCTCATATGGCACTGTTCTGGTATCTAACTCCGTTGTAATTTGGCCGGCTTCCTGCATGGACAAATTATTATACAAAGGAACATAGTTTGAATTGGAACTAAAAAAAGTTACCGCAGCAATTAACAAAACGATTAATACTGCTCCGCCGATCATCGTCCCTTTTTGCCCCTTCGATCTGGATTTCCAAAAAGTAAAAGTGGATTCTCTCCATTTTTGTAATTTCTCTTTCATATACACTACCCTCACTAAATTCAAAACTATTCTCTGTACACTTAAGATTGTTCAAAAAGTCCAATTAAAATAACTTATCATAAAAACTTTCTATGTTAAGAGCAGCTGCATCATGTAATTCCTGCATTGGAATATTTTTCGGATATAATGCATCACCCTATCCAAGCCGTAAGCTGATTCTTTGTTTGTACTTTTTTGAACAAACATTTTCAGCTTAATTATTATCATTATACCTGCATCCGCATAATCTCATTGTAGGCATCGATTACTTTACTCTGTACTTGGACACCTGTTTCCAGTGTGACGCTTGCTTTTTGAGCAGTTATCATCACATCATGCAGATTCTCCACACTGCCATTTGCTAATCCATTCGTTTTATTATCAGATTCTAATTGAATATGATTTAAATCCTCTATAGCATTTTTTAACATGGAAGAGAAATTACTTTGTGCTTGACTTGGAGTTAACCGCGAAGATTGCCCTTCTTCAACCGGGTTTACTGGAGGGAGATAAGTTCCAATCGTATTCATTTTGTTCTACCACCTTTACCTTTTTATTGTCCAATTTCTAATGTTTTCATAAGCATTCCCTTACTCGCATTAAAAGCAGTTACATTTGCTTCATAGGAGCGGGAAGCACTCATTAAATCAACCATTTCTTTTAACGGGTCTACATTGGGCATTTCTACATAGCCGTCTTCATTTGCATCGGGGTGCTCCGGATTATATACAAGTTCAAACGGTGTCTGATCCTCTACTATTCCAGTTGCACGCACACCGCCGCCAGAGGCATTATTTCCTTCTGCATGCTTTAACATCTGCTTAAAGGAAGGCTGCCCTGTGCCAAATGTTGCCATTTTCCGGCGATACGGTTCAAACTCTCCATCAGCATTTTGGGTTGCTCTGGTTGTCTGTGCATTTGCCAAGTTAGAGGACACCAGATCCATACGTAATCTCTGTGAGGTCAAACCGCTTGCGCTGGCATCCATTGATTGAAAGATAGACAATTTTAATTACCTCCTCGAATGACAGATTGTAAGCTGCTGAATTTTCCATTCATACGATCGATAAGGCTATTGTAATAAATTTGATTTTTAGCCAGTTCTGACATTTCTCTATCAATATCGACATTATTCCCATTGTGATTATATGTAGTTGACGCGTCCTTCACAATACGGTACGGACGGTTCTCTTCTTCACCAAAGTTCAAATGACGTTCATTGGTTGTTCTAGCTTGAAGTCCAGACATCTCATTTTCTAAAGCGGATTTAAAACTTACTTTATCAGCTTTATAATTTGGTGTATCAGCATTTGAAATATTATTAGAAATAACATTATTTTTTGCAGAAGCGTACTGTATCGAATTTTCTAAGTTACCAATCGTGCCGCTAAATAAATCCATTTTATTCTTTACACCTCTTTTTTTTCATAAACACCCATAAATTACATTGTTTATACGAATTAATTTTAAATTAAGTGATAGACAAAGTCTATGCAATTTCTACATTATTATTGACAAATTAAAAAATCATTCATTTTTACTAGACCAAAAGGCCCTATAAATGATTTTTATTTGTTGTTTTCCACAAATGCCCTCGCAAGCTTTGTATCAGCTGCAAATTCTATAATACATTCTCCATAACCAAATATACATAGAAAAACAGGTCATTGGACCTTATTTCCATTCTACCTTTTAAAATAAAGGAATTCAATATACTCATTAAAAATATTTATTAAATATAATTTACTAATCGTTCTTGTTCAAAAAGTCGCCAAAATAAAATTAGCCTGCTAGAACCGCAGACTTTCCGTTGCTATTATTACTGAACATAAAAAATCGGGACTTTAGTTAGTCACCGACAGAAAATATGTTATAAAACGCAATATCCTTCCTTATTCGCACATAAAAAAACTGTGAAGAAATATTTCCCTCACAGCATTTTTAAGTTTATTTACTTTTTAGCGTGTACGGATTTTTTCTAATTCTACTAAGAATTTATCATTTAATACTTTAATATACGTTCCTTTCATACCTAGAGAACGAGATTCGATAACTCCTGCACTTTCCAGCTTGCGAAGTGCGTTAACAATAACAGAACGGGTAATTCCTACACGGTCAGCAATTTTACTTGCTACTAATAAGCCTTCTTTTCCATTTAACTCTTCAAAAATATGATCGATTGCTTCCAGTTCACTGTAAGACAGAGAGCTGATTGCCATTTGTACAACAGCTTTGCTTCGAGCTTCCATTTCAATTTCTTCCGTTTTTTCATGAAGAATCTCCATGCCTACTACCGTTGCACCGTATTCAGCCAACAATAAATCATCATCATTAAATGTTTCGTTCACACGGCCGATGATTAACGTTCCTAAGCGTTCTCCTCCGCCGATAATTGGAACAATAGTCGTATAGCCGTCTTTGAATAACTCTTTATTTTCTACAGGGAATACTGTGTGTTTGTTTTCAATATCCAAGTTTGCAGTTGTTTCACGGATTTCTTGTAATCCTTCTGTATATTCTACAGGAAATTGTTTTTCTTCAAGCATAGATTTCATACGGTCATTTTCAACCTCTTGGTTCACTGCGACACCTAATAATTTTCCGCGTCTGCTGACAATATATACATTCCCGCGAATCACATCACGCAATGATGCTGACATTTCATTGAAATTCACTGACTTTCCTGTTGCTGTTTGTAACATTGCATTAATTTTTCTTGCTCTCGTTAATAAATCCATTTGATATTCCTCCATTTTGGTATTTTAAATTATAATATAAATTGACTGAGATCCTTGTTTTGAGCAATTGTCGAAAGCTTATCATTAACATACCCTTTTGTAATTTCAACTTCTGTCATTGAAATATCAGGAGCTTCATAGGATAGGTCCTCTAATAATTTTTCCAAGATTGTGTGTAATCTGCGAGCCCCAATGTTGTCGGTCTCCTGGTTCACATCATAAGCAATTTGCGCAAGTCTCTCTATAGCTTCGTCCGTAAATTTAAGTTTTATACCTTCTGTTTCTAGCATTTGCTTATATTGTTTTAATAAGGCATTGGAAGGCTCTGTTAAAATTTGCTTAAATTCATTGATTGTAAGCTTCTCCAACTCTACGCGAATTGGAAACCTGCCTTGCAGCTCAGGAATCAAATCAGAAGGTTTCGACATATGAAAAGCTCCTGCAGCGATAAATAGGATATGATCCGTCTTCAAGGTTCCATGCTTGGTGACAATCGTTGATCCTTCCACAATCGGCAGAATATCCCTTTGTACACCTTCTCTGGAAACATTTGCAGAGCCTTCTTGTTTGCCTGCTACTTTATCAATTTCGTCAATGAAAATGATACCTGTTCGTTCAGAGCGGTTAATCGCTTCTTGAGTGACCTCATCCATATCGACAAGCTTTTGCGCCTCTTGCTGGGTCAACACTTTTCTTGCCTCAGAAACGGTTAGTTTCCTTTTCTTCTTCTTTTTGGGCATGAACTGACCAAAAGCATCCTGCATGTTCATCCCCATTTGTTCCATTCCCGAACCTTGCAGCATGTCAAACATTGAAGGCGGAATTTCTTCTACTTCAATAGAAACATAATGGTCTTCTAACTCACCTAATGCCAGCTGATGAGCTGTTCGTTTTCTTTTGGTCCTTATCTCTGATTCTTCATTCGAAGCATCATCTTCTTGATCTTCATCTGAATCAGAGCCTTGAAACAACATTTCAAAAGGGTTTTTCACGGAGTTTTTAGTTTTTGTCTGTGGTACAAGCAGTTTAACAAGTTTTTGATTTGCTTCCTGCTCCGCCCGCTCCATGACATCTTCCATCTTTTCTTCTTTCACCATTCGTACAGCTTTTTCCACTAAATCACGAACCATTGATTCCACGTCTCTGCCGACATAACCAACTTCTGTGAATTTTGTAGCTTCTACTTTAACAAACGGTGCACCGACCAGCTTTGCAAGCCGTCTGGCAATTTCTGTTTTACCTACACCAGTCGGACCAATCATTAAAATATTTTTGGGCACGACCTCATCTTGAAATTCTTCATCAAGCTTCATTCGCCTATAGCGATTTCTCAGAGCTACTGCCACCGATTTTTTCGCTTGCTTTTGCCCTATAATATATCTGTCTAATTGATTCACTATTTGCTTTGGCGTTAAATCCACCGTCATCAAAAGCATCCTCCTTTGTCAAGACTTCATTAAAAGCGTTCATTCAAAAAGAAAGAAACGATTATTCCAGTACTTCTAACGTAATCTGATCATTCGTAAACACACAAATATCTCCTGCAATTTCTAACGCAGTTTGCGCAATCTCAGCAGCAGATAACTGCGGTGCTTTTTGAAGCAATGCTCTGCCGGCGCTTAACGCATAGTTGCCTCCAGAACCAATAGCAAGTATCCCGTCGTCCGGCTCAATAACTTCTCCTGTGCCGGATACAAGGTACATATTTTCTTTATTCATGACTATCAGCATAGCTTCGAGCTTTCTGAGAACTTTATCAGAACGCCATTCTTTTGCTAATTCGACAGCAGCTCTTGTCAAATTGCCATTAAATGCTTGTAGCTTACCTTCAAATTTCTCAAATAATGTGAAGGCATCTGCCACAGATCCGGCAAACCCAGCCAGAACTTCTCCATTATACAAAGTTCTCACTTTTTTTGCGGTTTGCTTCATAATGACGGCATTGCCAAGTGTCACCTGGCCGTCACCGCTCATGGCACATTTTCCATTATGCTGCACCGCAAATATGGTTGTAGCATGCATTTGGGAGTCCATATATCCACCTCACTTATTTTTTATCATTTGCGCGCGGATGGCTTTTCATATAAGCCTTCTTCAAATGCTCTTTTGAAACGTGCGTATATATTTGGGTAGAGGATAAACTTTCATGTCCTAATAGTTCCTGCACAGACCTTAAATCAGCTCCCTCATTCAACATATGCGTTGCAAAAGTATGCCTGAGCTTATGAGGATGCACTTGAATATTTATAGAAGCTTTTTCTACTATTTTATTTAACACAGTACGAATGCCTCTTGTGGTTATCGGATTTCCTCTTGCATTTAGAAATACATTCTCTGTTTTGTTATTTGATTTATTCAGTAATTTTTTCCTTCCGTGGAACAGATACTTTTCTAAAGCCGCTTCCGCGAAACTGCCAAAGGGGACATAACGTTCTTTCCGCCCTTTCCCTTTTACAAAAATAGTTCCAATCGAAAAATCAATATCCTGCAAGCGCAATTGCTGACACTCGCTGACGCGGATTCCGGTTCCATACAGAACCTCCAGCAGCGCTTGATTGCGCTGCCCTAAATTTGTCGTCAAATCACTCACACAAAAAAGCTTCTCCAACTCCTCTTCATACAAAAAGCCTGGGACAGGTTTTTCTGACTTAGGGAGTGAAAGCTGCGTAAACGGATTCCCCACAATCAGCTTCTCCCGTTCCAAAAAACGGTAAAAGCTTCTCAGTGAAGATATTTTTCTGGAGACAGACCTTTTGCTTAACGCATTGTTATATAACTCTGTAAGAAATATCCGGACTTCCCGGTAGGTTACATCTTTTAAATCATATACTTCTTCTCTTTGCATAAAAGCTTCGAATGTTTCTAAATCAGTCCGATAAAATTGAATGGTATACGGTGAGGCATTTTTTTCAATTTGTAAATACTCTATAAACTGGTCCATGTATGTTTTTAAATTCACAAAGAAGTCACCTCATCATCGTATAACGGATAAAGCATAGCACACTCCTTCTGAGATTGCAATGAATTTAACTAAATTGTAATAAAATTCAGAAAGGTGCTTAGAGTTATGAATATTCGATGAAGTGAAAAAACAACGAAAGGGTGGTTAGGAGTATCTGAAGATCCTGTTTATTTCCATTCTATAAGTGTATCCACAAAACGATAAATAACTGCTCCAATAGCTTGGGGTCTTCCTGCTAAATAGTTGAACAGCTTCTGTAAAGGGAAATGCCTTACCAAATAGATTTTAATAACAATTATAATTTTAGTCAACTTTAACGATTATTATACGTCTAATTCAACGTTTCTAACTAACACGATGCATCTCTTTTTATTATTTATTTTACATTTCTTCACACACAGCAGAACAGAAGCAGCTGATGATATCAGCTACTTCTGTGCAACTTCCTTATATTCACAATTAGAGCATTGAACTTGCGTTTCTTTTTTACTTTTCTTTTCAACCAGCATGGAGTCACATTTTGGACACGTTCTGGCAATCGGTTTATCCCATGATACAAAATCACATTCCGGAAATTGGTCACAGCCATAGAAAGTTCTTTTTTTCTTTGATTTCCTTTCTACAACATCCCCCTCTTGACATTTCGGACAAGTGACACCAATTTTCTTTAAAATCGGTTTTGTATTTCTGCATTCAGGGAAATTGGAGCAAGCTAGAAACTTCCCATAGCGGCCCATTTTATATACCATTTCGTGTCCGCATTCTTCACAGGTAATTCCGGCAGGCTCATCACGTATTTCTACCTTTTCCATCTCAGCATCTGCTTTTTCAAGCCGTTTGCTGAAGTCCTGGTAGAAATCGTCAATAATTTGTATCCAGGCTGTTTTCCCTTCCTCAACAGAGTCTAAGTCTGTTTCCATTTTGGCAGTGAATTCTGCATCAATGACTTCAGGGAAAAACTCTTCTACAAGCTCGCAGACGATGGTTCCAAGCTCCGTTGGCACAAACCGCTTATTATCCATGGATACGTAGCCTCTGCGCTGAATCGTATCCAGCGTTGGTGCATAAGTAGACGGCCGGCCAATGCCCATTTCTTCCATTGTTTTAACCAGTCTTGCATCAGTATACCGTGGAGGCGGCTGGGTGAAATGTTGATTCGGCTTCACTTCTTTCGATTCAACTTTCATTCCCTCTTCCAGCTCCGGCAATATTTTATCTTCCTGTTTTTTATTGTCATCGTTGCCTTCCACATAAACTTTCATAAACCCTTTGAATTTTATCTTTGAACCGGTTGCACGAAACTCCACCCCATTGTTTAACAGGTGGACAGTCATCGTATCCATTACAGCAGGCGCCATTTGACTGGCAACAAAGCGTTCCCAGATCAGTTTGTACAAACGCAGCTGATCTCTTGATAAAATATTTTTTAATGCCTTAGGGTCCCGTAAAGTGGAAGTCGGGCGAATGGCTTCATGGGCATCTTGCGCGCCGCTTTTATTTTTAACAGGGCTTTGCTTGCCAAGATACGTTTCGCCATAGTTCTCTTTGATGTAGCCTTTTACTTCTTCCTTCGCCCCATCTGAGATTCGTGTGGAATCTGTACGCATATACGTAATTAATCCAGTAATCCCGCCTGAAGAACGCCCTAAATCAATACCTTCATATAATTGCTGGGCAATCATCATCGTTTTCTTTGCACGGAAGTTAAGTTTTCTTGCTGCTTCCTGTTGAAGGGATGAAGTAGTAAATGGATGTGCTGGATTTCGTTTTCTTTCTCTTTTTTTCACACTTTGAATGGTGAACTCTTTTCCGTCCAGCTTCTTTTTAACCTCTTCCACATCATCTTTTGTTTTAAGCTTTGTTTTTTTACCATCGACACCATAAAAGGCGCCTTCAAATGTTTCGTTTCCTTTTGCAAATAATCCGTCGATAGACCAGTATTCTTCCGGCTGGAAATTCTCAATTTCTTTTTCTCTATCAATAATCATTTTTAAAGCAACAGACTGTACTCGTCCGGCACTCAATCCTTTTTTCACTTTCTTCCATAGTATAGGACTGATATTATAGCCTACTAAACGATCGAGAACGCGGCGGGCCTGTTGCGCATCAACCAAGTCTAAATCTATCGCCCGGGGATTCTTAAAGGATTCTTTAATGGCATCCTTAGTAATTTCGTTAAAAACAACCCGGCATTTTGAATTTTCATCCACATTTAAAACATGAGCTAAATGCCATGCAATTGCTTCTCCCTCGCGATCCGGATCGGCTGCGAGATAGATTTTTTTGGCTTTTTTTGCTGATTTTCTTAAATCTTTAAGTATATCCCCTTTTCCGCGAATAGTAATATACTTTAATTTATAATTTTCCTCAACGTCTACTCCCATTTGACTTTTTGGCAAATCGCGAAGATGCCCCATGGAAGCTTTTACTGTATATTTTTTTCCTAAATACCGTTCAATCGTCTTTGCTTTCGCTGGCGACTCAACGATAACGAGATAATCTGACATGTACGTTCCTCCCATAATGAGGTTGACAATTTACGAATAGAAATCTTTCCTAATACTATAGATAGAATACGTTTTTGTCAAACACTATTTATTGAATAATCGAAAACTATAATTCCATTCTGTGTAAATATCTTCAGCAGATTGAATTAATTTTGCACCATCCTGAATAATTCGATTACACCCGGCACATTGTTCCAAAAGCGGATTGCCCGGTACAGCGAACACATCTCTTCCTTGGTCAAGGGCTTGATTCACCGTAATCATCGTACCGCTCTTCTTCATTGCTTCTATCACTAAGGTTCCCATTGTCAAGCCACTTATAATTCGATTTCTTTCCGGGAAATGATATTTTTGAGGCGGTGCGTCTGGCGGGTATTCAGATAAAGCCAGTCCTTGCTTTACAATCTTTTGATAAAGCGGCAAATGCTCTCTTGGGTAAATGGATCGAAAGCCGCCGCCTAAAACAGCAATCGTATTTCCCTGC
Source organism: Oceanobacillus sp. B139/18 (assembly GCF_055524595.1). NCBI lineage: Bacteria > Bacillati > Bacillota > Bacilli > Caryophanales > Bacillaceae > Oceanobacillus > Oceanobacillus sp. B139/18. Next base: position 339,214 of record NZ_JBVFXI010000001.1, on the reverse strand, counting down.
CGTTTCAGTGTCAGCCGATGTGCCATACTGTCAACACCTCTTGCCATTCCACTGACAATCACCCATTTCGCATCAATAAGAGGCGCAATCGCCATAAATAGCTTTCCAAAGGCCTCATTTGACGGATTTCTTGTACCGATAACGCTGAGCATCGGCTGCTTTGCTAAAAGATCCAGATTTCCTGAACCATATAAAACGAGGGGTGCATCTTTAATTGTATTTAACATAGAGGGATAATATTCGTCAACTATTGTGATGATATGAAAATCTCTAGATTCTTCCAATATCTTCTTTTTTAATTGCGGATTATGAAGGTCTTTCAAGAGGGTTTGTGCTTTTTGATGAGGAATTCGAATAATTTGTGACAATTCGTACGGGGACAGCTGATAAATCTTTTTTAGTTCAGGATCTGTTCGTACCCACTTGCGTATAAAAGTACGTGTAGCATAACGGCACCGGCTGAGATGAATAAAATCCAGCCGATCAAAAAGATAATTCAATCCATATCCTTCCCTTCCTACTTAATTGAGGCTGAAAAACCCGGACAAAATTCTACTTCCTTCTATATTATAGAAGGAAGTAGAATCCTCTGCCCAGGTACCTTAAAGTACTTCAACATGCTTAATGCGTTTTACATTTTTCCTCTAAACCATTTTCTTTCAATGCTTCAATCATTGTTTCTCCCATAACAGAAGGAGTTGCAGCTACTTTAATTCCGCAGGATTCCATTACACGGATTTTTTCATCAGCTGTTCCTTTTCCTCCGGAGATAATAGCACCGGCATGTCCCATACGTTTTCCTGGAGGTGCTGTTGCTCCGCCGATAAATCCGACTACGGGCTTTGTCATATTCGCTTTCACCCACTCAGCAGCTTCTTCTTCCGCGGTACCGCCGATTTCACCGATCATAATAACAGCCTCTGTTTCAGAGTCTTTGTTAAACTCTTCTAGTACATCAATAAAGTTTGTCCCGTTAACCGGGTCGCCGCCAATACCGACAGCAGTTGTCTGTCCATAACCAGCTTCGGACAATTGATGAACAGCTTCATACGTCAATGTACCAGAGCGGGATACCACGCCGATATGCCCTTTTTTATGGATATATCCTGGCATAATCCCAATTTTTGTTTCATCTGCTGTAATCACACCAGGGCAGTTTGGCCCAACAAGGCGTGTTTTCTTGCCTTCCATATAGCGTTTCACTTTCACCATATCCATTACCGGAATATGTTCTGTAATACAGATAACTAAATCAAGCTCTGCATCTGTTGCTTCAATGATAGCATCTGCAGCAAAAGGTGCCGGTACATAGATAACAGATGCGGTTGCTCCAGTAGCTTTTACAGCATCATCAACTGTGTTAAAAACAGGAACTCCTTCTACTTCTGTACCTGCTTTTTTCGGTGTTACCCCGCCAACAATTTTTGTACCATATTCCAGCATTTGTTTTGTATGGAAACGTGCAGTTCCACCTGTAATTCCTTGGACTATTACTTTTGTATCTTTATTAATATAAACACTCATTATAAGTCCGCCCTTTCCTATTTTTACGTCCTCTATTTGTAAGTCAATACACGGTAACTGCTTTACTTCACTGCAGCAACAATTTTCTCTGCGCCGTCTGCCATAGAGGTTGCAGAAGTAATATTTAGACCTGATTCATCTAAAATTTCTTTGCCCCGCTCTACGTTTGTACCTTCTAAGCGGACAACTAATGGTATAGTCAAGCCAATTTGCTTCGTTGCTTCTACAACACCTTCAGCAATAACATCACATTTCATAATTCCGCCAAAAATGTTTACAAAAATTCCTTTTACATTTTTATCTGAAAGAATGATTTTAAATGCTTCGGTTACTTTTTCGGCTGTAGCACCGCCCCCTACATCAAGGAAGTTAGCCGGATCGCCGCCATAATGCTTAATAATATCCATTGTAGACATTGCTAAGCCGGCGCCGTTTACCATACACCCGATGTTTCCGTCTAATGAAACATAGCTTAAGTCATATTTAGAAGCTTGGATTTCTTTCTCGTCTTCCTCGCCTAAGTCACGCAGTTCTGCAATTTCTGGTTGACGATAGAGTGCGTTATCATCAAAGTTTAATTTTGCATCCAACGCAAGAACTTCGTTATCACCTGTAGTTACAAGCGGGTTAATTTCTGCGATAGAGCAATCTTTTGCAACAAAAGCATCATATAGTGCAGTCATAAATTTAACTGCTTTACCCAGTAATTCATCCGGAATATTAATATTGAATGCTAGTCTTCTAGCTTGATAAGGTGATAAACCAACAACAGGGTCAATCACTTCTTTAAAGATTTTTTCAGGTGTTGCTTCTGCCACCTCTTCAATTTCTGTACCGCCTTCTTCAGACGCCATCATAACAACTCTTGATGTGGCACGGTCAAGAACTACCCCTACGTAATATTCTTTCTGAATATCACAGCCTTCTTCAATAAGTAAACGTTTTACTTCTGTGCCGTCAGGTCCGTTCTGATGTGTTACAAGCGTTTTCCCTAAAATTTCATCCGCATATGTACGAACTTCCTCCAGACTCTTTGCTACCTTTACCCCGCCGGCTTTACCGCGTCCACCTGCATGGATTTGCGCCTTGACAACGGTTACAGACGAGCCAAGCTTTTCCGCAGCTTCTACAGCTTCGTCTACAGAATAAGCAACATGACCGTTCGGAACGTTTACACCAAATTCTCGTAAAACTTGTTTACCTTGGTACTCATGAATGTTCATCTTCCATCCTCCTATCAAAATCAATGCACTACTATTGTATTAAAAATATAGGAAATAAACAAGAAATAGGGAACATAAAAATCAATATTATTTCTTAACCCGCCAAAAGTATGGACACCGTTGTAAAATAGAAAATGAATGGTTCCTGACTAAACTCTTATTCACCTATTCTCTATTCCAGTTTGTTTATCTGCCCGATAGATAAAAGCAAACACTTCTGACACTACCTGAAATAACTCCTCTGGAATCTGTTCATTGATATTTAATTCAGCCAGTACCTCGACTAAGGAAGGGTCTTCTAAAATTGGTATATCATGCGCCTCTGCCCGCTCAATAATTTCTTCTGCAACAAAGCCTTTTCCTGAAGCCATTACTCTTGGTGCATCGTCCATACTCTGCTCATAGCTTAAGGCAACTGCTTTTTTTCGTTTTTCATTCATACTCGAAAATCCACCTTTCCAGAACCAGGCCTTTCCTCAGCAGTTTTTATTGCCTGACGCTGTTGTTTTTCTGCTTCCGTATAGGGCTTGCAGGTAACTGATGCCACGTGATAATCCATGCTTTCTAATGCTTCCTGCAGATTAGGACGAAGCTTTTCCACCAGCACCGGGGTTGTAGCCTGATCGTTATAGATGGTGATAGACAGTGATTTTTTTTGAACATGCAGATCAACAATGGTTTCTTTCATTCCGTGCAGATTCAGGTCAAAAATAATACGGCAATGCTCCGGATCAATCCTCCCGTCAGCAGTCTTCTTGCCCTCAAAATGCAAATCGATATCCTTGGATACCCCCAATTTTTGTCCAGGTATCTGTATATTAGCCTGAATAAAATAACTGCTGTCATTCATGTTATTTAATTGCATGCCATTTAAAAAATGAACCACCTGCTGTGCGTTATCCCTGCTGATTCCACCACTGCTGCTCTGAAGCATTTCTAGTAATAAGTGTTTGAACTGCATCGTGTTTGCATCATCTGTTTTCAACGAATTTTCAGCATTCAGTCCGGCATCGCGGAGAACCCACTGCATTTGCTGCAGGAACTGTTCTTTAGGATCATGGATGGTATTTTCATTTGAAGCTATCCATATATTTATGAACCGCTGCAGTGCCTGATAGGTTTTCGGTTCGGCCAAAGCTTCCAGTAATGAACGCACGGTGCCGCTCTCCTGGGTAACCGGTGATTGATTGGCGAAATACTGCGGAAACTCAGCAGCCAGAGTTGACTTGGGCTGTACTGCAGCATTGTTTCCTTGCATCAGTGCTCCTTGTAACGCTTTAGCTTCAGTCATTAATTGCTTTTGATTGCCTAAAATAGACTGAATCTGCTCCTTTACTCCTTCGAAACTGCTTGTAAATGGCGCGGTTACTGGCCCTTGATTTTGTGATACAGGCGGGTTCCATTGCTTTAATGCATTTATCCAGCTTTGTTTATCCAGGGCTTTGGAAACCATTCCTAAGTTTTGCAAAAGAGGAAACAGTACTGGTTTCTCAGCTTGTGCATCGGCTGTCAGTACAATTCTCATCGCTCTTTCATTCGAAGTTCCCAAAATATTCGAGAACCGTTCTAACATTGGAAAATTTTTAGAATCAGATAAAGCCTCGATAATTTGACGGACATTTCCTTCATTTCCTAATCCTTTATCTGAAAAAGATTGCGGAAACTGCGCTTCTATACTCTGCTTCATCAGTGCTGCCGTGTTATTGCCTTGTTGTAGTACAGGCTTCGCTTCTGCTGTCAGCTGCTGCTGAGTAGCTAAAATAGATTGAATCTTCCCCTTTATTTCTTCCAAACCAGCTGTAAATGGAGCTGAAGCCGCCGCTTGATTGGGCGGCGTTTGTGTAACAGGTGAATTCCATTGCTGCAAAATATTTGTCCATGCCTGTCTGTCCAGTCCTTTAGAAACGAAGCCGAGGCTTTGAAGCAGCGGAAATAAAACAGGCTTTGCAGCTTGAGCATCGGCACTCAAAATGGCACGCACAGCGCTTTGTTCAGAAGGAAAACCTTTAAGTATGTGTTCCAGGCTAGCCCGCAACATCGGCTGCTGGCCGGGAAGAAGGGAACGTTCCAGCGACGCTAAGCTCTCACTAAAATTGCCGTTTTGAAACGCCTGCACTGCTTGGAATGAAGCTGGCGTTACCGGGATACGCATTTTCATTAACTCCATAAGAATAGGCTGTGCTTGCTTCTGTGAGATTTTGTTATCCTGAATATACTGCATTGCCTGCATCAAATCACTTCTCTGCATGGGCACTTGTTCTCCGACAAGCGCACTGGCCAGCTGGAACGATAATTTATTTTCTTTGATGCCAAGCTGCTGGAGAAGATGACGAGTCATCTGCTGCCCATTATGCTGCTCACCAGTCATTACTTTTAATTCAGGCATCTTCCCTTCATGGGATGTTACTTGAAAAAAATATTTTCCGCCCACAGAAAGAGAAGCCTCCAGCTGGGCAATTAGCTGGCTGCCCTGAATTTGAATGGCTGCTCGTTGATTTGGAAAAAGCTGCTTTACTGTTCCTTGTAAAATATCCCCTGTCTTCAGATTATGAAGCAGATTCGCCTTGGAAGGATGCAGTAATTTAGCCGCCTTTACATTGTCTTGAATCCGCATAGGCTCTCCTCTTTTTCTTTATCATTTTCCCATTGTTTTTATTGGTGCAAATGATGTTCTATGGTAAGGCGTCACCCCAAATTGATTCAGCCCTTCTAAATGTGCTTTGGTCCCGTATCCCATATTTTTATCAAAATCATAGCCGGGATATTCCTTATGTAATTCCTTCATATACTGATCACGGGCTACCTTTGCCAAAACACTGGCAGCCGCAATACTGACGCTTGACGCATCTCCCTTGATAATCGCTTCCTGAGAACAGGTTAAGCCGGGCAAATGAACTGCATCAACCAGTACATGCTCAGGAGATGGAGTCAGCCCTGATAACGCATCATACATTGCTTTTTTGGTTGCTTCATAAATATTAATCGTATCTATAGTCTGATTATCTATAAATGAAATATGATAGCTGACAGCATGCTCTTTGATATAGGTGCTGTATTCTTCCCTTACGTTTTCTTTTAGTTTCTTGGAGTCATTTAACCCGATTAATTGAAAATCTTTTGGAAGAATCACAGCAGCTGCTACAACAGGACCTGCAAGCGGACCTCTGCCGACTTCATCCACACCTGCTATATTTTCTATTCCATTCATATATGCATTGTTCTCATAGCGCTGCATATCAGCAAACTGTTTAATTAAACGTTTTTCACGCTCTTGTTTACGCTGATAGGATTGTACCAGTGTCTGAACGCCTTTCCTTTCGTCTTGAAGAATTACTTCCCATTCTTCTGCTGTCAGGGTACCTTCTTTAAGTAACCCTTTAATTTCTGCGATTGATTGCTTTTTCATATCTATCCTGCTTTCTTTTATTATCGTCATTTTATCAAACTTGTTAAGCTATCTTTTTAAACATCTTCTATAAATATGAAAATAGCCTACAAAGAAAATCCCTTGCAGGCTGTTAAATATATTTTATGGCTGTTCCAAAGTGAACTTGCCTAATTTTCCTGTTCTTAAATCTTGAAGAACGATATCGGATACTTTATCAAAATTCACATGACCGCCGCTTTCTAATGCGCCTCTTTTTCTGCCGATACCCTCAAATAGTTCTACCATGTCCGTACTATCTTCTACAGCATAGCGTTCCTTCAGGTAATTCGGATATTCTTCAAATAAGAAGCGAATAACAAAGGCTGTAATATCCTGAAGAGGAAGCAGCTGGTCTTTTATTGTTCCGATTGCCGCCAGCCGGTATCCTACAGCCTCTTCTTCAAATTTCGGCCATAAAATACCTGGTGTATCCAGTAATTCGAAGTCTTTCTTTATTTTAATCCATAATTGCTGTTTAGTAATTCCGGGACGATCTCCCGTCTTCGCAATTTTTTTATTGGCAAGCCGGTTAATCAAAGTAGATTTCCCCACATTCGGGATACCAACGATCATTGCTCTGGCTGGTCTCGGCTTAATTCCTTTCGCCTTCAGCTTGTCCATCTTTTCTTGTCCCATTGCTTTGGCCAGCTGAACAACCTGCTGTATATCTCCTTTTTGATTCACATCGACCGCTGCAGCCTGTATCCCCTGCTCCTGATAACCTGCTATCCATTCAGCTGTTTTCGCAGGGTCAGCTAAATCTTTTTTCATCAGTAAGACAAGCTTAGGTTTTTGCCCTAAAACCTCTTGCAGCATCGGGTTTTGCGAGGAGTACGGTGCTCTTGCATCAACCAGTTCAATGACAAAGTCAACAAGCTTTAATTGCTCCTGTACTTCTCTGCGCGCCTTCGCCATATGACCGGGAAACCACTGTATAGGCATATTTTTTCACCTTCCTTATTCACTAAAGTGTATACGATTCAATGGCCAGTAGACCAGACTTGCCTCTCCGACTACCTCATCCATCGGTACTACTCCGATAATTCGGCTGTCTGTTGAGTTGCTCCGATTATCGCCTAGTACGAATACGGAATCCTCAGGAACCACTTCATAGCCTTCTTCCAATTCTTCCAGTTCGAAATCATTTGTAAAGACCTGATCATTTAAGAACGGCTCATCTACCGGTTCCCCATCGATATACAGTACATTATCTCTCACTGCTACATGCTCTCCAGGCAGTCCAATAACACGCTTAATAAAATCATTTTGCTCAGGAGCATGGAACACAACAATGTCAAAACGATCTGGTTCTCCAAGCGTATAATTAATTTTATTAACAATCATTTGATCACGGTCATGCAAGGTTGGCAGCATCGATGGTCCTTCTACAACGATAGGCGCAAATAAGAACATCCGCACTAAGAACACAAAACCTACAGCAAGAAGGATAGCTTTTATCCACTCCAACCACTCATTCTTTTTCTTTTTTTGCTCTTTCTCTGTCATCTGATTTCCTCCGATAACTTCAGTCTACCTTATATTGTAGCTAGTAAGTGTTAGATAAACAAATTCTAAGTAGTATTATTTTTATTAAAGTGCCTGTTCAAAAGTTCGATAAATAGGACCAGTCAGCTAAGAACGCGACGTCCTGAGACTGCGATTTTAGTAAAAGTTCGTCTAATCACCGTGTTATTTTTATTCCTTTTTATTGGACTTTTTGAACGTTCTCTTTAAGAATGAAAAAGAGCTACTGCCATGATTGACGTAGCCCTTTTGTATTCGTTTCATATCCTCTGCCGGCTGATTAGCGACGTTCTTTAATACGAGCAGCTTTTCCGCGCAGGTTACGCAGGTAGTAAAGCTTCGCACGACGTACAATACCGCGACGAGAAACTTCAATTTTATCAACTCTTGGTGAATGTAATGGGAAAGTACGCTCCACACCAACACCGTAAGAAATTTTTCTTACTGTGAATGTTTCGCTGATTCCGCCGTTTTGACGTTTAATTACAACACCTTCAAATACCTGAATACGCTCACGACTTCCCTCTACAACCTTCACGTGCACCTTTAAAGTGTCACCAGGTCGAAAATCAGGATGGTCTGTACGTAATTGATCTTTGGTTACGTCTGCAATAATTTGTTGCATGATTTTCACTCCTTCCAAACTAATGCTCATGCCCTTTTATCTGAACAGCGGAACATCGTTTTACATGCTTACACGCACATAAGCACAATTAATAATATAGCATATTATGGCGTAAAGCACAACTATTTTTCGTCATTTTTTAATTCTTGAAGTATTTCTTTATCTGTTGTATCTAACGGTTGATTTTCTAATAAATCAGGGCGTCTTTCAGCAGTTCGCCTCAAGGATTCTTTCCTTCTCCAGGCTTCAATATTCGCATGGTTTCCGGATAAAAGGACTTCTGGAGCCTTCATCCCGCGAAAATCCGCAGGGCGAGTGTAATGGGGGTGTTCCAATAATCCAGTCGAAAAAGAATCCTGCTTTGCGGAGGCTTCGTTTCCAAGAGCCTCTGGCAATAAACGAACAACACTGTCAACAACAACCATTGCCCCTAATTCTCCACCAGTTAAGACATAGTCTCCTATAGAAATTTCATCCGTTACAAGATGCTCACGAATTCGCTCATCATATCCTTCGTAATGACCGCAAATAAAAATCAGATGCTCCTCCTGAGCCAGCTCCTCTGCTTTTTTCTGTGTGTAAGGCTCTCCCTGAGGGCACATCAAAACAACACGCGGACGGGAAGTTCTCTCTTTTTTCACCGCTTCAACAGCATCAAATACAGGCTGTGGCGTCAGTACCATACCTGCTCCGCCCCCATAAGGATAATCATCTACTTTTTTATGTTTTTGCGTGGAATAATGACGAAAATCAACAAGCTGATAAGAAAACTGATCTTTATCAGCCGCTTTTTTCAGGATAGAACTTTCCATCACACCATAAAACATTTCCGGGAAAAGTGTCAGAATATCAATATGCATCTAATCTAACATCCCTTCCATTAACTCCACTGAAATAACTCCAGTCTGAATGTCTACCTTTTTGACTACATCTTCAATATAGGGTATTAACAAATCCTTCTTGCCAGGCCTTTGTACTACCCAGACATCATTAGCGCCGGGAGAGAGGATTTCTTTCACTTTCCCTAATGTATCTCCCTCCGCTGTCTGAACTTGACAGCCGATAATTTCATGATAGTAAAACGCGTTCTCTTCCAATTCTGCTGTTTGATTTTTATCGATATACAAATTCATGCCTTTCCATTGTTCTACATCATTCAGATTGGCATATCCTTTAAATGTAATCAAATCAAACCCTTTATGAATGCGATGTGATCCAATTTCCAATGTGATATCACGCTGGTCTGATGAAATAATCACTTCATTTCCAGGCGTAAAACGTTCTTCGAAATCGGTAATGCGCAAAACCTTTACCTCGCCTTTAATTCCATGTGTATTCACGATTTTACCAATTTTTAATTTCTCTGTATGCATCTTTTTTCACCTATTTCATTCGTCGATTCGGATAACCTTATCATCTTTAATTACGATAGCCTGCTCCTTCATAAGATGGTGCCAATCGGAGCCTACTTCGACCTCAACAAGAGCTTCAACCTCTTTTTCAACGATTTCGCTACCCATTTTTAATTCATCTAACTGTTCTATCTTAAAATCTAACAGCTTCATTTTTTCCTGGCGATTTTTAATTTCCTGGTTAAACCGAGTTTCCATATCTGAACGAACATTTGCATTTTTGTTCTTTAATTTTCTCATTTCAAATTGGAGTTGTTGACACTCTTGTTCAAGACGTAATTTATGATTTGTGAAATTTTGGCGGATTTTTTCTTTGCTGTCCTCTGTCACGACTACCTTAATGGGAACTTTTTTAATTAATTTCATTTCAATTCAGCTCCTGCCTGATAGATTCGGGTTTAAATGTGTAAAAAGGGAAAGTTGAGCCCTAAAAGCAGGGTCAGCTTTCCCTTTACCAAGTTATTCAGAAAGAATGTATTCTTTCTGAATACGAACCTTACATAATATCCAAAAAAATACGTTTATTACCACCAGTGTTTGCTGCGTATACAACAGTTCGTATTGCTTTTGCAATCCGGCCGTTTTTGCCAATGACTTTTCCGACATCGTCCGGATGAACAGTTAAATGATACGTAACTTTAGAATCTTCTTCCGTTTCTTTTATCACAATATCATCCGGATAATCTACTAATGAGGTAACAATCGATTTAATCAGGGCTTTCATGATATCACACTACTTATTTAGAATTTTTTTGTTCGTGAAAATTCTTCATGATGCCTTCGTTAGAGAATAGATTACGTACTGTATCGCTTGGTTTTGCACCTTTTGTCATCCAATCAAGTGCTTTTTCTTCATCTATTTTAACCTCAACTGGATTTACTACAGGATTGTACGTACCAATTTGTTCGATAAAGCGACCATCACGTGGAGAACGAGAGTCTGCTACAACAATACGATAGAATGGATTTCTTTTAGAACCCATACGTTTTAAACGAATTTTTACTGCCATGCTTTGCACCTCCAATAATTATCTTATCACAAGAATTGATTTTAACAGATAGTTTTTAGTCTGTAAAGTATTTTTCCATTACAAGCTTATTTTATTACAAAAAAGCATGAAAATCAACTCTACATGAAAGGAAATTTAAATCCGCCGCCTTTTCCTTTTTTCCCTTTTTGCATATTGGTCATTTGCTTCATCATTTTTTTCATTTCCGAAAATTGCTTTATTAAGCGGTTGACCGCTGCAACAGAAGTTCCCGAACCTTTTGCAATCCGTTTTCTCCTGCTTCCATTGATAATACTCGGCTCCTGACGCTCTTTTTTCGTCATGGATTGGATAATTGCCTCAACTTCGGTCAATTGGCTTTCATCTAATTGGGCATTCTTCAAGCCTTTCATCTTGTTTGAGCCTGGAATCATAGCCATTAAGTCATCTAACGGCCCCATTTCACGGACCTGACCCATTTGTTCCAGGAAATCGTCAAATGTAAAGGACATCGTACGCATTTTTTCTTCTAATTCCTTTGCCTGTTTTTCATCCACGTTGGTCTGAGCTTTTTCAATTAAAGAAAGCACATCCCCCATACCGAGAATCCTGGATGCCATACGTTCTGGGTGGAAGGCTTCCAGCTGATCCAGTTTTTCTCCCATCCCGGCAAATTTAATCGGCTTGTCCGTTACCGCTTTGATAGAAAGCGCCGCACCGCCGCGGGTATCCCCGTCTAACTTTGTCAGAACAACTCCTGTAATATCAAGCTGTTCATTAAAGCTTTCTGCTACATTAACAGCATCCTGCCCAGTCATGGAATCAACCACTAAAAAGATTTCATCTGGTTTTACATCTGTTTTGATTTTCTGTAATTCTTCCATCAGGTTTTCATCTACATGCAAACGGCCGGCCGTATCAATAATGACATAATCATTGTGATTCTCTTTTGCCTGAGCAATCGCCTGATTGGCAATATCAACCGGATTTGCTTCTGTTCCTAATGAAAAAACAGGCATATCCAGCTGTGTACCGAGCGTTTCCAATTGTTGAATGGCTGCCGGACGATAGACGTCACATGCAACTAATAACGGATTACGGTTATGCTTTTTACGTAAATGGTTCGCAAGCTTTCCCGTGGTGGTCGTTTTACCTGCACCTTGTAAACCAACCATCATAATAACGGTCGGCGAACGGTCGGCGACAGCAATTTTACTTTGCTCTCCACCCATTAAATTCGTTAATTCATCTTTTACAACTTTAATAACCTGTTGCCCTGGTGTTAAGCTTTCCATTACTTCCTGCCCGACCGCTCTTTCTTTTATCCGGGCAATTAATTGTTTTACAACTTTGAAGTTTACATCGGCTTCTAAAAGCGCCAGGCGAACTTCTCTTGTCATCTCTTTTACATCTTGCTCAGAGACCTTACCCTTACCGGTAATTTTCTTTATCGTACCTTGGAGACGGTCCGCTAATCCTTCAAATGCCATAGAAGGTATCCCCCTAATCTAAATCTAGTAATTGTTGAACATACTTTTTTGCCTCCGGATCTTTTACCGTTTCCGAAAGCTTCACAATGATTTGCTTACGTTTTTCAAATCTAGAAAAAAGATGAAGCTTATCCTCATAAGACTCTAACATTTTTTCTGTTCTTTTTATATTATCATATACAGCTTGTCTGGAAACTTCAAAGAGCTCCGATATCTCACCTAATGAGTAGTCTTCCAGATAATACATTTCCATATAACTGCGCTGTTTTGGAGTCAGCAGTGCTTGATAAAAATCATATAAATAATTTATCCGATTTGTCTTTTCCAGCAACGGGCACACCTCTTGTTAAGTGATTTTCCTTTACATTTATCATATCCAACTCAATCGGAAATTGTCAAGTAGTCAAGCGGGTTTCGCCTATTCCGTTTTCTCGCTCTCCTCACTCATTCCTAAATCAGAAAATAATCCAAATACAAAGGCATCTGCGTCAAATTGCTGCAGGTCATTGATCCCTTCACCTAATCCGACATACTTCACCGGAATTTGCAATTCGTTACGAATAGCCAGCACAATCCCGCCTTTTGCTGTACCATCCAGTTTAGTCAAGACAATTCCGGACACATCTGTTGCCTCTGAAAAGGTACGTGCCTGTGTCAATGCATTTTGACCGGTAGTAGCGTCCAAAACCAGCAAAACTTCATGGGGAGCACCTGGAATTTCACGTTCAATGACGCGTTTCACTTTAGCAAGCTCGTTCATCAGATTCACCTTATTCTGAAGTCTTCCTGCAGTATCACAAATGAGAACATCTGCTTCACGAGACTTTGCAGCTCTGATTCCATCATAAATAACCGCAGCAGGGTCACTGCCTTCGCTGTGCTTTATTACAGGAACGTCGGCACGCTCTCCCCAGATTTCTAGTTGGTCGATTGCTCCAGCACGGAAAGTATCCCCTGCTGCTAAGATGACATTTTTTCCATCTGCTTTTAATTGATGTGCAAGCTTGCCAATACTTGTTGTTTTCCCCACGCCATTTACACCAACAACAAGAATAACCTGTAATCCGTCTTCATCCAGCTGCAAATGCTGGATGGACGAATCTTCATCGCCATAATAAATATCTACAAGCTTTTCTGAAATAACATCCTTTATTTCAGAGGAATCCTTGATTTTTTGACGCTTTACTTCCATTTTAAGTTCTTCGACAAGATCCATCACAGTGGAAACACCGACATCTGCTGTAATTAATACCTCTTCTAATTCTTCAAAGAAATCCTCATCTACTTTACGATAACGTGCAATCAAATCATTTAATTTCCCTGAAAAGGTATCTCTTGTCTTTTTCATACCTTCCTGATATTTTTCGGAAAACTCCTTGGTTTCCTCGTTTTGCTTAAAACGCGCTTTCAATTTATCCATAAATCCCATATTGATATCCCCCTACGATTGAATCAATTCTTTTGTATCCTCTAATCGGACAGAAACCAGTCTCGACACCCCTGATTCCTGCATCGTCACACCATAAAGAACATCTGCTTCCTCCATGGTTCCTTTTCGATGTGTAATGACGATAAACTGTGTATCCTTGCTGAATTGCTTCACATACCTGGCAAAGCGGACTACATTCGCTTCATCTAAAGCCGCTTCGACCTCATCCAGTATACAAAACGGAACTGGACGGACACGCAAAATGGAAAAGAGAAGGGCGATTGCTGTTAATGCTCGTTCTCCTCCTGATAAAAGGCTTAAATGCTGCAATTTTTTCCCCGGCGGCTGCGCAATAATATCTACGCCTGTTTCTAATAAATTATCCGGGTTTGTTAATTTTAATTCAGCATGTCCGCCGCCAAACAAGTGCATAAACACCTGAGAGAATTCTTCTTTTATTTTTGAAAAAGTGGCTGAAAACCGCTCCTTCATTTCTGTGTCCATCTCTTCAATAACAGTATATAGCGTTCGCTTTCCTTCCACAAGGTCATCTCTTTGTTCTTTTAAGAACTGGTACCTTTCAGAAATACGCTCATATTCATCAATAGCACCTAAATTAATCGTACCCAGCTGGTTGATTTTATCCTTTAAACGGCTGACGACTGCTTTTGCCTCATCCATATTTTCAACCTTTGCATAATCACGTTTTGCCAATTCATATGTCATCAAGTATTCTTTTTCAAGCTGCTGCAGGTGGTTATCAAGCTCCACATCCAGGCGGTTTGATTTGACCTCCTGTTTTTGATAGTGCTCATTCGTCACGCTGTATTGTTCCTGCGCTTCTTTCAATTTCGCTTCCAGGGACTGCTGTTTGTCTAAGCTTTCTTTTCTTTTAGTGCGCAGCTTCTCTATGCTTTCCGTTAATCTCTGTTTGGAAGTTCTGGCATTGACAATTTTCTCTTCCATTTCTTCTTCTGTTTCTTCCTGATTTTTTATTGCCGTTATTGTCTCCAGCTCTTCGTCCACCTGTTTTTTTTCCTCAATTGCCCGTTCAAGCTGCGTCTCCAAAGCTTTTGTATTCGCTTTTTGATTTTTAAAGCGTTCTTCCTGCTCAGCCAGTGTTACTTTGATCTCGTAAAACGCATCCTGTAATTTTCCTTGCGTCTCTTTTAATTTCGCTTCTTCCTCTGTTAAATCATCCACTTCTTTTTGCACTGTTTGAAGCTTAATATTGATTTCTTCTAATTCTTTTGTCAGGACTTTATTTCGATCCGCTAATTCTGTGCGGCTCTGTTCATTCTGTTTTTTATCCATATCATAGATGGACAAATTGTCATTGATGGATGTCAGCTTCGCCTGAAAGGTTTGAAAATCAGCTTGACTTTCCTGCACCTCTTTTTGCATTTTCTGCACTTCTTGCTCGGTATCGCTGATTTTTTCATCCAGCTCTCGCAAATAATCTTTTTTCTTCTGTACACCTTGCTCAAATTGCTCTGTTTTCTGTTTGTATTCTGCCAAGCGCGCATGCAGCTCCTGCAGATCTTTTTCGCGGGTAAACAGCGATTGATTTTGTTTTTTCTGCGCTCCTCCTGACATAGAGCCTCCAGGGTGGACCATGTCTCCGTCCAGCGTGACAATCCGGTATCTGCGATGCAGTTTTATTGCAATGTCATTTGCATCCCGCAAGGTTTTAGCAATAACCACATTACCCATTAAATGCTGCACTGCTTTCTCATATTTTTTAGCTTTCGGCTGCACTAAATCAGAAGCAACACCTACAAATCCCGGGTGCTCCCTTACTTCCTGTTTTCCTTCACTGGATAAAAAACGGGGCTGAATCGATTTAAGCGGGAGAAAAGTTGCCCGCCCGCTATTGGTCTTTTTCAACCAATTAATCGCTTCTCTTGCCGCCTGGTCTGTTTCCACAACAATATTCTGTGCTTGTCCGCCTAATACGGTCTCCACTGCCGTAATATAGTCTTTAGGGACATCCATTAACTCGATAACCGCCCCTTCTATATCCTTCAGCTTGCCTTCTTCTCTTGCCCGTAACACCTGACGGACGCCCTGAAAGAAGCCCTGAAAGTCTTCCTTCATTTCTTCGAGCATTTCTTTTTTTGACTTTACTTTTTCAATGTATTGATAGCCTTGATAAAGCTTGGATTGCGCTTCCTCATATTGTGTGCGTTCTGATTGCAATTCAGCCTTTAACGTTTTTAATTGCTGCGCCTTCTTTTCCAGCTGGTTCTGGTAAGTCTGCAAGACCTCTTCCGCAGCTGTCTGTTTATCTTGCAGCTCATTTCTCTCCGTGAGCATATCTTTAAATTTCATGGATTGAGAATTATTTTTTGCTTCAATTTGCTCTTGCTGCCGATCAACAGATTGTTTTTCATTTCGATAAGCAGCCTGCTGGTTCAACAACTCGATATACTCCGCTTTTAAATCCTCAATTCGGTTAGCTACATCTTCCGGCCGCATTGCTAATTTCTTTTCTAATTCTTTTTTCCTGGCCAAAGTATCAGTCTTCTCAGCCTCTAACTGCGCCAGCTTCTCCTGTTCATTTATTTTTTGTTTTTCCAGCACACGAACATTTGAAGTAACCCGATCTAACTGCTGTACAAGCTTTTCTTTATTCTCATCTGCGTGCTTGGAGCGTTCATCAAACAGTTGCTTCTTTCCTTCAAATTTCTCCAGTCGTTCTGTTATATCTAATAAATCCGTCTGCAGCTGCTCTATTTCTGTTTCATATTGCTGTATATGTTTTTTTTCTTTTGCTACGTCCGTTTCGATCAGACGAATGGCTTCGGATTGTTCTTTCTGTTTTTTTTCGTTTACAGCTAAGTTTTCTAATACCTGCTGCCATTCCTGATGAATTTGTTCCATTTCCGTAATCAGCACAGAAATCTCTGTTTCTTGAAGTTCAGCCTGCAAGGTCTGATATTCTTTTGCTTTTTTTGATTGCTCCTCTAACGGATCCAGCTGCTGTTCAATTTCATAAACAATATCCTCGACACGATTCAGGTTCTCCTGCGTTTCAGCAAGCTTATATTCCGCTTTTTTCTTACGCTGCTTATATTTTAAAACGCCTGCCGCTTCCTCAAAAATCACACGGCGTTCCTCTGCTTTCGAGCTGAGAATCTCCTCCACTCTTCCCTGACTGATAATAGAAAAAGCTTCTCTGCCCAGACCGGAATCAATAAACAGATCAACAATATCCTTCAGTCGGCAAACCTGTTTATTGATATAAAATTCGCTTTCCCCAGATCGATAAACCCTTCTTGTCACACTGACTTCTTCGTAATCCAGCGGTACGCGCTGATCTTTATTGTCTAATACAAGGGTAACTTCAGCGATATTTAAAGGAGATCTCGAGTCACTCCCCTGGAATATAATATCTTCCATTTTGGATCCGCGCAGTGATTTCATAGATTGTTCACCCAGCACCCAGCGGATTGCGTCAGTAATATTACTTTTCCCGCTTCCATTCGGACCTACTACCGCTGTTACTCCAGGTACAAAATCTACGTTAATTCGCTCTGCAAAGGATTTAAATCCAACACTTTCTAATCGCTTTAAATGCATAATCATTCTCCTAAAAATCTAATCTTTCTATTTTATCGTATCTATTTATCGTTATCGTAAGAAAAACCAAGAATACCACTTGGTCTTTAAAATATCGATGTTCTTGCCAAAGAGATGTCCGCTCCGGGAAGTCGCTTTCCGCGGGCAACGTTCAGCCACACGGTAAGAAAACCGCTTCCTGCTCAGGTCTATCTGTTGCTTTTCCCGCAGGAGTAGACAACATCCCCTCCCATCTTTGAAGAAATATGTTTTATTTGCTTTCTTACAAAGAAATGAAGCTAATTCTAGCGACGCTTTTTGATGGGACGAGTAATCGCAGTCCCAGTCCCAGTGTGAAGACCCCGCAGAAAAAAAGTGACCTTCTTTTTTTCTACCCACAGGGCATAAGTGCGACTTTAGCTCTGTCTGCGCCTGTCGGCTTGCCAATCGCTAAGTCTTCTTTAAAGGAGATGAGCCTGGGGTCCACGGAAAGCGGAGTGTATTTCTGGGCCTAAGATTACTCACCCCATGAAACCCGTTGGAGCGACTATATTCAGCATTTTTTATACTTTCTTATTCTTTAAAAAGTGGCTGACAGCAGCCTCTCTCATCATTTCATACGCAGCTTTATGATTTCCAAAGCTGTGGCAAAGTGAACATTTCAATAAAATGAAACTTATTTCTTTCTTCCGCTGCTTGAATTGTTTAGCTAATATATTTTATCACATTATGACACTTTAGCCTATGCGCGACATGCTATTAATTCAGAAAGGAATGCTTTAACGAAGGATAAAAATTATGCTATAATTAACACTTGTTATAAGATTAATTTTATTTATTCGTACATAGCCCATTTGAAATACCATTCATTCCTATTTTGTACTTTTTCTATGTACGGATAAAATTCCTGAAGAGGATAAATAAGAGGAGGATACGATGCAGTTAGAGCAGCCAAGCAAGGAAAATATGGAGTATATGCTTCAAGAGTTAGCTGAAAAGCTACAGGTAGTAAATCGTTCAATTATGGACGCAGAGGATTATAACCTTGAAAAATATGAGGACTTAAAATGGATGTATGATATGGTTATCAGTAAAGGCCGTTTAAGCGCGTCAGAAACACAGGCCTTTATAAATGAATTAGCAGCCATTCGCAAATGACACAGAAAGCCTAAGGCTGCAACGCTTAGGAACTAGGGCTTCGATTACTCATCCCAGTGAAAAAGTTGCCACAGTACCTTTTCAGCCATGCAATATAAGAAAAACGTTACGCAAGAACAAGCAGCTAAATTATCCTTGCGTAACGTTTTTTTATTCTGGAAGTTTTTTCTCAAGCGCTGCTCTGGCTGCCTTTTGCTCAGCTTCTTTTTTTGTTCTTCCGTTTCCTTTTCCAGCGGGTTCTCCCTGAATTACAACCTGAGCGATAAACTCTTTATAATGAGAAGGTCCGCGCTCTTCAATAATCTCATACTCAATTTTTCTATCTTTTTGCTGCTGAACGATTTCCTGAAGATGACTTTTATAATCCATCACACTTGTTGACGTATCTACTGTTAATGCAGGGAAAATATGCATATTTAGAAAACGAAGCACCGCATCAAAGCCTTGATCTAAATAAAGTGCTCCTAAAAAGGCCTCAAATGCATCCGCTAGAATGGCAGGTCTTTGACGTCCGCCAGTCTTATCTTCTCCTTTACCTAAAAGGATGTATTTCCCAAAGTCAAATTGTTTTGCAAATACCGTTAAAGACGCCTCACAGACAATAGCTGCACGTAATTTGGTCATCTCTCCCTCAGGCATTTCCTGATTATTCCTATATAAATATTGTGAAACAGCTAATTCCAGTACGGCATCTCCTAAAAATTCCAGCCGCTCGTTATCATTCAGCTTGCTTTTTTTATATTCATTGACATAAGAAGAATGTGTAAATGCTTCCTTTAATAAATCTTTTTGTTGAAAAGTTATTCCTAATTCATTCTCCAGCTGGCTTAATTCCAAATTAATCTCCTTCACCCCCATAAAATAAATGATTTCACACTTTCTAAAGAAACAAATAAACGTTGCCGGAATTCTTTAATACATACAGATACTGACTTATATAACCTTTATTTTACCACATACTTTAATAAATTATTTATTTCATGATTAAGCACGACCACCAGCACCATCTTTCAATAAGACAGGTAACCACTACGTTAAATAGCTATGGGAAAGCCTCTAAAAAGAAGCTTTCCCATAGGTTGTTTTTATTCATTAAG
This sequence comes from Oceanobacillus sp. B139/18, assembly GCF_055524595.1. Classification (NCBI taxonomy): domain Bacteria; kingdom Bacillati; phylum Bacillota; class Bacilli; order Caryophanales; family Bacillaceae; genus Oceanobacillus; species Oceanobacillus sp. B139/18. The sequence goes on along the minus strand of NZ_JBVFXI010000001.1, from coordinate 319,755 downwards.
CTTTGCTGTTTATGTAATCTACAGCATCACCTACTGTATTAATCTTTTCAGCATCTTCATCAGCAATTTCAATATCAAACTCGTCTTCTAATTCCATAACAAGCTCAACAACATCTAGTGAATCTGCTTCAAGGTCATCTTTAAATGAAGCTTCTAAAACTACTTTTTCTTCGTCTACATCCAGACGATCAGAAATAATAGACTTTACTTGTTCAAACACATCTGCCATTACCCGTTCACCTCCTTTCAAAATATATCATTATTTTTTGTTTCACTTTAAAAATTAAAAAGCAGAACGGACATGATGTCCTATTATTGACGCTGGTCACATGATGCGGCCATTTTTAGTCAATGAAAGTGTAACTGAGGTGTTTGCCTAAAGGCTTCGCAAATACCAATTTTTCTTTATTGTTCTGCAATTGTATTACATCACCATTCCACCGTCAATATGAATGGTCTGCCCTGTAATATAATTTGCATCTTCACTTGCTAAAAAGCGGACAACCCGTGCGACGTCTTCCGGTTTGCCTAAGCGCGCTAACGGCACTAATTGCAATAAAGATTCCTGTTGTTCTTCACTTAATAAATCCGTCATATCTGTAGAAATAAACCCTGGTGCAACAGCATTCACTAAGATATTTCGTGAAGCAAGCTCTTTTGCGGTTGTTTTGGTTAAACCAATTACTCCCGCTTTGGCTGCAACATAATTAGCCTGTCCGGGATTTCCGCTTACTCCGACGATGGAAGCTACATTAATAATACGTCCTGATTTTTGCTTCATCATTTGACGGGTGACTGCTTTCGTACATAAGAACGTGCCTTTCAGGTTGGTTTGAATCACCTGATCGAATTCATCTTCTTTCATTCGCATCAATAAATTATCCTTCGTAATACCGGCATTGTTCACCAATATATCGATCGATCCAAATTCTTCCACAGCCTGCTTCATGAGTTGTTTAACAGATTCTTCCTCAGAAATATTTGCCTGTACTTTAACTGCTTTTACTCCGAGCTCCTGAATTTCTCCAACAACCTCTTCTGCTTTTGCTTCACTACCTGAATAGTTTACAATGACATTTGCTCCATTTTTTGCCAGTTCCAAAGCAATTGCTCTGCCAATCCCTCTGGAAGCTCCCGTTACTACTGCTGTTTGACCTTGTAACATTATTCTTCCTCCTTGTACCAGCGAATAAACGCGTCGAGTGATTCCTGATCCTGTACAGCAAATGTTTTTGTTTTCCGATCGATTTTTTTCAATAATCCACAAAGTACTTTACCTGTACCTACTTCAACAAATGCATCCACATCTTCTTCCAGCATCTTTTGAATCGATTCTTCAAAACGTACCGGCGAGTAGAGCTGCTGTACTAATAATTCTTTCATGGTTTCTTTTTCCGTTACTGCATCAGCTGAAACATTTGCATAAACAGGTGTTTTTGCATCTCCTAGAGCTGTTTCATTTAAATGTGCTGCAAAATCCTCGTTAGCCTGCTTCATCAACCCGGAATGGAACGGTCCGCTTACATTTAGCGGCAATACCCGTTTTGCTCCTGCTTCTTTTAATAATGCAGCTGCTTGTTCCACGCCTGCAACAGAACCGGAAATAACAATCTGCCCCGGACAATTTAAATTGGCAATATCTACAATTTCGTCTTTCACTTGCTCAAGTGCTTCCTGAACCTTGTCCTGACCAAGACCTAACACAGCAGCCATGGTTCCCTGCCCTTTTGGAAATGCCTGTTCCATTAAACGTCCTCTTACTTTAACAAGCTGAATTGCGTCCTGCCATTTGATTGCACCAGCAGCAACTAATGCACTGTACTCCCCCAAGCTATGTCCAACAACCATCGAAGGCTGAATGCCGTTTTCTTCTAAGAGCTTGGATACGGCAACACTGGATAATAATAGTGCCGGCTGTGTATTCTCTGTTTCCGTCAAAGTTTCTTTCGGTCCTTCAAACATAAGTGTCTGGATATCCATATCCAGCACTTCGTTTGCTTCTTGATACAGAGCCTGCACCTGCGGATAAGCGTCATATAAATCTTTCCCCATGCCAACAGCCTGCGACCCTTGTCCCGGGAACATAAATGCAATACGTTTCATTTATTTCTCCTCCTCTTCATTGATCGTTTCAATGGTATTCTGAATCGTTGCGGTCACATTGTTCTCAACCATATAAACTGCCTGCTTCACAGCATTGGTGATTGCCCGGCTTTTGGAAGATCCGTGCGCTTTAATTACTGGTGCAGAAAGTCCAAATAACCCCGCACCGCCATACTCTGAGTAATCTAACCGGTCTTTTATACCTTTCAAGTCATTTTTAACAAGCGCCGCAGCAATTTTGGTTTTTGTGGAAGACATAAAAGCACCTTTTAAAAGAGAAAAGATTGTTTCTGCAACACCTTCCATGGTTTTCAGTGCTACATTCCCGCTAAAGCCATCTGTCACTACAACATCTGCCACACCATTTAATATATCTCTTGCTTCTACATTTCCCACAAAGTGGATAGGAGCATTTTCTAAAAGCTGAAAAGCTTTTTTCGTCAAGTCATTCCCTTTACCATCTTCTGTGCCTACATTTAATAAGCCGACACGAGGTTTTTTGATATTTCTTACTCTCTCCACATAAATAGAGCCCATAATAGCGTATTGAAGCAAATGCTCTGGTTTTGCATCTACATTTGCCCCGACATCCAGCATTAAGAATCCTTGCCCGTCCACTGTCGGAAAAGTAGGACTTAATGCAGGACGGTCGATTCCTGGAATACGTCCAACGACAAACAAGCCGGCACTCATTAATGCACCCGTATTCCCTGCAGAAATACAGGCATCTGCCTCTCCGTCTTTGACAGCTTTAGCCATTAAAACAAGCGAAGCATTCTTTTTGCGCCGTACCGCTTTTACAGGTTCATCCTCTGATGTTATTTTTTCATCTGTATGTATGATATTAATTTGCTTGCTGTCCGTTAAAATTGGTTTAATTTGATTTTCATCCCCATAAAGGGTAATTTGTAAATCTTTATTTTCTTTTACAGCTTCCATCGCACCTAACACAATTTCCTTTGGTGCATGGTCGCCTCCCATTGCATCTATCGCTAATCGCATTGATTTATTCTCCTTTGCTTTCACTGGAATGAAACATGAAAAATTCACCTGTAAGCACAGGCTCATTATTAACAAAGCTGTTTACTTCCACGATGGTATACCCCCGCTTGTCCCTTCCTTTAACAGCTGCTTTGGCAATCACTCTTTCGCCTTCCTTAACCTGTCTTTTAAAACGCAGAGTGGACTTTGCAGTTAATGCAAGTTCATCATTAATGACGGCCACAGCTAATGAATTTGCCTGGGCAAACAGATGATGCCCTCTGGCAATTTTATTTCTGGAAAAAACAAACTCTGATGTAATATCGAGCATAGAGATAGCACGCTCATCCAACTCCAAATCAATAATATCCCCGATTACTTCTTCCACTGGCAAAGCTTTGACCGTTTCATTCCATTGCTTTGTAGCAACATGTTTTATCCGTTCACGAAGTTCAGGAATAGACAGCTCCATACGGTCCAGCCGAATCGTTTGAATACTCACTTGAAAATCCTTCGCAAGCTGTTCATCCGTTACAAATGGAGAGCCTTCGATTTTTTCTCTTAATAACGATTGCCGTTCTGCTTTTGATCGTCTCATTTCTATCATCAAACTTTCATCTAATATTTTCAGAGGTGCCGATTCTTTTTATGCCATATTACAATAGCTTCGGAAGGGCATGTAATCGCCGTCCCGGCTCTTGTCCCGATCCGGGAAAAAGAGCGCTTATTGAATACTGCCGATGGTGAAGTTTCGTTTTAAGACTTGGTACTAATAGTAATATATAATAGCATGCTTTTTTATGCAAGTAATCTATTGATTTAACTGCTGTCTCTGCTAATCCAATTTTTCAAGCAGCCCCTCTTCTTCTGATAATATTTCCTTTAAATACTTGTAGTCTTCGGATTGTAATAAATTATTTTCAACAATATGCTGTGCATCCTGGCGCGCGGTTTCCAGCGCGCGGTAATCGTGTACCATGTCAGCTACTTTAAATTCGGGCATACCGCTTTGTTTTCTGCCAAAAAAATCGCCCGGTCCGCGCAATTGCAAGTCCTGTTCGGACAGTTCAAATCCATCACTTGTTTCTGACATGATGCGCATCCGCTCTTTGCCTACTTCCCCTTTGGGTTCTGCAATCAGAATACAGTAACTCTGCTTACTTCCTCTGCCGACTCGCCCCCGGAGCTGATGCAGCTGCGACAAGCCAAAACGTTCTGCATCGTAAATTACCATTACGGTAGCATTCGGAACGTTCACTCCGACTTCGACAACGGTTGTTGAAACTAACACCTTTACCCTGTTATCTGCAAAATCGCGCATTACTTCATCCTTCTCCGCGGAAGATAGGCGGCCATGCATTAAGCCAATTTCCATTTCATTATCGTAGTAAGCTGTCAGCTGATGGTACAGGTCAACAGCGTTTTGAATATCTAATTTATCCGATTCCTCAATAAGCGGACTGATAATATATGCCTGCTCGCCCTGCTTAACCCGCTCTTGAATAAAATCAAGAATCCGTTCAAACATATTTTCCTTCACCCATAATGTTTCAATCTCTTTTCTCCCGGAAGGAAGCTGATTGATAATGGATACATCCATATCGCCAAATGTTGTAATCGCAAGCGTTCTGGGAATCGGGGTTGCTGTCATAAATAAAACATCCGGATCCAGTCCTTTATCTCGCAATGTCCTGCGCTGCGCAACTCCGAAGCGATGCTGCTCATCCACAATTGCTAAGCCTAAAGCCTTAAATAAGACATCCTCCTGAATAAGTGCATGCGTTCCAATCACAATATCAATTTCTTGATTTTCAATTTGCCGGGTCAGCTCTTTTCGTTTTTTCCCCTTCACAGATCCTGTTAACAAAGCAACGTCCGCTCTGCCTTCCAGCATCGTTTGAAAGGATTGGAAATGCTGTTCCGCTAAAATTTCAGTAGGAACCATTAAAGCTCCCTGCTTACCAGCTGTAACAGCAGCGTATAGACAAATTGCCGCAACAGCGGTTTTCCCGGAGCCAACGTCGCCTTGAAGCAGCCGGTTCATTCGATAAGCACTTTTCATATCCTTTAAAATTTCAGTTAATGCTTTTTGCTGCGCATCGGTTAATGTAAACGGCAATGATGTAATAAAACTTTCAACTTTATTCACCTGATAATCCTGTTCATTCCCCTTGGTGGATTCACGATTTATTTTTCGAATCAATTGCATCTTCAGCTGAAACAGCAGAAATTCTTCATAGATAAACCGCCTCCGTGCATGCTTTAAAGCAACCCTGCTCTCCGGAAAATGCATCGTCCTTACTGCAGCTTTCCTTTCCGGAAGCTTATAATTTTCCAAATAAGAAGCAGGAAGAATCTCTGTGATATCGTCCACATGTGAGTCAAGCACCTGCTTGATAAGCTTTTGGAATTTATAAGAAGTTAAATCGCCTTTCAATGAATATACAGGGGTAATGGAATCATTTTCTTCCATTTTTCCTGTTTTATATTTACTGACTGTAATTTGCAGGCGGTGCGCGTCCCATTTTCCTGTTAAGGTAATATCTTGTCCCTGCTGAATCTGTTTCTTTGCGAATGCCCGGTTAAACATAATCGCTTTTACAGCAATCCCTTCCACTTCTACAGTGAAGCTTAACCGTGACTTTTTCTTTCCAAAAAAAGTAAGAGAAGGATTGTAAAGGACCTTCCCTTTAATCGTAACCTTCTCATCATGAACCAGTTCTTGCAGAGGTTTTTCTTCATAGATATCATATCGATACGGGAAATATTGTAATATATCATTCGTCTCGTAAATATGCATGAAGGCAAGCTGTTCTGCTACTTTTTCGCCAATACCTTTCACTTCTAAGATTGATTCATTCATTTCCAACATCCTTTTCTAAACCAAAAGCGCAGAGCGCCCTTGCAGGCTAAGAACGCGACGTCCATGTCGCAACGCCTGCACTAGCACGTCGTGTGCGTCGAAAAACGTAGAGATTGCGCCCCCGGTCTTTGGGGGTGGTTCGACCTTGGTCGAACTTCCTTTATTTAAAGAGATAAAGGAATCACGGTGAGGTAACGAACCGATGTTGACTTTCACCCGCAGGGCATAAGTTCGACTATGGCTCTGTCTGCGCCTGACGGCTTGCCAGTCGCTATGTCTTCTTTATCATAGGGCGTGACGTGAAATCTCCTAGTTTTTGGCGCTCGGAGCTGGCCGCGGCTATTCCTGAATACTATTAAATCCATACTAAAAATTATACTATACTAAAAAATGCAGGAGCTATTGCTATTTCTTATCTTTTCTTCTGTTAGACAGATACCCCAAAGATTTTTTCTTTTAGGAATCGCCCCGTTGGTGTATCAGCCAAGCCGCCTTCCCCTGTTTCACGTAAAGAAGAAGGCATTTGTTTTCCGATTCGATACATTGCTCCAATGACTTCATCACATGGAATACGGCTTTCTACACCCGCTAAAGCTAAGTCTGCAGATACAATAGCAAGAGAGGATCCTCCGGCATTTCTCTTCACACATGGAACTTCTACTAAACCAGCTACCGGATCACATACCAAGCCAAGCATGTTTTTTAATGTCATTGCAAAAGCATGAGCGGACTGCTCTGGTGTACCTCCCGCCATTTCAACGATAGCGGCAGAGGCCATTGCTCCTGCCGACCCGACTTCCGCTTGACACCCGCCTGCTGCACCAGAAATAAACGCATTGTTTGCCACCACGAAGCCGAATGCTCCGGAAGTGAATAAATACCGCACCATTTCTTCTCTCGTCGGATTCAATTGTTCTTTCACCGCAAATAATGTGCCGGGCACACAACCAGCGCTCCCGGCAGTCGGGGTGGCACAAATGATTCCCATGGCTGCATTTACTTCATTTGTTCCCATTGCTTTACTGACCGCGTCCATCATTAAATTACCGGACAGCGGGGTTTTTTCTTTCATATATTTTTGCACTTTCACAGCATCTCCGCCAGTAAGTCCTGTTACGGATTGGACCCCTTTCAGTGCATCCTCGATCGCATTTTCCATAACGACAAGATTTTTTTCCATCTCTGCAAAAACTTCATCTCTCGTTTTTTCTTTTACATCCATTTCTTGTCGTATCATTACTTCTGATATGGGGATGTTTTCTGTTTTTGCCATTTCCACTAACTCTGCAACCGTTCGAAACATCGCAATTCCCCCTTTTTAACTTACAATCTTTGCAATAGAGATAATGTGGTCAGCAGCCTGCAGCTCCTGTAATATAGAATCTTCTATATTCTGATCCACCTCAATAACCATCAGCGCCTCTTTGCCAACGTCTTTTCGATTTACTTCCATATGTCCAATATTCAATTCATATTTTGCCAGAATTCTCGTTACCGATGCAATCGCGCCAAAACGGTCATTATGCATAATTAGAATAGCGGGATGATTCCCGGATAAACGGAGCTCAAAGCCGTTCAATTCTGTAATCTCCACTTTCCCTCCGCCAATAGATATTCCCATCAGCTCTTGCTGTTCTTTGTCATCGCCGATAATCATACGGACTGTATTCGGATGGTCTACTGCTGCACTATCCTCAATAAACTCAATCTCTAATCCTTGTTCTTTCGCCAGCTGCAAAGATTTACTAATTTGCGGGTCATTGGTTTCCATACCTAAAAGGCCGCCGACAAGCGCAAAATCTGTTCCGTGTCCCCGATAGGTTTTAGCGAATGATTCATAAAGATGTATTTTTGCCCAGGCGGGCTGTCTTCCAAATAGGTTCCGGGCCGCTTTTCCAATACGTGCTGCTCCTGCCGTATGTGAACTGGAGGGTCCTACCATAACCGGACCGATAATATCGAATACGGAATTATATTTCATAAAAATAACACCGCCCTGTAATTGTTTTAGCTTTCCACTACTATTATAACAAAAATACGAGTTTCATTCACAATTTATTCATGAAAAAGCAACCATGCGTTCGAATCTCTTACAGTGATCTAGGCTAAATCCTGGGAATATTGACTTTCTGAACATCTTCTTATAATATTCAATTGTGGATAAAGATTTCATTCTTTATTGGGCGGGAGAGGGATAATAATATATTGAGGTTTCCTATGCAACAAAAAAATACGTTAAGAAAAGACATTGTTGCTGGTGTTATCGGTTATCTGACAACGGTATATATAGTCGTTGTAAATGGGAGCATCCTAAGTGAAGCAGGGCTTTCATTAGAAAACGGGATGATAGCAACCATTTTAGCGAGTTTTGCCGGCACTGTCATGATGGGGTTTTTCGGAAAACTTCCTCTCATCTTAATTCCTGGTATGGGGATTAATGCGTTATTTGCATTTTCAATTATTGGAAATAATGGCTTTAGTTTCCATGAAGGTTTAGCTGTTGTCTGTTTAGCAGGACTATTATTTATGGTTACCGCCTTTACAAAGCTCAGCACCATCTTAAAAGAGGCTATACCGGACTCCCTGCAGCACGGGATAACAATCGGATTAGGGTTTTTCTTAATTCTGATCGGTGTTGAAAATAGCGGAATTGTTACAAGCGGAGAACAAACTGTCATTACAATCGGTGATTTTACTTCGCCAACTGTGATTGCAGGACTGATTACATTATTTGTTGCTATCTACCTGTTTGTAAAAGGGGTTCCAGCTAATTTTTTAATCACCATGATTGTTGGTACTTTCATTGCTATGGCATTCAATGTTCCGACAAATGGCGTTTCATCTGTAAGCTTTAACTTGGATGAATTACTATTTATTCCTTCATTTACAGCAATTGGCGACATCTCTTTTTGGCTATCTGTATTTACATTGACTTTAATTTTGATTTTTGAAAACATGGGTACACTATCCAGCCAATTAGATATGCTGAAATCACCTGAATCTTTTCAGAAATCTTATCGGATTACCGCAACATCTTCGTTTCTTTCTGGTATATTTGGGACATCGCCTACAATCTCAAGCGCTGAAAATGCAGCTGTGATAGCATCAGGAGGAAAGACTGGCAGAGCAGCGATAACTGCTGGTTTCTTATTTTTGGCTACGGTGGTATTTATTCCATGGATTTCCATTATTCCTGCAACAGCAATGAGCCCGATTCTAATTATTGTTGGATTCTTAATGGTTCAAAACATGAAATATTTGCCATGGAATCAATTTTCCGAATGTATCCCGGCACTGCTCATTATAGTGATGATTCCATTCACCTATAGTATTGGTGATGGAATGGCATTTGGTTTTATTGCCTATCCTATAGTGCAACTGGCTCTCGGAAAGAGAAATGAAATATCTAAGCCGCTGCTGCTCATATCCACTTTGTTTTTTATCGAGTTTGTTTTAAAGATCGTTGGTATATAAATAAAAGAAGCGTCCAGCCTGATTACAATATCAGAGTGGACGCTTCTTTATTTTTTTTACTCAACCGAGAAAATATAAGAATAGATAGGCTGTTCTCCGCGATGAACTTCAACTTCGATTTCATCATACTTTTCTTCCACATAAGCTTCTAATGCTTCGACTTCTTCTTCAGATACATCTTCTCCTGAAAGAATCGTTAAGATTTCACTGTCCTCCGAAATCATTTTATCAATCAGATCTTGAGCCGTTTCTTGTTTTTCCTTATGTGTTGTTACAATCTTTCCTTCATCAATCCCCATAAAATGCCCTTTAGCAATATCGATGCCATCAATTTGGGTATCCCTTACTGCATAAGTGATTTGCCCGCTCCGTACTTGCTTTCCTGCCTCTTCCATCACAGATTTATTTTCATCCAAAGATGATTCGGGATGGAATGACAGCATAGCACTGATGCCTTGTGGTATCGTTTTAGTCGGAACCACTCTAACATGGTCGCCGGCTAATTCTGCCGCCTGCTCCGCTGCCATTTGGATATTTTTATTATTAGGAAGGATAATGATTTTCTTTGCATTTGCTTTTTCAATTGCATCGGTAATATCCTTCGTGCTCGGGTTCATTGTCTGTCCGCCTTCAATGACTACGGCAGCCCCTAAGTTTTCAAACAGTTCCTTTAATCCATTTCCCATTGCTACAGTCATAATGCCATAAGCGGATTTTTCTTTTGGCGCTTCTTTTTTATCTCCGACAATTGCTGTGTGCTGTTCCCGCATGTTTTCGATTTTCAGATTAATCAAGCTGCCATACTGCTGGGCCAGATTTAAGCACGTGCCTGGAGCTTCAGCATGTACGTGCACTTTTACAATTTCATCATCCGCAACAACAAGGAGGGAATCTCCCCATTCACTTAATTCATTGCGGAAAGTCGTTTCATCAAAAGGATGATCTTTTAATTTTTCATCTTCTAATTTCACCATAAACTCTGTACAATATCCATATACAATATCCTCAGTATTCATGAAATCCTGAGTTACTTTATGATGTTCGGCATTGATCATTTCGTCCATTTTACCAGCAGCATCAGATTCTTCCGGCAGTTCTTCACCCTTTAGCGCAGCAAGAAAGCCTTCATAAATTGTCACCAGACCTTGACCGCCCGAGTCCACGACCCCTACTTCCTTTAAAACAGGCAATAGATCAGGAGTACGTTTTAACGATGCTTTTGCTTCTTTTAAAATTTCTTCCATGAATGCAATGATGTCCAAATTATTATCGGAAATTTCCATTGCTTTATTTCCGGTATCTTTTGCTACGGTAAGAATAGTTCCCTCTACAGGCTTCATAACCGCCTTATACGCTGCATGGACAGCCCCTTCAAAGGCTTCAGCAAAATCTTTTACATAAAGCTCTTTTTTTCCTTCACATGCTTTCGCAAAGCCGCGGAAGATCTGGGATAAAATCACACCAGAATTCCCTCTGGCTCCCATTAATAATCCCTTCGAAAAGGCACTTGTAACTTCATAAACCTTGTCTGTTTCCAGTTTCTTCACTTCATTTGCTCCAGAAGTGATTGTTAAGTTCATATTTGTTCCAGTATCCCCGTCAGGAACAGGGAAAACGTTTAATGCGTCAATTTTTTGTGCATTATTTGAAAGATGGTAAGCTCCGGTCAGCACCATCTGTGATAATAACGCTGCATCTATTTTCTCAACTGCCACATCTTCTCCTCCTTCTGCTCTATTCCTTTTCTACTCGGACACCTTGAATAAATATATTTACCGAATCAATTTCTAAACCTAAGGATTGACTAAGTGTATATTTTACCTGTGATTGCACATTATGTGCCACTTCAGAAATTTTTGTACCATAACTTACAATAATATACAAGTCAATATGTAGCTTCCCGTCTTCTTGACGCACGACAATTCCTTTTGAATAATTCTCTTTGCGCAGTATTTCTGAAATATTATCTTTAATTTGGCTTTTCGATGCCATTCCTACAATTCCATAGCATTCAACAGCTGTTCCACCAGCTATTGTTGCAATAACATCTGTTGTTATCGTAACGAGTCCATCGTTTGTATGCAACTCTATTGACATAACTACAGCTCCTTTTATTACAAAATATGTTTAATCGCTGTCCAAACAAACTGAAGGGGACGAGTTATCGTTGCCCACTTCCATTTAATCATTCGTTTTTCCACCATATATGGTTAAAATTATACTATACGCTCTGCCATTTTAAAAGAGAGCCTGCGAGAATTCGAAAACCTGTCCACTCAACCATTGCCTTCTATTCTATGCAGAAGAAAAACTCCATTATTACAATGGATGATTTTCATTCATCTGTCAAGCAATTTTTCTTTCACAGGATGTTCAAAAAGCACACAGACTTTAACGAATAAAAAAGATTCAATTGCAATATCGGGGAAGTTATGATAAATTAAGTTAGTGGTATACTGATTTTGGAATGTAAGGAGGGAATGACATGGCTAGAAAATGTGTTGTAACTGGACGCCAAACACGTAGTGGTAACCAACGTTCTCACGCTATGAATTCCAACAAGCGTAATTGGAAAGCAAATGTACAAAAAGTACGTATTATGGTAGATGGAAAACCGAAGAAAGTATATGTATCTGCTCGTGCATTAAAATCAGGCAAAGTAGAACGTGTATAATATACGAAAATATGTGCATATGCCTTAAAAACACCATTTTTCACATGGTGTTTTTTTGTGTCTAAAAAAATTTTACTATCATTGGAGAAGTAATAAATACATATCATGGTTATCAGTTTCAGGTTTTTCTCCACAAAGAAATTATTTTCAGCTTTACTTTTTTTCTTAAATTATCTCTTTCAACTAAACGAATTTCTCTAAATTCCTCTAAAAAATAAGCTTTTGCCGTTAATGACAAAAGCTCGTTTACTATTACTTTTCTTTTTTAAATACACCAATAATCACTTTTACAAATCCGCCTACAAACTTAGGAAGCTTAATCGTATAAAATTTCATTTATAAAGGCCCTCCCTGTTTAACTATCCTATTTGCTCCTAAAGGATGTTCAAAAAGTCCGCTAAAAATGACGTATCGAACTTCTTAATCCCCTTTATCGTAATGTTGAACACTTATCATTAGTTAAACTGCATCATAACTCTTTACTAGTATTAGTATGCCTTTAGAGAAAGAAAAAGTACCTTTTTTTTGACTAAGCTCATTAGATATGCATAAAGATGATCCCCAATGTATCGTTTTATTTTCTAATGGGTATACAAATCCGGTCAATGTTAATCCGGCAGCCACAGGTGTAAATGCTAAAAAAGAAATATAAGAATATCCTTCCTCCTCCACTGAATAGCTGCCCGGCTTCAGCATTTCAATACGGTTCCCCTTATCAAGTATAACCGCACGCTTTCCTTGCTGTAATAATGGGTAAAGCAGCTGCAGATTCATTAATGCATGATCCAGCCTGCCCCCAGTTGCTCCAAACAAGTAAAATTCACTTGCTTCCTTCTTTTTTCCCGTCTCGATAGCAATCTCTAAATCCGTCTGATTCTTCATCACCGGGTGCTTATCAAAAAGCTCCGCATGTTTTTCAATAATAGCATATTCGCTTTCAGTGACAGAATCAAAATCTCCAAGTGCAATGTCTATCGTTATTCCCTGCTCTGCTAAATAAAGTGCCCCGCGATCAGCGCCAATCCAAAAATCCACTTCCTCTTGATAGGTTAACAGATTGGGTAACTGTTCTTTCGGACCATTACCTACAATGCCGACACGCGTCATTGTTTCTCTGCACTCTTGCGAATCACGTCAATGGCTGCTTTTCGGTCACGCTGATTAAAAATAGCACTTCCTGCGACTAATACATCTGCACCATTTTCCGTACATACAGGCGCAGTTTCCTCATTTACTCCGCCATCGATTTCTATTTCAAAGCTTAAGCCCATTTCTTCACGCCAGGAGGCTATCTGGGCAACCTTAGGGACAACTTCTTTAATGAAAGACTGCCCCCCAAAGCCTGGATTCACAGTCATCAATAAAACAAGATCCACTTCCGTTAAAACCGGCTTAATGGCTTCGGCTGAAGTGCCCGGGTTAATAACGACGCCAGGCTTTACACCATGGGAGCGAATCAATTGTAATGTACGGTGCAGATGCACACAGGCTTCTTGATGGACGGTAATGATAGATGCACTTTTAGCAAATTGCGGTATATATGCATCTGGATTTTCTATCATTAAATGAACATCTAACGGCAAATTTGTAATTGGTTTAATCGCATCTGCGATTAAAGGACCAATGGTAATGTTAGGAACAAAATGTCCATCCATGACATCAACATGAATATAATCTGCCCCGGCTTGTTCCACTTCTTTGATTTCTTCTCCAAGCTTGGCAAAATCAGCTGATAAAATAGAAGGTGCTATTTTTGTCATAATTAATACCTCGGCTTTCTCGTTTTAATTTCTTCTAGGAAACGTAAATAATGATCGTATCTGAAGTCAGCTATAGCTCCATCCGAAACAGCTGCTTTCACTGCACATTTGGGTTCTTTATCATGCAAACAGCCCCGAAATTTACAATCCGGCATATGAAGTCTGATTTCAGGAAAACACGGTCCCAAATCTTCCGGCTCTAAATCGGAAAACTCTAACGCACTAAATCCAGGCGTGTCCGCCACAAGCCCTTCTCCAATTGCCAGGAGCTCTACATGCCTTGTGGTATGCTTTCCCCTTCCAAGACTTTTTGAAATCTCAGCTGTTTCCAAATACAGATTTGGATCCAGTGTGTTTAATAACGATGATTTGCCGACGCCGGACTGCCCCGCAAAAACGGTCACCTTATCTTTAAAATAGGGCATTACTTCGGAAATCCATTCCGGCTCTTTGGATGATAACAGCTTCACTTCATAGCCGATCTCCTGATAGGCTGTTTGATATTCCTTAATTCTATCGATTTCTGCTTGCGCTATTAAATCCATTTTTGTAATAAGAATCAAAGGCTGAATATGCTTTGATTCTACAAGGACAAGAAAACGGTCCAGCAATAGCGGATTGAAGTCCGGAGAAGTTGCGGCACTGACAATTCCTACTTGATCAATATTCGCAATAGGAGGCCGAATAAGCTCATTCGACCTGTCTCTTATTTTCATAATGTAGCCTTCCACTTCATTACGAACTTCAAATTCCACAAAATCGCCAACTAGAGGGGTGATTTTTTTATTTCGGAATACCCCTCTGCCCCTGCAAGCATAAACTCCTTCATTTGACTGTACATAGTAGAAGCCGCTTAATGCTTTAATAATTCTTCCTACTGCCATCTACTCTTCCTCTCCATCATAGGATACAGTCCTTTCCGTAATTTCCTCGTCATCTCTGGTGATTCGATACTCGGCATCCGTTCCTGGCGCAATCGTTAATGTGAACGTCACTTCGGTATCTTCTGTTATTGTCTCTTCCCGATATACATCTGAAATATCGTTATTACTGTCACCTATATAGATTCGCACCGTTTGCTCCTCTGGTTCTGCCGGTTCTGTTTCTTCTTCATTCTCTGCATTTGCTTCTTCATTATTGGAATCTTCGTTATTCGAATCTTCATTATTTGTGTCCTCGTTCTCTGCATTCTCTTCATCTGATTCGCTGTTTTGCTCTTCGTCATTATTCCCGTCACCAGATGATTGTTCTTCGTTGTCTTCCTCTTGATTTCCTTCGTTCTCTTCTCCGCCTTCTTCAGCTGATTCCTCTTCATTATTAAGCGTATATGGAACCATATACGAAACAGAATGAGACCGCGGCGGTTCCTCTTCCGGCCCTAAAGAGAAATAAACATCAACGGTAGAACCTTTTTCAATATCTGTTCCTGATTCTGGAGATTGTCTGACAACAAGCCCTTCTTCGACATCATCTGAATGCTCTTCATGCTTATTCATAACCAATTCATTACGATCAACATAAGCTTGTGCTTCTTCTTCACTCATTCCTGTCAGGTTATTAAGGCTCACCATCTCTGGTCCAGCACTGACTTCAAAAATAACCTTCGTATCTGCTGGAACGACAGATGATTCCGGATCCGGCTGCACCTGCGAAATTATCTCGCCGACAGGCTGGTCAGAGTTTCTTTCAAAAGGTGTAATATCTTCAAAACCTTCTTGGTTCAATTGTGCTTCCACCTCTTCAAAATCTTCTCCGACAAAATCACCAAATTCCACTTGTTCTGGCCCTTGACTGACAAACAGAGTGATTGCTGCCCCTTCTTTAATTGTTCTTCCAGCAACAGGATTGGTTCTCTCCACATATCCGGCCTCAATTTCCTCCGAATTAACCTCTTCTATTTCAACTAGAAGATTTTGACTTTCCAGTGCCTCTCTTGCTTCATCTGCCGGTTCATTTACATAATCGGCTATCGTGACATCTTGAGGCTGCATCGCATACACAACCGCAGCAGTTCCGATACCGATAAGTAATAATAATAGAACCGATATCCAGATAATTTTTTTCTTTTTACTGGCAGGTTTCTTTTTCTTCTTTTCTTTTTTCTTTTTATTGTCATCATCCGGGTAGCTTTTTGTCGGCTCTGTATCCGCTTGATGAACTATCGTCCGTCCTGCTTCTGTATCATCCTCGGACAAATCATCGTCTGTAATAATTGGAATCGCTTTTGTCTCGTCGCCTTCTTCATCCGGAATCGTAAAAGGATCCTCATGTAATTTTTCCGGTGACAATGCAGTTTCAAGAGCTGCCTCAAACTGATAGACATCTTCATAACGATAAAATGAATTTTTAGCTGTTGCCTGCAAAACAATATTCTCTACACTCTGCGGGATATCCGGGTTGATTTCTTTCACAGACGGTGTATCGCTTTGCAAATGCTTTAATGCAATAGATACTGGGGATTGCCCAGAAAAAGGCAATTTCCCAGTCAATAATTCAAACAATACAATACCTAATGAATAAATATCTGATTTTTTTGTTGCCATTCCGCCGCGCGCCTGCTCTGGTGACAGGTAATGAACAGAACCCAGGATAGAATTGGTTTGCGTCAATGCGGTTGCGCTGAGAGCCATCGCAATCCCGAAATCTGTCACTTTCGCCTGGCCAAAACGGTCAATTAATATATTTTGAGGCTTGATATCACGATGAATAATATCATTTTCATGTGCCAGCGCAATAGCAGAAGCGATCTGTTTCATGATATCCAGCGCTAGGGGAACCTCTATTGGCCCAAACTGCTGAATATACTCCTTTAAAGTCATCCCCTCTACATATTCCATAATCATATACAATACCTGATCGTCTTCACCGACGTCGAAGATATTGACAATATTCGGATGAGAGAGAGAGCTTGCAGATTGCGCTTCACGGTCAAAACGGGCAATAAACTCCTGGTCGTGTACATAGTCGGTACGCAATGCTTTAACAGCTACATCACGCTCAAGAATGGTATCTCTGGCGAGAAAGACATTAGCCATTCCGCCGCCGCCTATTTTTCTCTCGATTCGATAACGGTCATTTAGTAAGTGTCCCGTGTTCATGCAGGTTCACCTGCCTCCGAGCCTGAACCGTCATGTGTTATCAAGATAAGCGATATATTATCTTCTCCACCGCGCTGATTCGCTAAATCAACAAGTTGGCGACCTATCTCATCCATCTCGTTATCTGCCGTAATATGTTGTGCTAATTCCGTTTGACTGAGTTTATCTGACAGACCATCTGAACATAGCAGCAGCCGGTCTCCCGCCTGCCATGTCAGCGTCTTTACATCTGTATCAACTTTGGCGTCTGTCCCCAGCGCACGAATAATGTAATTTTTATAAGGATGGACCTCAGCATCCCCCTCTGTAATCTCGCCTCTTTTTACAAGCTCATTTACAAAGGAATGATCCTCTGTCAGCTGTTCAACCTGACTGCCTCTGGCAATATACAAGCGGCTGTCCCCAATGTGGGCAATCGTAAGGGAATCTCCTATTATCACTACGGCTACAAGGGTTGTCCCCATCCCTTCCAGCTGCTTGTTTTCTTGCGATTTCTGAAAAATTTGTTCATTTGTTTCTTTAATTGTTTGTTGAAACCACTGTTCAATCTCATCTGTGTTTTCAACTTGTTCGGTTTCTTCCCATCTGTTTTTAATATTATCAACAGCCAGCATACTTGCTACATCACCTGCTTGATGACCTCCCATGCCATCAGCAATAATGGCAATTGGCTGCTTGCTTTTATTTTCAAAAACACCGCCTGCATCTTCATTATGATTGCGAACTTGTCCGCAATGCGTTAAGAAAAGTCCTTTCAAGAGCTACTCCCCCTTTACAAATCCAAATATATATCCTTCTCAAATAATACTGATTACTTTTCGTAAATGAATGTCCACAAATAAGATAAAGTGAAACTTCATTTCGCGGGGCTTTTCTCCTCCACGAAATGATAATTAAACTAATCAGACTGTTACTTACTGCTGAAGTCCCGCTTAGAATTTTCGATTCTCTCTTCTCGAATCGGGAATCTTACAAAAGTCCTTCAGTGGGACGAGTAATCGCAGTCCCAGTCAATAACACCTTGATAAAACCGGATTATGCGTTTTTCATTATTTAAATATCCGTATAGACTTCTTTATAATTATGGCACATTCTTCCGTAGATTAAAACTATGCATTCTATAAGTTAAATGAAACTTTTTCCTCTAGTAAACATCCTTTACCTATTCCGTTTGATTCTTGTCAGGAAAAATCCATCTGTCTGAAAATCTTGGGGGAATAGTTGTAATCCTTCTGATGACCAGCCTGGCGCTTGTTTTAATTGTTCGGAAAGGTCCTCTCTAAAGGAGAGGTCCACACTAAATCCATCATTTTTTTCTAAAAATTTCTGGATTACTTGGTTATTTTCTTCTTTGTCAACTGTACATGTGCTGTAAATAAGCAGCCCATCTGGTTTTAAAAGTTTTGCTGCAGCCTGGACAATATCCAGCTGAATGGCTGCAAGACGTTCAATATCTTGCACCTGTTTTTCATATTTTATTTCAGGCTTGCCGTTAATAACGCCTAAGCCGGAACAGGGAGCGTCGATAAGAATCCGGTCAAAGCTTGCTTCTTCATACTTTTCATTCAGTTTTCTGGCATCCCCTTGATGGGCAGATATCGAATGTAAATTCAATACAGCTGCTTTTTCTTCGATTAATTTCACTTTTTTCTGATGCAGATCATAGGCGTGAATATCTCCTTGATCTGTCATTTTCTCTGCAATATGCGTTACCTTTCCCCCCGGCGCACTGCATGTATCCAACACTTTCATACCTGGCTCTAATTTTAATGACTCCGCCGCAAGCATGGAGCTTTGGTCCTGTATAGTTACGAACCCCTCCTGCAAAAGATTTGTTTTAAAGATATTTCCTTTTTCAATCAAAATACCCTGTGGTGAAAATTGGGATGCTGATACCATGAATCCTTCTCTTTCAAGCTGCTCTATAACCGTTTCACGATTTGTTTTCATAGGCTGAATCCGGATAGACATAGGGAAATGCTTTAAATTTTCATGGCACATTGCTTCGGTTCGTTCTTTGCCATACATTTCTATCCATCTTTCAACAAGCCAGAGCGGATGGCTTGTCTCCACTGAGATTCGTTCCACAGGATCCTTTATCAAGGATAGGTCCGGCAGACCGTCCCGCTGCATACTGCGCAATATTCCGTTCACGAAAGAAGCAATCCCCTTATGACCGCGTATCTTAGCAATTTCAACGGATTCGTGAAGCACAGCATGATCCGGAATTTTTTCTAAATACACCATCTGGTATACAGACATTCTTAACAGCTGTTTCACCCATACATCTATTTTTTTCTTATTTTTGATAAATGGTGCTAGATAATAGTCAATGGTTATTTGATTTTGTATAGTGCCATAGACTACTTCTGTAAGTAATCTTTTATCTTTTTCAATTAAACCTTTTTGCTTTAATTCCTGATTTAACAGCAGATTGCTGTATCCTTTATCTTTTTCAATCCGAATAAGAACATCAAGCATGGTTTGTCTCAGTTGATATTTCATAATTATTTTATTCTCCTAGTATGACGCCGATTTGAATCCTGTCCTGAGAAGCCTGCAAATAATCTTTTACGTTCATGCGCTTCTTTCCGGCAGGTTGAATCTCCGTTATCTTTATACTTGTTTGCTGTCCGCACTGCACTGTAAAAGAAGAACTGTCCTTCGAGATAATTTCCCCCGCCGGTTTGGACGATGAGCTTTCTGCTGCTTCTTCTCCCCACCAGATTTTCATTACCTTGCCTTGATAGGTAGTAAATGCAACAGGCCAAGGGTGGAGCCCTCTTATTTGATTATAAATCTCTGCGGCGGGTTTATTCCAGTCAATCTTTTCTTGTTCCCGTTTAATGTTTGATGCGAAGGTTGCTAATGCTTCGTCCTGCTTCTGAGGTGTTATTTTAGAAGCAAATAAATCAGGCAGGGTTTGAATAAGCAAGTCTGAGCCAGCTTCTGCCAGCTTATCATGCAATGTTCCGACATGATCGGTGTTTTCTATCTCTACTTCTACCTGCGTCAGGATATCTCCCGCGTCCAGTTTTTCCGCCATATACATGATGGTTACTCCTGTCTTCTGCTTCCCTTGTATAATGGAATAATGAATCGGCGCACCGCCGCGCAGTTCCGGAAGCAGGGAAGCATGTACGTTTATTGCTCCAAATGGTGCTATATCCAGCACCTCCTTAGGCAGGATTTGCCCGTAGGCTGCCGTTATAATCAGGTCCGGCTTTGCATCTGCCAGCGCTTGAAAGTCATTCTTTAGCTTTTCAGGCTGAAATACCTCTATGCCATGTTTTAAGGCTTCTTCTTTGACCGGAGTCGGGGTAATAACTTTTTTTCTTCCTTTCGGCCGGTCCGGCTGGGTTACAACAAGCACAACTTCATAGTTATTTTCGATAATTTTTTGTAAAACAGGGACAGCAAAGTCTGGTGTCCCCATAAAAACGATTCGTTTCAAATTTATTCCCTCATTTCCTTCCAGTTAAATTAAATTCCTTACATCATATAATACGGCTTCATATCGATGAACAACTGCAGCGTCTGCTTCCGTATCTCATCAGCATATGCCGATTGAATTTGTTCTAAATAGTTTATTAAGTCAGGTTCATGCTTGTATTTTATCATGCACTGATACCGATATCTATCTTTTATCCGTGCAATAGTGGAAGGTGTCGGGCCTAAAATAGTTGTTCCAGGTGACACAATCTCACTCAGCTGCTTTACAATCTCCCCCGTAACCTGTACGGCCCGGGCATGATTTTCATGCGATACGGTGACTAATACAAGGAAAACAAACGGCGGATATTGAAATGCTTTTCGGACAGCCATTTCATGCTGATAAAAATCTAAAAAATTGTGGCCGGCAGCATATGTCACACTATAATGCTCCGGCGTATAGGTCTGCACAATTACATTACCCGTGAGCTCATGTCTGCCTGCTCTACCGCTTACTTGCGTCAATAATTGAAAAGTACGCTCGGAGGCACGGAAATCAGGAAGATGCAGCATCGAGTCTGCTGATAACACTCCGACCAATGTCACATCTTTAAAATCCAAGCCTTTGGCAATCATCTGTGTCCCTAGTAAAATATCTGCTTTCTTCTCTGAAAACTGTTTTAATAATTTTTCATGAGAACCCTTGCGTCTCGTTGTGTCCACGTCCATCCGAATCACGCGAGCTTCCGGCAGAAGCTTCGCCAGGGACTCTTCCACCCGCTGGGTACCTGTTCCAAAGTAGCGGATAGAATCACTTTCACAGGATGGACAATGTGCTGGAACCGCCTGTTCGTAGGAACAATAATGACATTTAAGCCGATGTGAGTTCTTATGATAAGTTAATGCAATATCACAATGTGGACATTCGGATACATGGCCGCAATCACGGCACATCACAAACGTCGAATATCCTCTGCGATTTAAGAGCAGTACAATCTGTTCTCCACGCTCCATACAAGCCTTCATATTTTCCATCAGCGACGTAGAAAACATGGTCCGGTTGCCGGCATGCAGTTCTTTGCGCATATCGACAATCTCAACACTTGGCATTTGCTGCTGATTCGTACGGCTGGCAAGTGTTAACAGTTTGTAGACACCTTTTTTAGCTCTGGCATAGCTTTCTAACGAAGGCGTTGCACTGCCAAGCACAACCGGACAGCGATGACTGACCGCTCTTTCTATCGCAACGTCCCGGGCGTGATACCTTGGCTGGTCTTCCTGTTTGTAGGTTGTTTCATGCTCTTCATCAATAATAATAATACCAATATTTGAAAAAGGAGCAAATATCGCAGAGCGGGCACCGACAACCACTTGCACCTGCTTTTGCTGAATTTTTCTCCACTCGTCATACTTTTCTCCGGCAGAAAGACCGCTATGCATAACTGCTACACTGGATCCGAATCGGCCTTTAAAGCGGCGGACCATCTGCGGCGTTAACGAAATTTCCGGAACAAGAACAATCGCCTCCTGTCCTTTTGAAATCACATGCTGGATTGATTGCAGATAAATTTCTGTTTTACCGCTTCCGGTAACACCATGTAATAGAAATATATTATCCTCTTGATTCTCAATAGAGGCCATCACCGGTTTGATGGCCTCCGCCTGTTCTTCCGTAAGTTCGAATGCTTCTGTCTGTTCAATTGGCTGATTCTTATAAGGATCACGGAATACTTCCTGCTGAAATGTCTTTACAATCCCTTTGGATACCAACGTTTTCACAGTCTGAGCAGAGGTGCCTAAAGTTTGAATTAATTTCGCCTGTTCGATCGGCTCCGGATACTCAATAAAGAATTGAATCAGCTCTTTTTGTTTTTTTGCCTGCTTGGATAAATCCTCTAACGCCTCCATGGCACGCATTTCTGATACATCCAATTGCACCATGGTCAGCTGTTTTTTCGTAATTCTTGACTTCACATGATAGTAAATCGTAATATTTCCAGCTTCTATTTGTTTTTGTAATTGATAATAGCTGATAGAAGAAGCTGTGAATTCTTCAAATGAAATGGATTCTCTGCCTGCAAACAAATCCTCTAATTCCGGGCTGAGAAATTCGTCTGTCTCCCGTACCAAATCCTTCGTGTACTGGGATTTTAATACCTGGGGCAGCATCGTTTGAAATACGGTAATATATAAGCTAAGTGTTTTTTTGGCGACTGATTTCCCCAGCTGGAGCAGTTCCTCTGTTAAAACAGGTGTTATATCTAACACCTCATGCAGTTCTTTTACTTTTGATAAATGTGTTTCCTTCTTTAATTGGACAACAAACCCCATAATCTTCCGCGGTCCAAATGGCACAGTGACGCGCATACCGGGAGTAATGATTTCATGATATTTTTCTGGAACTAAATAGTCGTATGTTTGATTCGTTGCACTTGTCGGCACATCAACGATGACACTGGCAATTTTCAAATGGAATCATCCTTCATATCTTGTAAAATACAATCTAAGAGCTGGACTGCTATCTGTTTTTTGGTGGCCTGCTTCAATTCAATGACCGATTCCGCCTTATTAATGTAGGAAACAATATTTGTATCTCCTTCAAATCCTGCTCCCTCACGGCTGACATCATTGACAACAATAGCATCTAAATTTTTCTTCTTCCGTTTTCCCAGTCCATATTCAATAGGGGTGTCTGTTTCTGCAGCAAATCCGACTAAAAATTGATTTTCTTTTCTTTCTCCAAGTTTTTTTAGTATATCCTCTGTCCGTTCCAGAGTTATTACATCATCGCCTTCTTTTTTCTTCATCTTAGATGTTTGTACCTCTTTGGGACGGTAATCGGCTACCGCAGCTGATTTGATGACAATATCTTTATCAGCAAACTGCTCGTTCATCGCATCATACATTTCCTTGGCAGAAACAACATCGATTCGTTTTATCGATGGATGCTGCGCCTCTATCGACACAGGTCCCGCAACTAACGTAACATCTGCGCCCCGTTCTGCAGCTGCTTCAGCTAAAGCAAAACCCATTTTTCCGGAGGAACGGTTGGTGAAGAAACGTACCGGATCAATCATTTCCTTTGTCGGTCCGGCAGAGACAAGCACCTTTTTCCCCTGCATATCGAGTGTTCTCTGCTGATGACGTTCCAACACAGAAATAATTTCCTGGGGTTCTTCCAGACGGCCTTTTCCGACATAACCGCAGGCTAAATAACCATCACCCGGCTCGATAAAATGGTACCCCCACTTTTCAAGCTGTTTCATGTTTTGGATAACAGCCGGATGATCATACATATGCACATTCATTGCCGGAGCAATATATACCTCGGCCTGCGTTGCCAGCATGGTGGTGGAGAGCATATCATCTGCCTGCCCATGGGCCATCTTTGCAATAATATTCGCTGTTGCCGGAGCAATAATGGCGATATCCGCCCAGTCCGCCAAATCAATATGCGCTATTTTCTTTGGATTTTTTTCATCAAAGGTATCTGTATACACTGGATTTCTTGTTAATGCCTGGAAGGTTAACGGTGTAACAAATTCCGTCGCACTTTCTGTCATGATAACCTTCACTTCCGCACCAAGCTGTGTCAGCTTACTTGCAAGCGCACTTACCTTATAGACAGCAATACCGCCTGAAACACCTAAAAGTATTTTTTTCTGATGGAGCATGGAAAACATCCTCTCTATGATTTTTCTTCACGTATTCGTATGCTAAACAAGCATTTACATTTAAAAACATATTTCAACATTTTTTTATCTTCTCTATACATAGTTATAACATATAATAGGCTTTCTCTGCCGAATGAAGGCTTGGAAAAGAGGCCGGGCAAAATTTAAAACAACTCCGCTGCAAATAGAAAAACCTCTGCACCCCGAACAATTCTTGTATGAAGAATTATTCGCTGTGCAAAGGTCTTTATTGTTCTGTAATTTACATTTATTTTTTAATATAAAGCTTTCCAGCCTCAATTTCTTCTAATGCTTTCCCGACAAATTTATGCGATTTGGGACGGTCTACTAAAACTTCATTTGTTTCGCTCAGTTCTCTCGCTCTTCTGGCCGATAAAGTGACTAAACTGTATTTTGATTTAATTCTCGTTTGCAGTGAATCAATAGAAGGTTCTAACATCATGATAACTCATCCTCCAAAATTTGCTTATATTGTTTTGCGATTCTTTCCCGCTTTAAATGCTCACTTTTGATAATTGCTTTTACTTTATCAACTGCTGTTTCTACCTGATCATTGACGACAACATAATCATAGGCATCCATCATTTCTATTTCATTGCGAGCTTCCTTCAAACGGTTTAAAACAAGTTCCTGTGATTCTGTACCACGATTAACGATACGATTTTTCAACTCTTCTAAACTAGGAGGGAATAGGAAGATAAATACACCTTGAGGGAAATTTTTCTTCACTTGCATTGCTCCCTGCACTTCTATCTCAAGAAAAACATCAAGTCCTTTTTCAATTGTTTCCTCTACATATTTTCTCGGAGTCCCATAATAATTATTTACATACTGGGCATATTCTAAAAGCTCGCCTTCTTTCACCAGCTTTTCAAATTCTTCACGGGATTTATAAAAATAATCGACACCATCGACTTCCCCGGTTCTTCTGTCTCTGGTTGTCATGGAAATAGAATATTGAAGATCTAACTCTTCCTCAAATAATTTTTTACGAACTGTACCTTTTCCTACTCCTGATGGACCAGATAAAATAAATAAAATGCCTTTCTCTTTAATCAAACCATTTCCTCCTAATTTCCAGCTTCGTTATTCGTCTGCAATTTCATCGTTTGTCACAAGCCGTTGTCCTACTGTTTCAGGCTGCACTGCAGATAATACAACATGATCGCTATCCGTAATGATAACAGCTCTGGTACGTCTGCCATAGGTAGCGTCCACTAACTTATTATTATCTCTGGCGACCGTAATAATTCGTTTTACTGGTGCTGATTCCGGAGACACGATAGAAATAATGCGGTTTGCGGAAACAACATTACCAAAGCCAATATTTATTAAACTTAGATTCAAAATTTTTCCCCCTGCCATTTCTTTTCTATCTATAATAGTACCATTATACTGTATCTTTATTGAATTTTATACTATAAACTTTTTTGTTACAAGAGCAAAACCAAGAAATAGGAAAATAGAGTGAGATTTACAGGCTTTGAATTGCTTGGTTTATCCGTTTTATATAAGTGCCTGCAAATATTGTAATACACATTTTAAATAATGAAAACAGCTATCCGCCTTATCATAATAAATGGGATAGCTGTTTCCTGTCTTATCTTTTAGTAAATCCAAATAATACGGTCGGTAATGCTCCCAGTCCGACAATCAGGCACCAGTCAACCACAGACAAGCTGACGGTATGGAAAATCGGCTGAATCGGAGGGAAGTAAATAACAACTAAGAGCAGCAGCATGGACGACAGTACAGCTAAAATCAGGTATCTGTTTTCAAACAAATTTCTTGCAAAAATAGATTTTTCGCTGCGGCAGTCAAATACATGAATTAATTGTGCTACCACCAGAGTTGAGAAAGCAATAGTCTGCGCATAGACTAAATTGCTTGGGTCATTCTGGTAAGCAACAATAAATGCAATTAAGGTGACAACCCCAATCAAAATTCCCCTGCTGATAATCTTGTAACCGAGCCCTCGGGAGAAAATGCCTTCACGTGGATTCCGGGGTCCCCGCTTCATGACGTCTCCTTCCGCCTGATCCACACCTAATGCCATGGCCGGCAGTCCATCTGTCACTAAGTTCACCCATAGTATTTGCACAGGCACAAGCGGCAGCGGCAGTCCAAGCAGCATAGCAAAGAGCATCACTAAAATTTCTCCTACATTGGAAGCCAGCAGATAGCGGATAAACTTACGAATATTTTCATAAATATTTCTGCCTTCCTGAATAGCCGATTTAATGGTTGCAAAGTTATCATCCATTAACACGAGCGATGATGCTTCTTTTGTGACATCTGTTCCACTTATTCCCATCGCAATGCCTATATCACTTGCTTTCATCGCTGGTGCATCGTTGACACCATCTCCTGTCATTGCAACAATATGTCCTTTTTCTTGAAAGGCGTTGACGATTCGAAGTTTATGCTCTGGCGTGACACGTGCAAAAACATACGTATCTTCAATCGTATCCACTAATTCAGCGTCTGACATCTGTGTTAATTCTTTTCCTTCCAATACTTTCCCGCTCTCTGGAAGAATTTCTAAATGGTTTGCAATTGCTCTTGCCGTATGCGCATGGTCCCCTGTTATCATCACCGTTTTGATTCCGGCTTCTTTACATTCGCGAACGGCTGCTTTTACTTCTTTTCTAGGAGGATCCATCAGCCCATACAGGCCAATCAAGGTCAAATCCTCTTCCAGCAATGCTGTATCTAATGAATCGGAAGGGGATAATACCCGAAAACCTATCGCAATCGTTCGGAGTGCTTTTTCCGCCATCCCTACCATTGCTTGTTCTGTCTGTTTACTCTGTTCCTTTGTTAAAACAGTCTTTCCATTCTTTGTTTGAATATGGGATGACCTCGGCAGCAGCATGTCCGGTGCACCTTTTGTAATCAATAAACGCATGCCATTATCATCTTCTATTACGACACTCATCCGCTTTCGATCGGAATCGAATGGTATTTCTTTGATAATCCGAAAAGGCTGTTTATCATTTTCATGAAAACCAAATTTATATGCTGCAACAAGTAACGCACCATCTGTCGGATCGCCATCCACTACATTCTTTCCTTTTTTTGTAGAAATGGAGGCATGATTACACAGCATGCCATATAGCAGCATCGATTTTAAATTAGAATGAGAATCCTCTACCTTCTTCTGATTATATAAAAAATCTCCCTGTGTCTGGTATCCGTCCCCGGTAACATATAATGTTTTTCCATTTATATATACTTCCTTTACCGTCATTTGGTTTTCTGTCATGGTGCCTGTCTTATCCGAACAAATGACGGAAGCACATCCCAATGTCTCTACCGCCGAAAGCTTTCTTACAATGGCTTTCTTTTTAATCATCCGCTGGACACCAAGTGATAAAGCAACCGTAACAATCGCCGGCAGTCCTTCAGGAATAGCAGCTACCGCTAAGGAAACTCCTGCTAAAAACATTTCATACATTGGGTGCCCTTGGAATATCCCTGCCCCGACCACGAGTATCGTTAAGAATAAGGCGACAACAATCAGGATTTTCCCCAGCTCGGCCAATTTCATTTCAAGCGGTGTAATGGTCTTCTTGGTATTATCCAACAACGTGGCAATCTGTCCCATGACTGTTTTCATTCCTGTACCGACAACAATTCCTTCACCTGATCCCCGTGTAACTAATGTCCCCATAAAAGCCATATTCACTTGATCCTGGGCTTCTAATCCGTCCATTCTAATTTCTTTGGTATGTTTCGCAACAGGAAGGGATTCTCCTGTCAAAGCAGACTCCTCGGTTTCCAGGCTGGTTGTTTTAATCACTCTTACATCTGCTGGAACTCTGTCCCCGCTTGTAAACCGGACAATATCTCCTACCACAATGTCTTTGGATGGAATCTTGACCCACTGTCCATCTCGTCTGACACTGGCTATCGGCGCAGATAATTCTTTCAGTTTTTCTAGTGAATTTTCTGCTTTCTGCTCTTGAAAATAACCAATGATTCCATTAATTAATACAATCACCATGATTGCAATCGCATCAATATACTCCCCTAATAATCCGGCTATCAACGTGGCAGCTAATAAAACTAATACCATAAAATCCTGAAATTGCTTTAAAAACAAAATCCATCCAGGTATTTTTTTCTTCGCTGCTAGAACATTCTCGCCATATTGCTGACGTCTTTTCGCAACCTGCTTCTCTCCTAACCCGACATTCGATTTTACTTGTAATGTCTCTTCTAATTTTTCGGTTGTAAGCTGATACCATTTCATTATACATTCCTCCGGCAGACATAAATTGTACAAGCACTTAATCCATTTCTATGCCTCAACATCTAAAAAGATGCTATAATTGCCGATGAGGTGATTACTTATGCCATTCGACGGTATTGTAACAAGAGCGGTTACAGAAGAATTAAGAACGAAATTAGAAAGAGGAAAAATCAATAAAATCTATCAGCCATCGGAAACAGAGATTGTGATGACAGTCCGCAGCCAGTCTGTAAACCACAGCCTGCTTTTTTCTGTCCATCCCACCTATGCCCGTTTTCATATTACGAACGATTCCTATACCAATCCGAAAGAACCTCCTATGTTTTGTATGGTGCTGCGGAAGCATCTGACCGGAAGTGTAATTGAACAGATCGAACAAAAAGGAATGGAGCGGATCGTTACATTTACTATCCGGACTCGTAATGAAATAGGAGATATCAGTTATAAACAATTAATTATCGAACTCATGGGCAAGCATAGTAACTTTATTTTAGTCGACCAGGAAAAGAGGCATATTATTGACAGCCTGAAGCATGTTTCTCTGTCCCAAAACCGGCACCGGATGATTTTGCCGGGTCAGCAGTATCAGCTGCCGCCTGACCAGCATAAGCTTTCCATTTTAGATACCGACAGTGATTCCATTGTGAAAAAATTAGATTTCAATGCTGGCAAAATGGATAAACAGCTGCTTGGGTTATTAGAAGGCTTTTCCCCATTTGTGACGAAAAAAATGATCGAGCGTGTCCACCTTGGCACGAATCAGGATTTTGAGAATATGCTTTCCCTTGTTCAGAAGCAATTACAGGAAAATGATTATCAGCCTGCTATCTATCAGGAACCAAAAGAAGATTTTCATGTACTGTCTTTTCCAGATGAACCAGCAGACACGGTTTTTGAAGAGGTCAATACAATGCTCGATGCCTTTTACTCCGGCAAAGCCGAGCGGGACCGGGTCAAGCAGCAGGCAAAAGACCTCTATCGCTTTATTAAAAATGAACAGGATAAAAACGTCCGCAAGCTGAAAAAACATCGGCAGACGGTAGAAAAATCTGAACGGGCAGATCATTATCAAAAAATGGGGGAGCTTTTAACTGCGCATATGCATTTAGTCAAGCCGAACCAAAAAGAAATCTCCGTTGTAGATTATTATGATCCGGATCAAAAAGAAATCACTATTCCGTTAAACCCGAATAAATCACCAAGCGGCAATGCACAGAATTATTTCAAAACCTATCAGAAGCTGAAGAATTCCCGTAAGATGATGGAAACAGAAATCAAACGGACGAACGAAGAAATCGTTTATTTCGATCAGTTATTGCAGCAGTTGGATGTAGCAAGTACCGATGATATTGAAGAAATTCGCGAGGAACTCCGGGAAGAAGGATATTTGCGAAAACAGCGTGCTTCGAAAAAGACGAAAAAACCGCAGAAGCCAAAACCTGAAATCTACCAGTCTTCTGATGGCACAACGATTTTAGTCGGGAAGAATAACAAACAGAATGAATACGCCACGATGCGGCTGGCACACCGCGATGATATCTGGCTCCATACGAAGGACATTCCCGGTTCACACGTAATCATCCGGCACAGAGAGCCAAGTGAAAAGACATTAGAGGAGGCTGCTGTTTTAGCTGCTTATTACAGTAAATCCCAGCAATCTTCTTCTGTACCGGTAGACTACACGTTGATTCGCCACGTAAAAAAACCGAATGGCTCGAAACCCGGGTACGTGACGTATGATAATCAAAAAACATTGTTTGTGACGCCGAAAAAAGAGATGGTGGATCAACTGAAAGTAAAATAAAAATCTGGTGTATCATTTCTCTGACGTGATACACCAAATTTTTATGAATAAAATATCATCCGGATTTATCGCCTAAACCAATCATTAAATTAGAGCCTTCTCCTTCTAAATGATAAACTCATACTATAATTATTAATTAAAATCATCTGGAAAAGAGGTTAAAATATATGAAACTTGTTGGAATATCAGGTGCACTTGCAGGAGATAAAACATCGATTGTTGTTAATCAGATTCTAGTCCACGCTCGCCGTTTCGATTCATCCATAAAAACGGAATTAGTGGACTTAAGGGATTATGAAATCGACTTTTTTAACGGTGCTCCCTTGGCAGACTATAATGAAGATACCTGGGATGTAGTTCAAAAAATTGCTTCCGCTGATTTCCTTGTGTTTGGGACTCCAATTTATCAAGCATCGATTTCTGGAGCGTTAAAAAATCTGTTTGACCACTTACCGGAATACACTTTTAAACATAAAGTAACGGGAATGGTTGCTACTGGATGGTCAGACCGGCATTTTCTTGTCATGGAATATCATCTAAGATCGATTCTGTCTTATTTTAAAGGCTTAGTTCCAACCGGGAATGTGTTTGTCCATAATAGTGCTTTTAATATGGACAGTGATGAAATTATTGATGAACGTGTTTTGGAAAGGCTTCAAGCGCTTGGAGAGGAAATGGTTTCCTTGCAGCAGGGGATGAAAAATCAGTAATCTATGTATAAAAAAATCCAGCCTTTATCGGCTGGAATTTTTTTATACATAGATTTTTAAACTGCGGTCGGTTTCAGTTCAACATCAATATTACCTCTCGTTGCTTTCGAATAAGGGCAAAATTGATGCGCAGCTTCTGCCAGTTCTTCCGCTTCTTTCTGATCAACGCCTTCTATTTTGATATGCAGAGTTGCGCCGATTTTAAAGCCGTCGTCAGCAGGGTCTTTCATAAAATGAACTTCTGCTGTTGTTTCTGACGTAATATTTTTTCCCTGATTGGATGCCATTAAATTAAGTGCCCCATCATAGCAAGCTGCGTAACCAGCAGCAAAGAGCTGTTCCGGGTTGGAGCCTTTTTCATCTGATTTATTTCCGGCTGGATTAACTAAGTTAACATCGATAATCCCATCATCTGATTTTACATGTCCGTCTCTGCCGTTTTGTGCGGTTGCTTTTGAACTGAAAATAATATTACTCATTGAAATCACTGCTCCTTTATCATTTAATCTAATGGTACTATTTCCTTTATTCATTTTCTTTAAACCTTTTTTCTAAAGATACTTTATTTTAATCTGCGATAAAGTGAAACTTCATTCAGTGGGAGGCCTTTTCTACCCCACTGAATGTTAGTTGAACCAATCGGGCCGTTGGCTGTTAGATCTCCTACTTAGAATGTTCGATTTCTCCCTATTCTTGAAGCGGGAGTCTTACAAAAGCCTTTCGATGGGACGAGTAATCGCAGGCCCAGCCAGTTACACTGCGACAAAATCATAATTTTCCAGCAGCCGAAGAAAATGATCGACCTGCGGGAGCTGGCGGATCCCTTCCTGGAAGCAGACCCATGTATCTCGGGTTACTGCCTTTTTCTCTAAAAATAAAGGAATATACGGATAGTGCTCCTTCAGATGATTTGAGACACTGCCGGGCAACACGGCCATGCCAATTCCCTGCTTCATAAACTGTTTACACGTTTCGATTTGATCCACGGTCATCTTTTTTTGCGGTTTAATGTAATTCTGCTGTTCAAACAACCAGCTGTCGACAAGCTCATGCATGCTGTCATCACTCTTAAAGGAAATAATAGGTCTTTCTTTTAAAGCTTGCTCCGGAAATGGTTCTGTATCAAAAATATAGAGCGGATCATCAAACAAATGGACCGAGGTCGTTTCTTTTAATTTTTCCCCGCGAATAATGCATACATGATATTGCTTATGATTTTGTTTGATATTTTCACTGATGCCTGTTACTAAATCAATCGTTACCTTGGGGTAGGCAGCAGTGTATTCCCCTAAAATGTCCGGCAAGTAACGCTGGCTGATCAACGAAGAACAGGCAATCGACAGCGTACCTTGTATCGCTTCGCCCGTCTCTGCTAAACGATTTTTAAATTGCCGTTCCTTTTCCACCGTTTCTTTGGCATGCTGAATAATTTGTTCTCCAGCAGGTGTGGGTAATAAACGTTTTGATGTTCGTATAAATATCTCTTCTCCAAAATAGTTCTCCATGTATTTCAAACGCTGGGTAACCGCTGGCTGGGAAATGAGAATCGCTTTTGCTGTTCCCCTTATCGTGCCAATTTCATAGAGTTTTAAAAGGATTTCATAATCATCCATCCGCATAGCAAAAACCTCCGATAAGTACAGGTTATCATTTTTGATTATAATATAGTATTTTACTTATCCAAGTATATCATATAACATCAGTTTAAGAAGACTTTCCAGCATGAATTGCTCATGAAATTTACTTTCTACTGAAAATTAAGAAAGGAACGGTGTTAAATGGATAAAAAATTGCAGAACAAAGAATTATTCACAAAAAGGAAGGATGCTTATGTCAACAGCCGTACACATAGCAACCCCGCCGCTTTACAAAAAATCACGGAATGGTTAAAGCCATCCACTGACCAAATCATTTTAGATATAGCAACAGGAGGAGGTCAGGTCGCAAAAACGTTAGCTCCCTTCGCCAAACAAGTTATCGCAACCGATTTAACTCCATCCATGCTGACAGGTGTGAGAAATAGCATAAATGAAAACGATAACATCCTGCTGATTATTGCTGATGCAGAGGAACTTCCCTTTCTGGATGACTCTATGGATATCATCACCTGCCGTATCGCGGCCCATCATTTTCCACGACCTGAGAAGTTTATTCAAGAAGTATATCGTGTGTTGAAGCCTGGCGGAAAATGTTTATTTGTTGATAATGTAGCTCCAGAGGAGGATGCAGCTGATCAATTTTTAAATCAGCTGGAAGCCATGCGTGATCCCAGTCATGAACGTGCCAAAAAAATCTCCGAATGGAAAAAACTATTTTCTAAACATCCATTTACGTTACTGCAGGAGGATATACGGATAAAAAAGCTTCATTTCCAAGACTGGCTTGACCGTACTGTAGATTCGGAGGAAGTACGCCAGCAGGTTACTCGTTTTATCGAAACAGCCGATGAAAAGCTGCAAGAAGCGATACGTTTACAAAAAGATGAAAATACCATTCTCTCCTTTTCCATTGATGAATGGATAAGTATGTGGGAAAAATAAAAATAAGAAAGGATGTGCCCTCTTTTACGAGTCACATCCTTCTTTCTTATTCTTATAACTCGCTTCTCCAAGCAAGTACTGTCTCTTTTTCTTTCTCTGTAAGCTTATTTTCTTCAATAAGTAATTCTAACAGCTGATCAAAACCGGTTATCGATTCATAAGAGAAGCCTGCTTCTTCAAACGCTTTTTGCGCTCTTGGAAGTCCATATGTGAAAATGGAATATACTGCTGTAATTTCAGCGCCATCTTGTTTTAACGCCTCGGCAGATTGAATGGATGACCCGCCAGTGGAGATCAGGTCTTCAATCACAAGTACCTTTTTCCCTTCTACCGATGCCCCTTCAATCTGGTTGCCTTTTCCATGTCCTTTTGGCTTCGAACGTACATATACCATTGGTAAATCAAGCTCTTCTGCCAGCCAGGCTGCATGCGGGATACCTGCTGTTGCACAGCCGGCAATAACTTCCGGTTTGGTATCACTATTTTTCACCATATCTGCAAATGCTTGAACAATTTTTTTGCGGACGGCAGGATAGCTCATCGTTAAACGGTTATCACAATAGATAGGTGATTTAAGTCCAGATGTCCATGTGAAATAGTTATCTGCATTTAATTGTACGGCTTCAATTGCTAATAAATCTTTGGTTATATTATTCTCCATGCTGCCACTCCTTCATCACTTGTTCATATGCTTTTCTTGGATTTTCTGCTTTGGTAATGCTTCTGCCGACAACCAGGAAATCACTGCCCAGCTCTTTCGCTTTCTCAGGCGTCGCTATTCGTTTCTGATCATCCTGGGAAGAATCTGCTAAACGGATGCCCGGAGTAATGGACAAGAAGTCGTCACCGCAATGCTTTTTGATTACTGGCACCTCATGAACGGAGCTGACCACTCCATCTGCTCCTGCTTCTTTTGCGAGTGCTGCAAAACGGATAACATTCTCTTCTACATCGCCTGATAAACCAAGCTCCCGCTCTAAAACATTATCATCCATCGAAGTAAGAATCGTCACTGCCATCAGCTTGGTAGATGAACCTGCCAGCCCCTGCTTCGCCTGATAAATCATCTCTTTTCCGCCAATCGCATGCGTTGTTACCATATCTACGTTCAAAGAAGCAATATTTTTCATTGCCTGATGAACCGTATTTGGAATATCGTGAAGCTTTAAATCTAAGAAAATAGGGTGGTTATCTGCTTTCAATTTTTCAATGATTGCCGGTCCTTCTCGATAAAAAAGCTCCATTCCGACTTTTACAGGGACACCTGCAAGATCATTATCCTTTAAAAACCGTTCCGTTTCGGTCCATGTTGGAAAATCTAATGCGACAAAGACGCTCATACCTGCACGCCCCTTCTATCAATTACATCCTGCACAGAAGTATATTGATAGTTCATTAGTGTTTCTGGAAGTGCATCGATGATATCTACACACGCAAATGGATTTTGGAAGTTTGCTGTACCAACTGCTACTGCATCTGCACCAGCCTGCAGGAATTCCAGCACATCCTCTGCAGTAGAAATGCCTCCCATGCCGATAATCGGAATAGACACCTGCTGCCGCACTTCGTAAATCATCCGGATTGCAATCGGCTTAATAGCCGGACCGGATAATCCGCCAGTCTGATTGGCAATCAGCGGTTTCCCAGTCGGCAAATGCAGCTTCATGCCCGTTAATGTATTTATCATGGAAAGTCCATCCGCACCGGCTTCTTCTACGGCTTTTGCCATTTCGACAATATTGGTCACATTCGGGGACAGCTTCACATACACAGGAAGATTACTCGCCTCTTTCACTGCGGATGTAACGCGTTTAGCCATTTCCGGGTCTGTGCCAAATTGAATACCGCCCTCTTTTACATTGGGACAGGAGATATTTAATTCTAATGCATGCACATCCTTAGTCTGATTAAATGCACTGGCTACAAAAACATATTCCTCTAATGAGCTTCCAGCAACGTTTGCGATAATAGATGTATCATATGCAGCAAGTCTGGGAACTTCATTGGCAATAATCCGCTCTACTCCCGGATTTTGCAGACCAATGGCATTTAACATGCCTGAAGAAGTTTCTGCAACACGCGGCGTCGGATTTCCAAAGCGTTCAAATTGCGTTGCCGCCTTCATAATAACAGCGCCTAACCGGCTTAAATCGTAGAATTCACTGTACTCTTTTCCAAATCCAAAGCAGCCTGATGCCGGCATAATCGGATTTTTTAATGTTAGTCCAGGCAATTTCACC
The DNA here is from genome assembly GCF_055524595.1 of Oceanobacillus sp. B139/18. NCBI lineage: Bacteria > Bacillati > Bacillota > Bacilli > Caryophanales > Bacillaceae > Oceanobacillus > Oceanobacillus sp. B139/18. The sequence continues at coordinate 284,126 of NZ_JBVFXI010000001.1, read as the reverse complement.
TCTAGGTTCATAAAATAACCTCCTGCGCAGAAAATACGGGGCCGTCACTGCAAATCTTCTTATAGCTGTTATCCACCGTTGGCAGTACACAGGCCATACATGCTCCGACGCCGCAGCCCATCCGCTCTTCCAGAGATACTTTTCCTGCCGCATCTTTTAATTCTGTGGTCACAGCGCGGAGCATCGGCAGCGGTCCGCAGCTGAAATATTGATCAAATGCGCCCACTTCAGAAAATACATGTGTGACAAACCCTTGATGTCCATAGGAGCCATCATTAGTAACTACATACGTTTCCGCTATTTTCTGGAATGCTTCTTCGTAAAAGACATAATCCTTGGATTGAAATCCTAATACAACAACAAGCTCCACATTCTTTTCACTTAAGCGCTTGGCGAGATGGTAGATGGGAGGAACCCCAATTCCTCCACCTACTAACAGAATACGTTCTCCTTCTTGTACATCGTCTACCTGAAAACCATTTCCATTTGGACCAAGTGCATCGACTGTCATTCCCGGCTGATAAGCTGCTAACGCTTTTGTGCCGCCGCCGACGACTTTAAACAAAATGGTGACGGTGCCTTCCTCTGAATTGACCTTGGCAATTGAGATAGGCCTTCTTAATGTAAAACCGGGGACAAGCAAATGCAGGAATTGTCCCGGCACAGTTTGCTGACTGATTTCCGGCTGATACAATGTCATTTCAATTGTTTCTTTGGCGATTGTATCAACAGCGATTACTTCCATTTCATGTCTTTTCTTCATCATTGCTTCACCTTTTGCTGGCTGATGGATTGTGCTGTAAATGTTGTGGAGTCAATGACATTGATAATCGCATTCACCGTGTCTAAGCTTGTCAGACTTGCAATGCCATGCTCTACTGCTTCACGGCGGATTAAGAAACCATCCGACCTTGGTTTTTGCCCAGAATTAAGTGTATTGATAACAAATTGGACTTTTCCTTCTTCAATGATGGATAATACATTCGGCTCATCTACCCCTACTTTACCTACTTGAACAACAGGAATATCGCCTTCTTCCTGAATAAAGGATGCTGTCCCTTGTGTTGCATAGAGGACAAACCCAAGCTGGTGGAACCGTTCTGCTACTTCCAGCATTTCTGCCTTGTCCTTATCGGCAACGGTCAATAATACGCCGCCTTCTTGCGGCACTTTTAATCCGGAAGCAATAAGTCCTTTATACAATGCTTTTTCTAATGTTTTATCATAACCGATTGCCTCACCGGTAGATTTCATTTCTGGTCCAAGAATGGTATCCACACTGCGTAATTTTTCAAAAGAGAATACTGGAATTTTGACAGAAACAAGGTTCTGTTCAGGTAAAATACCAGTTTCATAGCCCATATCGGCTAATTTCTCACCTAAGATACATTTCGTAGCAATATTTGCCATCGTTACGCCAGTAATCTTGCTTAGAAATGGAATTGTTCTGCTGGCTCTTGGATTTACTTCAAGCACATAAACATCTTCATCACGGATAATAAACTGGATATTGATTAGTCCTTTTACGTTCAATGCGCTTGAAATCTTCACTGCTGCATCCAGACATTTTTCTTTTACAGCTTCACTTAAACGCTGCGGAGGATATACAGCCATCGAGTCACCAGAGTGGACTCCAGCGCGTTCGATATGCTCCATGATTCCAGGAACAATCGTTGTTTCTCCATCACTGATGGCATCTACTTCTGCTTCCATTCCTGTTAAATATTTATCGATTAAAATCGGATGTGCAGAATCCACACCATCTGATTTCGCTAAATAATTTTCCAGCTCTTTTTCACTGTATACAATTTCCATACGGCTGCCGCCAATAACATAAGAAGGGCGTACAAGTACCGGATAGCCAATTTCATTTGCTGTTTCAATTGCCTTATCTAACCTTGGTACTGCCTTTCCTTGCGGACGAAGTAAGTCAAGCTCATCTAATAATACTTCAAATTTATCGCGATCCTCTGCACGATCAATTGCTTCCAGGCCGGTACCTAGAATTTTCACTCCGCGGCGTTCCAGTCCATCTGCCAGATTAATCGCAGTTTGACCGCCAAACTGCACAATCACGCCTTCTGGTTTTTCCAGTTCAATCACATGCATAACATCTTCCAGCGTAAGCGGCTCAAAGTAAAGTTTATCGGAAATCGTAAAATCAGTAGATACGGTTTCCGGATTATTATTCATAATAATTGCTTCATAGCCCAGCTCTTTAATCGCAAATACCGAATGCACGGTCGCATAATCAAACTCAATCCCTTGTCCGATGCGGATTGGTCCGGAACCAAGCACGAGGATTTTCTTACGTTCTGTTACTTCCGATTCATTTTCCGTTTCATACGAGCTATAGAAATAAGGTGTTTCCGACTCAAATTCTGCCGCACAGGTATCTACCATTTTATAAACCGGGAAGAGATTATTTTCTTTTCTTAACGCATATACGTCATCCAGCGGAACATCCCAGAGTCTGGAAACCTGCTCATCTGCAATGCCCAGCTCTTTTGCTGCTTTTAACACTGCCATATCGTTCTTATTTTCAATCAAGGCTTTCTCTGTTTCAATAATTTTATTTAAGCTGTTTAAGAAGAATCGGTCAATCTTGGTCATGTCAAAGATTTTATCGACCGAATAGCCTCGCCGCAATGCTTCTGCCAAGAGAAAAATACGTTCATCATCTGCACGCTTCAAGCGTTTATCTAATGTTTCTTCATCTAAGCCCTCTGCTTTTGCAAGGTAAAGCTCTTCTGTTCCCATTTCCAGAGAACGCACACCTTTTAGTAAGGATTCTTCCAAATTACGGCCAATTGCCATTACTTCACCAGTCGCCTTCATCTGCGTTCCTAAACGACGGTCTCCTGATGTAAATTTATCAAATGGAAAACGCGGGAATTTGGTAACCACATAGTCTAATGCCGGTTCAAACATTGAATACGTTTTACCAGTAATTGGGTTAATAATTTCATCCAATGTGTAGCCAACCGCGATTTTCGCCGCAATTTTTGCAATCGGATAACCTGTTGCCTTGGAAGCCAGCGCGGATGAACGGCTGACACGCGGATTCACTTCAATAATGTAGTATTGGAAGCTGTATGGATCAAGCGCCAGCTGGACATTACAGCCGCCTTCAATTTCTAAGGCACGAATAATTTTCAAGGAAGCATTACGCAGCATATGATATTCCCGGTCACTTAAGGTTTGTGACGGAGCCACAACAATCGAATCCCCTGTATGGATTCCCACCGGGTCGATATTTTCCATGTTACAAACCACAATTGCCTGGTCCTTATGGTCACGCATCACTTCATACTCTATTTCTTTAAACCCTGCAATATTTCGTTCAATCAGGCACTGGTTTACTGGAGAAAGCACCAGTCCGTTATGTGTGATTTCCTTCAGCTCTTCCTCGCTGTAGCACATTCCTCCGCCGGTACCGCCAAGCGTATATGCCGGGCGCACAATGAGTGGATAGCCGATGGTATTGGCGAAATTAACAGCCTCCTCCACGGTATGTACAATTTCACTTTCCGGCACTGGCTCATTCAACTCATTCATCAGGGTACGGAACAGCTCTCTATCCTCGGCCTGCTGAATCGATTCCGGTGCGGTTCCCAGAAGCTGTACTTTATGATCTTCCAATACCCCTTTACGGACAAGCTCCATAGCAAGGTTTAAGCCTGTTTGTCCGCCTAATGTCGGCAAAATAGCATCGGGATGCTCTTTACGAATAATTTTTGTTAAGAATTCTTCTGTTAAAGGTTCCATATATACTTTATCTGCAACTGTGTTATCTGTCATAATCGTTGCCGGATTGGAGTTGGCTAAAATAACCTCATAACCTTCTTCTCTCAATGCTTGACAAGCCTGAGTTCCAGAATAGTCGAATTCGGCCGCTTGTCCAATGACAATCGGGCCAGATCCAATCACGAGAATTTTTTGAATATCTGTACGTTTAGGCATGAATATGAACCTCCTGCTTCTTCGCTTGCTGTTTCATGATTTTTAAAAATTCATCAAAAAGATAATTGGTATCCTCTGGTCCTGGAGATGCTTCCGGGTGGTACTGTACCGAGAATGCCGGATACTTCGTATGTCTAACTCCCTCTACGGTTTCATCATTGATGGCGATTTGTGTCAGTTCAAGTCCCGTATTTTCAAGGGAATCTGGATTTACTGCATAACTATGATTCTGAGAAGTAAGGTACGTTTTATCATTCTCTAAATCTTTCACTGGATGATTCGCACCGCGATGTCCAAATTTCATCTTTTCTGTATTTGCCCCGCAGGCTAAAGACAGAAGCTGATGTCCAAGACAAATTCCAAATATCGGCACCTGCCCGAGAATCTCTTTGATCATTTCAATCGCTTCCGGTACGTCTTTTGGATCTCCTGGTCCATTTGTCAGCATGATGCCGTCTGGACGGAGACGCAGAATGTCCTCTGCACGATAGTTATAAGGAACCACCGTAATTTGGCAATCCCGTTTCGTTAATTCCCGCAGAATACCATGCTTTGCACCAAAATCAACCAGTACCACACGGCTTCCTCTGCCCGGAACAACGTAAGGCTTACTTGTCGATGTCTGTTTTACCTGGTCTCTAGGAAATTCCGCATTTCTCAATTCTTCTACTGCTTTTTCTACATCTTCTTCCGCAGAAAGGATAGCTGCTTTCATCGTTCCATACTTGCGAATAATCCGTGTTAATTTTCTCGTATCGATTCCGGCGATCCCGGGAATATTATTCGCCTTTAAGAAGCTGTCGATGGTCTCTTCATTCCGGAAATTGGAAGGCTGCTCACTATATTCTTTCACAATCAAACCATGAATAAATGGTGTCACTGTTTCATAATCGTCTCGATTGATTCCATAGTTTCCAATGAGAGGGTACGTCATCGTTACAAATTGTCCGCAATAACTTGGATCGGTGATAACTTCCTGATATCCAGTCATTCCTGTATTAAAAACAATCTCTCCCTTGGAAACCTCTTCGCTTCCAAAACCGTATCCTTCAAAAACTGTTCCATCTTCCAAAATTAAATTACGTTTACGCATGGTTGCCCTCCTCAAATACGACCTTGCCATCTACCATTGTCAGGACAGGGAATCCTGTTACCTCCCAGCCGTGGAAAGGTGTATTTTTCCCTTTAGAAGCAAATTGATAGCGATCGATTTTTGCTGTTTTTCCTAAATCAATAATGGTTAAATCTGCTGGCGCTCCTTCTTCCAACGTTCCATAAGGAAGTCCGAACACATCCGCCGGCTTTTTCGTCATTCTATCAATCAATTCATGTAAATTTAGTACGTTTTTTTGTACCAGATGAGTGTATAACAATGGAAAAGCTGTTTCTAATCCAACAATTCCGAATGGTGCTTCTAAAAAGCCATTTGCTTTTTCTTCCTCTCCATGCGGCGCATGGTCTGTGGCGATAGCATCCAGTGTGCCATCTAAAAGCCCTTCAATCAGTGCTTCCTGGTCATCCTTTCCTCTTAGCGGCGGATTCATTTTGAAATTTGCATCATTTTCAGTAATATCAGTTTCGTTTAATATTAAATGGTGTGGAGATGCCTCCGCTGTAACATGAATACCAGCTTTTTTCGCATCACGAATGACGCGAACCGATTCCTTCGTGCTGACATGACAAACATGATAGTGACAGCCGGCAGCTTCAGCTAACAGAACATCTCTGGCAATTTGTACCGATTCACTTAAAGACGGAATCCCCGGCAGGTTAAGGCGCTTGCTTATTTCTCCATCATGGGTTACTCCGCCATAGACCAGGGAATTATCTTCACAATGAGCAACAATTGCCGCACCGCATGCAGCTGCTTCTTTCATGGCCTGAAGCATTTGATTGGCAGTCTGTATACCTACCCCATCATCTGTAAAGGCAAAAGCTCCCTGCTCAAACAGCGCCTTAACATCTGTACGTTCTTCACCTTTTAAACCTTTGGTAATCGAAGCGTAAGGAAGAACACGGATAACAGCATCCTCTTTAATTTTTTGAAGCAGCTGCTCCAATGTTTCCGGGCTATCCGGAACCGGATTCGTATTTGGCATTGCGCAAATAGTAGTATATCCTCCTTTGGCAGCTGCTTCTGTTCCTGTACGAATCGTTTCTTTATACTCTCCGCCCGGTTCACGCAGATGCACATGCACATCGATAAACCCTGGAGCAACAAGGTTATTCTTTGCATCAATTGTGTTATCCGCCTGCTCTGTTACTTCCCGGGCCACCTTTTTGATTTTTCCGCCTTCGATAAGCACCTCACAGTTTACCAATTCATTAGATGATGTTAAGCGTTTTGCGTTCGTTAATTTCGTTTTCATTGATAATCCCCCATTCTTTTAATACGTGAATTAAAATTGCCATTCGGACATAGACACCATTTTCCATCTGTTTAAAAATACGTGACTGTTTACTTTCTACAAGCCTGCTGTCAATTTCCACCCCTCTGTTGATTGGGGCGGGATGCATAATTATTGCATGCTTCTGCATTTTTGCAGCTCTTTCCATTGTCAAACCATAGAGGGTGAGATAATCTGAAGTTTCTGCTTTATGAATATGACGCTCATGCTGAATTCGCAGCAGCATCACGACATCCGCTATTTCTACTGCCTCATCCATTCGGATATATGGATAATGTAAGCTGGTATCTTCAAACCCTGGTGCTGCACTCAAGTAAACTTCAGCTCCTAATTTCTCCAGAGCAAGCGCATTCGACCTTGCTACCCTGCTATGCTTGATATCGCCAGCGATAACAACCTTCCTGCCTTCAACATGGCCAAATTCCTGGTACATTGTCAGTAAATCCAGCATGCACTGAGTAGGATGCTCTTCTTTTCCGGAGCCGGCGTTGATAACCGGTATGCTCAAGTAACCTTCTTTCTCAATTTCAGCTATCCACTTATCAGATGGATGACGGACGACTAACACATTGGCACCAATCGCTTCAAAGGTTTTCGCTGTGTCATATAAGGACTCTCCCTTGACAAGGCTGGAAGCTTCGGTATGAAAATCGAGCATCTCTAAACCAATTTTTTTCTGTGCAACTTCAAAGCTCATTTTCGTTCTTGTACTTGGTTCAAAGAACAGGTTGGCAGCAAATAACTGTTTATTCATGGTTCTTGGTGATTTTCTTATCAATTCGGCTTCTTTCAGAATTTGATTCATCGTTTCCTTCGACAGCTGCTGCATCGAAATAAAATGTTTCACGATTCATCTCTCCCTCTTTGGTGTCATTCTTTAAAATTGATTTTCATTATACAAATATATATGTTCAAAAAGTTGCTAACGGGTTTTGATGGGACGAGTAATCGCAGCAATGTTGTCAGGTTAGCGCGACCGCTGCGGAAAAACACTACGCTAGATAGGTTTTATTACTATCTATATCAAAATTAATAAAATTCATTAACCTGACAACATCGGTAACCGCAGCCCCATCGGATAAAGCAAGTCAACTAAAGGGCTCTTCATTTATCATTTAGTGACTTTTTGAACTTCCTAAAAAAAAGCTCCCTGCAAAGGCTGCAGAGAGCTAGACGAATACCCTATAAGCATTCGCTATTCTGAACAACCTTTCAAATCTCTCTGGATCTGATTAAAAGTTATCATGTATTCTTTTCATAAATAGAAACAAGATCTACTTGATCTTTTTCACTCAGCTGAACAACAACAATTTCTTGCTCAGAAGTAGGTATATTCTTGCCAACATAGTCAGCCCGAATAGGCAGCTCGCGGTGCCCGCGGTCTACCAAAGCCCCAAGCTGAATCGTCGCCGGTCTGCCGACATCCATTACAGCATCCATTGCCGCACGGACAGTTCTGCCTGTATAAAGAACATCGTCAATCAGAATGACCTGTTTGTTCGTTATGTCCATATCAATAGAAACCGAGTTGATTCGCGGTTCTTCGTGATGATCCTTTTTTTCCAAATCATCCCGGTACATGGTAATATCTAATTCGCCAAACGGAACTTCGATGTCTTCAATTTGCTTGATTTTTTCTTGAATGTTTTTCGCCAGTGGAACGCCTCTTGTTTTGATTCCAATTAAAACAAGGTTCTCTCCGCCTTTGTTCTTTTCCAGGATTTCATGGGACATCCTGGTCAATGCTCTATTTATCGCTGCAGCATCAAGAATCTCTGTTTTTTTCTTCAAATTAGCCCGCCCCTTCCAAATTGCATAAAAATGCCCTTTTCCTGCTGATGGAAAAGGGCATACGTGTACCGTAAGCAAACTTGCTAATCGCAGCCTTCCTAGCCTCACAGGACTATTGTTAAAGGTCTTTATTTGTTGTTACTTATTATGTCAGAATATGACGAGCCTGTCAATACATTTTGCGGATTTGGTCGAGTGCTTCCATGAAGACAGCAGGCGGTGCTGCTTCAAATTCCATCTGCTGCTCTGTCCTCGGATGGAAAAAAGCAATTTGCTTCGCGTGCAGAGCCTGCCCTTGGACATCTAACGATTTCCGCTGACCGTATTTGGGGTCGCCTACAATCGGAAAACCAATATATTGCATATGCACACGAATTTGATGTGTTCTGCCAGTCTCTAATTGGCATTCCACATGCGTATAGTCAGGGAAACGTTCGAGCACGCGAAAATGAGTAACCGCCTGTTTGCCGTTTTCAACGATCCCCATTTTTTGACGGTCTTTCGGATCTCTGCCGATCGGTGCATCGATTAACCCGGTCTCATGGCCAATTTCTCCATGAACAATTGCTTCATACGTTCTTTTTAATGTCTTTTCCTGCAGCTGCTCTGATAGATACTGATGGGCGTAGTCATTCTTCGCAACAACTAAAAGTCCGCTCGTATCCATATCGAGACGGTGGACAATCCCGGGGCGCTCCACACCGTTAATTCCTGATAAATCAGTGCAATGATATAATAACGCATGGACCAATGTCCCGGTATGATGACCTGCAGAAGGATGGACAACCATCCCTTTTGCTTTATTCACCACCAGCAGGTCCTCATCTTCATAAACGATATCTAAAGGAATATTTTCCGGTTCTAAAACAAGCGGTTTGGTTTCAGGTATTTCCCATGTAAGGCTTTCTCCGGTTTGGCATTTTTGATTTGCTTTCACTGCTTCTCCATTCAGCTTGACATTGCCTTCTTCAATCCAGCCCTGAATTTGAGAACGCGAATATTCATGCAGCACATCCGCCAGTATTTTATCCACTCTTTTTTTATGCTCTGTTTCTGTCACTGTATGCTGGTTTACTGTCATTTTTTCTCTTTCCCCCGCTTTCTCTCATCCAAAATAATTGCAATCATCACAATCACCACACCAATTGTAAGAGATGCATCTGCGACGTTGAATATCGGAAAATTATAATTAAAAATATAGAAGTTTGCAAAGTCTACTACTTCTTGATATAAAATACGGTCGATGAAATTCCCGACCGCCCCTCCAATCAATACACTGACCCCGACAGCAATCAGGCGGTCCTGTTTTCCATGTGTATGTAAAAAGTATATTAACCCGGCAATCACAATAACCGTAATAATGTAAAATAACGTCATTTGTCCTTCTAAAATACCCCATGCTGCTCCTGAATTCCGATGTGAGGTAATATAAAAGAAGTCCTCCACAATCGGGATTGATTCACCTATTTCCATTCGTGCAGCAACAAGCCATTTTGTCCATTGGTCTATCCCAATCAGGACAAGTGTAATCAGATAATATCTCCACATGTTCATTTCTCCAATCTAAAGCAAATCTGCGCCTTTTCAGGGTTCGTTTACCAAGCTTTCTTTATCTTATCCTTTCTGCTGGTAATTTTCAAGAAACAATACGGCTTTCCTTCTTTCTGACAGCTGCATTCATCGGTTCGTAAGCATATGAGCATATAAAAAATCCCCTCCGGCCGTTTTATAAACGGGCAGAGAGGAATATTATCAGAAAATATATCATTTAAAATTGAAAATCAACCTTTGTATCTTCCTGTGACTCATAGCCTTTCATATATTTAATTCGCCTTTGGGCGGCTGACTGGCTTACTTGTTCATCCGCGTGGTAGGAGGAGCGTACTAACGGTCCAGCTTCACAATGCGAGAAGCCTTTTTCAAGGGCGATATTTTTCAATTCTTCAAACTCATCGGGATGATAGTACCGTTCCACATTTAAATGCTTTTTGGTCGGCTGTAAATATTGCCCGATAGTAACTATATCCACATCATGCGCCCGCAGGTCATCCATTGCCTCGATAAGTTCTTCTTTTGTTTCTCCCAAGCCTACCATAATACTTGATTTCACAGGAGTGTCCGGAGCAATTTCTTTAACACGCTGTAACAGCTGCAAGGACCGGTCATATCTTGCAATTGCCCGAACACGTTTCGTTAAACGTCTCACCGTTTCAATATTATGATTGAAAATATCCGGTTCGCTGTCCATCAGTGTATGTAAGCTTTCATAGTCCCCTTTCATATCCGAAGGGAGAACTTCTATTGTACAGCCTGGATTCTGATGACGAACTGCACGGACTGTGTTGGCAAAAACAGCAGCTCCCCCGTCCTCCAGGTCATCACGCGCAACTGCTGTTATAACGACATGCTTTAATCCCATAATTTCAACAGAGTCAGCGACCCGCTTTGGTTCTCCCAGGTCAACTCCGCTTGGAAGACCAGTTTTTACGGCACAGAATCGGCAGCCGCGTGTACAGGTATCTCCTAAAATCATGAAAGTTGCCGTTTTTCGCTCGCTCCAGCATTCATAAATATTCGGACACTTTGCTTCCTCACAAACTGTGTTCAGCCGTTTATCCCGCATTAAGTTCTTTAATTTTTTGTATGATTCATTGGTGTTGATTTTTGTTTTCAGCCATTCTGGTTTACGAATATATTCTGATTGTTTAGCCAATGCCAGCACGCTCCTTGTTTGAGTTGATATTCCACGCTTCCGTTTCATACTTTGATTGTGCTAATTGCTCTACTTCATCCCACTCAGCCTTGGTTAATTGCAGAGGATGAAATTCTAAACCTAAACCTTCCTTGAACCCTTCTTTGAATGCATCCGTCAGCATATCATACCGATGCTCTCGATTCGTTAATTGATTAATCGTCACCGCTTTTTTAGAAAATGCTGCCCGGCTTCGTTCTCTTATTTTTTCGGAAGAGAATACAAATAAATCAAAAAGCATGTTTGTATTCATGCTCATAGGAATAGACCCATGCTGCATCAATACACCTTTTTTCCTTGTCTGTGCGTTTCCAGAAAGCTTTTTACCGTCAACAACCATTTCATAGAACGCAGGTTTTTCGAAGCATATTGCTGTCCTTCCTCTGGCACTTTCTCTGTCCAGTGTTGCATATTCTGCAGGAATCCCTAAATTGCGATATCCTTCAAATATTCCTTCTGCCAGTACATGGTAGGCCTCTTGTACAGATACAGGAATATCTGGATCACTCTCTGTAATAACCAAACTATACGTTAATTCATCGTCATGAAGCACAGCACTGCCGCCGGTCAAACGACGGACGAACTGACACTGATGGCGCTCCACTGCTTCCAGATCAATTTTCTTATCGACTTTTTGAAAGTAGCCAATCGATAAACTGGGCTTTTCCCAGCCATAGAAACGTAATGTCGGCGGAATTTTACCTTCTTGATGCCAATTGATCAAGCACTCATCAAAAGCCATGTTCCATGCAGCACCACGGAATCCTGTATCGATAAACGCCCACTGTTTCTTCAATTTCGTCACCTCCAATGAACAAATTACTTGTTGCAGGAGCTGCTCCCTGTTATGCCAAGCTTCTTAGCGGCCCTTCCTGATCATCAAGCTTAAAAGATATAAGCGAAATGGGGAATATATTCAATAAAAAAAGAGCCCATTCCATAGAATGCAGCCTTTGATAGATTTATTGATAAATGGATAAATTATCTAATTCCTTATCGACTGCACATTCCCCACGCTAGGATTATCTAGTTCGGGTGCCAAGGGTCAATACAGAATGTCTTTCTCAGCTTAACAGCTCCCCCAGTGCATAATACTTATTCAGTTTACAAATTAAGTCTACTGGTAATTTTTATAATTGTAAAGAAAAATACAATAATTAGCATTTACAATTTGCAGATATGTAAAAACAGGAGCCAGCTTTTGAGAAAGCTGGCTCCTGTTTTTTAATTCTCATAATTTTCTTTGACAACACTGGCACATCTAGCACATAGTGTTGGATGATCTTTGTCTTCGCCTACTGTTTCTGAAACAACCCAGCAGCGTTCACACGTTTCTCCAGGATGTTTTTCAACAGCAACCTCAACATAATCATATGCTTTGCCTGTTCCTTTTTCATCTGCGATAACTGCTTCTGAAACAATAAAGTATTGATGCAGATGCGAAATGTTTTCAAGCACCTGCTTCGTTTCTTCATCAAGCGGCACGATTGTAATTTTAGCTTCCAATGATTTCCCGATAACCTTTTCGCTTCTTGCTTCTTCGAGTGCTTTCAGAACATCATCTCTTACTTCCATAAAGTGATCCCATTTTCCGACAATGTCTTTTGCACCTGCAACCTCCCGCGGCTCAGGAATATCTGTTAAGTGAACCGTTTCTTCCTCCACTCCAGGAATGTATTCCCAAACTTCTTCCGTTGTATGCGGAATAATTGGAGCAAGCAATTTCACAAGTGTTGTTAAAATTTCATAGTAGCCTGTTTGAAGACTGCGGCGGCGCGGGTGGTCTGCAGCTTCAATATACAGGATATCCTTCGCAAAATCTAAATAGAAGGAGCTTAAATCAACAGCACAGAAATTATGGACTTGGCTGATTACTGGTGCAAATTCAAAGTGCTCATAATTATCACGTGCATTATTTAAGATCTGCTGCAGACGATAAAGCATATAACGGTCTACTTCCTGCAATTCTTCATCCTTCACGCGATCTTTGCTAGGATCAAAATCAGCAAGGTTCGCCAGTAAGAAACGGAAGGTATTCCGGATTTTACGATAGCTTTCTGAAGTCTGTTTTAAAATAGCATCCGAGATACGCACATCTGCCTGATAATCCACGCTGGAAACCCACAGACGCAAAATATCAGCACCTAATTGTTTTTGTACTTTGGACGGATCAACCGTATTTCCTAATGACTTACTCATCTTGCGGCCATTTCCATCCAGGGCGAACCCATGACTGATAATATTTTTAAATGGCGCTTTACCCGTTACTGCGACGGAAGTAGATAATGAAGAGTTAAACCAGCCGCGATACTGATCACTTCCTTCTAAATATACATCAGCCGGACGATCAAGTTCTTCCCGGTTCATCAGTACACCTTCATGTGAGGAGCCTGAATCGAACCAAACATCCATAATATCGACTTCTTTAGTAAACTTGCCATTTGGACTATGCTCTGATGTAAATCCATCCGGCAATAAATCCTTCGCTTCTCTTTCAAACCAGACATTGGAACCATGCTCACGGAAGAGTTCGGATACATGCGAAATCGTTTCATCTGTAATGATTGCTGTTCCGTCTTCCCCATAAAATACTGGAATCGGAACTCCCCAGGCACGCTGTCTGGAAATACACCAATCCTCACGGTCTCTCACCATATTATAAAGTCTTGTTTCTCCCCAATGCGGATACCAATGCACTTTTTTAATTTCATCAAGAATATCCTGACGGAAATCTTTAATAGATGCAAACCACTGGGAAGTTGCACGGAAGATAGTTGGTTTCTTTGTTCTCCAGTCATGCGGATAAGAGTGTGTGATAAATTCTAATTTTAATAAGGCGCCATTCTCATCCAATTGTTCTGTGATAACTTTATTTGCTGCATCGTAAAATAAACCTTCAAATCCTGGCGCTTCACTCGTAAAGACACCCTTTTCATCCACTGGGCAAAATGCATCGATTCCATATCTGCGGCAAACATAGAAGTCATCTTCCCCGTGACCAGGAGCTGTATGAACACATCCAGTCCCCGCATCAGTTGTAACATGTTCTCCAAGCATAACAAGGGATTTACGATTGTAAAATGGATGCTGTGCTTCTACACGATCCGCTTCCTGCCCTTTGAATTTCTTCACAACCGTTACATCTTCCCAGCCTAATACTTCTTTCACATCTTCTAATAAAGCTTCTGCAATGACATATTTTTCATCATTTACTTGTGCTACTACATAGCTTAAATCAGGATGTAAGCTGATTCCTAAGTTCGCTGGAAGCGTCCAAGGAGTTGTCGTCCAGATAATAATCTTCTCGCCGCCGTCAAGCACATCTTTTCCATCCGTTACTTCGAAGGAAACATAGATAGATGGAGAGCGTTTATCTTGATATTCGATTTCTGCTTCTGCAAGGGCAGATTCAGAAGACGGAGACCAATATACCGGCTTAAGTCCTTTATAAATATAGCCTTTTCGTGCCATTTCTCCAAACACCTTAATTTGAGAAGCTTCATAATCCTTCGTTAAGGTGATATATGGATTATCCCAATCACCACGTACACCTAATTTTTTAAATTGTGTACGCTGGCTGTCAATTTGTCCAAGTGCATATTCTTCACAAAGCTTGCGGAATTCTGCAACAGACATTTCTTTCCTTTTTACTTTCTTTTTCGCTAATGCTGTTTCAATCGGCAACCCGTGTGTATCCCAGCCTGGAACATATGGTGCATAATAGCCTGTCATGGACTTATAACGGACAATAAAATCCTTTAAGATTTTATTCAGTGCATGACCGATATGGATATCTCCATTCGCATAAGGCGGTCCATCATGTAAAATAAATAAGGCTCTGTCCTTTGTACGTTCTAAGTTTTTTTGATATTGTTCACTTTCTTCCCATTTCTGTTGGCGCTCCGGCTCTTTATTTGGAAGATTTCCACGCATTGGAAAAGCTGTTTTCGGCATTAATAATGTTTGTTTATATTCCAAGATATTCCCTCCTGTTATTTTCATGACACATCGTAGATTAAATTTTTATATACAAAAAGAGTCCTCTAATCCCTAAAGGGACGAGAAGACTCGCGGTACCACCCTTATAAATTTAATGCACGGCATTAAATTCACTCGAAATCCGTAACGTGGACAGCCGGCTATTACTACATTATTTTCATAATAGCTACTCCAGAGTGATTTTCTAAAAGACTTCTGTATCAGGCTTCCACCGCCCCTGACTCGCTTACACAGAGTCATCTTCTATACTTTCTCTTTCATTGTATAACGATAGTGATTATGAAATTTTTAGCATAAATTAAATGTCAAAAAACATGATACTTGTATGAATTATATGTAATATACAAGCCTAAGTCAAGCCTTTAAGATTCATGCTCCATCAATTCTAAATCTTCATCCACTTCAGTATCAAATAATTCTTCCCAATCATCTGTACCGAGCATTTCTAATTGAGCCTGCACAAGCATGCGCATTCTTGATCGGAATACTTTTGCCTGCTTTTTCAACTCTTCCACATCAAGGGATATTTTACGCGCTTTACTTAATGCTTCGTTGACAATACGGTCAGCATTTTTTTCTGCTTCTTTCACAATTAATTTTGCTTCTTTTTGCGCACTGCCTTTAATATCTTCTGCTGTTTCCTGAGCAACCAGAATAGATTTATTTAATGTTTCTTCAATGTTCGTAAAGTGTCCTAATCGTTCCTGAAGCTCTTTCGCTTTTTGATCCAGTTCATCTCTTTCACGTATAACAATTTCATAATCCTTCATCACTTGATCAAGAAATTTATTTACTTCATCCACGTCATAGCCTTTCCATCCTCTTGCAAACTCTTTATTATGAATATCTAATGGTGATAGTGCCACCATCTCCACCTCCCTAATCGGTGCTTGCTTGAGCTTCCGATTTCTCTCTTTATTATTCAATAATTCCAGCTAAATTTCCAGCATTTATTGCAAAATTGCCGCCGTCATTTTGATTTTATCTTTCTTGGTTCTCCCGCGTATCGCTGTAATTTTACTTCTGCCTTTTCCGCGTACAGAGAGCATGTCCCCTTCTTGTAATTGGAATTTCACATCATCTACTACCCGGTAATTTACCTTTACGAGCAGTTTTTGAATCAAAGCAGCAGCGTCTTTTCGGGAGACACCATATATTTCTTTAACAACTGTATCTAAACGCAGGGAAGAAATAGTTTTATCATATTCTTTCCAGGCTTTTTTTTCTGTAACCAGCGAAGTGAGCGGCTGTTCTTTGAAAGATATACGAGATTTCTTAATAGATGTTAAATTCATCTTGATAAAAGGGACGACCTCTCCCGCTGCAAGTAAATGAATTTTCCCATCTGCTGCTGTAATATCTCCTAATTTTTTTCGCTTCACACCCTGTGATAAAAAAGCACCCATTACATCCCGATGCTCCAGACTTACAAATTTCTCCGGGTAAGATGCCTCCAGCAGCTCTACTTGAAACATATCTTCTGTAATGCTTTCATAAATAGGAGCAATCACCATTCTTTTTCGTTCACTGTACTCGGATCCGCCAAAAGCAGCTGCCTGAAGCTCGTCGTGATTAGTGCCTAACAGCATCTGCACGATTTCTTGTTCGCGCGGATCCAAAAAATCAGTCAATTTTGGAATATACGATCGCTCCACCTGGTCTTTCCATGAAAGAACCTGATCAATAAATGGCTGTTCTTCTTTTCGAAAATGCTGATAAACTTCCATGGTCATTCCTTTCCTTCAAGCCTAAAGCATCATTGCAAATTGGATAAATCCCATTCTTGCAAAATGCAATAATAATATCGCAACAATTGGAGAAAAATCAATCATACCAAGCGGCGGAATAAACTTACGGAAAATTTCTAAGTAAGGCTCACAAATTTTTCCGAGTAATTCTCCAAATTGAGATTCTCTGGCTCCAGGGAACCAGGACATAAAAATATACACAATTAGTGCAAAGCTATAAATGTTTAAACCAAAGCTTATTAGTGAAACGATTTGTGCCAACATCTCCTGCTACCATCCTTTATCATAATCTTCCTGCTCATATAACATTTCAGAAATACTGCCGGTTACTTCTACATTATCCGGCGTACACAGGAATGTTTCTGATCCTAATTTTTGAATATCCCCTTTTACGGCATAAACCGTTCCGCTCAGAAAATCAACGATCCGCTTTGCCTGCTGACGATCCACACGCTGCAGATTAATGATTACAGCTCGTCTGTTAACAATATTATCTGCGATGTCCTGAGCTTCATTATAATTTCTCGGCTCAGCTAATACAACCTTTGAATTCGTATTTTGTATACTGGAAAGGTTCACAACATTTTTGCTTCCTGCTGTTTTTTCCTGAACCTGGGGTATTTCTTCTTTTTGTTCTTCCTCGGCATATTCATACTCATATTCATCGTCCATCGTGAAATAATTTTTAAGCTTCTTTTTAAAGCTCATTTACTACACCTCACTTTATAATTCGCTGCCGACCAGCTTGGTACCTATCCGAATATGTGTTGCACCTTCTTCTACAGCAATTTCATAATCATTGCTCATTCCCATAGACAGGTATTCACATGGTGCATAGTCTAAACCAAGCCCCTTTATACGGTCTCTCAGCAAACGCAATTTTCTAAACAGCGGCCGGGTTTCTTCCGGATTATCGACATGCGGAGCCATCGTCATTAAACCTGCCACCTGTATATGCTCAAATGCCGCTAAATCTTTAATAAACGATTCCACTTCTCCTTCATCTAATCCGTGTTTCGATTCTTCTCCGCTCACATTGACTTGAACAAAGCAGGGCACCGTTTTTTCTGCCCGTTTATTAATCTCTTTCGCCAAAGATTTTCTGTCTAGTGAATGAATATAATCAATATGATGTATGATATCTTTTACTTTTCTGGATTGCAGGGAACCAATGAAATGCCAAGTGGCACTGTCCCTGATCTCTTCAAATTTCGCTAAAAATCCTTCATTTCTATTTTCACCCAGATGAATTACCCCGGCAGATAATGCTTCTTTAGCTCGTTCTATTGTAACATATTTCGTCACTGCGATAATATTAATATCTTCCTTATTTCTGCCTGCTCTCCTTGCAGCCTGCTCGATATCTGCTTGAATTTCCATTAGATTTTCTTTTACTGCAACCATTCTTATCCTCCATTACTTCTTCTGTTTCTCAAATCCAATAAACGCGAGCATTCTCCCTGTTTTTCCATTATCGCGCCGATGAGAAAAGAATAGCTTCTCATCTTGTAATGTACAATATTTTGTTACCTCTATATTATGACGAAAGACGCCAGATTGTACAAGGATATCGACATTAAGCTCTTTTAAATCGATGAAATATTGATTTGGCGATATTTCTTTCGTAAATTTTTGTTTCTGTTCATCAGTTAGATGTGATAAAACAACATCGTCAACAACGTAGTTTTCTTTGGAAATACTCGGGCCTATCACAACTTTCAAATTCTCTATAGAGGCACCGGCTTCTTTCAATTTCTGTACCATTTCCCGGGCAATCTGTCCGACTGTTCCTTTCCAGCCGGCATGAGCAATACCCGCTATTCTTGTGGTCGAATCTGCAAAAAATAATGGAACACAGTCTGCGAAAAAAGCCGTGCCGAGGAGAGAATCCGCCTCATTGATAATTAATCCATCGATGCCGGAAATACCGGAATCAAAGGAAATACTGCCCTTTCCCGCATCTTCTTTCCCTGCAAAATGGATGCTTGTTCCATGTACTTGTTCACCGCAAACCCAACGGTTCAGGGGAATATTTAATTCCTTGCTCAGAATCCGCCGATTTTCCAGCACCTTATTCTCGTCGTCCAACACATGGAGCCCCATATTTAATTGCTTATAAGCCCCCTCACTTACACCGCCATTTTTTGTTGTAAAGCCTGCTACCAGACCTGGAATTTCTTCCTCCAATGAAGATAAATGAAGTCTTGTCTCACTTTTAAGCTGAAATGGCTCCATGTTTTTCCCCTCTTTTCCCCATAATGTCTCCTATTGAACATTATCTTAAATTCAAATTTGTGTCTTATTTTAACACATTATATCGATAATTTCTCCTTAATCTTCGGTATAAAGATCCGGTCCTTTTACTTTCTCCACTAAAATAACATCTTCCCCAATCCGTACAATTTTTTCCCAGGCGATAAAAAGCTCGCCTGCTTTCGCAAACATGCCTGATTTTTTCCCTTTGGCTTCCGCAATAATTGCAATGATTCTTCCGGTTCTTCCATCTATCTCTAAGTCAATGATATGCCCTAACCTTGTTCCATCATCCATGACAATCAATTCTTTTATTTGCAGTTCAGATAGTTTCACCATGCCAGCTCCCTCCTCTTCTTATCCTATGCATTGGAACATGCTTTTTTTCATGGAAAATAAAAAGGAAACAGTTATTTTTGCATGCAAAAAGCCTTGCCGCGGGGACAAGGCTTTTAGTTCCTTATTCAAACATTTGCTTATTCATTTGATGGATAGCTCCTTTTTCAAGTCTGGACACTTGTGCTTGGGATATGCCAATCTCATCCGCCACTTCCATTTGTGTTTTCCCTTGAAAAAAGCGCTTATTTAATATCATCTTTTCCCTAGCATTCAATCTATGCATTCCTTCTTTTAGCGATAGCTTATCAACCCAGGAGGAATCTTTATCTTTTTCATCGCTCAGCTGATCCATGACAAAAATCGGATCGCCGCCATCATTATAAATTGGTTCAAAAAGCGAAACAGGGTCTTGGATGGCATCCAGCGCAAAGACAATATCAGCCTGCTCTACTCCCATTTCCTTGGCGATTTCTGCTGGAGATGGGTCCTTGGATGTTTTACTGATTAATTGTTCCCTGACCTGCAGAGCCCGGTAAGCAATATCACGTAAAGATCTGGATACACGAATTGGATTATTATCCCGCAAGTACCTTCTGATTTCACCGATAATCATCGGAACAGCATAGGTAGAAAAACGTACATTATGGGACAAATCAAAATTATCGATTGATTTCATTAAACCAATACAGCCGACCTGAAATAAATCATCGACATATTCTCCCCGGTTGTTAAAACGCTGAATAACACTAAGAACAAGGCGTAAATTGCCGTTTACCAATTCTTCCCGGGCTGTAATGTCATTTTCTTCTTGCAGCCGGATAAATAGTTTTTTCATTTCTTCGTTTTTAAGTACTGGAAGTTTGGATGTATCAACCCCGCATATTTCAACTTTATGTCTTGCCATTCCCGAAAACCTCCCCAATCTTAGATGCTGTTCAAGGACAGTATCTCCCCGGGAAAAGTTTTTATGCAGGAAAATCATGTAAATAAAGTCAACCTATGCGGCAAACAATTGATATATCAAGTCAAACCATTTTATTAAATTCTTTTTTCAACCGACGTATAATTTTCTTCTCTAAACGGGAAATATAAGACTGGGAAATTCCAAGCATATCTGCTACATCTTTCTGCGTTTTTTCATCATCACCAATCAATCCAAAGCGCAATTCCATGATCTGTTTTTCACGTGCATTTAATTTGCCTAATGCTGATTTTAACAATGATTTATCCACATTCGATTCAATACTTTTGGTAATAATATCTTCTTCAGTTCCTAACACATCCGACAATAAAAGCTCATTGCCGTCCCAATCAATATTTAATGGTTCATCGAAGGAAACCTCTGTCTTTAATTTATTCGTTCTGCGCAGATACATTAAGATTTCATTTTCAATACAGCGGGAGGCATAGGTTGCCAGTTTAATCTTTTTTTCCGGATTAAACGTATTTACCGCCTTAATCAGCCCAATTGTGCCAATACTAATCAGGTCTTCGATGTTAATACCCGTGTTTTCAAATTTTCTGGCAATATAAACAACTAATCTCAAATTTCTTTCAATCAGCATCGACCTTGCCGCTTTATCTCCTTCGGGCAATTTTTTAAGCAATTCCTGCTCTTCTTGCTTTGTCAGCGGCGGGGGTAATGCCTCACTTCCGCCTATATAATAGATTTCCTTTGGTTTTATTCCAATTTTTTTAAGAAATTGATACCAGCGTAATTTAAATTTGAATTTCCAATTAGCCACTTAACGCACGCTCCTTTATGCAGATTGTATGATAGATTGCTTAATGATGAGGGGATGCAGCAAGCAATGATATTGCCCGTCCCTTTCCAATACTCCAAATTGAATTCCAATGAATACATTTACTGCCTGAAGAATTTCGTTATTATAAAAAATTGTCAGTTCCTCAGCCCGAATAGCAAGCATGAAAGAATGTGTTCCATCTACTCCCTGGTAAGGAATTAAATGCAGCTTATCCTCCCATTTCTTTGGCAGCCGGCTGAAGTCTAAATGCTCTTTCATATTTTTCAGCTCTTCCCACTCTTCATCATCGAACCATTGCTTTAAAAACGGCTGATCACAAATGACGACAGGCTGCTTGCTTAATGGATCGACAAGCTGATTTCCGCTGTCGATATAACCAATGGATTCAAAAGACTGATGATTCATTGTTAAGATTACCTTGTACATTTCGTCATATTTCACTTGTTCTCCTACGTGCTCGTCCATTCGTCTCTTTGTAAAATACCAAATAATCGGGAAGCAGGTAATAACAAATATCCAGCTGACAGGATCACCATAGCCTTGGTTGAAGGTGATTATCCCTTCCAAAGAAACAGTTACCGGACGCTGCAGGAAAAAATGTATTGCCATTAACCCGCCTCCAATGGAAAAGGATACAAAATAAAAGAGGCAAATCAGCTTAATAAAGCGATACAGACTCTTAAATCCAAATGTGCTGAAAATGATAATACAAGAGTAGAACAGTTTCCCGGCCACATGATTAAAAAACGAATTTGGATACAAAATCGTCAGCGGAACAATGCATGACGCAATAAATGCCCCTAGAAATAAGCGCCTTCTTTTTACTGGTTTCCGGGCAAGTATTTGTACGAGCATCAGCAGCATTAAATCTACCATAAAATTTAATGCCCAAATAACGTCTAAGTAAATAGACACTCTCTGTTGCACCCCCTAAATTGCTGCTAATCAGAAGAAGCTGTTATCTCCTGCGTACTTTGCTGATCATGATATTCATAGAATGGAAGTAATATATGATGAAAAGTATAGACAATCGAAAGAGAAAAGTCTGTCAATTCTTGTGTGCAAAATTAAGCTATTTAGCACTTATTCTTAGAAATAATGTCTAACGATTTTTGGAATAAAAAAGAGGGGCAAGGAAACTTTACTTTCTTTCCTGTTAGATAAACAAAGAACACCGCTTGGTCTTTAAAGGAGATGAGCTCGGGGCCCACGGAAAGCGGAGTGTATTTCTGGGGCCTAAGATTACTTACCCCATGAAAGCCGTTAGAGCGGCTATATTCAGCATTTTTTATATACTTTCTTACTCTTTAAATAAAAAAATACTGTGCTAAAAGAGTTCTCTTAGCACAGTATTTTTTCGTTTTATCGATTACGATTACGGTTTCTCAAGAAAGTCGGGATATCTAACTCATCTTCCTCGGGACGAGGCTTAGAAGGTGATGGATTGGATGTTTCTCTTTCCCTGACAGGAGTTGATTCATTTGTTTGCTGTGTAGCAGCCTGCTGGGTTTGTCCTATATTTGGACGCTGTTGTTTTTGACGCGTATCTGCTTTTGGCTGAGCATTTTCATCAAAACCGGTAGCAATGACAGTTACAACAATTTCATCATTAAGGTTCTCATTAATTACAGACCCAAAGATAACATTCACTTCTTGATCCGCTGCAGAAGTAACTAAGTCAGCTGCTTCCTGCACTTCATACAAGCTCAGGTTTGTACCGCCTGTGATATTCATTAAAATACCATGCGCTCCATCGATAGAAGTCTCCAGCAGCGGGGAAGAAATTGCTTTTTTAGCAGCTTCTGTTGCTCTTGTTTCGCCAGTTGCGATACCAATACCCATTAAAGCAGAACCTTTATCATACATAATCGTTTTCACGTCAGCGAAGTCAACGTTAATAAGACCTGGCTTCGCAATTAAATCGGATATGCCTTGTACACCTTGACGAAGCACATTATCCGCTTCACGGAAGGCTTCCAGCATCGGTGTATTTTTATCTACAATTTCAAGCAGTCGATCGTTTGGAATAACAATTAGTGTATCCACGCTTCCTTTCAGCGTATCGATACCGGAAATCGCCTGTGTTGATCTTCTTCTGCCTTCAAAAGAAAACGGACGAGTAACAACACCAACTGTCAGCGCTCCTAAATCTTTAGCTACCTGTGCAATGACCGGAGCTGCTCCAGTTCCTGTACCGCCGCCCATTCCAGCAGTAACAAAAACCATATCAGCACCTTTTAACACTTCTTCTAACTGCTCTTTACTTTCTTCTGCTGCTTTTTTCCCTACTTCCGGGTTAGCGCCGGCTCCAAGACCACGGGTTAATTTCCCGCCGATTTGTATCTTGGATTCAGCCATCGAAAGATTTAAAGCTTGAGAATCTGTGTTTACTGCGATAAATTCGACACCTTCTACGCCATGCTCAATCATACGGTTAACAGCATTGTTACCGCCGCCGCCAACTCCAATAACTTTTATCGTTGCTAATTCTTCCATGTTTGTATCAAAATCTAACATATTATGGTTTCCTCCTAGTCTACTAATTACGAACAATTCCTCGTTTCAACTTCTGTTAAAAGAAATTAATCAAAGAAATATTTGAATAGGTTAGCAAATCCTGATTCTTTTTTCTTGCCTTGTTTCTTTTTCTTCTCGCCTGCAGGTCTGGATTGCTTCACTGGCTGCTGCTCCGCTTCCCCATCTATTGCTACAGCAGGATATAATTCTTTCCCTTGTATTTTCGCATTACGATAAGCAAATTGTAAAATACCGACACCTGAAGTAAACTGTGCTTCCCTGACACCAATATAATCCGGGACAGCTACACGTACATGAGAATAAAACAAGTCTTGCGCTAATTCCAAGCTCCCCGGCATAGCCGTGGTGCCTCCTGTCAATACAAAACCGCCAGGCAGCTCCTGAAAGCCCATTTTCCGAATTTCCCTATCAATATAAGTGTATATTTCTTCTAATCTAGCTTCTATCATATCAGCTAATTGAAGTTGATTAAATACCTGTTTTTGATTGCTTCCGATTGTTGTGACTTCAAATGTCTCATCTTCAGAAGCATCGTTGTAAAATGCATAGCCATAATTTAGTTTGATCTGCTCTGCTTCTTCTGTAGAAATACGCAGGCCGACGGATAAATCTTTCGTTATATTGTCTCCGCCTAAATTAATAACACTTGTCGCAGCCAAATGATCATTTTCAAATACAGATACCGTTGTACAGCCTCCTCCGATATCAATCAGGGCAGAGCCCATATTCATCTCATCCTTTGATAAAGCAACTGTTCCGGCAGCAAGCGGCTGAAGACAAATATCAGATACTTCCAAATTAGCCCGTTCCACACATTTTAAGATATTATGCAAAATCGTTTTTGAGCAGGTGATAATCGTTCCTTCCATCTCCAGACGGACACCAATCATCCCTCTCGGATCCGTAATTTCATCTAATCCATCCACAATAAATTGCTTCGGAATCACATCGATGATTTCCCGCTCCGGCGGAATAGAAATCACTTGAGCTCCGTCAATTACTCTCGTTACATCTTCATCATTTATTTCCCGATTCTCACTTTGTACAGCGACAACGCCATGACAAGGCTGAAGCTGGATATGGGATCCGTTTATCCCCACTACTACGCGGTGAATTTCCATCCCTACCATTCGTTCTGCTTGTTCTACTGCATTCCTGATAGAATGAACAGTCTGATCAATATCAATTATAGCACCCTTCTTCATTCCGTTTGACGCTGCAGTACCTACTCCAATAATATTTAAAGAGTCTTGTTGTACTTCTCCAATAATTACTTTTATCGTGTTTGTCCCAATGTCAAGACTAACTAATATCTCACTGTTGTTCAAAAAAGAGCACCTCCCCGTAAAAATATGCTGACGATATTTTTACTGCCACGTTATCCTTTGTATAGTCTTTAATTCTAAAAGAAAATGAATAAAAAATAAACATATTTTATGCTTATTTTTTTCAAGTAATCTATTTCTATAAAAATCGACATTATACCATTCGTTTAAAAAGGATGATATATGACTTCATTCTGCAAATTATTCATTTCCTGTTTCTTCATTTTCTTCATTAATTTCCTCATTGAGTTCTTCAATTTCATCTTCGATATCTACTTCTTCCATTTCATCTTTTTGAAAAGATTCGAAATAAATGCCGACACCTATATGAATGATACCACTATCCTCTTCGTCAAGCTGTGACACAATAGAAGGATAGTAATCCAATCTGTCCAACATTTGATCTGCAATGCCTTCTACCAGAAACCCATCACTCATATACAATCTAACCTGCAGCGTATCCTCTTCTTCATCTGAATCTTTTCGTTCAATCTCAGAAATCATATTAAAAATACTTGGGCGAACATTATCCATGGCTGTTGCCAATTCTGTTAATTGCGCTTCATTAAAGCCTGTTATTAATGGAGCATTGCTGATAGAGTTTTGTGCATTTTGCTGGATGACTTGACCGTCTGCAAGAACCGGGTAAAATTCCCTTTCGTCCTGAACATAGCCAAGGACAGGCTGTTCTTCTACCTCAATCACAACGGTGCTGGGAAAACTCCGATTAATAGATGCATGTTCAATGACGGGATTTTCTTCCATCCCGGCTGCAACAGATGATCCATTCATGGACCAGATATTTGTTCCTTCTGTTACCCCTGACTCATCTATTATATACTCATCCGTTAAGAATACATTGCCGTTTACTTCAATCGTGCGTATTTCACTCCATGGAGATTGCAAGTAAACAATGATAGCAATGAGAAAGAAAAATATAGATAGATAAAATATTAATCGTCTGTTTGCTTTTTTCTTCCTAGCTTGCTTCAATTTTGGAATTCGATCCTCAATCGAAACGATATTTTTATCACTCATCTCCATTTCTTCCTTTATCCATTATTTTCAGGGAATATAACTGTATCAGTTTACTCCCTAGTATTTACAAAAATTATATCATAAATTATGGTGCTACACGTCATTGACTTCTATTGTTTCTGAAGTTTTTTCTTTTTTATCACGGATAACCCGTCCGCAGAAGTTTTCTTACTTCTTCCATGGACGGGATTTACGTTTTATATAAATGTTCTTCGCTGCTATTTTAAATAATCGGCTTCGTACTTTTTTCCATACTTTTGGCGTGCCTGCTGATACTTAGAAGAATCCCGGCCGCACAAAGTGTTAACGTCAGTGATGAACCGCCGTAGCTGAGAAAAGGCAGGGTAATTCCCGTTACCGGAATCAATCCGATGACTACACTAATATTAATCATCGCCTGTAATGCTAACATACTTGCGATTCCCAGCGCTAACAGCCTGCTAAATAAATCCGGAGCTTCAATAGCAATTTTAATCCCTCTCCATAATAGCAGAAAAAACAATAAAATAGTTGTACAACCTCCAATTAAACCTAATTCCTCACCAATGATTGAAAAAATAAAATCTGTCTGCGGCTCCGGCAGATAAAAATATTTTTGCAGGCTGTTGCCCAGCCCCAGTCCCATCAGTCCCCCGGGACCGATAGCATAAAGAGATTGAATAATTTGAAATCCATGTCCTAGCGGATCCTCCCATGGGTTTAAGAAAGCCAGAATCCGATTAATCCGGTAAGGTGCAGAAGCAATCAATCCGATAAACCCAATAATTCCAATGCCGGCCAGTCCAAAAAAATGAGAAAGCTTTGCACCTGCCACAAAAAGCAGAATCATGCATGTTAAGACCAGCACCATTCCAGTTCCTAAATCTGGCTGAAGCATAATCAGACCAAATGCCGTAAAAATCAATAGAAGGCACGGGAAAAACCCTTTTTTAAACGAGGTAATATATTTTTGATGATCAGATAATATAGATGCCAGAAAAATAATTAAACCCAGCTTCATAAATTCAGAGGGCTGAATACTGAATGCACCGATGCCAATCCAGCTCTGTGCTCCTCCGCGCACCATGCCGATTCCCGGAATAAGCACAAGGAGAAGCAGAACAAAGCAAGAAAATAATAAAATCTTTGCATACTTTTTCCATATATAATAAGGAAAGTAAGAGATAACAACCATTCCGATAAACCCGATGCCGGCAAATAAAAGCTGTCTTTTTAAGTAATAAAATGCATCATTGAACTTATACTCCGACCAAATATAGGATGAGCTGTAAACCATCAGCATACCGATACATAAAAGGAGAATGATTATTCCAAATAATACTCTGTCTACTTTATTTTGATTTTGAATGAACTTAGACAAAAATACCCCTTCTTTCCATGAGATAAACTTTGGAAATAGGGGCATTTTAAATATGCTGTATCATTCTCGGCTTGTCCGAATATGGTTTGCTGTTTAGGATTAGTATTTGTTCAAGCCCCTTACTTCATTGTATGAACTGCTTGAACAAATATGTCTCCTCTTTCTTCAAATGTTTTGTACTGATCCCAGCTCGCACATGCGGGAGAAAGCAATAGGATATCACCTTCATCTGCTAATGAAAAACCGGTTTTAGCTGCATCATCTACGCCGGCTGCGTGCTCAATCACCTGGATACCGGCTTCTTTTCCAACTCGCTCTAGTTTCGGTGCCGTCTCTCCAAATACAACCATTGCTTTAACATGATGCAAATGTGGAATCAGCTCATCAAATTCATTCCCGCGATCTAAGCCGCCTGCAAGAAGGACAATATCCTTTTTAAAGGAATCTAATGCTTTTTGCGTAGCTAGGATATTTGTTGCTTTCGAATCATTGTAAACATAGCGGCCATGCAGCAGCCCGACAAACTCTAAACGATGCTTGACACCGGAAAAAGTTTTTAAGACATGCTGTATGCCTTCATTAGTTGCTCCATTTAATTTTGCTGCTGCAACAGCTGCCAGGATATTCTCTAAGTTATGCTTCCCGACCAAGACAATATCCTCTAAAGGAATAATTGCTTCATCGAAAAAGTATACATGCGTATCATCTGCCCAAGCGCCTGTATGATACAGATTTTTTGTTGCCGAAAAGGCTATATTTTTTGCTTTTGTACCCTTCACTTTTTCTTCAAGTGTCGGATCATCAGCATTATATACCAGATAATCATCGGCATGCTGGTTTTTAAATATATTACATTTAGCTCTGACATAGCTTTCTAAATCGCCGTGATAATCCAAATGCGCTTCATAAATGTTTAAAAGGACTGCTGTCGATGGACGAAATGTATTTATTCCCTGCAGCTGAAAGGAGGATAGTTCCATTACCACCTTTTCATCTGCTTGCATCGTTTGGGCCACTTCCGTTGCAGCAATTCCAATGTTCCCGGCAAGCTTTACCTTACAATCACTTTTTTCCAGCATTTCCATAACTAACGTTGTTGTGGTTGTTTTTCCATTGGAACCAGTAATTCCGATAATCGGCTGTTCGGTTATATAAGCTACCAATTCCACCTCTGTAATTACCGGAATACTGCGTTTCTGTGCTTCTGCAACAACCGGATGATCATAACGGATACCCGGGTTTTTAACAACCATCTCTATCCCTTCTAAAACACTTAGCGGATGAGAGCCGAGCACAAGACGGGCTCCTTTTTCCTGAAGCGTCAAAACAGGTACATCTTCATAGGATGCTGCCGCATCATTCACCGTTACATCCTTGCCGCTCTCCAACAAAACATTCGCAGCAGCTGTACCGCTTCGGGCCAATCCTAAGACAAGCACTTTTTCGGGAAATTGTTTCCATGTGTTCATTAGATACCCACCTCAATATAAATAGCAAGAATCGCAAATAGCAGGCCGACAGACCAGAATGTGGTAACGACTCTCCATTCTGACCATCCTACCAGCTCATAGTGGTGATGCAGCGGGCTCATTTTGAAAATACGTTTTCCTGTCGTTTTAAAGGAAATAACCTGAATAATAACAGATAAGGTTTCAATAACAAACACACCGCCGATAATTACTAATAAAATCTCCAGCTTCAGAAGTATCGCAATGGCAGCAATTGCTCCCCCTAACGCCAATGATCCTGTATCTCCCATGAACACCTTGGCAGGGTGCGCGTTAAACACTAAAAATCCTAACAGAGCGCCGACAACTGCTAAAGCAAAGACGGTTACCATATCATTTGGCACGCCATACCAGGCAATAATGGCAAAAGCACCGAAAGCAATCGCTGCAGTACCAGCTAATAAACCATCTAAGCCATCCGTTAAATTAACAGCATTGGAGGCTCCTACAAGCATTACAATAATAAGAATTGCATAGAACCAGCCAATATCAAATTCAACCGTTGTTCCCGGAATGGCAATTGCTGACGAGAAGTCTTCCTGCCCGCGCAAAACAAAATAAAATACAAGTGCAATAATAATTTGTCCAAATAGCTTCTGCTTTGAAGTTAAGCCTAGATTTCGTTTCATTACTACTTTAATATAATCATCTAAAAACCCTAGTAAGCCATAGCCAAATAACACAAAAAGTAACAGCCACAGCTCATAGCCGATCCCTGTGTCCATTCTCATTCCCATAATCAGGGATGTAATCACAATACTGAATACAATCATAACTCCGCCCATTGTCGGTGTTCCTGATTTCTTCTGATGAGACTCAGGGCCTTCTTCTCTAATACTCTGTCCAAACTTTAATCGTCTTAAAAAAGGGATAAAAATTGGAGATAGAAGAACTGTTATAAGAAACGCTACTGCGATTGTAATTAATAAACCTGTAATATTCATTTTCTCTCCACCTCATTTGTAACCATTTATAGAATTGTTAACAAAGCATGCCAGAATCAGTGCAATTCTTATGAGCATTTGCTGAAACTTCTCTAATCCTCAAATCCACCGCACTGATTCTGTTTCCTGATGATGTAAACAATACCTATAAGATGCCTTAACGTAATTGTTCTAAAAATGTTTCAAATTTCATTCCTCTTGATGCTTTCAGCAAAATAAGGTTTTCCGGTTTCAGATATTGTTCAATCTGATTCACCAGCTCCTGCTTATCCTGCAAGTGGACAGCAATCAGCTCCGTACCTTTCTTTTTTAATTCGTCATGTATGTAATGCGAATGATTACCATACGTATACACTGCTGTAATCTCAGAATGAATAACATCTGCAATTCCGCGATGAAATTCTTCTGCATAATCACCAAGCTCTAAAATATCACCTAATACAAGTATTTTATGCTGATAGCCTTTCATTTCTTCGACTACTTGAATCGATGCTTTCATAGATGCAGGAGAAGCATTATAAGCATCATTAATAATCGTAATACCATTTTTGCCTGTATGCTTTTCAAAGCGCATTTTCGTCATTTCTAATTGTCCGAACGCTTTCTGGATTGTTTCAGGAGCTATTCCCATCCCGGATGCCAGTTGAATAACATAAGCGGCATTTTTTGCGTGATGCTTTCCTAAGAGCGAGATCTGGTAAGTTTTCTCTCCTGCATCAAAGGTTGTCGTTTCTTCCTCTACGGTGATATTGCGAACCACTACATCATTGTCTTCACTGAAGCCGACCCGTGTTTTAGCTACAGGCACAGCTGCATCTGTTAACAGCGGTTCGTCCCCATCAATAACCAATGTACCCTCTGGCTTGATACCCGACACAATTTCTAATTTGGCTTTGGCTATTCCTTCTTTAGAGCCTAAATTTTCAATATGCTGCCCATCAATATTGGTAATAATCGCCTGATTCGGCTCCCCGATCTTACTCAACATCTCGATTTCTCCAAAATGGTTCATCCCCATTTCAAGAATCAGCACTTCTGTTTTCCGGTCCATCGATAAAATCGTCAATGGGAGCCCGATATGATTATTGAAATTCCCCTTTGTAGCATGGGTTTTAAACGTTGTCTGCATGACAGCATTAGTCAGGTCCTTCGTCGTTGTTTTCCCATTTGATCCGGTAATCCCAATAACAGTCGGGTTGACGTCCTTCCGATACGCAACAGCCAGCTCCTGTAATGCTTTTACAGTGTCCTCTACAAATAATATCAGCAGAGAGTCAGGAAGGTTTGACGGAAGCGGCTTTTCTTTCTGCCAAAAGGCTGCTGCTGCCCCGTTCTCCACTGCTCCGCCAATAAATTGATGTCCATCAAACCGTTCACCAGCAATTGGTACATAGAGCCCGTGGTTTGTATTCACCCGGCTATCATGGACTACTTCATGAATTTCTAAATCAGCGGAGACGTTCCCTTGATGCCGGGGGAATAATTTCATTAATTGTGATGCAGTAAATAACATCTTTTACTCCCCTTTCTCTTTAATTGCTTCCCGGGCAATTTGACGATCGTCGAAATCAAATTTTTTCTTGCCGATGATTTGATAGGTTTCATGTCCCTTGCCCGCAATCAAAATAATATCATCCTTTTGAGCAAGCTTCACCGCATGCTTAATGGCTTCTGTCCGGTCCACAATTACTTCAAAGGTTGCTTCCTCTTCCGTTAAATGACTTGTCATATCATCAAGGATTTGCACCGGGTCTTCTGTACGCGGATTATCGGATGTGAACAGCGCATGGTCTGCATACTTAACAGCAACATCCGCCATTAACGGCCGTTTAGTACGGTCGCGGTCCCCACCGCAGCCCACAACTACATACACTTTACGCTCTGCAAATTCCTTGCTCGTTTGAAGCACATTTTCTAATGAATCCGGTGTATGCGCAAAATCAACAATGACAGAAAAATCCTGACCTTCATTAATTGGTTCAAACCGGCCATCTACCCCTTTTGTATTCTCCAGGGCTTCTTTAATCACATCTAAATCCACCTTCGATGCGATAGCAGCGCCGCTCGCCGCAAGCATATTATACACATTGAACATGCCGATTAAACCAGTTTTAATATGGACTGTGCCTATTGGAGTCACAAGGTTAAATGCCACACCGGCAGGAGAAAGCATAATATTTTTTGCCATTATATCCGCATCCTGCTTGCAGCTGTAAGTTAATACCTGCTGCGCTGTACTTCGTTTTAATAAGTCGCTTGAAGCATCATCCTCGTTGATAATTGCATATTTTTTCTTCCCTTGATGATAGTCATTCCCTAAACCGGCAAAGAGAAGACTCTTCGCCCGCAAATAATCATCCATATCTTTATGATAATCGAGATGATCCTGCGACAGATTTGTAAAAATACCAATGTCATAATCACAGCCAAAAACTCTTCCCATGTCTAAAGCATGCGAAGAAACCTCCATAATAACCTGGTCTGTTTCTTTTTTTTGCATTTGATGAAAGATGCGATTTAACTCTAATGCATCAGGTGTCGTATTATTTACTGGAAATGTTTCATCGCCAATTTTCACTTGGATGCTGCCAATGACACCCGATTTCTTACCCTGTTTTTCAAAAATAGTATCTAATAAATAGGTCGTGGTTGTTTTACCATTTGTGCCGGTAACCCCAATCAGCGGAAATTTCGTTGTTGGATAATCATAGTATGCGGCTGACAGCATCGCCAAGGCACGTCCCGTGTCTCTGACCCGGATAAGTGGAATATCACCGCTGACGTTTACGTCCCTGGAAATAACTGCAGCCGCAGCACCTTTGTCTATCGCTTGCTGCAGAAAATTATGACCGTCCACAGTATAGCCTTCAATACAGACAAATAAGCTCCCCGGCTCTACTTTTCTGGAGTCCATTTCTACATTGACAATATTTATATCTTTAATAGATTCTGATGTTTGATAGAATTCGATTCCATCCAATAATTCTTTTAGTCTCATTTTTTACACCCTATTTCTGTTCTTTTCCTTTTAATGTATTCTCGAAAAAACTATCGTTTAAGAGGGTTGTCATGAATGTTCTGTTCACATTTTTGCTGGACTTGTTAAACATCCTCTTACAACAGAATCTATTATAGCAAATTTTTAACGATTTAACGATTATTTTTATGACCTAATATTAATCGAATCGTACTTCCAGATTCCAGCATTGTTCCCGCACTTGGGGATTGATCAATGATTTCATCCCCTTCACCGTTTACTTCAATGGAAAGATCTAACGGATATTCCGCCAGTTTATCTGTACTTTCACCTATAAAATCCGGTACTTCAATTTTAGGCTGGTCCGGCCAGGCATATTCTTTTTCTAATCCATCTGTCCGCGGTTCTACATTCATCGCCCGCAGGCTGTCACCAATAATCGTTCCGACAACTGGCGCAGCAACAACACCGCCGAATTGAATCGTATCCTTTGGATTATCGACAGCAAGATAAACAACAATTTCCGGATCGTCCGCCGGTGCAAAGCCAATAAAGGATACAATATAGTTATTTTCTAAATATCCGCCGTTCGGTCCTACCTTTTGAGCGGTCCCCGTTTTCCCGCCGACACGATATCCATCGACATAAGCAGGTCTTCCTGTTCCCTGAGCAACTACTGTCTCTAAGGTTTCCCGAATCGTTTCGGAGGTCTCCTGGGAGATAACCTGTTCCTTTAACTGCGGCTCATAGGTTTCAACCGCTTCTCCGGTCACAGGGTCCACCCATTCTTTCGCAATCATCGGTTCGTATAAATAACCGCCGTTTACCGTTGCTGCAACAGCCATCACCTGCTGAATCGGCGTTACCGAAACACCCTGTCCAAAGGATGTGGTTGCCAGCTCCACAGGACCGACATTTTCTGGTTTAAATAGGATTCCGTTTCCTTCTCCCTGCAAATCAATCCCTGTCTTCCTCCCAAAACCAAAAGCATCAATATAAGAAAAAAGCTTTTCCGTACCAAGCATTTGTCCTAAATTAACAAATCCCGGGTTACAGGAATTCTGAACAACCTCAAGATACGACTGATCTCCATGCCCACCGCGTTTCCAGCAATGAATCGTTGCTCCGCCGACTTTAATATCGCCATCATCGTAAAAACGATCTTTTTCTAAATCAACGACTCCCTCTTCTAAAGCAGCAGCTAACGTAATGATTTTAAAGGTTGACCCTGGCTCATAGGTGCTCCAAATAGGCAAATTCCTGCCAAATATAGATGCATCCACGTCCTGATAATTTTCCGGATCAAAATTGGGACGGCTGGACATCCCCAGCACACCGCCTGTTTTAGGGTCAACTGCAATGGCCATCGCCCCATCCGGATTATATTCCGCTACAATCTGGTCTAACTCTCTTTCCATAATGGTGGTTACTTTGTTATTAATCGTTGTTTTTAAATTCAAACCATCTTTTGGAGATGTATATTCGTCTGCCAGCTGCTCTAATCTTCCACCTTTGGCATCGGAATAAAATGACAGCCTCCCATTTTCTCCTTTTAATTTATCATCATAGTACAATTCAAGTCCCATTAACCCCTGATTATCAATCCCTGTAAATCCGAGCACATGTGATAAAGCACTGTTATTTGGATAGTGACGCTTGGAATCCTTCGCTAAATAAACACCATCCAAATCCAGTTCTCGAATCGCCTGTTCCTGCTCATTATTTATTTTAATACCTTCAGGGCGCACCATCACACTGGATGAATTCTGTGTAACTAATTCCAGCATTCTGTCCTCTGGCACGTCAAGGACCTCCCCCAGAAGCTTCGCTGTATTTTCTGGTTCTTTAATTTGCCGCGGCATCAGTAATACCGTAGGAGCAGTTACATTCTCTGCAAGGATTTCTCCCTCCGAATCAAGGATATACCCTCTTTCTGCAGCAAAAGTGATATCTCTTGTCCATAAATCATTGGCACTGTCAGATAAATCATCACTTAATACCAGTTGAACATAGGCTAATCTTGCAATAATAACCAGAAAAATTAAAATCGCAAATAAAAAAACAGTAATCATTCGTTTTTTTATGATAATGGTGGATGCGCGTTTCATGAAAGAACTCCTTTCAACCTGCTTTGTATCCACTATATGAATGTAAAAAATGGAATAGAACAAGCTATCTTTTCTACTTGTCCCTCATGTATTTCTATTGAGAACAGATTCTCCTAAACTTAGGCTTATAGTATGACTGTCGTAAAAAAAGGCTTGCTGAAAAAGTAATCCTTTTTTCAGCAAGCCTTCTCTCTATTCCTCTTCAGTTTCTTCGTTCCCTGCTTCGTCGTTGTTATTTCCTTCTTCTGTTTCCTCTTCACCTGCATTATCATCATCATTTTCATCAGATGATTCTCCGGAAGGAACTTCTAATTCAAAACCTAAATAATCACCTTCCTGAATCGGTTTTCCAACTTCGATACCCTGTGAAGTGACATAACCATTACCGAATCTTTCTGTCTGCAGATTCAGCAGATCAGCAAAGCTCATCACTTCTCTTAACGACCATCCTGTTATATCAGGCATTGTTGGTTCATCTGTAAGCAACAGAACTTTTTCATTTGGCAGTATTCTCTCTCCTGCTTCCACATTACTGGCAACAATGGTTTCTCCCTCGCCAATCAGAATTGGCTGGACTCCTTGTTCCTCTAATTCAGACTGAACACTTTCTGCAGATTGCTCTGCTACTTCAGGGAATTCCACCTCTTGAATCTTGTTAGATTCATCTTCTTCGGGCTCTACATCTAAATAATGAAGACTATTTTCAACTACATTATTAAAGATAAACGCAAGCGGGGCGGAACCTGATTCTGTATCCTCCAATTCCGGCTGCTGAATAGATACATAAACCATTAACTGAGGATCATCCATTGGAGCCATCCCTAAAAAGGAAAACACATGATTTTCTTTTCCAGTTAAATAGCCGCCGCCTTCAGGGTCCGGCATTTGTGCGGTTCCAGTTTTGCCTCCAACCACATAATCATCTAATTTATATGGGGCGCCGGTTCCATCCTCATCATTCACTACAGAAGCAAGCAATTCTTTCATTTCTTCCGCAGTTTCCGGTGAAATTGGCTGACCGGTGTATTCTGCTTCGGTTTCTTCCAGTACATTGTTTGTCGTAGAATCAACAATTTTATCCACTACATACGGCTTTACCATTTGTCCGTCATTTGCGATGGCTGAAGCAGCTCTCATCTGCTGTATCGGGGTAACAGTTGTCCCTTGACCAAAAGCCGTTCTTAACTTCTCTGATGGCCAATTATATTGTATCCGGCCGACAGATTCATCAGGAAGGTCAATTCCGGTAGTTTCTTCAAAACCGAACGCCTGGATATATTCATAGAATTCATCTGCGCCAATATCTTCCCAAAGCAATTTAGAAGCTGCTACGTTGGAAGAACGCATAAAGCCTTCATCGTAGGAAATCGTCCCCCATCCTTCTCCTTGATTATGATCTCTGATTTCCTCAATTCTTTCATTGGGCTGATACGTTCCCGATTCAAATGTATCTTCTCCATTATAGACACCTTCTTCAATCGCTGCTGCCCAAGTAAATATTTTAAATGTTGATCCCGGCTCAAATGGAGAAGAAATCGGATCATTATACCAGTTCTCTACATTTTCAGGGCTATTTGGATTAAAACTTGGCCGTGTACTCATCGCCATAATCTCACCCGTTTTTGGATCCATAATAATTGCATTCATTTTCACAGGATTATATTGTTCATCTACCTGTGTCATTAAATCCTCCAGCAAGGTTTGGATTTTTTGATCAATGGTTAAATAAACCTGATCCCCATCCTCCGGCTCTTGAATAATTTCATCAGGATCCAATAGTTTGCTGTTAAAACGGTCACGCTGATAGGAAATAAATCCATCCTTTCCTCCAAGGACCTCATTCATGACATTTTCCATTCCAGTTACACCGGTGATGCTGTGTTCAATGCCATCCTCGGTTTCTTCTTCCACTTCGCGGGCAAAACCAATAATATGTGAAGCAAACATACCATTTGGATAATACCGCATCGGCTCTTCGTCAAAGTAGATACCTGGAATTTCTGCTTCTTCAATGGCTTCTTTTTCTTGTTGAGACAGCTGACGTCCCAGCTGACCAAATTCAACCTGAAATCTCTCCGCCTCTACCGCTTCATCCAGTATCCCTTTTATTTCACTTTCATCCTCATCTAAAATAGATGCCAATTCTTCCGCTGTTTCCTCCGTGTCTGAAACGTGCAGGGCTTCCGGTGAATTTTCTGAGTATCCTTCATCTAAGATGGCGTACATCCGATACGCCGGACGGTCATAAGCTAATACCATGCCATTCTTATCCATGATTTGCCCACGCTCTGCATTCATCTTATAGGAGGTTGTCCGCTGGTTTTCTGCCCATTCATCCAATGCAACGCCGCTAACTTCACCCGTTGCCTGTATATACATAAACCTGCCTGCAAGCACAAGGAATAAAGCAACGAAAACTAGCATATAAATGCTAGCCATGACATTTGCCGTCTTATTTTTTTTCATGTTCAAGAAACCCCTTGCTAGTTGTTAACTGTTTCTGCTTGTTTCACTTCCGAATTTTGGATTTTTAAACCGTTTTTCTCTGCAATCTCTGTGATTCTCTCTGGACGCGACAGTTCCTCTCTCTCAAAATTTAAGTTTTCATTTACGATTTTTTGCTGATTTATGGAGTTTTCTAATTGCTGTACTTCCCGATTTAAGCTATCTGTCCCAGAAGCGTAGGAGACCATTCCGATTCCAAATACTAAAATCGCAGCACTGGTAACCGAATAAATCACTTTTTCGCCTTTACTGATCCAAGGTGTTTTCTTTACCTTTTTGACTATCGTTTTCGTTTCTTCTTGGGGATTATATTGGGGATTTACTTGCCACTTTCTAGCCTGATTTTCACTCATTACTTTTTCCACCCTTCTTCATAACGGAAATCATTATTCCATTCATTTATTTTTTCGACAATCCGCAGCTTGGCCGAACGCGATCGTCTATTTTCATCCAGCTCATCCGTATGAGCTATTATTGGTTTTCTGGTTATTAATTTAAATGGAGCCTGGTGTGTTTCCGGGACAATAGGAAGGTTCCTGGGTACAGGTTTATCTGTACTCCATGTTTTAAAAGCCTGCTTACAAAGACGATCCTCTAATGAATGGAATGTGATGACTGCAATTCTTCCATTTACACCTGTCAATTCCGCAGCCTGATGAAGTGCCTGGTTAAACACTTCCAGCTCATCATTTACAGCGATTCTTATCGCCTGGAAAATACGTTTTGCCGGATGACCGCCTTTTCTTCTGGCGGGTGCAGGTATCGCGTCTTTAATAATATCTACCAGCTCTCCGGTCGTTTCAATCGGTTTTTCCTCTCTTGCTTTTTCAATTTTACGGGCAATCCCTTTGGAAAATTTCTCCTCACCGTATCGAAAAAAGATAGATACCAATTGTTCATAGGTCCATTCATTTACCACTTGATATGCAGTGAGAACCTGAGATTGGTTCATACGCATATCTAATTTTGCATCCTGATGATAGCTGAAACCTCTGTCTGCCTGATCTAATTGCGGGGAAGAAACCCCTAAATCAAAAAGAATTCCATCAGCTTGTACCACCCCGAGCTCTGACAGACTTTTTTCCAGCCCTTGAAAATTAGAGTGTATAAATGTAATTTTTTCTTGATGTATACGTAAGCGTTCCCGGGCAGCTTCTAATGCCTGAATATCTTGATCAAAAGCAAAAAGCCTGCCGTTTTCATTCAATCTTGAGGCAATTTCTAAGGAATGACCGCCGCCTCCAACCGTACAGTCTACATAAGTACCATCCGGCTTTATTTTTAATCCTTTTATTGTTTCTTCTTTTAAAACACTGTAATGCTCAAACATTTTAGCCACCAACTTTTTTATCCTTATAATGCGTGTTCTAATTAAATATCAAAATCCATTAGGTTCTCAGCAATCTCGGCAAACGATTCTTCAGATTCTTCCACATACGTATTCCAATGATCGCTCGCCCAAAGCTCCACACGATTGGAAACACCAATCACATTGCAATCCTTCTCCAAATTAGCGTAGGTCCGAAGATTCGCAGGAATATTTATTCTTCCCTGTTTATCCACTTCGCATTCCACAGCACCAGAGAAAAAGAAACGTGTAAAAGCCCGGGCATCCTTTTTAGTCAGTGGGAGTTGCTTTAACTTTCCTTCTAAAATTTCCCATTCTTGCTTAGGGTATGCGAATAAACATTTATCGAGTCCACGCGTTAATACAAAACTTGTCCCTAATTCTTCTCTGAACTTGGAAGGGACAATGATTCGTCCTTTTGTATCAATGCTATGCAGGAATTCTCCCATGAACATATAGACGCCCCCTACTTTCGTAAATTCATAATACCACATCCCCCCACTATGCTCCACTATTTCTTCAAAAATATTTTATTTCTCTTTTCCATTGTGTTTTATATCTCTTTTTAAGACATGAAAAAAAACTGCCGTATCAATAGATAGACAGTTTTTCTTCCAACTATATAGTTGTGGTGGAGAGTTGTGGGGGATT
Source organism: Oceanobacillus sp. B139/18 (assembly GCF_055524595.1). Lineage (NCBI taxonomy): Bacteria > Bacillati > Bacillota > Bacilli > Caryophanales > Bacillaceae > Oceanobacillus > Oceanobacillus sp. B139/18. The sequence continues at coordinate 244,805 of NZ_JBVFXI010000001.1, read as the reverse complement.
TTATTCAACCACCCAATGCCCTTGTTCCATATCAAATGAAAAGGCAGTCAGCTGTGAAATAAATTCTGTACCATAATGGTTCCATAAGAATAACGGATTCCAAACGCGCTCCTGCAAGCCTCCATGCGGATGAAGCACTTGCTCCAGCTGATTAAATTCACATAAAACTTTAGCATGCTTCTTTTCAAATTCCTTATGGAACCGCTTGTTCATAAATTGAATATCCTCTAATAAGTAAGCTAAATTCTTTTTGCTCAGCGCCTGAATATCGTCACCCATTTCAGAAGCCATCTCCCGGATTGGCTGGTGCGCTTCTTTAATTTTCTCCGCCACGTCTTCTGTTATTTGATCAATTTCCCGCTGACCATTTCTCTCCATGTAATCTTTCACCGTTGCTTGAACGCCATTTAAGATAACATCTTTCACCGTCAGCTGATATTTTGTGACTAATTTTTTCGTAGCTGCGTCTAAAAAAGTCAGGGAAAGCCTTGGCACAACTGGTGGCATTTGCAGGTTCATTACATGAAAACCCGCCTTTAATCCAGCCCAATAAGCTATCTCCCCAGGACCGGCTATAAAAGCCAGCGTAGGAAACATATACTCTTGCATAATTGGTCTTGTTACCACGTTATTGCTTAGTTTCCACGGTGTATTTCTGGCAATACCCTTGAGCTCCTCCACATTGAAGGAAATCTCCTGCTGCTTACCGACCCAGTTTCCACTCTCGTCTACGTTTAACAAAATTCTTCCTTGTATATCATCATGGTAAAATATATTCCCATCTGATGTATCTGCTTCAATAGCAAGCGGATATTGATGCTTTTCTAACGTTTTCAGCGTCTTGACTACGGAACCGCTGATTTGAGATTGATTCTGAATTAATTCCACAAAACACTCTGATTCCAGTTTACGAAATGCTGCGTTGCCAGAATCCACTAATACAATCCCTTGATTTGGAAATAGTGCAAAAATAAGACGAGCAAAAAAATCAATGTAATTAGAAGCTTTTTGTTGTATTTCCTGAATCACTGTGTAGATGTCTCTTGTATGTGCTGTCTCAGGCAAAGCTTCAAATACAGCTTCCACCCATTTGGAGAGTTCTTTCTTATCCATTTCTAATTCCGAAACAGCCTTTCTCCCCGCATCTATATTTTTAGTCCGCAGCTTTAGCTTATGAAAATCTCCATCGTCTTTCGGACAATAAATATGATTGATTTCCTCAAAATCATGATCTTCACCAGCAATCCAAAAAACCGGGACAACTGGTGCTTCCAATAGTTTTTCCTGCTGTTTCGCCAGTTCAAGAATAGAAATAATTTTATTGATTGTATAACTAGGTCCTGTCAAAAGGCCCGCTTGCTGTCCGCCGATAACAACGGTGCTCTGTTTATCGTTTAAACGTTCAATTTGTTTAAGTGTTTCTTCCGGCGCTCCCCATTCTTTGTTTAATGTATGTAATACATTCGTCAGCCCATGCCGGTCAAAATCTTTTTCAGCTACATCTTGTAATCGTTTATGAAAATCATTATATGGATGGTAATCAAACAACTGTGTTATATTTTCTGCTTCTTTTTTATAATCAGCTACTAACCTGTTGGCAGCAGGCAAAGTTAACGAATTTATCTGCATATCATTTTCCCCTTATATCGATTTGAATACATTCCGTATTGTACAGAAAAAACAGCAAGAATCAAACTAATCTGCTTCCGGGGAAACGAATAAACTTTTTTCAGAAGAAGTTTATTTTATCTCAAACGAGAGCTTTTCACTCCCCGTATCTTGGCGGGGCTGGCGCAGCATTCTCCGGAAAGCAAAAAAAGCTTGTAGAGACAGCTTTTCTTCCAGGCTCTGCGCCCTTACTGGTTACCTATATTCTTACTGCCGCATTTTAAGATAATACTTCTTTGATAATATAGACAAGACTTAAAACAAGATAAGCAGAAGAGAATAATAAAAATGCACTTCTCCAAACAATTTTAATTGCTTTTGAAATCTCTATATCACTTTGCTTCTGATATTGATGAATCAATATTCCCGTCAAACTTATCAGAAACAGCAGGATTATCCAGCCAAAAAAGCTTCGATCAAACAAAAGCTGCAGCAAGACACCTACACCTAAGATAAAAAAGATCGCTGACCACTGGACAGCATTATGTACGGCTTTCCATGTATGTTGTTTCCGGAGCTTCGTTATCCCATATGCTAAAAAAGTAATGATGAATGGGAATGCAATAAAAAGAGCTATTGTATAATATATATAATCTCTCATCCTTTTCCTCCCTGCTTTTAAACAATTTATTTCTATCAAGTTAAGATGACCGCTTTGATGTATGCAAGTTTATTTTGACATAATGCACCAGCATCGGCATCCACTGCATAACCCCGGCGTCTGTCCGCCTATAAATGCACTTCTGAACAGAAGCGATTTTTAGAAAACTAAGCCCGCTTTCAAGTCTTCCTTTTAATGAATGCAAAAGTTTTCTAATATAAATATAACAGAAATAATTTTAAATTTGTCTCCTATGTATTATAATTTAGACAGAGAAGGAAATCTACATTCATCTTTGATAACAGGATAATTATTCAGGAGGGGTTAACATGGGAAATATAAAGATAGAAAATTTACTGATTAATTTTAAAACACTAGAAAAATTTAAGCGTTTTCGTGAATATGGAAACCAGGAATTGACCATGATGGAAGATTTAGAGAATAAGATTATCGAGAATAATAGTAAATCTCCTTTTTATGGAATTTATATCGGGGATAATTTAGTAGCCAGAATGAGTCTTTATGAAGTGAGCAGGAAGTATGATTTTTACTTTAAGCCTTCTCAGGATTATTTGACACTTTGGAAATTAGAAGTGCTTCCCGATTATCAAGGAAAAGGCTATGGAAAAGCGCTTGTAGATTTTGCAAAAAGCTTTAACCTTCCTATTAAAACAAGCCCACGTATTAATTCGCATGGATTTTGGGAAAAGATGGATTTCATCAAACCACATTATGAAATGGAACGCGATTTAGGAGAAAATCCACTGCTCTGGCTGCCTGAGGGCGTTGAAGAAAAAGACACGAAGCAATAAGCTTCGTGCTTTTTTGCATCATATAAGATTAAATGAAGGCGTCCCCTTTATCTGGGGTTCTTATGGATTGGAGACCGTATGAATAAGTTGATTTATTTTTCCCCACACCATTTCATATTTCTCCATCTGCTTTTTTAACTCTTTGTTTTCCTTTAAGATTTTATCTACTTCTTCCCGCTTCACAAAATCATCCTGCTGTGGAATATCTGTCCTCATTTTTTCTAGCAGCTGAATAGCAGCATCAATAGATTGAATCGATGAGGTTTCGATAGCCGGATAGGCAATTCGCTGCTTTAACCCTGCTTTTCTTTTGTCCTTTGCAGCCTGCACCTGGTCCTGGCATTGCTTTCTTATTTTCGCATTCCAGCGGAATCCGCATGCTGCAGATGTTCTGGATAGCTTTTCAGCAACTTCCTTAAAAGCTTCTAATTGGGTTCTCCCTTCCTGAATACATTGAAGTACGGTATCTGCTAACAATCTGTCCTCTTCTTCTGTCCACGCGTCCTGCCTTGTATCGTTCATAACATACCTCCTATTAGGGTTTGCTATCAATGTATGCAAAAAATAGGTATGCTAGAATCGTTTTATATTAAAAATATCCAGAAAGCTCTTAAAAAAATATATACGTGGAGGAAAACGAAAAAAACAGACCACGCAGTGTGATCTGTTTTCGTTAATTAAAATTAGTTGCTGATAACTTCTTTTCCATCATAATTTCCACATGCTTTGCAAACATGGTGAGGTTTCGTTAATTCGCCACAGTTGGAGCATTCTACCATACCAGGTACATGTAGTTTTTTATGCGTACGACGTTGGTTCTTTACTTTTTTGGAAGTTCTTCTTTTAGGTACTGCCATGACTTACACCTCCTTCAAAAATGAAAGTAAAACTTGAATCAGATTCTTATTTTTCTTTCTGGTTATTATTAAGGAGAGATTCCAATTTTTTCAATCTTGGATCGATGGGCTTCTCTTCCTTTGTCTCAGATACAAATTCCCAGTCCTTCCCGCTGGAAGGAGCTGCTTCATCCGAATCAGCGTTTTCAGCAAAAACGCGGAATGGAATTTCCAATAATATATTTTCCTTGATATATGGTGTTAAGTCAAGAACTTCTCCCTGAATAGGATGAATTTCTTGTTCTTCTTCCTCTCTTCCATAATAAGCAGATGCAGAGAAGACCTCATTTGCATCTATTTCAAATGGATAAGGAACATCCACCAATGTACGTGCGCACGGGAGTGTCATTTCTCCGGTCACATGAAAATTCACATAGAATTCTTCACCATGCACAGTTACTTGTCCGGTCACATGTACTGGAGGTATTTTTCGTATATCATTACTCATCGTTTCCAGTTCTGACACATCGGCTTGGCTATCAAAGAAATATGGCTCATTTACGGAACCTTTTCTAATCTGATTAACAGTCAATTTCATTAAAATCACCTCTAGGCAACAAGATAAATGATAAAAGAAAATGCTTCGTTTGTCAATATATTTTCTTTACACCACAGGTATAAGTTCGACTATAGCTCAGACAGCCCTTGTCGGCTTGCCAATTGCTAAATCTTCCATACATACGTAGTATTCCCTGTTACAGTGTATAAAAAACAACAGTTAAAACTATTCTAACCGCAGTTTTTCTTTTTGTCATTCTATTTCTCTTTTCGTCCTACAAATTCCGGAATATGTTAAAATAAAGCTACTTGAAAAAATAGAGGTGAGTGTATGGAAGCTTGCGGTTTAATAGTTGAATACAATCCTTTCCATTACGGACATCAATATCATTTAAAACAAGCCAGGGAAAAAACTGATGCAGACTGTATTGTTGCGGTTATGAGCGGGAACTTTTTGCAACGTGGCGAGCCGGCCATTATGGATAAATATAACCGGGCCAAAGCGGCCATTCTCGGTGGCGCTGATTTAGTTGTTGAGCTGCCGTATGTCTATGCTGTACAGCACAGCGATTATTTCGCCAAAGGAGCAATCGATATGCTTTATCATTCCGGCGTCAGTGCTGTATGCTTTGGAAGTGAAGCAGGCATAATCGATTCTTTTTCCGATGCTTATCAGCTCCAGAAAGAGCATCAGAATCAATACGAATCCTTTGTTAAAAAATATTTAAATAAGGGACATGCCTATCCAGACGCAGCAACAAAAGCATATCAGCATATTTTTGGTATATCTGATATACTGGATGTGTCCAGACCAAATAATATTTTAGGATTAAGCTATGTCCGGGCAATTAAAGACGCCCATTATCCAATAAAACCAATCACTATAAAACGAATCGAAAATAATTATCACGACACTGCTATTACTGGAAATATAGCAAGTGCAACAAGTATCCGTAAAGAAGTGCTGAATAACCCGACTGCCAGCAAAGCAGCTGCTGAAGCTATGCCGGAGACCACATCAGATATTTTACAGAGCTATAAACATGCCTCAGGGTACTGGCATGATTGGGAGTTATATTTCTCTTTTTTGAAATATCGAGTACAAACAATGACGTTAGCAGAATTGCAGCAGATCGAAGGGATTGTTGAGGGGCTGGAGCATCGTATTGTACGCACAGCTATGGAGGCTTCCTCTTTTCAAGGATGGATGACTGCTTTAAAAACAAAACGTTATACATGGACAAGGCTTCAACGTATTTTTGTCCATATTTTAACCAATACAAGAAAAGAAGATAATATACTTGGTACCCAGACAGGTTATATACGGGTACTGGCCATGAATAAAACCGGCCAGGCTTATCTTAATCAGCAGAAAAAGAAAGCGGACCTCCCGTTTATTACAAAAATAAATCAAATCAAACACCCCTTCCTGGAAATCGAGGAACGGGCTGCGAAGGCGTATTACAGTATTTTACCCGGCAAGAAGCAAAGAGACTTCTTTTTACAGGAGATTAAATCACCGATTATTATAAAGTGAAACTTCATTTTGTTGAAGCAATTCTTTCTGACGTTACAAAAAAGAGGACTTCCGTCTTCATTATAATACGGAAATCCTCTTTTATTTAATTCATTTATTCATTAACACTTTCTAAATATTCTACAGCATCTTCAAACGTATCCACCGGAACAACCTCCATATCTGTCCCGATACTTTCTGCTGTTTCTGCTGCCACTTGGTAATTGGAGTCTTCGCGGCCGCCTTCATTCGGAGCGAAGAAAATATCAACGTCTTCTCTATCGGAAGCGACAACTTTTTTATCTATCCCGCCAATTCGATGGACATTTCCTTCATAGTCAATTTCACCAGTTCCGCCGATTTGCTTGCCGCCGGTTAAATCGCCCTCTGTTAACTGATCATAGATTTCCAATGAAAACATGAGCCCTGCACTCGGCCCGCCAATATTACCACTGGAAAAATGAACTTCTGGATTTACAGTTACTTCACGATCTGTTACAAGATTTATTCCAACGCCCACACGAGTTCCTTCGTCATCCAACGGTTCTAATTCCATCTCGGCAGTGTGTTCTTCATCATTTCTTTCAAACAAAACTGTCACTGTATCTCCGGCTTTTTTTCCATCAATATAATCAATTAAATCTTGAGATTCTTGCACTTCTGCATCATCAATTCCGATGATACGGTCTCCACTCTCTAATTTACCATCTGCCGGCAAGCCATCCACCGCAGCAACCACATAGACGCCATTAAAATGGATATCTATATCTTTTTCTGCTGTTTCATAGGCCACCACAGTTGCAGCTTCCTGAGAGCTTTCCATTACCTGAAGCTGTGCTGCCATATAATCTTCCTGAGACATTCCTTCCGGGAAAACCTGATCTAAAGGAAGAATATCCTGATGTGGAAGGACAAAGGCTGCAGCATATAAAATGGGAGTTGCCTGCATTCCGCTGACGGTCACTAAATGCATATCCCCTTCACTTGGATAGCCGTCGTCCACTTCGACAATGGGATCTAATGCATCGGCTCCGCCTGGTTTTTGTATATAATACGGCAATTGATACACTCCCAAAAAATAAACAATCAGTACAACCGCTAATAATCCTATAATCCTCCGTTTTGATAATCGCAACACTGCTTATTCCCCTTCCTGACACCCTTACTAAAAATATATCTATGGCATATTTTCAGATGGTATTCGCGTATATATCATATATAGCAACTTTTTTATTAAAACGATACATCGGACAAGCTAGCATTATTCTACTACTTCCTACCATAATTGTACAGAATGAGACTTCATAACAGGAAGATAAAAACAGCATGAGGATGCTTTCTTCTAACGAATAAAGGATGTTCAAAAAACGAATTAAAATAATACATCCATTTTTTAAACACGCACTAATAGGGGGACATCAGATTGAAGCAAAAGCTGAAAACACTAGGCTATGGCGGCATATCCATTTTTTTGTTTTTTAGTTTAATACGTTTTCCAGATCAAGCATTAGAAGCAGCCATCCGTGGATTAAATATGTGGTGGGAGGTCGTATTTCCATCTTTGCTTCCTTTTTTCATAACCGCTGAATTATTATTAGCTTTTGGCGTTGTGAAATTTCTAGGCATTTTATTTGAACCGATCATGCGGCCGCTTTTTAATATCCCCGGTGCCGGCAGCTTCGGCTGGATTATGGGAATGGCCAGCGGTTATCCTACCGGTGCCAAAATAGCAGCAAGACTCCGTGAAGAAAAGCAAGTCACACAGATAGAAGCTGAAAGATTAGTGTCTTTTACCAATAATTCAAGCCCGCTCTTTATATTCGGTGCCATTTCTGCAGGCTTTTTTTATAATATCAAACTGGGGCTTCTATTGGCTGTGTGTCATTACGGAGCTAATACGATTGTCGGGGTTGTTATGCGTTTTCATGGCAGAAAGCAGGAAAAGCAGATTACCAAACAAAAGAGACAGCCCTTTTCACTGAAAAAAGCATTTCAAGAGATGCATCGAAATCGGTTAAGAAATCCCCGGCCTTTCGGAGAAATATTAGGGGATGCGGTATTAAATTCGATTCAGACTCTTGTGATGGTCGGAGGATTTATTATTCTCTTTTCCGTTCTTATTAAATTGCTTTTCCTGATGGACATCACATCCTTTATATCTGCATTTATTGAACCGATTTTTCCTGTTTTTGATCTGCCAAAAGAGCTGGGACTTCCGTTTATTTCTGGTTTATTTGAAATTACCGTCGGATCAAACTTAATTTCACAGGTCACCACGGATTCTTTATTACAAAAAGCAATTTTGATCAGCTTCATCCTTGGCTTTAATGGATTATCCATCCAAGCACAGGTAGCCAGCATCTTAGCCAAGACAGATATCCGTTTCTACCCTTATTTCTTCGCCCGGCTTTTACACGGAACTTTTGCTGTGATTTTAACTATTTTATTATACAAACCGTTATACCTGGATCGAATTGTTTTTCATTCTAACGAGATTCCTGCCGGCACAATACAAGAGACCCCCATCGGGATACAAATATACTATCTATTACAGGCAATTGGGCCAAGCCTGACAATCATCAGTTTAGGGGCTGCTATTTTCATCCTTATTAATAAAGTCAGAAAAAAATAATTCTCCCTAAAGAAGAAGAAAGAGCCGCTTGACCGCTGACTCTCTCTTCTTCTGAAAATATGTAACGAATGAAATCCGCATCCGTTCATTATTTTTTTATTGATTATATTTCTGCTTCAGTGCCGTTTCCACCACTTCTGGAACAAGACCAGAAATATTTCCCTGGTATTTAGCCGCTTCCTTTACCATACTTGAGCTTAAAAAAGAATATTTTGTGTTTGTCATCATAAATAAGGTTTCCACGTCTTCGTTTAACTTCCGGTTCATCGACGTAATCTGCATCTCATATTCAAAATCACTGACTGCCCGCAATCCTCTAATAACTGCAGTAGCTCCTACTTCTTCCGCATAATCCATGAGTAATCCGCTCGAAGAATCGACCCTTACATTTGGCAGGTCCTTCAATGATTCTTCTAATAACTGCATTCTTTCTTCTACTGTAAAGAGTGGAGATTTGGATTGATTATTAAACACGGTAACTACTATCTCTTCAAACACTTTAGCACCACGTCTGATAATATCCAGATGGCCATTCGTTACCGGATCGAAACTCCCGGGGCATATCGCTAATTTCCTCATCATTTATGCTTCCTCTCTTTTATCTGATTGGTAAATCGTTACTTGAACTAAACCGCCATAATCTGCTTGTTTGATTGCTTTCAAGGATTTATACGTATCTGGCAGCATGTTTGTCTTATCATGCTCACAATAGACAATCGCATTCTTATTCAGCATTTTGCTATCGAGCAGATAATCAAGTAATTTCATATAATCTTTACTTTTATACGGCGGATCTAAAAGCACTAAATCAAATTGTAATTCTCGTTTAGCGATGGCTTTTAAAGCACGTTCTGCGTCATTTCGATAGACCTCTGCCTGCGCTTCTAATTGGAGCGATTTCAAATTTTCTTTAATGATTTGAACTGCCTTGGGATGTTTATCTACGAAAATCACCTTAGACATGTCTCTGCTTAATGCTTCGATTCCCAGAGACCCGCTTCCCGCAAATAAATCTAAAGTTAGTCCTCCTGAAAAGTAAGGACCCATTACTTGAAACACAGCTTCCTTTACTTTATCAGAAGTCGGTCTTGTAGACTCACCAGCTGCATTTTTTAACACTCTTCCTTTATGTATTCCTGCTATAACGCGCACTTCTGAATCACCTCAGCTTCTTTTAGCTCGTCAATAGTCTACCACGATTCGCCGCTTTAGCAAATTATTTTTATTCGTTATGTATATTATTTTTTACTTTGTCTATACTATCATAATGATTCAGCTAAATATGATTTAGTTGAAACGGAAGAAGGCTTATTCTTCCCCATAAGCTCTTCATCCGGTTTCTCCTCTCCCTTTAGCCTTTTATTTTTTATAAAAATAAAAGGACCTGCAGTAATTTTGACTGCAGGTTTTTTCTTTTTATTTGATATATTTCTTTTTAGACGTCTTGTTTAAATTCCCATTTTATAATCGTATTGCTTCGCTTTATCCGGCTTCGCGTTTTCATAGTTTGTCGGAATAAACGGCTTTTGAGAACGTTCCACTTTAGAAACAAAAGCAAACTGATTAAATTTTTTCTCAATAGCATCAATATCCTCGCGATTAACGTAAATAACCGCATAGCGATGCTTTTTAGATACGTGAATAAGATGACCATGTTTTTTTAGCTGCCTGACATTCTTCATATGTTGAAACCAGACAACAATTCCTTGCCTTTCTACCATGCTGTCATCCCTCCTTTTATTTCTATATGTATAAAGCAGGAAGCCCGCTTTCTGGACCCTGCTCTACGTCTTATCACAAATAACCGTCTGAAACCCCTTGCGGAAGGAAGTTTCATTTTACGAGGCACAGCCGCAAGCTCCGCCGCTCCCGCAGCCACAGCCGCTGTCTGTTAACGCTGCGCCGTCTTTAGGAGCTTTAATTTGCTCACTGACACTCTCTGCCACGAACTGGCTGACTTCATCCAATAAATTTTGCAAATTTCTTTCAGCAATTTTAAAAGCAGCTACTTTGTCGTTCAAATCCATATCCCTTTTTTTGGAACGGACCTGCTTCATAATATCATAATAGTCCGGATGATATCTGCCGAACCGCTGCACATCTTCATAGTGCTCTTTAACATCTGCAAATGTTCTAATCAGTTTCTGTGCTTCTTTATCTTCATCCAATACTTTCTTAGCCGATTGGTATTGCTGCATGATATCGGACTGCAGGATCATTTTTCCGACATGCTCCGACTCATCTAATATATCTACATATTCCATTGTAGCAATCATTTCCACACCTCCGCGAATAAATGAATAAATGTAAACAAGAGAAACAATCTCTTAGTAAGGTTTATGCCATTTCCTATTAAAATAGATGTTCTTTCATTTTACTGCATCCTCAATTAATAGTTATCCTTTTTATCATACCATTTTATTATTCGAAAGAAAACAGAGCTGACTTCAATCTTTCATCGATTTAGCCATCTCTGCGAACATTCTTACCATTTGTAATTGATTCGAGAAGGTATTCACTTTTTGAGGAAATGTTTTTCCATAAAATTTTTTTGCTTCTTTTTTCAACTCTGTCAGACGGCCGGGGTCGCGCATCAAATAACGATACCAAATAGGATGATATCGGATAAATTCAGCAAGTTCCGGATTTTTTCTAAGGTAGGCAATGACGTCATTATCCATGTTATCCCCTCTAATCTTTTCTTAGTGAAAAAGGAGCCCGGGGCGCTTTATTAGCGGAAGGCTTTTTCATATCACCAATCATTTCCTGAACAACACCAATCGCTTTACTTAATTGTTCGATTTGTCCATGTACTTTTTCCGAATCTAAGTTTTGCGTATAGTCTACAATCTGCCGGATAATATCGGAATGATCCGTTTTCTTACTTTTTTTGCTTTCTTGATTTGTTGATTCGCCCTGACTCTTTGATTCTGTTTTTGCCGCTTTTTCTTCCGTTTTATATTCATCCCAAAACGGGTCATCTTCATCTAAAATTGCCCACTTTTCATAAAACTCCTGCCACCCCCTGCCGCTTTTTCTGATTTCCTCCAACAACTTAGGATGGCGGTTCACAAAGGCTTTAAATGCTGCAACACTAGGATGTAATTGACTCATTTTTTTCACCGTCCTTTTTACACTTTAGGGGCATACAGTTATGAAAGCTACAGTTTGTGCATGGTTTTGTTGGAACGAGTAATCGCGTTTCTACTACCAGTCCTATTGAAAGTAATCCTTTATTTGTGAGGCTCAGCCTGCTAAGCGTTATTTATAACCCTACAATAACCTATGTAAATCGGTTGAAAATGTGCTATCGCTTATTATTTTCTGTACAAGAAAACTAGGTATACCGCTTGTTTTTTTAAATACCGGTGTTCTCGCCAAAGAGATGTCCGCTGGAGCGGCTATCCTTACTTTATTACTCTACAAAAAATAAAGAAGCCACAGGTGTGCGGCTCCTTTCTCTGTTAAACAAACATAAGTACGTTAAAAAGGTTTTCCTAAAAAGTTTTGGGTATAATAAAAACGGTATACACCAACTCCAAGGAAACTGTATTCATCACTAAGTAATGCTTCCCGGTGACTTTCACTGTTTAACCAGCCCTCCATTGCCGCAGGAGCGTCCGGATATTGCGCTGCGATATTTTCTCCAGCGGCAACATAGGCAACCTGCTTTTCCTCCAGACGTTCTCTTAAACCATCTCCATCTAAACTAACATGAGAAAAATAATCATTCTCGTACATATCTTTGCTGTGGTCATATGCAACAAGACTTACTTGATCATCCCATTCTAACTGCGGCAAGTCATGTTTATAACGCATGATATTAGAAATATCAAAAACCTGCTGCTCCATCCCTTCCTGAATTTCTCTCCATTCCTCTTCATTAAATTCAGGCTGTTCAGGCAGATCTCCCTGATATTCAATTTCATATGGCCTTTGCAATAAAAGCGCATCTCCTGTAGAAATCCTCATAGACGACAACTTTTCTGTAAACGTATCAAAATAAAATTGAATAAAAGTAGAGTCACTTATTTTCACCAGCGGTCTCGTCTGAAGGTCTTCTGTGTTTAACCGGAAAGTAAACGAAGAATCGCCTTCCGTATAAGTTACTTCGTTTAAAAAAGGAAATGTATCTGCCACTTCGATATAATCCGCTCCAGAGTCAATTGGAGATATCTCTAAATTATCCCCAATGGCATAAACAGATACAATCTCATCTTCTAAAATAGCAAACTGACCATATTGGCTTTCTGAGTCATTATATACATACCATTCATAATTATATGCACTAACATCAATTCTGTCCGGTTCTCCCAGCTCTTCTGTAAGTTCATTTGACGTCTTTCCTATCCATTGATATAAATCGCCTTCCAAATTCATCTGAGGAAGCTCTGCTGCTGTTCCTTTAGGCTCTATCGTTTCTTCATCCTCATCAAGATAGGACGCTGCTTCTCTTACAACCTCTACAGGTGATGAATTCATCTGGTATATAACAATAAATACAAGGAGTGCAATAATCATGATTATCATTACATTACGAAGCCTTTTCATGATTGGAACCCCCATCCAGCAGATAAATAAAACATTATCAATGCATGTTCAAAAAGCAGCCGGCGATTTCCGATAGGCGGGTGCCTGTATCCTTCTTTCCTATCTGACACAACGCGTCAGCTAAAGCGATTGCTGTTTTATCATTCGGGGACTTTTTGAACTTTCTATGTATAATCTACTTATCTATTTTATACCCTATTATCATAATATTATACCCTTTCTTTGCTATCGTCCATGGTTTCTATTGCATCTATTACCGTTTCGTATTATCCTTAAATTAAGCAGAATATTATTGATGAGGTGAAAGTAAAATGAGATTTGAAAACACTGGGATAGAAGACACAATTATTGATGTACAGGTATTGGATCACGTAACAGCAAATCTTGCCTTTATCCGGGCCGGGCAATGGGATTATGAACGCGTTACCTATGATTACAAAATCGGATCCAACGAAGAAGGTATTACATACTATATCCGCGTACAAGGTTATGCTATCGAAGGTGATGTGGATAAGCGCAACGCCGTTATTAAATTAATGACTCCTTTACTTGGTAAACATTATTATCCACACGGCGTTGAGTATGGCGAAGAAGAGAACTTTCCTGAAAGCGTTGTAGAAAGAACGAACACATTACTCGCAAAACTTAGCGACGAACTGCAATATTACAAAAAATAAAAAGACACCATTCAAAAGAGCTGACATATTATCTCCAGTTAATATGTCAGCTCTTTTTATATTCTGAATGATTTAATCAGATAAGAAAAACCAAGAATACCGCTTGTTAAAACATCGGTGTTCTCGCCGAAGAGATGTCCGCTACGGGAAGTCGCTTTCCGCGGGCAACGTTCAGCCGCACGGTAAGAAAACCGCTTCCTGCTCAGGTCTACCTGTTGCTTTTCCCGCAGGAGTCGACAACATCCGCTCCCATCTAAGTGGAATTATTTTTTATTTGCTATTTTACAAGGAAATAACGCAATTTCTAGTGACGGTTTTGATGGGGCGAGTAATCGCAGTTGTTTTCGGTGGGACGAGTAATCGCAGTCCCAGTGGGAAGATCCCGCAGGAAAAAAGTGACCTTCTTTTTTTCTACCCGCAGGGCATAAGTGCGACTTTAGCCCTGTCTGCACCTGTCGGCTTGCCAATCGCTAAGTCTTCTTTAAAGGAGATGAGTTCGGGGCCTACGGAAAGCGGAGTGTGTTTCTGGGGCCTAAGATTACTCACCCCATAAAACCCGTTGGAGCGGATATATTCAGCATTTTTTTATATACTTTCTCTTGTTCTTCAAAAAAAGGATACATGCTCCTTTATAAAGCACTGTATCCTTTAAATGCTGCCTATATGTTATCCCATCCGCAGATTAAAAACCAAGAATAGCTTTGATCATACTCGTGGTTTCACCCGGATCGTACATTACATATAGAAAAATATAAACAAGTATCCCCGTAATCGCACTGAAAAACCAAATAATACTTGTTATCGGGCCGATTTTACGGTGTTTCTTAATATTCCGCTTAAATGCTAATACAAGCGTTACAACTCCAAATACAGCTCCAACTGTAGCTAAAATAATATGGAAAATCAGGAAAATCGTAAAGTAAGTCTGTATACTTTCAGGTCCTCCAAAGCTTGTATTTCCTATAAATACGGTACGTGATACATAAATAATGAAGAAAAGAAGGGCACTGACAGCTGCTGATATCATCACAGCTTTATGTTCTTTTCTTTTATTTTTAACGATTAAAACCCAGCCTATTGCTACAAGTATTGCACTCAAAGCAATAAAAAATGTACTGATTGTTGGTAGTAAATGCATTGCTTTATCCTCCAGTATTTCTAATTATGCGTTCTAAAGTTCTCAGAAAGTTTGAAACCATGCCCATACAGTGACCATTTTTAAAGCATGCTTTTGTCTAGTATAACGATAATTATATGAACACAGATTGCAGCCATATATTATAGATGTTTAAGGCTTTGCCCTCCCGTTATATACGCTACATACTTTCTAGCCTTTTACTTCAGCTCCACTTCTAAATATCTCTTTTTAATGTGATTCTGCTGGTTTTGCCGGCAACGGATCAATCGTGTTTTTTTCTTTGTTAACCCAAGAAAAAATAATTGTTGCTAGAACCCCTCCATAAGTAATTTCCTGAATAACCTTCATAATAATACCGCCGAGCTGCTGATCAATCAGTGTACTGAGCGGTGTAAACATTTCCGGTCCAGTTAAACCGGGAGCAAGTCCCTGTAAAACATCAGTCGGTACACAAAGACTCATCGCCTGCATCCATGCTCCTCCTTGTGTATAGGTAGCGTAAAGAGGTTCAGGTGCAAAAATAATCAATACACAGGCCGGTGTGATTAATACACTATTTGCAAAAATATAACCTATTTTTAATAGCGGCTGCATCCGGTCGAATTCCTTTAAAGGGGCCAGCAGCGGGAAAAACATAAAGAAGGCTGCAATTAACAGAATCCCGTGAATCACCGTATGAATGACTGGCGAAGACTTTGCAAACTCAAAGAAAGAAGGTATATGATAAAGAGAAAATAAACCATTAAACAGCAATAAGGATATTAACGGTTTTGTACCTATTTCCACAATCGGTCTAATAACAGGCCGGTCAATTGCTTTTCGCCATAGCCAGGAAGGTATCCCTTTGATAACCAGTATCGGGATAATCAGCAAGTAAACAGCCATTTGAATCATGTGAGCAGTCAGCGTTATATGTGAGAGTAAATCAATTGGAGCGCCTTTTACTAAGTATAAACACACTATTGCCGTATAAAAAGAAATCTGCTGCTTCACAGTAACTTTATCATGATTGCCAAACTTATGCCGGTACGGTCCTGTAATTAGAAAATAAGCTAGTGCAATAAGAGCTGTAAATATCATAAAGTAAGGGCTCCATAATGCCCGAAACCCGAATATTTGTATATCTAACCACATACCTAATCATCTCCAGTTTAGTCTACTTTATCTATTATACCTTAAAATAAACAAGAATTCTCTAATGGGATTGTGACGATTTTAAAACATATCCTTCTATTTCATGCCCTATATTTTCCATATGATAAACAAAACGCTATGACAATTTAATAAATAAATCATCATAGCGTTTGTCATTTCAAAAGGATTGATTTCAATTTGTCTTACTTACCACCAAGTAATGATAGTAAAAGTCAATGCTACCATCACTGTAATAAAAATTCCCCCATAGATAATCTGGGCAGGCACCTCATGTCCTTTATCCTTTAGGTGCATAAAGTAGAAAAACTGAAACCCTACCTGTACAAAGGCAAGAAGCAGTAATATTGGAATAACGTACGTAGATGGTACCTCTAACATAACAAGAGCAAATGCAACTAAGGTAAAGAAAATCATTAAAGCAAAGCTGACTACCATTTTTTGCATTTCTTCTTTATTCTTTTGCTTTTGGAACGAATTAATTTTTCTTGTACTCATTTCATCTGTCATAAATTAACTCACCATCCCCATCAGATAAACAACTGTAAAGATGAATACCCACACTACATCGATGAAGTGCCAATATAGCGCAAATGTATTAAATTTTGGTGCATTATACAAATCCAGTCCCCGCTTCGCATTGCGAACCATCAATGTAATAATCCAAGATAATCCGAATACAACGTGCCCGCCGTGGAAACCAACTAATGTATAGAAGGCTGATCCAAATGCAGAAGAACGAAATGTAAACCCATAATCATGAATATAATGTGCAAATTCATAAATCTCACACGCAAGGAAAGCAAGACCCAGTAATGCTGTAATTCCCATCCATAGCTGCATCTTTTTAAAGTCATTATTTTTCATGTGATAAATTGCATATACACTTGTTAAAGAACTTGTTAAAAGCAAAACTGTCATTAAGAATACCAGACCCAGGCCATATAATTCCTGCGTTGTCGGACCGCCTGCAGCAGAATCTTTTAAGGCAAGGTACGTACCAAACAAACAGGCAAAAAGAACTGTCTCGCCACCAAGGAATATCCACAAGCCCATAAATTTATGTTTACCTTCCGTTGTTGCTTTTGAAGGATCTTTTGGCATATTCTTTGGATCAATGGAATGATCATGACTCATATTAATCACCCACCCTTTCTAGTTCTTCTTTAGAAATATGATGTCCGTGGTCATCTTTTAATGAACGGATTAACATACTGATTAATGCAATTGCCATTCCTGTATATACAGCAATTAGCCAATATTTACTTTCTGTTTGATAAATAAAACCATAGGAAGCAATCGTAAACCCAATAGTCATAATGAAAGGGAGAATAGACCCGTTAGGCATATGAATTTCATCTAATGGTTCTGCCGGAGTCACTTTTTTATTACCTTCCGTTTTTTCAATCCATAATGGATCTAACCCGCGAACTAATGGTAATTGTTTAAAGTTATAATGGACAGGCGGGGATGAAATTGTCCATTCAAGTGTGCGCCCGCTTCCCCAAGCATCGCCAGGGGCTTTTTTCCCTTTGATGGTTGTGTAGATTATATTAATCAAAAATACAATAACACCAAATGACATAAAGAAAGCACCAATGGTACTGATTAAGTTACCAGTATCCAGCCCTTGATTTTCCAAGAATACCCAGTAACGGCGTGGCATCCCCATTAAACCTAAGAAATGCTGAATAAAGAATGTTAAATGGAACCCAACAAAGAATGTCCAAAACGATAGCTGTCCTAACCCTTCGTGTAAATACCTGCCAAACATTTTTGGCCACCAATAATGAAGTCCAGCTAATATACCAAACACTGTTCCACCGACAATAACATAATGAAAGTGTCCAATAACAAAATAAGTGTCATGATATTGATAGTCAGCAACAGCTGAAGCAAGCATAACACCAGTCATTCCTCCGATAGTAAATGACGGAATGAAAGCTAATGACCATAACATTGCTGTATTGATTTTGATACTGCCACCCCAAAGGGTAAACAGCCAGTTAAATATTTTTATTCCCGTCGGAACAGCAATTGCCATCGTTGCTACTGCAAAGATAGAGTTTGCAACTGGCCCCAGGCCAACTGTAAACATATGGTGAGCCCAAACCATAAATCCTAAAAATGCAATTAAAAATGTCGCAAATACCATTGCTGTGTATCCAAACAAACGTTTCTTAGCAAATGTCGGGAAAACCTCACTAAATACACCAAAAACCGGTAAAATCAAAATGTATACTTCCGGATGTCCGAATATCCAGAATAAATGCTGCCAAATGATAGCATTCCCGCCTAATGCAGCATCGAAAAATGCAGAACCAAACATGCGGTCAAACATCATTAAGAATAATCCGACCGTCAATGCAGGGAAAGCAAATAGTATTAAGATACTAGCCACAAAAGTCGTCCATGTAAATAACGGCATCCTCATATAAGTCATACCCGGTGCACGCATTAAAACAATCGTAACAATAAAGTTGATTCCGCCCATTAATGTTCCCGCTCCGGATAATTGCAGCCCCATAATGTAGAAGTCAATCCCATGACCCGGTGATTGTATTGATAAAGGAGCATAGTTGGTCCAGCCGGCATCGGGTGCACCAGTAAACCAGCTAAGGTTTAATAGCAATCCTCCAAATAAAAACAACCAGAAACCTAAAGAGTTTAGAAACGGAAACGCAACGTCACGCGCTCCGATTTGCAGCGGCATAATAAAGTTCATCAATCCTAATAATATTGGCATTGCTGCAAGAAAAATCATCGTTGTACCGTGCATGGTAATCATTTCGTTATAAAGCCCTGCACTAATAAAATTATTCTCTGGTGAAATAAGTTGAATACGAATAATTACAGCTTCAAGACCGCCTAACAGGAAAAAGAATCCTCCGCCTGCAAGGTATAGAATACCGATCTTTTTATGATCGACAGTTGTCAGCCAATCCCATAAGGTAGCCCCGAAACCGCTTTTTTGAGCACTAGTCATACCCAAATTTTAAACCTCCCTTTTGTAACAGTCATTCACTTTTTAATCTCCTGCGTTTTCAGGTGTAATTTCTGAAGGCTGTAATTGCAATAGATATGCTGCAATACTTTCTGCTTCATCTTGATTCAGCTCTGGATATTGACCCGTCATTTGGTTGCCCGGCTTAATAGATTCAGGATCCATTAACCAGTCTACAAGGTTCTCCTCGTTATGCTCTAACACACCGGCAACATTGGATCGGTCTCCAAAGTTTGATAAATTCGGTCCAAAAGGTCCGTTATTCTCTGGACCAGCTTCAATGCCGGAAGCAGCTGCATCTGTCGCATGACAATTCATACAGTTATTTGCTTCAAATAACTCTTGACCTTCCTGAGCATCCGCAGTTTCAGGTTCTGCTTCTGCATCTATGTTCTGCATATCATCAACCCACTGTTCATACTCTTCAGGTGAAACAGCAATGACTTTAAAGTCCATTAATGAATGTGAAGGTCCGCATAGCTCAGCACATTTGCCCCAGTACACACCTTCCTCGTAAGCTTCGATATACATTGTATTTACATTCTCTGCATTGACATCCATTTTCCCGGAAATTGATGGAACCCAGAATGAATGAATAACATCAGAAGAGAGCATATGTAAATAAACGCGCTCGCCTGTAGGAATATACAGGTCTTGACTTGTTTGAACTTCTTCTCCAGGATACTCAAAATGCCACCAATATTGATTTCCTTTTACATTAACATTGATGAGTTCATCTGCACTGGAGTCATCTGCCAAATCAAAAGTCGCCAGAACAGTAGGCACAGCAATAATCAACACCAAAATAATCGGGATTACTGTCCATATTACTTCCAGCTTGTGGTTCCCTTCCACCTGCTCAGGAATATGGTCTTCCTGTCCTTTTTTCCTGCGAAAGCGAACAAGTGTAATCACATAAATCACCATAACCACAATAAACACACCTGTCATGATCAATGTGGTCAAAATAATAAGATCCATGGCTTGTTCTGCGCCGTAACCTTTAGGCTTTAGTGCAGTCAGATTTTCGATTCCGCAGCCCGCAAGAAATAATGCAAGTAATGTGAATACGAAAAATACTTTGGTTTTTCCCATCCAACCTCTCATGTAAGAATACCTCTCTTTCTTCTTGTTCTTTCCTTTTATATTTAAATTTTAAGGAATAACAATCATTAATTAAATATCGGCAGTGTGACAATAATCATTAACGGAAAAAGAATTGTTAAATAATTCAAGGAAAATATAAATACTAAATTAGCCCATTTCATATCCTTCTCCGTAAACAGCCCTATAAAACCAATCACCAGCCATGCGATATTCAATATTGTTGCTACAATCGTAAATGTTAAGCCCAGTGTAGGAAGCAAGAATAACGGCAACGGTAAAAGACAAGCGATATAAACATTAATTTGTCTTTTCGTTATGCCCATGCCTTTAACCACTGGCAGCATCGGTACTCCAGCCGCCTTATATTCTTCTTTTTTCTTCATTGCCAAGGCAAGAAAATGCGGTGTCTGCCATATAAACATAATTAAAAACATGATAAGCGGAACCACATGAAAAGAAGGATCGACTGCTGCCCAGCCAATCACAGGAGGCATTGCACCAGACAAGCTTCCAATAGCCGTGTTTAATGTGTATCTTCTCTTTGACCACATGGTGTACAATACGACATAGCCAAACCAGCCAATAAAAGCAAATAATGCCGCGTACCAAGTGGTAAACATCAATACTGCGAGTCCAAGACTGCTGACAACTATTCCCATTATCAGTACTGCCCGCAATGAAAAGAATCCGGTCACCGTTGGTCTTTTCTTCGTTCGGGACATTTTGGGATCAATATCTACATCATACCAGTTGTTCATAATGCAGCCGCCGGCAATTACTAAAGCACTTCCAATTATCATCAAAAGAAATGTTCCCCAATGATTGCTAAAGGAGGCGTTCGTTAAAGCGATAGCTACTAAAAAACCTGTAATTGCCGTAATCAAATTAGAATTGACAATTCCGATTTTTATAAGCGCCTTCACTTCTGACAGAAAAACAGTTATTTTTTCTTTGGTTGAAATGGTTGTGTTACCGATCAGCTCCGAGTAAGTCATGTCTACTTTATCCATAATTTCCCCCCTTCGCACCAGTAGGAAGACATAATAATAAACAGAATACACGCATTTGTTTCTATGTATTCCGTTTCCAACTTTAATTATAGCATGGATTTCTATGACAATCTAATGAACTTTTATATAATATATTACAACTATTTGAACATCCAGCTAAAAAGTTGTCTCGGAAAATAGATAAAGAAAATGAATTATGTATATTTTCTATTTTTTATAAAACGGCAACTGTTCTTCTGCATACTAATCCATACTATATTTCTAGCAAACATAACTGAATTATGCAAGCTTTTTTTATTTGCTGATGAAAACTTCAAAAAAACATGATACTATTAAGATTGGTATTCGGGTTTTGGTTTTTATTTTTGGAATAAAGTCATTTTGTCTGTCTTTATTTGTTAAACTGATGATATCAAAAATCAATGCAAAAACTTTATCTTATTCGTCCCTGATACAATTTTTCAAATAGGCAAAGCTGTGCTTCTATTCAGGCATTACAAGCGGATGTTAGATTTTGTTCAAAATTGGAAAGCGTTTCCCGCATGATTTTTGGTACACTGGAGATATTGGATAATTTACATAAGAAGTGAGGTTGCATAGATATGTTAAAAATACTAAAAATACTATCTGTGACAACGGCCATTGGAATGCTTCCCCTTCTTTTAGGAGGAGCACTTGTTACAAAAACAGGTTCAGCGGATGGATGCGGAGACAGCTGGCCGCTGTGTGAAGGCGAACTTCTCCCTGCTAACCTTCATTTTGAAATGATTGTTGAATTAAGTCATCGAATGGTCAGCGGCGCAGTTGGTATATTGGTGCTTTTACTTGCTATTCTTTCCTGGAAAGCATACAGACATCATAAGGAAGTTATTTTTTTAAGTTTTTCTGCATTATTTTTTATTATTGTACAAGCACTGGTCGGTGCAGCAGCAGTGGTCTGGGGACAGTCTGACTTTATATTGGCTACCCATTTCGGGATATCTTTAATTTGTTTTTCTGCTGTTTTTTTACTTATGCTATTATTCTTTGAAATTGATAAGAAATTACATACAGAAGATATCCATATTAATAAATCTCACCGAATTGAAATCTATGCGATAACGGTTTATACAATGTGTGTGGTATACAGCGGGGCACTGGTACGTCATACGAATTCCATCCTGGATTGTACCGATTGGCCATTTTGTTCCAATTCAGAGCCATTTGCCTTTGCAAGCTATTCCTTTCATCAATGGGTCCAGATGGGGCATCGTTTTGCAGCTGGAATCTTATTTTTGTGGACAATCCTTTTAACAGTCCGTATGCTAAAGAAATATAGCCGCAGCGAGGTTATGAGATGGGGCTGGATAATTACGCTGTCACTGATTACATTGCAGGTTATCTCCGGCTCGCTCATCATTTTTACACAGCTTAATTTATTTATTGCACTAGCCCATGCACTATTTATTACATGTTACTTTGGAATGCTGACTTACTTTATCCATCTGTCTTTCCGAAGCAGCAGAAAAGAAAAATAATCGAATCTATTATATTTCAATATTCCAGCAAAAAAGAAGGAACCTTGCTTGCACTTAAACAAGGGTTCCTTCTTTTTTATCCATAGCTTTAATCTGAATCGGCTCCGATTGAGAGTTTATCCTTCTCTATTTATACGAGTTGGTGTATCCCCTCCCCCCAATAATCATCCATTACGCAACAAGCCCCTTGGCTGATTCACCAAAGGGCTGTTTTAATTTTGTTTATTCAAATTCAATCAATAGATCATTTACCGCAATCGAGCTGCCTGCTTGCGCATGGATTTCTTTAACCACTCCATCAAGCGGAGCCTGTACGGACGTTTCCATTTTCATTGCTTCGTTGGTCATCAGATGCTGTCCCTTTTTAACCGTATCGCCTTTCGCACAATGTACTTCAAGGACGGTTCCAGGCATCGTTGCACCTACGTGCTTTGGATTGGATTTATCTGCTTTCGGATTAGCTGCAATCGCAGACTCAATACTATTATCACGGACGACGATTTCTCTGCTCTGCCCATTTAATTCGAAATAAACAACACGGGTGCCGTCTTCTTTCGGCTCCGAAATAGAAACCAGCTTCACAATCAGGGTTTTCCCTTTTTCAATTTCTACTTCAATCACTTCACCAAGCTTCATGCCGTAGAAGAATGTCGGTGTGTCTAATACAGACATATCGCCATACGTATTCAAGAAATCCTCGTAATCTTTGAATACCTTTGGATATAATGCATAGGAAATCAAATCATGACTGTTGACCGGACGATTCAGTTCATTATAAAGTGTATCACGCATCTCTTTAAAATCAACGTCTTCCAATAGCTCCCCAGGTCTTACAGTGATTGGTTTTTTATCTTTTAAAATCAGCTTTTGCAGTTTTTCCGGGAAGCCTTGGTAAGGCTGTCCGATATATCCTTGTGCGAATTCAATCACCGAATCAGGGAAATCAATGGATTCGCCTTTTTCATAGATTGTTTCCTCTGTTAAATCGTTTTGCACCATGAAAAGCGCCATATCTCCGACCACTTTGGAGGATGGAGTAACCTTGACAATATCACCAAACATATCATTCACCGTACGGAACATTGCTTTCACTTCATTCCAGCGATCGCCAAGCCCTACCGCTTTTGCCTGCTGCTGCAGGTTGCTGTATTGACCGCCTGGCATTTCATGCTGATAGATTTCTGTATGCGGCGCATTCATGCCGCTTTCGAAATCTTTATAGAACTGGCGGACACCTTCCCAATACTGGCCAATTTCTTCAAATTTTTCAATATCCAGCGCTGGTTGATATGCTTTTCCTTCTAAAGCATAGTACAGTGACTGTGCACTTGGCTGAGAAGTCATCCCTGCCATCGAACCAACCGCGACATCAACCGCATCGACTCCTGCTTCAATCGCTCTCGAATAAGCGTACACTCCATTGCCGCTGGTATCATGCGTATGCAGGTGAATCGGAATATCGACGGTTTCTTTTAATGTGCTGATCAGCTGATAGGCTGCTTCCGGCTTCAGCAAGCCTGCCATATCCTTGATTCCCAGAATATGAGCGCCAGCTGTTTCCAGTTCTTTAGCCATATTCTTATAGTAGTCAAGATCATATTTTTGTCTGCCTGTGTCTAGAATATCACCCGTATAACAGATTGCAGCTTCTGCAATTTTATCCGTTTTGCGGACGTTATCGATGGCTACCTGCATGCCCTCCACCCAGTTCAAGCTGTCAAAAATACGGAATACATCAATACCGGCTTCGGCACTTTTCTTCACAAATAATTCGATTACATTATCCGGATAGTTTTTGTATCCAACCGCATTGCTTGCACGCAGCAGCATCTGGAATAACACATTCGGCATGCGCTTTCTCAAATGCAGCAGTCTTTGCCAAGGATCCTCTTTCAAGAAACGGTAAGCAACATCATAGGTTGCACCGCCCCACATCTCTACAGAAAATAGATTTGGCAGTAATTTTGCTGTCGGCTCTGCAATGTGCAATAAGTCATTGGTACGAACGCGTGTAGCCAGTAAAGATTGATGGGCATCACGAAATGTGGTATCGGTCAGCATCACCTGTTTTTGATCCTTCAGCCATTTAGCAAGTCCTTCTGGACCGCGTTCATCTAAAATTTGTTTCGATCCCGGCTGTGTTTCAATATTTTCTGTGTTCGGAATAATCAATTTATCAAAATCTGGTTTATCCTGCTTTTCCGCACCATCTACGCCATTTAACGTGGTGTTTGCAATATACGTCAGCATTTTGGTTCCGCGGTCACGGCGTACTGGGAAAATAAACAATTCTGGTGTTTTATCAATAAACGTCGTATCATATTCTCCGGATAAGAACTGTTCATGCAGCATCACATTTTCCAGGAATGGAATATTTGTCTTGATTCCTCTAATTCGGAATTCTTTTAAGTTTCGCACCATTTTAATGGTAGCCTGTTCAAAATCAAGCGCCCAGGTAGAAACTTTTACTAATAATGAATCATAGTGAGGTGAAATAACTGCTCCCTGGTACGCATTTCCTGCATCGAGACGGACACCAAATCCGCCGCCGCTGCGGTAAGCATTGATTTTTCCGGTATCCGGCATAAAATCATTCAGCGGGTCTTCCGAAGTCACACGGGATTGAATCGCATAACCTTGTGTTGTAATTTTATCCTGTGTTGGAATACCTACTTCCTTATCATGAAGTCCAAATCCATCCGCAATCTTGATTTGCGTCTGAACGATGTCCACACCGGTAATCATCTCGGTAATCGTATGCTCTACTTGCACACGCGGGTTTACTTCGATAAAGTAAAAATCGTTTTCGGTTACCAGGAATTCCACCGTACCCGCATTGAGATAGTCGACATTTTTCATCAAATCGACAGCTGCCTGACAGATTGCTTCTCTCAGCTCTTCGTTTAGAGATAAGCTTGGAGCTACCTCAATCAATTTCTGATGACGGCGCTGTACAGAACAGTCTCTTTCATATAAATGAATAATATTCCCTTGGTTGTCACCAATAATCTGTACTTCAATATGTTTCGGATTTTCAATTAATTTCTCTACATAGATTTCATCATTCCCAAAGGCAGCCTTTGCTTCTGATTTTGCGCGGTCATAAGCATTGTCCACTTCATTGGCATCCTGCACCACACGCATGCCTCTTCCGCCGCCGCCAAGCGAAGCTTTAATAATAATCGGATAGCCATGCTTATCTCCGAAAGCTTTGACTTCTTCTAAAGAGTTAACCGGGCCGTCACTACCCGGAATAATTGGTAAATCGGCAGCCAATGCTTGTTCTCTTGCTTTTACTTTATCTCCAAACATATTTAAATGCTGGCTGGTAGGGCCGATAAAAATAATGCCCTCTTCTTCACAGCGCTTTGCAAATTCGATGTTTTCAGAAAGGAAGCCATAGCCCGGATGGATTGCATCCACATCTACTTCTTTTGCTAAAGCAATGATTCCTTCGATATCTAAGTATGCGTCAATCGGCTTTTTCCCTTCCCCGATTAAATAAGCTTCATCCGCTTTAAACCGGTGAAAGG
The DNA here is from genome assembly GCF_055524595.1 of Oceanobacillus sp. B139/18. Lineage (NCBI taxonomy): Bacteria > Bacillati > Bacillota > Bacilli > Caryophanales > Bacillaceae > Oceanobacillus > Oceanobacillus sp. B139/18. The sequence goes on along the minus strand of NZ_JBVFXI010000001.1, from coordinate 218,493 downwards.
AAGACGAATCTTCGCTGGAGTAAACAGCTACAGTGCGAATATTTAACTCGGTACAAGCCCGGAATACACGTATCGCGATTTCTCCTCTGTTTGCAACTAATACTTTGTTAATTTGCTTTAAGTCTGTCATGCTTTACCACCTCTGTACGAATTGATAGATTTTCTGTGGAATAAACTAGGCTTAGGAGCCAGTTCTTCCCTTTCACTTTCTTTCTTATTAACTTGCATAGCTATATTATTAAGAATCCCCATGGATATCATCATAAACAGCAAAGAGGATCCTCCATAACTGATAAATGGCAAGGGAACACCTGTAATTGGCAGAACCCCGCTAATTGCGCCTAAATTAATAAAAGTTTGAATGCCTATCATCGATGCAATCCCAAGTGCAAGCAATGAACCAAAACTATCCTGGCATCGTCTGGAAATATAGAGTCCTCTAAAGACAATGGCAGCAAGTAAACCTAAAACGATCGCTACCCCTACAAATCCGAGTTCTTCCGCAATAATGGCCATAATAAAATCCGTATGACCTTCTACCAGAAAGCCCAGTTTTTGGATACTTTGTCCTAATCCTTCTCCTGTCCAGCCGCCCACACCAATCGCAACATACGACTGGATTAATTGATACCCGTTTAAATCCGGCGAATTAAACGGCTGGTAAGCACCAGTAAAACGGGAGAGTCTTTCTTCCGTTACCATGTTTGGAATGGCAAATGCAAGCAGCAGCAAGCCGGCAAAAACAAGAATAGATAAATGTCTCCATTTGATACCAGAAGCAAAGATAACAGAGCATGCCATCAAAAATATAATAGCAGCTGTTCCAACATCCGGCTGCGCCACAATTAATCCAAGAACGACGGCAGTGATGATAAGCGGAGGCAGCACTCCTTTGCTAAACTGGTCTAAGTAAGCCTGCTTTTTAGAATATATTGCAGCTAAATACATAATCAGACCAAGCTTAGCGACCTCTGCAGGCTGCAAGCTGAATGGACCAAACCGAAACCACGACCTTGCATTATTGACTGTATCTCCAAAGAAAAGAACAGCTACAAGTAAGATAATACAAGATATAATGATTATCTTCATCAGTCTTTGATAGATTTGGTACGGCAAGAAGGATGTAACCGCGAATCCAATAAGTGCAACAATAAAGAAGACTAATTGCCTGTTAAGATAAAAATTACTGTCTGAACCTTCCACAACAGCTAATACCATACTTGCACTATATACCATTACTACTCCAAAACCAGCTAATAGAATTGGCGTAATCATCAATGTGAAATCGAAGTGCTTCCAATTTTTTAACATTATTTTTCTCCTAGTCACTATGTAAGTTTAAGTGTGTGTTCAAAAAGTCCGTTAAAAAAGACCGAGAAGTTCGAGGCAGCGCAGCTTTGAGCAACGATTTTAATGGGGCGAGTAATCGCAGTCCCCAGCGGAATGTATGCCGTTAAATACATGAGCAACGGCTTTAATAGACCGAGTAATCGCAGGTCTCAGCGGAAAAGCAAGCTAACGAAGAAATTCGATGTGTCATTTTTGGCGGACTTTTTGAACATCCTTTTTTAAGAGATTTTTAACAGTATATCATATTTTTAATAGAGCTGTTATAATTATCTCTCATTTGTCAGTATACATTTTTTAACATATAGGAAACAACAGGAAGCTCTAAAAATTTATTCTAACCTGCATGGTTACGCATTTTTTAGTATTCCAACCATTCTTCAGCTTCCTTTTGTTACATATGTAATTATTTCATTTTCATTTTTGAAACGTCTTCATCTTTTCTTTCCTAATTTAAGATTCAGCCAGCCTTCATGTATTTTTCTATCAATTATAGTAAGGGTAACATGGGCATACACATTAAAAGCCGCCATCTTTCGATGTATCCTGCCTAAAAAGTGAAAGCTGTTGCCGAACTTTTTTGGATTCAAAGCTCAAATTCAGCCGTGACTACTCCTGAATAAGAATCAATGCACACTGACAATTGTTATCCTCCAACTTATAAAAAAACCTTGCCGTTTGTTAAATTGGCAAAGTTTTATTATGGTACTGTCCCAGCAGCGGCAAATATACTCACAATGTACGTTGTGAAGCCTCATGTAATATATTAAGCTTTTTCTCCAGGTTTCCCAATAAATTTCGTCCTTCTTCTTCTGTAATCAATTCCAGACGAACTGCAAAATCAATTTCTCTAGATAAGCCAAACATCTGCGTATCCAGTACATCTTCATATACAGGACATTGTGGCATCGTCAAATTTTCTATCTGAACCTCGATTAAACGAAGTATCTTATCAGCATCAGCTTTCAAAAGAGCGTGGGCTTTTTCACGGTGATTAATCGTTACATCAGGCATCAATATAATCCCCTCCGCATTTTAACATTCTTTATATAATATTATCGCTACAAGCACAAAAATGCAAACATAACTTAAGTATAATGTTAAAAATACGCTTTTTATTCCTTTTTTTGTTAAAATCAAGGGCAGGCAGATGTTGCAGCTTTCTGAATTAAAATAGATGAAAGTACTCCTAATCTTTGCTATTCTAATAGTTGGAAGTACGTGCAAACTGCATTTGTGAAGCAAACGCTTCCCTATCTTGATTTGCACTGCATGTATGTATATACGTAGGGGGATAAAATAATATGATCGTAATGATTAAAGGAAATGTCGGCTATCCTATCACACTTGATCCAACTGTATGGATTTTTGATGATAGAAAAGTGGAATTAGAAAATGCTTTTACGGAACCAGAAGAACAAGAAACATTTACTTCAAACTTTCAAAAACCGCCTGTAAACCGGAGTATCTCGAAGATGGAAGGGGAAGCGTATTTAAAAAACAGCTATGTTATCCCATTGCATGATTTTCTGAATAATGCAGAACCAAAAGCAGACGCTGCGAAAGTTGAATTTATTAAAAGCAATGGAGAAAACGAAAAAATAGCTTTAGAAGACGCCAAGAATGGTTATTTGCTTTTTTCCTTAGAAGGAAAGCCGCTTCGTGAAGATGGTCCCGTTCACTTTTATTATAAAGATGGCTCTAATCAGGATAATCCAATTAAGTATATTAAAGAAATTCATATTCATTAATCATTAACAAAGTCCGCCCGCTGTCTATAAAATAAGCAGCGGGCGGACTTTCTATTATCTTTTTTCATTTTCTTCTTTTGACAGCTGATTCATTTCAGCCTTTTTTTCATTATAGTACTGTACTCCAAATTGCGACCCCTCGGAAACCATTTTAGCATTTTCCAATTGGTCCAATTCTTCTTCCGCAAATTCATCAGGTTTTCCGGCGTTTTCAAATACCCTTAAAGTTCCCAGCGATGATTTTATTTTTTTTCGTTTCTTTCTATCTGTCAATAATACACCGGCAACACCCGCTCCGACTGCTCCTAATGCTGATACCACATATCTTTTTTTCATGTTATCATCCTTTCCATAAATTGAAACTTCATTTTACTTAAGAAATCCCTTTCCCCTGCTTCCTCAGGCAAAATAGGATTGCTGAAAATCAGGTACTTCTTTATTGTTATCATTCCCACTTCTCACCTTTTCAAACTTTGATTATTTAATTAGCTCTATAAAATATGCTATACTTATAGTGTGTTATATAAGAGAATGCTCAAAAAGTCCAATAAAAATGACACGGCAATGCGCAGCGGTAGTCTAGTGCCGGAATTGCGCCAGAACGCTTCGATGAAGTACGTAATCCCAAATCTGGAACATCGCATTCATAGCTGGCCGGTCTTTTTCATCATACTTTTTGAACAGGCACTTTCTAAAGAATTTGTTTTACTCTTATTACCGAATTGAGGTGGAAACATGCAGGTTAAATGCACCATATGCGATAAAGTGGAAGAAATAGAAAATAATTCACCACATGCGAAAAGATTGCGCAATCGCAGAAAAAATATTCATTTATGTACTACTTGCTATGACCGCATTGAAGAAAATACAAAAAAAAGACTGGCAACAGGAAAATTTCGCTTTTATCAAGAAGAAAAGAAAGTAGATGATTTCCTATAACCTGTATTTTTTTATTCCATTAAAAAGCAGAGAAGCCGATTATCGACTCTCTGCTTTTTTTAGTGATATCCACTTTTTCCTAATAACTTTCTCCGATTTAAAAACGGACGGCTTCTCATACTTTTTTTGCTTATGCATTATCCTCTTGTACATCGCTGCGATTTTTTCTCTCTCGATGCAGACGAAAACGGTATATACCCAACACTAATATGATAATTATCAAGCATTCTATTGTAGGCATTCTCATTACCGTGGAGAAGATAGTTATAACAAATGTTCCAACCATTAATAGTATGTATACAATGATATTTTTTGCAATCGGGAGCTTTTTTGCAAAGCCCAGCTGATAAGCTATTGCTGAAAGAATTAGATTCATTACATAAAAAATCCAGAAAATATTGTCGGTTCCATTCAATTCAAAGACATAATCAAATACCATAACTTACATGCCACCTTATCTAATAGAAGATACACATTTACACGCTTCCTTAATCATACTAAAAGTGCTTTCATATGACTAGAGAAAAATGAAAAATTATATGTCTGTTTTTTGAAGTTCTCGTTATTATCCTTTATACTGGTTTGTGGACAAATAGTAAAGGCGGTTAAAAATGAAGAAAATTGATATTTCCATGCTATTATTAGCATTTCTAGTTGTTCTGTTATTTATTTTAGTGGGCTTGGCTATTGCTTTCCGAAATGTATGGGCCATCATTTTATGTATTATCCTAGCATTTTCTGTATTCGGATTTGCAATGTCCAGAAAGAAAAAAAGGAAGGGATGATTATTTCCTTCCTTCCTTTAAAAATCCTATAATGGAATCATGGATTGCAGGATTAGCCACGACAGCCGGTGCTCTTTCCAGCGGGTTCCAAGGGTTTCCGTCTACATCTCCGGCAACACCGCCAACTTCCTGATTCAATATAATTCCGCCGGCAACGTCCCATGGTGCCAGACTTAAAGCAAGATAAGCATCTTGAACCCCTTCAGCTACACTCGCTAATTCTAATGCTGCCGATCCAATTGTCCGTGTACCTCTTACCGTACGCACAAATTTTTGCATAACTGGATAAGCTACCACACGATTCTCACATAACCAAAAATGGTTCATGCCGATAATAGATTCTTCCAATTTTTTCTTTTTATCCAATGGTTCTAATCGGGTTTCATTTTTAAAGGCACCTTCACCGCGCTTAGCATGGTAAAGCTGATTACCCATCACATCATAAACAAAACCAATCTCACCTATGCCATTATGTAGAATACCAATAGATATTGCAAATGAGCGTTTTTGGTGGACAAAGTTCATTGTTCCGTCAATCGGATCAATAATCCATATAGTCCCGTCGACACTATACAATGTGTCCCCGAAGCCTTCCTCGCCAATAATGTGATGCTCTGGATAAGCTTGATGAATCCGGTCTACAAAGAATTTTTCCGTTTGTTTATCCAGTGCCGTTACTAAATCATTCGGATTAGATTTTGTTTCAATATCCAGTGGATCATTCATATGCTCTCGAATTTCGGCCCCTGCCTCATATATCCAACGTTTTGCTGTTTCATAAATTTTCTGTCTTTGTTGCTGATTCATTTATATATCGCCTCCAAAAACTACATGTAAGCTTATTTTATCAGACTCCTCTTTATTAAACCAATCCTAAACTTACTACAAAGGAATAATTGAGGATGGAAATATTCAATAAACAACCCTAATATGCTCTTTCTTTTGAACTACCCCCACTTACCAACCTTCAAGGTGCTTGAAGTGAGAGATTCCTAAGAACACCAACCCATCGGTCAGTTATGGATTAGACTAGCCCCGCAGTCCCTGCGGTTAATCGCAATGCTTCCTTACGAAGATTCCTGCTTGCGTTCCTATCTCTTTGATGATGGTATTGACAGATATCACACGTCCATGCACGCAAAGCAAGGTTTTTAACTCCTTTGTTTTGGTGTCCACAATGAGAACATAACTGACTGGATGGATAGTTTTTCGCAACTACAACAACCTGCATTCCATAACAGGCCGCTTTATATTCCAGCATCGTTCGGAACGTTGACCAGGATACATTTGCTAATCGCTTTCGCAAGATTTTGATTCTTTAACATGTTTTTCATAAACAAATCTTCTATCCCGATGATATTGTGGTTTAGGCCAACAGGTTGTTGGTCATGCAAGCGTTGCCGCAGGACGCGGCGGTTTTAGCTTGTCTCCTTATCGGTGGAGATCTTATCCACCATGTCTTTTCTTTTATTAGCAATTTTTTCATGAAGCCGGGCTACTTTTCGTTTTTGTTTCTGCCAATTCGCCGAGCCCACCTGTCGCCTTGAAAGAATCACCTGCGCTTTTGCCAGCTTCTTTTCTAATGTCTGGAAAAACCTTGGATTTTCATACTCCGTCCCATCGGAAAGGGTAGCAAAATCGGTTAATCCGACATCGATGCCTACAGAGGAACCTGTTTTTCATCGTGTCCAATTTCCGTTTCAACTACAATCGACACAAAGTACTTGCCTGAAGGATTGCGCCGGATCGTTGCACTCATAATACGCCCTTCCACCTCCCGACTTTTGGCAAAACGAACCAATCCGAGCTTAGGCAGTTTGATATGTTTATCCAATACAGCAATGTTTCCATTGACATATTTGGTTGTATACGATTGAATAGGGTTCTTCTTCGATTTAAAATGAGAGCCTTGTTCTGTTTCTTGTAATAACGTGTATAGGAATCGTTCACGTTTTCAACGGCTTTTTGAAGGGCAATGCTATCAACTTCTTTGAGGAAGGGATAAGTTTTCTTCAATTCTGGGACCGCTTTGATTGCCTTATTTTTATTGAAAAATTCGCCCTTCCAATTATTTTGAAGAAGCTGTCCGTTTGTACCATTTCATTCACCGTATGCCAATAGTGGTCTTTTTCTTTTTGTTTTCCTGTAAAATAGTTGTAGACAAAACGGGAGCAGCCGATTGTCTTATGGATGAAGGTGATTTGTTTTTTGTTCGGATAGATGAAATGCTTTTGTTATTTTCATAGCTTCTAACCTCCTCCTGTCTATTATAGTAGAAGAAGGACGAACTCGGAATGTTTGTTCGATTCGATGTTGAACAGTTGTGACACTCCAAATCAATCTTTTGTGCTTAGGAGATTCATCTCCCCCTTATCTCTACGCGCTTGAAGAGGGAGTTTTCTCTCCTTTTTTTTGATAAAGAAAGCGGCTATATATTAGGGTATTCTAATATTATTTAATCGATAAGGCTTATCCACTGCTCACTGAGCTGCTTCAGCCTCTCTTTAGATTTGATAATTTGTACAGTGTCTTTCTCCTGCATCGCATCATATAACGTAGCCAATTCATAATCAATTTCTAATTTGATGACAGGGAGACGTTCTTCTGCTTCTTTTCGACGGAGAGCTTCCATAACATATTTCATCCTATCACTCCTTTATAAGGAAATTCACAGTTCACTTAAGGGCCAACCATTTCTTTTCGTTTCATGTATGTGCTATATATTATGATTCACAAGGTAATTTGTTCACTAAAAACTAAAAAATCAATTTATTTCTTACCTCTCTATACCCTCTTTTTGAAGTACTAAACATTTCCCGGGATTTTAAAAAACAAGAATACCACTTGATCTTTAAATCACCGGTGTCCTCGCCAAAGAGATATCCGCTACGGGAAGTCGCTTTCCGCGGGCAACATTCAGCCTCCTCAGAAGAAAACCGCTTTCTGCGGGGTCTACGCCTGTCGGCTTGCCAATCGCTAAGTCTTCTTTAAAGGAGATGAGCTCGGGACCCACGGAAAGCGGAGTATAGTTCTAAGATCTAAGATTACTCCCCCGTGACACCCGTTGGAACGGCTAGCTTCAGCTATTTATACTTTCCTAATCTTTAAAATATTGCTTTTAAATATTCCTTTTTAAGGTTTCCTGCTCTCGCTTGACTTCTTATTTCAGATAAAGAATAATAATTTATATTGAAAAAGGTATATATTAATGACGGAAAGGATGGTATTTTGTGGAATTATATCATTTTACAAAAGAAGATTTTCAAACATTTGCAATCGATGGGTTAGACGATCGTATGGAAGCTATCCAGAACAGAATACAGCCAAAATTTCAAGCAATCGGGGAAGAACTCGTCTCTTATTTGTCTGAGAAAACAGATCAAGAGCTTTATTTACATATTGCCAGACACGCACGCAGAAGTGTAAATCCGCCCAATGATACCTGGCTGGCAATCGCAGATAACAAAAGAGGCTATAAAAAACACCCTCACTTCCAAGTTGGATTATTTGATGATCATTTATTTATCTGGCTGGCTCTTATTTATGAATTACCGAACAAATCAAAAATTGCAGCAAGCTATTTAGATCATTTTGAAGAAATAAAAAGTCTTCCTTCTTCCTTTGTTGTTTCATTAGATCATACTAAAAAAGATGCAATTTCCCTGGAAGCATTAACTGAAAAAGAGGTAGAACGTTTCCGTGATGTAAAAAAAGCCGAGTTTTTGATCGGCAGACATCTATCCTGGGATGATCCGATTTTACAAAATGATAAGGAACTATTTACAATGATAACCGAAACATATGAACAGCTGATTCCGCTTTATAAATTAGCAATCGACAGCCGTGATGCATAAAAAATCCCCCTAAACAGATAAAAGTTTAGGGGGATTTTCTTCATTTTATCGAAATAAAATCATCTTGAGACTCTCTTGCTTTTTTCACAGCATGGTAGCTGGAATATCCAGAAGAGCGCTTAAACTCTTCAAATAATTGTTTTTCTTCACTTTTTGACGGAACAATCTCTTTAAAACGCCGATATAAAGAAAGAAGATCTGACCGTCGGACCTTTTTCTCGTATGCCTGCTCGATTAATGAAAAAAAATTGACAACATCAATAACCTCATTAGTAGACCACGTTTCATCCATCGGATACGTATAATTCATTTTTACACCTCTTTACCCCATTTTTCTTTAATTCCGTCTGCTTCCCGTATAATGGAGTCCATCACTTCTTCTACACTTAAAATCTGCTGAATACGGCTCACGCCTTGGCCTGCCCAGCCAAAACCATCTGAAGCCTTTCCAGAATGGATATATTTTTGATTTACCTCTCCACTAATATAATCCTTTAACTGCTCATAATTATTCCCGTACTTTTCTTCCAGCGAAAGAATATTTTCTGTAAATGGCGTTCGTAATGCCCTTGCAGGTGTGCCTAATGAACGTTTAATAACTACGGTATCTCCTTCACCGGCAGATACAATTGCTTTTTTATAATTTATATGCGCCTGAACTTCCTTTGTTGCAATAAATCTTGTACCCATTTCAATGCCTTCCGCTCCAAGAGCAAGCGCAGCCATCAAGCCTCTCCCATCGACGATACCTCCTGATGCAATGACTGGAATTTCAAGTTCATCCGCTACTTGCGGCGCGAGAACAATGGTGCCTGTATCGCTTCTGCCCAAGTGGCCCCCGCCCTCTTGTCCAACAACCATCACAGCATCCGCTCCTAATTCCTGCGCTTTTACAGCCTGTCTGACGGAGGCAACCAAGACAAGTTTTTTAATAGGATGTCCTTTTAGCATATCAAATACACCAGCAGGATTTCCTCCAGTTACAGACACAACAGGGATTTGCTCCTCTATAGCCGCCTTTACCATGTGATCAAATTTTCTGCCATGCTGCCCAATAGCAAAGTTTACACCAAACGGCTTTTTTGTTAGCTGCTTTACTTTTTGAATTTCTGCTTTCAAGCTTTCGGGAGATTCTAAGCTCATCGCAGTAACCTGCCCCAGACCGCCGGCATTACTTACTGCTGCAGCAAGGTCAGCATAGGCCAAGTAAGCCAATCCCCCTTGAATAATCGGATATTTAATATTTAACAGCTTGGTAACCCTAGTTTGATACACGGTGTCCCCTCCCCATGTTTTTATTCTAATGTTTCAATTAACGTTGGATCAGCCATCTCATAACCTTGCTCTCTCAAGCCGTCAATAACGTCTCCCAGTGCTTCATTCGTCCATTCGCGGTCATGCATCAAAATATTGGCTCCAGGCTGCAATAAGGAATAGTTAATATCTATTTCAGGTGCTTCTCCTGAAATAAGAGCTTCTTTTAATTTATCTGCATCCTGATATTCCTCAAAATAGTCAAAACCGTACGTCCAATTCATTAAAACCATTCCTTCTTCCTTTACAACCTCGCGTGAATGATCTGAATTCGCGCCATGTGGTGCCCGAAAGAATTGCGGACGTTCACCAATAATTTCTTCAATTTTATCGTTTAGGCTGACGATTTCCTCTGTCTGTTCATCCTCAGGAATTTCCGGAATCACCGGATGAGAATACGTATGGTTACCGATTGGGAATCCCATTTCATGGATGGTTTTCAACGCCTCTTGTCCTTCTTCATCTTCAATAAAGTGTCCATTCACAAAGAATATTGCTTTCGCATCCTTTTCCTGCAATGTTTCAGCCATTTCCAGAGCATACTCATCAGGTGCATCATCAATGGTTAGAAGGACTACGTTCTCATCTGCATCATCAATAGGGTGAATTGCTGCTGTTTCTTCGTCTATGTAGTAAACCGGCTCTTGATTTTCTTCGGATTCATCATTCACATCTTCATCTTCCGTTCCTTCTGCGTCTGGTTCTTCCGTTTGATCAGACTCATCACTTTCTCCATTGTTCTCCGTATTTTCTTCTGTATCATCTGTCTGTTCTTCTGTTTGACCGTCGGCATTTTCATTTGTAGCTCCTGAATTACAGGCAGCAAGGACACCAATTATAAAAATAACCATCAACATCAAACTGCTTTTCTTCAACATTCTACAAAAACCTCCACGTTTCATAATAGTTTACTAGTATTATTATAGGTTAATATGTTACAATGAGCAATCGTACGGCTCACATAGAAAAAACAGAATATCTTGTTTATTTCTTACTAACAAGGGTATTTTACTAAATAACAGGTAGGAGGAGATTTTTTAGTGAAGAAAGTAACAAAAGTTTTCTGGATTTCGTCAGCAATCGTACTGCTTTTTATATTGTGGGGCATTATCCCGCCAAGTGTTTTACCAACTGCTAATTTGGATAACGTAACAGGTACCATTCAAGCCTTTATCGTCAATCATTTTAGCTGGTATTACTTAATAGTAACGACGATATTTATCGGGGTAGCTTTTTTCTTAATATTTTCGAAGTATGGAACCATTAAATTAGGAAAACCCGAAGATAAACCTGAATTTAATTATATTAGCTGGTTCGCTATGCTGTTCAGTGCCGGAATGGGTATAGGCCTGGTTTTCTGGGGTACTGCAGAGCCTGTTTTACATTTATTTGACAGCGCCCCTTATGGTGAACTAGGGACAACTGAAACTGCTGCAGTAGCGATGCAATACAGCTTCTTCCACTGGGGCTTCCACCCTTGGGGAATTTACGCCATTGTCGGTTTGGCATTAGCTTACTTTAAATTTCGTCATAATTCGTCAGGATTAGTAAGTTCTATATTAGTTCCACTTTTCGGCGATAAAGTGAAAGGCGGCTGGGGGACAGCCATTGACACTTTAGTTGTCTTTGCTACTGTGTTTGGTGTAGCAACCTCTTTAGGCTTTGGAGCAATTCAAATCAGCGGAGGCCTCGCCTACGTTTTTAATCTCGATTCCGGGATCATGCTTCAGCTTATTGTTATAATTGTTGTTACCATCTTATTTATTATCTCTACGTTAAGTGGAATAAATAAGGGTATTAAAGTCCTCAGTAACGCAAATATTGTTCTTGCTATTGCGTTAATGCTATTTTTATTATTCGTGGGTCCAACTGATTATATTTTAAGCTTATTTACAAATACAGCAGGAAATTACATTCAAAACCTTCCTAGTATGAGCTTGAGATTAGATGCATTTGACACTGGAAATACAGAATGGATTAACGATTGGACAATTTTCTACTGGGCATGGTGGTTAGCATGGGCTCCGTTTGTAGGAACATTTATAGCTCGGGTTTCCCGAGGCCGTACAATACGTGAATTTGTTATTGGCGTATTACTCGTACCTACAATTTTTGGAGCATTATGGTTTACTGTATATGGTGGTACAGCAATGTACTTTGATTTACAGGGAACAACGAATATTGCCAGCGAAATTAGTCAATACGGAGAAGAAGTAGCTCTGTTCTCTCTGCTTGAAAACTTCCCATTTGGAACAGTCCTTTCACTGATTTCTATTTTATTGATTGCCATATTCTTTATCACATCAGCTGACTCAGCTACATTTGTACTCGGAATGCAAACAACAGGCGGAAGCTTATATCCTCCTTATCAGGTTAAATTAGTATGGGGAATTGTGCAGTCAGCTACCGCTGCAGTGTTGTTGTGGCAAGGAGGATTAGGGGCTTTACAGACTGCTTCCATTATTGCAGCCTTGCCTTTCTCAGTAATAATGATTTTAATAGTTCTCTCTCTGGTAAAAACATTGAAACTGGATGCTGCTGATATCGAAAGAAGAAGACGAAAACAACTGCAAAATAAAACGTAGTTAACAGGATTAATCTCAGAAAGCTCCCCTTGAGTATCGTAATTATAAATCACACGATGCTTAAGGAGAGCTTTTTTATGTCCAGTTTTCGACACCAAAACACGTTTAGCATTACTTTTCATTCAAAAGTATTACACATTGCTACAGAAGAATGTTACTCTAATATCATTTTCGTTACTATTTTATAACATCTCTTAAATACTGGATTTTATTTGTTAAACTATTTATATCCAGCGAAAACAAAAGTGACAGTGATTGCTTTTATTTTCGGGAAGAGGTGACATAGAATGAAGAAATTTGGTATCATTCTACTTTTATTTACTATGATTCCCATATTAAATAGCTGTCAACATGAAGAGAACATGCAAGTTATTGAATTTGAATTTACAGACTATCATGTTATATATGTTCCTCCAGCTGAAGATAATGATAGTTATATGAATACATTTGTTGATTTGAAGGCAAAATATCCAGATGAAATTTCCAGTCCGGAAAAACGTACCATGGATAATCAGGAGCTGCCGTCAGATTATACTTTAAATAATAATAGTGTTTACTTACTTAAAGATGAAGATGTTATTTACTCCATTGAAAATCACATGTCGCGCGGGGATCTTATGGAGACATTAGAATCCATTGTCAGCGCAAGTGATCAAATTATTTACTAGAATCCGCATCAATGAATAAAACCCTTTAGAATAAATTTATTGCATGATAAAAGGGGGCCAGGCACCTGCTTTAATAACCCAAGGTGTCTGACTCCCTTTTTATATAAGAATAAGCTTATATATTTTGCTATTTCATGAGGAACATATTCTCGATCATCATACTTGCTTTTTGATTAAATATCCGGCTTTTTTAGAATTGGTATTTGTGCGCAGCTCCTTCAACCGCCACTCCCCTTTCCGGCGTACAAATGTTTTCGATGGGACGAGTAATCGCAGCAATGTTGTCAGGGCGGAAAAACACTACACTTTCCATGGGCTTGCGCTCATCTCCTTTAAAGGAGATGAGCCAGGGGCTCACGGAAAGCGGAGTGTATTTCTGGGGCCTAAGATTACTCTCCCCATGAAACCGTTGGAGCGACTATCCTCAACATTTTATACTTTCTTACTGTTCAAAAAAGGCATGCCCGTATCCGGTGCATGCCTTTATCTTCAACAAAATTACATTGTGTGGATTGGAGTACCCAAGCCTACTTCTGCAGCTTCCATCGTAATCTCACCTAGTGTTGGATGAGCATGGATAGTTAATGCAATATCTTCTGCTGTCATTCCAGCTTCGATAGCCAGTCCGATTTCAGAAATCATGTCACTCGCATTTGGACCAGCGATTTGGCCGCCGATGATAAGACCATCTTCTTTGCGGGTAACCAGCTTCACAAAACCTTCTGAAGTGTTTAACGATAATGCACGTCCATTTGCTGCAAATGGGAATTTCGCAGCTTTTACGTCATAGCCTGCATCTTTCGCAGCTTGTTCAGACAGACCTACTGTTGCTAATTCAGGTTCCGTAAATGCTACTGCCGGGATAGCGTTGTAGTCAATAGCTGCTTTTTCACCGCTGATTGCTTCTGCAGCAATTTTAGCTTCATAAGATGCTTTATGAGCAAGAGCCGGACCAGGAACGATATCACCGATTGCAAAGATGTTGCTTACAGAAGTTCTTCCTTGATTATCTACTTTAATCAAGCCTCTGTCATCTTTTTCAACACCAATTTGTTCTAAGCCAAGTTCTTCTGTGTTTGGACGGCGTCCTACTGTAACAAGTACGTAATCAGCTTCAATGACTTCTTCTTTGCCATTTGCTTCATAAGTTACTTTTACGCCATCTTTTGTTTCTTCTGCACCTTTAGCCATTGCTTCTGTAACAATTTTAGCACCTTTTTTATCCAGCGTTTTTTTAACAACTTGTGTCATTTGTTTTTCAAAGCCGCCAAGAATATCTTTAGCACCTTCTAAGAACGTTACTTCTGTGCCAAAGTTTGCATAAGCTGTACCAAGCTCAGTTCCAACATAACCAGAACCGATAACAACTAATTTTTCAGGAACTTCAGTTAGAGCCAATGCTCCTGTAGAATCCAATACTCTTTCAGAGAATTTGAAAGAAGGGATTTCAATTGGTGAAGAACCAGTACCAAGAATACAGTTGTTAAATTTGTAAGTTTGAGAGTCTTTTTCGCCGGCAACTTTTACCGTATGCTCATCTACAAAGTAAGCTTCCCCTTTTACAATATCCACTTTATTTCCTTTTAACAGTCCTTGAACACCAGAAGTAAGTTTGTTTACAACAGATGCTTTCCAATCTTGTACTTTAGAGAAGTCAAGACTTACGTTTTCTGTTGTAATACCTAAATCATCAGAGCCTTTTGCATTCTGATATTTGTGCCCTGCTTCAATAAGTGCTTTAGAAGGAATACATCCAACGTTTAAACAAACGCCGCCTAATTCACCTTTGTCAACAATTGTAACCTTTTGTCCCAGCTGTGCTGCACGAATTGCTGCAACGTAGCCTCCTGGACCAGCACCAACGACAAGTGTGTCTACTTCTACCGGGAAATCTCCTACTACCATGACTTACGCCTCCATCATAATTAATTGTGGGTCATTCAATAAACGTTTGATTTGGTTCAATGCATTTTGAGCAGTTGCACCATCAACGATACGATGATCAAAGCTTAGGGATACAGCAAGAACTGGAGCCACTACGATTTCACCATCACGAACGACAGGTTTTTCAGCAATACGACCAATTCCGAGAATAGCTGCCTCTGGATAGTTTAATACTGGAGTGAACCACTGACCGCCAGCTGAACCAATATTGGAAATCGTATTGGAAGCACCTTTCATTTCGTCTGGTTTCAGTTTACCATCTCTCGCTTTAACTGCCAATTCATTGATTTCATCAGAAATCTGGAAGATGGATTTTTTATCTGCATCTTTCACAACCGGCACTAAAAGTCCGCGATCTGTGTCTGCAGCAATTCCGACATTGTAGTAATGTTTTTCTACAATTTCATCCGTTGCATCATCAATGTAAGAGTTAAGGATTGGGAATTTCTTAGACGCAGATACCAATGCTTTAACGACATATGGCATGTACGTTAACTTGATTTCCTGTTCTGCTGCAACTGCTTTGAATTTCTTACGGTGAGCTACTAATTCTGTAACATCCACTTCGTCCATTAACGTAACGTGTGGAGCTTTTGATTTAGAGTTAACCATTGATTTAGCAATTGCTTTACGCATTGCTGTCATTTTCTCGCGTGTTTCCGGATACTGTCCTTGTGGAGAAGCAGCTGCTTGTGTATCTTCAGAAGTTGCCGGTTCTGCAGATTCAGAAGAAGCCTCAGGCTGATCTCCGCTTAAGAAGCTTTCTACATCTTCTTTTGTAATACGTCCGTTTTTGCCGGATCCTTGTACATCTTTAATATTCACATCATTTTCACGTGCGAATTTACGAACAGATGGCATTGCGATAACACGCTTGTCATCTGATTCAGTTGCATTGTCGTCAGACGCTTGATCCGCATTTTCTTCCGCTTTTTCCTCTTTTGATTCCGAAGAAGCATCGTCTGATTTAGTATCTTCCTCTTCTTCATCATCGTATCCTTCTGCATCAAATGAAATTAACGTATCACCTACAACTGCAACTTCACCTTCTGCCACATGGATTTTTGTAACTGTTCCGTCTACCTGAGATGGAATCTCAACGACAGATTTATCATTTTGAATTTCACAAAGCACATCGTCTTCTTTTACTTCGTCGCCTTCTTTAACGAACCATTTAACGAGCTCGCCTTCGTGAATTCCTTCACCGATATCTGGTAATTTAAAATTAAATGCCATGGATTTGACCTCCTAAATAATTTAGAAATTGATTACTTCGTTTACTCTTTCAACAATGTCTTTATGGTCTGGCAGCCATACTTCCTCTGCATCAGAGAATGCATAAACTGTGTCCGGTGCAGTAACACGAAGAATAGGAGCTTCTAAATGTAAAATTGCTCTTTCTTGCACTTCAGAAATAACTTGTCCAGCGATACCAGCTTGACGCTGTGCTTCTTGGACAAATACGACACGATTTGTTTTCTTAACAGACTCTAAAATGGTGTCATAATCTACTGGAGAAACCGTACGCAAGTCGATTACTTCTGCTGAAATACCATCTTTCTCTAATTCTTCAGCTGCTTTTAATGAAGAATGCACCATTGCGCCATAAGCAAGTAACGTAACGTCAGTACCTTCACGTTTTACGTCAGCTTTTCCAAGCTCTACGGTATAATCTTCTTCCGGAACTTCCCCGCGGAAAGAACGGTATAACTTCATATGCTCTAAAAATACAACCGGATCATTATCGCGAATTGCAGAAATAAGCAGTCCTTTTGCTTCATATGGTGTAGATGGAATAACTACTTTCATACCCGGCTGTTGTGCAATAAGACCTTCTAAAGAGTCCGCATGCAGTTCAGGCGTGTGAACCCCGCCGCCAAATGGTGCACGAACAGTAATTGGCGCATTGTAATGGCCGCCGGAGCGATAACGCAAACGAGCCATTTGGCCGTTAATCGAATCCATTACTTCATAAACGAAGCCGAAAAACTGGATTTCTGGAACCGGACGGAACCCTTCCATTGCTAAACCAATGGCTAAGCCGCCAATTCCTGATTCAGCAAGCGGCGTATCAAATACACGGTCTTCGCCGAATTCATCTTGAAGACCTTCCGTAGCACGGAAAACTCCGCCATTTTGTCCAACATCTTCACCAAATACAAGCACGTTTTCGTCATTTTTCAGCTCAACGCGCATTGCATCAGTGATTGCTTGAATCATTGTCATTTGTGCCATGATTTATTTCGACTCCTTTGCTTGATAGATTTCTTTTTGCTCCTGTAAATGAGTTGGAAGCTCTTCATACATATTATCAATTAAATCGGTAACTTTTTGTTTAGGCTGTTGTTCAGCTTGTTTAATTGCTTTTTTAATATCTTCTTTCGCTTCGTCAATTACTTTGTTCTCATCTTCTTCTGTCCAAAGCTTTTTACCTTCGAGGTATTTACGGAAACGAACAAGCGGATCTTTTTGCTCCCACTCTTTATCCATATCTTCTGTACGGTAGCGAGTTGGATCATCACCAGACATGGTATGCGGTCCAAAACGGTAAGTTAATGTTTCGATTAAGGTAGGACCTTCACCTGCTACTGCACGGTCACGAGCCATTTTAGTTGCTGCATAAACTGCTAAAACGTCCATGCCGTCTACTTGAATTCCTTCAATTCCGGCAGCAACAGCTTTTTGAGCTAATGTTTTTGCATTGGTTTGTTTTTCTACAGGAACAGAAATAGCAAAACGGTTATTTTGCACAACAAAAATAGCAGGAGCTTTAAATGCGCCAGCATTGTTTATTCCTTCGTAGAAATCACCTTGAGAAGTACCGCCGTCACCTGTATAAGTGATTGCTACATTCTTCTTGCCGCGTTTTTTCAAACCAAGTGCTACACCAGCTGTTTGAACATACTGTGCGCCGATTATGATCTGCGGACTTAATGCTCTTAATTCATCCGGATATTGGTTTCCGTGAAAATGTCCTTTAGAGAATAAGAAAGCCTGGTATAATGGAAGCCCCTGCCAAATCAACTGTGGAACATCACGATATCCCGGTAAAATAAAATCATCTTGCTCTAATGCAAATTGACTTCCTAACTGAGAAGCCTCCTGACCGGCAGTCGGCGCATAGAAACCTAAGCGTCCTTGACGGTTAAGTGCAATGGAACGCTGATCAAGTATACGTGTATATACCATGCGTCTCATTAACTCCTTCAATTCATCATCTGATAAATCAGGGAGATCATCTTTGTTTACAACTTTTCCATTTTCATCTAGAACTTGGAACATTTCGAATTGGTTTTCAATATTTTCAAGTACCTGTTTCAAAATGATTCACCTCTTCCTTTCTTATATCAAAATTAAGTATTCTTTTACTATTCTACCCTTAAACAATAAAAATTACATACTAATACCTTTACCCTAATGCAGAAATTTTTAATCTGTATTATTTTATCACTACTGTTCTAAAAGGACGAGCAATAGAAAGTAATACAATTTTTATCTCCTATTATCTTAGCTCATTTTTTATGGATGGTCAATCAGTTTGTTTCTTGTACATTGATATATTATCCAAGGGTTTGCTGCTCCCTGCTCCATCAAGTAAAAACTGTATTACTATGTAAAAAAACTGTATCAATTTTGTATCATTCCCTGCATAAAACATCGTGCTGTAATTTTTTCTTTGCAGCATACATATGCTCCATAAGAACATCCGATCCTACCCGCTTAAGAAAAACCAAGAATACCGCTTGGTCTTTAAAACATCAGTGTTCTCGCCGAAGAGATGTCCGCTGCGGGAAGTCGCCCCCATCTAAGAAGAATTAAGTTTTATTTGCTTTTTCACAAGAAAATAACGCTAATTCTAGCGACGCTTTTTGATGGGACGAGTAATCGAAGTCCCAACTTTAGCTCTGTCTACACCTATTGGCTTGCCAATCAGCAAGTCTTCTTTAAAGGAGACTGAGCTCGTGCTCACGGAAAGCGCAGTGTATTTCTGGGGCCTGAGATTACTCAGCCCATGAAACCTGTTGGAGCGGCTATATTCAGCATTTTTTTATATACTTTCCTATTCTTCAAAAAAACCTCCTGCGCAGGTTTTTCCTGAGCAGGAGGTGCTTAACGGTCATTATTCTTCTGTATCGGCATCTGATTCGTCTTCATAACTTACATTTAAACCCGATGCTTCATAAAATGTACGTTTTGCTTCATTATAGTCAGCTGTCAATTGATTAAATTCTTCATTCAATGCAATAATTCTTTCATAATTTTCATTTAAAGCTTCTAAATGACCGGTTACTTCATCCTGTTCAAGCTCTTCCTGCTGCAGCATTTCATATAACTCTTTTTCCTGGTCGACGGAAGTTTGATATGTATCATTTAAATCATAGTATGTTGTATATCGCTCTATCATGATGTCATACATGCTTTCTGCTTCCTGCTGAACATTTTCATCCTCTAAATCAGAGATAAGGGACTCCACTTGTTCAAATTCTTCTTGAGAAGCTTCAATGCTTTCTCTTTCTTCACCAAGCTTTTCCTGCTTTTGTTCAACGATAGAAATGGCTTCCTGTGATAATTCTTGAATCTGATCAAATTGCTCCATATCCAGCTCCACAATCTGACTGAATATTTCCTGTTCCTGCTGCTCCAGTTCTTCAATTTCCTGCTGCTGCGTTTCATATCCTTTTTCTATTTGAATTGCTTCTTCAAGATGATCATGTATTTGTTCTTCAGCAGATTTACTGCTGCATGCAGCAATGAATAATAAAGAAGAAATAATAATTGCGTATAAATAACCTTTTTTTGACACAAAAAAACCTCCAATATGTACGTTTCTTTTTGTTTTTCCTATGTATCCGTTTTTTAAACTATATACGACTAAAATTGTAACATATGATGCGAAGTTCAGGAAAGACTAGAGCAAAACCTTTTACATCCTCCCCTCCTATTTTATAATATGAAATATCATCCATGTTTAAATTTATGTGTTATGATAAGCAACAGACCTGTCTCGCATTATTTTATAATTTAAGCTAACGTGTTCAAAAGGAACGAACGATTTTCAATGTAGCGAGAATCGCTTCGCTCTGGAAAAGCCAATAAAAGAATTTGCCGCTTATTCTTCAGGAACCTTTTGAACATCCTCTATAACGTAAATAAACAGATATAAAGGAGTCGTACACATGATAACAATGAAAGATATTGTCAGAGAAGGACATCCTTCTTTAACAAAAAAAGCCGCTAAGGTAGATGTGCCGCTGTCTGCGGAAAACAAACAATTATTAGAAGATATGCTTCAATTCTTAAAAAATAGTCAAGATGATGAAATAGCTGAAAAATATAATTTAAGAGCCGGAGTAGGTCTGGCTGCCCCTCAGCTTGGCATTGAAAAACAATTGATTGCACTGCATTTTGAAGACAGCAAAGGGAAAAAATACAGTATGGGACTGGCCAA
Organism: Oceanobacillus sp. B139/18; assembly: GCF_055524595.1. Lineage (NCBI taxonomy): Bacteria > Bacillati > Bacillota > Bacilli > Caryophanales > Bacillaceae > Oceanobacillus > Oceanobacillus sp. B139/18. The sequence continues at coordinate 197,857 of NZ_JBVFXI010000001.1, read as the reverse complement.
CCCTAAAATCATCAGTCACTCTGTAGAGCAGGCATACTTGCAAAATGGAGAGGGCTGCTTATCTGTTGACCGTGTTATAGAAGGATATGTCCCAAGACACGCTCGTATTACTATAACTGCAACAGATATAAATGATAATCCAGTTAAATTGCGTTTAAAAGATTATCCGGCTATTGTTTTTCAACATGAAATCGATCATACAAACGGTATTATGTTTTTTGACCGGATCAACGAAGGGAATCCTTTTGCCATTCCGGATAATTCCATTGAAATCAATTAATTCAGCGCTCCCGGAAAATTCTTTTCAAACTGTATAAAATTGCTGATTTAGACGATGATAGAAATAGTTTAGCAAACACGAACAAAGGAATATTTTTTATTATTTATCGTTTTTTATTTAATTCTTTCCAATTTCGTACTATACTATAGATAAGAGGATTGGACGGTAGAGGGTTAAATTTGCTTTTCTATATTATCGGAAGGAGAAGTGAGTCCTTATGCTGAAACGTCTTAAAGAGAAACTTAAAAAACGTTTGAAGGATTTACTAGGCAAAGAGGGACGCGTACCAACTACTAATAAATAATGAACAGCCAAATAAGAATATCATTCTTAATTAGAAAAGCCATTTTTCAGGTGAGCTGACGGAAACTTGCCTTTTATAACGGAATACAACACATCGTATGAATAACCCTGACTAAATATAGTTTTTAAATTTTAAAGGAGAGATGAAATGATTTTTAAAGTATTATATCAGGCATCACGTAAAGAAGTGCCTGTAAGAGAACGTACGGAGAGCCTCTATGTAGAAGCTGAATCCGTCAGAGAAGCAAGATCAAAAATTAGTGACCGCGATATTAACATTGAGTACATTCAAGTATTAGATGAGGCACATCTCGAATACGAAAAAAGTACCGGCAATTTTGAAGTGGAGAACGTATAATAATGAAGTTTGTAAAAAATGATCAGACGGCTGTATTTGCCCTGGGTGGACTTGGGGAAATCGGCAAAAATACGTATGCAGTTCAATTCCAGGATGAGATTATCCTTATTGATTCAGGAATCAAATTCCCTGAGGATGACCTTCTTGGTATTGATTATGTAATCCCGGATTACACCTATCTTGTGCAAAATCAAGATAAAATCAAGGGTCTTTTTGTTACACATGGTCACGAAGATCATATTGGTGGAATCCCATTCTTATTAAAACAAATTAATGTGCCAATTTATGCCGGAAAATTAGCTCTCGGTTTAATTCGTAATAAATTAGAAGAACACGGTTTATTACGCAGTACCAAGCTAATTTCCATTCAAGAAGACGATGTGATAAAATTCCGTAAAACTTCCGTTAGCTTTTTCCGTGTTACACACAGTATTCCAGATTCATTTGGTATTGTTGTAAAAACACCACCTGGAAATGTCGTTCATACCGGCGATTTCAAATTTGATTTCACACCAGTCGGTGAACCAGCAAACCTTGCTAAAATGGCTCAAATTGGCGAAGAAGGAGTATTATGCCTCCTATCCGATAGTACGAATAGTGAAGTACCTGGATTTACAATGTCAGAAAGCGTCGTTGGTGAAAGCATTCAGGATATATTCAGCCGTGTTGACGGCAGACTGATTTTTGCTACGTTTGCGTCTAATATTTATCGCCTCCAGCAAGTAGTTGAAGCGTCCGTGAAGCATAACCGTAAAGTTGCTGTCTTCGGAAGAAGTATGGAATCCGCGATAAACATTGGCCAGGAGCTGGGTTACATCCAGGCACCTAAAGATACGTTTATTGACGGAAACCAAATTAATCGTCTTCCGGCAAATGAAGTGACGATCCTCTGTACTGGTTCACAAGGCGAGACGATGGCAGCACTCTCTCGAATTGCTAATGGAACACATCGGCAAATTCAGCTTATTCCTGGAGATACCGTTGTATTTTCATCCTCGCCAATCCCGGGGAACACTGTCAGCGTAAGCAGAACTATCAATAAATTATACCGTGCAGGAGCGGATGTTATTCACGGAAAACTGAATAATATTCATACTTCTGGTCATGGAAGTCAAGAAGAGCAAAAACTGATGCTTCGTTTAATCAAACCGAAATTCTTCATGCCGATTCATGGGGAATATCGTATGTTAATCGAGCATATGAAATTAGCTGAATCATGCGGGGTCAAAGAAAATCATTCCTTTATTATGGACAATGGAGATGTACTGGCCCTTGGAAAAGACCAAGCTGCGATTGCAGGTAAAATCCCGTCCGGATCTATCTATGTTGATGGAAGCGGAATTGGCGATATCGGGAATATTGTTCTTAGAGACCGCAGAATTCTATCTGAAGAAGGCTTAGTAATTGTTGTTGTAAGTATCAACATGAAAGAATTTAAAATTGAATCAGGTCCAGATATCATTTCTCGCGGTTTTGTCTATATGCGTGAATCAGAAGACCTTATCAACGATGCGCAAAAACTTGTCTCTAAGCATTTAGAAAAAGTAATGGAACGCCGTACAACACAATGGTCTGAAATTAAAAATGAAATTACAGATACGATTGCTCCATTCTTATATGAAAAAACGAAACGTCGTCCAATGGTCTTACCAATCATTATGGAAATATAAAGAACAAAAGCTCCATTCTCCTGAAAAATTATTTTTGGAGAATGGAGCTTTTCTTTAAAATGGGCGGCACTGCTGTCCAGAAAGAGGTACTTGTTTATGAAGGATAAATATTATGATAAGCTGTTGCAAATTCATACCATCGAGGATAAGAAAACAATCTATCCTGAATCACATCATTACAATCCTTATGAGCCGACTCCATACAGCGCTTTGGAAAAATTAACGAAAAATTATACGCTTGATAAACAAGGCGCTGTCATCGATTTTGGATGTGGAAAAGGACGTTTAGCCTTTTATCTTGATTTTTTTCAGCAGATATCGGTAACTGGCATTGAAATGAACACGCATTTTTTTAACGATGCCCAGCATAATTTACAAACATATACACAATCAATAAACGCTGAGGATAAGCGGACCGATATTCAATTTATTTGCTGCTTGGCAGAGGAATATAAAATTCGTGCAAAGGATAATCATTTTTATTTTTTCAATCCTTTTTCTGTACAAATTTTTAAGCGCATTACCTCTAATATTTTAAAATCAGTTGAAGAGGCCCCGAGGATGGTAGATATTATTCTATATTACCCTCATGATACATATATTCAATTCCTTGAATATGATAGCCCTTTTGAATTATTGCAGGAAATAAAACTAAAAGCATACTGGCTGAATCCAGACGAGCGCCTTCTTATCTACCGCTTTGACAATGAACAGCTTTAGCTGATAAATTGGAAAAGGCCCTTTCACAAAGATATTCAATGTGAAAGGGCCTTTTAAAGAGGGCGCACTTATATAGTTAATCAAAAATAAATGCTTTTTCAAACCGGTTAATATCCTGATCTGCCCCAATCACAATAAGTATATCTCCTTCATGGAGAGGCTCATCTGCTTCAGGGGATACATCAATTTCTGATCCTCTTTTTATCGCAACAATATTACACCCAAACTTTGCCCGGACATCCAGTGTAATTAAATTTTTACCAATCATTTTCTTGCCTGCGATAACCTCTACGATGCTGTGCTCGTTGGATAGCTCCAGATACTCTAAAATATTATTCGATATAAAGTTATGTGCCAGCCGCTTGCCCATATCTCTTTCCGGATGAACGACATGATGAACGCCAATCCGATTCAGGATTTTTTCATGATAGTCATTCTGGGCCTTCACCGTAATCCTTCTTATTTCTAAATCAGTCAAGATAACTGCGGCGAGAATACTTGCCTGGATATTTTCTCCGATAGCTACGATAACATGATCAAAATTGGTAATCCCTATCTCTTTCAGGGCATCTTCATCTGTCGCATCAAGTCCGACGGCATGATAAGCAATATTTTTATATTCATTGACCTTCGTCTCATCCGAATCAATGGCGAGAACATGCATTCCTTTATCGCTTAGTTCTTTACAAATGCTTCCGCCAAATCTTCCGAGACCAATTACTGCAAAATCTTTTTTCATAACAAGGAACCTCCAGTCTTTCATTTCTATATATTAACATAATGTAAAACATTATTCAGCGGGGAATTTTACTTTATCTTGCATTGCGATAAAAGAAAGAAAAGAACAGCCACAATTGCAGCTGCTCCCTTCCTTTTATTTATATAGCATCCAGCATCGTGAATTGTGATTTAACAAGTTCATAATATTTTCCATGCTGCTCCATTAATTCCTGATGATTTCCATATTCTAAAACCTCTCCCTGCTCCAGAACATAGATGCAGTCTGCTTCTCGAATCGTAGACAGACGATGGGCAATAATAATCGATGTTCTTCCTTTTAATAAACGCTTTAACGCCTTTTGAATCTTTACTTCTGATTCAGTATCAATACTTGCTGTAGCTTCATCCAGTATAATGATGCTTGGATTTGCCAAAAGCGCCCTTGCGAAGGACAGTAATTGCCTTTCACCGGCAGAAAGAATATTCCCCCGCTCCTCTACTTCTGTCTCGTAACCATTCGCTAATCGGCTGATAAAACTGTCTGCTCCAACGACCCTTGCCGCTTCCTTTACTTCTTCATCCTTTGCGTCCGGTCTGCCGAAACGAATGTTTTCCATAATCGTTCCAGAAAAGATAAACGTATCCTGAAGAACAACACTAATCCGCTGTCTTAGACTGTCTAACGTCACGTCCCGCAGATCATGTCCGTCAACTTTTACTGCTCCAGATGTAGGATCATAGAAACGGCTGATCAGGTTGGCAATGGTAGACTTTCCGCTTCCTGTATGACCAACCAAGGCTATTGTCTGGCCTGCCTCCATCTTCAAGGAAATCTTTTTTAATGCCATCCGATCTGCATTATAAGCGAATTCGACTTCATCAAATTCAATCTGGCCATCCATCTTTTCAAATTGATACGCGTCTTCTTTTTCTTCCACATTAGGCTGTTCATCCAAAAATTCAAAGATACGCTCGGAGGAGGCCATTGCCATTAGCAGCTGATTATACATCTGACCCAGCCTGGAAATCGGCTCCCAAAACATCCCTAAAAAGAATGCAAAGGAAATAAACGTCCCTAATTCAATCGTTCCGTTCAAAATTAAGTAAGAGCCAAAAGCGATTAATATAATGGTCCCGGCTGCGTCACAAATATCTACAAGCGGACGGAAAAAAGCACTTTTCTTCGCTGCATCACGGGAGCTGTTAAAGAAGCCTGAATTTACACCATCAAAGAATTCCGCATTCTCTTTTTCTTGAGAGAAGGATTGAGTAATACGCATTCCCTGCAGTCCTTCATTTAAATGTGAATTCATTCTCGATTGCTGCAGGCGGACCAGCTGCCATGCTCTTCTAATTTTTCTTCTTAATGCAGTTGATATAATAAACATCAGCGGAATGACGATTACCACCGCCAACGCCAGAGGCGGGCTCATTATAAACAGGATAATAATAATGCCGCTCAACATTAAAATATCCATCAACAGATTAATAATTCCGTTGGTAAATAGTTCCTGCAGGGAATTAATATCATTTAAAATCCGGACTAGGATAGATCCTGCCGAGCGGTTATCGAAAAACCGATGTGACAGCCTCTGTACATGGGAAAATAGCTTTTGCCTTAAATCATAGATTACATTCTGCCCCAAAATATTTACCCATTTGATCCGGAATCGATTGGCGATAAAACTGATAATATAAAGAATAGCAATCCCTGCAACTAGATAAACTAACAGATTTCCATCATTCTGGGCAATCGCAATATCCACAGCTACCTTTCCAATCAGAATCGGTATAGATAATCGGACAGCTGTAGCAATCATCATTGCAATAATCGCACCTGGCAAGTATGTTTTGGAATAAGGCTTTAAGAACTGAAGCAATCTCCACATCTGTTCCCAGTTAAACGGCTTTTCAATTGTCTGGTCTATTGTATAGTGAAATCGCTCCAGATGATTACTTTGCTTTTTAGCTTCTTTTGCTTTTGCCAATATACGCCGCCTCCCTTAATTGACCACACTCATAATCTCTTCGCGGTCTTGATATTGGATATTATAAATACGTTCATAAGGACCTTTATTTTTCAACAAGAAGTCATGAGTGCCCCGTTCAACGATTTCCCCGTCTTCCAGCACTAAAATTTCATCTGCATGCTTTAAAGAGGAAATACGGTGCGCAATAATAAAGGATGTTCTGTTCTTCATCACTTCGCGCAATGCCTTTTGAATCTTATGCTCCGTCTGCATATCAACAGCAGACGTTGCATCATCTAATACAAGAATACTCGGATCGATACAAATGGCTCTGGCTATAGCTATCCGCTGTTTCTGTCCCCCGGATAGCCCCATTCCTCTTTCTCCCAGAAGCGTATCATATCCTTTTGGAAGCTCCATGATAAAATCATGCGCTTGCGCCATTTTTGCCGCTGCAACAATTTCTTCTTCCTGAATTCCTGGTGTACCATAAGAAATATTTTCTTTAATGGTTGTGGAAAAAAGGAACGGCTCCTGCAGAACAAAACCAATTTGGCTGCGGAGACTCTTCAGCTTATAGTCCGAAACAGGGCGCCCATCGATTAAAACTTCCCCCTCTTCCGGTTCATAAAACCGTGTAAGCAGCTGGGTAATACTTGTTTTTCCTGCGCCTGTTGCGCCGATTAACCCGATTGTTTTGCCCGGCGGGGCATCGAAGCTGACATGTTTTAATGCTTCATCATCTTCCTCGATATATGTTAATGTGACATCCTTAAAGGTGACATGACCTTGAATATCAGCATCCATCGCACCAGTCTTTTCTTCGATATCTTCAGGCGCTTCGAGGATCTCCAGCAGCCGCTCTCCAGATGCTTTTGCCTGTGAAAATTGATTAATGATAAATCCTAAGTTCATAAGCGGTCCCATGATAAACCAGACTAAACTGAAAAAGGCCATTAATTGTCCGGTCGTCATGGATCCATTTATGACAAAAAAACCGCCAAACGCTAATAAAACAACGGCGCTGACATTTCCGATAAATTCCATCACCGGAAAATACTTTGCCCACAAACCTGATGTAAACAAATATTTTTGGCGGTAATTATCATTACTTTCAGAAAACCTGCCAATCTCAAAGTCTTCTCTTGATAATGATTTAACCGTATTCATCCCGCTTATATTTTCCTGTACTCTTGTATTTAACTTTCCAAAGGAGCGCCTGATATTTCGAAAGGCCGGATGAACCTGCTTATCAAATTTATAAACAACAAATGCCAGAAACGGCATCGCCGCCATTGTTATAAGTGCTAGAGGAATAGAATAATAAAACATAACCGAAATACTTATCAGCATCAACGACACAACGCGAATCAATTCTGCAAAACCTACCGAAAGAAAGAAACGAAATCCTTCGACATCTGCAGTCAGCCGGGACATAATATCCCCTGTTTTGGCATTATCATAATATTTAAATGCCAGCGCTTGCAGCTTATCGTATAATGATTCACGCAGCTTATATACAGAGGTCATTCCAAATAAATCACCCAGGTACTGAAAGAAAAAAGTAGATACACCCTTTATCATCATCAACCCTAAGAATACGCCACAAATATAAGGAATCAGTCCATATCTCTGTTCAGCAACTACTTCATCGATTGTAATTTGCAGGATAATCGGATAAACAACCGTAATGCTGGTAACGATAAGCATACAGATAATCGACCAAATAAAATACTTTTTATAAGGCCAATAGAAATGCTTCAGTTTTTTAAAGGTATTCAAAATTAATTCCCCCTTTCCACTAATCCGTAATAACTAATATAACGGTTTCCGAAATAAATTTCCACTGTTTTGTGAAATTTTTTTGAAAATTTTTGATAAATTTTTTAAGACAGCTTTTGTTGCGTGATTTCTATCCGTGAAATATTTTTAAACCATCCATAATCTGCTCCTTTTGCACAAAAAAACTCCATCCCGGAAAGAATAGAGTCTATATATTTTATTTATTTTGTATTGATTAATCGTCTCAAACGCTGTTCTACCAAACTTGTAGAAGGTTTTCCAATTTGTTTGAACCGCAGCTTTTCCTGTTTATCAAATAAGTATAACGCAGGTACATAACGGAACTGAAATATATCATCCAATTGTCCAGTTACATCATCTAAATATACAGCATCAACATGCAGCTGATTTAGTTTATTTTTTATTTCAGGCAGGCTGATTTGTTCACCATCTAAATATGTGTGAATCAATATAGTAATCACTTTTTGGTATTTGATTGGAGGAATAGCAGCCAGCTTTTGCAAGAAATAACCACAGGATGAACAGCTAACAGACCAAAATATAACAAGAATCGGCTTTCCGCTAGAAAATAACAGGGATTGATTACTTCCGGGCAATGGTTTGAATTTAGATAAATCAGGGAGGGCATCATAAATCTGCATGAGGTCACTCCTTCCTATTTTCTCTTTAACTGATATATGATGAGGGAGGAAGATGTATGCATTTGATTTTAGAAGAATAGAGCATATAAAAAAGATTTCCCCCATTACAAGAGAAAATCTTTTTTATTAAACCCTAATATACCTGTCAAACACTACCAATGGAGCGGATATAGGTTTCTACAGCTTCCGCCCCTACAGAAAGCGCAGCTTCATCCGGGGTTAGCTTCGCATGATGCAGTCCATATGGAGAATTTACCCCAAGCCAGAACATAAATCCTGGAATCTCTTTTAGCATATCTCCAAAATCCTCTCCAGTCATTGCTGCAGAAGCCTGAACATAAGTAATGCCCGTGTTTTCCAGAGACGTTTTAAAGAGCTCCACATATTTTTCTTCATTTACTACCTGGTAATAATTCGCTCCATAATCGACATTTATTTGGCAATCATAGGCTATTTCAAATCCTTTGATCAGCCTCTCCAGCTCTTCCTTCACCAATATGATGGAGGAAGCTTCTGTCGTTCGAATGGTTCCTTCCAAACGAGCTGTCTCCGCTATGGCATTCTGAACAAATCCGCTCTCCATTTTTCCAATCGTAACGACGGAACCGTCTAACGGATTTAACCTTCTGGAGACAATTTGCTGAGCCTGCACAACAAAATTACTCGCTGCTACGGTCATGTCCTTCGCTAAATGCGGATAGGCAGCATGGCCGCCAAGTCCTTTAAAATCCAGGAACAGCTCACTCGTATTAGCAAATAAAAGTCCAGATTTAGAGGATACCTGACCAACTGGCAGCTCTGGAGCAATATGCAGTGCAAAAATCGTATCTGGTTTCCATGCAAGAAATTCTTCTGACGCAATCATCGGCTTTGCGCCGCCCGGGCCTTCTTCAGCTGGCTGAAAAATAAATAGCACATCATCCTTTACAGGCTGTTCAATCAGCCTGTTGAGTGCTGCCAAAGCAATGGTCATATGGAAATCGTGTCCGCACGCATGCATTTGTCCCCTATGCGTTGAAGCAAAGTCGAAGCCTGTGTCTTCCAAAATGGGGAGTCCGTCGATATCAGACCGAAAACCAATCCGCTTTGTTGGATTGGTTCCAGATACATGTACTAAAATACCGGTCCGCCATGTTCTCACTTCAACACGATCTGTCGCCATTTCTTGAATTTTTGCGAGCAGGTACTTTTGCGTCTTTTCCTCCTTGAAACCTAATTCAGGAATCTGATGCAGTTCCCTGCGGATCGTTTGCAAATCAATTGCTGTCATAAAGTTTTCATCTGCCTTAATTATCTAATTTACGAAGCTCTTGTTTGATTTCTGTTTTCGATTTTGTCTGCTCATCGATATCTTTTAAAACTCGGGCAGGTGTACCACCGACTAATGTGTTTGGTTCTACGTCCTTGGTAACAATAGATCCTGCTGCAACAATAGAGCCTTTTCCAATCGTGATTCCTTCAAGGACAACAACATTTGCGCCAATTACCACATCATCTTCTACGATAACTGGTTTAGCAGATGGCGGCTCAATTACGCCGGCAAGGACAGTACCTGCACCAATATGACAGTTCTTTCCTACAGTAGCTCTCCCGCCAAGAACTGCATTCATATCAATCATCGTTCCTTCACCGATAACAGCACCAATATTAATTGATGCACCCATCATGATTACAACACCATCGCCAATTTCTACCTGGTCACGAATAATCGCACCCGGCTCGATACGCGCATTGATATTTTTTAAATCCAGCATTGGGATAGCAGAGTTACGGCGATCATTTTCAATAACATAATCTTCGATAACAGCTTCATTATCTTTTAAGAATTGCTCTACTGCTTTCCATTCTCCAAATAATGTACCGCTTTTCGCATCAACAAATGCCTTTATTTCGTTCTGTTCAGGAAGCTTGTCCAAGTCTCCCTTCACGTATACTTTTACAGGTGTGCTTTTCTTACTATTAGAAATAAATTGTATAATTTCATTTGCATCCATAATCAACTACTCCTCCATTTTCTATAATCTCCTTCTTACTTTAGCAGACGCCATCTTCATCGGCAACTAATATTACTGTAAGAAAAACCAAGAAAACCACTTGTTATTTAAAATATCGATGTTCTTGCCAATCGCTAAGTCTTCTTCAAAGGAGATGAGCTCGGGGCCTACGAAAGCGGAGTGTATTTCTGGTGCCTAAGATTATTCCCCCATGGAACATGTTGAAGCGCTAAATTCAGCATATATATTTCCTAACATGCAAAAAAATCCCCATGAAGCAGAATAAACTATCGCTCTTCCACGTCATGGAGACATTGTTATTATTTTTTATATGCATTCATATAAATATCTTTTTTTACTTGCTTCAATATTGCTCTTCTTGTTAAAATACCATCAAAATAACCATCTTTATCTACTATACATACAAATGGATGGTCAATGGAAGCATTCAGCCCGTCTAGTAAACTATTTTCTCTGGTTAAGGTCGGTACATTTGCAGCCATGGCGTCCATTACCCGAATTTCTGATAAGCGTTCCATTTCAAAGCTTTCAATCCCGAGTACTTCATTCAGGATAACGGTTTTTCCGATAATCCCGGCAAATTTATAGGTTGCATCAAGTACTGGCACTGCTGCATAGCCGGATTTCATTAATACCAGCAATGCATGTTCTAAAGGATTATTGAGCTGGACATGCGCTACCTTTTCAGCAGGTATAAGGACTTCACTGATTTTCATATCTGACAATTGTTTATCTTGCGTTGTACTCACCTTATTTACCCCCTTCTTCATATAAAGACGATTGAAATTCAAAGATGCTTTTAACTTATTAGAAATGCTGTGAAAGTAACCCGGTAGATACATCTTCTTCCAAAACGTTTCTGCGAGACCTGCTCTATCTTCATCATAAAAGTTCACGGGTGTTATCTGCGAGGATAATTACCCATAAACGGTCACCTTAAAGTATATTACTTGATTTTTCGTTATACACACACTTTTAGTTTAACATACTTCTGCGGTTCTCTCCCAGTGATTGTATCAGCAGATTCCTCATTTGGAAGAATATTGCTCCTAAAAAAGTGCCTTCACATATTTCTACAGAAGAATTATGTCCGAGTAAAACGCGATAAATCAGGTCTTTAAAAGCAGTAAGAATGATTTTACTGTATCTTAAATAAAAAAGTATAAAACTTTACCTATTTGCCAAATGAAAAAAAGCTTCTATCCGTGCTATAATTTTCGTATTGGTTTATATGCAGAAAGGAAATTATACAATGAATCGCAGAACATTTTTAAAAAGGTCTTTAGGAAGCTTATTAACATTATTTGGTTTGAGCGGCGGAACGTATTTTTATGCTCGTGAGATAGAACCTTCTCTCCTGAAAATCACAGAAGAATCAATTACATCTCCACAAATTCCCAACGCTTTTAATCAGTTTAAAATTGTGCAATTTTCCGATACCCATTTAGGTTTCCATTATAGCTTAGAGCAGCTCGAAACTCTTGTTACAAAAATTAATAATCTGGAACCCGACTTGATTTTATTTACAGGGGACTTAGTAGACGAACCTAATAATTATCACTGGGACGACAGTCTCATCCGTATATTACAGCAGCTGGAGGCGCCTGAAGGAAAGTTTTGGATTTATGGAAATCATGATCATGGGGGCTATGGAACGGATATTTTATACGAAACCTTTGAAGCAGCTGATTTTACCTTGCTCCAAAACAATGCCTCCCGTATCCATCGTGAGAATGCTTCCTTTCTGCTGGCTGGACTGGATGATGCAATGCTTGGGAATCCGGATGTCAGTCAATCGTTAAGAGATCGGACAGCTTCTGATTTCACCATTCTTCTTGCGCACGAGCCTGACCTTGCCGATATGGTGAAGGATTATCCTGTGGATATTCAATTATCAGGTCATAGCCATGGAGGGCAGGTCCGATTACCTTTTATTGGCGATTTATATACGCCGGCGTACGCAGAAAAATATGTACAAGGGAAATACACTGTTTCAGATAGATTGACATTATACGTGAACAGCGGGATTGGAACCACCCGTTTACCTTATCGATTCTTCTGCAAACCGGAGCTGCATGTATTTACATTACATCCAAATTAATGCTTTACCTGCAGAATTTTTTGTTTCTTCATGGGATAACCTCGATTTTCGCCTGCAGCAGCGATTGGAGAATCACTATTAAAGGGCTCGATTATCCTTCAGCTTGAAAGAATTGGATTGCAGTAAAATTTTATCGAAAGAAAGATATCCGGGCAGCCCGGTTTAAAATGTCATAATTCCTTCATATGAGAGACTTTTTCAACATTTTCCCCAATGCTATAATGAACATAAGATACAGTAGGAAAGGGTTTAATGATATGAGACATTATTTATTACTTATTGGTTTATTTTTCGTATTAGCAGGCTGCGGACAGGGTTACGCTATTGAAACAACCATGTCAGAACAAGTCCCGGAATTTGAGTATACGACACAGGATGAAGAACAGCTCTCCCTTGAAGATTTAAAAGGAGAATGGTGGATTGCTGATTTTATCTTTACAAACTGTACCACCGTCTGTATGCCGATGACATATAATATGGCTCACCTGCAATCCATGATGGAAGAGGAAGGCATCGATGCACAGATTGTTTCTTTTAGCGTAGATCCAGATTTCGATACCCCTGAGGTATTAAAGGATTATGCCTCTAACTATGATGTGAATTTCGATAATTGGTCTTTCGTCACTGGTTATGATTTTGAAACGATCCGCGAATTTTCCATTAAGCATTTTAAAAACCTTGTTCAAGCCCCCGCAGAGGGAGATGATCAGGTTCTCCACGGGACATCTTTCTTTCTAGTCAGCCCGGAAGGTGAAGTTGTCAAAAATTATGATGGAGTGGAATTTGATAACATGGATGCAATTCTTGATGACTTAAAAAAAGTAAATTAGACAGCACGATATTTCAACAAAGCATTCCCACAGCACTAAAATGATATTTCTTCTTGCTCATCTGAAAAGACCTTAGCCGCCATGCGAGGGTCTTTTTTCTTCTCTGAATTCGGAAATTACTATCATGCCTTCCTAATAATCTACAGTATATTTTTCTCAGCACGTGCTTATGCGCGTAATCCTTGCTGGCGCAAGCATTATTCAAGCTTTTATTTTTCACCCGGCACAAAACAAGTGCATTTGTTCGTATTTTTTCGATATAGTATTGAAATTCCATAAATTTTAAGTTAGAGTATTAATTAAATATAGATTGATTGAATCCTTTTTTAAAGGGAGAGACTAAAAATGAAACATGACGTTGAGGTTGAAAAGCTGGCGCAGGCTTTATTTGTTATTAATAAGCATGCAAAAACGGCTCCTGACCCGAAGCAGCTGTATCAATTAAAAAAACAAGCCATCGAAAAATTATTAAAAGAGAAAAAAGCTTCTAAAAAAGGGTTGCATTTTTCTGACCATCCCAAGCTTAGCAATCAACATTCTACAGTGCTTATTAAGGTTGGAGAATATTGCTTCCATATCCCTCCTGCCAAAGAGGATTTAAAACATCTGAAGCATCTGGGTGCATTAGACCAAAGCTATCGCAACCCGCCTGTAAAAATGTCTTTATCTCAAGCTAAACGGCTAATTTGTCAGTATATTAACTGGAAGCAGGAAAAACCAAAATCGACCCCTGCCAAAAAACATCGCTCCAGCTATTACGTACCTTCTTCGTTAGGAAAAATGGATTGGCCTCCTGCACGCTCTAAAAAGAAATAAGGAAGCTGGCCAGACATTAATCTTTGGCCCATCGTATATAAACATTTTATTGCCGTATTAAAAAGAAAATAACATTTGCCGAAGATTATTTTCTTTTCAATAAAAATTGATGCAATAATGGAAAAATAGCTAAGCAGATGCCTAAAAAAGCGAGGCTTTGCATAGCAGCCCTTAGAAAGTGCCAAGCATCCCTTTCCTGGATGACAGCTGTTATAATCGTTAAGCTAATCACAATAATGCTTGCACCGATATATGCCAGAAACCGCATCATTTGCTTTCTAACCGCCCATTGATATATTTTTTTCGTCAGATAGTACACAGCTGTACTGCATAACAGCATCATAATGACATAAATATAAGTAATATTAATTCCAACATTTCCGATAGATACTATCCCTGACAGCAACATGTTCTCACCTTTTCTTTCTGATTTCGCTGCTATTCAGTTTCGTCATGTTGAAACGATTTTATACGGCGGTAAAATCCCTTATTTTATAAAGATGATACAATAAGAACAGGGCTGCTTCAAAATCGTTTTTTTATTCCTCTTCCCTCTCTCCAATAAAAAACCGCTTTAGCAAGGATTTCTCCTACTCAGCGGTTAATTCGTTTTTATTCTTTTTATGATTCAATAAAAAAGCTTCTTGTTTCTTGTCTAACTTCTCTTCAATTTGTGATATACTTTTCTCATCGTTTAATAATTCTTGTCTATTCATGTCAACAAGCTGTTCGAAATTAAGAGATCTTGGTCGCATATTGTATTCTCCTTTTATTTTATTCTATATTTTTATTATACCCAATTTCATTCGTATTAATCCAAATTATTTGAACATTTAATGAAAATTTTACTTTTTAAGCGTAGGTGATTATGTTGAAGCATTTAATAAATAACAATGTAAAAAATATTGAAATATCGGGAATCCGTAAATTCTTTAATCTGGTTTCTGATGAAAAGGACGTCGTTTCTTTAACAATCGGACAGCCGGATTTCCATACTCCGGATAATGTAAAAAATGCAGGAATTCAGGCGATTGAGAATAACTTCACAACGTACACACCGAATCAAGGAATCTGGGAGTTACGAAAAGCCATACATACCTATTACAAGACAAATTATGAGCTGGCTTATCAGCCGGATTCGGAAATTATTGTTACTTCTGGAGCATCTGAGGCAATTGATATTACTTTCCGGACCATCCTTACACCTGGGGATGAAGTGATTTTGCCAAGTCCTATTTATCCGGGCTATGAACCGCTGATTACGCTCGCTGGCGCCAAACCGGTTCATGTAGATACAACTAATACCGGGTTTAAGTTTACTCCGGAAGCATTGGCAGATGTTATCAATGAAAATACCAAATGTATTGTTCTTCCTTCCCCTTCTAACCCGACTGGTGCAGCCTATTCTAGAGAAGAATTAGAAGCTCTTGCCGGAGTGATTAAAGGGAAAGAAATATTTATTTTATCCGATGAAATCTACAGTGAGATTGTTTTTGATTTTGCCCACACATCGATTGCTTCGATTTCCGATTTAAAAAATCAAACCATCGTTATCAACGGTGTATCTAAATCACACTCCATGACAGGCTTTCGTATCGGATACACCCTTGCTCCTGAATGGATATCAGAGCAAATGTTAAAGGTTCACCAATACAATGTATCTTGTGCTGCTTCCATCAGCCAATACGCTGCTTTAGAAGCAATGACTACTTATCAGGAACACACGGCATATATAAAAGAAGTGTTTAAAAAACGAAGGGATTATGTGTATGAACGTTTGACAGGCATGGGATTGGAGGTTGAGCAGCCGCAGGGCGCATTTTATATTTTTCCAAAGCTGACATTAAATGATATGAGTTCATTTGATTTAGGGCTCTCCCTGGTCCGGAACGCCAGAGTCGCTCTTGTTCCAGGCAGCAGCTTCTCTAAAGACGGCGAAGGCTATATGCGTCTAAGCTATGCCTATCACGAGGACATTTTAAAAGAAGGATTGGATCGATTAGAAGCATACCTGTTAAATAAAAAGTAAATGGATATTATTTCTCTTCCGCAATATATTTTTCAATTGTTTCCACTGGCATGTTTGCGCAAAATCGCGTAAACATGCTACGATAAAAGGAGACTATGCACGTTTTGGAGATGAGTTAGTGGAAAATACCGATCAAAAAAAAGAATGGGTAGGCTGGCTGAAGGCAATTATTATTACGATAATGCTTGCTTTCTTTCTCAGGACATTTATTTTTGCCACTTCCATTGTAGAAGGAGAAAGCATGTATCCCACTCTTCAGGATGGAGAGCGTGTCATTTTTAATAAAATTGTTTACACGATAGATGACCCTGGCAGGGGCGATGTGGTCATCATCCATCAGCCGCCAAAAAACTATGTAAAACGTATTATCGGGATGCCCGGAGAAACAATAGAAATTGAAAACAGTCAATTATATATCGATGGTCAGGCCTATCAGCAGCATTTTTTAAGCGATGAAGTCATTGCACAAACTAATAATTTTGGTCCGTTAGAAATTCCTGAAAATAATTATTTTGTCATGGGAGACAATCGACTGATTAGTAAAGACAGCCGCAATGGACTTGGGTTTATTCCACGAGATGATATTATCGGCAAATCTGAATTAATTATTTATCCTTTCAACGAATTTGGCTGGATAGACTAAAAGCAGAACACTGGATTCTTATTTTCTTCAAGAAAATAGAAACAGCATTCTGCTTTTATAATGGCGGAAAGACTACTCTCTATCCATAACGCAATAACCAATATTCAAAACAAGAATCGCAAAACAAACCACACCGAAAAGCATTTCCATCATGAAGCACTCCCTTCGCCTATGTACAAAATATGATTACTCATTTCACTTATATAATTCCATTTTATCAATATCTCTACATAAAATAAAGTAGAAAATGTAATTGCATGCTGTTTGCTGAGTAATTCCTGTATTCTTTATTACTTGCTGTATAAATCTCCTGTCTTTTATAAAGCCTGCTGAAACAATAACAGAGGAAGTATCAGAACGCTGCTGTTAAAAAACTAGGCAAACGTCTATACACATTTTATCTATCTGCATACAGTAATACTGTAAGTTCAGGAGGTGAAAAGCATGGGCTATGGATATGGTGGCGGCTACGGTGGCGGCTATTGTGGCGGCTACGGAAACGGCTTTGCGTTGATTGTTGTTCTTTTCATTTTACTAATCATCGTAGGAGCTGCATTTTACTGCTAAACACAAAATGGCTTGTGCTAAAGGCACAGGCCATTTTATTTTACATACTAACTATTCCTTTCTTAACGCCCTTTACCCAATAATCATTCTTTCCTTCGGGTAATTAAATTTCGCTGGATCCTTTTTACGACGGAATACTAAAAGGAATGTGAGAATACCGACTCGTCCAATAAACATTAATATCATCAATATTATTTTACTGAATGTGGTTAAGTCACCTGTAACCCCCAGGGATAACCCCACTGTTCCGAAAGCAGAAGTAACTTCAAAAATAAGCGCATCTAATGAATACGGCTCTAAATAACTAAGGATAATAACAGAAGAAAATACAACCATTATTGCAAAAAAGGTTACAGTCACCGCTTTATTTAAATCTACCTCGTAGACCTCTCTGTGAAAAATTTTAACACTTCTTCCGCCGCGGATAAACGTAAATAGAAAAATCAAAACCAGCGCAAAGGTCGTTGTCCGGATTCCTCCCCCGGCACTGCTTGGAGATGCCCCGATAAACATCCATGCAGACATGAATAAATGGTTGGTATCTGATAATAAAGTTAAGTCCATTGTCGCCAATCCCCCGCTTCTTGTGGTAACAGACTGAAACAACGCATAAAAAAAGGATTCATGCCAGACAACACCTTTAAAAAATCCATTTATATCAAACAGATAAATGCCGAACGCACCAACCAAAACCAAGCTAAAAAAAGTTACAGTTGTCAGCTTCGTAAACAAACTAAAATGAAATTGTTTTTTTAATTTTCTTTTATGCAAAAGATATTCCTTTATCTCTATGATGACCGGATAGCCGATAGCGCCAATGATAATAAGCACCATACTGATTATTTGAACAAAATAATCAGATTGAAATGGAATCATGGATTGCCCCGTAATATCAAAACCACCATTTGTCACCGAACTGATAACCATGAAAAAACCTTGCAGGAATGCTTCTCCTACGGAATCATAATACCCCATAAAATAGATGCCTAATATAATGAAGAAAGCTGCTTCAACCGCCAGCAGCAAGAATATAATATTCTTGATTAGCTGTACCATGCCGTTAAAATGCGTTTGATTCTGGTCAGTCATAATCATGCTTCTTTCTTTAAAACCTATCCGTTTACCTAACACCACCCAGAGTATCGTACCAATTGCCATAATCCCTACTGCTCCAATCTGCATCATCAGAGCTAAAAAAATAATTCCCGTGGTACTTAATGAATCCGCAATGGAAATAGTACTTAATCCTGTTACACTAATCGCACTGACAGCCGTAAAAACAATATCAATAAAAGGAATATCAATACCGGGCTTATGCGAAACAGGTAAAGATAGCAATATAGTCGATAGCGCTATCGCAGCCATATAATAAATCATTAGCATTTGAAATGGAGAACGCCGGGTGGGCGTCTCAAATTTTTTTCGTTCTTTATTCATTGTTTTTCCCTTCTTCTTATCATGTGAATACTGTTTGTACATGTTTAAACAGTACGCTGAAAAGGACCAGTCGCATCAGAGCACATCGTGTTGCGATGATTTCTGCGCTGCCCGCACGTCGCGGATCTTCTTGGGAGAGGCTCCTTTTCCTGACATATCATTTTTTATTGGATTTTGTGAACATCCTCTAATAGATTTCTTTAAATTTTTGAATTAACTCTTCTCCCTCATATCCATCCTCTACCAGCGCAGTTAATAGCTGCTCCACATCTTTCTTTTGTTTATCAATAATTTTCCCCATCAGCATTACATTCATTTGTTGTCCGATTTCATGCATCTCAGTCATCTTTGTTATAAATGAAGCAGGTTCATTGCTCTCTTTTGTAATGGTTGCTTGCACCATCAGTTCCTCATGTTTTTTATTCTCAAAATAATTCCAGTAATTACGATTAATAAATCCTTCAATCAACCATGTATCATAATCATCTTCCCGATTAATAATGAGACCGTCAATCAGCTCCACTTCTGTTCCTTCTAATCCTTTATCATAATCTAAAACAACCAGTTTACGCAGTTTAAATGTTTTCACACACATCGCCCCTCCAGCATATGTAACTTTTGAATTTTACTGTTCTCAGCCCATCAGCTGCTGCCCATGTTATTATAAAGATTTATATTGCCTTTATAATAACATAATTTCTTTACACCATTCATTGTAACAGAGCAAGTTTCTTGGAACCGATGTAAATCCCATGATACACTTACTATCAAGTATTGTCTTCAAAATAAATCATTATAATAACTTATGGAACAGTATAGATGAAGAGGAGGAACCCCGTATGAATCAAGTCATTGAAACATTAATGAATCATCGCTCTATTCGAAAATTTTCAGATAAAGCCTTAAACAACGTTCAAATAAGAACAATTGTAGAAAGTGCACAACGCGCGTCTACCTCCAGCAATGTGATGGCCTACAGTATCATCGGTGTATCAGACCAGGTTCTCAAGGAAAAACTCTATGCCATTTCGGGGCATAAGCATGTAAAGAAAAATGGTCATCTGCTTATATTTTGCGCGGATCTGCATCGTCTTGAACAACTGGATGGAATCGAACATACCGAAAATCTGGAAAGCACCGAACAATTTATAGTAGGAACGATCGACGCCGCTTTAGCTGCTCAAAATGCTGTTGTTGCTGCTGAATCATTGGGGCTGGGAATCTGTTTCTTAGGAAGCCTTCGTAATGATATCCAGGCCTTCAACGATGTTCTGGAATTACCGGATCATGTGGTTCCATTGTTCGGCCTGGCGATTGGCTACCCGGCAGAAATACCAGATATCAAACCACGTTTGCCGTTTCCGGCAATTTATCACGAAAATCAGTATATTCCTTTTGACAAACAAAAACACTTTATTCAGGAATACGATCAGACTATGAAAGATTATTATGAATCGCGAAATTCGAATAACAAACAGGAAACATGGACAGAACAAATGAGCCAAAAATATAAAAAACCAACACGCATGGATGTAGGACCTTTTGTAAAATCAAAAAACTTAAATAAACAATAAATAAAATTTAACATTTGGATAAGCTTCCATCTATTGCGATATATGTTAAAAACGACAGGTACCTTCTGTCGTTTTTTTATGTTTACGTTCATTATCCTTCCAACGTCAACACGATTCCTGTTATTTACTTTCCCTCCCGTCACCTGCTTTTACACGTCTTCATTGCTTTCTGCTTTCCTGTTCATATAGGTTTTGGAAATTGTTTACAAGCATAAAATATAATTATTTCATCAAAATAATAAGTGCAAGATATGAAAAGGAGTGAGAAAGATGACAGTAGGCACACAAGTTCAACAAACTGTAGCAGGTTTAAAAAGTGCTCAGGCGAGTCTGGAGCAATTTGCTCTTCAAACAGATAATAAACAAGCAAAACAGCTATATAAAAATGCAGCACAACAAACACAGGGTATTTTAGATCAATTAGAACCGAGGATGCAACAAATTACGCAGGAAGAGCCTCAATACAAACAGTAATAAGATATGTCAGCAAATACAGGAAAACAGGAGGACTGTCTAGTCCTCCGCCCTACATATTTCGTTACAGAACAGGATGTGAATATATGCGAAATAAAAAAATAGCCCTGCTGCTCCTCTTTATTCTTTTTTTAGTCGGCTGTAATCATCAGAACGAATCTTCTTATTCAGAAAATCCAAATATAAAGCATTTATCCACCAATTCCTCTCAGGATCCCGCAACACAGGCAAAGGAATTGCTGATTAATAAAGATGATATTACCGCTGTTCATGCAGTAAATACAGATGATACATTGCTCGTTACCATCGAAGTTCCACATCATGAGCGTTTTTCGCTGCAAGATAAAACGGAAGTCTATCAAAAAGAACTCGAACAGACCTTTCCTGATTTTACAATAGAATTATCGACGGATAAAAAGATCATCCTGGAAACAGCAAAGCTGGAAGAAAAAATGGATAATCAAACATTAACAAAAGAAGAAATTAAGAAAAAAATGAAGGAAATCATCCATCTGTCCAAGGAACAGACTTGATAGTTGATGACGAGCTATCTTCATTTCTTTCGTGTATTAACCTGAAAAGGAGTGCTTTCCATGGGAGATAAAAAGAAACAAAAGCTACAGCCAAATCAACAGCGCTACCAGGCTTTTCAACAAAAGCGGGAGACCAAACGGCCTGTCTTTAAAAACTGCATCAAAGCTTTTCTTATAGGCGGATTTATCTGTTTCATCGGACAGCTCATCTCTACTTTCTATATTTATCAATTTAATTTCACAGAGAAAACAGCTGGAAATCCGACAATTGCTACATTAATTTTTATTACAATGCTGTTAACCGGATTTGGGGTCTATGACCGTATTGCACAGGTTGCCGGAGCGGGATCTGCAGTGCCGGTGACAGGGTTTGGTAATGCCGTTATTTCTTCAGCAATCGAATATCGTTCTGAAGGCTTTATTCTCGGCGTGGGCAGCAATATGCTTAAACTCGCCGGCCCGGTAATTGTTTATGGTGTTTTTTCTGCATTTGTCGTAGCCATTATTAAAACCATACTTACGCAATGGGGGGGATTCTAATGCTAAAAGGACATCAATCCTGGATTTTTGAAAATCGGCCGGCTATTCTTTCTACAGGAACAATCGGTGGACCATTTGAAGCAAAGGGGAACATCCCCGAGGCATTCGATACGCTTCATGAGGATATGTGGCTCAATCAGGATTCCTGGGAAAAAGCCCAGCAAAAAATGCTGGAGGAAGCGATACAGACTACATTAAAAAAAGCCCGCATCGAAAAAGAAAATATTGAATTTTTGATTGCCGGCGACTTAATCAATCAAATGACACCGACCAGCTTTGCAGCAAGTACAAGCAGCATTCCTTTTTTGGGAGCTTTCAGCGCTTGTGCTACCTCAATGGAAAGCCTGGCACTTGCAGCTTCTATTATAAATGCAAAGGGAGCAAATTATATTCTTTGTGCTGCTTCCAGTCATAATGCAGCGACGGAAAAACAATTTCGCTATCCGACAGAATACGGCGGACAAAAACCTCCAACCTCCCAGTGGACAGTTACCGGAGCCGGCTGTGCGCTTGTTGCTCAGAACGGAACAGGACCGGCTGTTACTTCGGCGACGATTGGAAAAGTAGCTGATATGGGGATGACAGATCCATTTAATATGGGGGGCGCGATGGCTATCGCTGCTGCTGATACGATTGAAGCACATCTGCGGGACCTGCAGATAGATCCGTCTTATTATGATCTAATCATCACTGGCGACCTGGGGCATGTCGGCAGAGAGGTTTCTTTTGATTTATTGCGTGACAGAAATATTCCGATTGAATCAGAAAAATATGTGGATTGCGGGATTACAATTTACCGCGAAGACCAGCCAGTTCTTGCTGGAGGCAGTGGTGCAGCATGCTCTGCTATCGTGACATATGGCCATTATCTTCAAGAAGTCATCAAAGGGAATTTACAGCGAATTCTTGTGGTGGCAACCGGGTCTTTGCATTCAACCTTGAGCATTCAGCAGAAAGCTCCTATCCCATGTATTGCACATGCAGTGTCAATCGAAGCAAGAGGTGAACATCTATGATTTTTTTCTGGGCATTTGTAATAGGAGGACTTATCTGCGTTATCGGACAAATTATGTTTGATGTATTTAAGCTATCTCCTGCACATACATTATCTATTCTGGTTATTGCTGGAGCGATTTTGGATGGACTCGGCTGGTATGAACCGCTTATTGATTTTGCAGGAGCAGGCGCTACCGTTCCTATCACAAGCTTTGGGAACTCTTTAGTTCATGGAGCTATGCAGGAAGCGGATAAACACGGATTAATCGGTGTCGTAACTGGAATGTTTGAGGTTACAAGTGCTGGTATTTCAGCCGCCATTATATTCGGTGTCATAGGCGCCATGATATTCAAACCAAAAGGATAGGAGGATGTTTTATGACAGTAGGATCACAGGTAAAGACGTGCTACGCTACATTAAAATCCATTGAAGCAGGATTAAATTTATTATACGCCGCCTCCATGGAACAGGATTTAAAAGCCGCAATTGAAGAAGCTTCGCAGCTAATCAAAGAAACACGCCATGATATACATCAGCAGGTTATTCATATCGACAAACAAGAACCGCAATATAAGTCATAAGGAGGGAAAATCATGCCTGAATGGATATCCATTATTATTCGCTCCATTATTTTAATCACCGTCTTATTTTTCTTTGTAAAGTGGCTGGGCGCAAAGCAATTATCACAGCTCAATATATTTGAAACCATTTCGGGAATCGTACTCGGAGGAATTGCCGCCTTCCATACAGTGGATCCGTATAATAGCTTTTATTATGCATTATTAGCGATGTTTGTCTGGTTTATTGCTGCCTTCACCATTGAAAAGTTATCGTTAAAAAGCAAACGGATGCGAGATTTCACGGATGGGAAAAGTACTGTTTTTATACAAAATGGAAAAATTATGGAGGAAAACTTAAAAAAAGAAGGCTATTCTACTGATGATTTATTAGAAAAGCTTCGAAACAATAATCAATTCCTCGTTTCCGATGTTGAATTTGCCGTATTAGAGCCGACTGGGGAATTAAATGTTTTGCCTAAAAAGGAAAACCAGCCCATCACTTTAAAAGACTTAAATATCACTCCAGCACCAGCTAAAGAACCGCAAACGGTTATTGCTGACGGCAATATACTGCTGGAGCCTCTGGCTAATGCTTCCTTAAACCCGACGTGGCTGGAAGCAGAGTTAGAAAAACAAAATGTTACCATAGATAATGTGTTTCTCGGTCAAGTAGACCATCAAGGACAATTATTTCTTGATCTCTATGACGACCATATCACCGTTCCTGAGCCGGCACAATCTGCTCTGTTATTAGCCAGCATGAAAAAATGCCAAGCAGATTTAGAGCTGTTTGCTTTAGCTACTGATAACCCTGCATCCAAGGAAGTATATGACCGGAACCAAAAACGGATGCAAGAAGCGGTCAACCGGATGGAGCCCTATTTAAAATCATAAATATCGTTCTAATGCTTGCTTTTCCTTTAACCAGTGCCAATACAATATAAAGCAGAGAGACTTTTATAGCACATCAGCGCTCGTCAGTCTCTCTGCTTTTATTCTTCATCAATCTGCCGCTTCTTCCTATAGGAATTCTTTTTTAAATATCCGCTTTAAGAAATACGAATAATTACCTTTCCAAACTGTTTTCCTTCATCCAAATAACTAAGTGCTTCTACACTTTGATCCAAGGAAAAAACACGGTCAACAACAGGATGCAATTGGTATTTCTCTGCATGTGCTAACGCAGCCATAAGTTCTTCCCGGCACCCCATTGTAGAACCAATCAATTTGTATTGTCCATAGAAGAAAGCACGTAAATCAAAATCAATAACATCCTCTGTTGTCGCACCGAATGTAACAAATTTACCGCCTTTTTTCAAAATGGCTAAAGAACGTTGAAAGGTTGCTTTGCCATTACTATCAATTACCATATCAATGGTTTCATTGCTTAATTTCTCTTCCCAATCATCTGCCGTATCTATCACGACATCCGCACCGAGCTCTCGTGCTTTTTCTCTTTTCTGTTCACTTCTTGAAGTTGTAATTACCCGGGCACCGATATTTTTTGCAAATGCAATCAAATAAGTCGCAACACCGCCGCCTGCTCCGGGAATAAATACCGTTTCTTTTTTTTCGAGTTCCCCTTTAGTAAACATTGCCCGATACGCTGTTAATGCAGCTAACGGAAAGGCTGCCGCTTCCTCCCAGCTCATATATGCCGGTTTTGGTTCTACCTGATCTTCAGAAATCACAATTTTTTCAGCAAACGTACCATGGTCTGGCATGCCTAAAATATCAAACTCTTTCGGCGGCGCCTCACTATTTCGTACCCAGCGTAAAGCCGGATTGATAATCACTTCATCGCCAACTTTTACATCGTTGACATTTTTTCCTACCTCTTCAATGATTCCCGCTCCATCTGAGCCAAGAATCAATGCTTCTTCCGTTTCTTTACGACGGTTCGGAATAGCTAAATCTCTCCGGTTAAGCCCTGCTGCTTTCAATTTTACAACAACTTCTGATCCTCCCGGACTTTGGAGCTCCATCTCTTTCATATGCAAGCTTCCATTTTCATGTACTAGTGCTCTCATCCGCTAATACCTCCTTCAAATAAGCTCCCATTTGCTTCAATTGTTTACGGTTTGTGATGTCTTCAGAAAAAAAGGGAATATACAAAATCGTTTGAGCAGAAAAGTCCACGGCGATACGTTCTAAATAGATTTTTTCATTTTGTTTCCGTTTTTCAAAAAAACCGGCGCCGGTCTCCTCTGGCAACACTTTATTGACAATAATGTAAGGAACATCTATCTGAAATTTCTCCAGGAGATGAATTGCTTTTTTGGTTTCCGATATTGGTAATTTCTCCGGATTCAAAACAAATAGAAAGGTTGTTGCCTGCTTATCCAATAGAATTTCTCTTGCCTTGGTAAACCGCTGTTTTCTTTCTTGTAATGTATCGTAAATAGGATCATCTACGGCTTGTCCATCGTTTAGCAATTGCGAATATTGTGTATTCGTTTTTTTCCTTTTATTTAATAGACCTTCAATCCAAATTCCCATTAATTCCGGAAGAGATAACAACCGAATCGTATGACCTGTTGGAGCCGTATCAAATACTAGTTTATCAAACCTGGCCCCTTCTTCCAAAATAATTGATATGAGTTTATCAAATAAGGCAGCTTCATCTGCTCCCGGCGAGGCTTTTGCTGTGTCTAATTGACGGTGTACCTCTTCCATCATCTGAACATGAACAACCCCCTGTATGTTTTCTTTAACCTTTTGAATATACGCGTCTGTTTCTTTTTCAGAATCAATTTCCAGCGCATATAGATTTTTTTCAATATAGGTGATATTTCCACCGATCTGCCGCTGAAAAATATCGCTTATATTGTGAGCTGGATCCGTTGAAATGAGTAAGGTACGATAGCCTTTTTCTGCATATCCCGTTGCCAAAGCAGCAGCCGAGCTGGATTTCCCGACGCCGCCTTTGCCTCCTACAAAAATAATCCGGTTATTATCTCCAAGCATCCTTTCTCTCCTCCTTCCAATGTATGGCCAGCATGCCCATCCAATTTTTTAACAGCAGCGAATCCCGTTAAGTGGTGATTTATCCATCCCCATTCGTAAATGCCAATCATGGAAGGATTCAATGATATACGGGTATAATTCCAACGTATAATAATAAACCGGGTTCGGTATTCCTACCATTTCAGAATATAGAAGCAGCAAGAAAAAATCATCTTCGTTTCTTAATTCTCTGGCTACTTCTGTTTTATGCGGCAAGCTTATTACTTCCTCATAATAGTGGATCAACTGTTTTAACCTGTCTGTGAACATTTTCCCGCCCTCCCGGCTATAATTTATTTATATCGAACCTCCATACATATCTTTTGAAGAAGATATGTATGGAAGCAAAATCAATCTTTATTTAACGGATCTTCTACTTTTTTCATCAGTTCTGAAAAGGAGGTCAGAGCTATCCAAATCGCAAATACAAAGATAATAGAGCCCAGAACAAACAATAGCATATTGGAACCTGTTCCCATCCACGACCATTCAAAGACCACCTGCTGGAACATCGCAAACAAAGTCATAAAGATCAGGAATATCATCGGGATGAGCGCAACCATATAATTACTTCCTTTTCGTTTTAGCCAAATAGCAATTAAGAATAAACTAATGGCAGCCAGTAATTGATTGGCAGTGCCAAATAGTGGCCAGATGAGGTAGCCGCCTGACCCGAAACCATTTGGACCTTCAGGAATTAACACAAGTGCCGCACTGGAAAGCACAGCAACCGTTGTCGCTACATGTGTTTTCGTTAATGGCTGGATTTTATATTCAATCCCTAATTCTGCAATAATGTACCGCATCAAGCGTACCGAGGTATCTAATGTCGTCGCAGCAAAGCTGACAACGATAATCGATACGATTGTCGTCGCTATATCTGTTGGAATTCCCAGCCCCTGCGCTAATGTTGCCGCTCCTTCGATAAACGTTCCAAGACCAATGGCATTCGCTTCATTAAAAGAAGTATAGGCTTGTGAAAACGCATCGGTATTTGCAAAGAATGTCCCTACCGCAATGATGGAAACCAGGGCCAGAATGCCTTCTCCTACTGCTCCAAAGTAACCTACAAAACGCGCATCGGTTTCTTTATCCAGCTGTTTAGAAGATGTCCCTGAGGATACTAGTCCATGAAAGCCGGAAATCGCACCGCAGGCAATTGTGATAAATAGCAGCGGCAGAAAGCTTCTATCCGGACTTTCATTTACTACAGGAGCTGTCATACTTGGAGACGTGAAAAGCAATCCCAAGTAAAGAATAGCCAGTCCGACAACTAATTGATGCGAATTAATAAAATCTCTCGGTTGCAGCAATTTCCATACCGGGAGTGTAGACGCAATATATACATATACCATCAAAATAACAATCCATATCAGGAACGCCGTTGAAACAGTACCCAGTCCGAACAAACCAGTGCCATTCTCTCCTCCCATATACCTGACTAAATCAATTTGAAGGAAGCCGACCCTGCTTGCCATAATAGCCGCTGCATACATGATAACTAATGCAATAACAGAGGGAAGAAGCATTTTTATATTCCGTTTATATGCTGCATAACCAATCCAAATAGCTAACGGAATTTGTATAAAAACAGGAAATACACTTGCAGGATAACTAATAAATAAATTGGAAATAACCCATGCAAACACCGCATTTACCATCAATACGAGAATAAGAATAATGAATAAAAATAATAGCTTTGCCCTTCTCCCGACCAAGCGATCTGCAATTGTTCCAATAGAATACCCTTTATTTCGGACAGATAATGCCAATGTGCCAAAATCATGGACACCAGCTGCAAAAATGGTTCCTAAAACAACCCACAAAAAAGCCGGAAGCCAGCCCCAATAAATAGCAATTGCCGGTCCCAAGATAGGAGCAGCACCTGCTACAGATGTAAAATGATGCCCCCACAAAACAAATTTATTGGTTGGGACATAGTCCACACCATCCTTGAAACGGTGTGCCGGAGTAACATAATTCGGGTCTAATCGAAATATTTTCTCTGCAACAAACTTGGAATAATACCGATAGCCTAAAATAAATACAACAATCCCTATGAAAGCTATTAAAATTGCATTCATGTAAAACTTCCCCTCCTTTTATTTTTTGTAAGCGCTTAAATTATTTTTTATTAAAAACCTCCTTTATGGATTTTTTAACAGTTTAACATATTCAAACATATATTCACATTATATTTAAAAAATTTCAAATAATACCATTGGAAAACAGCTAAAAAATTGTATGAGCCAGAATGAACAACCCTAACCCATACAATTATATTTTCTCTTCCATTAAAATATGATTAACGCAGCAAGCGTCGCTATAAATAGTCCCAGTATGACCGGAAAAAAGTTTTTCCTGACTAGTTCCATTGCTGAAACACCACAAAATCCTGCAACAGCAATTAGGGAGGACCATGCAATTAATGCTCCTCCGCCAGTCCAAATTGCTCCAAGCTGGCCTATTGCTGCTAATGTACTTGCATCGATGGAAGCAGATTCTAAGGATGCAGCTAATGCTCCCGTTAATGGCAAGCCGGAAAAGCCAGATCCGTCCAGTCCTGTGATAATCCCTACAATTAATAAGCTAAAAGCAACAAACACCGTGCTTTCCGGAAGAAAGGCCTGGATGGATGAAATGATATCGAATAAAAAGGATGGCGCTTCTTCTACAAGTAATATTTCCCGTGAAAATTCCGCATTTCCTAAGAAGAAAAATCCTGCAATCGGGATAACTGGTCCCATTGCCTTAAAGGCAAATACAAATCCATTGGTGATATGATTCCCCACATAATCTAACGCATTTTGCTTTCCAAATACAGCCGTAGCCAATAATAATAGAATCACTGCCACTCCGCCAACGAAGGCAGCTCCTTCTCCACCGACCAAATCACTGGATCCAAAAAATTTACTGTACAGCATATATCCGACGACGGATAATAAAACAATTGGCACCAGCCAGGCAAACGCGCGACTCCACTTGTTCAAATGCTTCGAAGCTGCCTTATGGCCGGAGGAATCATAATCTTGAATTTGTTCTGCTTCTGTCTGATTTCTAGGGTCTACTTTTGAACGAATCGAATTTCTGTAAAATAAATAAGCTAATACAGAAGCAATCACACCGGTAATAATAGATAAAACCAGTGCCCGATCAGCAACTGCTGAAGTTTCTACACCCGCTGCAGCTGCAGAAAGAGCTGGTGCAACCTGAACAATATAGTCAGAGGATAAAGCCATCCCCTGGCCTGCTATTGTAATCGCAACTGCCGCTGTAATCGCCGGCAGCCCAGAACGTATCGCTGCAGGGACAAGTAAAGCACAAATAAGCGGGACAGCTGGTGTCGGCCAGAAAAATAAAGAAACCACATACGTCACAGCGATTAAAACAAAATAAGATAAATGTCCATTGACCATGACCTTCTGAATTGGCTGAATCATCAGTACATCCGCTTTCAAATCTTTTAAGGCATTTAATAGCGCAAGCATAAAAGTAATAATCAAAAAGATACTAAAAAGCTCACGTGCTGCGACTAAATTAGCGTTAAAAATAGCCATAAATCCGCTGACTATACTTCCTTTATAAAAGCAGGCAATAACAAATGTTCCTAGTAGGCTTGGAAGAACAATGCCTCTCCGGAAAATCATTGTTATTAAAATAAGCAAAGTAAAAAATCCATACAATAAATGCGGGATAGTTAAACTCATTTCATTCAGATCCTCTCCTTCATTATGTATAGTAGCCTATGCAATAATGAAGGCAGCGGGTACAAAATAATAACCAATCGAAAATGTATTTTTACTCATAATAAAAACCAAGATGATCACTTTGTCTCTAAAACTTGGTGTTCTTGCTAGAGCGGCTGTTTTCAGCTATTCTTTAAAACATTCTTATTCATTAACTCAACTTTCGCACCTAAGAATAAGCAAATTTATCTTGCTATTCCAAGATGAACATGTTCTCCATTAGCATGCTTGCTGGTTACATATCCGGCCTTTTTGGAATTGGTGATGGTGCTTTACACTTCACCTTCTATTCTTTGTCAAGGGTATTTTCGAAGGAACGATCAACTCCTATTTCTATGGAAATGAAGCTACTTTTAATGTGCAAAAGTTGAGTCATTAATAAAAGCGCAATGGTCTATTTTTAAACCATTGCGCTTTTATTAAAATTCATTCCAGAATGTCAATTACTTTCTTTACAGATTCTGCAGATTTATCTAATTGCTGCTTCTCTTCCTCTGTTAAATCCAGCTCAATCACTTCTTCAATCCCTTTGCCGCCAAGAACAGTCGGTACACCTAAGTAAATACCATCATAGCCGTATTCCCCTTCTAAATAAGCAATGGATGGTAATATCCGGCGCTGATCCTTTAGTATTGCTTCTGCCATTACGGTTAAAGAAGCAGCCGGCGCATAGTAAGCACTTCCATTTCCTAACAGATTTACAATTTCACCGCCGCCAGTCCGGGTTCTTTGTACAATCTCTTGTAACCGTTCTTTCGAAATCAGCTTTTCAAGCGGGATGCCGCCTGCGTAAGAATAACGGATAAGCGGGACCATGTCATCACCGTGTCCGCCTAAAACAAAACCGGTAATATCTTTCACGGAAATATTCAATTCTTCCGCTACAAAGGCTCTAAAACGGGCTGTGTCCAACACCCCGGATTGTCCGATAACACGTTCTTTTGGAAGCCCGGAAGCTTTATACACACTGTAAGTCATCGCATCTACCGGATTGGTCAGCACAATAATCGTTGCATCGGCTGAATACCTAACAATTTCCTTTGTAATCGTATTCATTATTTTGGCATTTGTATTGACCAGATCATCTCTGGACATTCCCGGTTTCCGTGCAATTCCTGCAGTGATGATAACTAAGTCAGAATCCTTTGTTTCCGCATAATCAGACGTGCCCGTCACTTTCGCATCAAAACCTTGAACCGGTGCTGCTTCTGCCATATCCAGCGCTTTTCCCTTTGTCGGATTCTCCATATCAGGAATATCAACAAGAACAACATCCCCTAATTCCTTTTGTGCAACCATTAATGCCGTGGTCGCTCCTGTAAAGCCAGAACCGATAACGGAAATTTTTTTTCGTGCAGAACTCATTTTACATACCTCCCCTAGTCGTTTTTAAATAACATACATTTAAAGAAAATGCTTGCAGCACGATACCTCTCGTCACCACAAACATTTTCTTTTGTTTAGGTCAGGTCAGTTATACTGACCTTCCTATATTTACACTTTTTTATTTTGGTGCTTATGCTTCCATGTTCTTGATCAGTTCATCAGCAAACTCAGAGCATTTCACTTCAGTTGCGCCATCCATTAAACGTGCAAAGTCATAAGTTACAACTTTAGAACCAATTGTTTTATCCATTGATTTTGTAATCAAATCAGCTGCTTCTCTCCACTCTAAATGCTCAAGCATTAATACAGCAGATAAAATAACAGAAGATGGATTTACTTTATCTAGTCCTGCGTATTTTGGTGCAGTACCATGCGTTGCTTCAAAAATAGCATGTCCAGTATCATAGTTGATGTTTGCTCCTGGTGCAATCCCGATACCGCCTACCTGTGCAGCAAGTGCATCAGAAATGTAGTCACCGTTTAAGTTCATTGTTGCAACAACATCAAACTCTTTTGGACGAGTAAGGATTTGTTGTAAGAAGATATCTGCAATCGAATCTTTTACTAGAAGTTTACCGGCAGCTAATGCATCTTCTTCTGCTTTATTTGCTGCTTCTTTGCCTTCTGCTTCTACAATGCGGTCATATTCAGCCCAAGTGAACACTTTATCACCGAATTCCTGTTCAGCAACTTCATAACCCCAGTTTTTGAAAGCTCCTTCAGTAAATTTCATAATGTTACCTTTATGTACTAAAGTAACATTTTTGCGTCCTTCGGTTAATGCATAGTTAATTGCCGCACGGACAATACGTTTTGTTCCTTCTTCCGATACTGGTTTCACACCGATACCTGAAGTTTCAGGGAAACGTACATTTTTTACGTCCATTTCATTTTTCAGGAAGTCAAGCACTTTCTTCACATCGTCAGTGCCTTCCTGCCACTCAATACCAGCATAAATATCTTCTGTATTTTCACGGAAAATAACCATGTCTACATCTTCCGGACGTTTTACTGGAGATGGAACGCCTTCAAAATAACGTACTGGACGCAGGCAGGTAAATAAATCTAATTCCTGACGCAAAGCAACGTTAAGGGAGCGAATCCCGCCGCCGATTGGTGTAGTTAAAGGTCCTTTGATTGCAATTTTATATTCATTGATTTTATCTAACGTATCCTGCGGCAGCCATTCACCTGTTTTATCAAATGCTTTTTGGCCGGCATATACTTCTAACCAATCAATTCCTTTTTCTCCATTATAAGCTTTTTCAACAGACGCTTCGATTACTCGGCGAGCAGCAGCCCAAATGTCTGGACCAGTTCCGTCCCCTTCAATAAATGGAATAATTGGTTTGTTTGGTACGTTCATTTCGCCATTTTCTACTACAATTTTTTCACCTTGTGTCATAGATAAAACCTCCTATTAATGATTCCTAATCTATTCTACTACATTTTAACGATATTATCCTCTTTGTTCAATAGATACATATTCTTGTAAATCCGGTCCATTATATTCGGCACGCGGACGAATTAACCGATTGTCTGCATATTGTTCTAAAATATGCGCTATCCAGCCGGAAGTTCTGCTTACTGCGAAAATTGGTGTGAATAAATCCTCTTCAATTCCCAGGCTGTGATAAACCGATGCACTGTAAAAATCGACATTTGCAGGAAGTCCTTTATGCTCTTTCACATAATCTTCAATAGCAATGGACATATTATACCATTTTTCCTGTCCTGTCAGTTTGGTAAGCTGTTTGGACATGTCTCTCAAGAATTTAGCTCTCGGGTCTCCATCACGATACACACGGTGGCCCATGCCCATAATTTTTTCTTTGTTTTCCAGCTTCTCTTTAATATAAGGGATAGCATTTTCTTCTTCGCCGATTTCCAGAAGCATCTTCATTACATTTTCATTTGCACCGCCATGCAATGGTCCTTTTAGCGCTCCAATCGCTGCTACAAGTCCAGAGTAAATATCTGAAAGGGTTGCTACACAAACCCGTGCTGTAAACGTAGATGCATTTAATTCATGATCAGCATGGAGCACGAGTGCTTTATTGATTGCTTCTACTTCAATATCTTCCGGCTCTTTTCCGTTCAGCATATATAAGAAATTGGCAGAATAACTTAAGTTTTCTTTTGGCTGAACAGGGTCTTTTCCGTCACGAATCCTTGCAAATGCAGCTACAACAGCAGCAATTTTTGCCTGGATACGAACAGCTTTTCTTTTATTTGCTTCTTCGTCCATGACATCAGCCTCTTCATCGTAAATCCCCAATAATGAAACCGCTGTCCGAAGAGCTGCCATTGGATGCACACTGTTCAAATCATAGGAACGCAAATGATTGACAATAGCATCTGAAATATTCATATTCTTTGCTAAATCAGCCTTTAACGCATTTAATTCTGATTGAGTCGGCAGCTTTTGATTCCAAAGTAAATAAATAATTTCTTCGAAGCTGGAATTTTCAGCTAAATCATCAATTTTATAACCCACATAGGATAATTGATCATCTATGATCGAACTAATTGCTGATTGTGTTGCGACAATATTTTCTAATCCTTTTTTTGATGTTGACATATTACCTCTCCCTTTCCAGTTAATCAAAGTATTAGATATTCATTTCAAATAAAATAATACAAGGGTGACAAACTTTTTTGATTGTTTAAATCTATGTAGGAATAAAATTGAGCAATTACTATACATTCACTTCGTATCATTCAGGTGATGGAACGTGCGCTTCGCGGACAATGTAAACGTGGAACCAGAGTCTTTTGACCATTACGTATCAATGAATTTATTATTCTACTTTTAAACAAACATAGAAATACTTTACCTTTCCATTTGTACCCTTCAGTTTGATTATAGCAATATTTATTATCTGCCCATCTTTCATTATAAATGATAAAAAGCAGAATGTGAATTGAAACCGTTTAAATTATGTTAAATAACTGTTAGATTCCTCCATTTCCTGCTGGCGTTTTACTACTTACCCATGATGCAAAGACCTTATTACTTCTACTTTGCCGCTTCCAATCATAGATTAAATTAGGTCTTTTTTTCTGGAGGAAATATGATGCAATCAAAAATCCTTGGACAACTTATCCGTTCTTTTATTGTTATCAGCACTTTATGCAGCAGTCTTTTCCTATTCTATATATTATTTCCTTATATCTATCCTATTCTGATAGCATTCCTGCTTTCTTTACTCTTCCAGCCGCTGATCAGATGGTTTGTAAACACACTTAAAATGCCGAGGCTACTTGCTCTAATCAGCACATTCAGTCTTTTTCTCAGTTTATTTACGATTGCTCTATACTTTTTAATAAGCGAAGTTTATCAAGGTATCAGCTATTTATCGGACAGGCTTCCTGCTTATTTCCGTCATATAATGGAACAGTTTCAGCAGTTATTAGATATGCACATCCTGCCATTATACGATAAATTGCTTTCTCTGCTGACGACACTGCATGTCGATTATCGTTTGGAAGTCTATGAATATATTCATTCCTTTACAGATTCGATGACGTCTGCTTTTACTCATTTCTTTCAAATACTGATGCAGCAGACAGCAAATTTTTTAATTATACTGCCAAATTCTTTTACTGTTCTTATTTTTATTGTACTGGCTACTTTTATGATCAGCTACGACTTCCAAAATATTCAAATCCGCATCCATGACATGATGCCTTCTAATTGGTACACGCTTTATCAAAAAATAGTCTCTCATTTAAAAGAAGCTGTGATTGGTTACTTTAAAGCACAGGTAATACTGGTTTGTATTTCTGCGGTTATTTTGTGGACTGGTCTGCTCATCCTTCGGGTGGAGCATGCATTTACCATTGTATTGTTTGCTGCAATCGCAGACTTTATTCCTTATTTAGGAATCGGCATTATTATAATACCTTGGATTCTGTTTAGCTTTTTAACCTTTAATTATTCCTT
The DNA here is from genome assembly GCF_055524595.1 of Oceanobacillus sp. B139/18. NCBI lineage: Bacteria > Bacillati > Bacillota > Bacilli > Caryophanales > Bacillaceae > Oceanobacillus > Oceanobacillus sp. B139/18. The sequence goes on along the minus strand of NZ_JBVFXI010000001.1, from coordinate 162,192 downwards.
AACGATTGGTTTATCTGTGCTGTACGGCCTGATTATTATTATCAGACAGTTTATAGAGCCTAAAATCGTGGCAACTTCCATTGGCATCTCGCCTTTAATGATGCTGATCGGGATGTTTTTAGGCGTCCAATGGTTTGGTGTTCTGGGATTAATCTTTGCCCCGGTCAGTTTAGTTGTGATGCTCGCCATCAAAAAATCTGGGGTGTTTCAGCAATTATTCCTTTATATTAAAGGGTGATTCCTGCTAAGCTGTGTTCAAAAAGGGGCTGAATTAGAAGCAAACAGAGAAAAGCGCTTATCGTTTGGACCCCTTTTGAACTCTCTCTACCAGCGACGATAAATAATTGTATTTCTCCCCATTAACTGCATAGCGATTTTCTTAAGCTGATTTTTAAATTGATTTCTTGTCCAGGGTATTAATAATAATAATCCTGCAATATCTAAAACAAAGCCCGGAATAATCAAAAGGAATGCTCCAAGCATGGTTGCCAGACCATCAAGAAGTTCTTCTGTCGGAGGGGCCCCTCTTTGTAATTGCAGCTGCGCACGTCTGAATACTTCCATTCCCTGATATCTGGCCAGAAAAATCCCTAATATAGCTGTTGTAATAATTAATCCGACTACCCATAGCACACCTATAAGCTGGCTTAGCCATAGAAATACTCCAATTTCGATTGCCGGTATAATAATAAATGCCAGAAGAAGGTATTTATTTCTCATTGTTAACATCCTTTCTATCGTGCAGCTATACTTTTGGAATGTATAAACAGAACCTCCGATTGTATTCGGAGGTTCTGTTTGCTTGCTTACCTATTATAATACACCTGCGTGACCTGCGTAAACTTGTCCGCGGCTGCTGTCTACTGTAATGTCCTGACCGTCTTCCAATAAATCAAAGACATTCTCTACACCTACAATAACAGGGATTCCAAGGCTGACACCAACTACGGCAGCATGCGAAGTCAAACCGCCTTCTTCTGTAATAACGGCAGCAGCTTTTTCAATTGCCGGCATCATTTCTTTTTCCGTAGCATGTGTTACAAGGATATCTCCCTCATTCATACGGGTCAATGCTTCTTCATTGTTTTTAGCAAAGACAACATGTCCGTATGCTTTACTTCTTCCGATACCTTGTCCTTTTGCAACTACATCTCCAATGACATGAACTTTCATCAGATTTGTTGTACCTTTTTCTCCAGCCGGTACCCCTGCAACAACAAGGACAGTTTCTCCTCGTTTGCATACGCCCGCTTCAAGCCCCTGTTTGACAGACACTTCCAGCATTTCATCTGTAGATTTTGTCGGAGTTCCCATTACTGCATGAACACCCCACACAAGAGAAAGCTGACGATTTACGACTTCATCCACGGTTACAGCAATAATCGTTGCTTTCGGACGATATTTGGAAACCATGCGGGCTGTCGATCCGCTTTCTGTCGGTGTAATGATTGTACCAATACCTAAGTTATATGCCGTATGTGAAACAGATTGCGTAATCGCTTCTCTGATTTCCATATCTACATTTTTAGAACGTTCTTCTAAAATTACTTTATGATTTAATGCAGATTCTGCTTTTAATGCAATATTACTCATGGTTTGAACAGATTCCACCGGATAATTACCAGCTGCTGTTTCACCAGAAAGCATGATAGCGTCTGTACCATCAAAAATAGCATTTGCAACGTCAGAAGCCTCTGCACGGGTCGGACGAGGATTACGCTGCATGGAATCTAACATTTGTGTCGCTGTAATAACTGGTTTTCCAGCTGTATTACATTGCGTAATAAGCTTTTTCTGAACTAGAGGTACATCTTCTGCAGGTATTTCGACACCTAAGTCTCCACGGGCAACCATTAAACCGTCACTTACTTCCAGAATGCTGTTAATATTGTCTACGCCTTCCTGGTTTTCAATTTTAGGGATAATTTTAATATGCTCTGCCTGATGCTGCTCCAGTACTTCTTTGATTTCCAATACATCTGAAGGACGGCGTACAAAGGATGCTGCAATAAAGTCTACACCTTGCTCCACTCCAAAAATGATATCATTGGTATCCTTTTCTGTAATTCCTGGAAGATTAACAGATACGTTCGGAACGTTAACTCCTTTTTTGTTTTTGATTTCCCCAGAGTTCAACGCTACCGTTACAATTTCTCCGCTTTCTTGCTTGATTTCTTTTACTTCTAATTCAATCAAACCATCATCCAGAAGGATTTTAGATCCTGGATGAACATCATTGATCAATCCACCATACGTAATGGAGAATCGCTCAGCAGTACCTTCTACATCATTCATGGAAACAATTACTTCATTCCCTTGAACAATATCTGCTCTTCCTTCTTTAAAATTACCTGTGCGAATTTCAGGACCTTTTGTATCCAGAAGAATCGCTACCGTTTTATTTTTTCGGGCAGCTGCTTCACGAATATTTTTGATTCGCGCACCATGCTCGTCAAAGTCTCCATGGGAGAAGTTTAATCTGGCTACATTCATTCCTGCATCGATTAACTGCTCCAATTTTTCAACCGATTCTGATGCCGGCCCTATCGTACAAACAATTTTTGTATTTCTCATTATTATTTCCTCCTTCAATTCAATACCAATCTTTCATTAAATAGACAATTCTTTAGATAACTGGAACATTTCATTATCAATATGATGCTTCAATTTTAAAATGTCATCAATATCATTATCGACAATTTTGTTGTTTTGAATCCCAACCATACGACCGCCTTTATTATTTAAGAGCAATTCTACAGCTGCAGCACCCAGACGGCTTGCTAATACCCTGTCTTGGCCAGTTGGAGAACCACCTCTTTGAATATGTCCTAATACAGTTACCCTTGTTTCCAAGTCAGTAGCCTCTTCAATTTGTTTCCCTACGTCAAACCCATTGCCGACGCCTTCTGCGAGCAGGATAATACTGTGCTTTTTCCCACGTTTATGTCCGCGGTTTAACCGGTCAACGATTTGAGAGAATTCATCGTTTTGTTCGGGGATGAGGATACTTTCAGCTCCAACGGATAAGCCAGCCCATAATGCTAAATCTCCTGCATTGCGGCCCATTACTTCTATGACGTATGTACGCTCATGGGAAGTAGCCGTATCACGAACCTTATCCACAGCGTCTATAATCGTATTAAGAGATGTATCAAAACCAATTGTGAAATCCGTTCCTGCAATATCATTATCAATCGTCCCCGGCACACCGATACAAGGAATTCCCTTTGCCGTCAGTTTTTGTGCTCCTTTAAAACTGCCGTCACCGCCAATTACGATTAGCCCTTCAATTCCGGCTTTCTTCAGTTGTTCGACTGCTTTTTGCTGACCTTCATCAGTTTTAAATTCTTCACTTCTAGCTGAAAATAAAATCGTCCCGCCGCGATGAATAATATCACCTACAGAACCAAGATGCATTTTTTCAAAATTACCATCCATTAATCCCTGATAACCATTTTTGACTCCAAACACTTCCATGTCATGATAGATTGCTTTTCTTACAACTGCTCTGATTGCAGCATTCATGCCGGGGGCATCTCCACCACTAGTCAAAACACCAATTTTTTTCATTTATTTTCCCACCTTATAGTTAAAATATTGCAATGTCCAACTTATTTTAAATATATCCAAGTGCTGACTTCTAACATACAGCCCGTTTCTCAAACAACAAGCCAACTCCGCTCTGTTGTACTAGTTTGTCCAATTCCCTCTATTACATTTTTAAAACACCTGAACATATCCCTACATAAATAAAAGATAAAGAAAATCATCTGAGACTGCAATGATAAACCAAAATCATTAAAGGCTTGGTTTCTTATCTTTCGTCCACTACATTCTCTATTTTACATGATTCTTTCATTATAATCCAAACTAAAATAAAGGCTGACATTCATTCTCAGCCTTTATAAACAATTATATCGTTTGAAATGAACCTATCTTTTTATATTTTTGCCATCTTTCTTCAACTATATCCTCTGGTGACAATGCTTTCAGCTCGTTCAGTGATTTTTCTAGCACTTGATCAATAAGACCAGCTTGTGTATCAATATCTCGATGTGCGCCGCCTTTTGGTTCAGGAATCATTTCATCAATAACACCTAATTTTTTTAAATCTGGAGCTGTAATCTGCATCGTTTCAGCGGCACGCTGTGCTTCTCCTGCATCTTTCCAAAGAATCGAAGCTGCACCTTCCGGAGAAATAACAGAATATGTAGCATTCTCCAGCATATGCACATGATTTCCAACACCGATTCCCAGGGCGCCCCCGCTGCCGCCTTCTCCTATCACAATACATACAATGGGAACCGTTAAACCGGCCATCTCCATTAGATTTTTGGCGATAGCTTCACTTTGCCCTCTTTCTTCTGCAGCTTTCCCAGGGTATGCCCCTTTGGTATCGATAAACGTAATAATTGGGCGGTTAAATTTTTCGGCCTGCTTCATATGGCGTAAGGCTTTTCTGTAACCTTCCGGATGCGGCATGCCAAAATTACGTTTAATATTTTCTTTCGTATCTTTCCCCCGCTGGTGTCCAATCACTGTCACCGGCTGCTTTTTATAATAAGCAATTCCGGAAACGATTGCTTCATCCTCGCCAAATAAGCGGTCTCCATGAAATTCAATAAAATCTTCAAATAATCTATCGACATAGTCCAGCGTGGTCGGCCGTTCAGGATGTCTGGCCATCTGCACACGATTCCAGGGTTTCAGGTTGCCATAAATATCCTCTTCCAGCTTTGCTAAACGTTCCTCCAGATTATTGATTTCGTCTCTTAAATCAATATCACTATTCTCTGTAAAAGATTTCAGTTCTTTGATCTTTTCTTTCAAATTCACAATCGGCTTTTCAAATTCTAATATTGGCATTTTTGATTACCTCCCATCCGTGTGCATACAAAGAAGCTTTCCAAGCGTTGTTTTCATATCATGACGGTGAATAACCTTGTCTACTTGGCCATGCTCTAATTGAAATTCAGCTGTTTGAAAATCATTTGGAAGCTTTTCCCGGATTGTCTGTTCAATAATTCTCCGCCCGGCAAAACCAATAAGCGCTCCCGGTTCTGCAAAATTATAATCTCCAATAGATGCAAAGCTTGCAGATACACCGCCAGTAGTCGGATGAGTCATCACGGAAATCATTAAATTGCCGCTGTCTCTAAATCGTTTCACAGCAAAGGATGTTTTTGCCATCTGCATTAAGCTTAAAAGCCCTTCTTGCATACGAGCTCCGCCAGATGCTGTAAATATAATGAAAGGAATCGACTCTTCTCTGGCATTTTCAATCGCTCTCGCTATTTTTTCACCGATGGCAGAGCCCATACTTCCCATACGAAAATTGGAATCCATGACAGCAAATGCAACCTGATTTCCTTCAATCGCACCTGTACCAGTAACAATTCCTTCGTTCAGACCTGTTTTTTGACGGTCCTTCTTGATCTTCGTCTCATAATCAGGAAAATCAAGCGGGTTAGCAGAGGTCAGGTCCGCATCCCATTCTGTAAATGTTCCTTCGTCAAATAAACTCTCAATTCTTGTCCATGCTGTCATCGGATGGTGATATCCGCAGTTTGGACAAACATATAAAGACTTAACTATCTCTTTTCGATAATAGATTTGCTTACAATTATCACACTTCTGCATTAACCCCTCTGGAACATCTACTTTTGCTTTCTCGCTCGGGATTGATGCATACTTCTTACGCTTGCCGAAAAAATCTTTAAGTGGCAAGTTTATCCCCCCTTTTTCTGCTGCCAGGTTAACTGTGTATAAAATATATAATAAATAAATTGCATCTATTAACCAGCATTCAAATAGAGCTTTCAGGTAAGAACGTTTTTCCTATCTTACCATTGTAAACTATTTTCCCAAGTTATAGTAGTGCGTTTTAAAATGGATGATAAAAAATAAAGCTGGTATATTTTTCAGGTTAATGCGACCGCTGCGGACGAGTTATAGCGGGGCAAGTAATCGCAACCCCATAAACGCAGGTGAAAAAGTTCGCTTTTTTTGTGCGGTCACCTCATTGAAAACATTTGTAAACACTCGTCCCATTATAAACCTTTGGCAACTTTTGAACACGTACTTACTTGTTCTTCTACAGAAATCAAATAGAAACCCAACAAATAGATTACCACCTGTTTGCAAGTCGCGCAATCAGATTGTCATTATAAATGTATCATTATATATCAAATAAACGGATATAAAAGCTTCCTGATAACCTTATATCAAGCCTTCTTCCAAATGATTCAACAAACAGATTAAAAAATATTTTAAATTAGACAGGATAACTAATATCTCATTTTAAGTTTTTATTTTTTTACATAAAATACCCCTAAAACACTTTGAATAAAAATTAAAATGTCTCAGGGGATAATTACAATGTCAAATTATTTATTGATTTCCTTTGTCAGACGTCTTGTCTTCTCTGCCACTTCTTCCGGATCTACGTGAATGCGGGCAACTCCGGATTTCATTGCTGCTTCCGCTACGTGCTTAGCTACAAGCGGTGCAACTCGTCCGTCAAAAGGAGAAGGAATTACATAGTCTTCATTCAACTCTCTGTCTTCTATTAAAGAAGCAATCCCCTCTGCAGCAGCTATCTTCATTTCTTCATTAATACGCGTTGCTCTGACATCCAAAGCTCCCCGGAATATCCCTGGAAAAGCAAGCACATTATTGACTTGGTTCGCAAAGTCGGAGCGGCCGGTGCCGATTACTTTTGCTCCAGCTGCTTTTGCATCCTCAGGCAGGATTTCTGGATCCGGGTTCGCCATTGCAAAAATAATTGCATCATCATTCATTTTTTCAACCATTTCTTTTGTTAAAGCGCCACCTACTGAAACACCGATAAATACATCTGCACCTTCTAATACATCTTCCAGACTTCCTTCTATCTTCTGCGCATTGGTATATTTTGCGACCATTTCTTTTACGTTGTTCATCCCTTTAGGACGTCCTTCATAAATTGCACCGCGAGAATCACACATAATCATGTCATGAACTCCCAGGCTCTTTAAGAGGCGGATAATTGCGATTCCAGCTGCGCCGGCTCCATTTGCTACGACTTTGATATTAGAGAAATCTTTATTTACCAGTTTTAAAGCATTCATCAGGCCTGCCACTGTGACAATTGCCGTGCCATGCTGGTCATCATGAAAAATGGGAATATTGGTTTCGCTTTTTAACCGATCTTCTATAATAAAGCAGTTAGGTGCTGCAATATCTTCCAAATTCACCCCGCCAAAGGTCGGCTCCATCAATTTAACAGTCTCTACAATTTTATCGACATCTTGTGTATCCAAGCAGATTGGAAAAGCATCCACGCCTGCAAATCCTTTGAATAATACCGCTTTTCCTTCCATCACAGGTAAAGAAGCTTCTGCACCAATGTTACCAAGTCCTAAAACGGCAGAACCGTCGCTTACTACCGCAACCATATTTCCTTTCATCGTATAATCATAGACGGTTTCTTTTCGTTCATAGATTTCTTTACAAGGCTCTGCTACACCAGGAGAATAAGCTAAGCTTAGATCTTCTTTATTCCTCACCGGCACCTTTGTCTTCACTTCCAGCTTCCCTTGCTTTTGTTCGTGTAAATGTAATGCTTCGTCTCGTAGGTTTGCCATTGAATTCCGCTCCTTTGAATACAGTAAGTAATATGTATAATTATTGCGCTTACATATTAGGCCAAGCCATTTTTATCCCCTTTATTATAACAGATGGTATGCTTGTGTAAAGTAGCTGCTGTCGTAAAATTTCAGTTTTTTATATTGTGCCATTATCACTCGAAATACATGAAAAATTGCTGCCTTCCCCTCTTCAAAATATATAATAAAGAAGAAGCCGGTTTCTGGTAAAAAATTCGGCTTCTCCTCTATTTTCAAAATATATTTCGGGTGTTTTCTAATAGCGTATAAAATCAGCGCTCAACCACATTATCATTTCCAAAATAATTTTTCAGCTGTCTCATTTCTTTCTCTGTCACTTGAAGAGAATAGCTGTTTGCAAGCTGGTAGGTTTCTCTGTTTACAGGATCATATACGATTACCGGCGTCTTCCCCGGATGCTGTTCAGCTATTTGCTGCAAATATTTCAAAACACTGCTTTTATCTTGGTTTGTCATTCGTATAAATAATTTATTCGTTTCTGGTATATCCACTTCAGACAAATCCAGTGCTGCTATTTCCTTTAAAATAAACTGACGCTTCTGGTTTCTCTCTTCGACCGTAACACGCATCCAAACCAGCTGTTCCTCTTCCAGCTGATTCGAAATTTGCCGAAATAAATCCGGAAAAAGAACAGCATCCATCTTTTTATCTTCGTCCGACACTGTTAAAAATGCCATTCTTTCTCTGTTTTTTGTGCGTATAATCTTTATCTCTTCTACTACTCCGACGGTATAGATTTCTTTTCTCTTCCCGATGAACTCCTCTGCCTGTTTAAAAGAAAGTATTCCATTCGCTCTTAATACATTCCGGTAACTTTCAAATGGGTGATTTGAGATATAGATACCCATCAATTCTTTCTCAAAAGTGAGCTTTTGTATTTTGGAGTAGTCTTCCGCTTCTGTATATTCCAACGCATCCTGAAATAAGGAGGCATCTTCATACATCCCCTGAAACAATTCCTTTTGTTCCAGCGCTGGATTAATCGTTTCAATCAAGCTTGCCCTATTGGGATGAAACGTATCAAATGCACCAGCTAAAATCAGGTTTTTAATAGCGGCCCGATTTACTTTTTTTATATCGATTCGCATACAAAAATCAAAAAAGCTGGTGAAAGAAGCCTCTTTTCGGATTTCTAAAATATGAACCAACGCTTGATAACTGATAGACTTAATAGCAGCTAACCCGGTACGTATCATGTTTTTCTCCACTGTAAATTGCTGATAGCTTCTATTAATATGTGGCGGGAGTATCTTAATTGCAAGCTCTTTTAACGACTCCTGGTACATAGACAGCTTTTCGGGCTGATTTTTAGCATCCGTTAGCAGGCATGAAAAAAATACTTCTGGATAATGTGCTTTCAGATAACTGAGCTGATAGGATATTTTACTATAGGCGACAGCATGGCTTCTTGGAAATCCATAGTTGGAAAAGCGGACAATCCAGCTGAAAATTTCCGCAGCCACAGCCTGAGAGTAGCCATTCTTTAAGCACCCTTTGATAAAGGCTGCCTCCTGCTGCTGCATCATATTGTCTTTCTTCTTACTTACCGCTCTTCTTAAAATATCCGCCTCACCAAGACTGAAACCGGCAATACGGTGCGCAATCTGCATGATCTGCTCCTGATAAATCAGAACACCATAGGTTGATTTTAAAATCGGTTCTAAATCTGGATGCGGATAGGTTACAGCTTCTTGCTTAAATTTACGCCGGATATACACAGGGATAAAATCCATCGGACCTGGACGATAAAGCGCATTAACCGCTACAATATCTTCAAACGAGGATGGCTGCAGCTCTTTTAGAACACGCTGCATTCCTGTTGATTCTAACTGAAAAACACCGCTGGTTTCCCCTTGTCGCAGCATGGCAAACGTTTTTTCATCCTGTTCTGGAATATGGGTCAATATTTCTCCTTTGTTTTGGGTATATGCCACACCTTTCATGACTCTTTCTATTAACGAAAGATTTCGGAGCCCCAGGAAGTCCATTTTCAACAGACCTGCGGCTTCCAATTCGTTCATTGCATATTGTGTCAAGTACGTTTCCCCTGTGCCGCTTGTCAACGGAACATCTCTCATTAAAGGCTGCTCACTAATCACAACGCCCGCAGCATGAGTAGACACGTTTCTTGGCAAGCCTTCTAATTTAATCGCGATGGTAAATAAAACCTTTAATTTTTCAGAGGCCTTTACATAGGATGCTAATTCCGTTGAATCCTGCAGCAGCCGTTGAATACTTTTGGATGATGCCCGCTTCATTTCCCGCAAAATATAAGCAACATCCTGATCATGGACATCCATTGTTTTCATCAGTTCTCGGAGAATCGAGCGTGTCGCAAAGGTGCCAAAAGTAATAATCTGTGCAACATGCTCCCTGCCATATTTATCTCTTACATAATCAATTACTTCATCACGGCGGATATCAGAAAAGTCTACATCAATATCCGGCATGGTCAGCCGTTCCGGATTTAAAAAACGTTCGAACAGAAGATTATATTTTAATGGATCAACTTCTGTGATTCCTAAAATATAAGCAACAATGGAACCAGCTGATGATCCTCTTCCCGGTCCGACCATGATATGTTTATCTTTCGCAAATTGAATAAAATCGGCAACAATTAAAAAATAATCGCTGTAGTTCATATTGATAATCGTATTCAGCTCATATTCCATCCGTTTTCGATGAGCTTCTGTAACGACCGGGTACCGCTCCTGCAAACCCTCTTCACAGCGCTCCCGCAAATAGGTATCTGCGGTTACCTGATCCGGCGTGGGGAAGGAAGGCAGATGCTGCTCATCAAAATGTAAATAGGCAGTACATTTTCCTGCGATTTCTTCAGTCTTATCCAGCAGCTCCGGCCAAGTATGAAATAATTGCTTCATTTCCTCCGGAGAAGTAAAATGATGACCTTCAGGCAGCTGTTCCTTTCGTTTTGGAGCCCATTTCTCCCCGAACCGCATCGATTGCAGGCAATCATAAGCCAATACATCCTGTTCGTCTAAATACACTACATTCTGCATCGCCACATAAGCGAAGTCCGCCTTTTTCCATATTTGCAGCTGATGTGAAGCTGAATCGATGCCGACATAAAAGTCACCTTCTTCAAAATAAGCTTCTGCCTTTTTAAGCTGTTGAAAGAGTAGTTGGCTTTCTGTTTCGGAGGAATCATTGCCAGCCCTCAGGAATGCCTTTCCAGAGAGTACACCGATGACACCGTCTGTATATTCCCCAAGCTGTTCAACCGGAAGCTTATCAAGCTGATTTGTTTGCAGATAGGTGCTTAACTGTAGAAGCTGCTGGTAGCCTGTTTTATTTTTAGCGAGAACGATACATGGAATCTCCTGTTCATTATCATCCATCTGAACAGAAATCCGCATGCCAATAATCGGCTTAATCCCCTGATCCATACAAGCTTTATAGAATGAAACAGCACCATAAAGAACAGCCTCATCTGTTAAACAGAGGCTTTGATACTGTAAATATTTTGCTTTTTGAACAAGCTTTGGTATAGAAATGGTGCTCTCCATTAAACTATAGCCGCTTTTCACCGATATATGTGTGTACGTCATTCTACCCTGCCTTCTTTCTAGAGGATGTTCAAAAAACTCCTTAAAATGAGAAATCGAATGTCTTCCTGCTTCTTGAACACGCATTTCTATATCTATTATAACAAGATAGTACATATGTGCCTATCGTTTTAGTTTTCATAACTTGTCTGTTTCATTCATAAGCTAGAATATAGCAACCTCCAATTATAAGGATTGCCAATTAGCAGACAAGCTATCATGCGAGGAGTGTCACAGTATGGAGGAAAGATTTTTTGCAGCATTTATTCATTGTTTTTTTATTGCGTTAGGAGTCATCATCGGAGGATCGATTATAGGAAGCATAGGTGATTTCGCCACCGGAGATGCTGCCCTGACCTCTATGAATCGAATCGCAGAACGCTTAAGAATATGGGGGATTGTCGCTGCAATCGGAGGCACCTTTGACGCAATCGCCAACTTTGAAAGAGGGTTATTCGACGGAACTCCAATGGATTTAGTAAAACAGATCCTGTTGATTCTATCTGCAATGGGCGGAGTAAAGGTTGGCCTGATTATTATTCAATGGTTTTCACAAGGAGATGCTCCCTGATGCACATCCCGCATTATCATAAAAAAACAAGCTGGCAGCTCATTTTTGTCGGTTTCTTTTTCGGCAGCATTATTTCCTATATGGTCTTCACCTATATGTACGGAACCATGTATGAAGAAATGTTAAAAGAGAATATGGAGCTGTCGAATGAGGTAACCGAGCTGGAGCAAACAAATCAGACCCTGCTGAAGGATAAAGAAGATTTAAGCGAGCAGACCAAACAGCCGCTCACCATCTCAAGAATCGACATTGAGATAGAAGACCCGGAATCGATGCGTATCGATTTATTAATGCAGGATCAGCTGCGGGCTTTGATTCGCGAAGAAATCAACCACGTCATCGGAGAGGAAGTAGAGCTTGTATCACGTTCAGATAAGCTATTAATCGCAACAATCGAAAATAAAGCCTTCACTCTTGATGGCATGAGCTACCAATTCCGTGTCCGACAAATTGCATTTGGTTCAGAATTAAGAGTTGTGATCCTGCCTGAATCCGTAAGATGATAGTATGATTCGTTTCATTATCCACTTTAAATCAATAAGGCTGTTATAACGCAGACAAATTATTTTATCTTGCCTCTCGCATAACAGCCTTAGCTTTGTTTCATATCTCTCCAATTTCAGCAATTACATCTGTTTTAAACTTCGTCCCTGCACACTTTTTCTAAATCAGCTGCTAAATGATTTGCTTCCTCCCAGTTATATACGGTTGCACCAGAGGCCAACGGATGTCCTCCGCCATTATATTTCTTAGCAATTTGATTAATTACAATTCCTTTCGAACGGATACGCACCCGAATTTGGTCAGGCTCTTCAATAAAAAATACCCATGCTTTAATCCCTTTGACATCTGCTACCGTCTGGACAAGCTGGTTTGATTCCTCCACAGTAACATCAAATGCTTTCAATAATTCAGCAGTTAATTTAATGACACACAGCCCATTCTCAGACATCTTAAAATGCTGTAAAATGTGGCCGCTTAACCGCAATACTTTTTCCTCCGCCTCGTATAACCCATCATATATAGCTGTCCGGTCAAAATCATAACGAACTAATTCACCGGCATATTGAAATGTTTTCACAGTTGTACTTGGAAATTTAAATCTTCCTGTGTCCCCAACGATTCCTGCATATAAGAGACGGGCTGCTTCATTATTTAAATTCCAGCCCCGGGGACGCGCTTCCAATGCAAGACCAACAATCATCTCAGAAGTAGAACTGGCATCGGTAGACACCCATTCGATATCTCCATAAGAATCTGTGACCGGATGATGATCGATTTTTATCAGCTGTTTTCCTTTATTATAACGATCATCATCAATCCGCGGCTGGTTTGCTGTATCACAGACAATGACTAAGCTTCCCTGATAAAGCTCGTCTGATACATCATCCATCTGCGCTAAAAAAGTCAGGGACGGGATATCTTCTCCTGCAGCGTAGACTTCTTTCTCCGGAAAGGAATGTCTAATCAATGCTTTTAACCCCATCTGAGATCCAATTGCATCCGGATCAGGGCGGACATGCCGATGTATAATGATTCTCTCGCTTGCTTCAATCGCTTCAATAATTTTTGTAATTTCCATGACAATCTCCCTTTTTGTTGATGATATAGTTATGATTTTTCCTAGATTAATTGATAAAAAAACGGTACAATAAACGTAGCATTAAACAATATGTAATTAGGAGCGGAGCATTTAAAATGGTTATCTTTCCAATAATAATTATAATTTCAGCTGTCTTTTATATCTATTATAAAGTAGCAATCCTCAAAGAGAAAAATACGTTAACACAAAAATACTTTAATGGCCGGGCGAGATCCAGCCTGGGAGCATTTTTAATCGCTTTTTCCATTAATCAATACTCCCTTTATCTGACACAGCTCAGCTTGTTTATCGGCCTTGTTATCTTTGCATTAGGATTAATGCAATTGATTCGTGGATTCAAAGAAGCACGGCACTATCAAAAAGAGTGGAGAAGATTGCATCCAAACTAGGTAAAATAGAAGCACAGCTTTCAAATCAGATCGTTACATTTTGAATAAATTGCTTCATTTCAGCTTAAAACAACTGGAATTATCGTATTCCAGTTGTTTTTTTCGTCTTCAAAAGAAAAATCAATTACGCTGTTACCGATTGATCAGCTGCGCCATAATCAATGACCGTCCGACAGTAGTTTGTCCATGCATTACTTCTACATCTATCTTTGCATATAAACGGCCGACATCTAAAAGTGTTGGCTTAAGAAGTAAAATACTGTCGATTGGTACCGGCTTGCTGAAATAAACCGTAATATTCTCAATCGAAATTTCTGCTTTCTTCTCTATTTTCATCATTTTTTCACTTGCTTCTGTGATGAGAGCTGTAAATACACCATGTGATAATGTTCCTAAATGGTTTGTCATTTGCGGAATAACATGCGCTTCAAACAACCCTTCCTCACTCGGATTCTGCGACATATTGTTAGCAACAATATCTTCAATTGTTTCTCCGACCTGCGGCTGTCTCTGGATCTGCTGCATGGCTTTTAATACGTCCTGTCTGGAAACAACGCCTTTTAATACATGCGAACTATCCACCACAGGAACGAGCTCGATACCTTCCCAGACCATCATATGTGCAACCGAGGCTAAAGATGTTTTTTCCTGAACAACTAACGGCTTCCGGCTCATGATACGATCAATAAATGTAGTTTGGTCTTTCCCGACGATATCTCTCGAAGAAACCATTCCTACTACTTTCATACGGTCGTCCACAACCGGAAATCGTGTGTGCGAGGAAACTTCATTATTAATATACCAATCCTTCACCTGCTGTTTCGCCGCTAAATAATAAGAGGACTCAAACGGTGTTGAAATATCTCCTACAAAAATAATTTCCTTTTTAATCAATTGATCATAAATCGCGCGGTTAATCATAGCCGCAACTGTAAACGTATCATAGCTTGTCGAAATAATAGGCAATTTTTTTTCATTGGCAAGCTGTTTTATAGAATCATCCGTATCGAAGCCTCCTGTAATCAGGACAGCTGCTCCCGCTTCTAAAGCAAGCTTATGCGCTTCAAAACGGTTTCCGACAATCAGCAGCGAATCAGCTTGCGTATAGCGCATCATGGCATTTAACTGCATGGCGCCAATCACAAATTTACTGAGTGTTTTATGAAGCCCGTCTCTGCCTCCAAGTACTTGTCCATCAATGATATTAACAATCTCAGCAAACGTCAGCTCTTCAAAATTATCTTTCTTTTTCTTCTCGATCCGAATCGTTCCTACACGTTCAATCGTACTCACGATTCCTTGATTTTCTGCTTCCTTAATCGCCCGGTAAGCAGTCCCATCACTCACATTTAAATCTTTCGCAATTTGACGGACAGATATCTTGCTTCCAACTGGCAATGATAAAATATGCTGTAAAATCTGTTCATGCTTGGTCGCCATCTGCCATCACCCTCTTTCAACTGTACTATATAAAACATATTAGTCTTATTATACAATTGATACAGGAGAAACTCAATGGCTGCGCAGTTTCTTCTTATTTATCCCCTCCTGTTCCATAACCGGGGGCCGGGACATTTTTAATAGTGTTGCAAGATTTGCGCCGATAAATACAAAGGCAAATAATAACCAGCACCCCCAAAAGAGGAATTCTAAAGAGCTGGAAGACTGCGGAACCATCGGCCATGCAATATAGATAAAAAAGCAAACTAATAATAACCTTAGAATAATATTTGTTTTCAAGGCTGGCATCCTCCTTTTTTATAATTGTATGAGCGAGGATGATTTCTATGCAGCAGAAAACCACAGAATATAATCTATCTCTGTGGTTTTCTAGCAAAATATATACTTTTTGAACACGCACGTTAAGAAGTTAAATCGATTGTTTCTCCAACTTTCATTGCGCGGGCATTACCAGCCTTCACTTTAGATGCCCAATCTTCCGGATCCTGAACAATCGGCGGAAAGGTATTATAATGCACAGGAACAACTGTCTTGGCATTTACCCATTCAGCTGCAAGCAGTGCATCACTTGGCCCCATCGTAAAATTATCACCGATTGGAATAAAGGCAATATCAATATCATTTAATTCACCGTACATTTTTAAATCTGTAAACAATGCCGTATCTCCTAAGTGATACATTGTCTTTCCATTTACTGTAAGAAGTATTCCTGCAGGCATTCCTCCATAAATGACTGTTCCATCCTCTTCTTCATAGGATGAGCCGTGAAAAGCTTGCGTAAGCTGCACTTTCCCAAATTCAAATTCACGGGAACCGCCGATATGCATTGGATGTGCCTCCACACCTTTTGATGCTATATAATCGGCAAGTTCTTTCGGCGCTACAACCAAGGCATCGTTATTTTTAGCTATTTCCACTGTATCTCCGACATGATCATTATGAGCATGTGTCAGCAAAATAACGTCAGCCTTTTCCGTACTCGGATCTAAATCACATGCTTCATTTCCATTGATAAACGGGTCAATAATGATGCGATGCTTTCCTGTATCTACTTTTACTACAGAATGTCCATGAAAAGATACTTTCACTGAAAATCTCTCCTTTGACGATTTGGATTATTATTTTGATTTCGTAGTGTGTGTTCCCGCTATCGGATATTTCTATGCATCTTTTTTCAGCATTTATTTATTAAATTTCTTTTTTAATGCAGCTAATTCATCATCTACCCCATTATTATTTTCAAGCTCTTTGAATTCATCATCCAGCGTTCTTGCGTTTTCATTTAAATCTTCGGAGGTTTCTGCTTCCGCTTCGTACTGAAGTACTTTTTCTTCCATTCTCTCAAACCCTTGACGGGATTGGTCGCAGCCAATGGAAGACATGGTACGGTTCATTTTCGTTCTTGTTTTCGCAGATTCTGCACGTGCTTTTAAGGAATCCTTTTTTAATTTCATTTCCTGATATTCTTTTTTCATTTCAGACAGTTTTTCTTTCAGGATTCTGACATCCTCATCCGCACGCTCCCAAGAAGCTTGTAAAGACGCATAGGATTTTTCCTGATGTCTTTTATCATTTAAAGCTTTTCTGGCTAATTCTTCATTATCTGCTTCTACTGCTTTTTCAGCTTGCTCCTGGCGCTTCTCTACCATCGCTTTGGCATCATTTGTTTTGCGCTTCAGCATTTTTTCATTGGCCATTTGCTTTGCGACTGCCGCTTCAACCTCTTCAATATCCTTGCCCATATCCCGCAAGTACTGATCTAACATCTTGACCGGGTCTTCCGCCTTATCAATCATTGCATTCAGTTCTGAACTGACAATTGTTTTCATTCGATTAAAAAATTGAAACATACAAATCCTCCTCTTGGAATAAGTAATAGTAATGTACGGTCCGTGTACAGTATGAAATACGATTGATTTCGCAAAAAGTTTCATTTTTATCGGATTTTTTCTTTCTATCTGCTATAATTTTTTTAGAGCATACTATTTATTCATGTCAAACAGCAGTAATACTAATCAACTAGGAGGCAAAAAATAATGTCAGACAGAATTAACCATTTATTTGCCGAGCTAAAAAAACAGCAAGCGGACAGTTGTTTTATCAGCTCCAAAGCAAATGTATATTATTTAAGCGGATACTATACTGATCCGCATGAAAGAGTTATCGGAATCCTTGTTATGGACGGAATCGACCCGATATTTCTATTACCTAAAATGGAAGAAGATGATGCAAGAAATGCCGGATGGGAGCATTTGATTGTAAGCTATTATGACCATGAAAATCCTTGGCATTCCTTACAGGCGTTCTTAAAGAAACAAGAAAAAGAACCAGCTGTCATGGCAGTGGAAAAAGACCATCTGACGCTTTACCGTTATAACCAGCTTCAAGAAATCTTCCCGGATGCGGCCTATATAGATGCCACGCCAGTTATCCAAAATCTGCGTTTAATTAAAACCAAAAAAGAGCATGATTTATTACGGACAGCCGCTGAATTAGCAGATTTAGGTGTTAAAACTGGTGTGGAAGCCTTAAAAGAAGGTGTCTCCGAACTAGAGGTAGTTGCGACCATTGAGCACACCTTAAAAAAACAGGGTATACGCGAGATGTCCTTTCAGACCATGGCTTTATTCGGTTCAAAAACAGCCTCCCCTCACGGAAATCCTGATAAAACGCAGTTAGAGAAAAATAGTTTCGTTCTCTTCGATTTAGGAGTTATTTATCAAGGTTATTGCTCTGATATTACAAGGACTGTTGCCTTTGGTAATATCTCAGATGAACAGAAACAGATATATGACACGGTGTTGGAAGCACAAGAAAGAGCGATAGATGCAAGCAGAACCGGCACTGCAGTTGGCGAATTAGATAAAATCGCAAGAAATTATATTACAGAGCAAGGATACGGTGACTATTTCACACACCGGCTTGGACATGGATTGGGAATTGAAACACACGAATATCCTTCCATGCATAGCGACAACACGCTTCCTATTGAACCGGGAATGTGCTTTACAATTGAGCCGGGGATTTATGTTCCAAATATTGGCGGCGTAAGAATTGAAGATATGTTATTCACAACGAATTACATGCCTTTAGAACTGACAAAATATCCAAAAACATTACAAATTATTTCTTAGTTTTTTCAATTACCAAAACCCCGGTTTGCAAAAGACCGGGGTTTTTTATTCATTCTGAAATTATTTCAAGCTCGACTGTCAAGCATTTTTCGAATTTTAGAATCATTTCATTTGCTTTTTTGACTTTTTTTCGAAATGTTATGTAATTTACATTTATTCGTTTGTAACGCTTACAAATCAGGTATATAATAATAGTAGAAAGGGGAGATGAATCATGATGGAATATAAAAATATTGTTGTCGCAGTAGATGGATCGAAAGCAGCTGAAAAGGCTTTTACTAAGTCGCTCGCTGTTGCTAAACGAAATAATGCTCGATTGATTCTTGCTCATGTCGTGGACTCTCGTAATTTCTCAACAGCTGAAGCGTATGACCGTTCTTTATCCGAAAGAGCAGAGACGTATGCGAAAGAATTATTGGATGATTACGTCAAACAGGCTGAAGCTGCCGGATTAACAGATATTGTCCGCTGCATTGAATATGGGTCTCCTAAAGTCAAAATTGCTAAAGAAATAGCGGCTAATTTTGAAGCTGATTTAATCATGTGCGGGGCAACCGGGATGAATGCTGTAGAGCGCTTCTTAATTGGAAGTGTATCTGAAAGCATTACGAGATATGCCAGCTGCGACGTGCTTGTTACGCGCTAGAACTTTTTAAGAATCTTTTTATTTTCCTATTAAAAATGTATTGAAAAAGCCTTTTTACTCGATAAGCTTCATGAGTAAAAAGGCTTTTTGGGCTGTATATGTTATTGACTTAAACGAACGGTATCCCGGGCAATCATTACTTCTTCATTTGTCGGAATGACCATTACTTTTACTGGAGAATGCGGGTAGTTGATGAATTGTTCTTTCCCGCGAACATCATTTAGTTTTGGATCCCAATAAATGCCCATGAATTCTAAACCGGTAAGAATTTTTTCACGTATAGCAATGCTATTTTCCCCTACACCTGCAGTGAATATAATTGCATCCACGCCATTCATTTTAGCAGCATACGATCCAATATACTTATGAATACGCCCAGCAAACACATTTAATGCAAGCTCAGCTCGTTCATTCGTATCTGCTTCATCCTGAATATCACGTAAATCACTAGAGAACCCAGATAATGCCAGCATTCCACTTTCTTTATTTAATACATGCAATACCTCGTCAACTGTTTTCCCAGTACGCTGCATAATATAAGGAATCAAGGCAGGGTCAATATTTCCAGATCTTGTCCCCATGGTTACTCCGGCTAGCGGTGTAAAGCCCATTGAAGTATCCATTGATTTCCCATCTTTAATTGCTGTAACACTGGCGCCATTACCAATATGGCAAGAAATTAAACGAAGACTTTCCAACGGTCTTCCTAAAAGCTCCGCCGCACGCTCAGAAACATATTTATGAGAAGTTCCGTGGAATCCATATTTACGAATTCCATAGTCTTCATAATAGTTTCTTGGCAAGCTATATAAATAAGAAGATGCCGGCATAGACTGATGGAACGCTGTATCAAATACTGCCACCATTGGAACATCTGGAAGAATTTCTTTAAAAGCATTGATTCCAGTCAAGTTAGCAGGGTTATGCAAAGGAGCCAGTTCAGATACTTCCTCAATTTTTTGAATTGCTTCATCATCTAATAAAACCGAATCAGAGAAATATTCTCCTCCATGAACAACACGGTGTCCTACCGCATCAATCTCATCAAATGATTGAATAATTCCTTGAGAAATTAAAGCATCTAATAACATTTTTACTGCTACACTATGATCTGGAATATCTGTAACTGTTTTTTCTTCTTCTCCATTTGCTTCCATTTTAAAAACAGATTCTGGTAATCCGATTCTTTCTACCAGGCCGATTGCCGCTACTTCCTCTTCAGGCATTTTTATCAATTGAAATTTTAAAGATGAACTCCCCGCATTAATTGCTAATACATTACTCATTTTCATTCCACTCCTATATTTTCATTTAATCCTATTTGGATAGGATGTAAACCATTCATTGATTTGTTTGATAATATCTGCCATTGCTTGCGCATTCTTAAATGAAGGCAATTGTACAAGTAACGGCTGCTTCGGTTCTTTTGTACCATACCCTTTTTTCTGCAGGATTAATACACTTTTCGCCTGATTTTTTGACTTGAAAGATGTTTCCGGCAAGCGGATGACTCCGACAATATGTGCAGTTTCCTGGAAAAACGCATGCAGCTTGTCCGATTGATCACTGTCAAATAAAAATTCCGGGATAACACCGATAAAAAAGCCGCCCTCTTTTAAATATTTCAAACTCTGCTCTATAAATAAATGATGTGCGTAAGAATTTCCTTTATCAGCCTTTAATTGATATTCTTCCGCTGTCACATCATCTGGATAATACCCTACTGGAAGATCTGTGACAACCATATCTACAGGCTCTATCAGGAAAGGCCGTAAACTGTCTTGATGATAAAAGCTGATTTCTTTTTTCTGCAAATTGGCATTTAACACAGCCAGCTCTATCAACGCGGGATCGACTTCAGAAGCATATGCTTTAAAAGGATTTTCCAATTGATTCAAGACGATGGTAAGCAGATTAGCTGTCCCGCCAGCCGGGTCAAAAAGACTTATTTGCCCTTTTTTATCAATCAGCTTATTTGTCAGGTAGCTGATTAAAAAGCCGACTGTATCAGGCGTCATTAAATGCTGCTGTTGCGAAGCCCCTTTCATCCCTTTTAAAATAGACAGGCTTAACGCTTTTCGATACGTTTCTGCATCAAATTCTTCTTCATTAACTGTTTGAACCGGTTTTGCAACCTTGTGCTTTGTAACATCGTCTAACTCATCTTGAGCTCCATCATCTAAGATGATATTTAAAGCGATAATCAAACTTTCCAGATAGGTTTCATTTTTTGCATTTTGTATGATTTCAGTAACTTCATCTATAGATTTAAATAATTTCTCAACATTTGATTGCTCCATGGCATGTCCTCCTATCCAAGCTGACAACTTTCTATTTTAACAATACTTGAGACAGATGTAAAAGGAATTTCTCTTACATATTCTTATATGTTAGCAGTTTACCCAGAAAACACGAACAATAAATCTATTTTTCCTCAAAACGTTCATTTTTTATGTTGATATTTCAACCACTGTCTGCTATAGTAACTTAAGTGTATTTAACTCGTATATTCTCAGTAATATGGTCTGAGCGTTTCTACCTGGTTCCCGTCAAAGAACCGGACTACGTAGTTAAAGTCTATGTTAACTATAGCATTTATTTGGGTTTTGAATTGGTACAATTCTGTTACACATAACTTTAACTTACAAAGTTCGGAAATACAGGGATATCCTGTTTTTTCCGAACTTTGTTTATTTTACGAGACACATCCAACAATTCATTTAGAAGGAGATCGTCATCTTATGAAGTTTTCTAACAAACTTAATCAATTCTTTCATTTAACGGAAAACAAAACAGATACACGAACAGAATTGACAGCAGGATTAACTGTGTTTATGACCATGCTATACGTTCTTATCATTGTTCCTGGAATGCTGGAGGAAGCGGGGATGCCTGTAGGGCCTATTACTGTTTCCGTCATCCTGATGACAGGAATAGTCACTATACTAATGGGGTTATACAGTAACCGTCCGTTTGCCCTTGCTCCCGGCCTGGGCTCTGTTGCTTTTTTAGCAGTCACTTTGGTTCTCGCTGAAGGAATTCCTTGGCAAACCGCGATGGGTATGGTATTTATCTCAGGTATCCTATTCGTATTATTTACCATCTTCGGTTTAAGAAAATTGATAGTTCGCCTTATTCCGCCGGCAATCAAATTGTCTATTGGTGCAGGTGTCGGTTTATTTATTGCACTCATCGGTTTTCGAAATGCGGGGCTGGTGGTTGCTGATGAGGGTGCAAATTCTCTGCAATTAGGCGATGTCAGCTCCCCCAGTGCTATACTCGCTTTAATTGGATTTCTCATTATGAGTGTTCTTTTAGCACGAAATGTGCGCGGACATTTATTAATCGGAATTGCGCTTGTAACCATTATTGGTATTCCAATGGGAGTAACTCAGCTTCCTGAATCCATATTTTCATTACCTGAAAGTCCGGGACCAGTATTATTTCAATTAGATATCATGGATGCATTAAAAATGGCATATTTCCCATTTATGCTGGCCTTTTTCGTACCGGACTTCTTCTCCAGCCTCGGCACCATGCTGGGTGTTGCTGGAAAAGGGAACATGCTGGACAAGAATGGAAACCTGCCGAATATTGATAAGCCTTTCTTAGTGGATGCAGGCGGTACCACCTTGGGCTCCTTCTTCTCTGTCCCTGTCATGACAACCTATGTGGAATCTGCAGCTGGCGTCGAAGCAGGCGGCCGTACTGGATTAACTGCTGTTTCTACAGGAATTTTATTTTTAGCAACCTTATTCGTTACGCCGATTATTATGATTATTCCTACAGAAGCAACAGCTCCAGCCTTGATTTTAGTTGGGTTAACCATGCTTTCTTCTGTTAAAAACATTGATTTCACAGAAGTTACGGAATCATTGCCGGCATTTATTACCATCGTAATCACCATTTTCACTTTTAATTTCGGAAACGGAATTTCTGCCGGTATTATTATGTATGTTGTTGTAAAAAGCTTGTCTGGCCGGATAAAAGAAGTTCATCCGGGACTGTTTGTTCTTGTTATCCCATTGATTATTTATTTTATAACCTTAGCAGAATAAAGCAACACAAGGAGGAAAAAAATGATGAAATATAGTCGCAACCAAATCGTAGCTGCAGCACGCGGAGATATCAAAATGGATTTAGTTATCCGGAATGCACAGCTGGTTAACGTATTTACTGCAGAAGTATATCCTGCCGATATCGGCATAAAAGAAAATCGTTTTAGTGCAATTGCTGCGTATGAAAATGGCAAACCTTCCTTTCCTATCGAGGGTGAAAAAGAAATCGATGCAAAAGGAAAATATGCCATTCCAGGATTGATTGACTGTCATGTGCATATCGAAAGCACAATGGTTACACCAGACATGTTTGCCCGCGAAGTTTTACGTCATGGCACCACAACAGCAGTTATCGACCCGCATGAAATCGGAAATGTCCTTGGAAAAGAAGGTGTGGAATACATGGCAGCCGCCAGCAGAAATCTGCCCGTACAATTCTTACTTACCATTCCTTCTTGCGTACCAGCGATCCCAGGTGTGGAGACAGCTGGGGCAGCATTTGGTCCGGAAGATATTAATGAACTATTAGACTTGCCGGAAGCAGTCGGTGTTGCTGAAGTCATGGATTATGTCGGTGTCATTAACCAAGATGATCGAATGGCAGGCATTGTGGAAGCTGGTCTGCAAAAAAATAAGCTGAACGAAGGCCATCTGCCAAGAGTATCAGGAAAAGATTTGCACGCCTACCTTGCTGCTGGAGTAAATACAGATCATGAAAGCCGTAAATCAGATGAAATTATTGAGAAATTAAGGGCTGGCATGCTGATCTATATCCGGGAATCCAGTGTCAGCCAATTTGCTGACATTGCTGCAGAAGCATGGAAGGTTCTTCCTTACGCTTCCAATATTGCCATGTGTACAGATGATGTGGAACCTAGTGATATGCTGAAAAACGGACAAATGAGCCGGGTCGTCCGCCGCTGTATTGAAGAAGGAATTCCCGCACCATTAGCAATTCGCTATGCAAGTTTAAATGGTGCGGTCCGTTTCGGATTGAGAGATCAGGGAGCGATTGCCTCCGGCTATATCGCCAGCTTCTCCCTTGTCAACTCCCTTGATGAGATGGATATCAACGATGTATTTGTCGAAGGAAAACAATTGGTGGAGGAGAAGCATTTAACAGAAACCCTATCCAGTGAAGTACCGCCACTAACAAAAAATACAGTTTCCATCCCTGTATTAACAGAAGAAGATTTTCAAATTACTTCACCCGTACAGAACGGAAAAGTAAGAATCAATACGATGGAGATGCTTCCAATCGGTACTACACAGAAAAGAACGGTGGAACTGGAAGCTGTAAATGGGGTTATTTCATCTCTCCCAGAGGATTGCCTATATGTTTCAGTAACTGGAAGACATGGGCAAGGTAGAAAACCATTTGTAGGTATATTGAAAAATGCTGGATTAAAAGAAGGAGCTTATGCTACTACGATTGCGCATGACAGCCATAACCTTGTCGTTGTTGGAAAAAATACAAAGGATATGCTTCTAGCTGCCAAGCAATTAGAAGCTTCTGGCGGCGGACTTTGCCTTGTATCTAATCAAGAAGTCAAAGCACAAGTTAACTTGCCGATTGCCGGATTAATGGCAGCGGAACCTGTGGAAGAGCTTGCACCAAAAATTGATTCCTTTAATCAAACAGCAGATTCCATGGGAGTAAAGGTTGGCAGACGCTCTCCTTCGATGGCATTATCTTCTTTAACCTTAACTGTCATCCCTGAAGTACGAATTACTGATTTAGGATTATTGGATGTAGCAACACAAAAGATGATTCCATTATTTGAATCCGTAGAATAACCAATAAAAAAAGCATGGTCCCAAGCGGAAACCATGCTTTTTTTATTATTTTGATTTTAAATGTTCCAATACCGCATCATAATCCGGATGGTCTGATACTTCTGAAACGTATTCCACATAAGTAATTTTGTTATTTTCGTCCACAACGAAAATGGAACGGGCTAATAAACGAAGCTCTTCAATAAGCACACCATACTTCTCGCCGAAATCTGCGGAGCGATGATCAGATAATGTTTCTACGTTTTCAATCCCATTTGCACCGCACCAGCGTTTTTGAGCAAATGGCAAATCCATGCTGATTGTAAGTACCGATACATTATCCAGGCTGGCTGCTTCCTCATTAAAACGACGAGTCTGCTCGGAACATACACCAGTATCTAAAGAAGGCACAACACTGATTAGTTTCACCTTTCCTTCGTAATCAGCTAATGTTTTCTCAGATAAATCATTTGCAAGTACCGTAAAGTCAGGAGCATTGTTCCCTGCTTTTTGTTCTTCTCCTAATAATGTAACGGGTTCTTGTTTAAATGTAGTTTGTTTTGGCATGATATTTCTCCTCCCCATCTTTACTATTATCATTCAATTCCTATTATGGGGCTTGTTATACAAACTGTCCAATTATAGCTATTGTAGACAATCTATATTTCAAAACGGGTAAGAATCGATTCTAATTCTCCCTTTTCCTTTTCAGGCTCCTTCTCTGAAGTTTTTACCCGTTCTTTTTCATCTTTTTTATGATGATGCTGCTCTACTTTCTTTTCGCCACTCTTTTCTTTTTTCAGCATATTTGATCGCTGCAGCAGCTCTGGCAGTAAATCAATTAATTTTTCATACAGATGTGTATGCTGATCCATATGAACCAAATCCATCTTTCCTTCTTTTAATACGAGAAAAGCAACCGGTGTAATCGATACTCCTCCCCCGCTTCCGCCGCCAAATGGAATTTCGTGCTCTTCCACATCATCTGCCTTTAATTCTGACGGCATAAATTCGCTTCCGCCCGCCGCAAAACCAAAACCAACCTTGGAAACAGGAATAATCACAGTCCCATCGGGTGCTTTTAAAGGCTCTCCTACAATTGTATTTACCTCAACCATCTTTTGTATATTTTTCATTGCGCTAGACATCAAACCTTCTATTGGATGTTCTGTCATTTTCTTACCTCCTTTATTTTCAATACACGCATGATTCCTAGAATAGTTTTTCCTAAGCGGAAGGAAATCATACACGAAAAAGCAGTCTCAAGACGGGCACTTTGAAAATCCGGCTGAACATTAATTTGCGGTTTCCCGCAAAGCTGAAGGTGCTGTGAAAGGTAACCGACCAGCCACCCTTTTACAGCCCAAATTGTCCCGCTGGTGATAGAAGTAGTAAAGGCATTCCCTGTTCCTCCTTTGGTCTGCCATTTAAATTCAAGCACCTGCAATTCCTTTAATAAAGCTTGTAATCGTATTTCTTTTAAAACATGAAGCTTTTTCTCCCGCAACAGCTTATAAAAATGGATAAATCCTTTTTCCATCTCTGCCTGGTTTGATATACGTAAATTCTTCTGCCTGATCACACACCATTTATAAAGATAGACAGAAATCTGTGCATCACGCATTTCCGGAAATTGATATTTAATTTTAATAATCCATTTACTTTGCAGGAAAAAAGCGATGAAAAAAACTATTCCTGCGATAAGAATTAAAATAATGTATAAACTATCCATAATCAGCGCTCCTGAATGTGTATTTTCAATTGGTTCCCTTTCCTATACCATTCACTATCTGTTCATATCCTAAAGAGAAATACCAGTTAGAAAATGTTATGATAAAGATAGAAAATGCTTATTTCTAAAGGAGGATGGTGCTCTTGCACTTCCTTTTGAAATAAAAAGCAGCTCATCCGTTCCTGTCTGACAACATGACGGCTCTATATCATGGATAGAGCAGACTGACAGAAGCGTACAGTGCCACTATATTTTGTTTGGAGGTTATTATATGCAGAATCGAAATAACATTTTCTTTTATTACCACCCTCGACAGGAAGGCGAAAAAACAAATCACCTGAAATCGCTGGCGGAACAAAATGGTTTGAATGTCGTGAACAAATCTAAAGATGCGTCTATTATTGTCAGTATTGGCGGAGATGGCACCTTTTTGCAGGCAGTTCGCCGCACCGGTTTCCGCCAGGATTGCATCTATACAGGTATCGCGGATGGGGATCAAATTGGATTATACTGTGATTTTAGTATAACCAGATTTGAAGAAATGATTGATGCGGTCACAAATAATAAAATAGAAGTCCGCCGTTTTCCAACAATTAAAGTGAGTGTGAATGGAGAAAAAGCTTTTTATTGCTTAAATGAAGTATCCCTGCGCTCCAGTATTATTAAAACGATTGTTATCGATGTTAAAATAGACGATGAACATTTTGAAACATTCCGGGGTGACGGCATGGTAGTATCTACTCCTACAGGTAGTACAGGCTACTCCAAATCAGCTCACGGGGCAGTTATCGACCCGTTACTGTCAAGCTTTCAAGTTTCTGAAGTCGCCTCTTTAAATAATAATAATTATCGTACATTAGGATCCTCTTTTATATTAAATCAGAATAGAAGACTGCAGCTGGAAGTCATTCAAGACGGCAATGATTATCCAATTATCAGTCTCGATAATGAAGCATGGCCTGTACAGCGCATTCGTCATGTAGACATCGAAATGGACAACACCGTTATAAAAACCGTCAGAATGTCAAACAACACTTTCTGGAATCGTATACAACGTACTTTTTTATAAAACGTAACTTCACTCAGCTGCAGTTCCAGGGGAAATTCTCCTTAATAAAATAATTCAAAACCTGCCGCGCACTGCACTAATAAGCTGCGGCAGGTTTTTTATCAGATCCAAATATAAAGGCTGCCCCCGCATCAGCGGAGGCAGCCAGCCAATCATGTTATTTATTTAGTTCCACCAAATTGTTGCTCAGCCATTGTTACTAATCTTTTCGTAATTTCTCCACCAACAGATCCGTTAGCACGAGAAGTTGAGTCAGGACCAAGTTGAACACCAAATTCCTGAGCAATTTCGTATTTCATTTGATCAAGTGCTTGTTGCACTCCTGGAACAACTAATTGATTTGAGTTATTGTTTGCCATGTTGTTCACCTCCTTGGTAACTATAGATTGCACCAAGCAGGGGAGAAACATGCATTTGTTTTTATGGTAATTTTTTCTTGTGCATGTCCTTTTTATATTACTTAGAAAAGGTCTGTAAAATCCTCATTAAACAAGGTCTTCTCGGTTACTTTTATGGTTTCTATTCCCTCTATCGCTTCTTCAATGGACGGAGTAAAATCGTATTTCGATTCATAGAAATTCACTTTATCCCGCTTCGGCTTTGTTTTTGGAGATTTCGGCACAAAGATTGTACAGCAATCTTCATACGGTAATATCGATGTTTCATATGTGCCGATATCCTGCGCAATTCGAATAACCTCATCTTTATCCATCGCAATCAATGGGCGGATAATAGGGTAATTGGTCACTTCATTAATGGTGTGCATGCTGTCCATAGTTTGACTTGCCACCTGCCCAAGATTCTCTCCTGTAGTCAAGGATAAGATTCCTTCGCGCTTGCAAAGCTCCTCACTGACACGAAACATCACACGGCGCATAATAGTCATCGCATAATCATTCGGCATCTCTCTAAAAATTTCCTGCTGTAATTTGGTAAATGGAACAATATGCACATTGATTGATTTCCCATATGTCGTCAACTGCTTCGCTAAATCCAGCACCTTCTGCTTCGCGCGTTCACTGGTGAATGGCGGAGAATGAAAATGAATTGCTTCTAAATGTACGCCTCTTTTCATTGCTAACAATCCGGCCACCGGGCTGTCAATTCCTCCTGAAAGCAGCAGCAGCGATTTTCCTGAAGTTCCGACTGGCAATCCGCCCCGGCACTTGATGGTTCCGCTCGTAATATAGGTTGCTTCCTTACGTATCTCTACTTTAATTTCCAAATCAGGGTCATGTACATCTACGGTAATATCCTCCGTATTCGTTAATAAATGACTGCCCAGGATATGATTCATTTCTCCCGAATGCTTTGGGAAATCTTTTTTTGTTCGGCGAACGCTCATTTTAAATGTTTTCGCATTCGGCTCCCGCTTTAATGCATAGAGAGCCGCTTCTTTCATCTCTTCCACATCGTTCTCTACACGAATTGCCAGACTTAAGCTATGAATGCCAAAAACGTTTTGTAGTTTTTCAATGATTGGCTCCGGCGGATTGCCATTTAGCAGGACAAACATTCTCCCTTGTGTCCGCATTACTTTCACACCATCAAACTCTTTTACCTTCTGGTGTATATTATCATGAAGCTTTAATATAAACTGCTTGGCATTTTTTCCTTTTAATGCTAACTCTCCATAACGAATTAATATATGATCATATTGCATATTATCTACCTCAATACCTCTTTAAATTGTTGAATTGCTTTTTTTAATTCCTCTACAAAAATTGCCGCTTCTGCTTCCGTATTCTCATAAGAAAAGCTTACCCGTAAGCCGGAAGAAGCAACTTCATTTGGTTTTCCGCAGGCAACGAGCACATGGCTTTCTGTTAAATCCCTGGAGGAACAAGCAGATTTTGTTGAAATATATATTTCTTTCTGGCTTAAACTGTGGATAATAACCTCCGGCTTGATTCCAGGAACGGAAAAATGAACAATATGATTCGCACCATCTTCCGGACTGTTAATTTCTACATCCTCCATCTGATGAAGTTCATTTATAAGCTTATCATGCAGCCTTTTTAAAACATTATCCTTTTGACTGCTTTCCTTTTCTTTGATTAACCGCAATGCTTTTACAAAGGAAACAGCGCCTGCTACATTCTCTGTTCCTGAACGAATACCCGATTCTTGACTTCCGCCATGCAAAAGCGGATATAATTTCGCTGTATGATTGACATACAGAAGTCCGGTTCCTTTTAGACCATGAATTTTATGACCGGAAAAGGTACATATATCAATGCCAGAACCCGTAAGTTTCAAAGGAACCTTCCCTAAACCTTGTACGGCATCCACATGAAATAATACTTTCGGATATTTTTTCAAAACAGTCCCAATTTCTTCAACCGGTTGAATCGAACCAATTTCATTATTCACCTGCATCATAGTAACAAGGATGGTATCTTTTCTAATGGCTTTTTCTACATCTGCTGCAGAAACAGTTCCATTTTCTGTCACAGGTAAATAGGTAATTTCAAAGCCCAGTTTTTCCAGACTCCCGCAAGTATCATGAATCGATGGATGCTCTGCTCCAGTGGTAATAATATGTTTGCCGCGTGATTGATGCTCCAGGGCAACTCCTTTGATGGCAGTATTATTTCCTTCTGTCCCTCCAGAGGTAAAGATGATCGTTTCTCTCGGCACATCAATTAAATCCGCTGCCTGCTGTCTGGCTGCCTCCAGCAGCTTTTCAACTTGTCCCCCTAAAGGATGTATGGATGAGGGGTTGGCAAAGTAGTTAGCGGACACTTTTGTAAAACTATCTACGACTTCTGAATGCGGCTTCGTCGTCGCACTATTATCAAAATATATCATATTTGCACCTTCTTACATTAAATCTTTTTGCATAAACAAAAATGTAAGGCTGACCTAAGCAATAAGTATTTCATTCTTAGCGACAGCCTTCATCTTATATTTCTTATGTTATCGTAGCGGAAAAATCTAAGGAACTTACCATTTGTTAAAAGTTATTTTAATTGTTTCTTTCCTCTTGATACGTTTCTATTTTCTTTAAAGCACCGGGTTCTACCTCTTCTACTGCATTGGCGGCATGCTCTAAAGAAAGCTCATATTCAAAATTACGGAATAGCCTTTCAGCTTCCTTCAGCTTATGATCCAGCTCTGAATTTTGGCTTCTGTAGCGGTTTGCATATTGAATCACCTGCTCCGTCAAGTAAGCCTGATCCAACATCATATCCACCTGTTCATAAGCTTGATCAATCGAGCTTTTTGCTTCCGTCAATGCGTGCTGTACGCTGCTCATATCCAGAGGGTAGGTTTCTAATGCTTCCATTACTTTATTGTTTTTTTGCAATGCTGTTTCAAAACGCGTCCAAATATAACTTGGCACTCCTGGTATATTACTCTTTTTCAGCTTTCGATTCAACTCTGCAAGCTGGCCGTGCATTTCTTCCAGCTTGTCTCTTGCTTCCAGTTCATCTTTCCGTAAATTTGCGATAGACTTTTTAAACGATTCATGTTCCTCTTCCAGCTCTTCAATCTTCTTAAAGCCTTCTTCAATTCCTTTTTTCAATTCAGAATGAGATTGTTTGTCATCATCTATACTCTGCTCTATTGTTTCTACATGATTTTTCAAAGCCTTGATCGCTTTACCCATGGTTTGGAAACGTTCCATATCATCGTCTTCTACGTGGTAAGCTTTTTGGATTTCTTCAATTTCCAGTGTTGCTGCTTCATACGTAGCACTTATTTGTTTTACTGAATCTTCATACTCCGGAGCTTTCTTCTCTATATAATTTTTAGCAATTGCTTCCCCTTCCAGCGCTTCGTACATTTCTGAAATACGGGTCTCCATTTGCTGAAGCTGCTCTTCAACTTCTGTTATATCTGCTGTTTCCAGCTGAGATTCCAGATTTCTCAATTGTTCCTGATATGTAATAATTTCTTTTTCAAAACCTAAGTGTTTAATCCGGTATCCATTTTCCTTCATCTCTTTCATACCGGCGGAAAGATTTGTTAATTGTGACGGCATATCCTGCTTTACTTGTTTGAGCAAATCAGGGAATAATTCTAATTTATTCTCTACCGTTTGAGTACTTTCCTTTAGCTCTTGAATGCTTTCATCTGCTTTTAAATAATCACCATCATTCACAAATTCATCGTACTGCTCCAGCATCAGTTCCAATGCATCAATTTCTTTATCAAATTCCTTTTCAGCCTTGCCATACTGGTATCTGGATTGGGAAAGCATGCTTCTTAATCCTTTGATTCTAGGCTTTAATTCCTCCGCGCTTTCACGTCCATTTGCCTCTGCACGAAGTAATTCCTCTAACTCTGCAATAATTTCTTTTATTTCTTCTTCTGTTTTCCCCAGATGACTTTCCGCCTCTTTTAAAATCTTGTTTGCTTTCGGCACAAGAAAACGGTCAGCTGCTTCCTCTGCATTCACAAGATATTTTTCTACGTCAGGCAAGGATTTTGTTACGATTTTTTCCCATTCTTCTTTCCAGGCTTCAAATTTCTCTAAGGTCTCTCCAGAAAGATTCAATGCTTTAATCTGCCCAATCTGTTTTGCTACATCTCTATCCGTGATATCTAATTTCCATTTTTCTATATGGTCCACATGATCGTAAACTCGTTTTCTTACAATTAAAGCAACGGTTAAACATACAATAATCGCTAAAATAATCCCTACTACGACAGCCATACTTTGCCTCCCAACCAATAAACCTCTATATAAATATATCAACAATTATAAAAATCACAATAATATATCCTTTATAATATCATGTATTCCGCCCTTTTGGCTAAAGAAAATACATTTTTCTTATCGATTCAACAACTTTTTATTGTAATACGGAGAAAAAGACATATTTTTTATTATTGAATCTCCCCTCCTATCCTCACGTCCGTATTAAACTGTATCCATTTTTGTATACTTTTTGTATACTTTTTAACAAATTGTTCATGAGCAAATTCCCCTACAATTTGGTCCTTCCAATCTGAATGCAAAATATAAGGGGTAATCAGCATCCCCTTCAGCTGCATAAATAAATAGTGCTTCTCTTCCTGTCCGACGCTTTTACCAATTGTTTCCTGAAACAGCGCTTTTAAATAATAGTTTTCTTTCGCCAGATAGGTGACGGTCATTTCTCTGACAAACACGGAATCAAGAGATAATTCGCGCTGAATAAAACATGTTAATTGATGATGCATTTGCTTATAATGTATAATTGTAAAAATTAATTCATTTAATCGATAGATTGCAGCATCAGCTTCTGTTTTTTCCAGTGATTCTTCTATTTTTTCTAAATATGCTTCATAATAGTTTGTTACAGCATATTCTAAAAGGCCCTGCTTCCCTTTAAAATAATAGCTGATCAAGGAAACATTCACAGAGGCCCGCTCTGCAATATCGCGCACAGAAGTGCCATGGAATCCTTTTTGAAAGAATAGGGAGGAAGCAGCATCAACTACTTTTTGCTTCGTTATATTATTTTTCATTCTTTTCAACTCCTTACTCTATTCATACGACAAAGAAAGGGATAAATCCTTTAATCGATTATCGACAATAAATTTCAATATGTCATTATTTGTCACGCTTTTACTATAAACTTTTAGGAGGTAATACATCATGTTTCAACAACTTGATTATTCTGGAGAAAAAACAAAAGACTATGAGCTTCTTATTAAACAACTGGACGCACTATCCACAGGAGAATCAAATCAAACCGCGCTATTAGCAAATGCTTCCTCTCTGCTCAACCAATTTTTAGATGAAGTTAACTGGGTTGGATTCTACTTAACCGAAAACGAAGAATTAGTGCTCGGCCCCTTTCAAGGACTTCCTGCCTGCATTCGTATCCCTTTTGGAAAAGGAGTTTGCGGTACTGCGGTTTCTAAAAATAAAACACAGCGTATAGCAGATGTCCATCAATTTCCTGGTCATATCGCCTGTGACGGAGCTTCAAAGTCCGAAATTGTTATTCCTATTTCCCGCAATAAGGAAATTATCGGTGTTTTGGATATCGACAGTCCGATTTATGACAGATTCGATGCAATCGATCAAGATAATTTAGAAAAATTTGTTGCACAGCTTGAGAAACATTTATAAACGTCCTTTTTCACTATAAATGGTAACTGTAGATATATTCATTATAACGGATTCGAATGCATAATAAATCATTTTTGCTCTTAGAGAAAAAAATATTCTAACTTAACATTTTGTTAATTTCACTCTAATTTAGCCTGATTTATTTAACTCTATGTTAATTTTATGTTGACAAGCGTATATGTAAATTATATACTATAATTTGTGTAAAATAATAAAGTGGCCTAAGTGAGTCGACGCTTGCACTCATTTTGTTCCTTTGTAAGTTTCAGCTTATAAAGGTGTATCGTGTAACTCTCTGCTGCTGGAGCGATGGTACATGAAAACATAATGAACAACGGAACGATCACGCGCGTTTTATTTTATGCAAATAAAACATAAAGGAGGAAATGTCCTATGTCACGTTATACTGGATCAGTATGGAAGAAATCACGTCGTCTTGGCATTTCATTAACTGGAACTGGTAAGGAATTAGATAAACGCCCTTACGCTCCTGGTCAACATGGACCGAACTCACGCAGAAAACTATCTGAATACGGCTTGCAAATGCAAGAGAAGCAAAAACTACGCTTCATGTACGGATTGAACGAACGTCAATTCCGTAACCTGTTCAATAAAGCTGGTAACATGAAAGGTATCCATGGTGAAAACTTCATGATTCTTCTTGAATCTCGTCTTGATAACCTTGTTTACCGTTTAGGTCTTGCTCGCACACGTAAACAAGCTCGCCAATTGGTTAACCATGGTCACGTTACAGTAGATGGCGTTCGCGTAGATATCCCATCTTACTCTGTAAAACCAGGTCAAGCAATTGCTCTTCGTGAAAAATCTCAAAAACTAGATATCGTTACAGAAGCGATTGAAGTGAACAACTTCGTACCAGAATATACTACTTTTGATGCGGAGAAAAAAGAAGGTACGTATGCTCGTTTCCCTGAGCGTTCTGAACTTCCAGCTGAGATTAACGAACAGCTTATTGTTGAATTCTACTCTCGTTAATCGGGTTGAACTGAATTTAAATACAAGAAAAGCCTTGGAAATGTTGTTAAATCAATGTTTCAAGGCTTTTTTTATATACATTTTGCAATAGGTTGAAGAACTGTGTTTTCGGTGGCTTTTTAGTTAGAAAAAATGCGTGAGCAGGAAGCTTAACCTTTCAATATGAGGGCTTTTTTATTTAAAAAGTCCTTATTGATTGTTTAATATATAGATAGATTGGCAATACTGGTTTTTAAACATGAGAAAGAATAATACGTTTAATAACTTGGAGGGATTTTAAAATGGAAGCATTTGATATTTATACGAACGGGGCGCAACATACAGTAGTCGCTAATTCTCAAAAAGAAGCTAATGAATATTTTAAAAATATTTCCAGAAAGAAAATCATCTATTCTGAGCCTGTGGCTGGACCAGGAATAATTAGTTGGTCAATTCGCGACACTTCAGAGTTTAATAACATGGAAAAACAGTAAATTTAATTGATAAGGCCTCTCACGCTCTGTGAAGGGCTATTTTTATAAAATGAAAATTATTTTATTAATCTTAAGAACCACAATCTGGTTCAGGTTAATCAGTTTGGAGTAACCATGAATGCAGTTTCGCCTGCTTTTTCGGCGGGTTTTAGAAAAACCAAGAACACCGCTTGGTCTTTAAATCACAGGTGTCCTCGCCGAAGCGATGTCCGGATGTCCGCTACGGGAAGTCGCTTTCCGCGGGCAACGTTCAGCCTCACGGTAAGAAAACCGCTTCCTGCTCAGGTCTACCTGTTGCTTTTTCCGTTGGAGCGGCTATATTCAGCATTTTTTATATACTTTCTTACTCTTTACAAAATGACCATTCAAACCTTGCTATATCAAGGCTGTTATATTCCATTCATTTCTACTCTCATTAATAGCGTGAAGCCTGTTCAAAAAACCCCAGATTCCTTGCTTATCAAGGTATCTGGGGTTTTTATATTTAGGCAAAAGCCGACCTAACGATTTTCAAAATGTTATTGCCGTTAAAACAGCCTTTTATTTTGTATCATTTTCATTCGAACTGTTCAGCTCATCTTTTATTTCGCCTTTTTTATCTTTTGCGGCGCCCTTTGCTTTATCAGCTTTTCCTTCCGCTTGCTTTTTCGGGTTATCTGTTGCTTTGCCGTACGCTTCTTTTGCTTCACCTTTTATTTTATCTCCTGCACCTTTAATTTTATCTTTAAAACCATCACTCATGTTAATATACCTCCTACGAAATCTAACAATTTATTTATATTATTTGTGTTCCACGAATAATATATTTCTAAACTAAATAATTTAAAAAAGGTGCTGTGCCCCAAACTTACCGGGACACAGCACCTTTGCATTTTATAAATTAAGTCCTGGCGGCATCTGCTTTCTCCATCCAGTCTTTCCCTTCGATATGTCTTGCCACAACCATACTCGACACCGTATCACCAGTAGAATTCACCATTGTAGCCGGCGGGTCAACAACCACTCCGATAGCTGTGATGATTGGCAGGGCCTCAATCGGAAAGCCATACAATGTGATAATCATTAACTCCCCTGTAAAGCCGCCTCCCGGAATTCCACTCATCACGATACCAGATAATAAACAAATACCAATGGCAGTTAAAAATGTATCGATTCCAGTGAAATCCTGATTAAATACCCCAAAGATAAAGGCGATTTTTAACATAGCAGATAAACAGGAACCATCCATATGAATGGTGGCTCCAAGCGGCATAATGGTCTCACGAATATCTTTCGGAACACCAATCCGTTCTGCCGCCTGCAGGTTAACCGGGATTGTTGCAACACTGCTTCCAGTCCCCAGTGAGGTTGCAGCCGGTCCAAGTATATTTTTCCAAAAGCGGCTGACTCCTTTTTTTCCGCCAGCAAGGAAGGCATATAATGTAAAACCAATCGCAAAATACAATACAGCCACAGGGTAATAGACAATCACTGCCCTGGCATAATCACCAATCAACGCTGTACCAAATTCCCCTACTAAGGATGCAAAGTACGCGCCGAGCCCAATCGGAGCATAATACATAATGAGTTTAATTAACTTCATAAACACATCGGAAGCACTCGTTAGCAATCTTCCAAACGGTCTCCCCTTCTCTCCTGCCAATCCAGTTGCAACACCGACCAGGATGGACATCACAATAAGGGCCATCATATTATCTCTTGAAAATAAATCAACAAAATCAGGTACTGTAAATGTATTGACTAATTGATCCCCTAAACTCTGTTCTTCTATATTTTCAGGAGTGCTTAAAGGGATATCGACACCTGAGCCCGGCTGGAATATAACAGTAGCAATAAGCATCACTACAGAAGCAATCACCCCGGTTACGACAAATACGGTAATCATCGACCCCATGATTTTCCCAAGCCGCTTCATGCTATCCATGCCGGCAATCGCTGACGAAATAGAGAAAAATACAAGCGGGATAACAATCATAAATAATAAATTAATAAATAAATCCCCAAAAGGTTTGATCACAGTTGCATCATCTCCAAAAATCAATCCAATTATCGCTCCAATAATAATAGAAGCTAAAAGAATAAGTGGAAATCGATAGGCTTTTAATTTTTCTAGCATTTTATATTTCCTCTCTCTTTCAAATTAAATATAATGTAATCTATTTCATTTTACAGGAAGGAAGAATTGAAGGAAAGTTATTAAATATTCTTATGATTTTAAATTTATCTATTCCTAAGATGTATTGTCCCTCATTTATTCCACTTTAACAGGCGGACAAAAGCATAGAGAATAGTCTATTAAAATAAAGCAGTCATCAAAAACTCATTTTTCGATGCGATTCAATTAGAACGAAATAAATATTTATTAGCTTGTCTTCTGCTTCATTTGGCTGTATAATATAATTTGTACTTACATACGATTCCGTAGCTCAGCTGGGAGAGCGCCACCTTGACAGGGTGGAAGTCGTTGGTTCGAGTCCAATCGGAATCATTCATTAATAAATAGCGACTTCTAACCATTTAGGAGTTGCTATTTTTATTTTTACTCATGCTCGTTTTCCTTTTTACATACTATCTATATAAATTGAAGTAAGAAATTACACTTTATTTTTCTTATAAAAACGACGAAATAATGATTGAAAACAGTAACTAGCGACGGTTTTTGATGGGGCGAGTAATCGCAATGGTTTTCGGTGGGGCGAGTAACCGCAGTCCCAGTCCCAGAAGAAAAACACAGAGACTCCTGGTCAGCTAAGAACGGTCACGTCCTGTGACCAACGACCGACACTAGGACGTCCTGTCCGTCGTGGGAAAGCGCGGAGGGAAGACCCCGCAGAAAAAAAGCGAACTTCTTTTTTTCTGCGGGGCATAAGTGCGACTTTGCTTCTGTCTGCGCCTGACGGCTTGCCAATCAGCAAGTCTTCTTTAAAGGAGATGAGCTCGGGGCCCACGGAAAGCGGAGTGTTTTTCTGGGGTTGCGATTACTCACCCCATGAAACCCGTTGTAGCGGTAGCTATTAATTTCAATTTATATAGTTATTATTGTAGATTTTACAGGGTTATAACTCCCCCCCATCATCACTTCGTAAACCGAACCAAATACTGGCTTATTTATCACCATTCATTCTATAATATAGTAAACAATTTATTTCCATTTTAATTTCTGAATACTTTTACTCTTTTAGTTGGCGGGTGGTTGATTTGCGAAAGGTGTTTTCCTATTTAAGACCTTATACATTTCCTTCAATAATTGCATTCTCATTAATGCTTATCGAGCTTACAGTAGAGCTGTTGCTTCCCCTCTTCTTGGGACTGATGATTAATCAAGGGGTAGTAAATCAGGATATCCAAAATATTGCATTTTGGGGTTCGATTATGATTGGCCTGGCTCTTTTATCCTTTCTTGCAGGCGTTCTAAATTCTTTTCTGTCCTCTCATGTCAGCTTTTCCTATGCTTATGATTTGCGGGAGGAACTATTTTCCAAAATTCAGAGCTTCACCTATGCAAAATTAAATAAATACCCTACATCTTCTCTGGTTACGCGGTTTACAAATGATATCCGCCAGATTCAGAATACCGTTTTCATGGTGCTTCGTATTATGGCAAAAGCACCATTGACTGTCCTTGGCGGTGTTATCATGGCTTTTGTAGTCAATGCGCAGCTGGCATTGATTTTTTTAGTCACTGTGCCGCTTCTCATTTTATTTCTTTTATGGATATTAAAAATTTCAAGCAAATTATTTAAACAGGTACAGAGCAATGTAGACGATGTCAATCGTGTCATGCAGGAAAACCTTGCCGGTATGAGACTCATCAAAGCCTTTACCCGCCGCAGCACAGAAGAAAACCGATTTGATGACGCCAACCGGACACTTGCTGTGACGACCCGAAAATCCTTTCGAATTGTGGAATCATCCGGTCCCGTTTTATTGTTTGTTATGAATTTAAGTTTAATTTTTATTATCTGGTTCGGAAGCATCCAAACTGTTAACGGGCAGGCAAATATTGGTGAAGTTGTTACGATGATCAATTATGCGCTTCGTGTAGCGATGGCCATTTCTATGTTTTCTTTTATTATCATGATACTTTCCAGAACAAAGGCGTCTGCCGAGCGAATCAGCGAGGTGCTCACAGAGGAAGATGGAGAACAAGAGGAGTTAAAACAGGCGGTTTTTTCTTTGTCGAAAGGCCGCCTCGTATTTGAGAATGTCTCTTTCCGTTATCCGGACGCATTTAAGGAAACACTATCAGATATTTCATTCTCCGTAAATGCTGGTGAACGACTGGCGATTATCGGAGCAACAGGGTCCGGGAAGACTTCTTTATTCCAGTTGATACCCCGCCTTTACGAGCCTTCTAAAGGAAATATTTACGTAGATGATATACTTTTAACGGACTATTCCTTCAAGGCTTTACGGGATGGTATCGGTTACGTTCCGCAGACACCGCTTTTATTTACCGGCTCTATTTTTGATAATATCGCTTTTGGAAAAAAAGACGCAACAATGGATGAAGTGATTCAAGCAGCGAAGGATGCACAAATCCATGATACGATTCAACAGCTGGAACATCAATATGAAACCCGAGTCGGTCAGAAAGGAGTAAATCTCTCTGGCGGACAAAAACAACGCATCTCTATTGCCCGCGCCCTTATTCGCAAGCCGGAGATGTTAATGCTCGATGACAGTACAAGTGCACTTGATTTAGCTACTGA
The DNA here is from genome assembly GCF_055524595.1 of Oceanobacillus sp. B139/18. Taxonomy (NCBI): domain Bacteria; kingdom Bacillati; phylum Bacillota; class Bacilli; order Caryophanales; family Bacillaceae; genus Oceanobacillus; species Oceanobacillus sp. B139/18. The sequence continues at coordinate 122,269 of NZ_JBVFXI010000001.1, read as the reverse complement.
AGCACGTTTTCTGCAAGCGTTGAATTATTATCCGTATACAGTTCTTCTAATCACACAAAAAATAGCTACTGCTAAAACGTCCGACCGGATACTTCTGCTAGACCAAGGAAAAATTCTGGATATCGGTACGCATAATGAGCTGCTCGACCGCTCTGAATTATACCGGGCTGTCGCAGAATCACAGCAGGAAAAGGAGGTTCTCCATGCGAAATAATTCTTTAAAAGCTGCTTTTCAATATAAACGAATTGATGTATCAACTGTGGATACAGGTGCTTCAAAAAAAGCAGAAAACATGGGAGCTGTCTTAAAACGGATCTGGAACTATTTAAAAATGGAAAAAGGGAAATTATTTCTTGTTATTTTCATGGTCGTTATCAGTTCATTATTTGCTCTATTGGGTCCCTTTCTAGTCGGAATGTCTATTGACCATTTTATTGCAGTCGGGCAGCTAAACGGACTTGGTCTGCTGCTTTTAGGATTGGTTATCGTCTACATGATCCATTCCTTATCGCTCTTTCTTCAAAACTATTGGATGGTAGATATTGCACAACAAACCGTATATACGCTGAGAAAAAATTTATTTGAACAATTTCACCGCCTCCCTATCTCCTACTTTGACCAGCGTCAGCATGGGGAGTTGATGAGCCGGCTAACCAATGATATCGATAATATCAATAACACCCTGAACCAATCAGTGATTCAAATTTTCGCCAGTGTGCTTACTTTAATCGGTACAGTCAGTATTATGCTCTATCTGAGTCCTATCCTGACAGTTGTTACGATGTCGATTATTCCAGCCATGTTTTTCGCGATGCGCTGGATTACCAGAAGAACCGGACCTCTTTATAAATTACAGCAGCGGGATTTGGGAGATGTTAATGGCTATGTAGAAGAAATCGTTTCCGGTCAGCATGTTGGGAAGACGTATTCACAGGAGGATTATGTAAAAGACCAGTTTGAGCGAAGAAATAAATCCTTGCAGAATACTGGTTTTTGGGCTTTGACCATCTCAGGGTTCATCCCAAAAATCATGAATACCTTGAATTTTTTAAGCTTTGCGATGATCGCCTTTGTCGGCGGTGTGCTAGTTATCACGTCAAACGGAGCACTGGTTACTGTCGGAACGATTGTTATCTTTACTGAATATGCCCGACAATTCACCAGACCTTTAAATGAATTATCAAACCAATTCAACTTGCTGCTATCCGCTATCGCGGGTGCAGAAAGAGTATTTCAGGTAATGGATGAAACCCAAGAGGAAGTTGACGAGGACGGGGCAATAGAGCTTCCAGATACAAAGGGACATCTTGTTTTTGGCCATGTCGGCTTCGGTTACGAATCAGCAGACATTCTAAATGATATCAGCTTGGAAGCAATGCCCGGAGAAACAATTGCATTTGTAGGCCACACCGGCGCCGGGAAAACTACCATTATTAATCTGATTTCCCGTTTTTATAATTATGATAGCGGACAGATTACATTGGATGGTATCGATATTAAAAAAATAAAACGGACCAGCCTGCGAAAGCATATGGCTTTTGTTTTACAGGATACATTCTTATTTCACGGAACGATTCGGGAAAACATCCGTTACGGCAACTTAGATGCGACGGATAAAGAAGTAGAACAGGCTGCGAAGAATGCGAATGCTCATGACTTTATCATGTCTTTGCAGGATAGATACGACACCGTGTTGGATCAGGACGGAAGCGGCATTAGTCAGGGACAAAAACAGCTGTTGACCATCGCCCGCGCATTATTAGCAAATCCGAAAATTTTAATCCTTGATGAGGCGACCAGTAATATTGACACCGTAACAGAGCTGCACATTCAAGAAGCATTAAAACGCCTGATGAAGGATTGCACAAGTTTTGTTGTCGCCCATAGACTCAATACGATTCGGGAGGCAGATAAAATTATCATGCTGGAAGATGGAAATATCATGGAGCAGGGCAGCCACGAGGAGCTTATGAAACGGAAAGGGAAATATTATCATCTTTATCAATAAAATGAGACTTTATTCAGCCGATTTTTGCTTTTCTTACTAAATATCAGTTGAATGAATCAGGGTGTTACACTGCGATAGAATAAACTGCAAAAGGACGTTCAAGTGACAGCACCATTACACAATGATAAACTATTTCTATACGATAAAAACATATTATTCATTATAAAAAATGGAGGTGGGAAGCTTGCGCAGGAAAGGAAAAATGATTGAAAAAGAAATAAACAGCTCCTTTTTAGGAGAAACGATGACATTACAGATTTATCATCCTGAAGTCTTCTCTACAGCGTATAAATATGAAATCTGCATCATGCAGGATGGAAAGGATTACTTTCAGATGGGACGAATCGCTACATTAAGCGACAAGCTTCATGATGAAAAAGAAATGCATAATGTGATTTTTGTGGGAATTCATTACAAAGATAAATATGACCGCAGAGAAAAATATCACCCGTCCGGCGAGCAGAATGAAGCATACACAGATTTTCTCATCCAGGAAGTCGTGCCATATTTAGATGAACTGATTCCGGCAAATCACCAGGAAAAATCACGTTCTATTATTGGCGATTCTCTGGCAGGAACATTGGCATTGATGACCGCAATGAAATATCCGGACCTATTTGATAAAGCAGGAATACAGTCCCCTTACGTGGATGATAAGGTGTTAGCTCATGTGGAGCAGGCAAAGCCCCTGTCCACACTGGATATTTATCACACCATCGGTACAGAGGAAACAGAAGTAAAAATGAGCGACGGGAATACAGCTGACTTTGTAGAACCGAACCGCAAATTAAATCAGACATTGGAAAATGCTGGAGCAGCATATACCTATCATGAATTAGAGGATGGTATCCATACATGGAAGTATTGGCAAAATGATATGCGCCGCCTGCTCACAACTTTATTTGATTAAAATTTCTATTTTCCATTTCTTTTGCTATACTTATGTAAATACAGATTATTTATAGCTGATAATAATTTATATACTAGGAGGTTGTATGAATGAAATATGGAATCGCTATTTTCCCTTCAAAAAACGTACAGGATCAAGCAAATGCATTAAGAAAGCGTTACGACCCAAGGTACGCGTTAATCCCTCCGCATATTACATTAAAGTACCCGTTTGAAACAGATCCGGAGCAGATTGATGACGTGGTTCAGGAGCTCCATAAAATTGCGGGCAGCGTAGACCCTTTTTATATTCATATCAATAAGGTAAGTACCTTTGAACCGATAACAAATACCATTTATTTAAAAGTTGAACCAATCGAACAGTTACAAACGCTCAATGAACACCTGCAGCAAGGAATTCTTGAGAATAACCAAAAACATTCTTTTGTACCGCATATTACAATTGCCCAGGATTTGGAGCATGATGAATTCTCAGATATTGTAGGAAGATTAAAAATGGAAGGTTTTGCAATCAAGGATTATATTGACCGATTCCAGCTGTTATACGAATTAGATAACGGTTCTTGGACGGTATATGAAACATTTTTATTAGGAAAGGAATAAACACGCATGCTCGTAAAAACCGCACGGACACCGGAAGAATTACAAGATGTCTATCACATTCGAAATAACGTATTTGTTAAAGAACAAAACGTGCCGCCGGAAGAAGAAATCGATGAATTTGATAATACAGCTACGCATTTTATCGCTTATGATAAAGAAACCCCTGTTGCGGCCGCCCGTCTGCGCTTCACAGAAGACGGTTACGGCAAATTAGAGCGTATCTGCGTGCTCAAATCTCAGCGAGGGAAGGCTATCGGCAAGAAATTAATGCAAAAAATGGAGGAAGAAATTACAAATCAGGATTTTCATAAAGCCAAATTAAACGCACAGACACATGCGCAGCTTTTTTACCAAAAGCTTGGCTATGAAGTGACATCTGGAGAATTTATGGATGCAGGCATTCCTCATGTCACCATGGTTAAAGAATTGTAATTTTATAATATAGAGGCTCTTATCTCTGGCAGATAAGGGTCTTTTTTAATACATTTTTTCTCTGCTTTTGTACACACTATAAAATACTGTGTACATTAAAGGAGCGTATGATATGTCTAGTTATATGAGTATGTTTACAGAAGTTATCTTTGGTTTTTTCGCATTATTTTTAATCACAAAATTATTAGGCAAAACACAGATTTCTCAGATTACTCCATTTGATTTTATTTCCGCATTGCTCTTGGGAGAATTAGTCGGGAATGCTTTATTTGATCCTAATGCCGGGATACCGGAAATAGCATTCGTCGTAGCTCTATATGCTATTCTCATGTATATTATCGAAATCGTATCACAAAAGTATAAGCGGACCAGACATCTGCTTGAAGGAAGTCCAACCATTATAATCCATCGCGGCAAACTTGTCCGGGATATGATGAAAAAAACCAAGCTGGATATTAATCAGCTGCAGCACCTTTTAAGAGAAAAAGATGTGTTCTCTATCAGTGAGGTAGAATTTGCAGTATTAGAAGCAAATGGAACGGTTTCTGTTCTGAAAAAAACGGATTATCAAACGCCTACACGCAAGGATCTAAAATTATCTCCCCAGGATGTTACCTTGCCTATCACGCTCATTAATGACGGGGAAATCATTCAAGATAATATGGAGGAGAAAAATCTTCCATTATCCTGGCTGGAGGAGTCTATCCATGAACAGGGGTATAAAGATGTTTCAGAAATTTTTTATGCAGAGTATATAAAAGGGAGTCCTCTATACATTGTACCCTTTTTTAATCGTAATCATAAAAAATATACAGATTATGATTGAGGCTGATCTTCTGCTTAATCATAAGGAAGCATTCCTGTTGGAAACAGGAATGCTTTTATTATACATATTTATTGATATGCCTTCCTCTCCCCGTGATGAGGGAAGAATCCAGCGGCAGGTCGATTGGTTTTTGAGGTTCAGGCCGATTGCGGTAATAGCGCTCATATGTTGCGCTTAGTTCCTGATGCTTTCTATCCAATTGAACCTTAAAAGCACTTTCTACTTGGTCCGCTTTTTTCTGGGTCGGCTGTACTCTTTGATGATAATCAGCATACTGTGAAGTCTGCACCGGAAGAATATATCCCATCCCCCGCACCTCCTTTGTATAGTCACCTTTATATACCCTTCCTCAAAAATTTGAAACCGCTTTTTTCTATATTATATACAGTTTCTTAATTTTTGTATAGTCAGAATTTTATTTTTATTGCAATAGCCATTCATCATAACCACACTCGCCCACACCAACACAAGGAAGACACATATCCTATAAGGAAAGAAAATTCAAATTGTGAAAGGAGCAATTTCTCATGGGTTGTGGAAAAAATTACGATACCGGAAGTTGTGTAGCAGATATTTTAAAAGACATTGTTGATGCTCAAAATGACATTGTAGAAAATTGCTGTGATACGAGCTGTGAACAATCAATCAACGATCTTTTATGTACAAATGAAGTAACGAATGATTTAGACACCGTACCTGTTATTCTATACTGCAAGGATTGCAAACCTTTTAAAGGGTTTGGCACCACGAAAAACCATCACAACAAGATGAATCCTATTTTATCAAGCTTTATTTTCAGGGTGAAAAAAGTAGATAAAAACAATTGTGCTATTCTTGAGTTATTACTCAGTGATGGAGAAAGCTGCGGTTTTGATCATATGAAGGATCCTACTGACCAAAACACCGAAGACCTGGAAGCAACAGGTATTTGTATCACAGTAGATTTAGATTGTTTCTGCCATGTTACTTGCTTACCAGCAATTAGAGCATTTCACTAAAATAGCAGCAAGAACCAAAAAGACACCATCCAGGTAATATATTCCTGGACGGTGTTTTTTAAAACCCTAATAACTGAATGCTTTCAATATCCTTAATTGCAATTTCCACCCTGTTTTTTCGGTTATTTAACTGTAAAAAAACAGTATCTTTTTCTGTTTCACGAATAATGCCCCGGTATTTTTTATTAGAAGCTGTCATTATTTCACACCTTATCGACGGAGCAAATTCAGAACGATTGGTTAAATAATTAATTTTTTCCGGAATCGTCATTTCCATAAACTTTTTCTTGCTCGATTGCTGTTCTTCTGACCGGGAGCTCTCGGCTGATGGTCTTTTTTTATCTTTTGGCTGTGTTTTATTCAAAGTCGGGACTTCGTTTGAATGGAGTTTCTTCTGTCTTCTATAGTCGCCAACATAATTTTCCTGCATCGGAGCTTGAGATGCTTTCAGTTGAGGCTGGCTGATGTAAAGTAAAGGAGCTTGCGCTTTATTTTTTTCTGTCATTGGTCATTACACCCCTTCTCGGCTTATCTTGTATAGTGTATGAACCTAGATTTTGTTTTGTGTCAAAAGCGCCATGTCTCTACATATGAAAAAGGATTGCCTCTAATTTGTGAGACAATCCTTTTTCAGTCATATAATCAAATTAAATAACTCATAAATGCAGTGGCCATTCCAAAATAAATCAATGTAGAAATAAGGTCATTAATCGTTGTAATAAATGGTCCTGATGCTACTGCCGGGTCAATATTCAAGCGATTCATCAGCATCGGGATAAGAGCCCCTGCTAATGTTGCTACAAGAAGGGAACCCATAATAGATAATCCTAAAAGTATGCCTAAATAAATACTTCCCTGCCATATAAAAATAATTGCTGCAAGGATTATTCCACAGAAGACCCCATTGATGAGTCCTGTTAATGCTTCTCTGCCCAAAAGCTTCCATTTTCCAGTATTCTCAAATTCTCCTGTTGCCATTCCTCGTACAGATACAGCAAGAGCCTGTGTCCCAGAATTACCTGCTGTCCCTCCAATTAAAGGGATAAAAGCAGCTAAAATCGCTACTTGCTCCAGGGTTTCTTCAAAGCTGGCAATCAATGTAGCAGTTAACATACCTAAAAATAACAGGATAACCAGCCAAGGAAGTCTTTTTCTTGCTGAACGAATTGCTGTATCGTCCTTAATATCCGTGTTGGACATTGCGGCTAATTTGGAGTAGTCCTCACTGGCCTCTTCTTCCATAACGTCTAAAATATCATCGACTGTGATAATACCTAGAAGATGATCTTGAAAGTCAACTACCGGAAGTGCAAGAAAATCATAATCCCTGAACATCTGTGCAACATCTTCCTGATCCTTTGCAACGGATACAGCGACAACTTTGGTACTCATGACTTCTTTAATCAATGTATCATGGTCCGCAATAATTAAATCTCTTATTGATAAGACACCGACTAAATGTTTATCATCATCGAGAACAAACAAGTAATAAATCGTCTCAGCGTCTGGAGCTTCTTTTTTTAACTGATTCATCGTCTCCGCAACCGTTTGATTTTCAAAGAGGACGACATATTCTGTTGTCATAATACTACCAGCGGTTTTTTCTTCATAATGAAGCAGCTGTTTAATATCGTTAGCAGATTCCTTATCCATGATTGTTAAATAACTGACCACTTTTTCTTTATCCAGCTCATTCAAAATATCGACTGCATCATCGACAGGCATTTCAGCAAAAATCATCGCAGCATATCTCGGATCCATCTCCTCAAAAAACTCAACGACATCATCCAAATCAATATTGATTAATATCTCTGACATTTCTTCAGGAGATAAATACGTGTATATCTGTGACCTTCTTTCTTCATCCTGCTGCTGGAAAAATACAGCCTGATCATATGGATGGTTTTCCAGAAACTCTGTCCGAAACTCCTCCATGTTTTCCATTTCCAATGCTTCTTGAACTTTATCAATATGTTCTTGAAACTGTTCTTTATATTGAACATCATATTGATCCTTTTTCATAGCAATTCCCCCTTTCTTTTCACTGATTTTCTTATTCTTACACATCCTTCCCTATTTTACAAGATGCGAAACAAATAGCAAGTCTTATAGCAGCAAACAAGAACTTTATCTCACTATATAAATTGAAGTAAGAAATTACACTTTATTTTTCTTATAAAAATGACGAAATAATGATTGAAAACAGTAACTAGCGACGGTTTTTGATGGGGCGAGTAATCGCAATGGTTTTCGGTGGGGCGAGTAACCGCAGTCCCAGTCCCGGAAGAAAAACACGGAGACTCCTGGTCGGCTAAGAACGGTCACGTCCTGTGACCAACGACCGACACTAGGACGTCCTGTCCGTCGTGGGAAAGCGCGGAGGGAAGACCCCGCAGAAAAAAAGCGAACTTCTTTTTTTCTACCCGCGGGGCATAAGTGCGACTTTGCTTCTGTCTGCGCCTGACGGCTTGCCAATCAGCAAGTCTTCTTTAAAGGAGATGAGCTCGGGGCCCACGGAAAGCGGAGTGTTTTTCTGGGGTTGCGATTACTCACCCCATGAAACCCGTTGTAGCGGTAGCTATTAATTTCAATTTATATAGATAATCAGCTTTTTCTTTGCTGGCTATACACTTAAAAAGGTTACGATGCTATTTATTTTCCTGAAGGCAACTTTTTTACCCAGCACTCACTTTATATGTGTTTTTTCTTGTTGTCAAGTAAATTTCCTTCAATATATTATTTTGTGTTAGGGAAACATTAACTTTTTCCAATTTGAAGTTCACGTGTACAGGAAGATTACTATATCTATTATTTCAATTTACATGCGTGTTCAAAAAAGCACGGTAAAAAAATACGCTTCAAAAATGGAAAAAATCCAATACATAATGGACCGGTAAAAAAGATTTCATTCACCATCACATACTTCAAAGAAAATTAAGTTATACTGTAAGATGAGCCTATATTTTAATGAAATGAACTTATATGTACAAGGAGGTTTGACGATGAAATTAGATATTATCGGCGACATACATGGATGCTTGGACGAGCTTTTAGACTTGCTGGACAAGCTGAAATATCATCAGAATAATGGCATCTATTCTCATCCTCACGGCAACAAAATCGTATTTATAGGAGACATCACAGACCGCGGACCAGATTCCATCGCTGTTATACGGCTGGTCTATCAGTTAGTTATGGAACAAAAAATAGCTTATTATGTCCCGGGAAATCATTGCAATAAATTATACCGTTTTTTTTTAGGAAACCGGGTACAGGAAAAGCATGGTTTAGAAACGACGGTTGCTGAATGGAAAAGCTTAAATGAATCTCAACAAATGGACATTCAGGAAAAGTTTATGACGCTTTATGAGAAAGCTCCTTTGTATTTACATTTTGAAGACATGAAATTAGTTGTTGCTCACGCAGGAATAAAGGAACATTTAATTGGACAGAAAGACGGGCACACAAAATCATTTGTCCTTTATGGAGATGTCACTGGCCAAACAGACCATCAGGGAAAACCAATCCGGCGGGACTGGGCAAAGCATTACCGGGGAGAGCCATGGATTGTTTACGGGCATACACCTGTTATAGAACCGCGTCAAATCAACCGGACAATCAATATAGATACAGGTTGTGTGTTCGGAAATAAACTGACTGCTTTTCAATTTCCCGAGCAGACAATCATTTCCGTGCCATCCAACCAATCCTTTCAGCCTGAGCGGTTTACAGATTTCCCGGATAATCCATAGACAAGCTTTTTTTACATGCAGCCATATCTGAGGAAAGCATACAGTGGAATTGCATTTTCTTATGTTCAAAAGGATTCTCCCATTCAATTGCTGTACAATGCAGCGCTTGACGCTCGAGGGCATCTGTGCTTCCTCCATACAGGTCATCACCCAGAAGAGGATGCCCCAAATGGCTGAAATGAACACGAATTTGATGCGTTCTCCCTGTTTCCAATTGAATTCGCAAAAGAGAGGCTCCAGAAAGTTTGGATACAGTCTGGTAATGTGTCGTTGCTTCCTTTCCATCCTCCCAGTTCACTTCACGTTCTATAATAGATGTTTTCTTGCGGGCGATTGGCGCATGTACCGTTCCGGCTGAAGGAGTCATTTCTCCAGTAATAATCGCTTCGTACGTACGATGGATTTGATTCTTTTTCTGCGCTTCGGATAACAGCGCATGCGCATACCGGTTTTTCGCAACTAAAACAAGACCAGACGTATCTCTGTCTAATCTTGTTACGATATGCACCGTTGCCGGATGATCTGATGCATTATAATAGGCCTGAATCCCGTTTGCTAATGAATCACGGCGGTCATTCATTGCTGGAAGACAAGCCTGACCAGCCGGTTTATTTAATACTAAATGATCTTCATCCTCATAAATAATTGCCAAATTCATTTCTGTTGCTTCAATACCGCCTGACACTTCATCAGGAAAAATGACGGTTAACGTATCATTTTTCCTGAGTGCTTCGGTTATATAGCTCTTCTTTTCGTTGATTAAAAATTTTCCGCCCTCTTGTTTCATAGCAGTCAGCAGTCTTCTTGAAAAGCCCTGCTTTTTCTGTAAAAATTCCTTTATCGTCAGCTGAGCACTATCCTCCGGAATTACCCAGCTTTTTTGTATCGCTGCAGTCACTTAATCCACCTCAGTAACAAAGGAATCCCGTACACGATGCCAGAAAGGAAATTGTCTAAATCGCGCAAAACGGATTTTTTCATTGGCCACACGGCATTGAATCGATTTTACTTCATGATAATTCTTTGTGAAATGATCAATCTGAATCAAGAAGGAATTATCCACCATCGGCTTTAGAAAGCATGTATGGTGCTTCGGTAAAACTAACGGCGAGCCAATCGTCCGGAAAACACGGTTATTAATCGATGCATTCTCCGTTATCTGAATAGCTTCCAGAGACGGGTGAATAATTGCTCCTCCAAGCGCTTTATTATATGCTGTACTGCCGGAAGGGGTCGATATACATATCCCATCCCCGCGGAATGTCTCAAAATGCTCCCCCTTCAACTCCACATCTAAGACAACAGATGAACCATCTGCCGTTTTGATCATCGCTTCATTTAACGCAAGATGCCTGTCTTCTTTTTTCCCTAATTCGTCCCGGATGATTACTTCCATTAATGGATATTCTACCGTTTGAAATGGCGTTCTCGCAATTTCAGTCAAGAGCTTATCCACTTCCTCCTGCGTCCAATCCGTGTAAAAACCTAAATGACCGGTGTGAATCCCGATAAACGCTGTTTCTTTCAGACGGTGATTATAGCGATGAAAAGCTTCTAAAAAGGTACCGTCGCCGCCAACTGAAATAGCCAAATCAGGCTCCTCCTTGTGATATTCCAGTCCAAAAGACTCCAAATATTGCCGCATCATGTTCTTTATTTTATTTGACCGCTTGTCTCCTCTAGAAACAATTTTAAACTTCATTACATTTTCCCATCCTTTGCCTATGATTTACGATGAAAAACACGCTGAGCTTCATGGATTTCACTTCTGATTTTAGACATTTCTTCATCCAGTTTAAATGCAGCCTCGGCAGCCTTCTGCAGACGCAGTTTAACCTCTGAAGGTAAATTCCCTTCATATTTATAATTTAAAGAATGTTCATTGGTCGCCCAAAAATTCATCGCAAGTGTACGTATTTGAACTTCAGCTATAACAATTATTCTTCCCGTCACCGTCTCCACGGGGTATTCAATAATCATATGATAAGATCTGTACCCGCTATCTTTTTTATGAAAAACATAATCTTTTTCTTCAATAATTTGAAAATCATTGCGTTTCCTGAGCATTTCGACGATGGGATAAATATCATCAACAAATTGACAAACAACTCTTATCCCTGCGATATCCTGTAAGGTGTCTAAATTCTCAAGAGGAATTTGCCGTTCACGCGCCTTTTCGATAATACTTGGTATTGGTTTTACTCTTCCTGTGACAAACTCAATCGGTGAATTGCTGGATTCTCTCTCATACTCAGCACGAATCCCTTTTAGCTTTACTTTTAATTCTTCCACTGCCTGTTTATATGGCGCTAACGTTTTTCCCCAGTCCATCGAACATCACCCTATATGTAAACTAATATTATTATTTTTATTTTATCACAGAGTAGCATTAGTACAAAGGAAAGAGGGACTTTTAAGGAAAACTCGGCAAACCGGGCCTTAAATAGGATGCTCTTAAACAACCTGCTGTCAGGAATCTCCACGCCAAAGTATCGGGTTTTTTCGAAAGCCATCTGCCCGCATAGTTATTTTTTGCAATGCTTCTTCATACAAGCCATAATAGAGATAATCTAATTTTAGAACTGGAGATTTATGTATGAGCCAAGAAGTAGAAATTGAATTTAAAAACCTGCTGACCACACAGGAATATAATCAACTGGCAGAAGCTTTATTTTCACAGGCAGAGACAATAGAGCAGACAAATTATTACTTTGAAACGCCCTCCTTTGATTTAAAAGGAAACCATTCTGCATTACGAATACGGAAAAAGAACGAAACATATACTTTAACATTAAAAGAACCGCATCCGGATGGATTATTGGAGACGCATGACAAGCTGTCAGAGGAAGCATTTCTATCATGGACTTCCGGCTCGCCGACAGAAGCTCCAAATGTATTAAAACAGCTGCAGGAAATGTCTGTCGACGTGTCATCGCTGACTTATTTAGGAAAAATGACCACCTTACGAAAAGAGAGACCTTATCAGGATACACTCATTGTTTTAGATAAAAGTATGTATTTAGATGCGGTGGACGCTGAGCTGGAATTAGAAGCAGCTTCAAGGGACCATGGAGAAAAAGTATTTAAAAGCTTACTTGGAAACTATGAAATACCTTTCCGGGAAACGCCCGCTAAAATAGCACGTTTTTTTAATCAAAAACAGTGAAACCCCCTGTAAAAAGCAGTTGTATTACAAATTGTTATTCTCCATTTGTAATAACAAATAGGAGATTAGCCTTCTGTTACGGTACAGATTATTTGATGAAGTGAATCTATATTGCTACAATACTAGTACAAGGAGCAAATGATATGAAACAAAATAATATAAAAACGGTATATAGCGGAATTGGCGGTTATGAAAAGATGGAGCAGATTGTGGAAACATTCTATGGATATGTAAAAGAAAATCCTGTCTTAATACCGCTTTTTCCGGATGATTTAACCGAAACAGCTCATAAACAGAAGTTATTTCTCACACAGTTTTTCGGCGGTCCGAGATTGTATGAAGAAGAACGCGGACATCCGATGTTAAGAAGAAGGCATCTTCCGTTTCCGATAACACCAAGTGCCCGAGATGCTTGGCTGGCCTGTATGAATCTTGCACTAGTAGAACACGAGGTAGAAGAACCTTATTATACGGAAATGATGGAACGAATGACCTTGACTGCAAATCATATGATGAATACCCCTGAATCTTAGAAAGGAGCATTCAAAATGAATGGAAATCAACAAGAACTGTCATCTTCTAATCAAATGGACCCTGCTTTTAACTACATGAAATATGTTCAAAAACCGATTGAAATGTATGTTTTTATTGATCCATTATGTTCTGAATGCTGGGCATTAGAGCCTTATCTAAAAAAGTTATATGTTGAATATGGCCGTTTTTTTACGATAAAGCATGTAATCAGCGGACAGCTGACCGCATTAAATTCAAATGGTTTAAATAAAAACAAACAAACAAAACAATCCAGTTTCACTCATTTCCCAAGCAATCATAAAGAGATTGATTACCCTTGGGTTCCAGCTCTCGCAATTAAAGCAGCGGAACTGCAAGGCAAAAAGGCCTCTAAACAATTTATTCGCAAAATACAGGAGACACTGTTTTTTGATAAACAGAATATCTGTAATGAGGATGTCTTATTAAGATGTGCCTCCGATGCAGCTTTAGATATCGAAGAATTTCAAAAGGATTTATTCTCAAATACTTCTAAGCGTGCACTGCAATGTGATTTACACCTTGCTTATGAGATGGAAGTAGATTATACACCTACCATTGTTTTATTTAACCAGGAAGTTGAAGATGAAGGTGTAAAGCTTTCTGGACTTCATCCGTATGATATTTATGAATTTGTGTTAAAAGAAATTTTACAGCGCACACCGATTCCGTCTGTAAAACCATCATTAATCGACTATCTGCAATTACAGAAAACAGTATGCACAAAGGAACTATCTGTTATTTATGACTGGTCCATTGATAAGACAGAAAAAGAGCTTAAAAAGCTGCAGTTTCAGCAAATCGTTGAGAGAGTGCCGGAAAAAAATGAATCCTGCTGGAAATACCTCGGCACGCTTTGAATCTATCATGATTAATGTCTGAGCTTCCTAGAAGTTAAGGCTTCCCGGCAGCCAAACGACCGATGCGTTAATACAAATTAGGAAATACACTTATTTTGAGCATGGTTATCAATTTATTTTATTTTGAACCTGATCCGATCAAAAAAAGACCGGATCAGGTTTTTTTGATAATAAAAAAGATACACGGGGCAGCGTGTATCTTTTTTTCCGTCTTTGTATAATTACAAAGGGGGGATGGGAGAAAGTTTCATGATCAAACAAAAGGGGTATTTGTTTGTAATCAACTTACAATTATATTCTAGCAAGTTCCTTTTCAGTTTTCAATAATTATGTGCATCTTTTCACAAAATATTCACTTCTGTTCTTTTCCGGCAGTCATTGTGTCATTTTTGTTGGACTTTTTGAACTTCCTATAATAACAAATGTTTAAAAAGTCTGATAAAAATGACCAAGAAGTTCAAGGCGACGAGATTTTTCCGAACGGAGCGTATGCTTTAAAATACGTGAGTAGCGGAAAAATCTCGTCAACGCAGAAATTCGCCGTGTCATTTTTATTGGACTTTTTGAACTTCTTCTTCTAGAAGAAATAACTCGGACATATAATGCAGTACAAACCAATTCCCCATCAAAGGAGGAGTCCAATCATATGCGGCGTAATTATTTTCCTTTCTTATTCATACTTTTAGTGATTATCGCCTTTTTCTTTAATTTATTAGGCTTTATGAACATGATACCTATGTATATAACGCTCCCCTTATTACTCGCATCCATTTATTGTATGCTGTCTTCCATTGCCTATCAGAAAACAAGAGGATACCGGCGCTGAAAATAGCATCTATTATATCTAAAACGGTCAGGAAACCGAGCTTCCTGACCGTTTTTATGATTCATTTTATTTTTCCAGCAATGCTTCCATCTCTGTCAATTTTTCTTCAAAAACATCCAGCGCATCTAAAATAGCTTGTTTCTGCGTCATATCCACGCCAGCTTTTTTCAATACATCAATAGGGTCCTCGCTGCTACCGGATTGCAGGAAGCCTAAATAGCGGTCCACAGCGCCTTCTTCCCCATCTAAAATCTGCTTTGACAGCGCCGTTGCTGCAGAATAGCCTGTAGCATATTGATATACATAATAATTCATATAAAAGTGAGGAATTCGCGCCCATTCTAAGCCAATTTTTTCATCACTTACAACGTCTTCTCCATAATACTTTTTATTTAAATCATAATACACCTCTGTCAGCTTATCAGCAGTTAACGCCTCTCCATTTTGAGCCAGCACATGAATATCATGCTCGAATTCAGCAAACATGGTTTGGCGGAATACGGTTCCGCGGAAACCTTCTAAAAAGTGGTTTAATATATAAAGCTTTTCCTTTTCGTCATCCAGATGCTCTAATAAATAATCGTTTAATAGTGCTTCATTTGTAGTCGACGCCACTTCTGCTACAAAGATGGAATAGTTTCCATAACGGAACGGCTGATATTTTCTCGAATAATAGCTGTGCACAGAATGTCCCAATTCATGAGCCAGCGTAAAAGTATTATTCACATCATCCTGCCAGTTCAAAAGAATATATGGATTTGTTCCATATGTCCCTGACGAGTAGGCGCCGCTTCTTTTTCCTTTATTTTCTTCTACATCGATCCAGCGCTCGCTAAAGGCTTCCTCTAGAATACCGGCGTATTCTTTCCCTAATGGCTTTAAGCCTTCCAGGACGTATTTTTTAGCTTCTTCATACGTAACAGGCATTTTCACATCTTTTACGAGCGGTGTATATAAATCGTACATATGCAGTTCATCGACACCGAGAATTTTCTTTCTTAATTTGGCATAGCGATGCAATAAAGGTAATTTTTCATTCACTGCCTCAACTAAATTATCATATACCTCCTCAGGTATATGGTTATTATCTAGAGCAGCCTGACGTGCACTTTCATAATTCCGGACTTTCGCATTAAAATTATGTGATTTCACCTCTCCGCTTAATGTAGAGGCAAATGTATTTTTAAATGAACCGTACGTGTCATACATCGCATTAAAAGCTTGTTCGCGCACATTCCGGTCCGATGATTCCATAAATGTAGAGTATCTGCCGTGCGTCAGCTCAACTTCTTCCCCATCCGCATTTGTGATGGACGGGAAGGTTAAATCGGCATTATTCAGCATACCGAATGTTTGTGAAATGGCTCCGATCGGTTCATCTGCCTCTGCAAGCAATATCTCTTCCTTCTCGCTTAATATATGCGGACGGCTGTGATTTATATCATCTAATACTTTTTTATAAACCTGAAGTTCTTTGTTCTCTTCTATAAACTGCTTGAGCTTTTCTTCCGGTATTTCTAAAATCTCCGGTACAAGAAAGCTAAATTGGCTGGATGCAGTCGTCAGCAGATTTTCTGCCTGCGCATTTAACCCTTGGTAAAAGGAATTCGTCGTATCCTGGTCCGTGCGTAAATGACCATAAACATACAACTTACCTAGACGCTCTGACAGTTCATCCTGAACCTGTAATGCTTCTAATAACGTATCTGCGGAAGTCCCTAATTTCCCTTTATACGCTGCCAATTTTGAAATATCATTTTTTAAGCTTTGAAATTCTTCTTTCCATTGTTCATCCGTCTCAAAAATATCTTCTAAACGCCACGTAGACTCTTCTGGTATTTCATCACGCTTTGGTAATTGTTTTGCTGCTTTTGCCATACGATTATTGCCTCCCTTTTTACAATTCAACAGTACTTTCTGTTTCCAACAACTCTTCCGATGTAAATGTATTAAAGCCATACTGTTTTTATTCTTCTTATTTAGTATAACGAAATAAGGGCGAATCATGCTCGTATTTTGCTTTTTTTTCTGTAAAAAATGGATAAAAAAAGGACTGATCTCCCTGAGCTGCCTGCTCCAGCGAAGAATAACAAATAATTTCTTTCTTAGTCCGCAGAATGGAGGAGGATTGTATGTCTATATATCCGGCACGTTGGATTAACTGAAGGTAATAACTCAATGCATTGGAAAAATCGAAGGTGCCTTTGCCGTAGAAGGAATAAAGTATTTTCTTTACCCGGCCGATATCTGTCCGCTCCCCTGCTTTTAAATCAGCTAACCAAGTGACATACAGCTCTGTTTGCCACTTATAAAACGGAACAGGCACAGCAGCGTAATAAGGAATCGGTATAAAACAGATACTTGGAAGATGCTGAAACAGGTATCCTTTACTGTATAGCCACCTCCGCAGCTGATAGACAGATCCATAAGCTCCCTCCACTTTTATACGGAGACGTTGTACTTCTTTTAACCAGACCTCCGGAAACTTGCCGGGATTCTTTTCTTTGTGAAAGAGATGTTTAAAATGCAGCTTATGAAGCGGGTAGATAAACTGTTTAGCAAAAAGCTTAGAGGTTTGTAGAGGATGTAAATGATGAAGAACAGCCATTTCTGATAGAAACGGGTCGTAAAAAAACAATTGCGGATAATCCTTTTGCGGAGAAGAATGAATAAACGTATCTAAAAAATGATTTGTTTGAAAAGTGCAGGCTCCTTTCCGTTTTAAATATTTCGCTCCGAGAATCCACATGGATTCGATTCCGATTGATTTGTAGCCCTGAATCCTGCTTAAGATTTCTTTCCGCGGGATTCTTGAACATTGAAACTCAACTGCTATTTTCTTTTGGTCAATACAAATAAAAATATCAGCCCTTTGAGAAATTTCAGGAAAATATACTTCTAAATCTGCTCGCATATTAAATCGTGTCAGCCACTGAAATAATTGCAGCTTCCCTCTTGCATGATAAGCTCCTTCTCCTCCCGAAAAAAGACATGCTGTCTGAGGTAAATGGGAAAAATGGGGCACCACCCTTTCTCCCGACCGGATAATCACTCTTTCTTCACAGACAGGACAATAAAAGATATTTTTGTTCTCTTTCCAAACAGCAATCTCTCTTTGCGAATGACGAAATAGCAGAATAGACTCTCCCGTTTTACTCATTGCTCGCTGCAAGCTTTATCACCTCCTATACATATATTATTTCGACAGCGTTTCTGCTTTTCCTGCTTTTTTCTGCTGCTGCATTTTTTCAAACAAATGACTGAATTTGAACACCGCTCCATTGTAACGGCAAAAAAAACATCAAAAAAACCTACAACAAATCGCAGCAAATGATTTCTTGTAGGTTTTATATCAGACATCCTTTGGAAAATAGGTACGAACCTGCTCAAATGCATTGTTTTCCATCAACCTCTTACCGTATTCTTCCAAAAGATGAATAGAAAGGGATGAATCTGATGCGTATTCCAGCACTTGGCTGATGACGTCTTCCTGACGATGTTCATCTAATACATCATAAGAAAATTCCATATATAAATAGTAGTTATCTTTATAGGAATATAACGTCTCTTCTCCAAAATCACTTACATCCTGCAGCTGGTGACTAAGCTGAATCAGATTCTCAAACTCATCAAATTCAACAATAATCCACAAATTCTCTTCCATCAGTTCGTCATTCTTTTCATCTTCGTCTTCTTTTTTATTGTCTCCAAACTTCTCTTCTAAAATATTGTCCAGCTGATCATCTACTGGTAAATCAATATTCCCATCCTCGGTTTCCAGCTCTAAATGTTCACCATTTTTAGAGACCTTCGCTTTCGTAACAACAATTTCAAGACCTTTTTCCATCGCTTGAACTTGTATCCAAAGCGGTCCTTCCGGATTGAAATCCTCACGATAGTTGACTTCATCCATCATCTGCCAGAACAATTGCTCACTTCTTTCCCGATTGTACCAGATTTCTTCTTTTTCAAAACCTAATTCCTCTATATCAACATAAGAAATATAAAATTTAATCGTATTTTCATTAATTCTTTCTATCTCCACAGTAAGCTCCCCCTTCTCATTAAGATAGAATCATCTCCTGCACCTTTATTCTAAACGGATACCTGAGCCGACAGCATATAATTAACGTCTCTATAATAGATGTACCCAAATCAATGTAATCCTAATCATAATCCTTATTTATCACATTGTATGCAAAAATGCAATCCACAAGAAATGAATACGCCCAGTTCCTGTCACTTTTCTGAAAAAACAGATGAGCATCCCTATTAAATACGAATATAGCTATACATTTTATTTAGTTAGTTATTTTAACGTATTTCACGTGTTTTGTCATTTATCAGAGCTTATTTGATTTTCACCATTTTTACCCATAAAGAAAGGCGCAGACATCATCTGCACCTTAACTGACTTATTTATTATTAATTAACCATTCGTTGTGCTTCACGTAATTGGAAGGTTCTAACGGTCCGCGGTAAGAAACGGCGAATCTCATCTTCGTTATAACCAACCTGCAGTCGTTTTTCATCTAAAATTATTGGGCGACGCAATAAACCAGGATTATCCTGTATTAAATTAAATAAATCTTTCATCGGCAGCTGGTCAATATTAACATTCAGCTTTTGAAAAACCTTCGATCTTGTAGAAATAATCTCATCTGTTCCATCCTCAGTCATACGCAATATTTCTTTAATCTCATCAAGAGATAAAGGTTCAGAAAAGATATTACGTTCTGTAAAAGGAATATTATGCTCTTCCAGCCATGCTTTTGCTTTTCTACATGAAGTACAGCTTGGTGAGGTATAAAGTGTTACCATAAAACTTCACTCCTCAATCTAATTTATATTTTCAACATCCACCTAAACTTTATTAAATAATAATAAGTATAATCTGTTCATATGTACTTATTATACACCAAATATCTAATAAAAGGTAGGGGGTGCGATAAAATCATTTATTTAAATTCTCTTACCGCTTCTCACATAGTTTTAAGATTCCCTCATCTAATTGATAATAAACCTTTAAACCACATAAATTTTATTTACCCGATATAAAATTTATAATTCTGCCTGCACTATAAATTATTCCACTTATTATGACGGGATAAACGTCTTTTTTCCTGAAAGCGTTTTAGTCAAAATGTTCTAAAAAAAGCTTGCTATTTTAATAAATACATAATATGATATTAAACATAACTTTATATGTTAGATTTCCTAACATAACTTTAAAAGGAGGAATCCTCATTGAAAAAGGTGGAAGCAATTATACGCCCAGAGAAGTTTCAGGATTTACGAGAAAAACTGTCAGCAATCGGTTTTGACGGCCTGACCGTGACAGAAGTAGCCGGGACCGGCAAGCAAAAAGGCAAAATTGGTGTATATCGCTCTACAGAGTTCGAAGTCACCTTACTATCTAAGTTAAAGGTGGAATTAGTTGTTTCCGAAGAACGAGTCGATGATATAGTCGGCCATATTATCGACGCTTGTAAAACCGGACAAATTGGAGACGGGAAGATTTTCATCTCCCCAATCGAGCAGGTAATCCGCATAAGAACAGGAGAAAGCGGGACAAAAGCAATTTATTAACAGACAGGAGGAAATCATATGTTTAAGAAATCATTTACATTAGCTATCGTATTATTTTTAATAACAACACCCGCATACGCTCAAACACCGACTGTAGAATCATTAGAGCTTTCCATCAATCTTGTATGGGTGATGCTTGGCGCCTTTTTAGTTTTCTTTATGCACGCAGGGTTCGCTATGGTGGAATCCGGCTTTACCCGTTCAAAAAACACATTAAATATCTTAATGAAAAATTTTTTAACCATCTGTATTGCCGCTATTCTATTTTTCGCAGCCGGGTACGGGATTATGTTCGGTTCTTCCGCAGGAACTATTATTGGAACAAATGGTTTCTTTCTAACTGATGTGGAAGATATTGGTTTCTTCGTATTTCAGGCTATGTTTGTCGCAACATGCGCAACAATTATGTCAGGAGCAGTAGCAGAACGAATTAAATTAGGGAGCTATATCCTTATTGTTATTGCCATGACCACTTTTATTTACCCTGTAGTCGGACACTGGATCTGGCAGGGAGATGGCTGGTTAACAGCTCTTGGCTTTAGTGATTTCGCCGGATCTACAGTTGTTCACTTAACCGGAGCTTCTGGAGCACTTATGGTTATTTCCATTCTTGGTCCAAGGATCGGAAAATACAATGGCAAGAAAGTTAATGTTATCCCTGGACATAATTTACCTCTCGGAGCACTCGGCGTGTTTATCTTATGGTTAGGATGGTTTGGTTTCAACGGCGGCAGTACACTAGCGGCTGATCCATCGCTTGTCCCCTATGTTATCGGAACAACCTTGCTATCCACCTCTGCTGCGTTAGTATCTTCCTCCTTCTACACAAAATTACGATTTAAAAAAATGGATGCATCCTTATCCATGAATGGGGTTTTAGGCGGTTTAGTAGGTATAACTGCCGGCGCAGCAGAAATTTCCTTAGGCGGCTCTATTCTCGTCGGGCTGGTTTCCGGTATTTTACTAGTAGAAGCCATCCGCTTTATCGATACAAAACTGCGGTTAGACGACCCTGTAGGAGCAATTGCAGTTCATGGCATCTGCGGAATTTGGGGTACATTAGCTATTGGATTCTTCTCGATTGATACCGGATTATTTTACGGAAATGGTTTCAGTCAGTTAGGAATTCAAGCAATCGGCGTTTCAGCAGTAATCATTTGGGTTTCTGCCACAATTGGAGGATTCACTTATGTATTAAATAAAATCTCACCCATTCGCGTATCTGCTGCAGAAGAAAAAGCCGGACTGGACTTCTCAGAACATGGTTCCAGCGCCTATCATTTTAAAGACAGTTATTTAGAAGGAACTTCAAGCCCGAAGGCACCAATTGGTCTGGCAGAACGTTTAAACCAAAAAACACCTGTTGAAAACCCGACAAAATCTTAATAATCCTTTTCTAAACTTAAAAACACTGCAGAGGAAATACTTCACTCCTGCAGTGTTTTTAAGCTTTCATTAAAGAATCGCCTTTAATTCGATTCTTTCCGTTTTTGCATACCTTCTAAAAGGTTATCCGATTTTTCATCTTCATTATAACGCAATACTTCATCTGAAGGCTGATATTTTTTTCCATAAATCTCTTTGTCCTTGTATGTATGAATATCTTCATACATTTTTTTCATCTGACTATAAATAACTTCCTCTGAATCACCCTGAGGAGACCAATATAAGATTTCCATCGGTGTTTCTTCATCCGTTGCCAGTGATTTGCGGTTATATCCAATCGCTCTTGCATGACGAAAACCTTCACGGGAATAAAACTTTAATCTTTTTTCCGAGTCGGTATCATCATAATTAATCGGTTCCACTTCCAGAATAATCGCCTTATTTTTTTCTTTCAGCTTGTCTATCAGCTGATGACCAATCCCCTGCCCTCTAGTATTCGATGATACCCAGAGATAATCAATAAAAAGAAATGTATCGAATTCCGCATACATCAATACATGTTTTGGACTCTCATCTTTAAAATAGACATCGCCCTTTTCCGCCAGTAAAAGCTCCATATGCTTTTTAGATTTCATCTCTTCTACCGGAAAATAATCGTTCAGCTTTTCATACCAATTCATTCAGGTTGCTCCTTTTCGATTATTATCGTTTCATTATAACCGATTTCATTTTAATTGTGAAATGATAGCAGGAATCCATAATTTCCTTTCTTAACACGACAAGGTTTTGCTGATTTTAGAAAAGCAATCAAAATAAAGCACTTCTCTGTTTATGGTTCCTTCTTTTCATATAATTTCAGATTGCTATAAAATGAAACTTCATTCAGCGGGAGTTTTACAGGCGGTTCTCCGCGATAAAAAAAGAGCAGCCTTCAATCTTTCACAGGCCGCTGAAAAAAGCCCGGTAAAAACAAGCCGTCCAATAACTTTCTTTTGGACTGCGTGATTTTTACCTGCTTTTTTAAGTTCCCTCTTCCAGATGAAAACTGCTTCCTGATTGATTTCGATGGTTTAAGCGTGCGCTGACAGTTTTGTTTCCCATTGATCCTGCTCGATAACTTCATTCATGCTTCCTGTACGGTAGCCAAGCAAATCGACGGATACATAATCAAACCCAAAGCTGACCAGCTTATTTTGGATTTCTTCCTTTTCATCAAGTAATTCCAATATTTTGTCTCCAGCTACTTCGATACGCGCTACATTATCATGATAGCGCACACGCACCTCTTCAAAACCAAGCCCTTTTAAATACAATTCAGCTTGATCGACTTGCTGAACGATTTGTTTGTTTAGCTTCGTACCATAAGGAAAACGAGAAGCCAGGCTGCAGGATGCCACTTTATCCCAAACAGGAAGCTTCAATTCCTTCGCAAGTGCGCGAACTTCTGTTTTATAAAAGTCTGCTTCCTGCAGCACACTGCGGATACCTTCCTCTGTTCTTGCTTTTAATCCCGGACGAAAATCCGCTTCATCATCCATAATCATGCCATCTAAAACGTACGAATAACCCATTTCTTCAGCCAGTTTATTCAGATGTGTGTAAAGCAGTTTTTTACTGAAATACCAGCTCTCCGGATTATTTGCTATAATATCTGGATTTTCCAGTTCTTTCATTTCTGTTTGATGCACATGGACCCCCAGATTTTCAGCTAATTGTACACTGGCTTCAAATTCAGAGTCGCGAAAAAGCTCAGAGTTTACAACCACGGCTAATACATTGTCCCCAAGCTCTTCCTGCGCCCGCTTCAATACAACTGCACTATCTACTCCGCCAGAAAAGGCAACCATTACGCGGCCCATATCCTTCAAAATATTGCCTAAGTGTTTATTTTTTTCTTGCAGATTATTCATTTTTACATACACTCCCCAACAAGCAATTTATTGTTACTGATTTCATCTCAGCATCTTAAACTTCTATTAAAATGTTTTAAATAAACTTCCTTTTGATTATAGACGACAAATAATTTCTTTATCTTTTCCACTTTCATTTTAACATAGCCAACTCGTCCATTCACAATGATTAAAATAAATGAAGTAACCTAACTTGCCTTTCTATTTACATTGGAGGAAAATAGCCCTCTGCATCAAATTCCATTTGATGCAAATCCTCTAATACCTCAATGTTTTCATTCTCTTTCAATTCATTGAAAATCACTTCTGATACAAATAACTCTCCGATATGAAGCGTGTTTGGAATCCGCACGATTCTTGCCTCTTCCGACGGGACGCCCCAATTGGCGCGGAGTGCTGCTTCTAATGCTTTCCGATCACTATCAAGGACGATTGGAATTTTAGCTCTGTCTAAAAATGTACTTGTTACAACGTTTTCATTCATGGCTTTTAAATCAATTACTTCAAATAAACGTTTTGTTGTCAAATCCGCCAGACCAATCCCTAATGCATTCCCATGGCTGGCCTCACTTAATTTAGAAGCAATCACGTATTTGACACTAGGCTTTTCAGGCTCCTCTACTCCCAGCACCCGTATACGGCCAATAATGTTTGTATCCATGCCTGTTCCACTATGATTTTTGCCTATTTCATCAACAACTAATATATCCATCTCATCAACCGGAAGACTAGGCATTAAAGCAAATGCACGTTTTAATAATTCTCTTTCACGTTCTTCAATTTGATTAGGATCAATCGCTTCAATAATCGCGGTTTCTTCATGCGCATTTTCTACAATCGCTATACCAAACAGTGTATTTGAATGACTGATCGCAACCTTGCCAACCTCAGGCATCATATCACGAATTCCTCTGATGCCATGTGTATGAAGCGCTAACGCCTGCTTATGTTTTCCCATACCAATCGATGCCATTTTCAAGATACCACTTTCAATATCCTTTTTAAAATCGGTATGCGGCTTCACACGCCCCATCACGATAATACCATCCGCTTCATATGCATGCCTGTCAACATAAACAGGAATACCAGCTGATGTTTTGCCTACTTCTACAACTTCCATGGATGAACGAATTTCGCAGCCGGTTGACACCTCTGTTACCCCAAGTCCATCAAGTACCTCGATTTGACCTTCCGCAGTAGCTCCGCCATGACTCCCCATCGCCGGGATAATAAATGGTGTTGCACCTCTTTTTTTTATTTCATCCGCTACACCCTTGACAATAAGCGGAATATTAGCAATCCCGCGACTTCCGACAGTAATTGCAATTTCCATGCCGGGTTTGATTTTCTTATCCGCATTCACATGGTTGAATTGCTCTGAAACAGTTCCTGTAATATCGTCCAGACTTTCCACTTCAAATTTTTGTCTAATTTTTGCCATTTTCGGTAAAGACATTGTTTACAGCTCCTTTCAAATTACGTTTATCTAAAATCGATGAAATATTCCCTGTCTTAATGAGGAATTTATTCTTCCGTAACCCCCAGTCTCATACTTGCCAGCTTTTCATGCCAAGAAGCAAGAGGCTGATCACAACCTCTTGCTCAATTTTTTAGGATTCATTTTCTGGGGCTAATTCAACTGCCATACGCAGCGCTTCTTTTAATGACAGCTCGTCAGCAATATTTTTGCCGGCAATATCAAATGCTGTCCCATGGTCAACACTCGTACGGATAGTCGGAAGCCCAACTGTAATATTCACGCCAGCTTCCAGACCTAATACTTTAATCGGGCCATGTCCCTGGTCATGATACTGCGCCACAACGATATCAAAATCACCGCGTTTCGCTCTAAAGAACAGTGTATCTGCCGGAAGCGGCCCTTGCACATTGATTCCTTCAGCCTGTGCTTTTTCAATGGCCGGAATGATTTTTTCTTCTTCTTCCCCGTTACCGAACAGGCCATTTTCTCCAGCATGCGGATTGATGCCGCAAACTGCGATGCGAGGAGATTCAATTCCTGCTTTTTGTAATGTTTCATGCGCAAGCCTAATCACTGTATATTGACGCTCTGCATTATTTTTCTTGATTGCATCCATCAGTCCAACATGAGTGGTTGCGTGAATCACTCTTAAACCTGGCGCAGAGAGCATCATTGCGAAATCTTTTGTATTTGTCAGTTCTGCTAAAATTTCTGTATGACCAGGATAAACATGACCAGCTTTATGAAGTGCTTCTTTGTTTAAAGGAGCTGTACAAATTCCTTGAATTGCCCCTTCATTTGCATAGCTGATTGCCTTTTCCAAGTAGCGGAATGCAGCATTTCCCGCTTCAGGGGAAACCTGCCCCCATGGTAAATCCTCAGAAACCAAATCTAAATCAATAATATCAATTGTGCCATATTCATATACTGCTTCCTCTGGTTTAGTAATGCTGTTTACTTTAAGCTCTACATTTGTTACTTCCAGTGCTCTTTTTAATATTTTTGCATCACCAACTACAAATGGATGGCTTGTTTCATAAATATGTTTATCATTTAAAGATTTGACAATAATCTCCGGCCCCACTCCTGAAGGGTCACCCATTGTAATCGCAATCGTTGGTTGTTTCGCAGCCATAATAAATTCCTCCTAATTATCCTAATCTTTTTTTGCCAAGCATATTGTAATTACCAACCATACACCTGGCGTTATATGTTACTTTTTATTGTTCATCACAGGTCCCTGCACTTTTGTAATTGTTTCAAGGGCCTTGGATAGCGCTTGTTCCGTTCCAAATGCGCCTGCTTTGGTTACAACAGGAAGTCCATCGAATAATCCGCCGAAAAGCTGCCCATAAGGGATACCGGGCTCCACTTCTCCAATCACCCGAATTCCTTCTCCTTTTAATGCTTTACAGGTTGCACCTGAAATGTCGCCGCCGGTTAAGACTGCACCACTAATATCATTCGCTTCAATCAACTGACCAGCAATCATTCCCATGGATTCAGCAATTGTATAACCTACATCAAAGTTTGATAAATCAAGCTCCTGCTTCAGCTGCTTTACTCGATTTCTCGCTTCTTGTCCACGATCCGTTGTTATTACTAAATCCCCTTTTGCCAATAACGCCTGGCCAGACTGAACGATACGATCTATTTCATACTTTCGTTTGTCGTTGTCAAAGAACGCTTCAGGAGAAATAACAATCTCTTCTACATTATTCCCTTTTTTCAAATCATGAATCTGCTGATCGGTAATCATGTTCACACTGCCTGCTACAACCAGTACTGGCGGACGTTCATCTGATTGGTTGCTCTGCAATACCTCTTTCCGGTTACCGCCTGTACTGGAAAGATGAGAGGCTACCCCCGCCGATCCGACCCAGAGAAATTTTTCTTTCAATGCTTCGGCCGCTTCAACAATCGCCTTCAATTCTTCATCTGTTGTTGCGTCAATGACAATAATTTGAGATGAGTTTGTAGCAGTCAACTTCAACATTTTTTCCAGTATATGATCTTTTCCTTTTTGCACATCCGAAATGGAAATCAATTGGATATCCCGTTTACTCTGTTCCTCCAATAATTCTGGAAGGTAGCTCTGCTTTACAGGACAGGAGGGATCATTGGACATTTCCGAGTCTGCTAACAGCACCCCATTCACATAGTGTTTTCCTTCCACCGTTGTCCGTTTGCTTTTCGGAAAGGCCGGTACTACAAAAGAGGTTTTGAATTGAAAGACATCCATTACTGCATCGATTTCCTGACCGATGTTCCCTCTCATTGTAGAATCGATTTTCTTAAAAACGTTTGTTACCCCTAATCTGTTCAATTCTGTAGATAGCTTAAAAACAATATCATATGCTTTTTGAAAATCGAGTGCACGGCTATCTGAATTTAAAACGATGACATCTTCACTTAAATGCGATGATTGTAATTCGGTGTCTGAAAAAAGTACGGTCGTACTTAACCCTCTGTTTGCAAATTGAACACCTGTATCATTTGCACCAGTTAAGTCATCTGCAATCACTGCCAGTTCCAACTCTATTTACCCCCTTCTGAACAATCTCCGTTTTTCTTTTATTGTTTAACTTTTCTTGTATGATATTTATCTTACTTTAATTATAAGGAGGTTGCTTATACACTAATAACGTTTTCATTCATAATGATAAACCAATCCGTTGTATTTTGCAATATATTTTATTTATTTTCATTTCCTTTTTAATAATGTGTTGTATTTAGCATCATATTGTAATTTTATTGTCAAAAATAAAACGCAAGCTGTTATTTCAGCTTGCGCCATAAGGTAGAACGATTGATTCCCAAGCGTTTTGCTGCTCTGGATTGATTCATTCCTTCTTCTTCAAGAACCTTTATGATGACTTGTTTCTCAATTTCTTCTAATGTACCGCTCATATCCACATACGATAACACATCATTCTGCTTTGCTTGTTGTTCTACCCGCTTAAACACAGTATCCACTTCTGTTTTCTCAATATAATAAGATTGAGATTCTAAAAACAATTGTTCAATGACATATTTTAATTGCCCAACATTTCCGGGCCAATCATAATCAATCAGCTGCTCCAGTGCATCGTTGCGGATTCCGACAACTTCATTGCCATATTTCGGATGCAGATCAGAAATAAACACATGAACTAAATACTCAATATCCTCTCTGCGTTCCCGCAGCGGAGGTATATGAATATGAGATTGAGCTAACAATTGAAACAACTCGCGATGGAAGGTGCCATTTTTAATTATTTTTTCCATATTATCCCCAGAAGAAATAAGCCATTGCGGATTCCGGTTATTTTCATTCTGAAGAAATTGCAATAACTCCTTCTGCATGTAAGGTTTCAATTTATCAATATTTTTCAAGAAGAATATACTGTTAGCATATTTTTGAAAAAAGCTTTCCTTCATCAGGTCTTTCCATTGTTCTGCAGTTATCACATCACAGTGCAAGGTAATCAGCGGTTTATCTGCTGTTTGCCTTTTCAAATAAATAGAGTGGACAACCAGTTCTTTGCCATTTCCCTGCTCTCCCGAAACCCAGACCGGGCCGTCAAGTTCTCCGAAATGCTCGATTTGATCCATTACATGATGAATAACATCACTTTTCCCTAAAATTGGAGTACGGGCAACAAAGGTGTGTAATTCAATAACATTGGAATCTATATGTTCACTTTTCGTAATCGTTTGGGGCGAATGTGCATTTTTAAAAAATAAGATGGTTGCGTCTTGAATCGGGCATGTCGTTATTTCCCATAATTTATTATTGATGGAAAGCGTTTTTACTTGCTTCTCATTCGCTAAGGTTGTTTCCTGTATAAGCTTCTTAACATCAGTATTGTCTAACTTTAACCAATGAAACTCATGATAAAATTGCTCATTCCCATAAATCACTTCATTGTCCTGATTAAAAACACCGATAGCCTGCTCTTCACTGTCAAGAATGGTTTCCATAAATGCGATATTCTGTTGCAATCTTGAAAATAAGCGGTAGGATCTTCGTGTCTCTTCCAGAGCGTCTATCACTGCCTCTTTTCCCGATGTAATCAATACTCCGGTCATTCCTAATTGTTTAGCCGTCTGCACAGTGACAACGTCCCCAATTACAACCTCGTAACCATCCTTACTTAATTCCAGTAGTTTTTCTTTTACTTCGCTGTCTCTCGTAATTGTTAATGTTTTAATATCTAAATCCAGCAGTTCAGATATGGTAGCAGCACCTTGGGTAATATTTGAAAATCCCACAATAGCAGCTTTACCGGAAAATCCTTTCACAAGTGTTAAAATTCGCAGCACATCATAGCCGGAAACTTGGATATCTATTACCGGTATCGATACGGCCTCTTGGATCATGGAAGCTGTACCCCCGCGGCTGACGATAACATGATACCCTTCATTTTCAGCATTCTTTGCAATAACCACACCTTCTGACAGGTTACCTAATTCCACTTGTAATTCAATATCCTCTACTTCTTGGCTAACTTCTTTCATCATTTCAAGCAGTCCCTCATACGGGACAATTACTAATACTTTTATCATTCAACTTCACCTTCTGTCGAAAAAATCAAGTTATCGATTTCTTTATTTTTTTAAGAAAAGAGCTTATTTTGTTCCATTGTATCAAGAAAAATTCGGGTAAGTAATCTGAATTCTTATTCTCTATAAAACAAAACTTCATTCAGCGGGGGTTTTACGGGCGGTTCTCCGTGATAAAAACAAATGACAAGATAATTTCCTTGTTTTCATCCATTTGAATAGACGTACCTGCCCTTTCATACACATTTCTTATTTAATTTTTTATCACGCAATCGTTCCTTATGTAACCCCTTTGGTTTATTTTGCATCGAACTCCCGCTAAATGTCCAGTTAAACGGAGATTTAGCTTCTTGATTCCACTGCCAAACTATTGTTTCTGGCTACTACCAATTAAAACATATTTCAACAGTTTCATTTGCATTTTCACCGAAAGCACGAATTTTCTTCACACACCTAAGCAGGCATTGACGTTGAAATGCATTATGTAAAACATTCCTTCCCCTGCATAAAACGAAATTTCATTCAGAGGAGTTTTACGAGCGATTCTCCGTGATAAATGCCCAATCAGAAAACAAGGCATACATATTCATGTTGAAAAAAGTAACAAAATTAATATAAAATATCTACTTGACAAGTTCTGTTGAAGAATATAGAATTCATTACAGCACAATGTGATGCGATAAATAACATTTCTCATTATTTTTTAAAGATTTAATTATTTAATTGAAAAAAGTGTTGCAATTTTGGTAATTCAATATATATTAGAAATCCTGCTGTTCACTTATATACGCGGAGAGGTGCATGAACTTTTATTTTTAAGTTTTATTTAAGCACTTACAATCGTCCGCAAAAGAGGTGATGCACATTCTAATTATATTTTTTTAAATTGAAATCGCATTCTTTTTGCATAAATAACAAATGCTGAATAAAAGTTGCTACATTCTAGAATCAAATGTGCTTTTATGAGAAATGGTATCCATCGTTTTTATTTTTGTTTCAAATGTAAACATTTACAAAGGGGGAGAAATATTATGGAACCATCAGGTATCCAAATGGTTTCCGGGTTAATACTTGGGGTAATTGTACTAATTTTATTAGTTTTAAAGACAAAGATTCACGCATTTCTAGCACTAATCATTGCTGCTTCCATCGCAGGCCTTGTTGGGGGGATGGTCCCAGGCGATGTTGCTGCTGCTATCTCAGAAGGTTTTGGCAGTACGCTTGCATCTATCGGGATTGTCATTGGCCTGGGCGTCATGATGGGACGCATCCTTGAAATTACCGGTGCTGCTGAAACACTCGCTTATTCATTAATTAAATTTGTCGGAAAGAAAAAAGAAGAATGGGCAATGGCGATTGCAGGATATATCATTTCAATTCCAATATTTGTTGACTCTGCTTTCGTTATTTTAAATCCTTTAGTTAAAACGCTTTCTAGAAAAACAGGAAAATCTGTTATCTCCATCGGTGTTGCCTTAGCCGTTGGTCTCGTACTCACTCATACATTAGTTCCTCCTACGCCAGGACCGTTAGGAGTAGCTGGCATTTTCGGAGTAGATATCGGCATTATGATTGCATTAGGCCTTACGCTGGCGATTCCGCTTATGATTGCAGGTGTTCTTTATGCAAAATGGCTAGGAAAAAGAATTTACCAGCTGCCTGATGATTCCGAAGCAGGCTTCACTAGACCAGATCAGCATATGGGTTATCCAGAAATGGTTGAAGTCATTAACGAAAGAGCAAAGGATCTTCCATCTTTTGGACGTTCATTCTTGCCCATTTTAATTCCTATTATTCTGATTTTCTTGAACACAACGCTGGATGCTTTAGAGCTAACAGAAGGTGTTTATGGAATTTTCATCTTCTTAGGTCAACCGATTATAGCCGTTGCACTAGGTCTTATCGTTGCAATCTATGCGCTGGCGGGTAACCGCGGCCGGCTAAATACATTGGAGGAAATGGAAAGAGGAATTCAGGATGCGGGTATAATTCTGCTTGTTACCGGTGCCGGCGGTGCGCTTGGAAACGTATTACGTACAAGTGGAACAGGAGATTATATTGCACAGCAAATTGCTGAACTGCCGCTGCCAGCTATTCTGATTCCGTTCTTCGTTTCGACAATGGTCCGTCTGGTTCAAGGAAGCGGAACAGTTGCTATGATTACAGCAGCATCCATTTCAGCACCGATTTTGGCACAGATGGATGTTAATATGGCACTAGCTGCGTCTGCTGCAGCACTCGGATCTTTAATTTTCTCTTACTTTAACGACAGTTTCTACTGGGTTGTGAACCGTATGTTAGGAATCAAGAACGTGAAAGAACAAATCATGGTTTGGTCCGTACCAACTACAATCATGTGGTTTATAGGATTTATTTGTCTTCTGATTGCCAACATGATTCTTTAACTATAACAAAATGAAGGGAAGGAGAAGTGATTTTTTCCCTCCTCCTTCAACAAACTTATCCCGATTTTTTTCTGCCTGCTGGCATCGTAAAGTGCAAAAAACCAACCATTTATAGAATCAATAAATGGTTGGTTTTTTGTGTTAAATTTAAATAGAAGAATGTAAGAACCAAATTCAGCTGCATACGTTGCCTGCACCTTTCACAGTACTGCCACACTTCTCCGCATCACTTTTATCGGACTAGTTCTGCCTCTTTAAATGATGATATCCAATAATAAAGTACATACTAGACCAGATACAGCTACAATGGTTGAAAGTACCGTATATGTTCCAAATGCTTCTTTTAAGGACATCCCCAGAGATTCTTTAACCATCCAGAAGCCAGCATCGTTTACATGAGAGGCAATGGCACTGCCTGCACCGGTTGCAAGTGTAACGAGTTCCAAGTTAACGTCCGGGATTCCGGCAAGTGATGGAATAACTAACCCTGCAGTAGTTAATGTTGCAACTGTCCCGGAACCTAAACAAATACGTAAAATCGCTGCAATCATCCACGCAAAAAAGACGGGAGACATCATGGAACCTGCAAAGATATCAGCAACGTAATCTCCGACACCTCCATCAATAAGCACCTGCTTTAACGCTCCGCCGCCACCGATGATCAGCAGCAGCATTCCTAATGCGTTAATCGCTGAAGAGCAGGAATCCATTAATTTTTTAACAGGAATATTTCTTCTTATTCCCATCGTATAAATTGCCAGTAATAAAGAAAGTGTCATAGCTGTTGAAGAATTACCAATGAAACGAATCACATTCATAAATAAATTATCAGAAATGCCCAAAGCTGGCTGAATCATATCAACAATCGCACCTAAAGCCATTAATATTACAGGAAACAATGCTGTAAATAAGCTAATTCCAAAACCAGGCGTTTCCTCTAATTTGAACGTTTTCTGGACACCAAACGATTCGCTGCCTTCTCTGGTAAATGCAGTAGGCACAATTTTTTGCGCAAGCTTTGGATATAAAATTCCTGCAATAATTACGGTCGGAATAGCAACAATAATTCCATAAATTAAAACCAACCCAATATTTGCGCCATATTCTGAAGCTACCGCTGTCGGACCAGGATGCGGAGGCAAGAAAGCATGTGTTGCCAGCGCAGCTGTAACCATCGGCAATCCTAATTTCACGATAGAAATTTTTAACTCTTTTGCTATCGAGAATATAATTGGAACAAGTAATACGATGGCTACTTCCAGGAATAAGGCGATTCCAACGATAAATGAAGCAAATAGAACTGCCCATTGAATTCTTTTCTCACCAAATTTGTCAATCAACGTTATCGCAATTCGATTAGCCCCGCCGGAATCAGCAATAAGTCTTCCAAGCATAGCGCCCATCCCAAAGATTAACCCGATGTGGCCAAGCGTTCCTCCTAATCCGTTCTCAATCGATTCAACAACTTCTCCCATAGGCATTCCAAGTGCTAAAGCTACTATAAATGAAACAATAACCAATGAAACAAATGTATTTAATTTAAATTTCATAATAAAAATAAGTAATAAAAGTACCCCTAGTGCAACAATTAATAATGGCATCTGTCTGTCCCCCTGATGTAAGTTTTAGCAGTTCTATTTGTTTATGATAAAGATGTTGTAATTTTTAATTCTCTATAAATGACATCATGATAAGCTTCTGCGGTATACGCTTTCAACAAAAATACAAATTTGTTTTTTCTCCTTGAATGAGAGTGCTTACAAACGAAATAGATTAAAATGGAAAGTCCATTTATTTTAATCTATGTTCCTCATTTGAAAATCACATACCGCCGGAATATAGAATGAATCAGAAACCTTCCCCTTCTGATGTCAAAGATATAAATTCACAACACTTTTCTTTTTCACTGCCTGAAATAGTTTAGATATTACTTTAATTGTTGTTTTTGGCAACAAAAAACATTCTATACTTTGTGTATATTATTGTCAAGAGAACAAACACTATTATTATGTTGGTTTTTGCGACAGTTTCTATTTTTTGTTAGATTAAGTTTCAAGTTTCGTGTGTAAGAAAATAAGCAGGTGTGGCGGATACATAAAACGAATTTCACTCATTAGGAGTTTTACGGACGGTTCTCCATGATTAAAGTGTGATGAGATCGAAGCAGTGCACAGATTTAGATAAAAGAATGGAGTCAGCAAGAATATTCATCGAAGAAATAAAAACAGCCCGACACTGTTCAAAATTCCGGTGTCAGGCTGTTCCAATATCATTTGATTTTTGATTTTTTATTTTTTTCTTATTTACTCGGTCGAGCAGTTTTCATTCATCCTGGAGCTTTTCCATCAGTCTTCTTTTCCAATTAAATAATCTACATTTTCCGTATAGGTATTACCTGCATTCCACAACAGGAATTCATTAATATCATTTTCATATAATGCTTGTATTTGTGCTTCTACTTCTTCTTTGCCATATTCAAATGTCGGTCCGCTGTATAACCATGGCGCACTAAAATCCTGCAACCATGGACGAGATACAGGCGGTTCATCCAAAGCACCCAAAACTTCATTTTCTACTTGGGAATATTCATCGACAAGAGCATATGGTTCTTCATCTGGATTAGAAAGTCCAAAATAAGAACCCCAATGGCTTGGATAAATCATAGATGAAATAATATCTACATTCTCAGAGATTTTTGAGAAGTTTTGGCCAATTCCCGGTGTTTCCTCTATCGTTGCTGCATACCCGAAAATATCTACGGATACATCAACATCATAATCGCTTAGTTCTTCACGGGCATAAGCAACAAAATCAGTCACTGCTTCGACACGCTTTTGAACATTATCCATATCTAAATCTGCATAATCCCCCATGGAATATTCTAAATCCTCATCTCTATTTTCAAAGCCCTCCGGATATCGAACATAGTCAAATTGTATTTCTTTAAAGCCCATTTCTGCGGCCATTTTAGCTATTTCTACATTGTATTCCCATACTTCTTTTTCAAAAGGATTCACAAATGCATGACCGCTGCCGTTTGTCCAAACTTCTCCATTTTCTTTAAAAGATAGATCAGGACGGGCTTCAGCTAAAATATTATCTTTAAAAACAACAATACGCGCAATTGGATAAATTTCTTCTTGCTCTAATCGTTCCATCATTGCATCGGGGTCAGAAATAAATGTTGTGCCTATTTCTTCATACACTGATCCTTCCTCAGGGGCAAATGTGATATGTCCGTAATCCTCTTTCACATCGATTACCATTGAATTTAAATCTGTGGAAGATACTAAATCTATTAAACTTTCCATTTTTTCTCCGCCGGCTGAATTACCAGTAACATAGATTCCCCGTACTGCATCCGGATATGTAAAATTATAATCAGACGTAATAACAAAGCGGCTAAACCGTTGGGAAGTATCTATTTCTTCTAAGCTCGTAGACCGCTCTTTATGCGATTTTGCTACTACATCCGCGCCATCTTCTGCATGAACTTCATTTGCTTGCCCCAGACCGACCAATGCTGCACCAGCAACAACAAAAGCCGTTACCAGATTCCTCCATTTTTTCATCCAATCAATCTCCCATTTGAATATATTTTATTACTAGTATAAATGAAGGAAGGAAGTTTTTAAAAGGAAAACTCGTAAAAAGTGGAAAAAAGTTTTATTTTGTAGGTAAATATACATCCAAAAAAATATCGCTGGCTATTTTGTCGATTTTCTTATGTATAGGTTACTTGCAATTTGTTAAAAATAAACTTATAATAAACTTAATTTAATAGCAAAAGCATTGAAGAAGATATAGTACATCTTTCCCCCTGATTTAAGAGAGCTTGTGGTGCTGAAAACAAGTATCATGGGAAGGTGGAATTGGGCTTTGGAGCTTTATTTTACTAATGAAGTGATTCTATTTATAGAATAATCAGGGTGGCAACGCGGTTCATTCGTCCCTATTTTGGGAATGAGTGGGCTTTTTTTATTGCCTGGGAAATAATTCAATATTTAATCCTGATTCCTCAAGCTCACACAGCGGATATCTTTTCTGCTTGGAAATAAATAAATGAGGTGAAGACATTGCAAACTATTTTTTCAGGAATTCAGCCTAGCGGCACATTGACCCTAGGAAATTATTTAGGTGCACTTCAACAATTCGTCGAATTACAGGATGAATACGATTGTTATTTCTGTATTGTTGATGAGCATGCAATCACTGTTCCACAAGATAGATTAGCGTTAAGAAAAAATATCAAATCATTAGCTGCACTTTATCTGGCATCAGGAATCGACTCGAATAAGGTAACCCTGTTTGTCCAATCTGAAGTTCCGGCCCACACGCAGCTGGCATGGATTTTGCAGTCCATCAACTATATTGGCGAACTGGAAAGAATGACACAATATAAGGATAAATCAAAAGGACAGGAAGCTGTTTCTTCTGCTTTATTAACTTACCCTACACTTATGGCAGCCGATATTTTACTGTATAATACAAATGTCGTTCCTGTTGGGGATGATCAGAAGCAGCATCTGGAACTGACCCGTAATTTAGCACAACGCTTTAATCACCGTTTCAACGATATTTTTACAATTCCAGAAATTCGTATTCCAAAAGTTGGTGCACGGATTATGTCTTTACAGGATCCGACGAAAAAGATGAGCAAATCAGATACGAACCAAAAGGGATACATTTCTATGCTGGATGAACCAAAACAAATAGAAAAGAAAATCAAAAGTGCGGTTACCGATTCAGAAGGCATCGTGAAATTTGATAAAGAAAATAAACCTGGCGTCTCCAATTTATTAACCATCTATTCTGTTTGTACTGGAGAATCTATTGAAGCTCTGGAGAAAAAATATGCTGATAAAGGCTACGGAGATTTTAAACAGGGTGTAGCTAATGCAGTCATCAGTGTATTAGAACCAATCCAAGAAAAATATAAAGAATTAATCGACTCAGAAGAGCTGGATCTTATTCTGGATGAAGGAGCCGAAAAAGCTTCTATCACTGCTGGAAAGACATTAAAAAAAGCAAAAAAAGCGGTGGGATTAGGCAGAGTCAGAAAATAATGCTAAAAAAACAAGGAAACGATTTTTTACCGTTTCCTTGTTTTTTTAATTTTGTTTCGATGTATTTTCTTCGGGCTCCATTTCAGCTTCCCACATTCGTTCCAGGAAAGCCTGCCCACGTATCAGTTTCCTGCAAAGTTCTTCATGCGCTCGACTCCAGCCGTCTTTTAAGCCGTTATAAAGCGCCTCCCAAACCTCCTCTTCATTCATATATTTAATAGAAGGATATTTTTTAGGATTCCATTCTGTAAGCCAATACCTTAATTCTTGTTTATTATTTGTTGTTTTTAACTGATCTAATCCAATCATTAACAGCTGTTTAAGCTGACGTTCTTTCCTTGTCAGTCCATGAATAAAAGATGGCGGCATAGATAGCATATGGTATTCCTTTTGATAGCTTTCCTTTTTAAAGCCGTAGTTTTTTTGTTCTGCTTTTTCAATCATGCTGTACACTAATTGTTCCTGTCTGGGTATCAGCCTGCTTTTTCTAACTGGAATATAATACCCCGCTGTATCAAAAGCAAGTATTTCCATGCCATCTGTGACTACAGCTGCATATTCCAATACCGTTCTTTTTTGTCCTTTTCGTATCGTTGCTCTTTTATAGATACTATCGAGTAAATCTTTTGGAAGCTCACGAATATCATTTTCAATGTATTCGAATAGTTCGCTCGATATGTACAGCAGCGGTACTTGATCTAATAATTCAACAGAATCAGATTTTCGCCATTCGTGGAAGGGGCATACATTATATCCGTTCTCTTCCCCTTCAAACCAATTTACCCAAGCGTCATGTAAATATAACATTTCCTAACCCCACCTTATCTGCCATTTATTATCTTTTAGTTCAAAAGAAAAATTTGATGCGTTATATTCTTGTTACGTTCTATATCTTTTGAACTTGAAGGTTAAAATACATTATGACCATCTCTCATATTTTTATGCGAAATCACTTATTTTTCTACACTAAAATGACGGAGGGAAATAAGGATCAGCAATAAACCTAAAGGAAGAAAATAACATTCTAACCGCCCTGCTATAAATGTAAAATAGTCAGCCCAGCTTAACCCGGCGGGGAGAAAATTGAAATATGCTATGATAGTAACACTTCCTGTAACTGTCATTCCAAATCCAACTAGAAATATAAAGAAAGAGCCCATCGTATCGCCTCACCTGCTTGTCCGTTTATATCATTCTATGTGCTTGTCCCACGGAAAATACAAGGTTTTTACAGGATGTTAGAAAAACCAAGAATACTGCTTCGTCTTTAAAACATCGGTGTTCTTGCCGAAGAGATGTCCGCTACGGGAAGTCGCTTTCCGCGGGCAACGGCTTAGCCTCCTTTAAAGAAGACTTGCTGATTGGCAAGTTTTCTTTAAAGGAGGCTGAGCTCAAGCCCACGGAAAGCGGAGTGTATTTCTGGGGTTGCGATTACTCACCCCGTGAAACCCGTTGGAGCGGATATATTCAGTATTTTTTTATACTTTCTTATTCTTTAAGAAAAAAGCCTATCCCTAAAAAAGGGATAAGCTTCTTTTAACTATGCTTCATATTTTTTAAACACTAGCGCTACATTATGTCCGCCAAAACCTAATGAATTACTTACTACTGCATTCACTTCCTGCTTTCTGGCTTCATTTGGCACATAATCTAAATCACATTCCGGATCCGGATGTTCATAATTAATAGTTGGAGGGACAATTCCATCAATGATTGCTTTAATGGAAATAATTGCTTCAATCGCCCCTGCAGCTCCTAATAAGTGACCAGTCATTGATTTCGTTGAGGAAATAGCTAAACTGGACGCTTTTTCACCAAAGACCGTTTTAATCGCCTCTGTCTCATACTTATCATTCAAGTCTGTACTTGTCCCGTGCGCATTCACATAATCAATATCATTGGAATCCAGCTTTGCGTCAGCAATTGCATGCTGCATCGCCCGGGCAGCGCCCTCCCCATTATCAGCAGGTGCTGTAATGTGGTATGCATCGCCTGTTGCTCCATAACCGACAATTTCTGCATAAATTTGTGCGCCGCGTTCTTTTGCGGATTCCAGTGATTCTAAAATCAGGATACCCGAACCTTCACCCATAACAAAACCATTTCTTTCTTTATCAAATGGGCGGCTTGCTTTCTTCGGATCATCGGTTGTACTTAATGCTTTTGCTGACGTAAATCCAGCAAATGCCATATTGCTGATTGGCGCTTCTGTACCGCCGGTAATCATTGCATCTGCATCACCGCGTTGGATTGCTTTGAATGCATCTCCAATAGAGTTTGCACCAGAAGAGCAGGCTGTTACTGTACAAGCATTAATACCTTTGGCTCCTAATTGAATAGACACTTGTCCTGCAGCCATATCCGGAATCATCATTGGCACAAAAAACGGGCTGACACGTTTCGCACCTTTCTCTAAAAACTTTGAATGCTGGTCCTCCCATGTTTTCATTCCCCCGATTCCAGAACCAATCCAGACACCGACACGGTCAGCATTCTCATCTGTAATTTCTAATTTTGCATCCTCTACAGCCATTTTCGCAGCTGCCACAGCATATTGTGTAAAAGGATCCATTTTGCGGGCATCCTTTTTCTCCATATAAGCAGCCGGATCAAAATCTTTTATCTCGGCAGCTACTTTCGCTGTGAATTGTTCTTTATCTACTTTCGTAACAAAATCAACACCTGATTTCCCATTAATAATGCTTTCCCACATCGTAGAAACATCATTACCAACGGGAGTTACAGCTCCTAGTCCTGTTATTACAACTCTTTTTTCCACGATAGTAATCCTCCTTTAATTAGATAAAGCTTACCTGCCCCAGCGCATTGCAACCGCTCCCCAGGTTAAACCTCCTCCGAATCCTACTAATACGATTAAATCATTATCTTTTATTTTACCTTCTTTTACTGCTTCAGACAAAGCCATAGGAATCGAAGCAGAAGAATTATTTCCAAAACGCTCAATCGATTTCGCCATTTTAACCTCGGAAATACCTAATCGCTCTCTTGCCGCTTCCATAATCCGGATATTTGCCTGATGCGGAACAAGATAGTCCACATCTTCACGAGATAATCCAATTTTTTCAACAACATGGATGGTAGACTCCGGCATTTGCCTCACAGCAAATTTAAAAACCTCTCTACCGTTCATGATGATATGATCTTCTTTATTTAAATAGAGTTCCTTCCCTCCAGCGCCATTTGCGCCGAGTTCAAAGGACAGGATACCTTTCCCTTCAGATACTTCACCAATGACCGCTGCTCCAGCACCATCGCCAAATAAAACACAGGTCGAACGGTCGGTCCAGTCTGTAATTTTAGACAGTTTTTCACTCCCGACAACGAGTACATTTTTATACGTACCTGCTGCAATGAATTGATTTGCTGTAATCACACCATACATAAATCCGGCACAGGCTGCTCCAACATCCATTGCTGCGGCATTTACAGCACCTAATCTATCCTGGATCAGGCAGGCAATGGATGGAAAAGCTGTATCCGGTGTTACTGTCGCTACCAGAATTAAATCAATATCTTCCGCTTTCACATTTGCATCTTTCAGCGCTTCTATGGATGCATGATATGCCATATCTGAAGTATCAATATCGTCTGTAGCCAGCCTTCTTTCATGAATTCCGGTCCTGGTTCGAATCCATTCATCGTTTGTATCAACGATTTTCTCCAAATCATGGTTGGTAACTACATTTGTAGGCAAATAATGGCCGGTCCCTAAAATACCGATACTCATTTAACCGCGCTCCCCTTCTATAATAACATTAATATCAAACATTATGACTTGGTACTAATTTTAAGATAAAATGAATTGGATAGCAAGTTACAATTTTACCCCTTCTTCATAACCAGGCTATCCAATTTCTTTTTTGATTTATTATATTTTTTGATTACTGCTTCGCCGCTCAATATTCATTTGGCAATAAACCTGTTTCAATGTACGCTTCGATGTCTTCCTCTACTTGAAGTCTTACCTCATCGGGGACAGCGGATTGAAATTCACCAAGTGATATAAAACCATCTTTAAAATCATAGGTATAAATTTTTCCTTCCAGCTCCTGCTGGTTAAATTCGTCTGCTGCTGCTTGATATAACTCTCCAACATGTTGAATCGTGCTTGTTAATACGGCATCCGGCGCAACTTCCATTTGATCCATCATATATCCGATTCCATAAAGATTATCCTCTTCTGCCTCTTTCAAGACAGCTTCACTGAAAGCATCTCCAATCGGATACACAACATCTGCACCTTCTTGCTGCATGGCATTATAATTTTTCAACGCCAGTTCCACGTTATTCCAATCATTTGTATAATTGAATTTTATCTCTGCCTCATTGTTTACATAATTGACCCCTTCAAAGAATCCTTCAATTTCCGGCTGCCAAGCATTTGCCGCAATAATCCCTATCTGCTGGCTTTCTGTCATATTTCCAGCAACCATACCAGCAAAAAATCCCATGGCATGCCCATTAAAATTAAGAGAGGTTACATTTTCTCCGGACTCTCCTCCATTCACGTAAACAAAATGAACATCTGGATAACTTTCTGCCAATGACATAAAATATTCTCCATAAATATTACTGTGCCCGTAAATCAAATTCACACCATCTTGAACAAATTGGTCAACAGCTTCCTGCATATCATGCATCGTTTGTATATTTTCTTTATAATAAACATCTACATCATATTTTTCCCCAATCTCCTCCATGGCCTGATATCCTTGCTCTGTCCAAGGGTTATTATCTATTTCTGAATCCGTTATAAACCCGACATTTTGTATTTGACCCGTCTCAAAATAAGAGCAAGCAGACAATGTACAAATCAAAAACAGAAGGATTGTTGGATAGTAGATATATTTCAACTTAGCACACCCATTTCATTACCGAAGTCGCTTATTAAATGTTTGTATTGTTTTTATTACTTCATCTATATCTCTATTTTCCAGCAGAACCTGCTTTTTTTCAACTTTTGTGTTTGTTAAGTTATCGTTAACAGAGATAATCTCTATTAATTTTGGCAAATGGGTCATTTTTATCCATTGCATCAATACATTTAAAAAATCTTTGATATAAATCGCTTTGTTTTGCCATTCTTTATCTGCAAAAGAAAGCAGTCTGCCGTCTGCAATCAATCCATTTTCGTTCATTTCCATTCCTTCCCCAATAAGATAGGGAGCGGAAATCACTGTTGTGTCTGCATAATTTGATATCTTATGTCCGTTTGCATCGGTATATATATGCAATATCTTTTTAGTATACTGCGGCAAATCCGTTATATCGGAATGATGATTAATGACAATTGCCAAATCATATGGACTTATCACTTGACCCGTTTCTTGAAAATGACTGTTCCTTCCAAAAAAATCTTCCAGTCCAGAATCGATTTGATTATCCCGCTTTCCATCGACTTGGCAGCCCGCATCTAATAACTCTGTTACTATATGGTAGCCAATCCAATGATTGTGGGGAGTAACGAATACTCGCAAGGAAAACACTCCTTTATAGTCATATTCAGGTAAAGAACCATTAATTTTCATGATTTTTTTAAATTCTTTACAGCAACAAAAAGCTTTTCATGTTAAAATAGTATTTATGGTACGCTTAGATAAGGTAGTAAAGTGAGGTGGACTTATGCGTTTTATAGCAACTATTTTTTGGGCTGTAGCTATTTCTTTAGCAGTCTCTTATGTATTGACAAGCATGGGCGCAGCACCATTTATTGTTCGTGATGCACTGATTGTAGCGGGTATTTTTTCTATATTCGTTTTTGCTTTAGCTGGTCTGGTTTTGAAAGAAGACACTAAGTAGGTAAAACCCCTTGTCTTATTCTATGCGGCAAGGGGTTTCTATATTTCTAAAATGCCTTTTATTAAAGAAAACGTTCTATGCTTATCATTTTTAGCATATTTACATATAAGGACAGGCTAATAAATTGGAATGGACAAAATTGATTGTAGTTCTGCTTTGTTCATTTTAAGAAATAACTGTACAATCAGAGAAGAAAAAATAAAGGAAGGTATAAAAACATGGACGCTTTAAGTAATTTATGGACACTGATCCAGTATTTTGTTCTTGGTATCGTACAAGGAGTTACCGAACCAATACCGGTATCCTCCAGCGGACACTTAATCATTGTCAGAGAGCTGTTTAATATTGAAGCAAGAGGGCTTTCTTTTGAAATCTTTGTTAACTTCGCTTCTCTACTGGCTGTAATGCTGATTTACCGCAAAGATATTATACGTTTAATCGTCAGTACATGGAAGTTCTTATTCAAAGGAGATAAAACGGTCAAAAGTGACTTTATGTTTGTTGTTTATCTCGTCATCGCAACCATTCCTGTCGGGATTATCGGCGTGTTATTCGGAGATGCACTTGGCGAAACGCTGAGCGGAACGAATGTAGTCGGGATAACTTTATTAATCACCGCTCTTGCTCTTTGGATTATCCGTAATCTCAGAGGACGCAAACAGGATGGAGATTTATCAACAAAAGATGCTATCATTGTCGGCTTGGTTCAATCGATTGCTGTCACGCCGGGAATCAGCAGATCCGGTGCAACTATCGTTGCTTCGATGCTTGTCGGCATGAAAAAGGAAACAGCTTTACGATTTTCTTTCCTGCTCTATATTCCGGTAAGTCTTGGTACAGGTATTCTTGAAATACCTGAAATCGCCAGTGACCCGGCAATGAGTTATCTATGGGCACCTTATCTGGTAGCATTCATTACGTCCTTCATTGCCAGCTATTTTGCACTTAAATGGTTTATGAACGTGATGCGGCACGGAAAACTGGAGTATTTCGCATACTACTGTGTCATCGTCGGTATTCTTGTATTGATTTTCTTATAATAATCTCCAAATATAAACAAAGGCATCCATTCTTTTTAGACGGATGCCTTTGTTTATATTCTGCTCTCTTTTATCAATCTGGAATACCTAAGGCAATCTTCGCATAGCGGGACATCTTATCTTTACCCCAAGGCGGATCCCAAACAATATTTGTTTTTGTTTCTTTTACTTCTGGAATATCTGATAAAGCATGCTTGATATCTGCCTCAATATGCGCAGA
This sequence comes from Oceanobacillus sp. B139/18, assembly GCF_055524595.1. Classification (NCBI taxonomy): domain Bacteria; kingdom Bacillati; phylum Bacillota; class Bacilli; order Caryophanales; family Bacillaceae; genus Oceanobacillus; species Oceanobacillus sp. B139/18. The sequence continues at coordinate 77,875 of NZ_JBVFXI010000001.1, read as the reverse complement.
TAAAGGACATCCCATTGCAGTCAATGTCATCGTAACTACACACAAGCCATCATCATCCAAATCTACATCATATATTAAACCAAGATTGACAATATCAATACCTAGTTCCGGATCAATAACGTTTTCTAATGCACCCATTAGATTCTCTTTCATCGCTTCATCCATACGTGTCATCCTCCTTTCCCTTGTTTCTATTAAATCATACTTTAACATGTAATTAAATCATTTTACAACAGATGCCGCTCAAACCACTCTGCAGCGTGGTGCATTGCCGGCACACTAACTTTATGCTCCCTGCCTTTTTCGCCAATAAATTGCAGATGGTCTTTCTTTTTATAAGCCTGCTTGACTGTTTGGTAAAAGGAGTGCGATTGTTCATAAGGAACTACTTTATCATTTTCCCCATGCCAGAACATTAACGGACGTTCGTGAAGTGATTCCACGTGGGCAGACAAATCTAATTCAGCCAGCTGTTCAAACAAATCATCCAAATCTTCTTGTGTAAATGGTGTCTTCCCATTCTTTTCAGCATACTGCAGTAATTGGTGCGCATATGCTTGCAGTTTAGGGGTACCCATCATAACAGCCGCTGCATTGACCCAGGAATATTTGACAAGCGCAGCACTTGTTGTAATTCCTCCCATGCTGGTTCCAGCTACACCTAATGCATTTTCTTTTAAAAGCTTATTTTCTAATAAGTATTTCCGGATAATAACCAATTCACGAATATTTTTTAACACGATTTCAAAAAAAGCGAGCTGCCGTTTATCATCTGATAAACCGCTGTTTCTTTCCCCATGGTGCAGCGCTTCCGGTAGAAGCACCCGAAATCCTTTCTCAGCAAGCATGTAGGCTATCGGCAAATTTTGCTCCTTCGCGCTTGTAAAACCATGGTAATAAATAACCGTCGGCCGTTCCCCGCCAGCATACTTTTGATCGACAACATGCAAGCAAGGTATTCCCTCGATTGGTTCCTGATATATTCCTATCATTTCTGACACGCTTCCTTTCACTTATCAACGTACTATCTCTATTGTAAAGTTTTTGTAATATCTTTCGCAAACAATGCAGCTTTTGTTTAATTTTTCTTTACTTTACATATTTTCAAATCATGGTAACATAAAAATCAAATGAGAGGTGACAGAATGGAAAATAAAAACAGGCACTTAATCGCATTGGATTTAGATGGTACGTTATTGACAGATGATAAGAAAATCAGTATTCGAAATAAACAGGCGATATCTCAAGCAATAGATGATGGCCACGTGGTTGTTATTGCCACCGGAAGACCCGGCCGTGCCAGTATTCAATACTATCAGGAACTCCAATTAAAAACACCGATGGTAAACTTCAATGGAGCACTTGTACACCATCCTCTGGATACCAACTGGAAAGGTATTCACACGCCAATGCCCCTGACTACCGCACATCGGATTATTGATGTTTCCAACGAAGTCGAAGTAAAAAATATATTAGCTGAAGTGCAAGACCAGGTTTATTTAGATCAATACAGTGAAGATATTATGACTATCTTTCAAGATTTCCCCGAGCAATCACCATATATTATCGGCGACATTAAATCTAAATTAAAATATGATCCGACTTCTGTTCTTATTCATCCTAACGCTTCGCAGGTAGAGGAGCTGCGAAATCATTTAAATGATTATCATGCGGAAGTCATTGAACATCGTAAATGGGGCGCTCCATGGAATATCATTGAAATTATCAAAAAAGGAATGAATAAAGCAGTCGGGCTAAAAGCTATTGCTGACGAATATCACATTGCCCGTGAAAATATTATTGCTTTTGGCGACGAGGACAATGATTTAGAAATGATTGATTATGCCGGTGTCGGTGTTTCTATGGGAAATGCGATTGACGACCTTGTCTCTGTATCCAAACATCAGACCTTAACGAATGAAGAAGACGGTATCAGCATATTTTTAGAAGAATATTTAAATCTTAATAAGAATAACAGCCTTGTGTAATGGTTATTAAGAAGGGAGTCTGCAGATAAAACATATGCAGCCTTCCTTTTCTTTATCTCTTTTCGATTTTCTGTTAATATAAACTTACGAACAATTAAATGAGGAGGTACTCATATGGCAGTACATATTTCCCCGACACCAAATCCAAATGCAATGAAATACACATCAGATAGTGTTATTTTTTCTGGGACAAACAGTATTTCTGTTATGCCCGGTGATGTTAGCGAGCATGAAATTTTAAATGAATTAATGAAACTGGAAGATGTTGATAACGTATTTGGCTATCAAAATTTTATTACGGTCAACAAACATTTTGACGCTGACTGGGAGAATATTAATCCCAAGGTAGAAGAAATATTTGTTAAATTCGGCTATTAAGAAAGAGGCCGGGAGCTCCCCGGCCTCTTTCTTGTTATCTTATAAATCCCCGGAACCGCTTATGGTCTAGCAAATCCGGGGATTTTAAATAATACTGGCAAAAAACAGCTTATTCTTCTGTATCTATCGGTACATAATTTGCGTTAATCTCATTATCATCTTCATCTTTTCCATACATCACGACGAATGGAGGCTCCTCATGACTAAGCGTATCTTCGGAGAATGTCTCCATGATTTGAAAGCTTTGAAAAGAACCTGCATCTGCTTCTTCCAAGTCTACCGTTGTTTCCTCTTGAATGGTTTCTCCATCCTGTTCAATTCGATAGAAAAAAGCATTTCCTTCTGTTCTTACCTGACCAACGATATGGAATTGTTCTCCATCTGCTGTAATGTCAATTTCCTGGAACATTACGGTGCCTGTCGTTTCATTATTTTCCTCCGGAGCACTCGGCTCAATGACTTCCCCATCTCTATTCCCACAGCCTGCCAATAGTACGAGCACAGCAATAACAGCATACCAACGTTTCATACATATACACACCTTTTTAATCTTTTCTAAAGAACCCATATACTCCAGCAGTTTCTACAATATTTGTAAATGCTTCTGGATCTACTTCATTGATAATTCTTTCTAAATCATATAATTCATATCTTGTCACAACAAGATACATGAGACTTTTATCTGTTTTCGTATACGCTCCCTTTGCAGGCAAAATCGTAATCCCGCGAACCATCGTATCATGGATGGCTTTCTGCAGCTCGTCCGTTTTCTTAGTAACAATAAACGCGGTAACCTTTTCATAGCGTGTATGAATGGTGTCGATCACACGGGTTGTCACATAAAGCGTCAGCATAGTGTATAAAGCATTTTCAGGTTCATACAAAACACCTGCAATAACAATAATCATGGAATTCATAATTAAAAAGTAGTTGCCAATGGGTTTATCTTTCAGACGGGATAATATCATTGCCACAATATCCATACCGCCTGTAGAAGCACCTGCTTTTAATGTGATACCAACACCGACTCCTGCGATAACACCGCCAAATACAGCATTTAAAATGATATCATTCGAGATAGAAACAAGCGGTAAAATTTCTAAGAATAATGTGGAGAAAAATACTGATATGACACTATAAACAGTAAATCCCTTTCCTACCTTTAACCATCCTAAAATCAAAACTGGAATATTTAAAAGAGCTAATAAAATACCTGTGGATAGGCCGATTCCTAAGAAATCATTAAAAATACTGGATAATAGCTGAGCCGCTCCCGTAAATCCACTGGCATAGACATTTGCACCGATAAGAAAGAAGTTTAAAGATGCAGCATTTAATAATGCTCCAAGTATTACTATACTTATCCTCTTAGCTTCAATATAAAACACAAAACAGCCTCCTTTATTAAATTTTTGACTAAATATTCAATTAAACGTAAACTTATAATTAAATCTTATTTAAATAGAAACGGATGTGATTAAAATGGCAATCACCATTCTGGCAGACAGCGCATGTGATTTATCCGAACATTATTATAACGAATATAGTATTGAAATGATACCTTTAACTGTTCATCTTGAATCAAAAGATTATCGGGACAGTGTCGATATTAAACCGAAGACAATCTATGATGCAATGCGGGAAGGACAGACACCAAAAACATCGCAGGCATCAGCAAACCAATTTAAAGAAATCTTCACTTCTTATGCGGAAGCAGGCAAGCCTCTACTCTATATCGCTTTTTCATCGGAATTATCCGGAACCTGCCAAGCTGCAAAAATGGTTGAACAAGAAATTAAAGAGAAATATCCTGAAGCAAAGCTGCACATTATTGATTCCAAATGTGCTTCACTGGGCCTCGGTCTAGTCGTACTGGAAGCAGCTAAAATGGCTCAAAAGGATATCTCTTTTGATGAAATCATTCAGCAAACCGCCAAAAACGCCGCACAGATGGAGCATATATTTACTGTGGACAATTTAGAGTATTTATATCGCGGCGGCCGTGTCAGTAAAACCGCTGCCTTTGTCGGCGGCTTATTGAATATCAAACCTCTTCTGCATGTCGACGGAGGAAAGCTTATTCCTTTAGAAAAAATTCGCGGAACGAAGAAAGTGCTGAAGCGCATGATAGAGGTCATGGAAAAGCGGGGCAGCAATTTCCAAAATCAAACCATTGGAATCAGCCATGGTGATGATTTACCTCGTGCACAGGAGCTTTCCAGAATGATTCAGGATACGTTTCATGTCAAAGAAGAAAATATTATTATTGAAATGGTTGGTTCCGTGATTGGCGCGCATTCAGGTCCCGGCACGTTGGCTTTATTCTTCTACAACAAATAAAATATATACTTCGCTGTATATACTGTATTGGAGGAAAAAATAGATTTGACGTTATCACAGCGTCAAATCTATTTTTTCTTCTTTTTATTGAAAACGAATCAAGAAATATTTTTTCTTTCCTCTGCGGATAACCGTGAAAGCATCCCCTAAACGGTCCGCTTCATCTACCACGTAATCCAAATCCTGAACACGTTCTCCGTTAATGTAGATAGCCCCATTTTTCACATCTTCTCTTGCCTGCCGCTTCGATGAAGAGATAGAAGCATCCACTAATAAATCGATTAAGCTGGAAGGTTCTTTCCCCGTATCATGATTGGGAACATCCTTAAACGCTTGTTCTACTTCATCTGCTTTTAATTGTTTGATATCTCCGCTGAATAATGCTGCAGAAATTCGCTGCGCCTGATCCAAAGCAGCCTGGTCATGGATGCTGCGTGTCATTTCTTCTGCCAGACGGCGCTGTGCCACCCGTTTTTCCGGCTGTGTTTCTACTTCTTTTTCCAGCTCTGCAATTTCCTCATCTGACAGGAAAGTAAAGTATTTGATAAAACGAATCACATCACGATCATCAGCATTGATCCAAAACTGGTAAAATTCATATGGAGATGTTTTTTCAGCATCTAACCACACGGCATTCCCGGCGGTTTTTCCGAATTTTGTTCCATCTGCTGTTGTGATTAAAGGAACAGTTAAGCCAAATGCTTCAGCAGTTTCTCCTTGGTTCTCTCTGGAACGGCGAATAAGCTCTAACCCTGCTGTGATATTCCCCCACTGATCACTTCCGCCAATTTGCAATGTACAATTTTCTTCTTCGTATAACCGTAAAAAGTCTAGTGATTGCAGAATCATGTAACTGAATTCGGTAAAGGTAATTCCTTGTGCAAGTCTTGCAGCAACCGAATCCTTAGACAGCATGTAATTAATCCCAAAATGCTTTCCTGCTCCGCGAAGGAAATCAATGATTGTCATATTTCCCAGCCAATCGTGGTTGTTGCGGGAGACAACTTGATTATCGCTGGAGGTATCATCCATATCTACAATTTTGGCAATTTGCTTTTGAATGCTTTCCGTAAAACCAAAAACAACCTCTTCGGTATTCAAGCTGCGTTCACTTGAACGGCCGCTTGGATCACCAATCATCCCGGTTCCCCCTCCGACTAAGGCAATCGGTTTATGACCAGCCCGCTGAAACCGGCGCAGCATCGTTAAAGGGACTAAATGTCCGATATGCAAGCTGTCCGCTGTCGGGTCAAAGCCGCAGTATAAGGTTACCTGATTATTTTCAAGATGCTTTTCTAATCCATCCCGATCTGTTACTTGATTTACCAACCCTCTGTTTTCTAAATCCTGTAAAATATTCATATTATTTCCTCCTGCTTATTTGTATTTTCTTTTTACTGACAATGCCAGCTGCTCCCCGCTTTTGGGACATCCTTTTTAAGGTAAATAAAAAAACCCGCCTCCTCTCTGGTAAGAAAGGGACGAGTTGGATTCGCGGTACCACCCTTGTTGCTATTATAAAATAGCCGCTTAAGGTTTGTTAACGATGGTTGTCACCGTTCTTCTTATTATCCGCCTCCATGACGCGAATAATAAAAAGAAAAACTCCAGATTGTAATTCGCAAGTGAATATATACTGACTCGCACCATCCGTCAGTTCTCTAAGACAGGGATTCACGTTGCTACTTCGATCCTTCCATGTTTCTTTCATAAAAAATTAAATTCATATGATACTATTCATAGCATAAATAGTTCTTCTATGCAAGCCTTTTTCCGTCTTACTACCAAACTGTATTTTCACTATGTTATAATAAATGTTGAAATAGGAGGTCTAATGTCTATTATGAAAGAAAAACTGCAACGTTTTTTTAATACTGTTAAAGACTGGTGGAAAAAAGGTATCCTCCAGCAGACATCACGAGTTACATACGACGTTGTTTGGAATATTGTATTATTTGTCATTGTGATTATCGGCATCGGCGGGATTTTTGCCGGCGGAATCGGACTTGGGTACTTTGCCTCCCTGGTTTATGACGAACCATTACGAAGTGAAGCATCTATGGCAGATGATATTTACAATTATTCTGAGACATCCAGTATTTATTTCGCTAACGATGTCTACCTGGGAGATATCCGAAGTGATTTATATCGGGAAGAAGTAGCACTTGACGATATCTCACCTACATTGATTGATGCGGTTATCGCAACAGAGGACGAGTATTTTCACGAGCATAACGGTGTGGTGCCAAAAGCGATCTTAAGAGCGACGGCACAGGAATTTCTAAATTCCTCTGTCCAAACAGGAGGAAGCACACTGACACAGCAGCTGATTAAGAATCAAATTCTAACAGACGAAGTGTCCTTTGACCGGAAAGCCAAAGAAATATTATTAGCAATGCGGCTGGAAAATTATTTTACAAAAGATGAAATCATCGAAGCTTATTTAAATATTATTCCTTATGGCAGAAATTCATCCGGCCGTAATATTGCAGGTATACAGACAGCATCTAAAGGTATTTTCGGTGTAGAGGCATCTGAATTAACACTTCCGCAGGCTGCATATCTGGCCGGCCTTCCGCAAGGTCCTTCTTCCTACACACCATTTACAGCGGAAGGTGCGCGAAAGTCTGAAGAAGAATTGCAAGCTGGAATCAGCCGGATGAGAACAGTTTTAAATCGCATGCATGATATGAATTTTATTTCAGATGAAGAACTCGAAGAAGCTGCCAATTATGATATTGCCAGCGATTTTATTGATGCGATCCCTTCTTCTACAGACGAATATCCATATGTCACTTATGAAGTAGAGAAAAGAACCAAGGATATTATTCAAGGTTTATTAATGGAAGAAGACGGCGTGACTGAGAAAGATTTGGCAGAAGATGACGATTTACGAGCTGAATATGCGGAGCGTACAGAAAGAGAATTACGTGACGGCGGCTATCAAATCCATACGACGATTAATAAAGAAATGTACGACGCCATGGAAGAAGCAGCAGACAATTATTCAGACTATGGATATGCCAGAACGTTTACCGCTACAAACAGTGATGGGGAAGAATATGAAGTAACACAGGAAATCCAGACTGGTGCGATAATGGTTGAAAATAACACCGGCAAAATAATTTCATTTATCGGCGGACGCGGTTTTGATGAAGATCACCAGGTAAATTTCGCTACGGATACAAGACGCTCTATCGGCAGTACCATCAAGCCTTTGCTTGATTATGCGCCGGCGATGGAAGAAGGCGTTATTCAGCCGGGAACACCGATTGCAGACTATCCTAGGACATTTGCTGGTGGATGGCCTCCGCGTAACTATGGAGGAGGAAATTATGGCCTTGTCTCTGCCCGTACAGCGCTGGCCAATTCCTATAATATTCCTGCTGCCGCCGTGTATATGGAAATAATCAATAATGACCCTGCTGCTGAATATTTGGAAAAGATGGGCATCACTTCATTAACGCCTGGTGATCATGTTCAGCCATCTCTTTCTATTGGCGGAATGGACCATGGTATATCAGTAGAAGAAAACGTCAATGCTTTCTCCACCTTTGGCAATAACGGGAAGTTTGCAGATGCTTATATGATTGATAGAATCACAAACGCTGAAGGCGATGTGATTTATGAGCATGAAACGGATCCAGTAGAAGTATTTTCACCTGAAACAGCTTACCTGACAGTCGATATGATGCGGGATGTGATTGATAACGGGACAGGTAATTTCGTGAATTCCCAGCTTCAAAACACAAATGTCGACTGGGCTGGAAAAACAGGAACATCTCAGGATTATCATGACGCCTGGTTTGTAGCAACTAATCCAAATATTACCTTTGGAACTTGGATTGGCTATGAAACGCCTGCTCCCATCAATCATGAGTATCATCTGACATACAGTCAGCGGAATATGAAGTTGTGGGCGGAGGTTATTAATGCCGCCGCGCAGGTAGACCCTGTCCTGGTAACACCGGAATCAACGTTTGAACGTCCGGACGGCATTGTAGAAAGAAGCTACTGCGCCGTTTCAGGAATGCTTCCATCCGATTTATGTGAAGATGTAGGTCTGGTTAAAACAGACTTATTTGATTCCCGTCATGTGCCGACAGAAGAGGACAATAGCTTAACCAGAGGCAGCAGACGCGTTTTAGAATCAGATGACGACGGCAGGTCATTCAGCAGAAGCAACGGGATTATGTTCAACCCTGACTGGCTGAGAGAAAATGGTTATGATGATATGGATGACTTTTCCATGCTCTATCCTCGAACAGAAACAGATAAATGGCTGAGAATTGGCATACCAGTCAGTATGTCCTCATCCAGCTCAGACGATGACGGTGATGATGACGATTAACAAATGATATATATTTTTAATAAAACTTCACTCTATCAAGCAAGGGATATCCGCTTATAGAGTGAAGTTTTTTATTACATACCATAAGCTTCCTAACAATTATCAAAAAATACTAAAAAAATGCTGCGATTTTCTGTATAATGGATGGTAAGAGCATTTTGTATCTCATAAAGGTGGTGGATGGATGAAACACATAAAGGAATTTGATTCAATCCTTTTAGAAACAGAGGCAGGTCTGCTGACAATCGAAGGTCCTGTTTCACGCTCCCAGTTAGAACAATATCATTTTCATGAAGAATTAACTGCATTCCGGCCTGCTGACAAACAATTTGAAGCACTTTTAGACATCGCAGAGCTGGAAGAGTCCAGAATTATCATTGCACGTACAACAGATACCATTATCGGCTATGTGACTTACCTGCATCCTGATCCATTGGAAAGATGGTCCAAGTTCAATATGGAGGATTTAATTGAATTAGGCGCAATTGAGATTATCCGGAAATATCGGGGCGGAGGCGTCGGGTCTACACTGCTCCGGCAATCCATGAAGGACCCTTACATGGAAAATTATATTGTCATTTCTACAGAATATTATTGGCATTGGGATCTTGATTACAGTCAATTAAGTATCTGGGATTATCGGAAAGTGATGGAAAAGATGATGGCAGCGGGAGGGCTTCTTCCAGCTCCTACAGATGAACCGGAGATAAACTCTCATCCGGCTAACTGTTTGATGGTCCGTATAGGAAGTAATGTGCCGCAAAAATCCATTGAACGATTTGATAAATTGCGTTTTTTAGGTCCGAATCATTATTAACAGAGATATAACTGAAGGGGGATTCTACTATGCTAGTTGAAGAATTAATGAACAGGAATATGATAACGCTTCCACCGAATGCAACAATCAATGAAGCATTGCAGCTGTTAGAAAAGCATAAAATCAGACATATCACGATTGTAGATGAAGCGATGCAGGTGCTCGGTATTGTTTCTGACCGCGACGTAAGAGATGCAAGCCCATCCACTTTTTTGGATACAAGTGATTTTCATATTCTTAACAAAGAGATTCAGACCATTATGACGAGTCCGGTGATAACGATTCATCCCATGGATTTTGTCGAAGAAATTGCTTATATTTTTTATGACAAAGAGATTGCCTGTTTACCGGTTGTCAGCCAAAACAAACTGGTTGGTGTCGTAACCGAAAAAGATATGCTCTATAAATTGATTCAATTGACCGGAACACATGAACAAAGCTCCCTTATTGAAGTAAAAGTACCTGATCTGCCTGGACAGCTGCCAAAGGTGGCAAGTGTATTCGGCAACCATAATGTAAATATTGTTTCCGTATTGCTTTATCCTTATAAGGATCCTGACTATAAAATACTTGTCTTCCGTGTTAAAACGTTAAATCCGATGCCTATTATCAATGACCTTCGAGATGCCGGCTATACCCTGCTCTGGCCAAATAATATTATGGAGCCAAAGAAATGACGAAGCAGGCAGGTTTTATTTATACTTCTAATTTTTTAAACTATCAATTCTCAGAAGATCACCCTTTTAATCACAAGAGGACCTTACTGACGAAGGAACTGCTGGAAGAGCAGGCTACCTTAACAGCAGAGGATTTCATTGTACCTCGGGTTGCATCAGATGAAGAGATTGCTCTTTTTCATGATACAACCTATATTGAAGCGGTTAAAAGAGCCGGCAGCGGAGATTTAATAGCAGATCGGGCACAGGAGTATGGCATAGGAACAGAAGATACACCTATTTTTCCAAATATGCATCAAGCTTCTTCTGCATTAGTTGGAGGCAGTCTCACTGCTATTGATAAAATATTAAACGGAGATTATAAAAAAATAACCAATATTGGCGGCGGACTTCATCATGGATTTCCACATAAAGCCTCCGGGTTCTGTATTTATAATGATTGCGCGATTGCTATTAAATACTTGCGGGAACAGGAGGATTTGAAAGTGCTTTATGTAGATACAGACGCACATCACGGGGACGGCGTGCAGGCTGGTTTTTATGATGATCCGAATGTATGCACCTTTTCTATACATGAAACAGGCCGTTACCTTTTTCCAGGTACGGGAAACGTAAATGAAAGAGGAATCAAAGGCGGACACGGCTATAGTTTTAATTTACCTATTGATGCTTTTACAGAGGATGATTCTTTCTTAGAATTATATGAAACAGCTTTACGGAAAATTGCTGCGTTCTTCAAACCAGATATTATTGTGACACAAAATGGAGCGGACAGCCATTTTCTTGATCCTTTAACACATTTGTGCGGCACCATGAAGATATATGAGAGAATCCCTTTGCTTGCCGCTGAAATTGCAGATACGTATTGTGATGGAAGATGGCTTGCTGTCAGCGGCGGCGGATACGACATGTGGCGTGTTGTGCCACGTGCGTGGGGACAGGTGTGGAATGTGATGAAAACAGGAAGCTGCTGTAAAGGTCCCCTTCCTGAAAAGTGGCTGAAAAAATGGCAAAAGGAAGCTCCCGTAGCCCTTCCGGCAAATTGGCAGGATGCAGCCGATTCTTATCCGGTAATTCCTAGAAGGGCTGAAATCACAGAGAAAAACAAATTACTGTTAGAAGATATGCTTAAGTATACTGCGATTATTTGATTGTAATGGAGGTTAGATTTCTTCTTTTTCAAACCAGTACTGTCTCTTATCAGCCATAGAAAAAGACAAAGCAGTTTATGATTCAAAACTGCCTTGTCTTTTTTGTTGTGTGTTATTTTGTAGAATCTCTGAATTCCATACGATGCGGCAATACCACATTTTTCTCGTCTACTTCCTCATCGTTCATATATTTCGTCAGAAGACGCATACCTACTGCACCAATATCGTAGGTAGGCTGGACAACGGTAGTCAGTTTAGGACGTACCATGCTTGCCAGCCGGATATTATCAAAACCAAATACCTCGATATCCTCAGGGACTTGCAGTCCATTATCCTGCGCGCCATGAATAACACCTAGAGCAATTTCATCATACATCACAAATACAGAAGCTGGGCGTTCCTCTAATTTTAAAAAGTGCTCCATTGCTTCTATACCTGTTGAATACGCATAAGAACTCTTATATATATAATCTTCTTTAGGCTCTATATCAGCCTCTTTCAATGCACGCAGATAGCCATTCGTTTTTAAAATGTTCACGCTTGTATCTGATTCACTGCCTACTAAAGCAGGCTGTTTGTTTGTCTTCTCAATCAATGATTTTGTTGCTTCATATGCAGCCAGTTCATAGTCAATATTGACGGAAGGAATGGTGTCTGTCGAATCATACGTAGAAGCCAGTACAACTGGAACAGAGCTTGTCTGAAACTGATGAACATGGTCCTCCGTGATATTTCCGCCCATAAACAGGATACCGTCTACTTGTTTTTCCAGCATTGTATTGATCAATTCCAATTCCTTGTCCTTGTTTTGATCCGAGCTGCTTAAAATAATATTGTACTTGTACATTGTCGCAATATCCTCAATTCCCCGGGCAAGCTCTGAAAAGAAGATATTCGATATATCCGGAATAATCGCACCGATGGTTGTTGTTTTCTTACTTGCCAGTCCGCGTGCAACTGCGTTAGGACGATATCCTAATTGTTCAATCGTTGCTAATACTTTCTTTCGTGTGGTTGGTTTTACATTTGGATTTCCATTGACAACACGAGATACGGTCGCCATGGAAACATTTGCTTCTCTTGCTACATCATAAATTGTAACAGTCATGTTTATCTACCTCCTAAAATTCATTTTATCGCAGTGCATCTGGCTGAAACCGGGACTGCCAATGTTGTCAGGTTAGTGCGACCGCTGGAGAAAAACACAACGCTTTCCCATAGGAGTCTTCGTGTTTTTCCTTCGCTAGACAGTTTTATTACTATCTGTATCAAAATTCATCAAAATCATTAACCTGTCAATATTGCCGGGATTACTCGTCCCATCGAAGAGCTTTTGCAAGACTCCCGTTTCAAGCATAGTCAAAATCGGGAAATACAGCCCTGCTGAATAATGTTTCACTTTAAACAAGAACTAATGCTGCATCTATTTATATATCATACGCTACCATGAAAAAAATTACAAAACTTTCATGAAAACAAAATGAAAATTTTCATAAACACACTATAAATATAATATACCTTTATCTTATTATATCCAAACTTGAAACTTTGAAAACATTTTCAACGTTTTATTTTAGCGCAGATCCTGTATAGCATTTTTTCTATCAAAAAAACTGCCCCAAAAATTATACCACTAATTTTTGAGACAGTCTTTATTATTTTCCTAAACGCTTTTCAACATCTTTGATTTCTTTAAAGAACTGATCGAATGTCGGGATATCCATTTGCTGAGCAGAGTCAGAAAGAGCAACTGCCGGATCCGGATGAACCTCTGCCATTACGCCGTCTGCTCCGACTGCGATAGCAGCTTTAGCTGTAGGCAACAGTAAATCTCTTCTGCCTGTAGAATGTGTTACGTCTACAAAAACAGGTAAATGAGTTTCTTGTTTTAAAATAGGTACTGCAGAAATATCCAGTGTATTACGTGTTGCTTTTTCGTATGTACGAATTCCACGTTCACACAGCATAATATTTTTGTTGCCTCTGGACATGATGTACTCTGCTGCATTTATGAATTCCTGAATGGTTGCAGATAGTCCGCGTTTTAACAGGACAGGCTTTCCAGCATCTCCAGCAGCCTTTAACAGTTCAAAGTTCTGCATGTTTCTTGCACCGATTTGAACGACATCAATATAATCAACTGCCTGTTCTAAATCTGCAGGATTTACAATTTCACTGATAACAGCTAAATCATACTCATCCGCTACTTTTTTCAGGATTTCTAATCCTTCGATTCCAAGTCCTTGGAAATCATATGGAGATGTTCTCGGCTTAAATGCCCCGCCGCGAAGTAATTTCAATCCTTTTTCTTTTACAGACGCAGCTACTGCAGCAACCTGCTCATATCCTTCTACTGCACATGGACCAAATACATAGCTGATTCCGCCATCGCCGACTTTTTCCCCTTTAAGCTCAACGACTGTATTTTCAGGCTGTTTCTTTCTCGATACTAAAAGTGCCTTGCTGTTATCTTCTTCTTGAAGCTCAAGACTTGCTTTGAAAATTTCTTTAAAAATATGTTCAAGTGTTGAATCCTGAAATGGACCATCATTGTTACTTTTAATTTTATCCAGCATCTCACGCTCACGCACTGGATCAAATCGCTTAATGCTCTGCTTGGTTTTTAATTCACCAATCTCTTGATTAATGCCTGCTCTCTTGTTAATCAATTCTAGTATTTCCAGATTGACCTTGTCCATTTGTTCTCTTAGCTGTTCCATTTCATTACTCATTAATACACACTCCTCAAGTCACTTAATCTGTTTAATCATTTAGAATAATTAGAGACCATTATAGCTAAGATTCTTCTATTTGTCACCATCTAATTAATGTAAAATTTTAATTCTTAGAGAAAATACGGAAAAATGGAACCATTAATTATATTATATATCTTGGAAGAAGGGCCAAAAGCCCTCCCCTCCTCCTTTATAAATCCAATATATTTTCACTTTAAAAATCAGCGGAGTTCTACAATCATATAGAACGAAACTTCATTCAGCGGGAATTTTACGGGCGGTTCTCCGGGACAGACAAGATATAATTATAAAAAAACATTGATGAGTAAAAATGCTCATCAATGTTTTTAAGTATTATGATTTTTTATTTGCTTCTTTTTTTACTTCATTAACTGCTTGTTTTGTTTCTTTTTTTACTTCTGCTGTTTTTTTAGAAGCAGTTTCTTCTGCCTCTGCTTTTTTATCAGCAGCTTCTTTTTTTACATCTTCTATTTTATCTGATACCTCATCTTTTAAATCCGAAGCCTTATCTTTTGCATCATCCAGCTTCTCACCAGCAGAATCTTTTACATCTTCTGCTTTATCCTGAGCATCATTCAGTTTATCTTCTACGACATCCTTCAAATCAGCCGTTTTTTGTTTTACGCTTTCTGTAAGCTCCTGAGATTTATCTGCAACTGTCTTGGATAAATCAGAAGTTACATCCACTGCTTTCTTCGTTAAATCGGAAGTTGTAGAATAAGCTTTATCTTTCCATTCCACACCTTTTTCCTGAGCTGTTCCTGCTAATTCTGTTGCACGATTTTTCACTTGAACCGCACTATCGTTTAAATCACTGCGCAGTTCTTTACCTGATTTTGGTGCAAGCAACAATGCTGTCGCAGCTCCTACAAAACTTCCTACAAGTGTTCCGATAATAAAATCCTTCGTGTTAATCTGATTGTCTGCCATCCGTATAACCTCCTAAGATTTAATTAGACTTGTGTTTCCGATTATTCCAATACTCAAAAATGGAAGCACCCCATTTTACTGCTTGAGCAGCTTTTTCCTGGTCCTCTTTTGAGTGCTTTGAAATAATATTAGATAATTGCTGTAATGACTTATTAAAGTCTTCTACTGTATCACCTATTCCCTTTGCTCCCTGGATTAAACCATCAAGCTGAGTTGATTTTTGAGTTAAATCAGCTACCAGCCCTTTAGAATCCTGAACAACCTCTCTTGCATCTTCTGTAACTCCGTTTACCTGGTGATTGATTTTCCCTAATGTTTCCCGAACTTCTTCCATTGTTTTCTTTGTGTTGAACACTAAAATAACCGCATAAATCATTAATATGAGCAAGGCTATTATGGCAATTGCCAGTGCACTATAGAGGATAACTCCCATAAACTTATATCACTCCTTTATTTCTTGATTCATCCATATTGATTAAATACGTTTTAAGGGATAGTATGTACTTCATAAAGAGGTTGTCCAAATAACCCGGTAAAAATGTATTGGATAAAACATTGCTTTATCCAGTCTGCAGGAAAACACGATTATTTGGCTCTTTAACATCTGCGGTGAAGTAAACGGCATACTTATCCGTATCACTTTTAGCCCATTCCATACCGGGAGAGCTGGCACCATAATTTATTCTTACCCTGCATAGCTAAAGAATAAACTACATTTTCCCTTAAAAGATTTAATCCATATACTTATTGTATCTTATTTTTCCGTTAAAATACAACATCAATCTATATCCAGTATAGAATGCTGCAGCTAACCGCCCTTACATCGAATGAAATTTCATTCAGCAGGTATTTTCGAACAGCTGTCTTTACTGTATTTAAGATACATTGCTTTCATCAATAGTACTGCAAGAATGGCTTATATCTGCCCCTGTGTCGCTGTTTAGCAACGAGAGCCAGTGGAGCCCCGGAAATTCTCTAAGCACTCCATAGACAGCTCTTTAGCCTCTCAGGATAAACGAGATTGCCTGCACACCCACGGCAAATAGAAAAAAGCAGTGAACCGCTTCACTGCTTTTTCATTTAGGCTAGTGTCTCTTCATAGGATTTCTGGAATTTTTGAATATCTCCTGCACCCATGAAAATCAACACGCTATCTTTATATTCTTGTAGCACATTGGTATGCTCTAAATCTAAAATATCACTTTCAGGAATCAAATTTTGCAGATCCTCAATAGTTAATTGACCTGACTGCTCTCGAGCCGACCCAAAAATATCACATAAATAGACTTTATCTGCTTGGTTTAAACTATCTGCAAATTCTTGTAAAAATGCTTTTGTACGTGTAAAGGTATGCGGCTGAAAAATAGCAACCACTTCTTTATTTGGATACTTTTTACGAGCTGATTCAATTGTTACTGCAATCTCCTTAGGATGATGTGCATAATCATCTACAATTACCTGAGAATCAATTGTCTTTTCTGTAAAGCGTCTTTTAACCCCTTTAAAAGAGCTTAATTCCTTCATAAATTCAACTGGAATTCCTTCGTAGTGACAAATCGCTATCACTGCTAGTGAATTTAAAATCGTATGATTTCCAAATGTAGGAATGAAGAAATGCTCATAATAGGTGCTTCGAACATATACATCGAATTCTGTTCCCTGCTCTGTCTCTACCACATTTTTCGCTTGGAAATCATTTGTCTCATTAAAACCATAATAAATAATCGGCACTTTCGTATGAATGCCTTGAAGTTCTTCATCATCACCGCATGCAACAATACCTTTTTTCACGCGATCAGACATAGATTGAAAAGCATCCACTACATCATCTAAGCTTGTAAAATAATCCGGATGATCAAAATCAATATTTGTCATAATCGCATAGTCCGGCTCATAGCTTAAAAAGTGTCTGCGATATTCACAAGCTTCAAAAGCAAAATATTTACTGTCAACATGCCCACGCCCTGTCCCGTCTCCAATTAAATAAGAGATTGGATAAGCACTTTCCAAAACATGTGATAATAATCCTGTCGTTGTCGTTTTCCCGTGTGCACCTGTAACAGCAATACTTGTATACTGCTTCAACCATTCGCCTAAAAACTCATGATACCAATAAAATTTACAACCAAGCTCTCTCGCTTGTTTTATTTCAACATGGTCTTCAGGAAAAGCATTTCCTGCTATAATCGTATAATCTGATTGAATATTATCTTTTGAAAAAGACAGAATAGGAATATGTTTTTCTTCTAATGCCAGCTGTGTGAAAATACGGCTGTCAATATCTGAACCCTGTACTTTCTCACCTGAGTCATGAAGAATTTGTGCTAATGCACTCATCCCTGTTCCTTTAATACCTATAAAATGGTAAGTTGTCATAAAACGAACCTCCAACGTTTTTTCATCCATTCATTTTCATGTCATTTTATTTGTTATCAGCGGCTCTGTGTCAAGATATTATATAACCGCAATCCCATTCAATGGATTATAACAAATAAATAACTTATTTTAAAGCAAAATTTATTATTTCAAAGCTTTTAAAAGTAAATTCAAGCATTTTAAACATATTTTTTTAAACGAAAGCGTTTGTCCGCCCATTTATTTACATAAAAATGTACTTCCTTTTGCATTTTTGCAAATGCTGGCCGGTGGGGACGAATCATCTCAAGTCCCTATTATCCTTTCTTAACACGTAAAAAAGAAGCACCATTTTCTGTACAGATAGAGAGCCTATATCTCATTCTATACAGATAATGAATAATATGTGCTTTTGCCTTATATTTTCTTTCTCTCTTGAAAAGCTTCCTTTATATTTTAGTAACTTTCCGGAATTATAGCAACTTTTTTAGTTGTCCTTATTTTTGATATGCGGAGAAACAGCATCCGGCAAGCCTTTCTTAACAAACAAAGTGTGAGCTAGTTTATTATAAAGTAACCGTATTTTCACCGCCAAAAAATGAGAGACAGTTTACATACTGTCTCTCTGCGCTTTTGTAATCAAGACCTCTCGCGCACGGCTGCCATTTTGCCCTGAGATAATTCCCCGCTGTTCCAGAGAATCAATTAATCTCGCAGCACGGTTATATCCTATTTTAAAATGCCTTTGCAGGGAAGATGTGCTTGCACTATTTTGATTTAATACAAATTCAATCGCATCTTCCAAGAGATCATCTTCCTCTTCATCTATCTGTACTTGTTCTAATAAATCTTCCTGTTCAAACAGATATTTCGGTTCAGCCATTGATTTTGCATAATTTGCTACTCGTTCAATTTCCTCATCAGACACAAATGGTCCTTGTAAACGAACACTTTTCCCGGCGCCGTTCTCAATCAGGAGCATATCCCCTTTTCCAAGTAACTTTTCCGCACCGCTGGAATCAATAATTGTCCGTGAATCCACTTGGGAAGATACACTAAAAGCAATTCTTGTAGGAATATTTGCTTTGATCAGACCTGTAATAACATCCACAGATGGACGCTGCGTTGCAAGCAGAAGATGAATACCGCATGCTCTTGCTTTTTGCGCAATTCTGCTGATGGCATCCTCCACATCCTGCGGAGACATCATCATTAAATCAGCTAATTCATCAATAACAATCACGATAAACGGCATCTTTTGATCTGCTTTTCCTTCTCGCAGCATTTTTTGATTATACCTGCTTATATCCCGGACCCCTTCATTTACAAAACGATCATAGCGATCCTCCATCTCTGCCACAGCCCATTTCAGACTCTGTGTAGCAGCTTTAACATCTGTGATGACAGGAGAAACAAGGTGCGGGATACCATTATATGGAGCAAGTTCAACCATTTTAGGATCGATTAACAGAATCCGCACATCCTCATGACTGGCATTATAAATTAAGCTGACAAGAATGGTGTTGATACAGACACTTTTCCCCGAACCGGTAGCTCCTGCAATCAAACCATGCGGCATTTTATTAATATCAATTACTTTGGGCATTCCTTCAATAGTCAGTCCCAGCGCCACACTTAAAGGAGACTTATTATCTTTAAAATCATCCGATTCAATTATCCGCTGGATCCCCACCATTTCCGGGTGAAGATTAGGAACCTCGATGCCTACTGTATTTTTACCTGGAATAGGTGCCTCAATACGAATATCCTTCGCTGACATATTTAGTTTTAAATCGTCAGCTAAGTTTTTAATCTTGCTTACCTTGACGCCCATCTCAGGATGCACCTCAAAACGTGTAACAGACGGCCCCTGTGTTGCCTTTACAACTTTTGCTTTGACTTGAAAATGCTTCAATGTCTCTTCCAGTAAATCTTGCTGTTCTATCAGCCATTCTTCATCCTCTTCGGTTGATTTGGCTGCTGGATCGTTTAACAAGTGCAAAGGAACCTCTCTCGGTTCAGGTTCGCTCCGTGAAGGTACAGGTGCAGGTACTATATTCACAGTCGAAGCCATGCTTTCGGAATCTTGATTCGTTGCATGGGTTTCGGCTAATTTTTCCTCTGCCTTGCGCAGCTCGTCCTCGCGTCTTTCATGTGCCTGCTGCAATCGCTGAAAAGTTTCCTCCCGTTTTCGCTGCTCCTGCAAATTTTTCTTATCCCGCGGAGTCATCATTACATTAAAAGCAGTTGAAGCCTGACTTGACCTTTCCTTATTCTGGCTTGGCATCTGGTTTGTTGTATGAATCGGGTTTCTTTTTTGGGAAGTAACATCATTTTCAGTTTCGGTTTTAGGCTCTTCCGGCTCCGGAGGTGTTTCTTGAACCTCACCTTCCTCCGTCTCCAGCATCTCCGCCGTACTGCTGACTTCCTGCTGAACTTCATGCGTTTGTTCTAATATCATATCTTCTGAAAAAGTATCTTGCTGCTTATCTGACGGATCCGCTGTTTCAAAGATATCAGCTTCTTTTCTATCCGAGTGGTGTCCTGTATCTATTGTCGGCAATTCTTCCTTTTTCCTTAACAATGATTCAGTTGACATCATCGTATCTTCTAAGCTGCTCGCTGCTTCATCCTCTTTTTGAAGTTTGGATTCCTTTCTCTGATACGCTGGTATTTCATGAATCAGCTTAGATTCTCTCGACTGAAAGCCATAAATCGGAGAAGGCACCTCTGTCGGCTGAAAAGGAACATCCGGATTTTTCTTATATACTTTTCTTCCCGGGTTATTTTCCGCTTGCGGAGTACTGCGCGCATTACGTGCAGGATACGAAGCTTCTTTTCTGCTTCGGTTCGGCAGCGGGCGATGATTGTCCGGCTTTTTGTCCGCAGTTGTTTCTTTTCTTTGATTATTTTCTCTGTGTGTCCGTCTCTCTCTTCTTTCTTGTACAATATCTTGATTTCTTCTTTTATAACTAGGTTGCTTGTCAACATTCGTTTCTTTTTTTTGATCAACAGTATCTGGAATCACCGGAAACTTAAATGATCGCCCGGAAGGATAATGGTATGTCATTTTTGTCTGTATATTTGGTTGTTTATCAGATTCTTCCTGTTCAACCTCAACAAATTCCTCTACTTCTATTTCCACTTCTTTTGTAAATATGTTTTTGAGCCGTTCTTTCCATTGCTCCCACCACATATGCATTCACTCATTTCCTTAATTGTTCATACTGTTCATTTTAGCAGTTTTTCAAGGGGATTTACATGATTACTGCGATAATTTTTTCGGTTTCCTTTCCTGTTAAAAAATCCCCTGCTCACACAAGGGATTTGAAAGTTAAAATGTAAATTCTTCGCCAATTTGATACGTATCATCCAGTACATAAATGCCTTTTTCCTTCGGCGCATCAGGCAAGCCCAGTTCTTTTTGAGAACAAACCATTCCGTGAGAAGGTACACCTCTTAATTCAGATGCTTTAATTTTCATTCCGGACGGCATCGTTGCTCCTACTTTCGCTACAACGACCTTTTGACCTTCATCGATATTTGGAGCGCCGCAAACAATTTGCAAGGTTTCTTCCCCAACATCAATTTGACATACACTTAATTTGTCCGCATTTTCATGGGCCTGTTTTGACTTTACAAATCCTACTACAAATTTCGGACTCAAATCAAATTCAAGGGGGTCATCTATTCCTTTTCTTTGGAAAAGTGTACGAATTTCCGCTAATAAGCTTTCTTCTAGAGGAATCGCACCGTTTTTTTCATCTAATTGAAAGTAGGTGGAAGCATGAAAAATATTGTAGCCAAGCACTTCTCCATCAGCTGATGTTATTTTAGTGATATCCCCATTCGTTTCTTGCTTTAATTCATAGCGGTTCCCTTCCTTAATAGGAAGAATCAATACATCTCCAATTCCTTGACGGTTATAAAAAACATCCATTTCTTTCACTCCTCATTTTTCTCAGGTCGATTTTTTGCCAGTATAAATACCGGCTCTAATTTTTTATTTTCATAAACAAACGGCAAAGAAGTAATCGGTATTCTGCCATCCGCAAAAAATTTCATTGTCATTTGCGCTAAAATATCATATCCAGATTTATTTTGGATATCTCCTAAAATAAGCACATCCTGATGCGGTACAGCAACAGTTAATTCTCCTTTTGCATTGGCACGCATCTCTTCTAAAAAGGATTCGTTCAGAATACGGCTTGCATCATAACCATCCTGTGTTGCCAAGAAATAAAAATCATTGCCTGCAACCTGATCTGCTTTCGGCTGATAAGATAAAGAGCGGATATTGAAAGATGCTATTTCATCTAATCTTTCCTTAGACCAGCCCTCTTCCTCCAATAAATCCTCATCAATCAAACGGTAAGACTTTCCTAAATCAAGTGCATAGAAAACCCGGGTTTCTGCAGTATGATCTTTATAAATCAACTTCTTCTTTGCCTTTGTTTCTGTCGGGAAGGAAGGGGAACGGAGCACAGGAAAAATCTGCTTTTCCATTCCTTTTAAATGCTGCGTCTGATTCATAATTTTTAACGCTTCATTAACATGCTCCACGATTTCATCAAGGGCTTCCTTCCCCCGGTCATTATATTTAGCAATTAAATTAGGCAATGATACCGTCATGCCTTCGTTCGAGTCCTTCCATTCAATTCGTACAGCATCGTCATCACGCTTGTAGGTCACTCGATAATCAGGGTTCTTCAGTTCATCCTCCAACAGGCGTTTCATCTTAATGCTTGTCATTTTTGCCATACAAATGCCTCCCTACCTATTTAGCAAGCCCGTCTAAAAAGGATTCGATTTCTTCTTGTGTTTTCCGGTCTTTACTTACAAATCTGCCCAGTTCTTCCCCTTTTTCAAACGCCAGAAAGCTAGGAATACCATAGACATCATATTCCTGACAGAGCTCGATAAAGTTATCCCGATTTACTTCTACAAATTGAAATTGTGAATAAGCCTCTTCTATTTCAGGCAAAATCGGTTCAATCACGCGGCAATCCGGGCACCATCCTGCCGTAAATAAAAAGACAACCGGGCCTTCTTGAATATACGTATTAAATTCCTCTGTATTTTGTAATTCTTTCATTTTATACATCCTTTCTTTACTCCTATCATAGCTTGCCACACATATTCTTTCAATTATGTTACCTTGTTTCCATATTATTTGAATTTTGATTTTTATCGTTCATTTTTCAAATAAGATAAAACAATAACATCACTTGGTCTTTAAATATCGGTGTTTTTGCCAGAGTGATACCCCCTGCGACGGGTTATGGCGGGGTGAGTAATCACCAATGTTGTCAGGTTAATGCGGCCGCTGCAGAAAAACACTACGCTTTCCGTGGGCTTGAGCTCAGCCTCCTCAAAAAAAGAAGTTCGCTTTTTTCTGCGGGGTCTTCCCTACGCGCTTTCCCACAGGAGTCTCCGTGTTTTTCCTTCGCTAGTTAGTCTTATTACTATCTACTAGAATCAAATATAATTTTTATAAACTCATTAACCTGAAAACATTGGTAATCACATTCCCATAGGTAACACACAGAGACTATTGGTCAGCTAAGAACGTCACGTCCTGTGGTCTGTGGTCAACAACCGGCACTACAACGTCCTGTCCGTCGTGGGAAGCGCAGTGTATTTCTGAGGTTGCGAACGCACCCCATAAAATCCATTAGGGCGGTAGCTATAAATCATTTCTATACAATAATCAAATAACTTAACAAGTTTAGGAAAAACATTTACTATTAAAGATACCATTGATTGGGAGGGATTGGAATGAATTTAACAGTTTATCTTGCTGGACAAATTCATGATAATTGGAGAGAAGATGTTAAAAAGCTTGCGGAAGAAAAAAAGCTGCCGCTGACATTTGTATCTCCGCAGACAAATCATGACCGTTCAGATGATATCGGAGAAGCAATCTTAGGAAAACAGCCCGGTAATTTTTATCGTGACGATGCTGCTTCCAGTGTTAACAATTTTCGGACACAGGTATTAATGCAGAAATCAGATATTGTGATTGCTTTATTCGGCGAAGAATATAAACAATGGAATACAGCGATGGATGCAAGTACAGCCATAGCTTTAGGAAAGCCGACGATTATTATTCGTCCGGAAAAATTAATTCATCCTTTAAAAGAACTTTCCAACAAAGCAAATATTACAGTGGAAACCGTGGAACAAGCATTAGATGTTATTGGTTATATCTACGAATAATGATTTTCTCAAACAAAAAACAGGCTCTATCGCCTGTTTTTTGTTTGATTATTTTTGCCCCGCAAAATCATACTGCCCTTTCAGAAGCTGTACAACATGTGTAAACATACTTTCTCTTGATATCAGGTTATTCGTAAAGATACCAATAGCTCCTTCCTGGCTGCGGACATTTTCTTTCTTGGTATAGGCATCCATCACCGTACTTAATTCCCCGGCTTTTTTAAGTGCTTCCTCAATTTCTTTTGGGAGGGCAATCCTTGCACCACTGGCAGTATATAATGTGCCATCCGCTGCAGCCAGCGCTCCCCAGTTACAGAGAAATAATGTATCGTCCACATACATGACGCCTCCTTCTAAGCCAATTCCAATAGCATCAGCACTTCCTGCAGCACATGCCTTCGCACGATTCACCGCGCCAATCCGCGTCTCCTCATCTGAAAAAGGCTGGGCAGACACTTTAGACGGGACTTCCCTCGAGCTTAGCTCCAGTTCTGGAAAAACATTTCGGACAGCCTGGATTTTAGTTGGGTTTTTCGAGCCGACAATAACTGTTTTCTGCATTTCATTAACCCTGATGCAATGCGGAAACAACTGTTTCGTCTGTTGTTTTAACAAGTTTTGTAATTAATTCTTTTGCTGCGGCATAATCATCTACATGAATAATCGATGCTGATGTATGAACATACCTGGAGCATATCCCTACAACCGCAGAAGGAACGCCATCGCCTGTTATATGAACACGCCCTGCATCTGTACCGCCTGGAGAAACAAAGTATTGATACGGGATATCATTTGATTCCGCTGTGTCCAGAACAAATTCGCGCATGCCTTTATGCGTAATCATTGTGCGGTCAAAAATACGCAATAAAGCTCCTTTTCCCAGCTGGCCAAATGCCTTTTTATCCCCTGAAGCATCATTAGCCGGTGAAGCATCTAATGCGTAAAAAATATCCGGTTTGATCATATTGGCCGCTACCTGTGCTCCGCGTAATCCAACCTCTTCCTGTACTGTTGCACCAGAATAAAGCTGATTTGGCAGGGTTTCCCCTTGCAGTTCTTTTAAAAGCTCGATAGCCAGCCCGCAGCCGTAGCGATTATCCCAAGCTTTTGCCAAGATCTTTTTCTCGTTGGCCATCGGTTCAAACGGTGTAACCGGAACAATGGTATCTCCCGGACGAACGCCGATATTTGCGACATCCTCTTTATCATCCGCCCCAATATCAATCAGCATATTTTTTATTTCCATCGGTTTGCTGCGCTGTGCTTCAGTTAATAAATGCGGCGGAACAGAAGCAATCACTCCCGTAACCGGTCCATTTTTTGTCATTACCTGAACACGCTGAGCCAGCATAACCTGGCTCCACCAGCCGCCTAAAGTCTGAAAACGGAGCATGCCATTATCTGTAATCTGTGTTACCATAAAGCCGACCTCATCCATATGCCCAGCCACCAAGACAGTAGGACCTTTACCGTGCTTTACTCCAAATACGCCCCCCAGATTATCCTGAATGATTTCATCCGAATATTCCTCCAGTTCCTTTTTCATAAATTGGCGAACGGCATGCTCATTCCCTGAAGCTCCCTGTAATTCCGTTAAATTCTTAAATAATGCCAGTGTTTCTTTATTCATGTAAAGCCTCCTATATACAGTTAGTATATCCGTAAAAATAGATCTTCAATATTGCAAGTATACCCGAAAAAGCCCAATCCTTTCCAGTACCGGTGTTCAATTATTTGTATTTCTCTCACCGTATGCGATATACTACAAACAAAGCAGACATTGAATCTTACTAAACAGAGGTGAATAAATTGAGCAAAAGAAAGGTATTACTTGCAGCTGCATTTGGTATTGCAATCGGTTATATCGCACGTCAACAGGTTAACAATCAAATGAAAGTTACTCCTGAAAAAGCATTGAATCATGCCAAAGAAATGTTTAAACGCCAAGGTCCTATCAGTGGCTCCTGGATTTATATGAAACCGGAAGAATTAGAAAGAAACGGACTGCTTTATGATGTATACCGCGGTGGTGTAACTAGAAATATCGATGGTACGAATAAACAATATGATTTCTATGTAGACATAGAAACTGGTGCTGTTATAGATACAGAAGCAGCAGTATAATATACTTTGTTAATAAGCAGCCTTCCTTTTTGGAGAAGGCTGCTTTTTCTTAATCATAAGAATATCGCAACCTCTCCACGTGATCTATTTTCTCTCCAGCCTCATTAAACCTGACTGCCCGGTAATAAGCATCATGATAAAACGTAAACCAGACCTTTTCCTTATAACCCGCTTCCATCCAATATTCTTTTTGTAATACAGATTGAACTGGATAATCATCATATGCAAGCGCCCATAATTTATTTTGATGTGCATGTGTCGGCATAATATCTGCCATATGTATGAAGCCTTGCTCTCCTTCCCGGAAACGAATGATAGCATGCCCCTCACTATGGCCCCCGGTATGAACCATTGTTAAACCCGGCAATACCTCAATTTTTTCACGAAACGGATAAACCTGATCAACTACCGGCCTCCAATTCTTCTCCCAGTATGTATTTATTGAACGGATATTCGGCTGCTGCATCTCATTCCATTCTATTTGGGAAACAAAAATTTTTGCATTTTTAAAGACAGATTCGTATTTTTCCTCACCAACTAGTTTTGTTAAACCGTTCGCATGATCATAATGAAGATGTGTCATTACTACGATATCAATATCGTTCACTGTAAGCTCTAATTCAGATAAGGATGCTTCTATATTTGTTTCTTCCAATACTCCGAAATTTCTTTTTTGTTTATCAGATAATTTATTTAAGCCGATTCCTGTATCAATAAGTAAATTAGACCCATCTAATTCAATTAAAATCGGGTCTGTTCGAAGTTCAATTTGATTTTTATCGTTATGCGGATATTTTTTCGCCCATAAAGCCTTGGGAACGACACCAAACATTGAGCCTCCGTCCAAATGTGTAACGCCCCCATTTAGCCAGGTAAGTTTCGCACTGCCGATCTGTAAGGTTTCCATCTTTTCCCTCCTTTTTCTTAAGTTTAGCTGATAAAAAGCTTTGTTGCAACCGTTTCCAAAAATAGGTTATTATTTGCGTCTTAAATAATGTGGCAAATTTATGAACAATCTGCTATGATTGTTAGCGAATTCACATTCTTTCTATTGTGAATTATATCACATTAAAATATATGGAGGCAGGCTTATGAAGGAAAAAAACGCAGCAATTATTATCGGCATTATCGTTCTTGCCGCTTTTACCATCCCTTTTGTACTTTTAAGTCATGTTGAAAAATGGTATGGGAGCTTTCTGTTCTGGCTGATGTTAACTTTCATCGTCATCGGACTTAATGCCATACTAACAAAAGATTGGAGCAATGAAGAATGAATGTATCACTGATTTGGTGGGGATTAGGAATTTATATTGTTATCTCTCTTTTTATCGCTTTTTTATCGCGAACTGGCAAACAGACAAATATGGGCGCTTATTTTCTTGGCGATCGTAAGCTGGGCGGTTTTGTTTCCGCATTAAGCTACAGCGCTACAACATACAGCGCATTTATGCTGGTCGGCTTAGCAGGGCTTACCTATCGTGGCGGAGTTGGCGCGCTTGGTTTTGAACTGATCTATTTAATGGGTGTGTCGTTAATTGCATTTTTTGGTCCCCGTTTTTGGATTGTCGGAAAAAAATATGGGTATATTACACCATCTCAAATGATTGGCGACCGTTATCAAAGCAGGGCTTCTGCCATTGCGATTGCCGTCAGCAACTGTCTTTTTTTAATACCCTACAGTGCTGTACAGTTAGCTGGAGTAGGATATCTGCTGCAGGGCGTATCAAACCAGCAAATCTCTTTCAGCACCGGCGTTATTATCGCTGTTGTTTTAGCACTCTTTTTTGCATACATAGCCGGAATCCGCTCTGTGGCCTGGACAGACTCGCTGCAGTCCTTATTTATGATTATCGGTTCAACCTTAGTTGTACTCTTTTTAGTCCGCGAACTTGGCGGATTTTCGGGCTTCTTTGAGCAGCTGGAAGGTCATCATCCAGAAATGCTGACAGTGCCTGGCAATGGATATTTCAGCTTCTTAACATTTATCGGGTTAACCATTCCCTGGTTTTTCTTTAGTATTTCAAATCCGCAGGTCAGTCAGCGTCTGTTTATGCCAGCTTCTTTGAAAAGCATGCGGCGTATGTTATTAGGCTTTATGATTTTTGGCTGTATCTATACACTGGTATCTATATTTTGGGGGTATTCCGCTTTCTTATTAGAGCCTGGTCTAGACAACGCTGATTTAGCTACACCCGTTGTACTGACCTCATCAGCTGTACCTTCTGTTTTAGCTGTTATTGTCATGGTAGGTATTATTGCTGCCGCTGTTTCGACGATAGACTCGATTCTGCTTACATTATCCTCAATGTTCGCGAAGGATGTTTACGGAAATATTCGCAAAGGGACAACAGATCAGGTCCAGCTTCGCATCGGGAAATTTATTATACCTGTTATTGCTCTGCTGGCTTACCTATTTGCAGAATTACAATTAGATTTAATCGCCGTTCTGTCCGTTGCTTCTTCTGCCGGCTTAATTGTTGTTGTCCCGACAATTATCGGCGCTTTCTTTTGGAAAAGAGGCACCGCCGCTGCTGTATTGGCAAGCACCATTATTCCCGGCGCACTTGTTCTGATATTAGAACTGCTGCAGACAAAGCCGTTAGGAATGGCTTCTGGTTTATGGGGACTGAGCCTGTCCTCCCTGCTATTTGTCGGTGTCAGTATATTCACGAAAGCCCCTGAAGAAAAAGCAAACGAATTTATTGGCTATATTAAGGAAAATCTTCATCGTAAAAAATAATAAAACAGCGTGTAGACACGAACCTACACGCTGTTTTATGTTAATGAAGCAAGCATTTGACGCTGCTGCTCCTTCACAATCTCCATTTGTTCTTCTATTTGTTTTTGTGTTTCTTCTTGCATATACTTTTGTTTACTTTCCAGGAGCGTTTGATACGCATTTTCATATTTTTCATACATATAATATAAATTTTCTAATTCATGATGAGATAAAAAACGGACCAATTCCATCCTCCCCTTTTCTCTGTATACTATTACTACTATATGCAAAAAAGGGAGGTTTTATACCTGTTTTATGTGGCTCTTGACAAAATAGCAAAGGAGACTGTGCTGCCACAATCTCCTTTGCTTCTACTTATTCCTCTTCTTCATGTAATCCTTTTTTACGCACATACTTTTCTAACTTATCCAACTCATAGAAAAGCTCGACAATACTATTCGCAACAGGAAAAACATAATGCCATTTTTCATAGTCTGTTCCTTGCAGTGCATCAATTAAATTATTGATCGTTACGCTCATCGCATTTTTCGTCTCTTTTTGCAGGTCCCTGTCCAGGACGATGCGATCTTCATACATAAGAAAGACATTTTCACTATAGTTATTGATCTCACTGACCAGCTTTTTAATTAAGAAAGACTTGCCGGCAGCCATTTGTTCAATTTCTTTTAAATTTTTTTCCAGCTCTACGATCAGCGTATGCTTCTTTCGCAATACCTGTATCATTTGCTTATAAATGACAATGCTGCGGAAAAAAGATCTGCGCTTCCGGATAAACAGTCTATTTTTCTCATCCGTAATGATATCAAAATAATCTCTTATTTTATTAATTTGTTTCTCCACATTTCTTTCTTCGTCCCGGATTTGCGGGACACTCATCGTATTACTCGGGATAACTCGCAGAAGAAAATGAGAACTTTCACTGGCTTCCTTAATCATCTGAAACAAAATCTTTTGATGATTCGGAGGATTAACAAATACATTCACGATAAATGCGGAAACCACCCCGATTGCAACAAGTGATACTCGAGATAAAATATATACAAAATTAATATGATCGCCCTGGCTGGCCACCATCATACTGACGATGGTTAATACGGTTAAATTTACTGTTTTGGTCAATCCCAGTTTTATATTAATTGCAATCGATAAAATAACTACTGCTCCAACCGAAATCGGATGGCTGCCAAGCAAAAATACTCCCAATATGGCGAGTGTTGCACCGACAGAGTTTGCAATAACTACTTCTTTAATATAATTAAATGATCGCATGATAGACGGCTGCATTGCTATTACAGATGCAATTGCTGCAATAACGGCATATTCCATATCGAATATACGTGTAATCAATAACGTTAAGGTTACTGCCAACCCTGTTTTTAACATCCTGGGACCAATATTAAATTCCATTCATCTGCACCTCTCTAGAAGTAGTATACAGGTTTCCTTCAAACATGTCATCAGAAAAAGGCAAGCAGATTATCTGCTCCGCCTTTCTCTGCATAAATATTTCCGGCGGGGCGAATAACCGCTATCCCAGCCCCAGGATATTCTGGTAAAAACATGTGACAACTACTTCTTTTCTTTATAAAACCTTAGATAAGCAGCTGTCTGCGTGCCTTACAGCTGAATCGATAAATATTTTACTTCAACATACTCATCAATTCCGTGATGACCGCCTTCCCGTCCAAGGCCGCTTTCTTTAAACCCTCCGAATGGGGCCTGTGCCGTTGATGGAGCACCATCATTAATACCGACGATTCCATACTCTAACTGTTCACTGACCTCAATTGCAGTCGTAAGGTTTTCTGTAAATAAATAGGCTGCCAATCCATAAGGTGAATTATTCGCACGTTTAACGACTTCTTCCTTCGTCTGAAATGTCGTAATCGGCGCTAACGGTCCAAATGTTTCTTCCTGCATACATACCATTTCATCGTTTACATTGGTTAAAATGGTCGGACCGAAAAATAAATCTTCCTTTTCTGTTTTGTTACCTAACAGCTTTTCTGCCCCTTTATCTAGTGCATCCTCTATATGATGTTTTACTTTTTCAACTGCAGATTTGTCAATCAAAGGACCAATATCCACACCTTCTTCTAAGCCGTCTCCAACCTTAAGTTGTGCAACCTTTTCTTTAAATGCCTTGGCAAATTCTTGTTCAATCGATTCGTGAACATAAATCCGGTTGGCACATACACAGGTTTGCCCGGCATTGCGATATTTAGAAGCAACCGCCCCGTTTACCGCTTTTTCAATATCCGCATCGCCCATAACAATCAATGGTGCATGACCGCCAAGCTCCAGAGAGAGTTTCTTCACTGTTTCCGCTGATTTTTGCATGAGTGATTTTCCTACCTCTGTAGAACCCGTAAACGATATTTTTCGAACACGCTCATCCGCCATCCACGCATCACTGATTTCACCTGAGCTTCCAGTAACGATTTGCAGTACACCTTCTGGAATACCTGCTTCTACCGCAAGCTCTCTCAGGCGGATAGCGGTTAGAGGGGTGGCACTGGCTGGTTTTACTACCGCTGTACAGCCGGACGCTAATGCCGGAGCAACTTTCCGTGTAATCATTGCTGCCGGGAAGTTCCATGGTGTAATCGCTGCGATAACCCCTACCGGCTGCCGGCTAACTACGATGCGTTTATCACTTGCCGTTGCCGGGATTGTTTCACCGTAAAGTCTTTTTCCTTCTTCTGCATACCAGGAAATAAAGCTATTCGCATACCGGATTTCACCTGTTGCTTCCTTCAACGGTTTTCCCTGCTCTATTGTCATGATTCTGGCCAGCTCTGCTTCATGCTCTTCCACAAGTGCATACCATTTATTCAACAAAACACTTCTTTCATAGACAGATTGCTTCGACCAGTCCTGAAAAGCTTGATATGCCTTATCAACGGCTTCCACTGCTTCTTTCTTGCCTCCTTTTAAGACTGTATCGACTACTTCGCCTGTTGCTGGATTTGTTACTTCAATAACTTCATTATTTTTCGTCATTAAAACACCCTCCAACTTTCATGATATGTTTAACTCTACCCCGATTATACATTTTAAAGTCATTCATTTCACATAATTCATGCTGAAAATGTCTTAAAGTTGTCACGAAAAAAACTCCTGAACAGGTTTTATTTTGTCCAGGAGTTTTTTCTTATTATTTAACTGCATAGCTGCGGATATGATCTTTCACACCGGCTAAACAGATTTTTGCCGGATCTTCATTCACATTTAACTTTTTTTCACTTCCGTCTGTTGGAAGTGCTTCTTCAAATACTTTTTCATATGCTGCCACAGAAATGCATTCTCTGTTGTCAAACATTGCTTGATGCGACGCTGTCTGCAAGTGCTTTTTAAAGCCGTTCTGAAGCTTGCCGGACAAGAATTCGCCAACCGCTCCGGATCCATAGCTGTACAAGCCGATGGTATCTCCTTCTTTTAAGTCATCCTGATTTTCTAATAATGAAATCAGACTGAGATAAAGAGAGCCTGTATAGATATTTCCTACATTACGATTGTATTTTGTACTGATTTGATAATTGTTTTTCAACCGTTCCTGTACTGCTTCAGGCGCGTCTTCAATCACTGTACGCAGTGCTTTCCAGCCCATTTTGGTATATGGTAAATGAAAAGCGATAGCTGCAAAATCCTCCAGGCTTCTTCCTGTTTGTTCTTGATAATCTTTCCATACTTTTTGGAAGAAAGCTATATACTGTTCGTTGGAGTATTTTCCATCTACAAAAGCCGTAGAAGAATATACCGGTCTCCAGAAGTCCATAATATCCTCTGTGTAATACGTGCTTTCACTTTCCAGCTCCAGCAATCTTGGCTCAGCACTTACCAAAATAGCAACTGCACCGGCGCCTTGTGTTGATTCGCCAGGTGTATTCAAACCGTAGCGGGCAATATCAGATGCCAAAATAAGTACTTTCTTATCCGGATGCAGTGCAATATGCCCCTTTGCCATTTGTATTCCTGCTGTTGCGCCATAGCAGGCCTGCTTCATTTCTACAGAACGAGCTTTGGGATTCAGACCTAATAATTGATGTACATACACAGCTGCTGACTTGGAATGGTCCACGCCAGATTCTGTTCCAAAAATGACTAAATCAATTGCATCTTTATCTTCCCTGTCCAAGATTTGTTCTGCTGCATTAGCAGCCAAAGAAACAGGGTCCTGTGTGATTGGCGGGACAGCCATTTCGTCTTGTCCCAGACCAATTGTAAATTTCCCCGGGTCGATTCCCCGCGCTTCTGCTAAATCATTCATATCTACATACAGATGTGGTGCATAAAACCCCAGCTTATCAATTCCAATCTTCACGATGATTCCTACCTTTCTCCCTGCTGTTCATTCAGGCTCTTTAAAAGCCCTATACTAAAATATTTTTAGAGGTACTATAAAAATTATTGTCGAAAAATATAATAATTAAATGATAATACAGGGGTTGTTTAAATAGCAAATAATATAGTTATTTTTAGCTAATCCATTATAGAAGTCACACAGATAGATACCTTGACAGCTTCTTATTTCACGACGATTTCCGTTTTACTGCAGCCCTCTTTTGTTTTATGAACCTCAATTGCTGCCGGAAAGACATCCTTCAGCTCCTGAACATGCGAAATGATGCCAATCATTCTTCCGGATTGCTGCAGCTGAATCAGTGCGTCAATTGCCTTCCGCAGAGACTCTTCATCCAGCGACCCAAATCCTTCATCGATAAACATCGTTTGGATCACAATATTCCCCTGAAAGCTTTGGATAACATCGCTCATTCCCAGAGCAAGGCATAAAGAGGCATGGAATTTCTCTCCTCCAGATAATGTTTTTACATCCCTGGTCTGCCCTGTGTACTGATCATAGACGTCTAATCCTAAGCCGCTCTGTTTTCCACGTGCTTCCTGGCGATCACTTCTTGTCAGATAAAATTGACCATTCGATAGGTCATTTAAGCGTAAATTAGCAGCCTCGATAATTTGATCTAAATATTCCATCTGCAGATACCGTTCAAAAGATACCTTTTTAGGATTTTGTCCACGCAGCGTATCATATAAATCTGTAACGAGCATTCTTTTCTGTTCTATATCCGCCGATTGGTGATGGAACTCCTGCAGCTGATCCACGTAGAATGTCATATCCTTTTTCTCCTGCTGCAGCCGCTGTAATTTTTCAAGACTGGCTGTTGTTTTCTGCTTCCATTTTTCTAACACAGCTTCAATTTCGTATACATCCTGCTTCGACTGACCTTCCAGCTTCTGCTGAAGCTCGGAAATTTGCTTTTCTAATTGATAGCCCTTTTTTTCATATTCAGAGAGCCTCTGTTTAACGGATTGATACGTTGCTTCCTCCCATTTTGCTTCTTGATACCCTTTTTCAGTAAAATCTGCCTGCTCCAATTTCTCTTGAAAGGTCTTCTTCAGATTATCTGCTTTCTGCTTCATTTTCGCCTGGTTTTCTCTAAGGTGGTGCACATCAGCCGTCCACTTTGTGAATGCTTCATGGACTTTCTGATAATTCTCCTGCACCTCTACCCAGCGTTGTTCAAGCTGCTGTTTTTTTGTTTTTAAATGGGTTATTTCAGCTTCTAATTGGGAAAGAACGCGCAGGTTTTCCGGTATTTGAATCAATTGCTGCTGATAGACAGCCTCTTTACTGTGATAATCCGATTGCAGCCGGCTGGCCTGATTGGTCTTTTCATTCCATTCCACTTCTCTTTGCTTTTGTTCCTGACGCTCCCGTGCTAATTCTTTTTTACAATCTGATAAACGGATTTTAGATTGCTTGAGGCGATCCTCTTCCGCTTTTTTCTTTTTTCCTCTTTCAACGATGTCCTGATAGCTCTGTTCCGGGTCAGTAAATACGAATTCATGCTGTGCGAGTCCCTCTTCCAATCCTTTTCTTTCTGATTGATACGCTTTCAGGTTGGCTGTTTGCTCCCGCCAGTCTGTTTCCTTCTTCTCCATCAGCTTTTTCGCTTGTTCCAGCTCTTCCTTACTGACTTCCGCTTCCTTCGTTGCTGCTGGTGACGGATGTTCTAAGCTTCCGCAGACGGGACAGGCTTCTCCATCATGCAGGTGAACAGCCAATACATGCGCCTGATTAGCAAACCAAGCCTGCTCAAGCCGATTGTAAGCCTCTTTTTCCTGCAGATAAACATCCTCTGTACGTTTAACCTCTGTCTCACTTTTTTGCACCTGTGCCGTTTTTTCTTTATATTTTTTCATCAGCATTGCTTGTTCACGCAGTATTCTTAACGCTTCTTTTACGGTGTCCAGCTTGTCTGCCTCTTTATCTAGTACCTGTTCTTCCTGCTCTAAACGATCTATTTGTTTACTTTTTGTTTCACGTAGCGCTTTTAATTTTTCCAGCTGTTCATTCCCTTGCTTTAATTGTGCCGCAAGCTTTTGAATCTCCTGCTTTTTCCCTTCTAATTCTTTAACAACAGGAAGAAATTGTTCTAAGCGGTTTACTTCAATCGAAAGCTTCTCGCGCTTTCCTGCATTTTCCTGTTCTTTTTTAAAATCAGCTTCTGCCTGCTGCTTTTGCTTTTCCATGGTATCCTTCTGCGCTTCCAGCTGCTGCAGGTGTTTGTTTCCTTCTTCGAGTTCTTTCCAAGCTTCATCCTTTTGCTGCTCATAAGGAATAATCAGCTTCGCCTGTTCAGCAGCAGACAAACCTTTCTTTAAAGCTTCCATTTCCTGTGCTTGTTCTTTCCATATGGCAAGATTCTTTTGATAGGTTTCTAATTCCAAAAAACGCTCATTGATCTGTTTGACTTGGAACAAATGGTTTTGCGTGAGCTCCTGCTGCTTTGTTGCTTCTTTATAATGAGCATCTTCTTCTGTATACACTGCTTCATTTTTCTTAAGCTCTGTTTCTAAAGCTTCTATAATTTGATTCGTATTGACATGCTCTCTATCTGCCAACTCACGGATTTCGGCGTCATCTGGAAGGTCTAAGGAAAATATTTGCGTCCGCAGCTGCTCCATACGGTTGAGAATACGCTGATTTTCTTTTTCTAATTTTGCTTTCTTCTCCCGGAGCAGTTCATTCATATATTTATAATGCGCGGTTCGGAACAAACGTCTCAGGATTTCTTCTTTATTTTCTGTATCAGAAGTTAACAGTTTTCGAAACTCCCCTTGTGGAAGCATTACAATCTGCTTAAATTGATCTGGAGTCAAACCAATAATATCTTCTATTTTTTGGTCAATTTCGCTTACCATTTGTCTGTCTACGCACGGCGATTCTCCATCTGGCCGCACTTCGTAAAATTCGCATTTATCTCCTGTTTTACTCTTATTTCCTTTTTTCACATGACCCAGCTGCCGGAAAATACGATACGTTTTATCTTGTATTTGAAAAATAAGCTCCGCAGAAGTATGTACGTTTTCATCTGCAAAATCACTGCGAAGCATACGCTGGTCTTCCCGGTCAGATCCGCTTGCTTTTCCATATAATGCAAAGGCTATCCCATCAAATAACGTCGTCTTTCCTGCCCCGGTTTTTCCGGAAATGACAAATAATGTGTTCCCTTGCAGTTTAGAAAAATCGATTACTTCTTTTTCCTTATAGGGCCCAAAAGCATGTAATGTTAATTGTAAAGGCTGCATTCTCTTTTCACCTGCTTCTTATTTAGATGCTTTCCGTTCGTTATCTGCATCCTGAATTTCTTGAAATAACTCCTTCATTATCTCGTTCATTTCTTCGGAAGCTTCCTTTTCCGTTACTTCCTGATAAAAGGCATCAAATAATTCCATTTCACTTAAGCTCGTCTTGGGGGCCTGATTTTCTTTTTGTTGCGTGACTCCTGACGTAGTTCTTACTCTCTCCACATGCATGGCATTCGGAAAAATAGAACGTACCTTTTCCATCGGCGATAAAACAGGAAGCTCGTCAAGCAGCTGGACAAATACATAATCTTCGCTTCGAGGCTCCCTATAAATATCCTCCATTTTCATTTTGATAGAACGTATTTCACGTTTGGGGATAAGCCTTTTTTTCTCAACCTGGACGTTTCCTTCTTCACCCAGTTCAACTACTAAATACCCTTTTTGATGATGTTCTTCCGATAAGGAATACTTTAGGATGGAGCCGGAGTAGCGAATTTTTTCATCCAGCACATGATGTGCCTGATGGAGGTGCCCTAACGCTGTGTAATGAAAATCTGTAAATAAATGTGCATCGACATGCTCTGCTCCGCCAATAGACAGCGGGCGTTCTGAATCACTCGTATTTTCTTCCGTCTCGCCAAAAGGAGTTACAAAAGCATGTCCAACATAAACATGGCGTGCTGCCTCGTCCATGTTTTCCTTTATCTGCTTAACAAGAAAAGCATTGGCATCCTGATGATTACGAATATCTTTTTCTTGAAATAAGGCTTTGACCACACTTGGATCTGCATACGGAATAAGATGAAAATGCACCTCCCCAAATTCATCTGAAAGAACAACAGGCTGTATGCTTTCCGAAAGCTGGCCAATGATATGATAACCTTTTTCCTTCATTAAGCGGCTGCCAAAATGAAGTCTGCCCGGACTGTCATGGTTACCGGCAATCGCTATGACGGGAATTCCTAATTGATTAACAATCCGGTCTAATGTTTTATCTAATAAATCAACTGCTTCTACAGGAGGTACCGCACGATCATATAAATCTCCTGCAATAATAACAGCGTGCGGACTTTCTTTTTCCACCGCTTCAACAAACTGATCCAGGATGCAGGCCTGGTCTTCAGTCATATAAACGCCTTGAACCAGCTTACCCAGATGCCAATCTGCTGTATGAATCAATTTCATTTAAAAACCTCCTTCTATCCGGAAATTCATCAAAGACGAAAAAACGGACAAATCAAGCTTTGAAAGGTACTCATTCCCCTTTCATTACTATTCTCTTATAGTAAGCCTTCTTTTTCTAGCAAATAACTGTATGGAATATCAAAAAATATATATCGTTCCTGAGACAGCGGATAAGCGTACGTTCGTATCAGCTCGGAACGCTCGATATCTGTGTATAAATCCGATAAAATTCCTTTTTTCTCAATATTCATCCGCATTATATTCTCGAAAAAGTATGGACGCCAGCTCCAGTTTTTATGCATCCCTTCCTCAATCAAGGTCCAGCTCCCCTGCATATCTTTTTCCACGTTCGCCGAGATTTGCAGGCCGACGCTGTTGCAAACATAGATACGAAATACAAAATCTTCACAGCCCTCAGCAAGCTTCAGTAGCCAGCTGTCGTCGTTTGTTTGTTTTGTCTGGGAAAGAAGACGGTCAATTATTGCATAAACGGAATCTAATAATTCAAATTGTGCCTTCGCTTTCTTTTGTTCATAGGTTACAAATTCTCTAAAATACTCCGTTAATTTATTTTTACATGCATCTTCCTCAATAAAATCCTGCTGCGGATAAGTCAGATAGCTGCCCTGATAATATTCACCGCCGCTTTGCCATGCAAAATTCAATTGTTTATAAGAACGGATGCCTTTAAATAACAAAGAAGCACCTATTTTTCTCGATAACATCGACACGCCAAAATAAACATCCTTATACAGATGCGGGAGCAGATCATCCTTTAAAAACGATGTATCTACTTTAATAAAGGAAGGATGCAAGACGGCTAGTTGATTCAGACTGCCATTTGGGTCAGCTAATTCAATGCTGATTTTTACTCCCAGTGTCTTTAAGTATTTAATGATATGACCTAGCTGATCTGTATTAATTGGCAGACAGGTATCCTTGATTTCGAGAATGATTTCATTCAGATTTAATCCTTTTTCTTGATACTCATGCAATAAATCAATAAATACTTCTCCATTATCACGTACCAATAATTCTGCATCATAGTATAAAGTAAGGTGTCCTGTAAAATGTTCTTGTAATTTTTTCTCAATTGCTTTTTGATGGATATACTGGTTTA
Source organism: Oceanobacillus sp. B139/18 (assembly GCF_055524595.1). Lineage (NCBI taxonomy): Bacteria > Bacillati > Bacillota > Bacilli > Caryophanales > Bacillaceae > Oceanobacillus > Oceanobacillus sp. B139/18. Next base: position 39,130 of record NZ_JBVFXI010000001.1, on the reverse strand, counting down.
CCTCCAGCCGGAATTCATCTGGAATGGAGGTATCATCGAAGAGCCAATCTAAACGCTGCTCTTTATTATTTTCATCTAAGTAGTAAGCAATTACTTCATAACCGCTTACCAGCTGCTTATCAGCCCGGACAATCGGTTTATAATAAGGAAGTAATTGTTCTAAATCTATCAATATATCTAATGGATCCATGCTGGCTCCCCCTTCGTTTCATTATAGCATATTCCACTTTACACTTATTTGATTTACATTTTCCTCTTATAATATCAAAAAATAACTCATAATCTTATTCAGAAGCCCTTCTTAAATTTATTTTCAGATATATACCGGCATAAATCAGTTTATCGCAGTATAACTCCGGAACTGGGGTTGCGGTTACTCCCCCATCGAGGAACCTTTGTGCGTCGAAAACCCCTCACTAAAGGAAGTTTCAATTTAATGTTAAAAGCCCTATTACTACCATTTATTAATATTGTCAAGCCTTTTTCGACATTTACCGACAAAATTCAAAAAGATGTAGAAGTTTTCATGAACATTTTGTGAAGTGTTTTTCAATCTCTTGTAATTTCCTTACATCAGTATTAATATTATCTCTGCTATAAACCAATGCTAAGTTAATTGTGTGTTCATTTTGTGAACAACCTTTTAATCATAGTAATCCATCTTATTAAACATCAAAGGAAGGGGTATCAACATGAAGTTAAAGTGGACCTACTTAGCCTTATTAACAGGCATTGCTGCTTTTCTGGCAGGCTGTGAACCATTACTTGTACTTGATCCAAAAGGTCCTCAAGCAGATACAACTGCAACTGTGATTTGGATATCGATTTTTACAATGTCATTCATTGTAATTGTTGTCTTAGTAATGCTGACAGTTATTTTATTTAAATATAGAGCGTCAAAACAAGATCCTGACTACGAGCCGCCTCATATTGAGGGTAATAAATATGTAGAAGGAATTATTGTCGCTGTTCCAATTTTAATTGTTGCCTTTTTATCCGTGGTTTCTACCATTTCGACACATCAAGTGGAGAGCCCTCCAGAAGGCTATGCTGAAGACGAGCCGCTCGTTATCTATGCATCCTCTTCTAACTGGAAATGGCATTTCAGTTATCCGGAACAGGACATTGAAACAGTGAATTATGTTTTCATCCCAACAAATCAAAACGTTGAATTCCGTTTATATTCTCATGGAACGATTTCAAGTTTCTGGATTCCTCAATTGGCAGGACAGAAATATGCGATGGCAGATATGACAAACTATCTGAACGTTGTTGCAGATGAGCCTGGGGAATATATGGGAAGAAACTCTAACTTTAACGGAGAAGGTTTTGCAGAAAATGAATTTGCTGTTACAGCAATGCCTCCAAGTGAATTCGATTCCTGGGTAGAAGATATTCATAATACTGCGGATCCGCTGACCGAAGAAGAATTTGAAGAATTATTAGAGCCTGGACATTTAGGACAAATGACTTTCACTGGTACACATCAGGAATTTAAACCTGCACCTGAGGGAGAGAACAGTCCGCATAATCATGGACCATCTGATTCAGATGAAGATGGCGGACACCATCATCATTAATCAGCTTTACAACAGCACTCAAATTTGAGGCGCCTGAAAATTTCTGAGCTCTAGAAAGGAGTTTCGACATAATGGATTTTTTAGATAGATTTTCTATTCCGCCCCATGATGATCCAATGCTTTATGCATCCATCGTTGCGATTGGACTTGTAAGTATTGCGATTGTTTTTGGTGTTACCTATTTCAAAAAATGGGGATATCTTTGGAATAATTGGTTAACAACGGTTGATCACAAACGAATTGGTATTATGTATATCATTTCAGCATTGCTTATGCTTTTCAGAGGTGGAGCAGATGCTGTGATGATGCGTCTGCAGACAGCTGTTCCAGATAACAGCTTCTTAGACGCACAGCACTATAACGAGGTTTTCACGACACACGGTGTTGTTATGATTTTCTTCATGGCAATGGCATTTATTATCGGTATGATGAACTTCGTTGTCCCACTGCAAATTGGGGCAAGAGACGTTGCCTTTCCGCGCTTGAACGCGCTCAGCTTCTGGTTATATTTTGCCGGAGCAATGCTGTTTAACGTTTCCTTTGTTGTCGGAGGTTCACCGGATGCCGGATGGACAAACTATTATCCGCTGGCAGGAACAGAATTCAGTGAACATGTTGGGGTAAACTACTATAACTGGGCACTGCAAATTTCCGGTATCGGAACATTGATGACAGGGATTAACTTTATTGCTACGATCATGAAAATGCGTGCGCCTGGCATGAAATTGATGAAAATGCCGATGTTTACCTGGTCTGCATTAATCACAAACCTTATTATTGTGTTTGCATTCCCTGTACTGACCATTGCTTTATTAATGGGAACGTTAGACCGTCAATTCTTTACCAACTTCTTTACAACTGGAGACGGCGGTATGGATATGATGTGGGCGAACCTGTTCTGGGTCTGGGGACATCCTGAGGTATATATTCTGGTACTTCCTGCATTCGGGATTTACTCTCAAATTATCGCTACGTTCTCACAGCGTAATTTATATGGCTATAAATCAATGGTTGCGTCCATGGTTATTATTTCCTTGCTATCCTTTATGGTATGGGTCCATCACTTCTTTACGATGGGACAAGGAGCTGTTGCCAACAGTATCTTCTCGATTACAACCATGGCAATCGCCGTACCGACGGGAATTAAGATATTCAACTGGCTTCTGACGATGTGGCGAGGTAAAATACGATTTACGACCCCAATGATGTATTCCGTGGCATTTATTCCGCTGTTTACAATTGGCGGAGTAACTGGTGTCATGCTTGCAATGGCAAGTGCAGACTATCAATATCACAACACGATGTTCTTAGTAGCTCACTTCCATAACGTAATCATCCCTGGTGTGGTATTTGCGATGATTGCAGGCCTCATTTATTACTGGCCAAAAATGTTCGGTTTCATGCTGAATGAGCGTATTGGCAAATGGGCATTCTGGAATATTGTTATTGGCTTCTGTTTATCCTTCTTCCCGATGTATATTACCGGGTTAAACGGACAGGCACGCAGAATGTACACTTATTCAGAAGCATCCGGCTTCGGACCTTTAAGCATGGTATCCTTCTTTGGAGCGCTGCTGTTAGCAGTCGGGTTTGTAATAATTGTTTATAACGTTTATTACAGCTTCCGTTATGCACCAAGAAATGTCGGTGACGATCCTTGGAATGCACGTTCTCTTGAATGGGCTACGCATAATCCGGTTCCAGAATACAACTTCGCTATCACACCAAATGTGGATTCTGAAGAAGCGTTCTGGGATTATAAAAAGAATGGACATGACTTATTTAAAGGGGAAATTAAAGACATTCATATGCCGAATAACAGCGGCTGGTCGATTATTCTTGCAGGTTTCTTCTTTGTATTTGGCTTTTTCTTTGTCTTCCATGTATGGGTTGGAGTCATTATCGCCTTCCTTGGAATTATCGGCTGTCTGATTTACCGTTCATTTGAAAAAGACGACGGACATCATATTCATAAAGAAGAAATTGAAGAAACAGAAAACAAATTCGGAGGTGCTAAATAATGAAACTTGATTCTCAAAATCTGCCTCTTGAATATAGCACCGAAACCAATAAAATGAATATTTTGGGATTCTGGATTTTCCTAAGTGCGGAAATTATGCTGTTTGCCACGCTGTTTACATCATATTTTGTTTATGTAGACCGTGGCGTTGGCAGCGGTCCGGCTGGCGCAGAGATTTTTGAATTACCGCCGGTTTTGATTGAGACATTCCTTTTACTGACAAGTAGTTTTACAATTGGATTAGCAGTTCATGCGATGCGTATTGGTCGTGTGAAGGCAATGATTGGCTTTATGGTAGTTACGCTCCTGTTAGGTGCAGGATTCCTTAGCGTAGAAATATATGAATTTATTCATTTTTACCATATTGGAGCAACATTGCAGACAAGCGGTTTTACTGCTACCCTATTAACAACGCTCGGAACACATGGAGCTCACGTAACCTTCGGGCTGTTCTGGGGAATTATGATTATTGTTCAAGTTCTGCGCGGCGGTTTAAATGCGCGGACAGCGAATAAATCATTTATTTTCTCTCTTTACTGGCACTTCCTAGACGTTATGTGGATCTTTATTTTCAGCTTTATTTACTTGAAGGGAATGATGTAACATGAAAGAACTTTTTCCACTAAAACAGGTTAACGGATATATCTTTTCACTACTCCTGACTGTTGTTGCATTAAGTGTCTATTTCTTTGATATGTCTTTTGCAATGGGATTAACCATTCTGATTGTTACAGCATTTATTCAAGCAGGAGTACAGCTCGTTGTATTTATGCACGCCGGAGAAAGTGAAGATAAAGGCGGTATTTATCTTCACACAATTTATGGTGTAGCAGTTGCTATCTTAACCATCCTTGGTTCATTGCTTGCAATGATATGGGGATATATGATTTAAAGCATCTAAAAAGCTCAAGCAGTTTATGAACTGCTTGAGCTTTTTTCTCTTTTCATTACCTATGATTGTTGTTGTTTATGCTTCTTCCCATGAAAATTCTCTTCTACAGCAACAAGGAACAATCCCATAATAAAAATAAATGTCGCCCCTTCTGCCAAGCCTATGCCTATTGCTGTCACAATAGGTGTAGCGCTTACAATATAACCGTATATAAACATAATCGCACCAATTGTAATTAATGTCCCACAAACTAGAGACAAGCCTTTTAATAATTTTTTATTGATTTTCATCTATCTCATCTCCTTTAATTATATTATGCCTTTCGTTCAATAATTTGTCAATAAGTTTGTGTCAATTTATTGAACAAGCGATTTCTCCCTTGACCCGTGACTTTTGATTTATTTTCCTGAAGACAATCCTATATTCATGGAATTTCATCTGAAAACACTTTATACTTAAAGATGATGTTTCAAAAGTCATACGATATACATAGGAGGTATGAAGATGAGAAAGAAATTATTATCTATTTGTTTTGCACTGATACTTATGATTGGTCTTTTACCTTCCCACGCTTTTGCATTGGAAGCAGATGATCCTGAAGTGGAAGAATTTATTGAATCCATTGGATGGGAAGTGGAGGATTATGAAGACTATCTGGCAGATTTTTATTTGGGGTTAGCTGATTTTGACGATGTTTCTGAGCTTGGTACACCCGTTACCGAAGAAGGAATGGATGAACTTATCGAAAAGTATGATTTGACTTACGAAGAATTAGAGGAGATGCTTCGTGAAGAAGGATTACTTTTAGAGGATGAGGAAATTACAGATAGCGCTGTATTTGTATTTATGGAAACCACTGATATTTTAATAGAATTCCTTTTGAATGAAGACTTGGGCGAATCAGAGGATTCTTTTAGCTCCTTCGAGGAAGAAGAAATTACCGACGAACATCTAGAAGCTCTTGCTTCAGAGCATGATTTGAACTCAATTGAAGAATTAGAAGAGCTTTTCAATTCCTATGAGGACAGCATCAATAATTATACTTCTCTTTTGGACGTTGAATACGCAGCAGCATACTATGCAACGGAAGATAGCTCCGCATCCGAAGCCGATGGATGGGAAGATGATGATCTATGGGAGGAAGATGATATTTTTGGGGAAAATACAGATTTCACTGCCGATATGTTCAATACTCCCCTTTTAACAGGTGAGCCTATTGTTGATATCTATGCGATGATTTCCGTGATGTTTTTCGAAACGATATTGGATTTTCAATAACGCTTAATGGTATAGGGGAAAGAAAATGATGAGGAAGCCTCTGATTTTCTTTCCTCTATTTTTTTCTTGGAATCAAATGCTTTCCCTTCTTTTTTGAACGACATTATGCAAAGCTTTTTTTACCTAGCAGTTCTCTAATCTCCATTAAATCATATTCTTCTTCTAATTTCTCTTTTATAAATATCAACACATCTATTGCCTCAATTTCAAAATACGTTATTTGATCCATTGTTTTTGTTGGTATATATCCTTTAAAAGCATCCAGCCATTCCCAAATTTTATATATGGGTGCTTGGATTACTTTGCTCATTCCTAACAGACTAATGACATACATCTTTATCTCACCAACCTTATCTTTCTTTCATTTTCTAAATCTTATTATACTTATGAAATGCATTTAAGGTGTGGAATAATTAAGTAAAACCAATAACAAAGGGGAGACACATTTTTTCAGTTGATTATTTTCCTCTTAAAAAGTGAAAATTATTTCATCTTTTCTTATTTTAATGATAAAGTGATTAAGTTGGCATATATTAAATTATAATTGATTGAAAAAAAGAAGGGATATATAATGTTAGAGTTTTTCCAAAATCTTAGCCCTGTCATGCAGGCATTGACAGCAACCATTTTCACATGGGGAATGACTGCACTCGGGGCGGCGATTGTTTTTGCAACGAAAACAGTACATCAAAAACTGTTAGATAGTATGTTAGGCTTTGCCGGAGGGGTTATGATAGCAGCCAGCTACTGGTCATTGCTCGGACCATCTATTGAAGCATCGACAGATAATGCTGTTGGTCCCTGGTTCCCTGCGTTAGTCGGTTTCTTATTGGGAGGCGGATTTTTATGGATTATTGATAAAATCCTCCCCCACCTTCACCCTAACGCAGAAAAAAAACAGGCTGAGGGGCTTGCAGCTGATAAAAGAAAACGCAGCACCTTGCTTGTGCTCGCTATCACGATTCATAATATTCCAGAAGGACTGGCGGTTGGAATTGCCTTTGGTGCATTGGCTAATCATAGTACAGAAGCTGCCTTGGCTGGAGCAATTACATTAGCCATCGGAATAGGAATTCAAAACTTTCCCGAAGGTGTTGCTGTTGCCATGCCATTACGCGGGCAGGGGATGTCACGGATGAAAAGTTTTATGTATGGGCAGTTTTCTGGTTTCGTCGAGCCGATTGCAGCGGTTATCGGTGCGTTGGCAGTTGCTCATATTGAGCCGTTACTTCCATACGCCCTCAGCTTTGCTGCCGGTGCGATGATCTTCGTTGTTGCCGAAGAGGTTATCCCCAGCTCTCAAGAAAATGGCAATCGAGATTTAGCGACAATCAGCCTGATGATTGGCTTTGCACTTATGATGGTGCTGGATGTTGCTTTGGGATAAAATGAAACTTCAATCAGCGGGGGGGTTCTTTTCATCCCCCACTGATTGGGGTTGCGATTACTCCCCTCATCGTAAAGAGCTGTTAGTTGAACGAATCGGACCGTTACTGGCTGTTGGATCTCTCACTTAGAAATAAGCATTTTCCTTCATTTCTTGAAGTGGGAGTCTTACAAAAGTGCTTCGGCGGGACGAGTAATCGCAGTCCCAGCCCCAGTCCCAGCCAGTGACACTGCGATAAAATGCGGTAAACAATAAAAAAGAGGCATTTGCACATCAGTTATCTGATTGTGCAAATGCCTCTTTTACTATTTGAAATAATCCTCAATCACCGTTTTTGCAATGCCTTGGTCCAGTTCTTCAAATTCATCGTATTGAATTGTTTCATACAGCTCTTTTCTCGTTTGCATATCCTCTAAGCCATTTTTTTGCGTACCTTCATCCCGGATAAGTCCGAAAATACGCTCATACGCTTTGGCAGCAACACGTAAAGAGGTTACCGGATAAATGACCATGCCATACCCTAAGTCCTCGAACTCCTTTGCAGTTAAATAAGGTGTTTTCCCAAACTCTGTCATATTTGCTAATAATGGTACATCTATCGCTTTAGCAACAGCCTGAAATTCTTCATTATTCTGCAATGCTTCTGGAAAAATAGCATCTGCTCCGGCATCAACATAACCTTTGGCACGGTCAATAGCGCTTTCTAACCCTTCTACCGCTCTGGCATCCGTTCTTGCTACCACGAAAAGCGCTGGTGCTACCTTTTTAATGGCAGCTATCTTTTGCATCATTTCTTCCTTGGCAACCACATTCTTCCCATTTAGATGTCCGCATTTTTTGGGAAGCTGCTGATCCTCCAGCTGAACGGCAGCCACATTTGCCTCCACCATTTCTCTTGCTGTCCGAACAACATTCAAGACGCCGCCAAAACCGGTATCAATATCTACCAGCAGCGGTAAATTTGTTGCGCTTACGATTTCCTTTGCTCTCTCAGCTACTTCTGTAGAAGTAACGATGCCTAAATCCGGCAATCCCTTGCTTGCTGTATAGGCAGCTCCTGATAAATACAGTGACTGAAATCCAGCCTGTTTGGCTACTAAACCAGCCATCGCATCATGTGCTCCAGGTATTTGCAATATCCCCTTCTCTTCTGCCATCTTTCGAAATTTCTCAGCTAATTCATGCTGTGGTATTGGGCTATCTACGATCCAAGCCATTTTTTCCTCACCCTTCTAATCTAAAAATAATTCGATAAAATCTGTAATCGGCATCTGTTTTATCGTATCATAATTAACACTTTGTTTCTTGATGTGCACGGTTTGTTTTTCTGTAAATTGAGTTGCTACATTCGCTTCGTATTTTTTGATTATTTGCGGAAATGCTTCCTCTCGACGGAACCGGTGACCTAAAGGATATTCACAATCCACCATATCTGTGGAAGTGCCATCTGTAAAATGAACCTGTACCGCATTTGCAATAGAACGCTTCTCCGAATCTAAATATTCTTCCGTATAACGTTTATTTTCGGTTACCGTCATTTTATCACGAAGTTCATCAATACGCGGGTCTTTTGCCGCATCATCCTCATAATCCTCCGCTACAATATTTCCTTTTAATAACCCAACCGCAGTAATATACTGCAGACAATGGTCTCTGTCCGCCGGATTATGCAGCGGTCCTTTTTTATCGATGATACGGATAGCTGATTCATGTGTAGCTATCGTAATTTCTTTAATTTCATCCATGCGGTCAACTACTTCAGGATGTAATTGAACAGCTGCTTCTGCTGCTGTCTGCGCATGAAATTCTGCCGGAAAAGATACCTTGAACAATACATTTTCCATGACATAGCTTTCAAACGGTCTGCTTAATACGATATCCTTCCCTTTGAAGAGCACGTCTTGAAAACCCCATCCTTCTGCACTCAAAGCAGTCTGATAGCCCATTTCTCCTTTAATGGCCATTAATGCCAGGCGAACTGCACGGCTTGTCGCATCTCCTGCTGCCCACGATTTCCTGGAACCTGTATTCGGAAAATGACGATACGTCCGCAAGCTGGAATTATCAATCCAGGCATTGGATAATGCATTGACAATTTCTTCTTTTCCGCCGCCCAGCATTTTAGTCACTACTGCGGTTGTTGCAATTTTAACGTATAAGACATGGTCCAGGCCAACACGGTTCAAGCTGTTTTCTAAAGCAAGGATACCTTGTATTTCATGTGCTTTAATCGACATCTCTAAAACCTCTTCTACAGTTAAGGGAGCTTCTCCTTTTTGCCGCCGCAGCTGACTCACATAATCAGCCACAGCTAAAATGCCTCCCAAGTTATCGGAAGGGTGCCCCCACTCCGCTGCAAGCCAAGTATCATTATAGTCCAGCCAGCGTATCATTGTCCCGATATTAAATGCTCCCTGCACAGGATCAAGAACATGCGGTGTTCCTGGTACTCTCACGCCATTTGGAACTACAGTGCCTGGAACAATAGGTCCTAACAGCTTCGTACATTCCGGGTAATTTAAAGCAAGAATACCGCAGCCAATCGTATCAATCAGTACATGATGCGCTGTTTTATAAGCCTCTTCACTTGTAATTTCCTTATTTAATACATAGTCCGCAATTTCTTCTAAAAGTTGATCGGTCTGATTTGTTTTTACTGATTCCATTTGAATGTCCTCCCTCTAATAACTTTTTCCTGTGTATTCTACTCTCGGTCTGAAAATCCGATTATTATCATGCTGTTCAATAATATGTGCCGCAAGCCCTGCTGTTCTGGCACTGAAGAAAATTGGTGTATAAAGCGGTATTGGAATACCCAGCTTCCAATAAACCGGAGCTGCATAATAATCTAAGTTAGGATATAGCCCCTTCTCTTCCCTCATGATTTCTTCCCCAGCTTCACACATCTTTAAAAGCGTATCATCATTATCTCTTTCACATAGTTTCCGCAGCGCTTCTTTTGTAATTGTTGCCCGGGGATCCATTTTCTTCATATACACCCGATGCCCAAACCCCATGATTTTTTCCTTATTTTGAAGCTTATGGCGAATGAGCGCTTCAAACCCGTCTACAGAATCGACTTCCTGCAGCATATACATGACTGCTTCATTTGCTCCGCCATGTAAATGTCCTTTTAGGGAAGATATAGCTCCAGTCAGCGCGCCGTACATATCAGCGTTTGTAGAAGCAATCACACGGGAGGCAAAGGTTGAATTAGGCATCTCATGCTCACTATAGAGTAATAAGAGCTGATCAAAAATTTCCACCTCCAGATTGGACGGTTTTTTTCCTGTAATCATATAGAGGAAATTGGCGCTATAGCCGAGACTTTCATCCGAGCTGGCAATCGCTTTGCCCTCTGTAGCAAAATAGCTGTTTACCGTAATAAAAGGCAATTGACCTAACAATTCATAGGCCCGCTGTTTATTTTCCTTGTTCGAACGGTTTTCAAGGTCCGTATCGTATCCGGCTAATAATGAGATAACCGTACGCATCCCATCCATTGGATGCATGCCCTTTGGCAGCAGATTAAATACAGGCAAGGTATCTTCAGGCAGGCTATAATACCCTTTAATATTATCTTCCAGACTGCTCTTTTCCTCCTGGCTTGGAATATATCCTTCCAGTAATAAATGGACGACATCAAAATACGTTTTATCTTTCGCTAATGCAATTAAATCCTCTCCGCGAATAACTATTTTTTCCCGATCAACATCTAAAAAAGAAATTTCTGTTCGCGCCGCAATCACACCATCTAAACCAGGAACAAAACCTTCACTTGTACGCATTATTTCTCCTCCTTCAATTTGAAAGCGTCATCATTTATTCTTTTGAGATAAACAGAGCTTATAGTTGCCAAGCCATTGGTTCACTTATGCAGGTAGCAAAGCATAGAGAAGCATGTGTTGAATAAAAATCCCCAATAAAACGTTTTCCTATATCCAGTATAACCTTGAATAGAATATTAGAAAAATATATAATTCAAATTAATAACGATAGATTTTTTCTATATCTTAATAATAGGAGGAGAAGCCTTGAATTTACAAGACTGGAAAATGCTTGCCGCCCTTTACGAAACAGAAAATATCACACTGGCAGCACATCAATTATTTTTATCTCAGCCAACCTTAACTGCAAGAATTCAAAAGCTGGAAAATCATTATGGCGTCCCGCTTATTCTAAGGAAGCGGCGAGGCATCATGTTTACTCCAGAAGGGGAAGAACTGGCACAGCACGCAAAAAGAATGCTGCTGGAACAGCGTAAAATGGAGGAAAAACTCAGCAACATGCAGGAGGAAGTGAAGGGAACGTTACGGGTCGGTGTTTCTAATTTCTTTGCAGCAAATAAAATGCCGAAGCTGCTGCAGCTGTTTAAAGAAAAATATCCGGAGGTAGAATGCCAGGTTGTTACTGGATGGAGCAGTGATATGCACCGCCTTTTATTAAATCATGATGTACATATCAGCTTTATTAAAGGAAATTATGCTTGGAAGGAAAAGAAAGCGCTGTTATATGAGGAGGAAATCTGTGTTGCCTCTCCTTGGGATTTTGCATGGGATACACTCCCCAAGCTTCCAAGAGTAGACTATTACACAGATGAGCATATGCGTATGCTATTAGATGACTGGTGGCATCAAAATTACATCGAACAGCCGAATATTACCATCCATGTCAATCAAGTAGAGACTTGCAAAGAGATGGTTGTTCATGGACTCGGCTATGCGATTGTCGCTAATCTGGTCGTCCGCCCCCACCCCGATCTGTTTATTAAACCAATTACAGGGGCGTCCGGTGAGCCTCTAAAGAGACAAACCTGGATGTACTATCAGGAAGATACCTTACAAATGAATATTGTCCGGGCGTTTGTTGATTTTGTTCAGACATTGGATGTAAAAGCATTATAAGAAACTAATGATATGCCACAAAGCTTGCAAGCACCCAAATCAGCAGAAAGCTTAAAATGATCGTTATATTCACTATAGTTCCGGCTATTTTTGCGTTATATCTGTATCTTATTGCATACACCACAGCTGTTGTGGATGTTGGCAGAATAAAACCGATTAAAACCGTATTTGCAAGCATCGGATAATCTGAAAACAGCCAAAAGAGGCTGAGACCGAGAACCAGTCCAGTTCCATACTTCACAGCTAAATACTTCCCTATCAGAGGAAACCATGATTTCTCAAAGGAAAAGTTTAAATAAAGACCCAGTAACAATAAGGACAAGGGCATATTCGCCCCAGATATAATTTCTGCGGTATCCAATAAGAACGTTGGCAAATGAAAATCAAATATGTTTAAAGCAACGACAAACATATAGGTTAAAAATGGAATAGACCGCAGTAATGGACTGACTGTTTCCCGCAAATAAAATTTCGATGATCCATTTGCAAAATAACTGGCAATAAAGAAACATAATCCGAATACAATCACAGCATTACCTACATCAAACATACCAAAATATTGGATACCTTCTCTGCCCCAGATAGCTTCTACAAGAGGAAAGGCAAATAAGCCGACATTGACACCTGGCATCATCATGATTGCCATTCCTTTTAAATCAGTATCTGCAGAGCGAAAGACAAAAAAACCGGCCGCAGCAGCGACAAGTCCAAATAAAATCGCAATGACAATAAGAGAAACAAGCGGCAGCGTTATCTCCATTTGATTAAAAGTAACAAGCACTAACGCAGGCAAAGTAATATTAAAAACGATTCTGGCTATCGTCTGTCCATCCGATTCCTTTAAAATTTTTGTCCTTTTAAAGAAATAACCAAGTAAAATAATAAATACAGAAATAATAAATTGCTGCTGAAACCCTTCCAAAATTTTCTACTCCTTCAGTACACAAAAAATATACAAATGCTATCATATCACAGTCTCTATGGAGTTTATACAGAAAGGACTTATCGTTAATGCTTTATAAAAACAATTTTTCTATGTTACAGTGAAGTTGTAGGATATTTGTAAAGAAGGATTGTGTGAGGTGATGCAAGTGAAACTTATCGTATTTGATGGAGAATGTCATATTTGCGACAGCTTCGTGCAGTTTATTTTAAATAAAGATAAAGAAAATCAATTTCTTTTTATTTCTCTGCAAAGTGAGGCAGGAGAATTTATAAGAAGGAAATATCGGGTGCCGGATGACATCGACAGTGTACTGCTGATTGATGGGGAGAAAATTTTTATCAAATCAGACGCTGCTTTACAAGTGGCAAAATATATATCGTTTCCCTGGAGAATGCTGACAGCTGGTAAATTTCTTCCATATTTTATCCGGGATACTCTCTATGATTTTGTGGCACGCAACAGGCATAAATGGTTTGAGAAAAAACAAAGCTGCCGCCTGCCTACCGCGCAAGAAAGAAAGCAATTTGCTGAAACAATCGAGGATTTAGAGGAAAAAAAACCTTCCGAATAAAATAAAACATCATTTCCGGAGGTTCTTCCCCACTTCCTGATAATGTCGGCTGCCCTATCCAATTACCGCTTTAAGCTGTTTTAAAGCGAAAAAAACAGTAATGGGTGAAAAGGCAGCCGTATTTTATTTATTCAAAAGGTTATTTTTGTTTCATTATTTATCGTCAATTTCTTCTTCAATGCCATGTTCTTCACTGAACTCTGTTTGGAAGCCGGTCTGCAAATGATCTGAATCCTGAACAGGTTCACCAACTCCAGAGAATAAAGTGGTAAGATAATAAATAGCACTAATTCCAACGAGTCCATAAATAATTCGAGAAAGAACAGCCGTCTGTCCGCCAAAAATTGCGGATACTAGATCAAATTGAAAAAATCCAATCAGTCCCCAGTTAATAGCACCAATAATCAATAACGTAACTGCAATTGCATGTAGTGTTTTCACTGTTTCTCACCTCCTCACAGCTTATCTTTTGCCTAATGATTTATTTCCATACTGGCACTGTTTGGGAATTAATAACGTACTGCCTCAGAGAAGGCCGGCACACCATAAAAAAAGCCCCAATGAAAATTCATTGGGACGTAAAGAATATATTTAATTCGCCTGGAGCACTTTCTTTATTTTATCCAGTGCCCAGTCAAGCTCTTCTTTTGTAATCACTAACGGCGGTGCAAAACGAATGGTGGTTTCATGGGTTTCTTTACACAAAATGCCGTTTTCCTTCAATGCTTCACAAATCGGCCGGACAGGCTTCGTAAATTCTACACCGATAAATAATCCTCTAGCCCGGACCTCCTTCAAATCAGGGTGGCTGATAGCAGATAATTCAATTGCAAAGTATTCGCCCAGTTCAAGTGATTTATCAACCAGTTCTTCTTCTTCAATTACATCCAATGCTGCCATCGAAACAGCACAGGCTAATGGATTACCTCCAAATGTTGAGCCATGTGAACCGGGCGTAAAAACATCCATAATCGCTTTATTAGCAGCAATGGCAGAGATAGGGAGCACACCTCCGCCTAATGCTTTCCCCATCACATAAATATCTGGCTCTACATTTTCCCATTCACAGGCAAACATTTTTCCAGTGCGGGCAAAACCAGTCTGTACTTCATCGGCAATAAATAATATATTTTCTTCATCACATATTTTTCGAACTTCCTGCAAATAGCCTTCCGGTGGGATGAGAATACCTGCTTCTCCTTGAATCGGTTCGATAATAATTGCTGCTGTATTTGGTGTGATGGTTTCTTTTAACGCTTGAATATCTCCATAATTTATCTTATATATCCCTGGCACAAAGGGGCCATAATTTGTAGTTGCATCCAGATCATTCGATAATGAAATCGCATTCATTGTTCTGCCATGGAAATTTCCTTTTGCTGCAATAATCTCCGCTTGATTCGCGTCAACATCCTTTTTTTCATATGCCCACCTGCGCGCTGCTTTTATCGCTGTTTCTACTGCTTCTGCTCCGGTATTCATCGGCAGGACTTTATCTTTATTGGTTAATTTCGCAAGGCGCTCTGTCCAAGGCCCTAATAATTCATTATGAAAAGCTCTTGAAGTAAGTGTGACTTTATCTGCCTGATCTTTCAGTGCTTGAATAATCTTTGGGTGCCGATGTCCCTGATTGACAGCAGAGTATGCACTTAGCATATCCATGTATTTATTTCCTTCAGGATCCTTCACCCAGACTCCTTCTGCCTCTGCAACAACTACCGGCAATGGATGGTAGTTATTTGCACCATAGGCAGAGGTAAGTTCCATGACTTCTTTTGATGTCACCATAATAAGCAGCCTCCCTTGATTTCATGCAAAGTTATTCGTTCTCTTCTTAAGCATAATCATTTGTTTAACAAAACGTCAAGCTTCATTTTGATTAGATATATTTATTTTCTTTTTTTCACTTCACCAAAATCCATGGGTAACATAATAGATATAAATTTGCTGTAAGCGGCCGCTACGGAAATACACTACGCTAGCCAGCTGCTTATATCACATTTAATTATATTTTCCAACTATATTTTTAAGAATTTAAAAGAGAAGAGGCCTTACCTCTTCTTTTTAAGCCATTTCTTTTATTCCAGCGTTCCCAGGAGCAGTTTCTCTACGTCTTCATCTGTCAGCTGATTATTCCATAAGTCCTTCGTCTGTACCATCTGTTCAATCAGATTTCTTTTTTTCTGCTGGAGCTCGAACATTTTATCTTCAATGGTTCCTTCGGCCAGCATCCTAATAACGGTAACATCATCTGTTTGTCCGATTCGGTGTGCACGATCGATTGCCTGGTCTTCTACTGCCGGGTTCCACCATGTATCGTATAAAATAACCGTATCAGCACCCACTAAATTTAATCCAGTACCGCCAGCTTTCAGCGATATCAGGCAAATATCATTCTTCCCCTGATTAAAAGCGCGGCAAAGTTGGATCCGTTCCTCAGCAGGTGTTTGCCCGTCCAAATAAAAGTAGGAAATTTCCTCTGCCCTTAATAAATCACCTATTCGCTGCAGCATTTGCGTAAATTGAGAAAAAATCAACAGCCGTTTTCCGGAACGTTTGGCATCCTTCACAATTTCCATCAGCCGCTTAAGTTTAGCTGACTCTCCATGATAATCCCGTACAAATAATGCCGGGTCACAACAAATTTGTCTTAACCGGGTCAGTCCCGCTAAGATACGAATACGATTTTTACGAATCGTTGCACGATCCAAATGTTTAAATTTCGGATGTCTTAACTTGGATAAATAGGAAATATAGATTTGTTTTTGTTCTTCCGTCAGCGGAACACGTTCAATATATTCCGTTTTGGCCGGCAAGTCCTGGAGCACATCCTTTTTCTCTCTCCGCAGCATAAATGGGTGAACTCTTCTCAGCACCTGATCATTAGTAAGCCAGGAAAAATCCTTCAAGCCGCCGAGCAATTCAGGAAATATAACATGAAAAATCGCCCATACATCCTCTACTTTATTTTCTAATGGCGTACCTGTTAACGCAAACTGATAATCGGCTGTTAATTTCTTTACTGTACGGAAAACCTGTGTCGCAGGATTTTTAAAGGTTTGCGCCTCGTCAAAAATAATCGTCTGGAAAGCAGCCTTCTTCTTCAGCCAATCGATTTCATTTTTCAATACACCATAGGAAACAATCCATACATCCTGTTCTTTAAATGCTTTCTTTTTTTGATTTCTTTCCTTAACGGTACCTTCCAATATATCAACGGAAAAAGCCGGGGCAAATAATTCCCATTCCTGCTTCCACTGATGGCTCAGCGAGGTCGGACAGACAATCAGAATAGATGCTTTTTTCTTTTGCTGCTGAAATTTCGTGATACAAAAAGCGATAGCCTGCACGGTTTTCCCTAACCCCATTTCATCTGCCAGCACGCCGCCCAGACCAGATTCAGCCACCGCCAGCATCCAGCGCACGCCGTCCTGCTGATAAGGCTTTAAAATCGGCTTAATTTCTTTTGCGATTGGATACTTCTCCTTTGTCGGTACCTGAATAGCATGAATCATTTCCTTCACAGCTGCTCCATCAGCCAGATAACCGTTATCCTCCATCCGATGCGCAAATGACAAACCCTCCTTCAGCGACAGCTCAATTTCCTCCAGAATTTCAGAAGGGGTCATCGAAACGGAAAGCAGATATTTTTCTAATTCTTTTACCTCCTCTGTTTCCAATGTCAGAAAAGAACCATCCTTTAAGCGATAGTAAGGCCGCTTTTCTTCTATCGCTTCCAGAATCTGTCGAACCTCCTGCTCCCAAAAACCTTTCACTTGAAAGGCAAAGGAAAGCCAATTTGTTCTGTCACGCTTATGCTTCACACGTACAATTGGCTGAAACCGCTTCTTGCTGATTTGATTACGAACGGCATTCGTTACAAAAACATCGGCCATCTTATACAATACTGGTAAATGATGATATAAGAAATCATATTCCAGCTGTTCATTTTGCAGAATAAAACTGCCTCCCGTATTCGCAAATCCACTTCTTTCCAGAAAAGCAATAATTTCTGCTTCCTTTTCTTTATCCCGGCGAATCAGACTTGTTTTCTCAAATGGCGTTATCTTTTTATCTCCATATTGGAATTCCACACCAGCCAGAAGACGATTATGGACCCGATCTATATAAACACCAGCTTTCAGCGGAGTATTAAGATGCTTTAGCATTCCTGTCCTATCCTCCACTTCACCAATCCGCTCTAAAAGTGCTGAGATAGAAACCATTTGCTCCCTGCTGACAACGATGGTTTGTGTTTGCTTTTGCCATAGCTGCTCGCATAAAGTAATCAGCTGCTTTTCTTCTTCTGTTAATAAGTAAAGGGATCCGCTCTGATAAATAAGCTGATAAGCAAGCAAAAAAAATGTAGCTTTTCTTTCTCGAAAAGCGATGGAATAATCTGCATCTGACTGATAGACACGAAAAGAAAGCGGAGGCAGTGCATCATAAAAATGTAATGGCTGCTTATGATAATCATTTGCCTCCATATAAAGGGATACCAGCGGGCTTGCAGATAGTAATTTCTCCATACGGTCCCAAGCTGAAGCCGGGACCGAAACCCAGCTTGTTTTATCCTCAAAGAGCTTGCCAATCATCTGCTGGTCCTCATAGATATGGATAAGCTGTTCTAAAATCTGATTGCAATCATCTTCAAAATAAAATTTGCTTGCATCAAAGGATAGATTATCAGCAATTGAAAAATGCCTTCCGCTTTTCAATGCTTCTAAAAAAGCAATAATATCATGGACAATTTTTCCATCGATTTGAACAGCCATTTGCAATGCGGCCCGTTCCGGTTCTGCTGGAATACGCAGGTAAAAATGAACCGGAATAGCCTGCCTTGTCTCAAAATAGCCGCGCTGACGAAATTCCTTATCCGGCTTTCCTGTCAGCGACGGTGTGGCAGCTTCCGGCTCTCCTGTTTCGTGGATACCGATTAAGACCGCAGCGATATGCTGACAATCTAATGTATAAGATCCGAGCTTCGGACAGCTGCACGCAGTGCTCTCTATTTTATTATTTCGATACGTGACTGTAATATGAAAATCATCCGTAGTTCTGACCGTTCCAATCAGCTGCTGTTCCAAAAAGGTTAACTGCACATTTCCCTTTTTCCACAGACGTTCTCCATATTTATAAGACAACTCTCCGCATCGTTCTTTTATTTCTTGTTTGGGTACCCATACCATTTCCTGCACGACCTTTTCATTCATTTCACATATTTTAAATTCACGCTGTCAGAATTAATATCTGATTGACTTTTTTATTATATTACCTGATTTCTATTTCACGAAAGAGGTTAAATTGTAGTATGATATATCTATTGCATATTATAAAGCAACAATAGGCAAACATCTAATAAACAAATGATGATTTTTAAACATTAGCTTCTGATCTATAACCAAACACGTATAAAGCTGTAAAAGATGGATCAGTCTATGATAGAAAGGATTTCACTATGTCAATTCAAGAAGAAGTACAGAAAAGAAAAACATTTGCGATTATCTCGCATCCCGATGCCGGGAAGACAACAATGACAGAAAAATTACTGTTATATGGCAACCTTATCCGTTCAGCAGGAACAGTCAAAGGGAAAAAATCCGGCAAATTCGCTACATCCGACTGGATGGAAATTGAGAAACAACGTGGTATTTCGGTTACATCCAGTGTCATGAACTTTGAATATGAGGGTTTTCATATCAATATTTTAGATACCCCGGGACACGAAGATTTCAGTGAGGATACGTACCGGACTTTAACCGCTGTTGACAGTGTTGTGATGATTATTGATTCTACGAAAGGAATTGAAGCACAGACCATCAAACTGTTCAAGGTTTGCCGGATGCGCGGAATTCCTATCTTTACTTTTATGAATAAATTAGACCGGGAAGGAAAAGAGCCATTAGCTTTATTGGAGGAATTAGAAGAGGTATTAGAAATCGATACGTATCCAATGAACTGGCCGGCTGGCATGGGAAAAGGCTTCCTCGGAATTTTTGACCGGGAAAATGAACAATTTGTACAGCATCATCCAGGAGCAGAGGAAAGCTATATCCCTTATAAAGAATTAGAAAATCACCCAGAGTTAACTGAAAATGGAACCTACCAAGATGCAGTCAATGAACTGGAGCTTGTTGAGGAAGCTGGAAATACTTATTCTGAAGAAGCCATTTTAAACGGCGAACTTACACCTGTTTTCTTCGGAAGCGCACTTTCCCCATTCGGCGTGCAAACATTTTTTGATTCCTTTATCCGCTTAGCACCGAGTCCGACACCGCGTAAGTCGACCAAAGGTGCCGTAAAACCGGAAGAAGAAGACTTCTCTGGATTTATTTTTAAAATCCAAGCCAATATGAATCCTGCCCATCGTGATCGAATTGCTTTTCTACGTGTTTGTTCCGGAAAATTCACACGCGGGATGAGTGTTGCGTTAGCACGGACCGGGAAAGAATTAAAACTGGCTCAATCCCAACAAATGGTGGCGTCTTCCAGAGAAACCATTGAAGAAGCATACGCCGGCGATATTATCGGTATTTATGATCCCAATGCCTACCAAATCGGAGATACGTTGCTGACCGGCAAAGAAAAATATGAATTTGATGAACTGCCGCAGTTCCCGCCGGAAATCTTCAAAAAGGTCATGGCAAAAAACGCATTGAAATCGAAGCAGTTTCGTAAAGGGATTGAACAGCTTGTTCAGGAAGGCGCTATTCAGCTGTTCCGGGATAAATTAACAGATTCCTTTATTTTAGGCGCCGTCGGAGAATTGCAATATCAGGTCTTCACCTACCGCATGGAAAATGAGTACAATGCCCAAGTAATCATGGAGCCAATTGGTGAACGGATTCCAAGATGGCTAAATCCTGAGCAGGCAGATGCTTCCTTGTTTGATTCTGGAAATCTGCTGGTACGTGACCGTCATGATCAGCCGCTCGTGCTGTTCCGAAATGAATTTGCATTAAACTGGTTTAAAGATAAAAATCCAGATATTGAGCTGATTGACCTTTTTGAGACAAATAATTATCAATAAGAAAAAATGGAGACAGGATTGGATATCATTCTGTCTCCGTTTTTATTATTTGCCAATCTCCAGAGAAGAAAAACTGCAACTTCGGATTTTCCTTGTGTCTCGATGTTGAAAATCGCACAGTCAGTTACACTGCAATAAAAAAGGATTTCCAAACCTTTATCGCAAGGTACGGAAATCCTTCTTCATACTTTTTCTCACCTTTCCACAATCGTCGCATACCTGTATTTCTCTTTAGGAACCTCACTTAAAAAAGGAGATATTTTATCAGAGTACAATAAGGTCAAATCATGCATAGCACGGGTGCACGCGGTATAAAGCAAATATTTATCTGTAGGGTGTGAATACACTTCACTGGAAGCATCTGCAAGAATCACCGCATCAAATTCAATCCCCTTTGCTAAATAGACAGGAACAACCACAACCCCTTTTTGATAGGTTTTGGTATGCTCATTAACCTGTTTGATATCTATTTCTTTATGCAGCTGTTGATATATTTTATCACAGGCACCTGCCGTCTTCGCTATAATCGCAATCGTTTCATGGCCTTCCTGCTGCTTCTCTTCTATTTTATGAAGCAATGCATCCTTTTCAGAAATGGATTTTGTCAAATGAATGACCTCTGGAAGTGAACCACTACGTTCAAAGGGTTCAACCGGTTCACTGCTCGGTGAAAAGTATGATGTGAAATCTGCAATCGGCTTCGTTGAGCGATAGCTTTTCGTTAATACGATCCGCTCCGTACTTTCCTTAAACGAAATATTCTCCTGAATCGGATTTTCCTCCGATGCATAGGAATAAATTGCCTGATTTACATCCCCAAGCAGTGTAAAACTGGCATACGGATAAAGATGCCTTAAATAAGCAAATTGAAAAGGCGTATAATCCTGTGCCTCATCCATTACAATCAGATGCGCAGGCCGGTTAACCTGGTGGCCAATCATTTCCCCTTTAAAGTAGTTATAAGCAGTTGCCAATTCCCATGGAAGCTGTTTTTTCCGGAGCTGCCTAATTGCTTCTGCTTTATATTGTTGAAGCGCACTGGTTCCATTCAATTCTGCGATAAAGTCCATATACATTTTAAATGTATTAATAAAACGGTTCTGACGGATCATATTTTGCAATGGAGCAAATGTTTTACGAATAATTTTCTCTCTCAAAACCTTTTCTTCATCCTGGATACTGCTTTCTTCATGTTCATTCTCTGCTTCATGATAAGCTTTCATATAGTCATCTTTGGTTAACAGCTGGATTTGATCCAAAACCCAATCTTTTTCGATTTCTTCCTTTTGAAATGCACGAATGCGCTGCAGCAGCCAATTTCTTAACTGCTCCATTTTATTTGGAAGACGCATATCCTTCTCCAAGGATGCAAAATAATCTTCAATCTCCGTCTTATCAATGAGTAATTCATTTCGAAAACGGATAGAGCGGAAAACAAGATTTGTTTGATTTAATTTCTCTAAATGCTGATTAATTGTGTCCATAAAAGCCGTACTGGAAAAATACTGAATTGCATCCCTTAATGATTTCTGTTTTTCTTCTTCTAACCCCATCAGCTTTTCAATCTGTTCAAAGGGGGTGTCTACATGTAATGCTTTATCTGTTCCTTTGAGAACGAATTGATGAAAGGTTTGCTGGTTGACCGGCTCCTCGCCCAATTCAGGGAGCACATTTGCTACATAGCTTGAGAATAAATCATTTGGAGATAAAAGCAGCACCTGGTCCGCTGTCAAATTAGTCCGATGATGATAAAGCAAATAGGCAATGCGCTGTAATGCTGCAGATGTTTTTCCGCTTCCCGCTGCACCTTGTACAACAAGCACCTTACTGCCGCGATGACGGATAACGGCATTTTGCTCTTGCTGAATCGTAGAAACAATCGATTTCATTTGTGTATCAGCCGCCCCGCTCAAGCTTTCCTGGAGCATCTCATCTATAATAGTTACGGAGGTGTCAAAGATTCCTTTCATTTTTCCATTCCGGATCATATATTGTCGTTTTAAGCTCATGTCGCCATTCACTGTTTCTTCCTCCGTCCGGTACTCTACCGGGCCTGGAGCATAGTCATAATAAATACTGGAAATCGGAGCCCGCCAGTCATAAATAAGAAAATCCTTCTCTTCTTCATCCATTAACGAAGAAGTACCAATATAAATTTTCTCGATTTCTTCACTGCCTTCTTCCTGAAAATCAACTCTCCCAAAGTAAGGCTGGTTTTTCAGCCGTTCTAATTGGTTCATCCGCTGATAATTTTTCCCGTAATGCCGCTCTTTCTGTGCGAGGATATTGGATTGCTGCTTAATACTTTCCTGTGTCTCAATAATGTCATCCATTTCATCCATATTAACGGTAATATCATCCCAGAATGTTTTACGTAATTCAACGACATCTTCCTTCACCTTGGAGGATTGTTCCTTCAAAGCATGTTGTTTCTTATCAATAATATCTAATACCTTCTCTAGTCGCTGATATTCAAATTCGTGGCTATCCCTTTGCTTATCCATCAACTTCCCCCTTTATTTCCGAAAACAACTGTTGACATACTTATTATTATAATGTATAATTATAATATATGGATATATATTATTCAGTATATCTTTAACTTTTATATTTTACCATCATTACATAAATTAATCAATACATCTGCAAAAGCCGGCTTGAATTTTTCAGCAGGCTTTTTTTGACCATGTTTACTCCATCGTTTCTTCTTTTTATTATCATAACATATATGATATAACCTATTAAAAAAATCCCAGTGCCAAATCGACACTAGGATTTTTCCGTTAATTTTAATGCAGTTTCGTATAATACTTCGATGCCTGCAGCAAGCTCATGGATTGCGGTCCATTCCTCCGGGCAGTGACTGAGACCGTCTTTACTCGGCACAAAAATCAATCCGACATCCGTTATATCGGAAAGGACCATCGCATCATGTCCCGCTCCGCTGTGCATGTTGATAAAAGAGGTACCTAACTGCGCACATGATGCTTCAAGTATAGAACGAATTTTCTTGTTCAGTTCCTTAGGCTGCATGTATAAGGACTGCTCTACTGCAGTCTGAATACCATTGGCTTCCCAAGAGCGAACCAGATTTTTTACTTTCTGCACGACATTTTTTACATGTGCTTCTTTGCTGGAACGGATATCCACAGAGAAAACAACTTTATCCGGAATTACATTTGCTCCGTTTGGAAATACCTGATGTCTTCCTACCGTTGTCACCGTTCCTTCTCCTTCTTCCATTGCAATCTGCGGAAGCTTGGAAATGATATTGGCAGCCGCTACTAACGCATCAGAGCGCCGATCCATCGGTGTTGTACCAGCATGTCCTGCTTTCCCGTCAATCGTTACCTCTAATTGTGTTAATCCGACAATAGATTCCACCACTCCCACGGAAATCTGCTCTTCTTCTAGAATAGGCCCCTGTTCAATATGCATTTCTAAAAATGCTTTGATTGTTTCTGGATCTCGTTTCACCTCTAATGAAGGATCCAAACCAATCTTTTTCATTGCCTCGGGGACAGAGATACCGTCCTTATCTTTGGTCTCTTGAACATCATCCTTTGAAAGATATCCGGCAATTCCTCTGGAGCCCATTAAACCGCCGCCAAACCTTGATCCTTCTTCTTCAATCATCGCAATAATTTCTAATGGATATACCGGCTTAACTTGATTATCCTGGAATAATGCAGCGATTTCTAGACCGGCAATCACACCAGCCGGACCGTCATAATCTCCGCCATGAGGAACACTGTCAAAGTGAGATCCTACAATTACACTTGGCGCATCCTTCTTTTCACCTTCCAGCTTGCCAAAAATGTTGCCGAGACCGTCTTCTCTTACTTCTAACCCATATGCTTCCATCTGCTCTTTAATATAGATACGGGCTTGTAAATCTTCTTCACTGTAAGTCAAGCGGGTGGTTCCTTCATTCGGCGTCGCTGTATATCTGCTTAATGCTTTAATATGTTTTTCAATGCGTTCCTGGTTTGCTTTCACGTAATGATTCCTCCTTCAATCTACAAGAAACTGACAAATACTCCTGCTAGTATAACAGAAACAATCGTTACGGTCACAAATCCGCCAACCAGCATCGGAGGGAGCATATGGCTCGTCAATATTTCTCTTTCCTTTGTATCCTTCGTCAATGAGGTGATCACCTCATTGGTAATTACATAATCCGCTGGAAACCCGTAAAAGGCAGTTAAGGATATTGCATATGCCATTGCTTTGCTGACCTTAAACAGCCTGCCAACAATAAAGGAGAAGATATACATTCCGATTACAGCTAAAAGAATACTTCCGACTAATAAGTAGATAATGTCAAGCATCATATCCGGGGTAGCATTTCTTAATCCGTCAAGAATATAAAGCATCAGCCCCAACATCGCAAAACCAAACCCGTTTGCCTTCTGCAGCGCCTGCTTTTCCAAGAAGCCGGCACTTCTGCCGATAACACCGAATAACAGACAAAGGACCATCGGACTGACAGATACGACTGGCTCCAGCCATGCAGATATCTGATAAGCAAGGAACCCGGTAACAGCTAATCTAAAAAATATAAAATAACTGGTATTATATTGTTCCGGGAGATTCCTAAATAACTTTGCACCTTCGTACTCTTCAGCTGCTGTTTTATTCGATGTATCAGCTTCTTTTAATTCACCGCTGCGTATTTTATTCAATAATTGCTTTCCTTCTTTTTTCAACATCACAGATGTTAAAGGATAACCTGCAAAGCCTTGCATCACATAAATAACGATTGCAAATACAGATAAGCTTACCAGACCTGCTTCTGCAGCACCTTCTGACATAATCAGTGAGGATACCAGCCCTCCCACTAACGGTGGAACGGCGACAACCATAGCCTGAAATCCGAAAAGTAAGGTGCCAAAGCTAAGCAGAAAGGCAACAACACCTAAAACACCGCCGAGAGCGATTAAAATCGTACGCCATTGCTGCTTCAGCTCCTTTAAGGATAATAGTGTCCCCATATTTACAATCAGCATGTACATCAGCACTGTAGCAACTACAGGAGGTATACCTGCTATTTCAACTATATCCTGCGGGAAAAAGGTCCAATAACCCGCTAAAAACAGAACGGCACAGACAAAAATCGACGGTACCCAAGCCTTGGTTTTGGCAGCAACCACGTCTCCAATATATAAAATCAATACAATAAGAACTAATGCAAGCATTTGTGCCATGTTCATTCATCCTCCAATTAATTAAATTATGTTTTTCCTGCTGTCTGTCCTCTAAGAGATTATGAACATTTCTATGCCCAAAGACAATCGGCTAACTATTTAAATGGTTCCGTTATATGAAAGATTCTGTGAATTACGCCTATAGATGTGTATATATTCACATATTTTTCAGACTATTAATAGAGTTTTAAATGATTTCATACTTTTATGATTCTTTTGAAGAAAATTCATAGTCTATAGTGTAAAATGCAGTCCACAAGCGTATGGAACTGCTTCGAATCTTCTATCAATAACGAAACTATTTTAGTGATAATCGAAATATTATCACCAAACAGATGGTTCGTCAATAAAAAATTTAACCAGCTTCCAGGCTGGTATGGTGCGTTTCTATTCTACTTTTTATATCAAACAACGACTGTATAGGAGTTGTTATCGCTTTCTATTTTTCATTGTTTATGCTTTCTTATTGCAAAAATTGTTATTTGAAAAAGAAAACTGCCGCTCTATATGAAATTCTCTCCAATTTCATTCGAGTGCAGTTTTCTTTCTATGCCTCATTCATATATTTATTTACTTATCCTCATTCGATAAGTTTAAAGCATCCAGCAGTTTAAAGAATAAGCTGATTAAAATGGCAACAATGGTCGCCAGCCCCATTCCTGTCAATTCTACTGCACCAAGTTCAATGCTGGCTCCGCTGACACCAATTGCCAATACTACACAGGTCAGGATAAGATTTTGCGAATTATTATAATCAATCTGCTGCTCTACAAGCATACGCAAACCGCTTACCGCGATAATCCCGAAAAGCAGTAAAGAAATACCGCCCATAACCGGTGTTGGAATAGATGAAATTAAAGCAGCAAGCTTTCCGCAGAAGGAAAGGATAATTGCTAACACCGCAGCTCCGCCGATAATCCATGTAGAATATACTCTTGTTATCGCAAGAACTCCAATATTTTCACCATATGTTGTATTTGGTGTCGATCCGAAAAAGCTGGAAAGCATCGTAGAAATACCATTACCAAATAAAGAACGGTCTAAGCCTGGATCCTTTACCATATCCTTCTTCACAATATTGCCTGTAACTACTAAATGTCCAATGTGTTCAGGCACAAGAACAAGCGCAGCCGGTAAAATAATAAGGATGTCAGACCAGTTGAACTCAATCTGATAATAGGTCGGCATTTGAATCCAGGCAGCCTCCCGTACGGAGGTAAAATCAACAATTCCAAACATCGCGGCAATCACATAACCCGTTACGATGCCTAGCAGAATCGGAATAATTTTCAGGAATCCTCTTAATGTCACCCAATAAACGATTGTGGCCCCTAACGTCAGCAAAGATACCGTTATGGCGGTCATATCTCTCGGAGCATCCGCTGCTGGCAATAATCCAGCCATATCTGCTGCTGTAGGAACAAGCTCCAACCCAATAACGGCTACAATTGCCCCCATTGCTGCCGGCGGAAAAATAACATCAATCCAGCTTGTACCCGCATATTTCACAATCACCCCGATCAGAGTCAAAACAAGGCCCACTACGAAGAAACCACCCAAGGCGGCACCATAGCCTCCTCCATCTGTCAGAACTAACGTAACTGGTGCGATAAAAGCAAAGCTCGATCCTAAATAAGCAGGAATTTTCCCTTTCGTTATAAAAATATACAGCAGTGTGCCAAACCCATTCATCATTAAAATAGTTGCTGGATCTACATTAAATAAAAGCGGTACTAAAACTGTGGAACCAAACATTGCAAATAGATGCTGCAAACTTAAAGGCAAGCTCTGTAATAATGGCAGCCGTTCATGTACTTGTATTTCTCTTGGTTTCATCAATACCTGTCCCTTCTGTATGTATTCTATATCCAATTGCTCTCTAGCTAAAAACACCTTACCAGTCCGGGGTAAGGTGTCAGAATACACAAAGGAACATTATCCATTAAATATGTGTTCCAAAAGGATGATAAAAAAGACCATAGAATCTTAAACATCATTTTTATTAAGCTTTGGAAACGTCTCTTTAAAGGACATATTTATTTTGCTTCATCCGTTTTCCTTACCAGCCTCGCGGGACTGAATTAAAGGTTCATCAAATCCATTCATATCGTATATATTATGACAAATAAACAGAAGTACTGTCAATCATTTATTTTCATCCTCTGGAACTTAAACACGTCTCGCACTGAAAGACTTGCGAATCATCAAGCTTTCTTTATTAAGATGAAAATTGTGCTGTACAGCGATAGATGACATGTCCCATGGAAGCGAATTTTTCTTCATACTCTGTCTTCACATTCGCTTCATCCTCAATAGCATGCAAATCTAAATTCACTTCTTTCAGCTTCATTCCATAGTCGGAAAAGCTGACTAATGAATACTCGAATAATCCGCGATTATCGGTTTTGAGAACGATTTGACCTGAATCCGGCAAAATATGCTGGTATTGCTCCAAGAAGCTTCTAAAGGTCAAGCGACGCTTCTCATGACGATTTTTTGGCCAAGGATCGGAGAAATTTAAATAAATTTGCCCGATTTCATTTTCTTCAAATATAGCAAGCAAATCATTCGCATCTTCATTCAATAGGCGAACATTATCTAACGTTTCTTCATCCACTTTTTGAACTGTAGAAACAATAATACTTTTCGCTACCTCGATGCCGATAAAGTTTATATCCGGGTGCTGCTTTGCCATTCCTGTAATGAATTGCCCCTTACCCGAACCAATTTCTACATGAATCGGATTATTGTTGCCAAAAACTTTTTTCCATTCCCCTTTATGTAAGCTCGGTTTCTCTAATACAATATAATTTTTTTCCTTTAAATAATCATCTGCCCATGGTTTATATCTTTGTCTCATATACGCTTTCCTCACTTTTATAGCTTTTGATGATGTGAATAATAATGCATTATCCGTTTAAACTATGCTCAGGAACGAGGTGAATTTAGATGCAACTATCTCTGCAAAACAAATTGCAATTACTGTGTGATATTTTAGACGAGCATCAATCTGATTCCTCTGTGTCTCCGAATGAACATGCTCAGTTGGAAAGGCTCACTGCTTCCCTATTAGCTCAACAAGAATTATCTGATCAGGATATCCAGGACGTCCTGACGCGCATTTACCAATATGGTAAAGATGGGGCTGCTGCATCCGATCTGACAAAACATATTGGTGATCATCAAGATCAGTTTCAGCATTGGATCAATACGGTCCAGCAAAACCTCTGATTGGTATCCCGATATGCTAAGAAACAATAAAATCTTTAATCGATTGGTTGATTTCCTGTAATTCCTTCAATCTTTGCTGGACTTTCCCTTTCTCATTACGGTCAAAGTGCCAGCATAAGAATTGGAGGTTGTCCTGCAGGAGATACCAGTACATACGAATAAACCATTGTCTGTCCGGCTCTATTCCGTAATTGATAAGCCACTCTTTCCAATCTTCCTTTGGAATATACCATTTTAAGAGCATACCAATATCCGTTGCAGGATCAGCAATGGTTCCATTATCCCAATCAATTAAATAAATGATGTTTTCTTTTGTTAAGATTAAATTATTATGGTTCATGTCACAATGACATACAGCGAGCCTTTGGTTCCTTGTATAAGGAAGCATCATTTCCAGCAAACCAATTGCTTCCAGTACCTCTTCCCGCTCATGCATTAAGCCATTATTTTCTAATTGTAAACAAAGCTGGGTGAAGCTTTCATCTGAGGTTACCGGTTTTTTCCCCATTTTTAACAGCATATGCATTAATTCCGAGGAATGATGTATTTTATACAATAAATCAGCCACAGATTGCTGCTTCATTTCTTCTTCATTCAAAGAACGCCCTTCCAGCCATTCTTGAGCGGTAATAACATCACCATTTTCTATTCGCTTTGTCCAAATAAGCTTTGGTACAATTCCTTCTGCAGAGAGTACAGCTAAGAAAGGCGATGTGTTCCGTTTCAAAAACAATCGCTTTCCATTTTTTTCAGCTATAAATGCCTCGCCGGTCAAACCTCCAGCCGGTCTGACAAGCCATCCTGTACCTAAAGCATGTTCGAGCCAGTTAATCATAATGTCTTCCCATCTTTCAAAATTAGCATTCAAGTGCGTGTTCAAGAAACATCCGAAAAATCTTTATTCATCAATAGACCATTCTTGCTTTTTATCTGGTTATAAATCAGATAGACAAGCAATCCTTCTCTATTTCCGATAAATAATATGATTCTTTTTCATGTGTTAAGTCTTTATTGTATCTAGAAATGATCAAAATTACAATATCTACATGCATTATTAATAATATTAAAATATAATAAAATTTCAATCAATCTGCTTTTTCTACTATATTATCATGGAGAATCGTCTGTAAATCTCCTACTGAATAAAGTTTCTATTTATATAATATGTACTGCCCGTTGATCCTTTGTAATCAGACAAGTACGGAGCCTTCCATTTTCTCCATCTGCCTGATAGCGGACTGGTGAATCAGCCTCTATCACCAGCTCCTTCGTCCGAAATAATTCTACTTCCTTTAAAAAACGATGCAGGCCAAAAATAATCAGCAGGAATAATAATAGAATTTTCTTTCTGGATATCTGATGAACAATCAGTATGGATAGATATTCCTGATGCAGGACTGCATGTGGTACTACCTTTAACCCTCCGCCGCAATAGGGATGATTTGCTGCAGAAATGAGCCAGACATTTTGCAATGTCCTTACCTTTCCATCGTATTTCAAACGAATATTCATCGGTTGAAAGCTCCAGATTACCCGGATTAATGCAATCAGGTAAATCAGCTTCCCCAAACCCAGACGATTGAGCCAGCCCTTTAATCGAGATTTATTTGCTGCTTCTGTCGTTATTGCATCTATCCCGACACCGATACTATTGATAAATTTTTTGTTCTCACTGTTGTCCAGTTGAACCCTGCCATTCCAATAGCAGTACCTATCCGGACTTGAAATGATTTTCTGCCATTGCTTCTCTGCATTCCGATTTTGACCGGTCCCTCTGGCAAAATCATTTCCAGAACCGGTCGGAATAAAAGAAACCGGCACTTCTTGGTTCACCCAGCCATTCATTACTTCATGCATGGTTCCGTCTCCGCCGATAACGATAACATGCTTTATCCTTCTATCCCCGGAATAATTTGCAGCAATCACTTTGCCCTCCCCAGGTGCGTCAGTAAATAAAGTTTTTTGCTCGATGCTGTGAAAACTTTCCATCTTTTGAATATGCTCAAAGGCCTGCTTTGCTTTCCCATTCCCAGCATGGGGATTCACAATCAATAAATACATCGTCAGCTTACTCTGCTTCCCATTCCGGTCTCAGAAAAGAATGCGATAAGCTGTTTCTTAACAAGGATTCAGCCACACTGAGCTGCCTCTTTTTCAGCGGTAAATGAATAGATCGCTTCTCTTTAAACCATTCCGGGAAGGAGAGCTTATCGATAATTTCTGTCTGGTAAGGTGCGGTGGCATATAAAATACGATTAATTCTGGATATCACTGTTTTTTTAATCGGAATATCGATATTCTCTTCCTTCAGAAAACGTTCAATCCATTTTTCCGACCGTTTTAACGAAATTAATGGATTGACCAGCCGCCCCGGCTCTTCATTATTTTTAGCAGTAATGGTCCAGGTACGTTCGTCTCCAGCCATAATTACTTCGTCTGTATCCAGTTCAACAAATGATAGTATTTCTACTCCAATTGGTGTGATAAGTATAATATCTGTCTCCACTGCCGCTTGCTTCACTTCAAATATAGGACGGTACATCACAAGATATGTATCTGGAAACCGCTGCAGCAAAAATCGTAATAATGGATCATTATAATAATTCGAATCAACGACAGAAACCTGCGAAACAGTGGATGATGCCCATTTCATCTGAATTTCCAATATGCGATCCAGAAAAACCTGCTTTAATTCTTCTTCCGTATCAGGGAGCTTTAATAACGGTTTATTCCGTTTTACGATTTCTTCGTCTGGAGTCAAATCCTCTACAACAACCGGTGATTTGATAAATCGTTCTTTCCATTTTTGCAGCAGTGAGTTTTTTTCCTTTACCTCTTCTGCTTCCGGCTGTGCCTCTTGTTTGGTCTCCTCCTTCAGAGATGGATCAAGCCATTCCGAATAGAACTGTTCCCACTGTTCTTTCTTTTGTCTGATATATTGAGTGGGGTAACGATAGGTATCCCACTCATATCTGGAAATATAATCCTGTAGCTTAATTAACTGTGCCATCTATCCTATTCTCTCCTTTTTCTCATCAGAAAACCTGCTACGCTTCTAGTTGCCATTGAAAGGTCTGCAAACTGTCCCTTCACACACTTATTTGTAAATGAGATTCAGCTAAATGACTCATGACGCAATGGAAAACGCTGAATGATTTCATATTTCGGAGTGGAAGAAGGATGTACCTTGTATAGCTCCACCGCATCCACGTTAAATGCTTCAGCTAAGGAAGGCATATTGGATATTATTTTATTCCAGCTGTCTTCTGTTACGGTTTTCTTTTGATCTGCCCATTTCTTAGCGATAGTAATATGCGGAGTATACGCTCTCTTCTCATTTTTATAGCCGATAATTTCACAAATCTGTACTACTTGCTGCTGTATGCGGTTCAACATTGGATTATTTTCCACCCCCAGCCATAAAACCCTTGGCTGATGTTTATTTCCAAAAGTACCTAAGCCTGTTCTGTTTAAATCAAATGCTGTGTAAGCTGTGATAGAATAAAGCTCATTCCGGAGAGTTTCTATCGACTTTTCACCTACTTCTCCTAAAAAAGCAAGCGTAATATGAAAATCTTCCTTATCCGTCCATTGCTTAAAAGGAAGATGCTGCATGAAATGCTTCTGCCATTCTGTCAGCTGCTCTGCCAACAATGGCTTTACCTGGATACCTATAAAATAATGAGACATGGTCATAACCCCTTATTTCTTTAAACTGTAGCAATAAGCTACTTCCTCCTCGGTCAGCGGGCGGTAAGCTCCCCGCGCCAATTGGTCATCTAGGGTTAATTCTCCCATTCGATGTCGCTTTAAATAGATAACCTTCCCCTGAACCGCTTCAAACATCCGTTTAATCTGATGAAATTTTCCTTCCGTAATTTCTATTTGTACTTCAGAAATCCCCGATTCTTCATCTACAGATAATATTTCCAGTTTAGCTGGTTTAGTAAAGTAACCATCTTCCAGCGTAACTCCATCAGCAAATTGTTGGATTACATCCCGAGGCAGATCCCCCTTCACCTTGGCACGATACATTTTCGGTATATTTTTATTCGGAGAAGTCAGGTGGTGGCCTAAATCTCCATCATTTGTAATTAATAATAAACCTTCTGTATCTTTATCCAGCCTCCCCACTGGGAAAGGCTGGAAATGTCTTTCCTGTTCGGATAACAAGTCAATGACCGTCTTATCCTTTGCATCGACCGTTGCCGATACAACTCCGGGAGGCTTGTGAAGCATCAAATAAATAAATTCCTGATAAATGACAGGCTCTCCATCTACATGGATATTGTCTATATCTGGATTTACTTTTATCGAACCGTCTTTGACCACATGATTATTTAAAGTGACTTTTTTCGCTTTTAACAGCTGTTTTACTTCTTTCCTGCTTCCAACAGCCATATTTGCCAATAATTTATCTAATCGCATAGGAGAACTCCTTATTTTTTGCGTTTCAATCGATTTAAGCCTGGTATATTCCCTTGAAAGATATGTTCTAACAATGTTGATTTATACGCTAAAAATAGATAGAATAGTCCGCCTGCAGATATACCGATGAAAAGCATCATCGTCGTTGCCCAGCGTTCCTCCTGATATGGCAGAAAGAAGCTGAAACCAAATTTTAACACTGCAATAACGAAGCACATCATTCCTGTAAAAATCAAAATTAAAATCGTTCGCTTTATTGTTTGTTTATAAGAAAAATCAGCACTTCTTTTTATTCGGATTAAATTAAGCAAAACAGCAATACCTGCTGCAATTGCCGTACCTAAAATGGCTCCTTGTCCGCCGAACATATGAATAAACTGACTGTTGAATAATACTTTTACCAAAAGACCGGCCAATAAACTGATAACCGCATAATTTTGCTGATCAAGGCCCTGCAGCATCCCAGCTGTTACTGTAATCAGGCCAAAGAGCAATGCCACTGGAGCATATAAGGCCATCAATTTCCCTGTAATCTCAATATCTTCCAGCGTAAATAACGAACCAAAAATTTCATCGGAAAGAATTGCAATTCCTGCAGCTGCCGGAATGACAAATACCATGATAACCTGTAAA
Source organism: Oceanobacillus sp. B139/18 (assembly GCF_055524595.1). Classification (NCBI taxonomy): domain Bacteria; kingdom Bacillati; phylum Bacillota; class Bacilli; order Caryophanales; family Bacillaceae; genus Oceanobacillus; species Oceanobacillus sp. B139/18. The sequence continues at coordinate 5,023 of NZ_JBVFXI010000001.1, read as the reverse complement.
GCCTGGTTAATTAGTTTTGTATAAGTAGTTTGATCGTTTTGTGTAAAAGCATTCGTTAACGATGGCAGCATCGCCATAGATAACCCTGTAGCGATAGTCATCGGTATAATAACTATTTTATGTCCCAAGTTATTGATAACAGCCAATTCTGTATCATATGTTGCTCCTCTGCCGCTGGCAACCATGGCAGGCTGAAATGTAAACTGATCAACAAGCTGATATAGCGGGATAGCTAGACCAACTAATACAAATGGACCGGCATATCGAAATAATTCCTTAAATAAATCGACCGTGCGAAAATCATGTGTCGTCTTCTGGTTTGCAATTTTCTTATCAATAAACGGTTTTCTTTTTCTCCAATACCAGAAAAGAACCAAACAAGCTGCCAGGGCGCCGATTAAAGCTGCAAATGCAGCAAAACCTACTGCTAAAGTAATCGACCCGTTAAAGTAATTTACAATAATATAAGAGCCGAGCAGAATAGCTATAATGCGCACAATTTGTTCTATGGTTTGGGAGATAGCCGTCGGCCCCATGGACTGATTCCCCTGAAAAAATCCCCGGACAATACTCATTGCCGGAATAACAATCAGTGCAAAGCTGACCATACGGATAACAAAGGCGATATCATCCGGGGTTATTGGTCCGCCTTCTCCTTTAATTTGTTGTGCTCCTATCCAATCAGCTGATAAAAACATCACAAGGAATGCAACAACGCCAGTGACTAGCATTAATGCACTGCCGGCACGGAACATCCGCATCCCAATTTGATAATCACCTAAAGCGTTATATTTGGATACAAATTTTGATACTGCCGCCGGTATGCCGACTGTGGATAAACTAATAAAAATACTGTAAGGTGTGTACGCATATACAAACAGCGCATTACCTGTCGTACCAACGATTGCAAAAAACGGGATAACAAAAATCATTCCTAAAAACTTGGACAGGAACGACGCACCTGATAAAAGCATCGTTCCTCGTAGCATATTTGACATTGTAACTTTTTCACCTACAATTAGATTAATAAAATAGATTGCTTTATTTTAGCACTTCCTATTAATTTTAGCATACTTTTTGTCTACATTGCTTGATTTAATCTGCTAAAAAACGACAAATAAATTTCATTTCATTCTATTACATCCTAAGCAGCCCTCATTTCCCTTATGATATATAGAAGAAATTTTTTATCAGGATTGTACATTTTTATAGAAAGTGCTACGATACGGAAGGAAAAGAAAGGAATGAGAAACCTTGGATTATGATGTTGTCGTCATCGGCGGAGGACCATCTGGATTAATGGCAGCTATATCTGCTGCAGAGCACGGCGCCAAAACACTGCTGATTGAAAAAGGAAAAAAGCTGGGCAAGAAATTAGCCATCTCCGGCGGAGGCCGCTGTAATGTAACAAACCGTTTACCGCAGGAGGAAGTAATAAAACATATTCCTGGCAATGGTAAATTTTTATATAGTGCTTTTTCAGTGTTTAATAATTATGATATTATCGATTATTTTGAAGGTCTCGGGATTGCTTTAAAGGAGGAAGATCATGGCAGAATGTTTCCAGAATCCAACAAAGCAATGGATGTGGTTAATGCACTTATTAATCAATTAAAAGAACAAGGTGTCACCGTAAAAATGAATACAAAAGCAGCTGCAATAGAATATGGGGAGAATCTGCACAAGGTACACTTCGATGAAGAACCTTCTATAGAAGCTGCCGCCATCGTTCTGGCAGCCGGCGGAAAAGCGGTACCTCACACTGGCTCGACAGGTGATGCTTATCCATGGGCTAAAATTGCCGGTCATACGGTAACGACACTTTACCCGACAGAAGTAGCGCTCACCTCGAAAGAAGCCTTTATTAAGCAAAAAAAACTTCAAGGCTTATCTCTAAGAGATATTCGTTTAAGCGTATTAAATAAACGGGGAAAACCAATTATCACCCATCAGATGGATATGATTTTCACTCATTTTGGTATTTCCGGTCCTGCCGTTTTGCGCTGTTCCCAGTTTGTCGTTAAAGAGCTGATGCGGGGCAGAGATGCTGTAGAAATGCATCTCGATATTTTACCCGAAATAACCGAAGATGATTTATTTAAACAAATCATGCATACCCTTGAAGATAATCCAAAAAAAGCGTTTAAAAATGCAGTCAAAGGACTGATTCCTGAACGTCTTCTTGACTATTTAATGGAAACGCATGACATCGGCTCTGAACAAAAATGTGCCAATATCTCGAAAAACACCATGCTTCAATTTACAAAAGAAATTAAAAATTTCTCCTTCCAAGTACACGGCAGTCTTCCAATGGAAAAAGCTTTTGTTACTGGCGGAGGTATTTCAATTAAAGAAATTGTACCAAACACCATGAAATCAAAAATCATGCATGGCCTATATTTTTGCGGAGAAATTTTAGATATACAGGGCTATACAGGCGGGTATAATATTACTTCTGCACTCGTTACCGGAAGAATAGCCGGCATGAATGCAGCCTTAGATACAACTATAGATGCTGTTAATTAATGTCTTTCATAATTTATTTTCCTCTGGAAATAATAAGCCTGTCTGAGCTGGCCGTCTATCAACTGGCCAGCTTTTACTAACTGTCTTTTTCACATATGTTGAAAGGAAGGATTAGTATGGAAAAAAACTCAATTTGGCTTCCATTGGTTGCCTCTGTCGGTATTGGTGCAGCCACTTTTTATTCTATGACCAATCAACAACAAAATGTAGGTCAGGCTTTGCAGCAAGCAGCTCCTTTTTTCAGCTCTAAACAAAAATCAGGTTCAGGAAACAAGGAGACGGAAACATTAGGACCATTTGGAATGAGTTAATATCTCAGACTGGGAAGTATCCTCCGGGATGCTTCTCTTTTCTATATTCTACAAAAAATAATAATCTTGGGCTGCATTTCTAAACCATTTGAAACATATGAATAAATAGCTGACTTCCTTTCTTTTTCCATTCGTTTTACTTAATAAAGTCTGGCTATCGTCTTAATTTTGAGTTATACTATGTCCGTTACATATTATTTACAAACCAGATTGGAGAGTTTCTTATGCAACGCTTTGGTTTATTATTTCGTATTATTATTGCAATTGCTCTCGGTATTATTGTCGGAATAATTGCAAATGATTGGCTTATTCGATTGTTCGCCACATTTAATGATATTTTTGGCGGATTCCTCAGCTTTATCATCCCGCTAATTATTTTAGGGTTTATCGCACCCGGAATTGGTTATATGGGAAAAGGAGCCGGAAAATTATTATCGATTACAGCTTTAATTGCTTATGTATCAACTATCTTCGCTGGTATTGTAGCATATACAGCTGCAAGCAATCTGTATCCATCTATTTTAAGCGGACAGTCATTAACAATGTTTAATGACCCAAGCGGCGCACTGCTGGAAGGTTTTTTGGATTTTGAGCTTCATCCGCCTTTTGAAGTAATTACCGCACTTATTCTTTCGTTTATTTTAGGAATTGGAATGGCAGCATTAAAAAATGATACGTTATTAAAAGTATTTACTGATTTTCGCTCTATTGTCGAATTAGTTATCAGCAAAGCAATTATTCCATTACTGCCAATTCATATTTTTGGAATCTTTGCCAACATGACACATGCAGGACAGGTCGCTTCTATTTTACAAGTATTCGCAGTTGTCTTTGTGATGATTATTCTGTTACATGTTTTATATTTAATCTTTCAGTATTCAGTTGCTGGAGCATTGAGTAAACAGAATCCTTTCCGGATGTTAAAAACCATGCTGCCGGCTTATTTCACAGCGCTTGGAACTCAATCCTCCGCTGCTACAATACCTGTTACATTAGCACAGTCCAAAAAATTAAAGGTAAAAAGCAATATTGCTGATTTCACGATTCCTTTACTTGCTAATATTCATTTATCAGGAAGCACTATTACCCTGTTAAGCTGTGCAACTGCAGTTTTATTTTTACAGGGAGACTCCATCACATTTGGATCTGTTTTTCCTTTCTTACTTGTATTGGGAGTGACGATGATTGCAGCGCCTGGGGTACCTGGCGGAGCTGTTATGGCTTCTATCGGCCTGCTTGAATCCATGTTAGGCTTCGGGCCGACAATGGTATCCTTAATGATTGCACTATATCTTGCTCAAGACAGCTTAGGTACAGCATGTAATGTTACCGGAGACGGAGCGATTACAAGTATAACAGATTCCATTAATAACCGATGGAATATATCTAAATAAGGAAAAAGACGAGAAGTACCATTAAACCTGGATACTTCTCGTCTTTTTAGTATGTAATTTAAAATTCAAATATCGAAAAGGAACGAAGTTAAAAAAACAAGAATACAGCTTGTTCTTTAAAACTTCGGTGTGCTTGCCAAGAAGATGTCCGCTACGACGGTTTTCGATGAGACGAGTAATCGCAGTCCCGGTCCCAGGGCAAAGATCTCGCAGAAAAAAAGCGAATTTCTTTTTTACCCTCGAAGCATAAGCGCGACTTTAGCTCTGTCTGTCGTTTCGCTAATCGCTGAGTCTTCTTTATCGCAGGGTACAACGCGAAGTCTCTAAAGTTTGGCGCTCGGAGCTGGACGCGGCTTTTTTCTATAAATAGTTATCCACAAAGCAATAATTCTATAATTTCCTATGCCACAAAAAAATACACTCATTTTCCTCTCCCGGATAATCGGTATAGAATGGATTTATGAGATATATCCAATATAAAGAAAGTCCTTCATTGTATATGTTTCTTATCGTGGATTTTTATGAATGTCTTCAAATAATACATACACATTTGAAGAGGTTCACCATACAGCACGTATATTTCAAAGACAGTACACCAATAAAATTCTATTTTTTATGTATGATTATAATAACAGCTAAATAGAAGTACTAAAAACTTGTATTAATGCTAGCTTATAAATAGAATGCTTGGTCGATGTTTATCCTAGCGATTTTTCGTTCAGTAACATTCTTTCATATATTTCTAAATAAAAAAAGAGCTAAGCATGATGCTTAACTCTTTTTCAATATGCT